>CAVSUK010000001.1:0-44389 GCA_963731095.1 uncultured Gaiellaceae bacterium
ACCGGCCCCGGGCCCCGGCGCAGCCGCTCGGCGTCATGTGACGCGTGGCCCGGCGTCCGACTCTGCGGGAGCTCCCCTGCCGCTCACGGCTACGTGTGCGGCGCTGTCGCGGCGGCGGCATGGCGCTGCTCCCCAGCGAGGGCGGAGCCGCACCTGGGGCGGCATCGGCGACCTGCAGGCTCGCTCCCCTCGGCGGCGCGTACGAGGCGCGCGTGCGGTCGGCGCTCGCGTCGGGCCGGGACGTCTGGGGAGAGCGCTTGCTCGCCGCGCCCGTCGGGCCGACGCTCGCGGGTGCGCGCCGCTACCTCACGCCGCTCCTCCTCGCCCGCGGCCCGAAGCAGAGGCAGCTGACCGACGTCGGCGTCTACTACCTCGCGCTCGCCCAGCCCGACGGCCCCGCGGGCTGGGACCGTGGCGCTCCACGTCGCCGACGGCAGCCAGGTCGTCGCGCAGCGGGTCGGAGGGCGCACGCTACGCATCGGCGTCGGCGTCGGCGGACGGGAGCGCTACGGCTCCTGCCTGACGCGCCTGACGCCGCGCGAAGCTCGCCGACGGCTACCTGCCGATCCTCGGACACGCGTACGTCGACGCGGCCGGTGCGCGTTACCGCCAGGAGTCGTTCGTCGCACGTATCCCGGAGACGCATCGCTCGTCGGCTTCGTGCGGCTCGAGGTCGACGCCCGCCGCGCCGACGCACGGTCACCGTCCGCTTCGGCTCTCGGTCACGGTCCGCCGCGCCGGCGCGACGCTGACTCGATACGGCGCACGCAGCTGGCGTTCAGAGGGAGCGGGCGCCTCGTCCGGTCACGTATCGGATCGCCGCCGGGACGCAGCGGACGGTGTACGTCGCCTGGCTCGCGGCGCCCGCTCCGCTGAAGGCGTTCACGCTCGACGAGGCGACGTACGCGGCGGCGCGCGCCTCGGTCGGGCGGTACTGGGAGGCGAGGCTCGCCGCGGCGATGCACGTGAGCGTGCCGGAGCCGGCCGTCGCGAACGCGCTGCGCGCGCTGCTCGTGCAGAGCCTCGTGCTCACCTGGCGCTACAGCATCGGGAACCCGTACGAGCAGTTCTCGTTCCCGGAGAGCCCCGACGTCGCCCGCGTGCTCGCCGAGTACGGGCTGGCGCCCGTCGCCCGCTCGATCCTCCGCACCTCGCTCACCCGCGACGAGGAGCGCTACCGGAACTGGAAGCGCGGCGAGCGGCTCGTCGCCCTGGCCGAGTACTACCGGCTCACCGGCGACGAAGCGACGATCCGGCAGGTGACTCCCGCTCGCTGCGCCGCTGGGTGGCGGACTTCGGCCGCCAGCTCGGGCGAACGGCAGAACCGGGCCGAGCGTGGGCTGCTCGCGCGGGAGCGCTACTCGTCGGACATCCCCGACCAGGTGTACGGGCTCCACTCCCAGGCGGTCGTGTGGGAAGGGCTGCGTGCGATGGCCGGCGTGTGGCGCAGACGGGCGACGGCGCGCTCGCAGCAACGCTCCTCCGCGCTGGCCGCACGACTCGGACGCGGGATCCGCCTGGCAGTCGCCGCCTCGCAGCGACGCCTCGACGACGGATCGCTGTTCGTCCCGGTCTCGCTCCTCGACCGCGAGGCGCCCTACGACCTCGTCGTGCAGGAGAGGCTGGGGAGCTACTGGAACCTCGTCATGCCATACGCACTGGCGTCGGGCATCTTCCCGCCGGGATCCCGCCAGGCACAGGGCGTGCCAGCGCTACCTGGAGCTCCACGGCGCGCGGCTCCTGGGCGTCGTGCGCGCGGGAGCCTACGCGCTGTACGGCCGGGACGCCTACCCGGCCTCCGGCACGAACCACGTCTACAACCTGAGCGTCGCGCGCTTCCTCGCCGACAACGACCGGCCCGACGCGCTCGTGCTCGCGCTCTACGGCGCGCTCGCGTCCGCCATCACCCCCGAGACGTTCGTCTCCGGCGAGGCGGCGAGCGTGGCGCCGCTCACGGGATCGCCGCGCCGCGCCATGTACCTGCCGCCGAACAGCGGCAGCAGCACGGCCTTCCTCGAGACGGTACGGGAGCTGCTCGTGCACGAGTCCCGCGATGCGGCCGGGCTCCCCGACGGGCTGCGGCTTGCGTTCGCGACGCCTCGCGCGTGGCTCGAGCCCGGGCGGCGCATCGCGGTCGCGAACGCGCCGACGAGCTTCGGCACCGTGTCGTACTCGATCGCCGCAGGGGCGGATGGCGTCACGATCTCGCTCGAGACGCCCGACCGCCGGCCCGGATTCCTGGGCCTACGCCTGCGCCTTCCCCACGGCACCCGGCTCGGCCGGGTCGAGGTCGACGGCGCCCCGTTCGACCGGGTCGACCGCGCAACCGACACGCTCGACCTCACCGGCAGGCGGGGAGCGATCACGATCGTCGCCCGTTACCGAACCACGCGGTGACCCTGGAGTCGGACCGCCGGGCCGACCGATAAGCTCTCGCCCATGCGCCTGGGGGGAGCCGTCGTCACCACACTCGCAGGCGCAGCGCTCGCGTCCCTCTTCGCCGTTCCACCCGAGCAGGCGCACGCCGCGCCTCCGCGAAGCCAGACGCTCGGCCAGATCCGCATCTGGACGGTCGACTACCGGGCGCACACCGGAGCCAGGGCGAGGGCGTACGTGGCACTCCCCGCCTGGTACGGGCCTCGCCGCAACCCCGCCGTGCCGCTCGTCATCTCGCCGCACGGACGCGGTGTCGGCGCGCGGGCCAATCTCCGCCTCTTCGGTGCTCTTCCCGCTCGCGGCTCGTTCGCCGTCGTCTCCCCGGAGGGCACCGGCCGCAGGCTCGCGCGCTACTCGTGGGGCGCGCTCGGGCAGGTGAACGACCTCGCACGCATGCCCGAGATCCTCCGCCGCACGCTGCCCTGGCTCAAGATCGACCGGTCGCAGGTGTTCGCGCTGGGCGGCAGCATGGGCGGCCAGGAGGCACTCCTGCTGGCTGCCCGGCACCATCGCCTGCTCGCCGGCGTCGCGGCGTTCGACGCGGTCACGAACTTCGCCCGGCAATACCAGAGCTTCCCGCGCATCCCGTGCACGAAGGCGTGCCGCGAGCGCTGGAACGGCAGGATCGGGAAGGGCCTTCAGGCGCTCGCACGCGACGAGGTCGGCGGCTCCCCGAAGGCGCGGCCGCTCGCGTGGATGCTCCGCAGCCCGCTCAGCTACGCCCGCACGATCGCGGGATCGTGCGTCCACGTGCAGCTCTGGTGGAGCACGAAGGACAGGGTCGTCGCCGACCAGCAGCACCAGTCGGGTGCGCTCTACAAGGCGATCCGCGCGATCAACCCGCGGGCGCCCGTGCAGGCGTTCGTCGGCGGCTGGAGGCACTCGGTCGAGCAGCGCGCGAAGGGACGCCTTCCCGGCGCCCTCGCGGCCTTTGGGCTGCTGCCGGACGCGCCACGCGCGACGACCGGGCTGCGCATGAAGCCGCTCCCCGCCGATACGTGCTCGCCCGGCTGACCGGGCAGGCTGCTCACCTCACTTCACCTCACTCGGCTCGATACGCCGTGTCAAGGCGAAAGACCTCGTTGTCTGGGTCATACTGGGAGTGCAATGGCGGAAGCGGCAGGACTGCGGCAAGCAGCGACGTCCGCCGAGAGCGGCGCTGCCGCCGCGCGCGCTCCTGCCGCCGGTGTCGGCGAACGCGTGCGGGCCCTCCGCACCGCGGCGGGACTGACGCAGACCGAGCTCGCCGGCGGCCGGATCTCGAAGGAATACGTCAGCCAGGTGGAGCGCGGCAAGACACGACCGAACGCAGAGATGCTCGACTGGCTCGCAGCCCGCCTGGGAACGGATCGCGCGTTCCTCCAGCACGGCATCAGCACCGCCGACGCCGTCCGCGCCGAGTCCCTGCTCGAGCGCGCCGAAGGCTTCTCCGAGCGGCATCGCTACGCGGACGCGATTCGCGAGTTCCATGCCGCCGCCGCGGTCGCGGACCTGGCCTCCGCGCCGTCGCTCGCCCTGCGCGCGCTCGTCGGGGAGGCGTGGGCGCACAGCCAGGAGGGCCGCATCGACGCGGCCCTCGATCTGCTCGAGCAGGCACGCACGGTGGCGGACGACCCGGCGTGCACGGACGTCGGGCGCGCCGGCGTCCTCTACCAGATCGGCGTCTGCCGCTACAAGCAGTCGCGGATCGCGGAGGCGCTCGCGCTGTTTCGGCGCGCGCTGCAGCTCGCAGCCCACTCGGGCGAGGGCTGCGAGGGCCTCCGCTCGGACATCCACCACTGGCGCTCGCGCTGCTACCGGCGCCAGCGTGAATGGGACGCCGCCCGCGAGGACATCGGGCTCGCGCTCGAGCTGGCCGAGGACATCGGCGACCGGCACCGGACGGCAGCTGCCTACTTTCAGGCATCGCTCGTAGCCGAGCGGGAGGGGAACTGGTTGCTCGCACGGCAGCACGGAGAGCGGGCGAAGGAGCTGTTCGAGGAGCTCGGAGACGTGGGCAACGTCGGCCGGATGCTCAACAACCTGGGAGGCATCAATCACCTGCTCGGCAACGACGAGCGCGCGATCGAGCTGCTGGGCGAGGCGTTCGCGCGCTTCGTCGAGACCGGCCTGGCCGCCGATGCCGGGCACGTGTTGTGCTCCCTGGCCGAGGTTCATCTCGCTGTGGGGAGCCCGGACCGGGCGGAGGTGGAGGCACGCAAGGCCCTCGACCTGCTCGCCGGCCGTGAGGTGTACCTGCACGAGATCGGCACCGCACAGCTCGTGCTCGCCCGCGCCCAGCTCGAGCAGGGAAGGCTCGACGAGGCGGAGCAGACGATCCTCGCCGCCGACCGCAGCTTCGAGCAGATCGGCTCGATCAGCCATTGTGCGAACGCGTGGGTCGCCCAGGGCGATCTCGCCAAGCTGCGCGGCGACACCCGTGAGGCGGGGCGCCATTACCGCCGCGCCGCGGAAGCGCTGCAAGACGCCCGTTTCTGAGGCGCGCGGACATCGAGGGGGTGTCTCGCCCGAAAGCACGGGAGACGCCCCGGCCCGCGGTTGATGCAGGCCCTCATCCCCTGAATACATCCCCGGATCCCCCTGACGGGGCATTGCAGACGACACCCGACGTACCGACCCTGGGAGGACAGACACCGGCCTCTCCACGAAAGGACGTCTGCGGTGAACAAGGGAACCCTCCTCTACGTCGTCGTCGCCGTCGCGTCGGTCCTCGCCGTCCTCGGCGGCGGCTTCATCGACGGCACGTAGCGCCAGGTCACACTCCCCCCGGAAGGCCGGCCCCTGGCCGGCCTTTCTTCTGTGCGCAGGCCGCTGCCGTACGATCCTCCCATGCCGCGGACGAGCGCAGGGATCCTCCCCTTCAGGTTCGACGGGGACGCGCTGCAGGTGCTCCTCGTCCACCCCGGCGGGCCGTTCTGGGCGCGGAAGGACACAGGCGCCTGGTCGATCCCGAAGGGCGAGCACGGCCCCGGGGACGACCCGCTCGAGGCCGGCCTGCGCGAGCTCGCGGAGGAGACCGGAGCGGATGTTGCCGCGATCGACCGGGACGCGCTCGTCGAGCTCGGCGCCGTCGCGCAGAAGGGCGGCAAGACCGTCGTTGCGTGGGCAGCCGAGATCGACGTCGACGCGTCGGCCGTCTCGAGCAACACGTTCACGATCGAGTGGCCGCCTCGGTCGGGCAAGGAGCAGGAGTTCCCGGAGGTCGATCGCGCCGAGTGGCTCGACCTCCAGGCGGCGCACGCGAAGATCAACCCCGCCCAGGCCGTCTTCCTCGACCGGCTCGCGCTCGCGCTCGTCGGCCGGGGAGCGTGACCACCCGCCGGTCTCTACCCGACGGCGGTACGCAGCGTGTAGGTGGTGGTGCGAACCCCCCTCGCCGGGACGACGGCGAGAAACATCCAGCGCCCCTTCTTCACGTTCCTGAAGGTCAGGGTGCTTCGCGTGCCGGCGGTCGTCGTCCGCAGCACCCGGTCGTAGCGGGCGGCCTGCCCGACCACGGTCGTGGCCGTCTCGCGGAACAGCGACAGCGCCACACCGGCCCCCGCGCTCGTCGTGGCAGCAGCGGTGAGGGTCTTCCCTCCCGGAACCCACACCCGGAGCACGTCGCGAGGATCCTCGAAGGCCGTCACGACGCCGGTGAAGGAGGCGGCCGGGCGGGCCCTCGTCGAAAGGAGCGCCGTGTGGCTGCGGACCTGGTCTGCGTCGTCGTTCGGCTCGCCCGGGTCGCTCGCCGGCGCCGGGTACGCGAGCGCGGCCGGAAGGTCGAGAATGCCGTAGCCGGTTGCCTGATCGACGCCGGCAGGCGCGACGTCGCGCGCCGACCGGCGCAGGATCTCCGCCACCTGGCCTGCGTCGAGATCGGGACGCGCCGTCCACAGCCAGGCGGCCGCTCCTGACACGATCGGCGCCGAGAAGCTCGTGCCCGACGAGGTTGTGTACCCACCGTCGAGCGCCGACGCGACGGGGATGTCGACGCCGGGGGCGGCGAGGTCGACGATACGGAGACTGGCTCGAGAAGACCGCGACCTGGCCGGTCGGGTCAGTGGCGGCGACGGTGAGCACGTGGGGCAGGACAGCGGGGTAGCTGAGTGGGTTGCCGAGGTCGCCCGAGTTCCCGGACGCCGCCACGACGAGGGACCCGAGGCGGACGGCCTCACCCACCGCGGTCTCGATCGCCGCGTCCTTGGACTCCGCGCCGAGGCTCAGGTTGATCACGGATCTCCCAGCCCGGGCGGCGGCGAGAATGCCCTCCACGATCTCGCTCGAATCGAGCCGCACTCCGTCCCCGATCGCCGCGTCGTACGAGCGGATCACAGCCTCGGGATAGACGCCGACGATACCGACGCCGTTCACCGGAGCCCCCACCACGGAAGCGACGGCCGTTCCGTGGACGCCGCCGACGGGGGCCGGCTCCTGGGCGTTCAGCGCCACGAGGTTCGGCCGCCCGGCGAACTCCGGATGCCCGAAGAACACCCCCGAGTCGACGAGCGCGACCGGCACCCCGGGGCCCGGCGGCGTCAGCCCGGCGACGCCGACGGCAGCACGCCACCACTGGTCCGGCACGAGCGGATCGGCAAAGTCCGCAGCAGCGGCACCCACCGCGTACATTCGCTCCTCCTGGGCGAACCCGAGCGCGTGGCGCGCGCGAAGCGCTGGGACGACTCCGGCAGCACGGCCGGCCGGCAGGCGCCACATGCGCAGCTCCACGTCCACGGCCCGGGCGCCGGCGCCGGCAAGGAGCTTCCGCTCGACCAGGTCCGGCTGGTGGTTCAACTGGACGAGCGTCGCCGGCGCGGAGGCTGCCCCGGCGCCGTCCACGTCGGAGGCGAAAGCGACGAGCGTCGCCATGCCTGCGAGCGACAATGCAGCGGCCAGAAGGAGGCCGGGCGTCCTGCGCGTCCGGTGCACACATTGCAGTAAACCGACAACGGCTAAGAGAAGCGTAAGTCCGGGTCTCACAGACGGGCTGGCCCGCGCGTTTCAGGGAACGTGACCACGACAGAGATCGCCTCCACATCCGTCTACGCCTCCCCCCTCGGCCCGCTCACGCTCGTCGCGTCGGATGTCGGCCTGCGCGCCGTCCTCTGGAACGGCGACGACCCGGCACGGGCAGGGCTCGACGGGCTGCCGCTCGGCGGCCAGGCCGGCCCTGCGCCCGTGCTCACCGAGACCGCCCGCCAGCTCGACGCCTACTTCGACGGGTCGCGCACGTCCTTCGACCTGCCGCTCGACCTGCACGGCACGCCGTTCCAGCAGCAGGCCTGGCGGGCGCTCGCCGAGATCCCCTTCGGAGAGACGAGGACGTATGCCGAGCAGGCCGCGCGGCTGGGCCGCCCGAATGCGTTCAGGGCGGTGGGCGCGGCAAACGGGCGCAATCCGCTCTCGATCGTGCTCCCCTGCCACCGCGTGATCGGAAGCGACGGCTCACTGACCGGCTTCGCCGGCGGCCTCGAGGCAAAGCGATGGCTGCTCGAGCACGAGGGGTGCACCCCGTAGATGCGCCCCGGGCGAGTCGCTTCTGCGGTACCGTTGTAGAGCCCGGTCGCGCTAGGTGGGGAGTCAGCGGTTCCCTGAACCCGAAATCCGCTCCAGCGGGGCCGAACGCCGTCCGAGGGGCGGCTTCGTCGGGATTGGGTCTGCGCACGTGGTGTTGACAGGCAGGGTCCCGCGCACTGGGAGCGTTCGAACCGCGTCAGGTCCGGAAGGAAGCAGCGCTAAGGACTCCCTCCCAGGTGCCGCGGTCACGCCCCGCCCGAGCCGGCGGTGCAGGTTCCTCCGGTGAGGCCCGTCACGACGCCGGAACGCGCGACCGGGCATTGATGACAACAGCATTCGGGTGTCTCCCTGCTCTTTCGGGAGACACCCCGCATTCCGCCTCCCTGTCTCCGCGGAAACCCCGATGCCGGGAGCCCGGCCGCCGAATATCACCACGGTCATGTTCACGACCATCTTCGAGCCGTTCCGCATCCACTCCGTCGAGCCGCTGCGGATGACGACGCCCGACTACCGGGCGGCCGCGATCCGCGAGGCGGGCTACAACGTGTTCGGCCTCCACTCCGCGGACGTGCTCGTCGACCTTCTCACGGACTCCGGCACGGGCGCCATGTCGCGCGACCAGTGGGCCGCCATCCAGCACGGCGACGAGAGCTATGCCGGCTCACCTTCCTGGTATGTCTTCCTGGACGCCGTCCGCACGCTGTTCCCTTTCGAGCACGTGATCCCGACGCACCAGGGGCGGGCGGCGGAGAAGATCCTGTTCGCCGCGATCGGAGGCCCGGGCAAGGTCGTGCCCAACAACACCCATTTCGACACCACCCGCGCCAACGTCGAGTTCACCGGGGCCGAAGCAGTCGACCTCGTGATCGCAGAGGGACGCGACCCGGCGACGCAGCATCCGTTCAAGGGAAACATGGACGTCGAGGCGCTCGACCGCCTCATCGGTGCACGCGGCGCGGAGAACGTGCCGGTGGTGATGATGACGATCACGAACAACTCCGGCGGCGGCCAGCCCGTCTCGCTGGAGAACCTGCGCGCCGTGCGCGCCGTCTGCGACCGCTACGGGGTGCCGCTCTACCTGGACGCCTGCCGTTTCGCGGAGAACGCATGGTTCGTCCGCGAGCGGGAGGCGGGCCACGGCGACCGTGACGTCGCGGACATCGTGCGCGAGATGGCGGGCCTGGCGGACGGGATGACGATCAGCGCGAAGAAGGACCCGCTCGCGAACATCGGCGGCTGGCTGGCGACGAACGACGCCGAGCTGGCGGAGCGCTGCCGCGCCCTGCTCGTGCTGACCGAGGGCTTCCCCACCTACGGCGGGCTCGCGGGCCGTGACCTGGAAGCGATCGCACAGGGGCTCGTGGAGGCCGTCAGCCACGACTACCTGCGCTATCGCATCCGCTCGACCGCGTACCTGGGCGAGGGGCTGCGCGGGGCCGGTATCCCGATCGTCGAGCCCGTGGGCGGTCACGCCGTCTACATCGACGCGCGCGGGCTGCTGCCCCACGTCCCCCCGCTCCGCTACCCGGGGCAGGCCGTCGTCGTCGCCCTTTACGAGACCGGCGGCGTGCGGGGCTGCGAGATCGGCACCGTCATGTTCGGGCAGCACCCCGACGGGACGGAGGCTCCCGCGGCGATGGACCTGGTCCGTCTCGCGATTCCCCGGCGGACGTACACGCAGAGCCACGTCGACTACGTGATCGAGGTGTGCGCGGCGGTCGCGGCCCGGGCGGAGGATCTGCCCGGCTACTCGATCGTCGCGGAGCCGGCCCAGCTGCGGCACTTCACGGCGCGGTTCGAGCCGGTTCGATGAAGCGCTCGGCAGGCCGTGCGGCGGCAAAGCCGCCGTCTGCGACAATCGCCGTGTGACCGCCCTCTACCGCAAGTACCGGCCGCTCGACTTCGGCCACGTCGTCGGTCAGGAGGCGGTCGTCCGGACGCTGAGCAACGCGATCGAGCACGACCAGGTGCGGCAGGCGTACATCTTCTCCGGGCCGCGCGGCACCGGGAAGACGTCGATGGCGCGCATCTTCGCCAAGGCGCTGAACGCCGAAGGCGGACCGTCGACCTCGTTCGACCCGGGCTCGCGGATCGCGCGCGCGATCGCCGACGGTAACTCACTCGACGTGGTCGAGATGGACGCCGCTTCCCAGCGCGGCATCGACGACGTCCGGGAGATCCGCGAACGGGCCGTGCTGCAGCCCGTCGAGGGCCGTTACAAGGTCTACATCGTCGACGAGGCGCACCAGCTGACGACGCCGGCGTGGCAGGCGCTGCTGAAGCTGATCGAGGAGCCGCCGCCTCACCTCGTGTTCATCTTCTGCACGACGGAGCTCCGGAACGTGCTCCCGACGGTGCGGTCACGGTGCCAGACCTTCGCATTCCGGCCGCCCCGCCTGCAGGAGCTCGTCACCGTCCTCCACCGCGTGGCGGACGGCGAAGGCATCGAGGCGCCGGATGCGGCGCTGGCGCTGATCTCGAGCCGGGCACGAGGGTCGTTCCGCGATGCCGTCTCGACGCTGGATCAGCTCGCCGCGGCCACCGAGGGAAAGATCTCGGTCCAGGACGTGCTCCAGCTCGTCGGCGGCGTCGAGGAGGAGTCGCTGTACCGCCTGTGCGACACGATCGTCGACCGCGACACGGCGGGAGCGCTCGTGCTCGTCGAGGAACTCGCAGAGCAGGGGCAGGACCTCGGACGGCTCGTCACCGACGTGCTCGAGCACCTGCGCCACCTCCTGCTCGTGCAGCACCTCGGCTACGTGCCCGACTCGCTGCCGCTGACCGACGAGTCGCGGGAGCGGCTGCGCGAACAGGCAAACCAGCTGCCCGAGCCCACGGTCGTGCGGCTGATCGACCTGCTCGCCGTCGCCATCGACGACATGCGGCAGGGCGGCGACCCCCGCCTGCCGCTCGAGCTCGCTCTCGTGAAGGTGACCCGCCCGCACGCCGACCTCTCCCGTGAGTCACTCGCCCACCGCGTGGAGCTGCTCGAGCAGCGGCCCCATGCCGGGCCACCGGCCGCGGAGCCGCGGGGAACCTCCCCCCTACCCGCGCCCGCGGCCGGCCCGGCACCCGCTCCGGAGCCGGCCGCCGGACCGGCGCCCGGCGAAGCGGGGGCTGCACCGGCCCCGGCACCGGAGTTGCCGCCGCTCGAGCTCGCGCAACTCCAGGACGCGTGGCAGCGAGGCGTCCTCGACTCCGTACGATCGCGCTCGATCCCGATCGCGACGCTGCTCGTCGAAGCACACCCTGTCCGGCTCGAGGACGACACGCTGACGATCGAGTTTCCCCCCGAGGCCGACTTCCACCGCGCGCAGGTCGAGGACCCGAAGAACATCGCGATGCTCCGTGACGCGCTGTACGACGTGACCGGCCGCAAGCTCGCAATCGTGACCGCCGTCGGGGCGCCGGTGGCCGCGTCGACACGCACGCTCGACGACGAGCCGCTCTCCGAGGAAGACGTGATCTCGCTGCTGAAGGACACTCTCGACGCCCACGAAGTGGAGGAGCACTGATGGCCAAGTTCGACATGAACGCGATGCTGAAGCAGGCGCAGCAGATGCAGGAGCAGATGGTGGCCGCGCAGGAGGAGGCGCGGAAAGAGATCGTCGAAGCGACCTCCGGGGGCGGCATGGTCGCCGTCAAGGCCAACGGCGGCGGCGAGATCGTCGAGATCCGCATCGACCCCAAGGCCGTCGACCCCGACGACCCGGAGATGCTGGCCGACATGGTGATGGCCGCCGCGAACGAGGCGCTGCGCTCGGCGAGCGAGCTCGTCGAAGCGAAGATCCGCGGGCAAATGCCCGATCTCGGAGCGCTCGGACTGCCCGGCTTCTAGGCGGCGTGCCGGGCCGGGGCCGGCCCGCCACGGCCCAACGCGGGCAGCGGCCCGGCGGGGCCACCGCGCGACGCGAGCATCCACCCGGCCACGGCGAGCCCGATCGCCGCCGTGCCGATGAACGCCCAGCGGACGTCGGCGCCCCCCACCACGATGCCCGCCGCAAGCGGAGAGCAGAGCGCCGTCGCCGCCCAGGCCATGTTCATCAGGCCGACCACGGGGGCCGCGTGCGCCTCGCTCGCGACGGCGAACCGAACCGGCACGTAGATCACCGTCCCGAGAAGCGCCCGAAACGCGGCGGAGACGAGTAGGAACCCGACGATCGAGAGCGTCGAGAGGCTCACGACAGGGATCAGCCACGACGCCGCCAGGGCAGCGACGGCTGCGCCGACGAGCCGGGTGTCGATGCGCGCAGCGGGTACCCGGCCGGACAGGGTGCCCCCCGCGATCCAGACGACGGCGGATAGGGCCACGGCGACGCCGATCGCTCCCGCCGAGAGGCCGTTGGCCGCGAGCACGAGCGGCGCAACCAGCCCCGATACGCCGGTCACGACGCCGAGGACGGCCGAGGCGACGGTGACACCGGCGATCGCGCGATCGCGACGGGTCAACGCGACCGCTTCCCGCAGCCGGCCTGCCAGGCCGTCCGCCCTGACGTCCCGGGCGAGACCGACCTTCAGCACGAGTGCCAACGGCAGCGTCAGTGCCGCGACGACGATGAACGGAAGGCGATAGCCGAACGCGTCGGCGGCGAGGCCCGAGAACACCGGGCCCACGAGCCAGCCGGCACCGGAGGCGGCGATCAGCCGTCCCGTCCCGGCAGCGCCCCGGCCGCGGGAGGCCGCGACCATGGGCCCGATCGTCCACAGGATCCCGAAGCTCAGTCCGAACAGCGCTCGCGCGAGCAGCAGCGAGGTGAGACCGCCGGCGAGGGCATGCCCGAGCATCGAAACGGGCAGCAGCACGGCGCAGGCGACGAGCAGGCGGTGGGCGCCGACCCGACCGGCGAGCAGCCCGATCGGCACTGCCGCGGCCAGCATGGCGACCGTCTGCGCGGAGAGGAGGGCCCCCGTCTGCGCACCCGAGAGACCGAACGTGTCGCGGAGCGCGGGGAGCAGGGGGATGAACGCGGACTCCCCCGCGCTTGTCGCGAACGACAGTGCGACCACGGCAACGAGCTCGCGATCGGCGTGGGCGACCCGGGACCGAAAGAAGGCCATGCCCTCATGGTCGTCATGTCCTACCGATAAGTAAAATACGATCTTATGGGTCTATCGATCACAGAGCCAGATCGATTGCTGGGCGTCGAGATCCGTCATCTGGCGGCACTCGAGGCCGTCGTCGCGACCGGCTCGTTCGCTGCGGCAGGACGACGGCTCGGCTATTCGCAGCCCGCGATCAGCCAGCAGATCGCCACGCTCGAGAAGGCGGCCGGCATGTCGCTGCTCGAGCGGCCGGGAGGCCGGCGACCCGTCACCCCCACCGACGCGGGAGAACGGCTCCTCCGCCATGCCCGGCGGGCGGCTGCGGCGATGCGGGCCGCCGAGTCCGACCTGCGCGCGCTGGCGGAAGGCGAGGCCGGCGCGCTGCGCGTGGGCACGTTCCAGAGCGTCGGCGTCCGCATCCTCCCTCGTGTGATGCGCCTCTACGTGGAGCGGCGACCGGGCATCGAGGTGCGCCTCGCCGAGTCGAACTTCGACGACCTGTTCCAGCGGCTCGCGGGGGGCGAGCTCGAGCTCGCGTTCGTCTCCGGGGCGATCGACGCCGCCGCCGATCACCTGGAGGTTCTCGTCGACCCGTACGTGCTGCTGGCGCCCGCCCAGTCCGACCAGGCTCGGTCGGGGCGCGCGATCGGGCCGAGAGAGCTCGCCCGCCTGCCGCTCGTCGCCTACTCGAAGCCCGAGGAAGGCGGCGAGGCCCACCTGCGCGCCAAGGGACTGGAGCCGCAGATCGTCTTCCGCTCCGACGAGAGCGGCATCGTGCAGGGCCTCGTCGGCGCGGGCATCGGCTACGCACTCGTGCCGTTGCTCACCGTCGACCGGAGCGACCCGGACGTCGCCGTCCTCGACGTGCAGGGCGTGCCGCCGCGCGAGATCGCGCTCGCCTGGCACGCAGACCGGACCCTGTCCCCTGCCGCCAGCGCGTTCGTCGAGGTCGTCGCAGAGGTGGCCGCCGAGCTGCGCGGTTAGGAACAGCGCGGGATCAAAGAGAAAGCACCGAGCCGGTTGCTCCCTCGTCAGGCAACCCGACCAACCGTCGCTTTCGCGTCAGCCGCTCGGGAGGCCCTCAACCTCGGGTGCCCCGTGCTCGGTGCTCGAGCAACCTATCGTCCCCGCGAGCCGTGGCGCAAGAGGCACGGGAGCGGAAAGGGCCGCAAATTGCGACAGCCCCTCGCACCGGCCCGGCCCGGCCCAACGGCCGCAGCCCGAGGACGGCGACCAGCCGGTGCCGACGGAGCAGCCGCGCCGGGTCTCGTCCGGCCGGGCGTGCTGTAGAAGTGCAGAGGACATGAGCGACCAGCCGAGCAGTCCCGGGGGCAGCGGCGCCGACGTGGTACGGGTGGCGCTCGCGGGAGCGTGGCGCCGCGACTCGGCGGTGCACGGCGAGCAGCACTGGTGGTGCGTGGCGGCGACGGGCCTCGACCTAGGGCGTGCGTTCGCGTGACGCTCGCTCTGACGGCTCTGCACGACGACCCGATCCTGCTCGTCTTCCTCGTGGCCGCGGCCGGCTACCTGGTGGGGCGGATCCGGATCGGCGGCGCGCGCGGCTTCGGCTTCGGGATCGCCGCCGTACTGTTCGTCGGCATCGGCTTCGGCGCCGCCGACCCCACGTTGAAAGTGCCCCAGCCGCTGTGGCAGCTCGGGCTCGTCCTCTTCGTCTACACGGTCGGCCTCGCCACGGGGCCCGGCTTCCTGACGGCACTGCGCCGGCGCGGCCTCGGCGCGAACGCCGCCGTCGTGACCGCCATCCTGGCCGGTGCCGCGGCGGCCGCCGCAGTCGGCTCCGCCCTCGGCCTCGGCGGGGCGGCCATCGCGGGTACCTTCACGGGCGGGCTGACGAACACACCCGCGCTCGCCGGCACGCTCGAGGCGCTGCACGACCTCCGGCCCGGCGCAGGCTTCGACGAGCCCGCGGGCGAGGTGCTCGTCGGCTTCTCGCTGGCCTACCCGATCGGCGTCACGATTGCGCTCGCAGCCGTCTTCTCGCTGGCCAGGAGACGTGAGCTCTCCGGGGCCCCACCCGCCGCGGACGAAGCACTGGTCGTTCGTACCGCTCTCGTCGAGCGCGACCTGCACGCCTCGCTCGGCGACATCCGCGCACGGCTCGCCGGCCGCGTCACCTTTGGCCGGCTGAAGCGCGACGCGGTCTCCCGGCTCGCCACCGACGACATCGAGCCCCGCACCGGCGACCTGATCAGCGTCGTCGGCGCCGAGCCGGCCGTCGCCACCGCGATCGCCGAGCTGGGGCGCGAAAGCGCGGAGCACGTCGAGCTCGAGCGGGAGGAGCTCGACTTCCGGCGCATCGTCGTCTCGAGCCGTGACGTCGCCGGCCGCACGCTGGGAGAGCTCGACCTCCCCGAACGACTCGGCGGCACCGTTACGCGCGTCCGCCGCGGCGACGTCGACATGCTGGCGACGCCCGAGCTCGCCCTCGAGCTCGGCGACCGCGTCCGCGTCGTCGCGCCGAGGGCGCAGATGAGCGCCATCTCGGCGTTCTTCGGCGACTCCTACCGGGCGCTCCGCGAGCTGGACGTCCTCTCGTTCAGCGTTGGCGTCGCACTCGGGCTCGCGCTCGGCGCGATCGAGGTGCCGCTGCCGGGGGGCGGGTCGTTCAGCCTCGGCTTCGCCGGCGGGCCGTTGCTCGTCGGGCTCGCGCTCGGTGCGATCGGGCGAACGGGCCCGATCGTGTGGCAACTGCCCCATTCCGCCAACCTGACGCTGCGCCAGTTCGGCATCGTCGTCTTCCTCGCCGGCGTCGGCGTCAACTCGGGACAGGCGTTCGGCGACACGATCGTGAGCCGGGAAGCGCTCGGCGTGCTCGCGACAGGAGCCGCGGTGGCGGCGTCCGGCGCGATCGTCACCGTCGCCGCCGGGCTCGTCCTGCTGCGCCTGCCGATCGCGACCCTCGCCGGTGTCGTGGCGGGGATGCAGACCCAGCCGGCCGTGTTGGCGTCCGCCGCCGAGCGCGAGCAGTCCGACACGGAGCTGAATGTGGGCTACGTGACGGTGGTGCCGCTGGCGATGATCGCCAAGATCGTGCTCGCACCCATCCTGCTACGCCTCCTCCTGTGAGCGTCCGCCTCCATCTCCTCCGCCACGCCAAGTCCAGCTGGGACGACGACGCGCTCGCCGACCACGAACGGCCGCTCGCGCCGCGGGGGACACGGGCGGGCAAGAGGATGCGCCGCTACCTGGCGTCGCACGACGTGCGCCCGGCGCTCGTCGTCTGCTCCACCGCGACACGGGCGCGACAGACGCTCGACCTCGTGCTGCCGGCACTCGACTCCCCCCGGGTCGCGATCGAGGAGGGCGTCTACCTCGCTTCGGCCGACGACCTCGCGAGGCGCCTGCGCGGGCTCCCCGACGAAGCAGGGGAGGCCATGCTCGTGGGCCACAACCCTGGGCTCCACGACCTGGCCATGGCGCTCGCCGACGAGGCCGACCGCCACCAGCTGGCCGAGAACCTCCCAACCGGCGGGCTCGTCACGCTCGATCTGCCGGTCTCGTCGTGGAGGGACGTCGAGGACGGCACGGCCACCCTCGTCGCGTTCGTGAAGCCGCGCGAGCTGCACTAGAGGCTTGACTCACACGAGCGGGAGGACGGCGCGCACCAGCGTGCCTTCCCCGCGCGGGCTCTCGACCCAGAACGTGCCGCCGAGCGCCTCGACGCGATCGCCGAGCCCGGGCAGGCCCGTGCCCGCGAACGGGTCGGCGCCGCCCACCCCGTCGTCCCGCACCTCGACCACGACCCGGCCCTGTTCGACGCCGACGCGCACGACGGCGCGGCCGGCGGCCGCGTACTTCGCCACGTTCGTGAGCGCCTCGGCGACCACGTAGTACGCGGCCGTCTCGATCGGCGCCGGAAACCGAGCCTGGCACACGTCGAGCTCGACCTCGACAGGCGAGCGCCGCGCGACGGCACGGAGGGCCGCGTCGAGGCCGCGCTCGCTCAGGACGGCGGGGTGCAGGCCGCGGGCGAGCTCGCGGAGCTCCTCGTGGGCGGAGTGGAGCGTCTCCACGGCCGTGTCGAGCAGCGCCGCTGCTCTCGCCGCGTCCTCGTCGAGCAGGCGCCGGGCGAGCCGTAGCGCATGCGAGACCGCGACGAGCTGCTGCTGGGCGCCGTCGTGGAGGTTGCGCTCGAGCCGTCGCCGCTCGGCATCCGCCGCCTCGACGATGCGGGCCCGGGAGCGCCGCAGCTCCTGTCGCTGCCGTACCCGCTCCGTGACGTCCACACCGCACAGGATCGTTCGGGTGAGCGCATGCTGGTCGATCACCGGCGTGCCCGTCCACTCGACGACGAGCTCGCGACCGTCCATCGTGACGAGCCGGAGCTCCGGTTCGAGCGGCTGCCTGCCGGCGGCCACGGCGTCGTACAGCCGCCGGGCCGGCTCCCATTCCTGCGCAGGCATCAGCGCCTCCCAGAACGGGCGGCCCCGTGCCTCGTCGGAGGAGTAGCCCGTCGTGCGCTCGAGGCTGTCGTTGAGCCCGAGCAGGCACCCGTCGACGTCGACGAGCGCGAGGAAGCTCGGCACCGAGCGGACGACTGTACGCGTGAAGTCGCGTTCGCGGCCGAGCTCCGTGACCCGCTCCTCCAGCTCCTCGGCGAGACGCCGGAGCTCCGACTCCTGGCGGCGCTGCTCGGTGAAGTCGCGCACCATCAGCAGGAACTCGTCGTCCGCGCAGCCGACGAGGCGGCCCTCGAAGATCCGTGGTATGCCGGAGAGCACGAGCTCGTACTCGATCGTCTCCACCCCACCGCTCGCAACAACGCGTCGAGCGGACTCCATGATCGCGTCCGCGACCGTGGGCGGGAGCACGTCGTGGATGCTGCTGCCGACCAGCTGGTCGGGCGGCGCGACGAGGTCGTCCTCGTCCTCGACCTCGACGACGCGATAGACGCCGTCCGCGCCGATCAGGAAGACGAGGTCGGGCACCGCCCACAGGAGCGCCCGCACCTGCTCGTCGCTGAGGTGCGGCCCGGCCGGCCCGCCCTGCACGCGTCACCCACGCGCTTCCTGTCTCGTCTCATCCGCGTCACACCGGTCACCGGCTGTGCCTCGAACTGGTCACCGCACGCTCGGCACAGTGCCGGACATGGCCCGGCCCCTACAAGGGTAGGTGATACGCCATCAGGATCGCGTCGACGGCCTGCCCCTCACGGATGTACTGGCGCTTCCGGTATCCCTCCCGCTCGAAGCCGAACGACTCGTAGAGGGCGATCGCCGGCTCGTTCCAGGGGAAGACGTGGAGCTCCAGCTTCGTCACTCCTGCGGCCTCCGCCCATGCGACCGCCTGCTCGAGCAACGAGCGCCCGACGCCACGACGCCGGTGCGTGGCGGCGACGAGGAGCCCGAGATCCGCGACGTGGCGGCTGGCCGGATGGGAGTCGCGCGCGAGCGAGAGCCTGCCGACGATGTTCCCGTCCTCCTCGACGACGAACACGGCCGCGTCGGGGTGGCGGCGCACGGCGCGCAGGTAGCGCTTCTCGGCCAGGACGCTACGCGATCCTTCCGTCGTCAGCAGCCAGGCACCCTCCTCGCTCCCGACCTGCTCGGCCAGCTCGACGAGAGCGGCGGCGTCGCCCGGCTCGGCGGGACGGATGGTGATCACTCGACCACGATGCCGTGCCCGCCCCGCCGGGGGTCGCCGGCCGCTCCTAACGTCCCGTCGGGCCGCGCCTCGACGGCCGACACGCCGCCGAAGTAGAGGTTGCGACCCGCCCAGTGCACAACCTTCCATGCCTCGGCCAGCAGGCGCTCGGCCACCTCGGACGGCCAGCCCCCTTCGAGGTGAAGCGCCCCTTCCTCGTCGTGGAGACGTGGATGCTCGATCGCCTCGACGACGTGCAGCCCGTGCCCTGCAACCGAAACGATCACCTGCAGGATTGCGCCGGACAGCCGCACCGATCCCGCGCTGCCCACAACGAGCCGCGGCCGGTCGCCGTCGAGCACGATCGTCGGCGCCATCATGCTCGGCAACCGCTCGCCGGGCGCGCGCTCCGCCGTGCCGATCACGTCGAGCTCGCCGAGCATGTTGTTCAGCTGGAAGCCGTCTCGGATCACGCCGGAGCCGGAGCCGAGGGTCGAGGAGAGCCCGGCGGCGTTTCCGTCCGCGTCGATCACCGAGACGTGCGTCGTGCCCGTGAGGTTCGTGTGCGGCGCGCCGCCCCCGTAGCCGAGCGCGACCGCGTGGGCGAGACGCAGCGCCGCGCCGGGGCTTCCCGGCGGTCCGCCGAGCCCTGTCCGGTCGAGCTCTGCCAGTCCGGACGCGATCACCGTGCCGCCGAGCGAAGGGCGTGGGTTGGTGAGCACACGCATCCCGCGAAACGACGCCTCGAGCGGTGCGCGGTCGACGGGGCGGTAGGAGGCGATGTCGTCCGCCAGCTCCGGTTGGAGCCGGGCCACGGCCGCGGCGCCCTCGTCGCGGAGCAGCTCGAGGCCGGGCACCATCGCCTGCGTCATCACCCGGTCGCGGCGGCCGTACACCTGCCGTCCGGCCTCGGTGCGTTCGAGGATCGGGACGAGGATCTCGAGCAGGAAGACCTGCGCGTCGTTCAGCTCCACGCCGGCGCGCGCGAGCTCGACGGCGGGCTGGACGAGGGACGCCCACGGCAGCCTCCCGTGAGCGCCGTGCGCCTGCTCGAGCCCGTTGACGAGCCCGGGAACGGCCACCGACGCGTCGCCGACGTGGAAGACCTGCGTGGACGCGTCTGCGAAGTCCACGACCACCTCGTCCATCTGCCCCTGCGGCCGGGAGGGCACCGCGAAGAAGCAGTCGAGGAGCAGCGGCTCCTCGCCGGCGTTCCGCAGGAGCAGGAAGCCGCCCCCCGACGGCCCGGTCAGCGGCCCTTCCGCGACGAACCCGGCGAACGCCGCCGCGACGACCGCGTCGACCGCGTTCCCTCCTGCCGCGAGCGCCTCTGCGCCGGCCCGGGCCGTGTACGGGTTGCCGGCTGCGACGGCGCCTCTCATGGGGAGAGCCTAGAGGCTCGATGTGGATCGGGAGCCGCGTCACAGGCGTGCCGCCACGGGCTCCCGTACCCCGTCCACGTGATCGCGCTCAAGAAGTGGTGCCACCGTGCCGACTCCGTCTCTGCGGCCTTGATGCGAACCACCCTCCCGATGCGGCGGATCCTACTGGCGGGGCTCTCCCTCGCCCTGCTCGGCGTGCTCTGCGCTACCCCGTCACTGCTCGGCAGCCGCTTGGGCGAGGCGATCGACGGGCTCGGCACCGCCCGGCCGGCATGGCTCTGGCTGGCCGGGCTCGCGTTTGCCGGCACGAGCGCGTTCGGCGCGATGGCCTGGCGGGCGGCGATCCGGGCCGGCGGCACCATCCTGCCCACGGGCGACGCGGCCGCACGGTACTGCGTCGGCACGGGCATCAACGCCGTCGCGCCCGCGCACCTCGGCTCGGCCGTCCGCCTGGCGCTGTTCGGCCGGGTGACGGAGGGAGGCTGCTGGGCCGTCGGCGGAGCGGCTGCGGCGGTCGGCGTCACGCGTGTCGTATGGCTGGGCGCCCTCATCTCCCTCGGCTGCGCGAGCGGCGTCCTGCCCGTCTGGCCGCTGCTCGCCATCGGAGCCATCGTTGTCGCGGCGGCGACGGTCGCAACTCTCTCGCGCCGGGCCCGGCTCCCGGTCCGCATCGAGCAGGCTCTTGCCGCTCTGCAAGCGCTGGCGCGCTCGCCACGGGACCTCGCCGTCGTGGCCGGCTGGGCGCTCGCGGGCGCCGCCGCCAAGATCGCCGCCACCGCGGCGGTGCTCACCGCGCTCGGGATCGACGATCCGCTGCGCGCCGCGCTCATCGTCGTTCCGGCCGTCGAGCTTGCCGCCGTGATGCCGATCACGCCGGGCAACGTTGGCCTCGCGAGCGCTGCCGTCGCGTTCGCGCTCGGAGCACAGGGTGTGCCCTCCGACGTGGCCCTCTCGGCCGGAGTGGCGTTCGGCGCCGTGGAGCTCCTGGCCGCGCTGTCGGTCGGCGCAGCCGGCGCGCTCGGCCTCGCGGGCCGGCTGCTCCGGCCCTACGTGCGCGTCGCCGTCGCCGCGGCCGCGTACGGCACCGTCGTCGGAGCGTTCGGCATCACGGTGCTGCTGCCCTCCGTCTGACGGGCCGGCGATGCGCCAGCTAGCGCAGGAAGCTCGGCAGCTCGGACTCGTCCCGGCCGCCGCCGCCACGTCGTGACGCCGAGCCGGCGCCTGCACCGGCGCTGGACAGGGACGGGGCATAGGCGCGGCGATGCGTGCCGCCGAGCCCCGTCGCCACCACGGTCACCCACACCTGGCCGTTGAGCCGTTCGTCGACCGTAGCGCCGAAGATGATGTTCGTGTCGTCGGTGGCCGCCTGACGAACCACCTCGGCGGCCTCGTTCACCTCGACGAGCGTCAGGTCCTCGCCGCCCGCGATCGAGAGCAGGATGCCGCGGGCGCCCACGATCTCCGTGTCGATCAGCGGCGACCTGAGCGCGCGCTCCGCCGCCTCACGGGCGCGGTTCGGGCTCTCCGAGTAGCCGATCCCCATCAGGGCCGAGCCGGCGTCCGCCATGATCGTGCGCACGTCGGCGAAGTCGAGGTTGATCAGGCCCGGCATCGTGATCAGGTCGCAGATCCCCTGCACGCCCTGGCGCAGCACGTCGTCGGCGATCTTGAACGCGTCCACCATCGACGTCGACCGGTCGAGCACCTCGAGCAGGCGGTCGTTCGGGATCACGATCACGGTGTCGCACGCCGCGCGCAGCGCCTCGACGCCCGAGTCGGCGGCCTGGCGGCGTCGTGTCCCTTCGAAGCGGAACGGGGTCGTGACGATCCCGACCGTGAGGGCGCCGAGATCGCGCGCGATGCGCGCCACCACGGGTGCCGCGCCCGTGCCGGTGCCGCCTCCCTCGCCCGCGGTCACGAACACCATGTCCGAGCCCCGCAGCGCCGAGCGAATCTGGTCGTAGGACTCCTCGGCCGACTTGCGGCCGGTCTCCGGGTCGGCACCCGAGCCGAGGCCGTGCGTGAGCTCCTCGCCGATGTGGATCTTCACGGGCGCTTCGGAGAGGTTCAGCTGCTGCATGTCGGTGTTGACGGCGACGAAGTCGACCTGCGCGATGCCGGCGTCCATCATCCGGTTGACCGCGTTGAGGCCGCCGCCGCCGACACCCACGACGCGGATCACCGCGAGGTACGAGGCAGCCTCGCCGCCGACGTTCAGGCGCGGGGCGCTCTCGGGCATCTGCTGCAGGAAGCGGCTCGCCGGCGGCTCGTACGGCGGCTGGGGACGCTCCGGCGGCGCGAACGACGACCGGCTTCGGCTGTTCCACCGGCGGCGATGGGGCCGTGAGGGCGGTCACGACCGTGTCCTCGACGGCGGCGGCCGGCTCGGGAGGCGTGACGAGCGTGAGCTCGGGCTCCTCGTCTGCGTCGAAGTCGTACACGTGCTCGACGGTCTCCTCGAGCGCGACGTCGCGCGTCACCGGCGGGACGGGCGACGTGACGATCGGCTCGGCGACCGCGGTCTCCTGCTCGGGCTCTTCGGGAGCAGCGGTCTGCCGCGGGCTCTTCCTCCGGCGGCTGGCCGCCCTGCTGGCGCTGCGCGGCCTCGGTCGCGCGGAACAAGTCGGCGAGCGGGCCCTCACGCATGCTCGCGCGCTTGCGCGCCATGCAGCAGCACCTCCTTCGCCAGCTCGCGGTAGGCGGCCGCGGCGGGGCCGGTGGGGTCGTACTTCAGCACGGAGCTCCCCTTCACGGGCGCCTCGGCATAGCGCACGGTCTTGCGGATGCGGGTCTTGAAGACGAGCGGGCCGAAGTTCTCCTCCAGGATCTCGACCGCCTCGCGCGCATGCAGCGTGCGGCCGTCGTACATCGTGGCCACGATCCCCTCCACGCCGACGTGGGGGTTCAGGTTCTCGCGCACCATCGCCAGCGTGTTCTCGAGCTGCACGAGACCGCGCAGCGCCAGGTACTCGCACTGCACCGGCACGATCACCCCGGTGGAGGCGACGAACGCGTTGATCGTCAGGAGGCCGAGCGACGGCGGCGTGTCGATCAGGATGAAGTCGTACTTGTCGCGCACCTCGAGCAGCGCCTTCTCCAGCGAGCGCTCGCGGCCGATCAGGGACGACAGGGCGAGCTCGGCGCCGGCGAGGTCGATGGACGCGACGGCCAGGTCGATCTCCTGGTGGGCGATCACGTCGGAGATCGGGATCTTCCGCACGAGCACGTCGAACATCGACGTCTCGATCGTGTCGGGGTTGAGGCCCTGGCTCATCGTCAGGTTCCCCTGCGGATCGAGGTCGATCAGCAGCACCCGGTGCCCCAACTCCTTGAACGCGACGCCGAGGTTGAGCGTCGTCGTCGTCTTCGCGACGCCCCCCTTCTGGTTCGCGAACGCGATCACGCGCGTGCCGACCGCGCCGGGGACGCCGGCTGCGGCACGCACGGCGGGAGCGGGCGTCAGGATCGGCGCGACGGCCGTGGTAGCCGGCGGGCTCGTCCAGCCGGTCGGGCGCGGGGGTCGGGCACGGACGGCTCGGGCACCAGGTCGGTCACGAGCACCTCCGGCTCGAGCTCGAGGACGGCGTTCTCGCGGCGCTGACCCCGACCGCGGCAACAGGCGCGTGAATCCCATGACGAAGCCTCGTTCACCGCGGTCCGCGCGTCTCCTGCAAGCCTCGTGGAATCTCCGTCGAACCAGCCCATGTCAGCGCCTCTAGTCTTCTCCGTCCCAGTAGTCGAGCTGCTCCAGCCGGCCGATCACGCCGACGCCGCGCAACCTCACCTTGCCGGACCGCGGGTAGTACGTGATGTCGTTCGGGTCGCGCGTGCCGTACGCGAGCACGCGCATCCCGTCCGCGCCGGCGCGGATGCCCAGCGGGCGGCCGCGGCCGGCCGGGCTCGCGATCACGTGCCCGGCCCGCACCGCGATGCTGCTCGTGCCCGCCGGGCCAGCGCTCCGGCTCGGCGGCGGCGCGGGGATGCGGCCAGAGCTCGACCGTGCCCGAGCCGTCGAGCACGACGAAGATCTCCTCCTCCGCCGAGTGGCTGTGCGGCGGGTTCATCAGCATCCCGGGCACGACGTCGTAGAGCTTGACGCCGGTGCGCTCCGACCCGGCGGCGCGCCCCAGGTCGCGGACGCGCCGCGCGACGGTCGCCCCGACCCGCTCGTGCTCCTCCACCTCGTCGACGTTGACGATGCGCGACGGCCGCGGCGACAGCTCGCCCACCTCCGGCGGCCCGACGGCCGCCTCACGCTTCCACGGATGATCCTCCGGGGCGCCCTGCAGCACCCAGGTGGGCCCGAGCCAGGAGACGCCGGCGCGCGGCAGCAGCGTGTTGGCGGCGTAGTGACGCTCGCCGAACGCGAGCACGGAGAGCCCGTTCGAGCCCGCCTGCAGGGTGTGGGCGTGCTCGAGCGCGAGGTGCACGAGGCAGTCGCCCGGCCGCACCTCGTACGCCTCCAGGCCGCTGCCGTCGTCCTGCACCGACAGGCCGTCGCCTGCGAGCACGAAGAAGATCTCCTCCTCCGAGCCCTCCAGGTGCAGCGGAGTCGACCACATGCCCGGGTCGACGTCGATCCGGCGCACTCCCGCGGTGACCGAGCTCGACCCGGTCAGCGAGGCCCACGTGCCCGCGATGTGCCCCTGCTCGCGACGGACGCCCTCGACGTCGTCCCAGTGTGCGATCACACGCCGATCATGTCACGCGCGAGCGCCGATCGCAGCCGCTCGACCGCCTCGCCGCCGGCGTCACCTCCTTCCACCCGCAGCCCAGGCCTCGGCTTCGTGGAGGAGGCTGCGCACCTCCGCGAGCAGCTCCGCCGGGTCCGCCGTCGCGCGATCGAGCGCCTCGATCCGCGCCAGTCGCTCGATCACTCTGCGCGCCTCCTCCACGGCGACGAACGCTAGGGGAGAAGGTGTCACGGGTCCGTGCCGGATGTGTGCCGAAAGTGTGCCGGCAGGCCGCGGCCGCTCAAGCGCGCGTGCGCGGCATCGCACAGCCAGGTTCTTCAGCATGCCCCCGAAGATGTGGCCGTGGAACGGCCACAGGCGCATACCAGTAGACCAGCCCGAACAGTCCGGCGGGATGGAAGACGGCCGTCTGCGTCACGATCGAGCCACCGCTCGGATCCGGCGAGACCTCGAACTGCAGCCACGCGCGTCCCGGCACCTTCATCTCGGCGCCGAGGCGCAGCAGCCGGTCCTGCTCGAAGGCCTCGACCCGCCAGAAGTCGATCGTGTCGCCGACCTTCACGCCGATCGGGTCGCGCCGGCCCCGCCGCAGCCCCGGGCCGCCGACGAGCACGTCCAGCAGCCCGCGGAGCCGCCACAGCAAGGCGCCCTTGTACCACCCGGTTTCGCCGCCGATCCGCTGGATCGGGGCGAAGGCGCGCTCGGGCGGCACCGGCACGCGCAGCGTGCGGGAGTCGACCAGCCGGGACCCGTGCCGGACGCCCCCGTACGCCGCCGCGGGCGGGAACGCCTCGTCCGACCATCGTGTCTCCGCGATCTCCCGGTCCTCGAACGCGAGCGCGCGCGCGATCGCCTCGCTCGCTGTCCGCGGACGGACCGGAAACACGTCGAGCGCCCGCCGGTCGCGCACGACCGTCTCGTTGCGAAGCGAGTCGACCAGCTTGCGCCCGACGCCCGCGTACACCGGCGTGACGAGCCAGAGCCAGAGGCTCGAAAGCCTCGGGCTGAGCACCGGAACCGGGATCATGGTCCGGCGCAGGCCGCGCTGTCGCGCGTACTCCCGCATGAGGTCGACGTACGCGAGCGTGTCCGCGCCGCCGATCTCGTACAGCTCGCCACCCTGGGGCTCGCGGTCGAGGGCGGCCAGCAGGTAGGCGATCACGTCGTCGATCGCGATGGGTTGCGCGCGCACCCGTACCCAGCGGGGGGTCACCATCACCGGCAGCTTCTCGACAAGCGCCCGGATCATCTCGAACGACGCGCTGCCGGAGCCGATCACGATCGATGCGCGGAGCTCGATCGTGGGCACCCCCGAATCGCGCAGGATCCTGCCGACCTCCTGGCGCGAGGCGAGATGCGCTGACAACACCCCGCGGCCGAGCCCGCCGAGGTAGACGATCTTCCTCACACCCGCTTCGCGGGCGGCACGCCCGAACGCGTTCGCGGCCGCGCGGTCCGCCTCGTCGAACGGACGGCTCGAGCTCATCGAGTGGACGAGGTAGAAGACGGTGTCGACATCCTCGAGGGCGGGCACGATCGTCTCCGGCCGCAACACGTCCCCGGCCGTCACCTCGGTCGTCCGAGCGACGTGCGCACGCAACAGCTCGGGGCGGCGCGAGAGGCAGCGCACGCGTTCCCCACGCTCCTCGAGAGCGTGTAGCAAGCGACCCCCGACGTAGCCGGTCGCCCCGGTAAGGAGGATCAGCCTGGCGATACCTCGAGGGTAGACGCTAGAGGCTCGATGTGGACTAGACGGCGAGCCGCAGGCCGCGGCGCCCGCGGATACCGAGCAGCTCGTCGTCGAGCTCGCGGGCGAGGGCGCCGCGATCGTCGTGCTGCAGCACCTCGACGAGCGCCCTGCGCGCGGCGTCGACCGCCGCCGGCGTTCCGCTCTCCCCGCCGCCATCGCCGCGAGGTCGGCGTGCAGCGCCGCGCGGGCGTCGGCGTCCTCTTCCAGCAGGACGGACGTGCGCAGCGGCCAGGTCTCGCCGAACAGCGCGGCCAGCGCGGCGCGCACCTGCTCGGAGCGGAAGGGCTCGTGCTGGAAGAGCGACAGCTCCCAGCGGTCGAGCGCCTCGGCGAGCACGGTGTCCGCGTCCGCGCGGCCGAGCTCGGCGAGCAGCCGGCCGGCGAGCTCTCCGCGGAACGCGTCGAGCCGGGTCGGCTTCGCCGGGGGGCTGGGTGGCCGCGATCGGCAGCACGGGCCGGATCCCGAAGGGGCGACCGTCGAGCGTCTCGAAGAGAACAGGCCCGGCCGCAAGCGGCGCAGCCGTCGCGAGGCGGACGGCGCTGACCGCGTCGGCGATCTCGGCAGGAGCGTCGAGGGGGTCCTCGCCCGGCCCGAGCGCCGCCCGCAGCTCGAGCACCGTGTAGCGATCGGGCTCGTGGCCGAAGCCGGCCGGTACCAGCGAGCTCGCCTCCGGCCAGTGCCGGGCCAGCTCTCCGTCGGCGACGGCGCGCATGCGGAGCCCGGGCGCGAGCTCGACCTGCGTCGCCACCGAGATGCCGACGAGCGGGGCCACGGCGGCGTAGGTCCGGCGCTCGCCGAAGAGGGAGCGCTCGAGCTCGGCGTAGGCGCGCTCGAAGGCGTCGTCGTCCCAGTCGAACCCTCCGCACGCCTCGGCGGTGGAGACGAGCAGCCCGAAGAGCACGGTCTTGAAGAGCGCCTCGTCCTGCGAGACCCGCGGGCCGGCGTGCGCGCGCGCGTAGATGGCGGCGGCCGGCTCGCGCTGCAGCTCCTCGAGCGCGATCGTCGCATCCTCGCGACCGCGCAGACGGTCCGCGCGCCCTTCGGCGAAGGCCCGTACGAGCGGACGGTACTCGTAGAGGGACGGCCCTCGTCCGTGCTCGTGCTCCACGAAGGCGACCGGGAGCTCGCCGCCCTCGTCGAGCTCGCGCAGCAGGAACGCGAAGGCGCCGAGCGTGAAGGCACGCAGAGCGTGATGCAGCTGGGGTGAGCGAACTGCCACGCCCATCCCTACGCCCTCGCATCGACGATTCCTGTCTGCAACGGACGATCGGCCGCGGGCCATCCCGACGCGGGCGCCTTCGCAACTCGTCTGCAACTTCTCTTCCACGGCACCGCATGGGCGCGCGGGCGGAACCGGGGTGTCTCCCTCCGGGTGTCTCCCGGGGGGAGACACCCTTCGCGTCGCGAGGCGACTTCTCGTCCACAGGCCGTGCGGTCGCGCCCGTCCGGCTGGGACAGGGAGCGCGCGCGGGTGGTCAGTCGCCGCGCTGGCAGCCGGCGCACCAGTACGCGGTGCGGTTGTTGTCGCCGAGCCCGCCCGACCGGATCGGCGCGCCACAGCGCGGGCAGGGACGCCCGCGAACGCCGGTACACAGCGCGCTGCGGCCTGGCACCGCTCACCGCAGCGCGCATCTCCCGCCGCGCCCACGCGAGCGCCGCCGCCAGCTCCTCGTCGCTCGCACGGCCGAGCGGGAGCCAGGGAGAGAGCGCGCACGGCCCACAGGCTCTCCGCGAGCCACATGTTCCCGAGGCCCGCGACGAGTCGCTGATCGAGCAGCACCTCGCCGAGCAGCCGGCCGGGGTCGGCCCGTCGGACGCGCTCGGACGAGCGCCTCCGGCTCCACGCCGTCGGCGAGGAGGTCCGGGCCGATCCGCCCGGCCGGCGTCGTGTCGAGCGTCAGCACGGGGCCGTTCCACTGGGTCGCCTCCAGCTCCCCCGCACGCAGGACGAGCCACGGGCGGCCGGCGCGCCTCTTCCCCGTCGCGCCCGACGTGCCAGCGGCCGTTCATGCGCAGGTGGCTGCGAATCGACGACTCCTCCCTCGAAGCGCAGCAGGAGGTGCTTGCCGACCGCATCGACGGACTCGAGCACGCGACCGTCGACAGCCGCCGCCACCCCGGTGAGCAGGCCACGCGGGTGAGGCGACGACGCCTCCACCCTGCGTCCCACGAGCACGCGGAGCCGCTGCGCCGCACGGTGGATCGAATCGCCCTCAGGCATCGCGCAGCACGGGTGGGCACGGGCGATCGCTCACGGCACGTTTAGTCTAGAATTCGTCCAGGTACGGAAGTGACAGCGCTCCTCAACATCGCGGCGCTCTCGCGGCGCACGGGAGTCGCTCCCGACACCTTGCGGAAGTGGGAGCAGCGCTACGGGGTCCTCCAGCCGGCGCGTACCGCGGGAGGGCAGCGCCGCTACTCCGAGCGGGACATCCAGCGCGTGCAGTGGCTGCGCGACAGGCTCGGACGAGGGCTGGCGCATCGGGGAGGCGGCACGGGTGCTGCAGGAGACGGCGGCGCCGCCGCTCAGCGATCCCGCCGACCTGCGCGAGGCTCTGATCGTCGCCGCGCTCGGCGACGACCCGTCACAGGCGTCGGCGACGCTCGACCAGGCCCTCGCGGTGCTCCCCCTCGAGCAGGCGTTCGACAACGTGATCGCCCCCACGCTGCACACGATCGGCGACGCGTGGCACCGGGGAGAGATCTCGGTCGCGCAGGAGCACGCGCTCACCGCCAAGGTGCGGACACGGCTCGACCGCCTGCTCTCCGATCCGCGCGGCGCGGCTCGCGGCACCGCCGTGCTCGCGTGTGCGCCGGGCGAGCATCACGACGTGGGGCTGCTCATGCTCGCCGTCGCGATGCGGGCGGACGGCTGGCGCGTCGAGTACCTCGGCCCGAGCACGCCGGCGGGCGACGCCCTCGAGTTCGCCGAAGCGATCGGCGCCGCCGTCGTCTGCTTCAGCGCGACACGCGACGCCACCCTGGAGCAGCTCCGCGACGAGCTCGACGGCCTGACCGCGCGGCCTGCACCGACGCTCGTCGTCGGAGGAGCAGCCGTCGACGCCGGCGCTGCCCGCGCACTGGGCGCGCTGCACGCGGACGATCGCCTCGACCGTGTCGTCGAGAAGCTGCGCAAGCTGTCGGCCACGGCTCGGACGCATGAGCCCGTGGACGCAGGCGGCCGCAGCGGGAGCGGGCGCGGCGGCGGTATGGGGGCTGCTGGAACCGCTCGACCGCGCATCTTCCGGTTCCCCTACTCGGATATCGCACTGCTCGGCAAGCTCGTCACGCGCGGGCCTGCCTGGAAGCGTGTCGGCTGGATCGTCCACATCGTGAACGGAGCGGTCGCGGGCCTCGTCTTCTGGGCCTTCTACGAGTGGATCGGAGGAAGCGCGTTCTGGCTCGCCGTCGCGTTCGCAATGGCGGAGCACCTGCTCACGTACCCCTTGACGATGCTGACCGACCGCTTCCACCCCGCGCGCGGCGCCCCGGAGCTACCACCGATGGCCCACTCCGGCCGAGCCTTCGCACAGGCGACGTTCCGGCACCTCGTCTTCGGCGTTGTCCTGGGACTGCTCGTCAGCCTCTAACCTGGCGAGGCGCTACGGACGCAGCACGGCACGGCGAGGCCCCGCCAGGAAGCCTGCCTCGACGAGCAGCGGCAGGAGGTCGCTCTCGGCGACGGCCACACCGTCGATGCGCTCGACCGCGAGCCGCTTGCCGCCGCGCAGCTTGACGTGCGAGACCAGGGCGGCGAGGGCGGGGCGCAGCCATTCCTCGTCGGGGTCGCGGAGGGGCACGAGCGTGCGGCCGCCTCGCTCGACGAACAGCACCGCCTCGCCGCCGAGGAGGACGACCTGCGCGCCCGACACGCGGGCAGCGCGGGCGCCGGCCCGCCTCGGCCACGGGCAGTGCCGCGCCGTAGGGCTGTGCGGGGTCGGCGGCGGCGAGCACGAGCGCCCGCGGCGTCCGTGTCCGCGCGCAGCTCGCGCAGGCGCTCGACGGCGCCGGGGAGCGCGAACTGGGCTCCGCCGAGCCCCTCGACGAAGTAGCCGCGCCGGCAGCTGCCGACCGTCTCGAGCGCGCGGAGCTCCCCGTAGACGGCGCCGTAGCCGCCTGGAATGCCCTCGCCGCGAACGCCGTCGCGCACGACGATGCCCTGCCGCTCGAGCAGCAGCTCGGCGAGAGCGCGGCGGTCGGCCCTGCCGGCGGGGAAGAGCCGCGACGCCGGCGACCAGCGTCCCTGTGTCGACGTGGACGAGAGACCGCGCGCCCGCGAGAAGCGGCGAGGCCGTCTGGGGGCGACGGGGGTACCGTAGCGCCGCTCGGCGCGCAGCGGCGCCCAGGCGTCGTTCGTCACCTCGCCCGCCCAGACGAGCTCCCACAGGACGGGCAACGCCTCCTCGGCCTCGAGGCCGGTCGCCTGCAGCAGGTCCGGCCAGAACTCTGCCGAGCGTGCGAGGGCCGCCCGCAGCGCGGCGGCCGCATCCCCCTCGGGCGGCGGCGCGGCGCCGGGGGCGCCGAGCAGCGGCGCGTCCTCGCGGAAGAAGAGGGCAACCCGGTCGAGCCCGGCGCCCACCCAGACGACCTCGCCGGAGGCGCAGAGGCCGTCGAGCGCGGCCGGCTGGTAGCCGGGCACGCGGCGCGGCAGCACCTCCGCCTCCCACAGCGACACGGGCAGCGGCAGCCCCTGAAGCGGCACGAGTGCCTCGTGCAAGCTCGCGCGCCGGTCGATGCCGTGCCACGCGGGCAGGAAGCGCCCGAGCGCCGCCTGCTCGGCGGGCTCGACCTCCTTCCGCAGGGCGGCCAGCGACGCCCGTCGCAGCCGCCGCAGCACCTCCGGGTCGCACCACTCGCGCTCGCTGCCGCCCGGCCTGAGCTCGCCGCGGACGAGGCGGTCGTCGCGCTCGAGCGCGGCAAGCGCCTCCTCGACGCGCTCCTCCGGGAGCGCGTAGCGAGCCGCCGCCTCGGCCGTGGTGAAGGGGCCACGTGAGCGCGCGAAGCGCACGAGCAGGACGGTGAGCGCATCGGCGACGGCGTCGAGGTAGGCCTCGGGCAGACCACCCGGAGGCATCACACCCAGCGCGTCGCGGAACAGCCCGGCATCGTCCGCGGCGATCAGCCGCTCGTCGCCGGCGATCCGCACGCGCAGGGCGCGCCTCTCGGCCTCCAGGATCGCCGCGAGGGCGGGGTCGACCTCGTCGTCGCGCAGGTCGCCGCGCCGGCGCAGCTGGTCGTGCAGCTCGTCCGGAGTGCGGGGGTCACCTGCGAGCCTGCGCCTCGACGTCCGCGAGCGCGGCAGGGTCGATCAGCTCGCGCAGCTCCTCCTGTCCGAGGAGCTCGCGCAGCAGGTCACGGTCGAGCGACAGCGCCTGCGCACGGCGCTCCGCCGCGGGCGTGTCGTCCTCGTACATGTAGGTGGCGATGTAGTCGAACAGGAGCGACGAGGCGAACGGCGACGCGGTGACCGTCTCGACCTCGACGAGGTCGAGCTCTCGTGCCTGCAGCCCACGCAGGATGCGCGTCAGCGCCGGCAGGTCGAAGACGTCCTGCAGGCACTCGCGATAGGTCTCCAGCACGATCGGGAACGACCCGTACTTGCGCGCGACCTGCAGCAGGCTCTGCGCCTTGAGGCGCTGCTGCCACAACGGCGTCCGCTGCCCGGGCCGCCGGCGCGGGATCAGCAGCGCCCGCGCCGCGTTCTCGCGGAAGCGGGCACCGAAGAGCGCCGTCTGTCCCACCTCCTGGACGACGAGCTCCTCGATCTCGTCGGGCGCGATCATCAGGTCGGCGACCGGCGGCGGCGTGTCCGCCTCGGGGAAGTGCAGGGCGATGCCGTCGTCGGACCAGATCGACTGTGCTTCGACGCCGAGCGTGTCGCGCAGGCGCGCCCCCAGCGCCATCGCCCAGGGCGCATGCACGCGGCCCCCGAACGGCGTCAGCAGGCAGACGCGCCAGTCGCCGATCTCGTCCCGGAAGCGCTCCACCACGATCGTCCGGTCGGAGGGGACGACGCCGCCTGCTGACGCCGCCTGGTCGCGCAGGTACGTGAGGAGGTTCCGGGCGGCGAGCGGATCGAGGTGGTAGTCGCCGGACAGGCGCTCGAGCGCCTGCTCGTCGGTGAGGGCGCTCACCTCCCGCGTGGCGCGCCCGATCTTCTCCCCCAGCTCGTACGGCCTCCCGATGCCCTCGCCCTTCCAGAACGGGACGGCGCCCGGCACGCCGGGGGCGGGCGAGACGAGCACCCGGTCGCGGGTGATCTCCTCGATCCGCCACGTGGAGGCGCCGAGCAGGAACGTCTGCCCCTGCCGCGCCTCGTACACCATCTCCTCGTCGAGCTCGCCCACGCGGCCGCCCCCGTCGACCTGGAAGACGCCGTACAGGCCGCGGTCGGGGATCGTGCCTGCGTTCGTGACGGCAAGACGGCGGGCGCCCTGGCGGCCCCTGACGACACCGGCGGTGCGGTCCCAGGTGATGCGGGGTCGGAGCTCGGCGAACTCGTCGGACGGGTAGCGGCCGGCGAGCATGTCGAGCACGTTCTCGAGCTGCTGCCGCGACAGGTCCACGAACGGGTAGGCGCCCCGCACGAGCGCGTGCAGGTCATCGACCTCGATCTCCTCGTCCGCGCAGATCGCCACCACCTGCTGGGCGAGCACGTCGAGCGGGTTGCGGGGAATCGACGTCTCCTCGATCTGGCCCTCGCGCATGGCCCTGGCGACGACGGCCGACTCGAGCAGGTCCGCCCTGAACTTGGGGAAGATCCGTCCCTTCGAGACGGAGTCGAGGTCGTGGCCGGCCCGCCCCACGCGCTGCAGGCCGCGGGCCACCGACTTCGGGCTCTCGACCTGAACGACCAGGTCGACCGCTCCCATGTCGATCCCGAGCTCGAGGCTCGAGGTCGCGACGAGGCACGGGATCCGCCCTGCCTTGAGGAGCTCCTCGATCTCGACCCGCTGCTCGCGTGCCAGCGACCCGTGGTGCGCCCTCGCGATCTCGCGTTCGGCCAGCTCGTTCAGCCGCGCGGCGAGCCGCTCGGCGAGGCGGCGGTTGTTGACGAACACGATCGTCGAGCGGTGCCGCTGCACGAGCTCGAGCAGCGCCGGGTAGATCGACGGCCAGATCGAGCGGGCGGACGGCTCGTAGCCGGAGGCCATCTCGACGCCGTCGGGCATCACCGGCTGGGCGAGCGCCGCATTCGAGCCGAGCTCTCGCATGTCCTCGAGCGGGACGACCACCTCGAGGTCGAGCTCCTTGCGCGAGCCCGCATCGACGAGCTCGATCGGGCGGCCGCCGGAGACGAAGCGGCCGATCTCCTCCAGCGGGCGCTGGGTGGCCGAGAGGCCGATGCGCTGGAAGGGCTGCTCCGTGACGCGCGCGAGCCGCTCGAGCGACAGCGCCAGGTGGGCACCGCGCTTCGTGCCGGCAACGGCGTGCACCTCGTCGAGGATCACCGTCTCGATGCGTCGCAGCGTCTCCCGACCCTGCGAGGTGAGGAGGAGGAAGAGCGATTCGGGGGTGGTGATGAGGATGTCCGGCGGCGTGCGCAGCATCTGGCGGCGCTCGCGCTGGTCGGTGTCTCCGGTGCGCACACCGACCGTGAGCCGCGAGCCGAGGCCCGCGAGGGGTCCGCGCAGGTTGCGCTCGACGTCGTAGTTGAGCGCCTTCAGAGGCGAGACGTAGAGGAGGCGGAGCCCTTCGCCGGGGCGCGCGTCCAGCCGGTCGATGCCGGTCAGGAAGGCGGCGAGCGTCTTGCCCGACCCGGTGGGCGCCTGCACGAGCACGTTCGCCCCGGTCGCGATCACCGGCCAGCCGGCCTGCTGCGCGGGCGTCGGCCCCGCGAACGCCCTCTCGAACCAGGCCCGCGTCTTCGGCGAAAGAGCAGCCAGCGCGTCCATCCGGCCAGAGTAGCGCGGCGAGTAGGATCGGCCTGTGGCGCCCTCCGCTCTCCACTTCACCGGCGACCCCGAGGCCGACGCGTTTCTCGCACACGAGCCGCTCGCGCTCACGATCGGCTTCGTGCTCGACCAGCAGGTCACGGTGCAGAAGGCGTTCTCGTCGCCGCTCGAGCTGTCGCGGCGGCTCGGCGGGCTCGACGCTGCGCAGATCGCCGGCATGGACCCGGACGCCCTGGAGCAGGTGTTCCGCGAGAAGCCGGCACTGCACCGCTTCCCGGGCAACATGGCCAAGCGGGTGCGCGAGCACTGCGCCGTGATCGCGTCCGAGTACGGCGACGACGCGTCCCGGGTGTGGACGGAGGCGTCCGACGCGGACGACCTGCGCCGGCGACTCGAGAGCCTGCCGGGATTCGGCGAGATGAAGGTGAAGTCGTTCGCCGCGGTGCTGGCCAAGCGCTTCGGCGTCGCCGCCGCCGCCGAGCTCGCGCCTGCCCACCCCACGCTCGGGGACGTCGACTCGCCGGAGGCGCTCGAGCGCTACCAGGCGCAGAAGCGCGCCTACAAGGCGGCGCTGCGGAGCGGTACGGACGCACCCGCGTGGCCGTCGAGCTGACGACTCTCACCGACGGGGGCCAGAGCCCGTCCGCGATCGCCCGGGAGGTGGCCGCGTTCCTCGCGGGCGCGAAGCGCACGCTCGACCTGGCACTGTACGACGTGCGCTTCGAGACCGACGCCGGGGCGCTCGTGCTGGCCGCGCTCCTCGCCGCGCACCAGCGAGGCGTCGCGATCCGGCTCGTCTACAACGTCGACCACCCGGGGCCGATCCCCGTGCCGCCTCCACCGGAGACCAAGCCGGAGACGATCGAGGCGCTGCCCGTCCCGACACGGGGCGTCGCGGGCATCCCCGACCTGATGCATCACAAGTACGCCGTTCGCGACGGCGAGGACGTGTGGAGCGGGTCGACGAACTGGACCGACGACTCCTGGAGCCGCCAGGAGAACGTGATCGTCCGGGTGCCGGGGTCGCGCGCACTGGCCCACGCGTTCACGCTGAACATGAACGAGCTGTGGGAACGCGGCACCGTGGAGCACACCGGCAAGGTCGAGCCCCGCCCCGTCGACGTCGACGGCGTCGAGGTCCGGGCCTGGTTCACGCCGGAGTACGGCGACGCCCTCTCGCACCGCGTCGCCAAAATGATGGGTCGGGCGCGGCGCCGCATCCGCATCGCATCGCCCGTGCTCACCTCCGGTCCGATCCTGGGCACGCTGGTCGAGATCGTGAAGGAGCGCCGGTGCGACGTGGCCGGCGTGATCGACGACACGCAGGTGGACGAGGTCTTCCACCAGTGGCGCACGAACGGCGTCAGCGAGTGGAAGATCCCACTCCTCCGCAGCGTGCTCGAAGGCGCGCCGTTCTCCGGCAAGTCGTCCACCAGGTGGACGCCCACGTCGCTGCACGACTTCATGCACGCGAAGCTCGTCGTCGCCGACGACGTGGCCTTCGTCGGCTCGTTCAACTTCTCCCGCTCGGGCGAGCGCAACGCGGAGAACGTGCTCGAGATCCACGACCGCGACACGGCCGACCGCCTGGCCGCGTTCGCCGACGAAATCCGCGGCCGGTACCCGAGGGCGACGCCCCCGAACGAGGGTTCAAGCGAGCACCGCGCCGGCCGACCGTAGGAGTTGTGAGTCGCTTCCACCGAGCCTGCCCCGGCCACGTTGTCCCACGAGGCACGCGGTCCCCGACTGCTTGTGACACTGTGCCACGAGCAACCGTTGCGCGAGCGACGGTGCACCGGCCGCTGAGTCGACGGTGGTGCTTGTGACACTGTGTCACGAGCACGGCGGGGGGACTTTCACGTGAGGCGGATCGCCGCGGTCCTGGCCGTCGCCGGCCTGGCCTGCTCGGCCGCTCTCGCCGCGCCGCTGCCCGGTGCGAAGCGCTGCACGGTCTTCCCGGCGGACAACTCGTGGAACAGGCGCGTCGACGATCTGCCCGTAGCGGGGAACTCGGCCGCCGTGATCGCGGCGATCGGGGCAGACCAGACGATGCATGCCGACTTCGGCTCCGGCCTGTGGGACGGCGGCCCGATCGGCATCCCCATCACCACCGTGTCGTCCTCGCAGAGGAGGAGCGCCGTCACGTTCGAGTACGCGGACGAGTCGGACCGTGGCCCCTACCCGATCCCGGCGAACGTGAAGATCGAAGGCGGCGCGAACGCCGACGGTGACCGGCACGCGCTGATCGTCGACCGTGACCGCTGCCGCCTGTACGAGCTGTTCGCACTGCGTCGTCAGGGCGGACGCTGGACGGCAGGCTCGGGTGCGATCTGGGACCTGCGCTCGAACCGCCTGCGGCGCGCCGGCTGGACGTCCGCCGACGCGGCCGGGCTGCCGATCCTGCCCGGCCTCGCTCGCTACGACGAGGTCGCACGCGGCCGCATCGACCATGCGTTGCGGTTCACCGTCTCGAGGACGCGGCGCGCGTACGTCTGGCCGGCACGGCACTTCGCCTCCTCCGAGACCGACGCGGCGCTGCCGCCGATGGGGCTGCGCCTCCGGCTCAAGCGCTCCTACGACATCAGCCGCTTCCCCCGTCAGTCGCGCATCGTGCTGCAGGCGTTGAAGGACTACGGCATGGTCGTCGCCGACAACGGCTCCGACTGGTACGTCTCGGGCGCCCCCGACCCCCGCTGGTCGAACGACGACCTGCACTCGCTGCACCAGGTGCCGGGGTCGGCGTTCGAGGTCGTGGATCCCGCCGCCATCCGGCCGTAGAGTCCGGCCTCCACCCTCCGCCCTCCGGAGCCGGGGTCGATCAGCCGATAACAGGAGCATGAGACTGCTCGCGGCGGCGCTCGCGGTCCCGCTCGCCTTCGCGGGCTGGCAGTGGTGGGGCGATCACTCGCTCGAGTCCGCGCTCGCCCCGATCGCTTCCGGCGTCGCCGGACGTCCCGTCGAGGTCGACTGCCAGAGCTTCTGGGCCGGGCTCGTCGACGTGCAGTGGCGCGAGGGGGAAGTGCGCTTCGACCCCACCGGGGTGCCGGAGCCCCGCCTCTTCCTGGCGCGCAAGACGTGCACGCGCCTGGCGTCGTTCCGGAAGCGGGCGCGGCACGGCGAGCTCGACTGCCTCCGCTCCGTCGACTGGGCGGCCCTCGATCCGCTGCCGTTCGAGTCGGCGTGCTACGCGGAGGCGCACGAAACCGTCTACGCGGTGCTCGTGCTCGCGCACGAGGCCTACCACACGGCAGGAGTCACCGACGAGGCGGCGGCCAACTGCTTCGCGCTGCAGGGCATGGCCTGGACGGCTCTCGAGCTCGGCGCACCACGCGGCGAGGCGGAGCTGCTGGCCCGTGCGATGGAGGAGCTCGAGCCGAAGCAGGGCGGTGAATACGCGACGACGGAGTGCAGGCCGGGCGCGCGCCTCGACCTCCACCCTGAGACGCCCGCCTTCCCCACCGAGAGCACGATCCAGGCTCCGGCCGGCCTGACGGTCGCGACTAGACTCGCCCCGTGATCCTCGACAACGGCGTCATCCGCACCATGGATCCGTCGCTGCCGACCTGCGCCGCACTCGCGATCGCCGGGCCGTCGGTTGCCGGTGGTGTCGGCACCCACGAGATGGCGCTGCCCACGCCCGAGCGCGTCGACCTCGCCGGCCGCTGCATCGTCCCCGGCTTCGGCGACGCGCACGTCCACTTCCCCACGTGGGCGCTCGCCCGCCACGACGTGCAGCTCGAAGGCTGCGCCTCGCTCGCGGAGGCGCTCGACCGGGCCGCCCGCCATCCCCGCGCCGGGCGCTGGCTCCGGGGTACGGGCTGGCGCGACGCAGACTGGGCCGAGAAGCCTTCGCGCCGGGCGCTCGACGCGGTCACCGGGGAGGTGCCCACCGCGCTGTGGTCGAAGGACTACCACTCCCTCTGGATCAACTCGGCTGCGCTCGCGATCGCAAACGGCGAGCTGGAGGTGCCGGGCGGCGTCGTCGAGCGCGACGACGCGGGCGAGCCGACCGGCGTCCTGCGCGAGGAGTCCGCCTGGCGCTTCCGCGACCGCTTCGTCACCGTGTGCGAGGACGAATGGGTGGAGGCCACCCGGGAGGGCATCCGGCTCGCGAACAGCCGCGGCGTCACCCACGTGCACGACAAGGACGGCTGGCTCGGCGCACCGTCGATCTTCGGCCGCATCCACGAGCGCGAGGGCCTGACGCTGCGGGTCTGGCAGTCGCTCCCGGCCGAGCACGTCGGTGCCCTGGCAGAGCTGCGCCTACGCTCGCGGGTCGGCGACGACTTCCTTCGGCTCGGCTACCTGAAGACGTTCATGGACGGCACGCTGGGCTCGCAGACTGCGCTCATGCTCGACGGCTCCGGCGTCCGGATAACGAGCGGCGAGCAGCTCGCCGAGACCATCCGTGCCGGCGCCGCCGGGGGCTGGCCCGTGTCCGTCCACGCGATCGGGGATCTCGCGAACCGCGAGGCGCTCGACGCGTTCGAGGCGACGAGGGAGATCTGGCAGCCGCTCGGCCTCCGCCACCGCATCGAGCACGCCCAGTGCGTCGCCCCCGAAGACCTGGCGCGGTTCGCGGCGATCGGTGTCGCGTGCTCCGTCCAGTTCACGCACGCCCCGTCCGATCGCGACCTCGCCGAGCGCTTCTGGGCGGATCGCCTGGACGGCACCTATGCGTTCCGGTCGCTGTGGGACTCGGGCGCCCTCGTCGCGAACGGCTCGGACGCGCCCGTCGAGGAGCTCGACCCGCTCGCCGGCATCCGCGCCGGCGTCCTGCGCACCCTCGACGACCGGCCCGCCTGGCGGCCGCAGGAGTCGCTCACGGTCGAGCAGGCCCTGCAGGCGACCACCGTCACCCCCGCCTGGCTCGCCGGGGACGAGCGCCGACGCGGCCGGCTTCTGCCCGGCTTTCTCGCCGATCTGGTCGTGCTCGACCGCGACCCGGTCACGACACCGCCCGAGGAGCTGCACGAGATCACCGTCGTCGCCACAATGGTGGGCGGACGCTGGGTGCACAACCCGCCTCCCTGGGACTGACCCCCGTCCCCGGTCAGGGAGATGCCCGTTCGGGCATGTCGCTCGACGCCGCGACCATCTACACTGCGAGCATGGCCACTCCACGAACGATGCTGCAGGTGCACGAGACCGAGACGTGCTCGGTGGCGGCCTGCGCGGAGATCGTCGGGGCCAAGTGGACCGTGCTGATCGTCCACGACCTCTCGGAGGGACCGCGTCGCTTCACCGAGATCGAGCACTCCTGCGCCGGCATCAGCCCCCGCACCCTGGCCGAGAGGCTGCGCTCGCTCGAGGCCGAGGGCATCGTCGAGCGCCACAGCTACGCCGAGTCGCCCCCGCGAGTCGAGTACGAGCTGACGGCCAAGGGCCGCGCGCTGCTGCCGCTGATCACCGAGATGCGCACGTTCGGCCACGATTGGCTCGGCTGCGGCGTCCACGACCACTAACGCCACCGACCGCGAGTGGCTCCCGCCGGGCGGAGCCCGGCTCCGCCACTCGCTCGCGCCGAGGGCACCCGGCTCTCCGGGTCTGTGCATCGCACTATCCCCTCCAGCCGTGCACCCTCAGCGACACGTCGGAGGCGCTAGCGCGCTCCCGAGGACGTCAGGCGGTGGGCTCCGCCCAGACCCTGACGAGCTCGACGACCGTCGCGGCTGCGGCGGCCATGTCCTGAACGCTCGCCCACTCGCGCAGCGAGTGGTAGTTCTGGCCGCCCGTGAAGAGATTCGGCGTCGGCAGGCCCTTTGCCGAGAGGACGGCGCCATCGGTGCCTCCGCGGATGATCGAGCGCACCGGCTCGACGCCGACCCGGCGGATCGCCTCCTCGGCCGCCTCGACGACGCGCGGGTGCCGGTCGATCACCCCGCGCATGTTGCTGTAGGTGTCGCTCGCCTCGAAGGTCACCCGGGCGCGCGGCTCACGCTCCTCGATCTCCGCCGCGAGCCGGCGCACGAGCTCGGTGTGCTCCTCGAGCTTGGCGTCGTCGTGGTCGCGGACGATCAGCCACAGGGTCGTCTCCTCGGCGGAGCCGCTGATTCGCTGCGGGTGCACGAAGCCCTCGCGGCCCTCGGTGGTCTCCGGCGAGAGCGTGTCGCGCGGCAACGAGGCGACCAGGTCCGCGGCCAGCTTGAGGCTGTTCACGAGCTTTCCCTTGGCAGAGCCGGGATGGGTACCGCGACCCCGGATCGTCACGCGCACGGCGCGGGCCGAGAACGTCTCGATCTCGAGCTCGCCGAGCCCGGAGCCGTCCAGTGTGTAGCCGACCTCGGCTCCGAACTCGTCGAGGTCGAAGTACTCGGCTCCCCGGCCGACCTCCTCGTCGACGGTGAAGGCGACCCGGACGGTGGCATGCGCAGGCTCCGGGTGCGCGACGAGGTACTCGAGTGCGGCCATGATCTCGGCCACACCCGCCTTGTCGTCGGCGCCGAGCAGCGTGGTGCCGTCGCTCGTGACGATGTCGTGTCCCACGCGGGCCGCGAGCTCCGGCTCCTCGGCCGGGTCGAGCACCTGAGCCGGGTCGCCCGGCAGCACGATCGCCTTCCCGTCGTAGGTCTCGTGCACGATCGGCTCGACCCCCGCGCCGGGTGTCTCAGGGGTCGTGTCGACATGGGCGATCAGACCCACGACCGGTGCACCCGGGGCGCCGGGAAGCGTCGCGAGGACGTAACCGTGCTCGGTCAGCGCGGCGTCCACGACCCCGATCGCGCACAGCTCGTCGACGAGTAGGCGCGACAGGTCGAGCTGCTTCGCCGTGCTCGGATACGTGTCCGCGAACTCGACCGCCTGGGTGTCGATCCTGACATAGCGTAGGAATCGGTCCAGCACGCCGCCCGCGAGCTCGGCGGCGAGAGGCGAGGCGAACTCGGCTTTCGTGGCGGTCATGGGCGAAGGCTCCCGAGGCGCCGGTAGAGGGCTTCGGCCGCCGCCACGCCGAGCGGCAGGTACTCGGCGGGGATGCGCTCGTTCGGCGAGTGGACGTTGGACTCGTTCAACGCGAAGCCGGTGAGGACGGTGGCGACGCCGCGGGCGGCGAGCTCGGAGACGAGCGGGATCGCGCCGCCCGAGCGGATCAGCACAGGCCGCACGCCGAGCGCCTCCTCGAAGGCGTCGAGGCCGAGCCTGACCGCCGGCGCATCGGCCGGGACGAGGCCGGGCGGTGCGGACGACCACCTCGTCACCTCTACCTCTGCTCCCTCGGGCGCCGCCTCGCGCAGCAGCCGCTCGACGGCGACGGCGATCACGCCGGGATCCTGGTCGCCGACGAGGCGGATCGAGAGGTTCGCCTCGGCCTCGACCGGGATGACCGTCTTCTGGAGGGTCGGCGAGCCCCCGGCGATGCCGTGCACGTCGACCGACGGCTCGGCCCAGGTGCGAAGGTAGAACTCCTCGCCGGCGGCGGCGTCCGCGGGGCGGGCGCCGGCCGCGGCGAGCTCGTCCGGCCCCGCCGGCAGCGCGGCCCAGCCCGAGACCTCGGCCGCCGCGGGAGGGACGACGCCGGCCCGTAGCGGCTCGGGTACACGGCCGTCCCGTGGCAGCACCCCCGAGAGCGTCTGCACGAGAGCATGCATTGCGTTGAGCGCCGCGCCCCCGTACGAGCCGGAGTGCAGGTCGCGGGAAGCCCGTGCGCACCTTGACGTGGAAGTAGCAGAGCCCGCGCACGGCGATGTTGAAGGCGGGAACGCCGCGCTCGACCATGCCGCTGTCGAACACGACCGCGGCGTCGGCGCCACGCTCGTCGGCTGCGATCCAGTCGACGATCGAATGACCGCCGATCTCCTCCTCGCCGTCGCAGGCGATGCGGAGGTTGACGGGGAGCTCGCCGGCCGCGGCGAGCCGCTCGGCAGCCTTCAGCAGCATGTACAGCTGCCCCTTGTCGTCGGCGATGCCGCGGGCGTAGAGCCAGCCGTCGCGCTGCACGAGCTCGAACGGCGGCGACTCCCACTGGTCGAGCGGGTCGGGGGGCTGCACGTCGAAGTGCCCGTAGCAGAGGATGGTCGGGGCGCTCTCGGGGCTCGCCGAGGCCTTCACCTCGCCGATCACGAGCGGCCGCTCGCCCCACGGCACCACGTCGGCCTCGCCGCCCATCGCACGCACCCGGGCCGCCACCCACTCCGCCGCTCTCGCGACGTCGCCCTGGTGTGCGGGGTCGGCGCTGACCGAGGGGATCGCGATCAGCTCCGCGAGCTCCGGCAGGAGCTGGTCGAGGGTCTGCGGCACGGCGGCAGTGTAGTCGGCGACCGAATGTCGCTCGTGCAGAACCGAACGGCTCTGACGCCTCCGACGCGTCGCTGTGTGTGTCCAAGCCCACGACGCGGTCGCCGCCCCGGAGCCACAAGCGCCCTGGCGCCTCCGACGTGTCGCTGAGTGTGCGCGGCCGGAGGGGATAGTGCGACAGCATGGACCCGTAGAGCCGCGTGCGCTCAGCGGCGCGAGCGGCCCCGGAGGCCGGCTCCGCCGGCCCGGAGGGCCGCGGTCGGTGGCGCCAGGTGGCGTCAGAGGGGTATGTTGCCGTGCTTGCGCTTTGGCCCGGGCTCGCGCTTGGTGAGGGTGGTGTTGAGCGCGTTGATCAGGACGGGCCGGGTGCGGCGGGGCTCGATGACGTCGTCGACGTAGCCGCGCTCGGCGGCGGTGTAGGGGTTGGCGAAGCGCTCCTTGTAGTCGGCGATCAGCTCCGCGCGGCGTGCTTCGGGATCGTCTGCCTTCTCGAGCTCGTGGCGGAAGATGATGTTGACGGCGCCGTCGGGGCCCATCACGGCGACCTCGGCGGTGGGCCAGGCGACGTTGAAGTCGGCGCGGATGTGCTTCGAGCTCATGACGTCGTAGGCGCCGCCGTAGGCCTTGCGCGTGATCACGGTCAGCTTGGGGACCGTGGCCTCGGCGTAGGCGTAGAGGAGCTTGGCGCCGTGGCGGATGATGCCGCCCCATTCCTGCGCTGTGCCGGGCAGGAAGCCGGGCACATCGACGAACGTGATCAGGGGCACGTTGAAGGCGTCGCACGTGCGGACGAAGCGTGCCGCCTTGACGGAGGCGTCGATGTCGAGCACGCCTGCGAGCGAGTGCGGCTGGTTCCCGACCACGCCCACGCTGTGGCCGCCGAGGCGGGCGAAGCCGCAGACGATGTTGTCGGCCCAGTGCTGCTGCACCTCGAGGAACTCGCCGTCGTCGACGACCCTGGCGATCACGTGCTTCATGTCGTAGGGCTTGTTGGGCGCGTCCGGGATCAGCGTGTCGAGCTCGGCGTCCTCGCGGTCGACCGGATCGGAGGGCGCGGCCCAGGGTGCCGTCTCGAGGTTGTTCTGCGGCAGGAAGGAGAGCAGGTAGCGGGCGTCCTCCAGGCAGGCGTCCTCGTCCGGCGAGGTGAAGTGGGCCACCCCCGACTTGGAGGCGTGCGTGTCGGCGCCGCCGAGCTCCTCGAACGACACCTCCTCCCCCGTCACCGTCTTCACGACGTCGGGGCCGGTGATGAACATGTACGAGGTTCCCTCGACCATCAGCGTGAAATCGGTGATCGCGGGCGAATACACGGCGCCGCCCGCGCACGGCCCCATCACGAGCGAGATCTGCGGGATCACCCCGGAGGCCTGCACGTTGCGCCAGAAGATCTCCGCGTAGCCGGCCAGCGAGACGACGCCCTCCTGGATCCGCGCCCCGCCCGAGTCGTTGATCCCCACCACCGGGCAGCCGTACCTGACGGCCATGTCCATCACCTTGCAGATCTTCTCCGCGAACACCTCGCTCAACGAGCCGCCGAACACCGTGAAGTCCTGCGAGAACACGAACACGGTGCGGCCGAACACGGTCCCGTAGCCCGTCACGACGGCATCGCCCCAGGGCCGCTTCTCCCGCATGCCGAACTCGACCTCGCGATGCCGCACGAACCGGTCGAGCTCCACGAACGACCCCGGATCCAACAGGCGCTCGACCCGCTCCCGCGCCAACAGCTTCCCACGCGCATGCTGCTTCGCGATCGCCTTCTCCCCCGCCGCCACCGCCGCCTCGGCAGACAGCTCCGCAAGCCACTGCAGCTTCGACTCGGTCGTGTCGTGCGTCGACATCGGGGTGAGCCTAACG
>CAVSUK010000002.1:0-150198 GCA_963731095.1 uncultured Gaiellaceae bacterium
GGTCACCCAGCCGATGACACGCTGCTCAAGGACGTCAGCGAGACCCAGGAGCATGCCGGCGTTGGCGTCGCGATTACACGTCGCTCCGTTGAACTTCCTATCCTCATCCGGGGAGACGCTCCAGACCACGGTCAGACGGGTTCCCGCCTCCACCAGGCGGGCGAGATCCTGGACGGTGACGCTCCGGGCCTGTAGTTCAGCAACCGAGCCGCCGGTCTCAGCATCGATCTCGCGGGCAGTCTCGCCATTAGGAGGAAGGGCGGCGCGACGCGCGACGAGATTCAGGAACGAGTCGATGACGATCAGCCGGTCCGGGTGGATCTCCGGATGGTGGGATGCGAGCGTGGCGACACCGAAGCCCGAGTAGGAGACTCCGATCAGGACGAGCTCGCCGCCGACGCGCCGGTGAACTGCCTGGATCTTGGCGGCGAGACTCGCGAGGTAGCCCGGGTCTCCCCAATCGAGATGACGCTGCGAGCGCAGCCCATACCCGAGATAACCGTCCTTCACGTACCTGCCACAGAGGAGCGTGTAGCCCGTGCGGCGCGCGAGCGCGCGAACCTGCTTGCAGTACGCCCAGCCTCCGGTCGTGACCATCAGCCCCCGCGCCTGCCGAACCTCATCGACCGTAAACGTCGCGGGAGAGACGCTCCGCGCCAGCGCGTGTCTGGGAATCGTCCGAGCGGCTGCGTCACCGTGTCCGGCGACCACGCCCGTCACGAGCGTCGCCGCCAACGCGAGAAAGATCTTCAACTCTCGTCGGTCAGGGGTTTGGTGGCGTTGCGAGCATCTTGCGACGACTGTAACCGAGCTCCGCCGCCCGCACAGTGGGCCAGCTCGTAGACGCCTCGGCCAACCCGTCGGAACCGAGGGGCCTCGCCGCGCGAGTACGCAGAGAGTGTCCCCTTCACCGACGACCACAGCATCGGTACGCCGACCAGCCGCTCGGCGGCCACGTGAATCTCACACGCCCGCATCGGCCGACCGGCCTCCCCGACCACTCGCGTGACCGTCTCGAGCACCGGGCTCGCCTTCGGTGGTGCAGCGCGAGGTTGTCCCGGATTCATCGACGCCTTGGCCACCAGTCGGCTGCGCAGCTCCGCGAGCCGGGCGAGCTCAACCTTGGCTCGAGGGTTCGAAAGTGCTCCGCCTAGCTCCATTCCGTTGTCGGTCTGACAACGTCTTCCCTGCTTAGCAGGAGATCTGGATTCCAGTCGTTCGTGAGCTCACCGGACGGTTCCCGAACCGCTACACCGCGTGTACTGGTGTCCAGGTGACGTGCGCCAAACGAGCTCTGAACGCAGTGCGTAGGCTTGAAGTACCGGACGAGATCCCGGCTCGTGACTACGCCGTTCGGGAGGCGTCGTCGCTCGCGAACCTCGCCCGGTATCTGCAGGCCTGACGATGCATGAAACTGGCGCTGGGCGGTTATCACATCATCATCAGCACGGAACAAGGAGAGGACGAATGGCTGACGGCACGATGATCACCTGCCTGTGGTTCGACCATGGCGAAGCCCGCAAGGCGGCGGAGTTCTACGCCTCCGTCTTTCCCGACAGTCAGGTCGGCGCCGCCCACAAGGCGCCGTCGGACTTCCCCGGCGGCGAGGAAGGCAACGAGCTGACCGTCGAGTTCAGCGTGCTCGGCCAGAAGTTCGTCGGCCTCAACGGCGGCCCCAACTTCACGCCGAACGAAGCGGTCAGCTTCATGGTGGTGACGGCGGATCAGGCCGAGACTGACCGTTACTGGAACGCGATCGTAGACAACAACGGCGAGGAGAGCGCCTGCGGCTGGTGCAAGGACAGATGGGGCTTCTCCTGGCAGATCACGCCGCGCGTCTTGCTCGACGCCACCACCAGCCCTGACAAGGCAGCGGCCAAGCGCGCCTTCGAGGCGATGATGCCCATGAGGAAGATCAACGTCGCCGCGATCGAGGCGGCCCTCAGAGGCGAGACCGTCGATGCGTAAGCTGACCGACGGCCGCTGCGCGAAATCGCGTAGTAGGTAGCAACGGTGCATCCGGGTCAGGCCTCGTTTGGTGCATCCGCCATCGATTGACAATAGTCATGAGTGAAGGTGAGGAGCCTTCGCAAGGGCTCGGTGGGGTTTGAAAGCTGTCCGGTTAGGTTCATTCCCCGTTGCCGTTGTCACAACGCTCTGGCTGCTCACGGGCACTTGCTCGTGCCCGTTCGCCCTGGAGGGCAAGCGAGGCAACTCCTGACCTTGCGCGTCCTTGCTTTCGGTCGGCGGGTCGAGTTGGCCAAGAAGCGTGGTGAGTTCGTCGAGTCCACCGTGCGCAAGGCGGTATCGGTTGCTGCGGCCGCTGGCGCTCGAGGCGACGAGTCCAGCTTGGCGGAGTTCGCGGAGGTGGTAGGAGACGAGCGACTGGCGTAGGCCGGTCAGCTGCTCGAGCTCGCGCACGGTGCAGGTGTTGCCGGCGAGCCACAGCGCGATGAGCAGGCGCTCCTCATGGGCGAGCGCTCGCAGGGTCGGCGCCCAGGCGGCTGCAAGCCGTCGGTGACGTTTTTTCTGTTTGCCCCCTACGTGATGGCCGCTGCGATCCACCACCTGATCACGGGAAGCCAGGCTCAGGCGAGCTGGGTCGGGATCGGGTTGGCGATCGTGAGCGTGACCCTGATGCCCCTCTTCGGCCGTGCCAAGAAGCAGATCGGAAACCAGCTCGACTCCAGCGCCACGGCCGGCGAGGGCAAGCAAGACATCCTCTGCGCCTACCTCTCGTTCGCGATCCTCATCGGACTGGCAGCCAACGCCCTCTTCGGGCTCTGGTGGGCCGACCCCGCCGTCGCCCTCATCGTCGGCGTCGCTGCAATCCAGACGGGGATCAGCACCTGGTGAGGCGAGGCATTGCGATGCTCTTTCCTGCTAGCCGGCCTTCTCAGGCGATAGCGCGACGAAGCACCTCCGCCAGCCGATGACCCGGGTTGTGAAGCTGTCCGATTGAGGTCCATCGCCTCGTAGCCCAAGTTACAACGATTCGCCTGCTCGGCGGCATGTTGTGATGTCCGGTCGCCCGTCAGCTGGCTGGACAGCACTTCAACTTCCCATGTCGGGATGCTTCACTTGCGCCGTGAGCGAAGCGGACACGAGTGCGGCGCGCGAAGACGAGCTCGAGGCGTTCCGCAGCGCGGCGCACGCGCTTGTCGAGAGCGTCGCCGACCACCTGGCCGCGCTGCCGTCGCGACCGGTCTGGCAACCGCTCCCCGACGGGCTGCGCAGTCGGCTGCTCGACCTGCCTCTGCAGGAGCACTCCGCGACGCTCGACGACCTGGTCGCGGCGATGTCGCGGGATGTGCTCCCGTACGCGATGGGCAACGGTCACCCGGCGTTCTTTGGCTGGGTCAACCCGCCGCCGTCCCTGGCCGGCATCATCGCTTCGCTGACGGCAGCGGCGATGAATCCGAGCGTTGTCTCTGGCGATCACGCCGATGTGCACCTCGAGCGCGCGGTGGTGCGCTGGCTGGCCGAGCTGGTCGGCTTTCCGCACGCGCCGGGCGCGGGTCTGCTCACCAGCGGCGGGTCGGCCGCGACGATCGTCTGCCTCGCAGGCGCTCGTGGTCGCGCGCTGGCGGCGACCGGCCACGACGTGCGGCGCGACGGTCTCGTCGGCGCGCCGCAGCTCATCGCCTATGTGCCGGCCGAAGCTCATAGCTGCGTGCGGCGCGCTCTCGAGCTGCTCGGGGTCGGCAGTGGGGCCATGCGCGAGGTGCCGCTCGAGGGCGGCCAGCTCGACGCGGCCACGTTGTGCGCCTCGATCGCCGCTGATCGCGAGGGTGGCGCGGTGCCGGCGTTGCTCGTCGGCTCGGCCGGGACCGTCAATGCCGGCGTGATCGATCCACTCGAGGCGCTCGCCGACGTCGCGTCCGCGGAGGGCCTCTGGTTCCACGTCGACGGTGCCTACGGCGCGCTCGGCGTGCTCGACCCGGCGATCGCGGCCCGCTATCGCGGCATGGAGCGGGCTGACTCGCTGGTTCTCGATCCCCACAAGTGGCTTGGCGTTCCGGTCGACGCCGGCTGCGCGCTCGTGCAGCGCGCCGACGACCTGCGCGACGCGTTCAGTCTCATCCCGCCATACCTTCGGCAAGGCGCCGGTGCGCCGGTGGGGACGTTCGCCGAGTACGGGCTCGAGCAGACGAGGCCGTTCCGCGCGCTCAAGACCTGGGCGACGATCGCCGCGCGCGGTCGCTCCGGCATTGCCGCCCAGGTGGTACGCGCGAACGAGCTCGCCCGCGAGCTGGCGGCGCTCATCGAGAGCGAGCCCGAGCTGGAGCTGGCCGCTGCGCCCGAGACGTCGATTGTCGCCTTTCGCGCGCGCCCGGTGGGCTGTCCGCCTGCCAGGCTGGACGACGTCAACCGAGCGCTGCCCGAGGCGGTTCAGGCGCGAGGTCAGGCCTTCGTCACCGGCACGGTCCTCGACGGCCGCGAGACGCTGCGCGCCTGCATCCTTCACCCAGACACCGGCTCTGAGCATCTGGCAACCCTTGTCGCGGAGGTCACCGAGGCGGCACGTGCGCTTGCCGCCCGGGTGCCCTAGCGCGAGCAACGCAGCAGACGTTTTCGAATGCGCGCCGGTTCGAACGCGGCGAACAGTCAGGCCCTAACCGCGACGCGTGATCACACTTCTCGGCGTCAGCGTCGGGTCACCGCAGAGCCTCCGCGACGAGATCCTCGAGATCCGCCGCGCCCGCTGCGGCCCGCGCGGCGGCGAGCTTCTCGGGAGGGAGCTCGGCCTCGAGAGCGTCGAGTGCCGGGCGCGCCGCGAAGCTGTAGCTGGGCGGGAGCTGTTCGTGGCCAAGCGCGAAGGTGAGCACCGTCGCCGCCTGCTCGCGTTCGCCCGTTTCGCGGAGCACCGCGCCGACGCCGCTGAGCGCGAGCAGTTCGAGCGAGATCGCCGTCGCGGCGTGTGCCCGCTCGAGCGCGGTGCGGAAGCTCCGCTTCGACTCGCTGACGTCACCGAGCGCCAGGGCAGCGAAGCCGATCCGGCAGAGGGCGGCGATCGTGCCCCACCGGTGGTTGACCTCGCTGAAGGCCTCGTAGCCCTCTCGGCCGAGCCGCAGCGCTTCCTCGTAGTTCTGCATCCCGTAGGCGCTGAGGCTGGCGCGGCTCAACGCGTACCCCGCGCCGCCGACGTCCCCGACCCCGGCGAACAGCTCGTTCGCCTCCATGTGCAGGCGCATCGCGTCCGCGTAGCGTTCTTCGGCGTCCGCGAGGATGCCGAGCTTGCTGAGGGCGTAGGCGAGGTTCTGTGGGTTGCCGAGGCGCTCCGCGGCAACGCGGCTCGCCTCGAAGGACGCTCGTGCGTCGTCGAGGTCGTCCTGCAGCAGCTGCACGAAGCCGAGCCAGGTCAGCGAGTGGATCTCGCCTACGCCGTCGCCGGCGGAACGTGCCGTGGCGACGGCCTCCTCGAGATGGGCCCGCGCCTCCGGGTAGACGTCCCGGTAGCACGCGTTCGATCCGAGGGCGAGGAGGGAGGTGCCCAGCTCCCAGGTCATCTCCCGCTCACGGAGGTGGGGGAGGCAGTCGAGCGCGAGTCGGTCGAGCTCCTCGTCGTAGCCGAGGGCGCTCCCCAGGCTGGCGTGGTACGCGGCGGCGGCGAGCGTGACGGGGCAGCCGTGCTCGCCGTCCTGCCGCCTCGCGTCGCCTGCCACGGAGGCGAGACGCTCGAACGTCTCCGCTCCGTCGAACCAGCTGTGCGCGAGGAAGAACTCCCTGAGCCCGGCGAGCACCTCGCGCGCCTCGTCGTCGTCCCACGTGGCGACAGCCCACTCGGCCGCGAACCGCACGTTGTCGAGCTCGCGGCGCAGCTCGTCGCGCGCCTGCACGACGCCGCTCCCGACCAGCGCGGCCCTTCGATCCACGAGCGCCCCGAGGTAGTGGCGGGCATGGCGCTCGCGCGTCGCCGAGACCGCGTCGGGCGACTCTGCCGCGAGCTTCTCGGCCGAGTACTGGCGCAGCAGCTCGTGCAGCTCGTAGCGACCGAAGTCCGAGCGTCGGACGAGCGACTTCGACACCAGGTCGGAGAGCAGGCGCAGATCGGCTCCCGCGACCGCGGCCGCCGCCTCCCGCCCGAAGTCGCCGCGCAGCACCGAGATCCGCGCGAGGACATGCTGTTGCTCGCCCGAGAGGAGCCTCCACGACTGGTCGAACGCGGCGCGCAGGCTGCGATGCCTCTCGGGGACGTCGCGCATCGACGTGGCGAGGAAGTCGATGTTCTGCTCGATCTCGTCCGCGATCTCCGCACACGAGAGCATGGAGACCCATGAGGCGGCGAGCTCGACACCGAGCGGCAGCCCCTCGACCAGTCTGCAGATGCGGCCCGCCTGATCGCGCTGGTCGCCGTCGTCGAGTGAGAAGCTCGGCTCGACCTGCCTCGCGCGCTCGACGAAGAGGCGTAGCGCACCGGACGTGCCGTTCCCGTTCTCCGCGAGGCCGAGGCCGTGGACGTCGAGAACCCATTCGCTCTGCACGTTCAGCCGCTCGCGCGACGTCGTCAGCAGCTCGACTCTCGGCGCGCGCTCGATGATCTCCCCGAGCAGGTCGGCGCCCCCGACGAGGTGCTCGAAGTTGTCGAGCACGAGCAGCGTCGACCGCTCACCGAGGTAGTCGAGGAGCTGGTCCTGGGCCGAGAAACCGCTGTGGGCGCCGTCCACCGCGAACTGGATCGACTCGGCAACCGCCGGAGCGAGGAACTCTGCCGATGCCACCGAGACGAGCGGGACGAAGTGCACACCGTGCGGGTAGCGCTCGATCCGGCGTGCGGCTGCCTCGAGTGCGAGTCGCGTCTTGCCCGCGCCGCCCGGTCCGACGAGCGTGAGCAGGCGGCACTCGGGATCCTCGAGCAGCCGGTCGATCTCGTCGAGCTCCGACGCCCGCCCGACGAACGAGGTGCGCGGGGCCGGCAGGTTCTTCATGCCCGCCTCGATCGTCTTCAGCAGCGGGAAGTCGCCGGGGAGCCCGCTGACCTCGAGCTGATAGATCCGCTCCGGCGCGCTGAGATCCTTGAGTCGGTGCACGCCGAGGTCTCGGACGTCCGCGTCCACGAGGGCGCGGGTCGTCTGCGAGAGGAGCACCTGGCCGCCGTGGCCGACGGCGGCGATGCGCGCGCCCTTGTGCACGTCGAGGCCGACGTAGCCCTCCTCGGTCAGCCGCGGCTCGCCCGTGTGCAGCCCCATGCGCACACGTATCGGACCCTTGGCGAGTGCACGCTGGCAGTCCGCGGCAGCGGCGACCGCGTTCGACGCACCGGCGAAGGCGACGAAGAACGCATCACCCTGCGTGTCGACCTCGACGCCCTCGTGCTCGGCAAACGCCGCGCGGAGTCGCCGTCGATGCTCGTGCAGCGCCTCCCCGTAGTCGTCGCCGAGCTCGTGGAGTAGCCGAGTCGAGCCCTCCACGTCGGTGAACAGCAACGTCACCACGCCAGTAGGGAGATCGCGCACCATCCGCACCATCATGGAGGCGACGCCGCTCCCCTGTCCACGGGGCTGACGCGGAGAAGGCGCTCAGTGTGGCTGCACGGGAGTTGCTGAGCGATGCCGGTAGCGGCCGTGGCTGACCCTTTCGATCGGGCTGTCCGACCGCCGAGCGTGTTTGCGCAGGCAGTCCTTGACGGTGTTCCAGGAAAGCGGCATTCCGGCCGGTTCCTCGGCGGTCGCATGGATCTCGCGGACCCGAAGCGGCCGATCCGCGGCTGCGAGCTCCCCGATCACGGCCTCCCGAACAGCGCCGGCTGGGCGCGGAATTCGGCTCTCCACCCGGGTTTGCGGCCCTGGCCTGGCAGCGAGGGAGCGGCCCAACAGGTCTGCGCTGGCGATGTGGTCGCGGTTCACACGTGCCCCGTCTTCTTCCACCTTCGAGACCCGCTTGACCAGGCGGGTCCCGCTGCGTCCGGGGTCGCGCGACGAATTCGGCGAACGTCACCGGTTGCTCTCTCTACACCCTCCTTTCGGGCGTCACTACGCCGACGAAGCGCTCCAGGACACCGCCCCGGTGTCGCACTGGTAGCTGCCCGGCACGGTCAGCGACTGATGGGACTGCATCGTCCCCGTCACTCCACCGGAGCCGGCAAAGGAGCCCCGAGCGTCAACGTGTACGTGCCCACCATGCCCGCTCCGCTGACCGAGCCCGAGGCCGAAAAGGTGAAGCCGCCGTCCCAACCGATGCTGATCGGAGCGGACGTGAACTGCGAGTCGACGGTGACGGTAGCCGAGCACGTGTAGTGCAATCCAACGCTGACACTCGCGATGGTGAAGCCGTCGGAGGTGATGCTGAAGCTGATCGGCTTCCCCTGGCTCGTCGTGCCCGAATAGTGCCCGGAAGGAACGACACCGGGAGGTACCGGACGTTTGACAACCACCTGGAAGCTGACCGATGCGCTGTTGCCTGACGCGTCGCGCGCCGTGCAACTCACCGTCGTCTGCCCGATCGGGAAAACGCTGCCGGACGGTGGCGAGCAGGTGACCGCCACGTTCGCCGAGGCCGTGTCGACGGCCTTGACCGCCGGGTAGCCGACCGTCGCCCCGCCGGCCGAGGTCGCCGCGGCCGTGACGTCTGCCACCGGCGCGAAGACGGGAGCCGTCGTGTCGACCACAGTGACGACGAAGCTCGCGTCGGCGTCGTTGCCGGCCGCGTCGCGCGCCGTGCAGCTGACCCTTGTCTCGCCGAGCCCGAAGGCGGCGCCGGAGGCCGGCGAGCAGTTGACGACGACGTTTGCGGAGACCCTGTCGGTGACGCGGATCGAAGGGTAGGTGACGGTTGCGCCCTGGGGGGAAGTCGCCTCTACCCTGACGTCGGCGGTCGCTCCAAACGTGGGCGCGGTCGTGTCGACGACGCGGACCGTGAAGCTCGCCTGCGACAGGCCAACCTTGTTCTTCGCCACGATCCTGACGATCGTGGTCCCGAGCGGGAACAGGCTCCCGCTCGCCTTCGAGTATCGAACGGACGTCGCTCCTCGCACCTTCGCCGGCCGGTAGCGAACGAGCGCGCCGCGGGAGCTCGTTGCCTCACTGCGGATGTTCGGATGCCGGAGGATCTTCGGGAGCCCTGGCTTCCGTGCCTGCTCCGCCGCCGGGCCTAGAGCGAGCTCGCGTGACTGCGTCGCCCCGAAGCTAGGTCGTGCGGCCGAACCCGACCACGCCGCGCCCACCAGCGCAAGGAGGACAACGAAGCCAACAATGGACTGGATTGTGTGCCGCGTACTCATGTCGAGCACCTGCCTTCTGCGCAGAGAACGCACAGACGAACCTTCCCGTCCGGTTCGCACCCCCGGGCCGAAGCCCCTTCTGTGCCGGTGCCGCTCTTCGCCCAAGCTGGGGAGGCTGCCGCGATCCGTTATCGCTCGGACACGAGAGAAAGGAGAGCACAAGGGTGCTCGAACGAAAGCTCCTTCTCTCCACCGCCGTTCCCCCCCCTGAACCTACGGAAAACGGCCCCTCACTGAGAACCAGCAAAATCGTAGCCCTGAGCGAGGCCCATTGCATCGGTGCATCTGCTGATCGTCGCCGCGCGGCTTTCCGACAGCCTCCACCTTCGACGCCCGTTCGGCAGGCGTCCTTCTCCGCGGAGGGCACCTTGGCCGGCAGTGGTCGATCCTCTACCTCTACCCGGGGCCGGTGGCTAATCGCCGACCGCGCCGGACAACTCTGGGGTCGTGACCGAGGGGCCCGCGCCGATCGTCACGGTGCTTCGAAGAGCCCCGCCTGGTAGACGAGCACGACTGCCTGGACACGGTCACGGAGGTCGAGCTTCTGGAGGATATGGGTGACGTGCGTCTTCACGGTGGTCTCCCCGATGTAGAGCTCCTGGCCGATCTCCGCGTTGGAGAGGCCGCGGGCGATCAGGCGCAGGACGTCGAGCTCGCGGGCGCTGAGCTCCTGGAGCTCCTTCGGCGGCGTGAACCGGGGGATGCGGGTGAACTGCTCGATCACGCGGGTCGTGACCGCCGGGGAGAGCAGCGCGTCGCCGGCGGCGACGGTGCGGATCGCGGCGATCAGCTGCTCCGGAGGATCGTCCTTGAGCACGAAGCCGCTGGCCCCGCCTCGCAGTGCCTCGTAGATGTACTCGTCGAGGTCGAAGGTCGTCAGGATCAGAACTCGCGCCGCGGCGTCGCCGGCGAGGATGCGCCGGGTGGCCTCGAGGCCGTCGAGCTCCGGCATGCGGATGTCCATCAGAACGACGGTCGGTCGGAACCGCGCCGCCTTCTCCACCGCCTCGAGCCCGTTGCTCGCCTCGGCCACGACTTCGATGTCCTCTTCGCCGGCGAGGAGCATGCGAAAGCCGGCACGGACCATCGACTGGTCGTCGGCGACGAGCACGCGGATCGTCATGGCCGGCCGCCGCCGAGAGGGAGGCGCGTGCTGAGGACGAAACCGCCCCCGGTTGCCGTTCCTACGGTCATCTCGCCGCCATAGATCTTGACGCGTTCGCGGATGCCGACGAGCCCGTGGCCGAGGCCGTCGCTCGTCGAGCTGCCCGCGCCGTCGTCCCGCACCTCGATCCGGAGCTCGTCGGGCCGGTAGCGGACGGCCACGTCGGCATGGCTGGCGTGTGCGTGCTTGAGCGCATTGGTCAGGGCCTCCTGCACGATTCGATAGGCGGAGAGGTCGATCCCCTGTGGGAGCGGGAAGGGCCGGCCGTCGACGTGCAACTCGACGGGAAGGCCCGCGCGGCCGACTTCCTCCAGCAGCGAGTCGAGCCTGTCGAGGCCCGGCTGGGGCGCGAGCTCGAGGTCGTCGCCGTCGCGCCGCATCGCGCCGAGGAGACGGCGCATCTCGGCGAGCGCCGTGCGACCGGTTTGCTCGACGCCTCGGAGCGCGTCCGCGTCCTCGGCGAGCGTCTCGGGGAGCTTGTGGCGGACGGCGCCGACCTGGAGCACCATCACGCTGACGGCATGGGCGACGATGTCGTGGAGCTCGCGCGCGATCCGAGCGCGCTCCTCGGCGACGGCGACGCGGGCGGCCGACTCGCGCTCTCGCTCGGCCTCGGCCGCGCGCGCTTCCGCCGCCTCGGCCTGCTCGACCCGGGTGCGCAACGCAAAGCCTGCGAGCCAGGAGATCGCGAACAGGAGCGGGATGAAGACGAGCTCTCCGGCTGCGTGGCCGGGCTTGTTGTAGACGATGATCGCGGCGCCGCCCACGACCACCGCCAGTCCCAGACGGGCCTGCACGTCGTCGCGGAGGTTCCCGAGCAGGAACGCGGCTGCAATCCCGGCGATGAACACGCCGAGAGTGAACGGGAGCAGCCGCCCGTCGACGAACGAGACGGCGGCAGCCAGTAGCCAGAACGACGCGGGAGCAGCGAACGGGAAGCGCCGTCGTGCGAGGAGCGGGAGCACGATGACCGCGATCGCCGGTACGTCGAACCACAGCGTCGTGCGCGGCGCGTCCGGCGAGCCCTGGCGGAGAGCGACCTCGAGCACGCTTTCGACCGCTGCGAGGACGATCAGCGCATCGAGCCCGTACCTGCGCACGATGATCGGGACCCGGCTCACCCGCTGAACGTACTGCACGCCTTCGCGCGCCGCCTCCTCCCTGGGTAGGAGTCGGAATCACCGGCCGGTACGAGCGCGAATCAGGCCTCGCGACGACGACGTTCCGCCGCCGCCCTCCTACCGTCGGGGCATCCCGGAAATGCACGAAAGGAGCCCCACGATGCAAGCCCCGACGAACCGAGCTCTCACTCTCTCCCGCATCGCCGCCCTCACCGTCATCGGGCTGGTGGTGCTCGGCCTGGCGTACCTGCGATTCGGCCCCGACGACGGATCGGTGACGGTGCCGAAGGGGGCGCACGCCGGTCAGCTGACGCTCGAGCCCTGCCACTACGCCACGGAGAAGGGCAGCTACGCAGCCGACTGCGGAACGCTGGTCGTGCCCGAGAACCGGGCCAACCCGCAGTCGCGGCTGATCGCGCTGCCGGTCACTCGCATCCGGGCTCGCTCGGCCCACCCGGGCGCGCCCGTCTTCCGGCTCGAGGGCGGCCCCGGCAAGACCAACATGGAGTTCTCCAAGGCCAGCCGGATCGCCGGCAACCACGACGTCGTCCTGGTCGGCTACCGCGGCGTGGACGGGTCGTCGGTGCTCGACTGCCCGGAGGTCGCGTCGGCGCTGAAGCACTCCGACGGCTTCCTCGGCGAGAAGTCCCAACGCGCGTACGCCGACGCCTTCAGGTCCTGCGCGGAGCGGCTCACGGCCGACGGCGTCGATCTCGCCGGCTACACGCTGCGCGGAGCGGGCCGACGATTTCGAGGCCGCACGGGTTGCCCTCGGGTACGGGCCGATCGACCTCGTCAGCGAGAGCGCAGGCACCCGCACCGCGATGATCTACTCGTGGCGCTACCCCAAGAGCGTCCACCGCTCGGTGATGATCGGCGTCAACCCACCCGGCCGTTTCCTCTACGACCCGAAGACGACGGATGAGCAGATTCGCCACTACTCGGAGCTCTGCTGCCAAGGACATCAGCTGCAGCGATCGGACGGACGACCTCGCCGCGTCGATGACGCGGACGGCGTCGCGCATGCCCGATCGGTGGATGGGCCTACCGGTCGACGAGGGCAACGTGCGGCTCGCCTCCTTCTTCGGCCTGATGGAATCGACGTCGGCGGCCGCTCCCCTCTCGGCGCCGATCACCCTGAGCTCGTGGCTGTCGGCCGCGGAGGGCGACGCGAGCGGGTTCTGGTTCATGTCGCTCGTGAGCAGGCTCGCCTTCCCCGAGGCGTTCATCTGGGGCGATGTCGGAGCCGCCTCGCGGGCCGATGCCGCCGCCGCTGAGAGCCTACTTCTCGTCGGGCGAGCATCGCAGCGACTCGATCCTCGGCAATCCCGCCACGGAGTTCATCTGGGCAGGAGGCCGCATGCTCGACGCGTGGCCGGCGAACGCGAGCGACAACCAGTACAGCCGGGTGCAGACGTCGAAGGTCGAGACGCTCCTGATCGGCGGGACGCTCGACTTCGCTACTCCGGCCGTGAACGCGACCAGGGAGCTTCTGCCGCACCTCCCGAACGGCCGGCAGGTCGTGCTGGCCGAGCTCGGCCACTCGACCGACTTCTGGAGCTACGAGCCGAAGGCGAGCACGCGGCTGTTGAACGCCTTCCTCGACAGCGGCAGGGTCGACGACTCGCTGTACACGCACGCGACGGTCGACTTCACGCCCGAGGTGACGCACACTGCGCTGGGCAAGGGCTTCGCCGGCGCGATGGTGGGCCTCGCGCTCCTCGTGCCCCTGTCGCTGCTGCTGATGTGGCGCCGCGTGCGCAGGCGCGGCGGCTTCGGACGCAAGGCGAGCGCCGTGCTCCGGTCCGTGTACCTGCTGGTGCTCGGCCTCGGCGGCTGGTTCATCGGCGTGATGATCGTGCTGGTGGCGCTGCCGACGGTGCCGCTCGACGACGAGCTCGTCGCGGGGCTCTCCATCGGCCTGCCGATCGGCCTCGGCACCTACCTGGCCTGGGTCAACCGCGACTGGCCGATTCGGGCCAGGACGGTGGGCTTGATGGGGGCGACGGCAGGCGCGCTCGTCGGCGCCTGGCTGGGGTTCCACGCAACAGCCGGGCTGCTTGCCGTCATCACGACGATCGTCGGAGCGGCTGTCGGTGCGAACCTCACCCTGCTCCTCCTCGACATCGTCCGGGACCGGTCCGTTGCGGCGCGCACCGAGCCCTCGCGGCCGGCCCTCACGACCGCTCGGGCCTGATCCGGTTGCTGTGGTCGGTCGTCTCCTCGCCGCAGCTCCAACATGCGAAGCCCCCGCAACTGCGGGGGCTTCGGTACGTGCTGAGAGCGCCTTCGGCTGTAGCCGCCGGCGTGCCTGCCGGGCCTGCGCCGGACGGGGCTACGACCAGAACTCGTCCCAGGCGTGGAGATCGTAGAAGTGCTCCCGACCGTCGGTGATCCGTCCGTCCTCGAGCTCGAAGACGATGCAGCAGTAGACATCCAGCTTCTTGCCGTCGCGCTCCGCGGTGTTGCGATGAATGCCGATCACGCGGCCGTCCTCGTCGGTGAGCACGCGCTGCAGCTCGGCCTTGAATGTACCTCCGGTCTCGCCGACGTATCTGCCGAACTGGCCGAAGACCGCCTCACGGCCCCGTCTCTCACCGGAGAGAGGGCTCCGCCCCGGCGTGTGCCACGACGCGCTCTCGTCGAAGAGCTCGGTGAGGGTGTCCGTGTCGGCCGCGTTGAAGGCCGCGTAGCCGCGTCGCACGACCGCGGCGTTGTCGGTGATGGTGCTTGCATGCTGCAGGGACACGATCCCTGCACCCGGAGGCATGGAGGAGCGCGACGTAGTAGGTGTCCGCGAGCTCCTGCGGCGATGCTCCCGCGAGCTCGCCGAGACGGACCGCGAGCACGGCCGTGCGCAACGCGTGCTCGAGCGGCTGCCCGGTGCCGAGGTCGGTCGCGAGCGACAGGGCACCGACCACCTCGGCCGCGCGGATCGGCCGCTCGCCCGCAGGCATCTGCTGCGACTGCTCCGGGATCCTCCGCCGCCACGTCGGGATCCTACGCCCGTTTCCCGGGGAAGTCGCGTGAAGCAGCTGGACGGCTCTCGAGCCTCGACGATCGATCCGGCTGCCGCTTGGGCGCTGCGGTACACGTGCCGCGACCGTCCAGGAGGTCGAGGAAGACGTAGAGTGGGCGCATGAAGGCGGCGGTCATCCGGAGCGTCGGCGCGATGCCGGAGGTCGCCGACGTCGCCGACCCGCTCGGCGAGGCGGTCGAGGTGCTCGCCGCCCCGGTCAACCCGATCGACCTCGCGGTCTCGCGCGGGATTCTCGCCACGGGCCATCCCGAGCTGCCCTACGTTCCGGGCTGCGAGGCCGTCGGCCGCACCGAAGACGGCAGGGTGGTGTGGATCTTCGGCGGCTCGCTGGGGCGGACGGCGCCCGGCGCGATCGCCGAGCGCGCAGCGGTCGGCGACGCGCACGCGATCGAGGTACCGGACGGGGCGGATCCCGCGCTCGCCGCCGCGCTCGGGATCGCCGGGCTCGCCGGATGGCTGCCGTTCGCCTGGAGGGCGCCGCTCGCCGGTGGCGAGACGGTGCTCGTGCTGGGCGCGACGGGCTCGGTCGGCCTTGTCGCGGTCCAGGCCGCGAGGCTGCTCGGAGCCTCCCGGGTCGTGGCGGCCGGACGGAGCGCTGCCGGGCTCGAGCAGGCCGTCGCGTACGGGGCCGATGCGACCATCCGCCTCGACGAGCACGACGACCTCGTGGCGGCGTTCAGGGAGGCGTTCGGCGGCGACGGCCCGACGCTACGTCTTCGACCCGCTGTGGGGCGAGCCGGCGGCAGCTGCGATCGAGGCCGCTGCGCCGCGCGCGACGCTCGTCAACCTCGGCCAGTCGGCGGGCGCGACGGCACAGCTCGCCTCAGCGGCGGTGCGCTTCAAGAACCTGTCGATCCTCGGCCACACGAACTTCGCAGTGCCTCCCGACGAGCTCGCGGATCACTACCGGCGGCTCGTGGGGCACGCGATCGCCGGCGAGATCCAGCTCGAGGTGGAACGGGTGCCCCTCGACGCCGTCGCCGACGCCTGGCGCCGCCAGGCGGAAGGCCCCGGCACGAAGCTCGTCGTCGTCCCGTAGTCGCCGCTCTCGTAGGGGAGCCTGGCTACCGGCTTGCGACACTCCCCTTGACCATGTCGACGAGCTGGCCGAGCGCTGCGCCCCACCCGTCGTGGAAGCCCATCTCGTCGTGGCGCCTGCAGGTCTCTGCGTCGGCATGGATCGCGAGGGCGCGGTAGCGCGTGCCCGTCGGGGTCGGCTCGAGCGAGATCACCGCGGTGAACGGGAAGGCGTCGGGCGGGTGCTCGGTCAGCGGCCTGTATCCGGGCGCGAGGGCCGACGTCCACACGAGGCGCTCGTTCGGTACCACCTCGAGGTAGCAGCCGACATTCGGGAAGTCCTCGCCCTCGGGCGAGCGCATCACCGTGCGGAAGATCCCGCCGGGGCGAAGGTCGATCTCGCAGTCGACGGTCTGCCAGGGAGCAGGGGTGAACCACCGCACGAGCTGCTCCGGCCGTGTCCAGGCGTCCCACACGGCCTCGGGTGCGACGTCTCACCTCGCGCTCGAGCAACAGGTCGAGGTCGGGGCTCGGGACAGGGATGGTCGTCATGTGCGCTCCTTCGTTTCCTGTAGGTGACGATCGAGCTGGTCGAGCCGCTGCTCCCAGTAGCGTCGCCTGGCAGAGAGCCAGCTCTCGGCGGACGCGAGGCCTCCTGAGGCGAGCCGGTACGTCCGGACGCGGCCGTGCTTCGTCGAGGCGACGAGCCCTGCGTCCTCGAGGACCGAGAGGTGGTGAGTGAACGACGGTAGGGACATCGAGAACGAGCAGAACAGGTCGCCCGTCGAGGTGGGGCCGCGCTCCAGCCGCTCTACGACGCCGCGCCGCGTCGGGTCGGCGAGTGCGTGGAAGACGCGGTCGGTCACAGAAGACTTAGACATGAGGCTAAGTATTCTTCGCTAGGACAGTTAGGTCAAGTGCTAAGTGTTGCGCGGCTCAGTCGGCGACTCCCAGGCCCCAGCCGCCGTCGATCACGATCTCCTGGCCGGTGATGTACTCGGAGGCCGGTGAGGCGAGGAAGAGGGCGAGCGCTTTGATGTCGTCCGGCTGGCCGACGCGGTGCATGGGAATGTCCTTCGCCAGCGCTGCCTGCAGTTCGGGGTTGTGGGCGTGGCCGCCGCCGATGTTGGTGACGAAGAACCCCGGCGCGATCGCGTTCGCCGTGATGCCGTCCGCCGCCAGCTCGAGCGCGAGGCAGTGCATCAGGTGCCGTGCGCCCGGCCTTGGCGGCCATGTAGGCCGAGCCGATCGCGGGCTCGACCTTGGTCGCCGCGAGCGAGGTGGTCACGATGATCCGCCCGTACCGGCGGGGACGCATGTGGCGGGCCGCAGCGCGCGCCGTCGCGAAGATGCCGTTGAGGTTGATCTCGATCACGCGGTTCCAGCGCTCGTCGGTGTAGCGCTCGAGCGCACCTTCCTCGATCCGCGGCCGCTCGCCGCCGGCCCAGGCGCCGACGAAACCGACGCCCGAATCGATGCCGGCGTTGGCGAACGCGACATCGAGCCGGCCGTAGGCGTCCGCCGCCTCGTCGATCGCGCTGTCGAGGGCGGCGTGATCGGTCACGTCGGCGACCGCCCCCCGCACGTCGAGCCCCTCGCCCTGCAGGCGGGAGGCCTGCGCGGCCACCGCGCCGGCGTCGACGTCGATCAGCGTCACCCGCGCGCCGTGCGCTGCCAGCACCTCGCGCGTAGGCGAGCCCGAGCCCACTGGCACCGCCGGTGACGATCGTCGCCGAACCCGGACACGTCGAACTGCGAGGAAACGTCCACGCTCCATGCCTCCCGTGATCTCGCTGGCCGGCCGACCCTATCGCGTCGCGGAGGGCGACGCGCTGCGTCAGCCGTCGCAGGTTGAGCCGCTGTTAAGCGCGGGTCGCGGGCAGAGCCTCACGAGACGGTCCGAGTAGCATCGTTGGATGGGTCAGAGCACGGCTCCCCAGGAACCGGCTGTCCCCTCCGGCGAACCGCCCGCTCCTGGCGGCAGACCTCGCCGGCGGTACGTACTCGCTCTCTCGGCCGTTGCCGCGATCGCCGTCGTCGCGGCCGGTACCTATGTCGCGACCCGGGACTCGTCTCCGTCGCCGCTCGATCGGGCGCAGGTCGGGACGATCGCCTCGGGCGTCGTGAAGAAGGCGATCGAGGACCTGCAAGCGCAGCCCGCGACCTCGGCGACCGTGTACCAGCAGATCCTGCCGTCGCTCGTCCAGATCGAGGCGGACGATCCCTCGCGGAAGGACGAGGCCGGGGATCTCGGTGCAGGAGTGATCGTCAACCGGAGCGGTGCCATCCTCACCGCGCTCCACGTCGTCGACGGTGCGAAGCGCGTTCGGGTCTCGTTCGTCGACGGCACCAGGTCGACGGCCGCGATCACGTCGAGCGACCCCGAGAACGACATCGCCGTTCTCATGCCGCAGCGCGGGCCCGAGACGATCGTCCCCGCGGTGCTCGGGGGAGGTGGTCAGGTCGGGAGACGAGGCGTACGCGGTCGGGCACCCGATCGGCTACCTCGGCTCGCTGACCTCCGGCGTCATCTCGGGTCTCGACCGCTCGATCAAGGGAACGGACGGAAAGCCGATGCGCGGCCTGATCCAGTTCGACGCGGCCGTCAACCCCGGCAACTCGGGAGGGCCGCTGCTCAACCGGGGCGGGCAGGTGATCGGCATCGTCACCGCGCTCGCGAACCCGTCGCGCGACGGCTACTTCATCGGCATCGGCTTCGCCGTCCCGATCGGCACCGCCGGCGGCGCGGCGAACGCCCCACCAAAGTGAAACGAGGGAGCCCATGAACCAGCAGCCCGCACTCGACGCGTCGCTCGAGCAGGTGCTGTACCAGGTCAAGCGCGTCATCGTCGGCCAGGACGCGCTGCTCGAGCGCATGGTGGTCGCGCTGCTCGCGCGCGGTCACCTCCTCGTCGAGGGCGTTCCCGGGCTCGCCAAGACGATGGCGGTGAAGACGCTCGCCCAGGCCATCGGCGGCGAGTTCCAGCGCATCCAGTTCACCCCCGACCTCGTGCCCGCCGACATCGTCGGGACGCGGATCTTCAACCAGAAGCTCGGGGAGTTCCAGGTTGCGCTCGGGCCCGTGTTCGCGAACCTCGTCCTCGCGGACGAGATCAACCGCGCGCCCGCGAAGGTGCAGAGCGCCCTGCTCGAGGCGATGCAGGAACGCCAGGTGACCATCGGGCGCGAGACGCACCTGCTCCCCGACCCGTTCCTCGTGATGGCGACACAGAACCCGATCGAGTCCGAGGGCACCTACCCGCTGCCCGAGGCACAGGTCGACCGGTTCATGCTCAAGGTGCTGATCGACTATCCGAGCCCCACCGAGGAGTTCGTCATCGTCGAGCGCATGACCGCCTCGCTCGAACAGGCTGCGCGGGCGATCGACGCCCGGCAGCTGGCCGGGCTGCAACACGCCGCCGACGCGGTGTTCGTCGACCCGGCGCTCATCGAGTACGCGGTGAAGCTCGCCAACGCCACGCGGAACGTCTCCGCGGTCGGTCTCGGCGAGCTGTCGCGCTTCATCACCTTCGGGGCCAGCCCCCGGGCGTCCATCAACCTGATCCTCGCCGGCAGGGCGCTCGCGCTCGTCCGCGGACGCGAGTACGCGCTGCCGCAGGATCTGCGGGAGATCGCCCCGGACGTCCTGCGCCACCGCTTCGTGCTGTCGTACGAGGCGCTTGCAGACGGGGTCACCGCCGACGACATCGTCGACCGCATTCTCGCCGCCGTCCCCGTTCCCGAGCTTGCGCTCAGGGAGCGCATGGCCGCCGGCGGCGCCGCGGCTCATCGGACCGAGCTCATGGACGCCACCGGGACACTAGGCGCAGAGACGCCCGAGCGGCTTCTCAGCCGGCTCGAGTGGCAGGTGATCCGCCGGCTGGACGGCGTGCTCCAGGGCGACTACCGCACTCTCTTCCGCGGCGTCGGGACGGACTTCCGCGACCTCCGCGAGTACGAGCCGGGCGACGACATCCGCCACATCGACTGGAACGTCACCGCGCGGATGGATACGCCCTTCGTCCGCGAGTACAGCGAGGACCGCGAGCTGACCGCGTGGCTCCTGCTCGACCGCTCGCCGTCGATGGGGTTCGGGCCGATCGAGCGGCCGAAGGAGCTCGTTCTGCGCGAGCTCGCGACGATCTTCGCCCGTCTGCTCACCCGTGGCGGCAACCGCGTGGGCGCCGTCCTCTTCGACAACGAGATCGAGAGCACGCTCCCGCCGCGGAGCAGCCGGAACCAGGTGCTCGCCCTGACACGCGACCTGTCGCGCCCCCCGGGAACGCACGGGACCGTCACCGACCTGAACGGACTGCTGGAGTATGCGGTCGGGGCGATCCGGCGCCGCTCGCTCGTCGTCCTCCTCTCCGACTTCATCACAGCGCCGGGATGGGAGCGTCCCCTCCTGCAGCTGACCGAGCGGCACGAGGTCGTCGCGATCCGGCTGCTCGACCGTCGCGAGTACGAGCTCCCCGACGCAGGCGTGATCGTGGTCGAGGACGCCGAGACCGGCGAGCAGCTCACCGTCGACTCGAGCGACGCCGAGTTCCGGCACAGGCTGCGGGAGGCGGGCGATCACCGCGAGGCCGAGCTGCGCGCTGCGACCCTCCGTGCCGGCGTCGACATCCACGAGATCACGACCGAGGACGATCTCGTTCCCGCGATCGTGCGTGTCGTCGAGTCCCGCAGACGGCGGCGCCGCTGATGTCACTCGGGTCGCCGTGGATGTTGCTGACCCTTGCGGCCGTCCCGGCGCTGATCGCCGGTTACGTGTGGGCGCTCCGTCTGCGCGGGCACGCGCGCGGCCCGGCTCGCGTCCGAGGGCCTCGTTCCCACGTCGTCCCCGCGGCGCCTGCGGCGGCGCCACATCCCCTTCGCGCTCTTCGCTGCAGCGCTCGCCCTCGCCTGCTTCGCGCTGGCGCGACCGTCCGCGGACGTTGCGCTACCCGTACGGGAGGCCACGGTGATCCTCGCCTTCGACGTGTCGAACAGCATGCGCGCGAAGGATCTCGAGCCGACCCGGATCGAGGCGGCCAAGGCAGCCGCCCGCGCCTTCGTCGAGCAGCAGCCGCGGTCGATCCGGATCGGGGTGGTCGCGTTCGGCGACAGCGCCGTCACCGTGCTCAGGCCGAGCAACGACAAGCAAGAGGTGATCAAGGCGATCAACCGCCTGTCGGTGAGCGGCGGCACGTCGCTCGGGCAGGGCCTCTTCACGTCGTTGAGGACGATCGCGGGGAAGCCGCTCACGATCGACGAGTCCCAGCTCGACAGCGACGCCGGCACGGTGGCGATCGGCTATCTGGGCTCGTCCGCCATCGTGTTGCTCTCCGACGGAGAGAACACGACACGTCCCGACCCGCTGAAGATCGCGGAGGTCGCGTCGACGGCGGGCGTGCGCGTCCACGCGATCGGGCTCGGCACGGAGCAGGGAACCGTGGTCGAGGTCGACGGCTTCAACGTCGCGACCGCGCTCGACGCGGACCTGCTGACCGAGATCGCGAACGTCACGGACGGCACGTACCACCAGGCGGCCGACGCCGGGGCGCTCACTGACGTCTACGAGTCGATCGACCTCGAATTCAAGCGTGTCACGAAGCCGCGCGAGGTGACCGCGGTCTTCGCCGCCGCAGCCGGGCTCCTCCTCGCCCTCGGCGCCGCCCTCTCGATCGTATGGTTCGGGCGGGTGATCTGAGATGTCGTTCCAGTGGCCGCTCGCGCTGCTGTCGCTGGCCGTCGTCCCGGTTCTCCTCGGGGTGTACTGGTGGGCTCTGCGCCGCCGGCGGCGCAGAGCCGTGCGCTACTCGAGCGTTGCGTTGCTGCGCTCGGTGCTGCCGGGGCGGAAGCGGTGGCAGCGGCACCTTCCCGTCGCCCTTCTCCTTGCGGGCATCGTCGCGCTCGCGCTGGCCTCCGGCCGCCCGCAGATGGTGCGCAGCGTCCCGGACGCACGTACCTCGATCATCCTCGCCCTGGACGTCTCGGGGTCGATGTGCTCCTCCGATGTCAAGCCCAACCGGCTGGCCGTCGCCCAGGAGGCCGCCCGCGCATTCGTCGAGAATCAGCCGAAGGGACTACGCATGGGGCTTGTCGTCTTCGCCGGGTTCGCCGAGCTGGCCGTGCCGCCGTCGACCGATCGCAAGGTGCTCGTCGAGGCGATCGCCGGCCTCACCACGGGGCGCGGCACGGCGATCGGCTCGGCGATGCTGAAGAGCCTCGATGCGATCGCCGAGATCAACCCGGCGGTGCAGCCGGTCGGCGACGCACCCGGCGCTCCGGCGGAGACGAAGCCCGGCGTGAACGGCTACGTGCCGGACATTGTCGTGCTCCTGACGGACGGCGCGAGCAACCGTGGGATCGAGCCGCTCGACGCCGTGCCCTACGCGGTCGAGCGGAGGGTACGCGTGTACACGATCGGCTTCGGAACGACCAACCCCTCGCGGCCGGCGTGCACGCGCGAGCAGCTCGGCGGAGACGTCTTCTCCCGCGGTTTTGGAGGCGGCGGCGGGTTCCAGGGCGGGTTCGGCGGGTTCCGGCGCTTCCTGGTCGCCGACACCCCGACTCTGATGGGGGTCGCCGAGCAGACGGGCGGCACGTATCACGGCGCGAAGGACGCCGACCAGCTGCGCAAGGTGTTCTCGGATCTGCCGAAGGAGGTTGCAAAGCAGAAGCGACCCACCGAGGTCACCTGGATCTTCGCAGCGTTGGGCGCTCTCCTCGCGGCCGCGGCCGTCGCCGGGTCGATGCGCTGGAGCCCGTATCCGTAGCCGACCCGCCTGCCCTGCCGGCGGAGGCGCAGGGCAGCTCATTTCGGATCTACGTCTCGGGTCTATCGGGTCACCTGGGGAGCGAGCCCCGCGGTCATCAAGGGCAAGGAAGGTGTGCTTGCGTTCTACAACAGTGTCAGTGAGGCCGTGCTCTGGCACTCCGACGACCGTCTCGCCGTCGCCGATTGGGGAATCTGCGACGAGATCACGTTTCATCAACTCGCCCGTGGAGCCGACCTGAGAGCCATCGGCTACGACGTCGACGACGCAGAGGCCCTCTACCACGCATCGAGCCGGCAGGCGTTCATCTGGCCCTACGACAGCCAGGCGCGCCTCGCCGGTGAGCATCTCTACGAGGACAAGACGAGCCTCACGATCGAGGAGGTGAGCCCCGCAGAGGCCATCACCCCGTCGCGCGTTCGCGAAATTCACAGGGAGCAACTGGCGAAGCTCGAGGCGGAGCGCGGAGAACGATTCTGGGTCTTGAACACCGACGCGTGACTTCCCAGCGGGTCAAGGTGTCTCGGGTGTCTCTCAGTGGACGAACGCGCGCAATGCCTCTTTGCCGGACGCGACCACGGGGTCGCCGTGCGCCAGCAGCAGATGTTCGAAGTCGAGGTCGAGGAGGCGTCGGTAGGCGTCGCGCAGGCCCGCCTTCGTCCGTTCGGGATCGTCCATCAGCTCGTCCGGGACGAAGCCGAGCTCGTCTCCGCCGGAGAAGCGGACGACGCCGTCCGCGCAGGCGAGCGCCCGGTGCGCCGGGATGTGGAGCGCTGTCTCGTCGGGGCAGATCACGTCGACCTCGTGGGCGATCACGCCGCCCGGCAGCTCGTCACCGAAGTCGAACGCCTCGACCGGCCCACGTCCGTCCAGCTCGTGCAGCCCGCAGCGGACGCAGTGCACCGTGCACCCGAAGGCGTCACGAAGCCGCCAGGCATGGCGATCGTGGTGGCGGTTGGTGAGCAGCACGTGCTCCGGCGCTCCGTGCGCCTCGAACCACGACAGGCCCTCCTGCGGGATCAGCGGATCGATCAGCACACGCTCGGCGAGCAGGCAGTACGAGCTGACATCCATGCGGATGTGCTCGTGGCGAGCCGTCCAGTGCCACAGGCCGGGCGCGATCTCCCGCACGGCGTCAGCCTAGCGCGTCACGCCGGGCGGACCGGCGTCCGCCGGCAGCCGGCGGAGGCGCAGGAGTGGTCTTGCCGGGCCGTCGTTGAATACGACTGCATCGGTCGCCTGCTCGGGTGAGCTGCCGCGCATGCCGGGCGGGCGCGGCGCTATCCGGCCGCGCTCGCCCCGAGGCGGCGCCGTCACACGAACTTGCGCTCGATCTCCGAGAAGAACGCGCTCGAGATGCGGGCGAACGACTCCTCGCCGAGCGCGATCTTCTCGCCGAACGGGATCCCGAGGACGGACTTCTCGGGCGAGAGCTTGATGCCCCTGTCCTCGGTCATGACGTCTCCGTGGAGCATCATCGACGCGCACATGACCCGCACCTCGTTGAGCGGGTTGCCGTCCTTCTTCTCGAGCGTCCGGCTGCGGTGGGTGAAGTAGCCGTCCAGCGCGATCAGCAGGTTGTTGAAGAACACCGGCTCGAGCGCCTCGACCGCGGCGCCGAGGGTGCCGTTCCCGTTCACGGCCGCCGCCAGCGTCGTATACGCCGCCACGTGCGCGTCCACCCTCGCGCGGCACTCGTCGACGTAGTCCCTGGGATACGTGTTCATGCAGAGCATGGCGTCACCTTTCTCGTGGTCGCGGTTGGCTCAGAGTCGATCGAAGACCAGGTCGAGCTCGGCGAGGGTATCGGGAGCGGCGAGCATGTCGATGCGGGCGATCGTGCCGTTTGCGATCGAGAGATCCCACACGACCCTCGGCCGGCCTTCCGGCGCCCACACGACGCCGGCCGCTCCGTCGACGAGCGCGGGCTGGGCCTCGAGCGCCCGCCCGGAGAACATGCGGGCGACGGCTGTGGCGCCGCGCACCTCCTCGGGCGCGCCCATCTGCACGGCCCCTGCGTCCGCCCGCAGCACGATGCCGGGGTCGAGCACCGCGAGCAGCGCCTCGAAGTCGCCGCCGCGCGAGGCGGCGAGGAACGCGTCCACGACCTTCCGCTGCCGCGGGAGATCGGGATCGGGGGCGGGAGTCGACCCCTGCAGCCGGCCGCGCGCGCGGCTCGCGAGCTGCTTGGCGGCGTTCGGGGAACGCCCCAGGACGAGACCGATCTCGTCGAAGGGAATCGCGAACACGTCGTGCAGCACGAATGCGACCCGCTCCGCGGGAGACAGCGTGTCGAGCACCGCGAGCAGGGCGGCACCGAGCGAGTCGGCCAGCACGGCCTCGCTCTCGGGATCCTCTCCGCCGGTTGCGCTTGCGGCCGGCTCGGGCACGTCCACGCCCATGGGCTCCTCGCGTCGCGATGTGCGCGAGCGCAGGATGTCGAGGCAGATGCGCGCGACGACCGTCGTCAGCCAGCCGCCCAGGTTCTCGATGCCGGCGACGTCGGTCCGGCTGAGCCGCAGCCACGACTCCTGCACCGCGTCGTCGGCTTCGGCGCGCGAGCCGAGGATCCGGTACGCCACGGCCCGCAGGTGGGCGCGATGCTCCTCGAAGCCCTCTGCCAGCCGGTGGTCGTCAGTCATCATCGTCCATCCTCCTCGCTCGCCGTGGTCATTCCATTGACGATCCGGGACGGGTCGAGGTAACACGGGCCTCGGCGGCGCGCTCCTCCCCGACGGCGAGATCCCGTCGAGAATAGACCTCCGCTCAGGGGACGGGCGCGGCGCTCCATAGGCTCGCCGGATGGCGTCGTCCGGCCCCGGCGCTGATCCGCGACCCGCACCTGCAGGGGGCGCATGAGGAACGTCGAACTGGCGACCGTGCGCGACCGCTGGGGCACCGGCCGGACGGAGGCGTTCAGTGACGGCGTCTTCGCGATCGCCATCACGCTGCTCGTGCTGGACATCCGGGTTCCCGCGTCCGAGTTCGACGACCTCTGGCTCGGGATCGTCCGCGAGTGGCCCGCCTACCTCGGCTTCGTAACGAGCTTCGTCACCATCGGCGGTATCTGGCTCGCGCATCACGGCCTGTTCGTGCGCCTGCAGTACGTGAACAAGCGGGTCATGCAGATCAACCTGCTGCTGCTGATGGCTGTCTCGTTCCTCCCGTTTCCGACCAGGCTCATGGCCGAGGCGATCCGCGACACGGACGCCGAGCGGGCTGCCGTGATCTTCTACGGCGCGTCGCTGCTCGTGATCTCGCTCCTGATCGGCGCTCTCTGGGCGACGGCTGCGAGCGACCGGAGCCTGCTGCGGCCGGGGGTCGGGGAGGAGGAGGTACAGGCGGTTCTCCTCGCCACCTCGCCCAACATCGCCTTCTACGCCGGCGTGACCGCTCTCGCGGTCGTGCTCCCCGAGGTGGCCGCGTTCGGCTACCTGGCGATTGCGATCGTCGTGGTGCTCAGGGCCAGGGGGGACGAGAAGCCGAGCACCGCCGCCGGTTAGGTTCCCGCGGCAGTCGAGGCGGGCGCCGGGTCGGCCGGGCCCTCCTGGCCCGGCGGCACGGGCCCGACACGCGAGTCGACGTACGCCGTCAGCCCCAGGCTCGCGAGGTAGGCGACGACGACGGCGACGATGACCAGCGGGGCGACCGAAAGCCCTGCGCTCGAGGTCAGCAGGAGGGCGATCATCACGGAGGACAGGGGCAGCCGCAGGACCGAGACGCACATGGCGCCCAGGAGCGCAGCGACGGCCTGCGTCTCGGCGTAGCCCGGCAGGTGCGAGGCGATCAGGCCGGCAACGACACCGAGGAAGATCGCCGGGAAGGTTGGGCCACCACGGAAGTTGCCGAGCGAGATGCTCCAGGCGAGCCCCTTGAACAGGAACAGCAGCATCAGGGTCGAGACGGAGACGGTCGCCGCGGAGTCGAACAGCGAGCCGAACGCGTCCTGGCCGGAGAAGAGCACCGCTTCGGGTTGCAGGTCCGTCGCCTCGCCGAATGCGATCGCGATCAGACCCACCACGAGTCCGGCACCCACCATGAGCGGGTACGGCCTGATCTCGACGATGCGCATCGTCCAGCGCGCGAGCTCCATGATCGCGAACGCGAGGATTGCCAGGACGAGCGCGAGCACGATCGTCCAGCCGAAGTCGCCCCAGCCGGGGCCGGAGAAGGGCGGCAGAGAAAACGGGCTCAGCTGCCAGGCGCTCGTGCTGAACCCCGACCAGGATCCGAGGCCGATGAACACGAGCGAGCCGATGCCGGCCGACAGCAGGCCGGGGAGGAGGACGAGCGGGAGGACGGGCCCGCCCAGCCCCGTCGCCTCGATCAGGATGACGGCGCCGATCACCGGCGAGCCGAAGATCGTCGAGACCGCCGCGAAGCTCCCCGCCGCCGCCATCAGCCCGACGGCCTGTTGCGGAGCGTCCCGCCGCACGAGCCGCATCGACAGGATCCCGAGGCCCATGCCGAGCGCGATCAGGGGCGCTTCGGGGCCGAGCACGAGCCCGAGGCCGAGCGTCGCGGTCGCCGCGAGCAGGACGCCCGGGAGGTCGACCGGCCGGGTCGGCGCCCCGCCCGCCTTCAGCCCCTCGGCGGGCACGTGCCCGCCGCGCCCGGGCAAGCGCTCCACGGCGAACGCGGTGAGCAGGCCGGCGAGGGCCAGCCACGGAAGAGGCCACCACGACGGCGCGACGTCGTAGCCGAAGGCGTCCGGGATGTCCTCGTACACCCAGCGCTGGACGACGTACACGAGCTCGAGGAAGCCCCACGAGGCCGTCGAGACGACGACGCCGATCAGGGCTGCGAGCACGAGCAGCACCCGGTAGGGGCGGCTGCGGATCAGCGAGCCCGGGTCGGACGGCAGGGCGGCCTCCACACTCACCCGTCGCTCCCGAAGGCGTGATCGGCGACGTAGAGCCACGATCCGTCGGGCTGTCGCCGAACGACCTCCGCCGTTCGCGAGGCCAGCTCGACCGGCTCGCCTTCCCTGTCCGCGGTCGAGAGCGTCCACGAGCCCTGGAGCAATGCGATGTCGCCGGAGCGCAGGCAGTAGAGGTTTTCGGAGCGCATCGTCCCTCCGAGAGCGAGGAGCCCGAGAAGCGCCTCGCGAATCGCCTCGAGCCCGACGGCGCGCAGCCCGGGTTGCGGTGCCAGGATCGCGTCGGGCTCGTAGAGGGCGAGCAGCTGATCGATGTCGCCCGAGTTGTACGCCGCGGCAAATGCCGCGTTCATGTCCTCCGGCTCGCGGACCGGCGCGATCACTTCTCGCCCGGTCACGATCCGAAGAACCTCCGCGGGCTCTCGACCATCATCAGGTCGATCTGCTCCTCGGTGACGCCCGCGTCGCGCAGCGCGGGAAGGATCTTCTTCGAGATGTGGAGGTAGTCCGGGCGCTCGTCTGCGAAGGCCGGGTCGCCGACCATGAAGTCGTAGAAGCAGGCGGCGTCGTGGGAGAGGTGGATCCGGTCCGCGTACCCCTCGGCGACCAGCGCGACGAGCGTCTCGATGCGCCTGGCGTCGGGGTTGAAGTGCTCGATGTTGAAGCGGTCGAAGCCGAGCCACGCGCCCGTGTCAGCGATCGCGCGCAGGTAGGCGAGGTCGTTGCTGTCGCCCGCGTGCGCGATCACGATCCGCGCCGGGTCGACGCCCGCTCCGGTCAGGGCCTCGAGGGTGGGCAGACCGGTGCGCGCCGATGCGTTCGTGTGCACCATCACCGGCACGCCGGTCTCGACCGCGGCCGCCGCCACCGCCGCCAGGACCTTCGGGACGTCCCCGATGATGCCGTGCTGTTCGACGGCGCACTTCAGGAATGCCGCCTTGACGCCCGTGTCGTCGATTCCCTCCCGGATCTCCCGCACGAACAGCCCGGCGAGCGCCTCGACGCTCCGGTAGGCGAGGAAGTTCGGGAGCTCGAGGAAGGTGTAGACCCCCGTGGCCACGATCACGTTGAGGTCGACCTCGGCGTTGATCCGCTGGATGCGGGGGATGTAGCGGCCGAGGCCGGGAGCGGTCGGGTCGACGAGCGTCTGGATGCCGGCCGCGCGGACGGCGCGCAGCTTCTCGATTGCGTCGGCGACGCGGACGTCCTCGTCCCAGTAGCTAGCGCCCCAGACGTGGCCGTAGTTCTGCAGCGCCTCCGGCTGGAGGATGACGATGTGCTCGTGCATCAGCGTCGGGCCGAGTTGCGCGATGTCGACCGGCCCGCGCACGGTCTCGACGGTGCTCATTTCGCTCCTTCGTCAGCCGGGCGACCGGCGGACGGGGTCGTTCCCGTCCCAGCCGATCGCGGCCTCGTAGATCTCCGTGTACACGCGCTCCTGCGCGTCCGTGTGCTCGATCAGCTCGATCATCCCCGGCAGGTCACGGGTCGCGTCCATGTAGGCGACGCGCGAGCCGGAGGGCAGTTCGTCGTAGAAGGCTTCCGCGTAGCCGGCCGAGACGTACCGCGCGACGTCCTCGTCGAAGGACCCGGTCAGGACGCCCCAGTGGTGGAACCCGTAGCGGCGCGGGCCGGGGGCCTCGTGGTAGACGGAGGGAGCGTCGTCGTGTTGCTCGATCAGCTCGATCATCGCGTGGCCCGCGAAGGCCCGCGCCAGGCTGAACGTGGGGCTGGTCGGCTGCCCCCGGTAGCGGCCCTGCGGCGGCCGAAACCTCGAGCGCAGGAACCAGGGTCCCGACCCCGAGCTGCCCGGCGAACTCGTCCATGGAGCGCTCGATGTCGGCGACGACGTAGGCGAACTGCGTCACCGCGCCGAGCGGCTGCCCGAACGCGAGCGTCGTCATGTGGCCTCTGCCACGGGCCGGAGGTGCTGCTCCACCAGTTCCTGCGGGTAGAAGGCATAGTGCTCGAGCGTCTGCAGCATCCGCTCGCGGGCGACGACGAAGTCGAGCACCGCCGGCATGCCCCGGTCGTTCGCCGCGAGTGCCCGGGCAAGGGCCCCCTCGACGTCGTCCGGGTCCTCGACGTGCTCGCCGTGACAGCCGCACGCCCTGGCGATCGAGGCGAAGTCCGGCTGGACGGCGAACTCGGTGCCGATGATCCGCTCGCCGAAGCGGTACTGCTGGATGTCGCGGATCGACCCGAGCGCGCGGTCGTCGAACACGCACCACGTGACCGGGAGGCGATACTCGGCCGCAACCGGCAGGACGTTCATCACCATCTGAAAGGAGCCGTCGCCGACGAGGCCGACGGCCGGGCGGTCGGGGTGGACGAGTCGTGCAGCGGGCAGCCCTGCTGCGCTGAAGCCCATTCCGTAGAAGCTGGACGGAACGATCAGCGAGCGCGGCTCGTACACCCGGAAGAACGGCGTACCGCCGGCGATGTGCTGCGTGATGCAGCCGACGTCGATCGCGACGGTGGTCTCCCGCGGGAACGCGGCGCGGATGGCGCGGATCACGCGCAGCGGGTGCAGCGGCCGCTCGCCGCTCTCGGCGAGCACTGCCAGCTCGGCCTCGATCGCGTCGAGCTCGGCGGCGGCCGCCGTCGTGCGCGGGTGGTCGGCGAACGCGCCCGGGGCCAGCCCGGCGCCGCGCTCGCGCAGCTCGGCGAGCAGCTGCTCGAGCACCGTGCAGACGTCTCCGACGACGCCGATCCGGGCAGGCACGCTGCGTCCGATCTCCGCCGGCTCGATGTCGACCTGCACGTAGCAGGCGTCGGGCGCCGGCACCGAGCCCGGCCTCCAGTTCGTCTCCATCTCCTCGAAGCGGCAGCCGAGCCCGACGACGACGTCCGCCTCAGCGAGCAGGCGCCTCGAGAGCCGGTTGCGGTGGGCGCCGAGCCCGCCGGCCGACAGGGGATGGTCGTCGGGGATGCTGCCGCGGCCGGCGAGGCTCGTGAGCACGGGAACCGCGAGCAGTTCGGAGAGCTCGCGGAGCGGCGCGAACGCGCCGGAGGCCACGGTGCCGCCGCCGGCCACGAGCAGCGGCCGCTCCGCTCCCGCAAGCGCCTCGGCAGCTGCGGCGATGCTGCCGTGGTCCGCGGCCGGGCGCGCCGGCGCCCCGACCGGGACGTAGGGCGCATCTGGGACGTCCGCGTCGCACAGGTCGCGTGGGATCTCGACCAGCACCGGGCCCGGCCTGCCGCTCGTCGCGACCGCGAACGCCTGGCGCAGGACGTCGACGATCAGGTCGGCCCGGTCGACCCGCACCGACCACTTCGTGACGGGCGCGAAGACGCGGTCCGTCTGAACTTCCTGCGCCGCGCCGCGGTGCGCGGTCGAGGTCGCGCCACGGCCGGCCAGGACGACGATCGGCAGCGACCCGACGTACGCCTCGGCGATCCCGGAGAGCAGGTTCGTGCAGCCCGGCCCGGCCGTGACGAGGCAGACCCCGGGCTTCCCGGTCAGCTGCGCGTGCGCGGCGGCCATGCTTGCGGCCGCCTGCTCGTGGCGCACGAGCACGTGCGTGATCTCGGGCGTGTCGTAGAGCGCGTCGTAGATGCTCAGCACGTGCCCGCCGGGCAGGCCGAAGACGAACCGGACCCCCTCGGCGCGCAGGACGTCGACGACGGCGCGGCCCGCGTTCCTCATGCCCGCACGCCCGAGCTGCGGTCGATCGTCGCGCTCGCAACCCGGGTCGCCGTCTCCGTCATTGCTCCTCCTCCTGGATCGCGGTCTAGTTCGCGCCGAGCCGGACGACTGCCTTCATGACCTCAGCCGGGTGCCCGAGCGCGTAGGCGATCGCCTCGGGAGCCTGCTCGAGGCCGAACTCGTGGGTGACGAGGCCGGCTGCGGCCCCGCCGCGCCTGGGATCCGCACATCCCCACGACGTCGGGCCGCACGAGCACCTCGCCCGGTCCGGGTGCTCCCGGCTCCTCGACGGCGACGACCTCCATCGACCCGCGGCCACGGGTGACCGCTGCGCGCATGGTCGGCATCGGGTGATCGAATCACTTCCGGGGGTCGCCGCGCAACGCAGCCCGGCGGTGAGGGCGTACGATGACGCGCCCCGTCGTTGTCGCCCGAGCCAAGGAGGCCGCACATGCGCGAGCCCGTGTTCACCGAGACCCTGCAGATCTCCATGGTGGTGCGCGACCTGGAGGCGACGATGCAGACGTATGTGGACGAGTACGGCATCGGCCCGTGGCAGATCTACGAGTTCGACCCGGATGCCGTCGCGCCGCTGCCGGGTGGGGAAGGGGCGCCCGGCGGTGCCTGGCGCATCGCGGTGACGATGGTCGGGAGCGTGCAGTGGGAGCTCGTGCAGCCCCTCGACGACGGGAGCATCTACGCCGAGTTCCTGGCCACCAGGGGCGAGGGTCTTCACCACGTCGCCGTCGGAGGGGCGGGGTACCGGGAGACGCTCGACGAGGCGCGCGCCAAGGGGCGCAGGGTGCTTCTGGGCGGCGTCTACAACGGCGTCACGTTCGCCTACCTGTCGACCGACGAGGACATCAAGGTGATCACCGAGATCTTCGACTGGCCGGAGGGCCTGGAGCAGGAACCGGACGCCGTCTATCCGGCCTGACGGCCGGCGCCGGTCGTTCGGACAATCCTTACCCCCGCCTCATTGCAGTCTCATCCGGGATGCGTTTGATGAGACAGATGGTCGGTGCGTTCCTCACGCTGTTGCTCATCGTCGTGCTCGCCTGCCCGCTGGTCGTCGGCTCCGCGCTCGCACGCGTCTGACGAACCACGAGGGCGTCGGCCGTCGCGGCGCCGTCGGAGTGGCATGCTGGACCCGGGTTGTCGATTTCCGCGCTTCCTGCCGAGCTCGAGCGGGCGGCATCTCTCACCCGTAACGAGCGCCAGCGCGCGTTGCTGCTCGAGCGAACTGCGCGATGTCGCCTTCCAAAGTGCGGTGTCGCTTTCCAAAGTGAAGTAATGCGCTAGGCTGTCTTGCGGGGTACCACGACACGGGAGGATTCAGATGGCATTGCAGCTCGGCGACGTAGCACCCGACTTCGAGGCGGAGACGACCGAAGGGCGCATCCGCTTCCACGAGTGGATCGGCGACTCGTGGGCCGTCCTGTTCTCGCATCCCAAGGACTTCACTCCGATCTGCACGACCGAGCTCGGCTACATGGCGAAGATCAAGCCAGACTTCGACAGCCGCGGCGTCAAGATCATCGGCCTGTCCGTCGACCCGATCGACCGGCATGCGGAATGGGCCAAGGACATCGCCGAGACGCAGGGCACCGCGCCGAACTACCCGATGATCGGTGACTCGGACTTCAACGTGTCGAAGCTGTACGGGATGCTCGGCGCCGACGTCTCCGGCGATCCCGCCGACCGGACCGCGGCCGACAACCAGACGGTGCGCAACGTGTTCGTGATCGGTCCCGACAAGAAGGTCAAGCTGATCCTCGCCTACCCGATGACGACGGGCCGCAACTTCGACGAGGTGCTGCGCGTGATCGACTCGCTGCAGCTGACCGCGAAGCACAAGGTCTCGACGCCGGTGAACTGGCATCCGGGCGAGGACGTGATCATCGCCGGCTCGGTCTCGAACGACGAGGCCAAGGAGCTCTGGCCGGACGGGTGGGAGGAGCCCAAGCCCTACATCCGGATCGTGCCGCAGCCGCCTAGCAGTAAGACAGTATGCGGGGTGTCTCCCCTGCCTTTTCGGGAGACACCCCGCATACCGTTTCTAGCGTGCGGCTCGCCATCGGTCGTTCGCGCCAACGCCACGGAGCGGGCACACGGGAAGCCGCCTCAACCATCTAGGCTAGGGTCACGGCCGCGCACGCCTATGTCCGACGTGCGGCGAATCCGATCATGGCAGAGACAGTCACGAACACGCCGGACAGCGATCCCGTCGAGACCGCCGAATGGCTCGAGTCGGTCGACGCCGTCGTCGAGTCGGACGGGCGCGAGCGGATGGGGTTCCTGCTCGACCGGGCGATCGACCACGCGCAGGAGTTCGGGGTCAAGGTCTCGGCCGGCCTGAGCACCCCGTACGTGAACACGATTCCGGTGGACGAGGAAGAGCAGCTTCCCGGTGACCCGGAGCTGGAGCGCTTCGCGACGGCGCTCGTGCGCTGGAACGCGATCGCGATCGTGCTGCAGGCGAACGCCGCCTCGTCCGAGCTCGGCGGCCACATCGCGAGCTACCAGTCGGCCGAGACGCTCTACGAGGTCGGCTTCAACCACTTCTGGCGGGCGAGCTCGGACGACCACGACGGTGACCTCGTCTACATGCAGGGTCATTCGTCGCCCGGCGTCTACGCGCGCGCCTTCCTCGAGGGGAGGCTGAGCGAGGATCAGTTGCGCCGCTTCCGGCAGGAGGTCGACGGTGGCGGCCTCTCGTCGTACCCGCACCCCTGGCTGATGCCCGACTTCTGGCAGTTCCCCACCGTTTCCATGGGGCTCGGGCCTCTGATGGCGATCTACCAGGCCCGCTTCATGAAGTACCTCGCGGCGCGCGGCGTCGTCGATCCGGGCGACCGCAAGGTCTGGGCGTTCATGGGCGACGGGGAGATGGACGAGCCCGAGTCGATGGGCGCGATCTCGCTCGCCGGGCGCGAGCGCCTCGACAACCTCGTCTTCGTCGTCAACTGCAACCTGCAGCGACTGGACGGGCCGGTGCGCGGCAACGGCAAGATCATCCAGGAGCTCGAGACGAACTTCCGCGGGGCCGGCTGGAACGTGATCAAGGTGATCTGGGGCTCCAGCTGGGACCCGCTCCTCGAGGCAGACGAGGGCGGCTGGCTGCACCGGCGCATGGAAGAGGCCGTGGACGGCGAGTACCAGACCTTCAAGGCGAAGGGCGGCGCGTACATCCGCGAGCACTTCTTCGGGAAGTACCCCGAGACTCGCGCCATGGTGGCCGACTGGACGGACGAGGAGGTCGGCAGCCTGCGGCGCGGCGGCCACGACCCGCAGAAGGTCTACGCCGCCTACGCGGCCGCCGTGCGGCACACCGGGCAGCCGACCGTGATCCTCGCGAAGACGATCAAGGGCTTCGGCATGGGGGAGGCCGGCGAGAGCCGGAACATCACCCACCAGCAGAAGCTGATGAACGAGGAGTCGCGGCTCGCGATCCGCGACCGCCTCGGCCTGTCGTTGACGGACGAGCAGGCGACGGGCGCCTTCTTCTACCGCCCGCCCGAGGACAGTCCCGAGCTCCGCTACCTGCTGGAGCGCCGCGCTGCGCTGGGCGGCAGCCTACCCGCGCGTAATCGCACGTCGGATCGCCTGCCGGCGCCGGCGCCGTTCGACAGCGTGCTCGAGGGCAGCGGCGAGCGCGAGAACTCGACCACGATGGCCTTCGTCCGCATCCTCAACACGCTCGTGCGCGACGAGGTGATCGGCCCGCGCGTCGTGCCGATCGTGCCCGACGAGTCACGCACGTTCGGCATGGAGGGGATGTTCCGCCAGCTCGGGATCTTCTCGCAGGTGGGCCAGCTCTACCAGCCCGAGGACTCCGAGGACCTGATGTTCTACCGGGAGGACGAGCACGGCCAGATCCTCCAGGAGGGCATCAACGAGGCCGGCGCGTTCTCCTCCTGGATCGCCGCCGCCACCTCGTACGCGAACCACGGCGTCACGATGGTTCCCTTCTACATCTTCTACTCGATGTTCGGCTTCCAGCGGGTCGGCGACCTGGCCTGGGCAGCCGGCGACAGTCGCGCCCGGGGCTTCCTGATCGGCGGCACGTCCGGGCGCACGACCCTGAACGGCGAGGGGCTCCAGCACGAGGACGGCCACTCGCACATCCTCGCCTCGACGATCCCGAACTGCCGTGCCTACGACCCGACCTACGGGTACGAGCTCGCCGTGATCGTCCGGGACGGGATGCGCCGCATGTGCGAGGAGCAGGAGGACGTCTTCTACTACCTCACCGTGATGAACGAGAACTACGTGCAGCCGGCGCTGCCGGACGACGTGGAGGAGGGGATCCTTCGCGGCATCTACCTGCTGCGCGAGGGGCCGGCCGGCGTGACGCCGCGTGTGCAGCTGCTCGGCTCCGGCGCGATCCTGCGCGAGGTGCTCGCCGCCGCCGATCTACTGGAGAGCCACTTCCAGGTGGCGGCGGACGTCTGGAGCGTGACGAGCTTCACCGAGCTCCGCCGGGACGGGCTCGAGGTCGAGCGCTGGAACCGGCTGCATCCCACGGATCCGCAGCGCGAAGCCTACGTCGAGTCGGCGCTGCGCGGACGAGGCGGGCCGTTCGTCGCCGCCTCCGACTACATGCGCTCTTTCGCCGACCAGATCCGCCCCTTCGTGCCGGGCCGCTACACGGTGCTCGGCACCGACGGCTTCGGGCGCAGCGACTACCGGGTCAAGCTGCGGAGCTTCTTCGAGGTCGATCGCCATCACGTCGCCGTCGCAGCCCTGAAGGCACTCGCCGACGAGGGCGCAGTCGACCCGTCGGTCGTCCGGGCCGCGATCGAGCGGTACGGGATCGACGCCGACGCCGACGCTCCCTGGACGCGCTGATCATGGCCGCGGGCGATCGATGCGCCCGCTTTCGCGCCCTGCACGAGCAGGGGCTGTTCGTGATGCCGAACGCCTGGGACGCGGGCTCCGCGAGGCTGCTCGCGTCCTGCGGCTTCGATGCGCTCGCCACGACGAGCGCCGGCTTCGCCTGGTCGCTCGGCAAGCTCGACCAGCGCGTGACCCGCGACGAGCTCGTCTCGCACGTGAAGGTGCTCTCGGCGGCGACGTCGCTGCCGCTGAACGTCGACAGCGAGCGCTGCTATCCCGACGACCCCGGCGGCGTTGCGGAGACCGTCGCGCTGCTCGCCGAGGCGGGGGCAGCCGGCTTCTCGATCGAGGACTATGACCCGGCCGCGGGTGGCATCGAGGACGCCGCCGTCGCGGCCGAGCGGGTCGGGATCGCCGCCGAGGCGGCGCACGCGCCGGCGGAGCCGCTCGTGCTGACGGCCAGGGCGGAGAACCACATCAACGGCGTCGACGACCTCGACGACACGATCGCCCGCCTCGTCGCATACCGCGATGCGGGAGCGGACGTGGTCTACGCACCGGGCCTGCGCGACATCGGCCGGATCGCAGCCGTGGCCGAGGCCGTCGCGGTGCCCCTGAACGTCCTCGCCCTGCCCGGCGGCCCGACCGTGACGGAGCTCGCGGGCGCAGGCGTGCGGCGGGTATCGACCGGCGGCGCCCTGGCAGCGGCCGCCTACGGGGCTCTGATGGAGGCCGCGCGCGAGCTGCAGCAGGAGGGCACCTCCGGCTACGCCAGGGGCGCCGTCTCACGCGACGCGCTCAGGGACGCCTTCGGGCCGTAGCGCGTAGGACGCCGCTGGTCCACAATTGGGCGCCAAGTGACGCCGCAGCCCGACACCGGCTGGACGATCCCGACGTTCGCCGACGTGCTCGAGGCGCGACGCACGATCGGGCCGCACCTGCGCCCGACACCCCTGCTCTCGCACGCCGGCATCACGGAGCTCGTCGGCGCGGAGACGTACGTCAAGCACGAGAACCACCTTCCCACCGGTGCCTTCAAGGTCCGTGGCGGGGTCAACCTCGTGGCGCGCCTCGAGCCGGGCGAGCGTGCGCGCGGGCTGATCGCGGTATCGACGGGGAATCACGGACAGTCGGTTGCCTACGCCGGGCGGCTCTTCGGCGCGCACGTGACCGTATGCGTCCCCGTCCAGGCAAACGCGGCCAAGCTGCACGCCATGAGAGCCCTGGGCGCGGAGATCATCGAGCACGGTCGCGACTTCGACGAGGCGCGCGAGCACTGCGAGCATCTCGCGGCCGAGCGCGGCTATCGCTATGTGCACTCCGGCAACGAGCCGCTGCTCATCGCGGGTGTCGGGACGCTCACGTTGGAGATCGTCGAGGAGCAGCCTCGCCTCGACGTCGTGATCGTCCCGATCGGGGGCGGGAGCGGGGCGGCGGGAGCGTGCATCGTCGCGAAGACCGTCCTCGCCGGGTGTGAGGTGATCGGCGTGCAGGCCGAGGCCGCACCGGCCGCATTCCACTCCTGGCGGTCACGCTCCGTACGGGAGGACGGGATGGCCACCGCTGCCGAGGGCCTCGCCACCCGCGTCGGATTCGAGCTGCCCCAACGCATTCTGTGGCAGCACCTGGACGACTTCGTGCTCGTGAGCGAGGACGAGATCCGCCGGGCGACACGGCTGATGATCGAGCACACGCGCAATCTGGTCGAAGCCGCCGGCGCTGCGCCGCTGGCAGCCGCCCTCGGGCTACGCGAGCGCCTGGCCGGAAAGCGCGTGGCCCTCATCTGCAGCGGTGGGAACATCAGCTTTGACCAGCTCCGACAGCTGACCGGCACACCTACGGCGGGGTGACGACAACACAGGAGGCGTGATGGCAAGACACAGGCAGCAGCTTCCGCAGCTCGGCGGCGAGCTGCTGATCACGGACGGCGGGATCGAGACCGACCTGATCTTCCACGAGGGGCTCGACCTGCCGCATTTTGCGACGTTTCCCCTGCTGCGCAGCGAGGACGGGACTGCCGCTCTCCGGCGCTACTTCGACTCCTACGCGGCCATCGCCGGCGACCATGGCGTCGGGCTCGTGCTCGAGAGCCCGACCTGGAGGGCGAGCCCGGACTGGGGACACGCGCTCGGGTACGGCCCGGACGAGCTCGACCAGGCAAACAGGGCCGCCGTCGCGCTGCTCGAGGACGTGCGTGACGCTCACGAGCCGCACTCCTCGCCGGTCGTGATCAGCGGCTGCATCGGCCCCAGGGGCGACGGCTATGCGCCCGGCGCGACGATGTCCGCGGACGAGGCGGAGGCCTACCACGCGTGGCAGATCGGCGTCCTCGCCGACACCGCGGCGGACATGGTCTGCGCGATCACGATGACATACGAGGAAGAGGCGATCGGCGTGACGCGGGCCGCCCGTGCGGCCGGCATGCCCGTCGCCATCTCGTTCACGCTGGAGACGGACGGCGCTCTCCCGAGCGGCCGGCGGCTTGCCGACGCCATCGCGCGGGTGGACGAGGAGACGGAAGGGGGGCCCGACTACTTCATGATCAACTGCGCGCATCCCACGCACTTCGCGGACGTTCTCGAGCCCGACGCCGCCTGGACGGGCCGCATCCGCGGGCTGCGGGCGAACGCGTCGCGCAAGAGCCATGCGGAGCTCGACGAGTCGACCGAGCTGGACGAGGGCGACCCCGGCGAGCTGGCCGCCGAGTACGTCGCGCTCCGGCACCGCCTGCCGGCGCTCACCGTCCTCGGCGGCTGTTGCGGCACCGACCATCGTCATGTCCGTCAGATCTGCGCCTCCTGGCTCGCGGTCGGGTAGCCGCGGTTCGGTCTCGGGTCAGTAGTTGGCCGAATCGAGATCGGCGCGCCGACCGATGCGAGAGGTGGCGGCGCGGCGCACCATGACGGTGGGCCCGAAAGAGGGAGGTTGACGATGCCCGTTCTCGAGAAATGGACACCGTTCCGCGAGATCGACCTGTTCGACCGGCGGATGCGGCGCCTCTTCTCCGATCTCGGGGTCGCGCCGGCTCCGATGCCGGCGGCCGACATCTACGAGGCCGGCGGCGAGTACGTCGTCGAGCTCGAGGTGCCCGGCTACGACGAGAAGGACCTCGATATCGAGCTGACCGACCACTCGCTCACGATCAGGGGCGAGCGCACCGAGGAGAAGGAGAAGAAGGACAAGAGCGTCCGGCTGCACGAGCGCCTCGAGAGCTCGTTCGAGCGGAGCTTCGAGCTCCCCGCCGAGGTAGACAGCGCACAGCTGAAGGCCGTGTACGACAAGGGCGTGCTGACGCTGCATCTGCCGAAGGCCGTCCGGGCGACGCCTCGCAAGATCGAGATCTCTCGCGGTTGAGGCTGCCGGGCGCGCGGTAGCTCGTCAAAGCGACGGGTGTTTCCCGGAAGGCACGGGGAGGCACCCGTTCGCGGCGACCTCGCCCCTGCCGGCACTTCAGTCCAGCCGGACGCGTTCGCCGAACGCCGGCACGACGGCACCGCCGGGGAGGCGCTCGTCGAGCGCCTCGGCGAGCGCAGCGGCCGCCTCCGGCTCGCCGTGCACCAGGAAGACATGCTCGGGCGGAACGTCGGCGGTATCGAGCCAGGCCACGAGCTCGTCGTTGTCGGTGTGGACCGAGAACGAGGGCAGGCTCACGACCTCCGCCCCGACCGGCACGTAGCGGCCGAGCATCTTGATCGCACGCGCGCCCTCGGCAAGCTGCCGGCCGCGTGTCTCGGCCGCCTGGAAGCCGACCAGGATCACGGTGTTCCGAGGGTCGGGCAGCCGCCGTGACACATGGTGGAGCAGCGGCCTCCCGTGATCATCCCGGAGGCCGAGACGACGACGGACGGGAGATCCTGCCCGTCGAGCGCCTTCGAGCCCTCCACGTCGCGCACCTCGTGCAGGCCGCCCGGGTCGAGCATGCCCGCGCCCCGCGCTCCGTGGAGCTCGGGCCGAACGTCGGGACGCCCCTCGCGCAGCGCCCGGCGGTACACGGCCCGCCGGAACTGCGCCGAAAGCGCAACTTCCCGTCCACACGGCCGCATGGCACGGCCGTTCGCCCCTCCACCGTCCCGAACGGCCACTGTGCGCAGCCGGCGCGGAGCGGTACTTCTCGCTGTCCCCCGAACGAAAGGAGAAGGACGTGAGATCACACCGGATCGTCGCCGGCGCGGCGCTGCTCGCCGCTCTCGGCGGAGCGGCAGCGATCGCAACCGCGGCGAGCGAGGACGAGACCGTGCGGGGCTGCCGCAACCTGCGCCACGGGCTGGTCCGCATCGTCGTCGACGGGCGGCCCTGCAAGCGGAACGAAGCCGCGGTCTCGTGGGGCAAGCAAGGCCCCGCAGGCCCTGCGGGAGAGAGCGGCGCACAGGGCCCCGCCGGGCCGGCAGGGCCGAAGGGAGACACGGGGGCAGCCGGACCGGCGGGGCCGCAGGGGCCGAAGGGCGAGCCTGGAGCAGCCGTTGCCACGGTCGACGGCTTCGCCGGCACCGCCTGCACGACGTTCGACGGAGAGCCCGGTCACGTCGAGGTCGGCGCCACCGCGACCGACCTGATCACGCTCACCTGCGAGACGGGTGGCTCGACGCCGCCGCCGGCAGGCACCGTGAAGCTCGTCCTCAACGAGGTCGACTACGACCAGGTGGGCGCAGACACGGCCGGCTTCGTCGAGATCGCGAACACCGGCGACGCCGCCGCGACGCTCGACGGTGTCGCGCTCGTGCTCGTGAACGGCGGCGACGGTGCGGAGTACGCCCGCAAGGCGCTGACGGGAACGCTCGCGGCCGGCGCGCACCTCGTGGTGGACGTCGACCCGCAGAACGGGGCGCCGGACGGCCTTGCCCTGGTGGACACGAACGCCGGCACGCTGCTGGACGCGCTCTCCTACGAAGGGGCGATCACCGCTGCCACGATCGGAAGCGCCACCTTCGACCTCGTGGAGGGCGCTCTGCTGCCCGCCGACGTGGCCGACTCGAACACGGTCGACGCGACCCTGGCGCGCATCCCCGACGGCCACGACGGCGACAACGCCGCGACCGACTGGGCGTATACGACGACCCCCACGCCGGGAGCGGCGAATGTGAAGACGCCCTAGGCGGGATGCAGGGTGTCTCCCAAGAGGGCAGGGGAGACACCCGCATGCTGTTTCTCTTCGGGAGACACCCTGCATCCCGTTTGATCGCCGCCCAACGGCGATCGCTCAGGCGCGTCGGCCCTTCATGCGCATCGCCTCGCGCCCTGCGATGCCGATCGCCTTCCAGCGCTTGCGCGCCTCGGCGGCCGCCCGCTTGTCGAGCTTGCGCTCGAGGTGGGCGAGCTCCGCCTGGAGCTTCACGTAGCTGTCCCAGCGCTCCGCGGGCAGCCGGCCCTCGTCGAGCGCTTCGCGCACGGCGCAGTCCGGCTCCGTGTCGTGGGCGCAGTCGGTGAAGCGGCACGACCCGAACAGCTCCGTGACGTCCTCGAACGCCTCCTCGAGGCCGTCGTCGGCAGCCCACAGCTGCAGCTCGCGCATGCCGGGTGTATCGATCACGAGCGCGCCGTCCGGGAGCTGCACGAGCTCACGGCGCGTGGTCGTGTGGCGCCCCTTGCCGTCGTCGCGGATCTCCTGCGTGGCGAACAGCTCCTCGCCGGCGAGCGTGTTGACGAGCGTCGACTTGCCGACGCCCGAGGAGCCGAGCAGCGCCGCGGTGACACCGGGGCCGAGATGGGCGCGAACGTCGTCGAGGCCGGCGCCCGTCCGGTTCGAGACCGCGTGGACGGGCACGCCGTAGGCGATCGTGCCGACCTCCGCGACGGCCGCCTCGGGAGCGGGGTGGAGGTCGCTCTTCGTGAGCACGATCACCGGCTGCGCGCCGCTCTCCCAGCCAAGGATCAGGTACCGCTCCAGGCGGCGCAGGTTGAGGTCCTCGTTCAGCGAGGTGACGAGGAAGACGACGTCGACGTTCGCCGCCAGCACCTGCTCCTCCGCTGCCTGCCATGCCGTCTTGCGCGAGAACTTGGTCCGGCGCGGCAGCACCGCCTGGACCGTGCCCGAGCCTTCGCCGGCACGGGCGGCGATCGCCACCCAGTCGCCGACGACCGGAAGCTCTGCGGCCGAGGCCGCCTCGTGCACGAGGCGGCCGGTGACGTCGCAGCGCAGCTCGCCGCCCTCCACGAGGACGTCGTAGGCACCGCGGTGCTGCACGGCGACGCGGCCCGCGATCAGGCCTTCCGCCAGATAGGGCTCGAACTGCTCGCCCAGCTGGTCGTTCCAGCCGAGCGCTTCAAGATCGTTCAAGAGTGTCTCCCACGGGTCTCGGGTACATGAAAGCGGCGCGCAGGACTGCGCGCCAGCCGCGGGACCCTGTCGGACGCCCGTTCGGCGAGCGAACTAGCCGACGAGCCGCGCGGCGCGCGGGGTGGAGGCAGCGACGTCTGTCATCTGAACGAACCTCCTTCGTCGGGAACTGGACCAGTATGCCTGACGGTCAGGCGAGCAACCACAGGACGACGGCCCCGCGGGCGCTCCACATCGCCGTTCGCGCCCAGTTGGTGCGGACGAGCCGCGCCTGGCTGGGCGCGTCGAACCCCTGTGCGAGGCGGCGGTGGAGCGGCACCTGCACGGCGAACGTCGACAGCCAGAGCGCCAGGACGAGCGTGGCGCCCGCCGCTGTCGCCGCGCCGGGATCGACGAGCACGAGCGCGGCGGCGGCCAGCGCCTCGACGGCCATCAGGGGCGCCACGACCCGGGTGGTGCGGCGCTGGTGCTCCCGCTCGTAGCCGGGAAAGCGCTCCACCCCGACCCGGGCGAACAGCGGGTAGTGCACCACCTGGACGAACCAGACGAGCCCGCAGAGGGCCAGGGTCGCCGCCGCCTGGGCCACCAGCAGCGCGGTCACCGGGGCAGATCGAGGAGCACGGCCTCGGCGGCCCGGCGGCCCGACGCGAGCGCGCCGTTCAGCGACGGGTGCTCGCGGTGATCGCCACAGGCGTACAGGCCGTCCGCGAGGCGGACCGGGCGCTCCGGCGCGCCGCCGACCGGGTACGCCGGCAAGGCGCGTGGAATGCGGTACGAGCGCAGGTGGCGCCAGCCGTCGACTGCGCTCCCGAACCAGCGTGCGCAGCTGCCGCTGCACCGGCTCCGGGTCGACCTCGCCGGCGCCCAGGCTGGAGACGGAGACGAGCGCCCGGCCGGGCGGGCGCGTAGGCGGGGGCGACCTCGCTCGGCACGCAGAGGTTGTTGATCGGGCCGCCCTCGCCGTTCAGCGCGAGCCAGGGGCCGGGGAGCGGGGCGGCAGGGGCGTCGAAGTAGGTGCAGGTGACCCCGTTCCAGCCGTGCTCCGGCTCGTCGACCAGGCCTGCAGTCGCGACGACGACGGCTGCCGCCCGACAGCGGCTCACCGTCCGCGAGCGAGACGGTGCCAGGCCCGACCGCCGCCACAGCCGTGCCGGTGCGCACGTCGAGCCCCTCGGCGAGCTGGGCGGAGATCGCGCCCATGCCGCGTGCCGGCAGCGCCGCGGGCGCGGAAGCGAAGGCATCGAGCACGAAATCGAGGAAGCGGCTCGACGTGGCGAGCCTGGGCTCCAGGAAGATGCCTCGCAGGAAGGGGGCGAAGAACGCCTCGACTGCATGACGGGAGAGGCCGGCCTCGCGGAGCGCGTCGAGCGGTGGTGGTCTCGGTCGTGCGCCCGCGCAGGAGCTTCACGAGCGCCGCCGCGTCCCGTACCGAGACGACGCCGCCCGCGAGCGAGCGCAGGCCGCGCAGCAGGCGACTCGCGAGGGTCCGAGACCCGCCGGAAGCGCCCGTCGCTGCGCACGATCGCGCCGCGTGCGAAGTCGTGCAGTTCGAGGCGGTCGAGATCGAGCAGCCGGCGCGCCTCCGGATACGCACGCGGCAGCACCTGAAAGCCGTGGTCGAGCAGGAATCCGTCGACCTCGTCGGTGCGGATCCGGCCGCCGGGCGCCGTGTCGCGCTCGAGCACGACCGGGACGACCCCTGCGGCGGCGAGCGTGCGCGCGCACGCGAGGCCGGCGGCGCCGGCTCCGACCACGATCACGCTCTGTGCGTCGCTCACGGTTCGAGGGTACCGCTGCTCGCCCGCTCAGTTCCGCAGCGCGTGCCCGAGCGCCGCGTCGAGCTCGGGCCGAGCGAACGAGAAGCCGGTCGCGGTGAGCGCGGACGGCTGCGTCCGCTGGCCGCCGAGCAGCATCTCCACGCCCATCTGCCCGAACATCGCCCTCACGGCGAAGCCGGGCAGCGGGAAGATCGCCGGCCGGTGCAGCGCGTGCCCGACCGCCTTCGTGAACTCGCAGTTCGTCACGACGCCTGGTGCGGTCACGTTGACCGGGCCGGCGAGGGGATGCTCGAGTGCGTACAGGTACGCGGCGACCACGTCGTCCAGTCCGACCCAGCTCCACCACTGCCGGCCGCTGCCGACGCGGCCGCCGAGGCCGAGCCGGAACGGCAACAGCAGCTTCGCGAGCGCACCACCGTGCCGCGACAGCACGATGCCCTGGCGCAGGTGGACCGTGCGGATCCCGGCTTCCCTCGCCGGCTCCGCGGCGCTGCTCCCAGGCGTCGACGACGTCGGCGAGGAAGCCGCTTCCCCGCGCCGACTCCTCCGTCAGGACCTCGTCGCCGCGGTCGCCGTAGAAGCCGGTGGCAGAGGCGCACACGAGCACGGAAGGCGGCCTGTCGAGCTGTGCCGCCGCCTCGGCCAGCAGCCGCGTGCCCTTCGACGCGGGAGTCGAGCACCCGCTGCCGCGTGGCCCGCGTCCACCGCTTGCCGATGTTCTCGCCCGCCAGGTGGACGATCGCGTCGACGCCCTCGAGCGCCGCGGCGTCCAGCGAGCCGCCCTCCGGGTCCCAGCCCACCTCGCCCGGGCCGGAGGGCTCGCGGCGTACGAGCGCGAGCACCTCGTGCCCCGCCTCGCGCAGCGCGGGGCGAGGGCCGAGCCGATCAGGCCGGTCGAGCCGGACAGCGCCACCAACATGGACAAAACCTATACAAAACCGCAGCACAACGCAAGTCTCGACCGCGGCCGAGGGCGGCGTGAGAGGATCTGTCCGTGGACGTCGACGCGATGGTCGCCCGTGTCTGGCCCGGCAGGAGGGCCGCGGTCGAGGTGCTCGGCGGCGGCATCACGAACCACAACTTCAAGGTGACCCTGGACGACGGCGTCTACGTGCTGCGGATCGCGGGGCGCGACACGGAGCTGCTCGGCATCGACCGGAACGTCGAGCACGAGGCGTCGCTCGCGGCGGCAGCGGTCGGCGTCGGCCCGGAGGTGGTCGCCTTCATCGAGCCGGAGGGCTACCTCGTGACGCGCTTCATCGACGGCGAGGTCGTCCCGCTCGAGCGGATGCGCGATCCCGAGACGATCCGGCGCGTGGCCGCACTCGCTCCGGGCCGTCCACGCCGGCCCCGCCCTGCCGGCGCGCTTCAGCTCGTTCCGCGTCGTCGAGGACTACCGGACGACCGCGTTCGCCCACGGCACGGAGGTTCCCGCCGCCTACGCGTGGGCGCGGCAGATCGCCCGGCGGATCGAGCGGGCGCGGGGCGCCGTTCCCCGAGCGGCCGTGCCACAACGACCTGCTCAACGCGAACTTCATCGACGACGGCGGCCGGATCCGGATCGTCGACTGGGAGTACGCGGGCATGGGCGACTCGTTCTTCGACCTGGCCAACTTCTCCATCAACCACGGGCTGGACGCCGACGGCCGCCGCTCGCTGCTCGAGGCGTACTTCGGCGTCGCTCCGGCTCGCCGACGAGCGCGCGCTCGACCTGATGCGCTTCATGTCCGACTTCCGCGAGGCGATGTGGGGGGTGGTGCAGAGCGCCGTGTCGGAGCTCGACTTCGACTTCGCCGCCTACACCAGCGAGCATTTCGAGCGCATGCAGGCGACGGCCGAGGAGCCGGGATTCGTCGCAGCGCTCGGCAGCTAGCGAGAATGCCAGAAGACCGCGGCGGCCGCGGTCGCCTCGGCCGCGAGGCTCACGAGCGCAACGAGCTTCAACCATCGGGGTACGTGCCGCATGCCACGAGATATCGGCGCGGCGAGCCGGCTGCTTGAGTCAGCCGATCCACGACTGGCCGTTCCAGAACGCCTGCAGCCGGCCGCGCCGCGAGAGCTCCAGGTGCAGTTCCAGGGGCCGCACGAGCCCCGGTGTCGCGTGCAGCGCGAGCCCGGCTCCTCGTGCACGAGCTCGACGGCGCGGCCGGGCGGACGCGTGGACGCTTCGAGCACGTGGCGGCGGCCGCCGCAGCAACGGACGGCGCGCGGCCAGAGGTACACGGCGCCGCCGCTCTCGGCGACGTGACATCGCGTCTCGTCCCCGGCGACGACCCGCATTGCACGAGCCTACAGCCTGTAACGGTCTAGACATTTCGAGTCGAAGCGCGTACGCTCGGCCGTGCTCCCGGCGCTCGCCCTGCACCTTGCCCGCCACGGCGCGCCCATCCACGCTCAGATCACGGCGCAGCTCGGGGCGTCGATCCGCGACGGGACGCTGCAGCCGGGCACCCGCCTGCCGGCCGAGCGCGACCTGGCCGAGGCCCTCGGCGTGAGCCGCATGACGGTGCGGCAGGCGCTCGGTGCGCTCGAGCGCGACGGGCTCGTGCGACGTGCGGTCGGCCGCGCCGGGGGAACGTTCGTGCAGGAGCCGAAGGTCGAGCGCCACCCGGCCAGCACCGCCGGCCTCTCGGCGGAGCTCCGGCGGCAGGGCCTCGCAGCGGGCGCCGAGGTGGTGTCGGCGGAAGTGGTGCCCGCGCGGCCCGGCACGGCCGCCGCGCTCGGGCTCGAGCCCGACGAGCCGGTGGTCGTCGTCGTGCGAGTGCGCCTCGCGGCGGGCAAGCCGCTCGCGCTCGAGCGCTCCTCGCTGCCCGAACGCCTGTACCCGGGCATCCAGCAGCCTCGATCTCGGCGGCTCGCTGTACGAGCTGATGGGCGACGCCTACGGGCGGCGCCCCACCCGTGTGGTGGAGCGCCTCGAGACGGTCGCCGCCCGGGCAGCCGACGCGCGGGCGCTCGGCGTCCGAGCGGGTGCGCCGCTGCTGCTCGTCGAGCGCGTCGGCTACGGGGACGACGGCACGGCGCTCGAGTTCGCGCGCGACCGCTTCCGCGGTGACCGGACGCGCATCGTCATCGAATCGACGGAGGTGGACGGGATGAAGACACGTGCGCGCGCGGTCGTGATCGGCGGTGGCGTCGGCGGCTGCTCGATCCTGTACTGGCTCACCCGGCTCGGCTGGGAGGACGTCGTGCTCGTGGAGCGCGCCGACCTGACGAGCGGCTCGACGTTCCACTCGGCCGGCCTCGTCGGCCAGCTCCGCAGCTCGCTGGCACTGACGAAGATGATGATGAACTCGGTCGACCTGTACCGCACGCTGGAGGAGGAGGTCGGCCTCGAGACGGGCTGGCGTGAGGTCGGCTCGCTGCGCCTCGCGTCGTCTCCCGAGCGGATGGCCGAGATCGCGCGCCAGGCGGGATGGGCGAAGACGTTCGGGTTGCCGCTCGAGCTGATCTCCCCCGACGAGGCGCAGCGCCTGTTCCCGCCCATGAGCGTCGAGGGCGTGCTGGGCGCCGCCTACCTGCCGACGGACGGCTACATCGACCCGAGCCAGCTCACGTTCGCCCTCGCCGAAGGCGCTCGCCGCCGTGGTGCGGAGATCTACACCAACACGCGCGTCACGGGGGTGACGGTGCAGCGCGGTCGGGTCACGGGGATCGTGACCGACAAGGGCGAGATCGAGACGGAGATCGTGGTCAACGCGGGCGGCATGTTCGCGCAGGAGATCGGCGCGCTCGCCGGCGTCAACGTGCCGATCGTGCCGATGGCGCACGAGTACCTCGTGCTCAGGCCCGCGGGGCTGCCCTCGGACATGCCGACGATGCGCGACCCCTCGCTGCTCGTCTACTACCGGCCCGAGTCGGGCGGCCTGATCATGGGCGGCTACGAGCGGCAGTGCGCGCCCGTGGTCGCTGGACGGTATCCCGGCCGACTTCAACGGCAAGCTGCTCGACGAGGACTGGCCGCGCTTCGAGGAGCTGATGCAGAACGCCGTCGTGCGCGTGCCCTCCCTGGCGGAGATGCAGGTCGTCAAGCTGATCAACGGGCCGGAGGCGTTCACGCCCGACGGCGAGTTCATCCTCGGCCCCTCGGACGTGCGTGGCTTCTGGGTCGCGGCGGGGTTCTGCGCGCACGGGCTCGCCGGGGCCGGCGGCATGGGCCGGCTCGTGGCCGAGTGGATCGTGGAGGGGACGCCGTCGCTCGACGTGTGGCACATGGACTCGCGCCGCTTCGGCGCCGCCTACCGGTCGCGCGAGTACACGCTCGCGCGCACCAAGGAGATCTACGAGACGTACTACGACGTCAAGTACCCGGGGCACGAGCGCCAGGCGGGCCGGCCGCTGCGCGTCTCGCCCGCGTACCAGCTCCTCGACGCGCTCGGCGCCTCGTTCGGGGAGAAGTCCGGCTGGGAGCGCGCGAACTGGTTCGAGCCGAACGCGGTGCTCGGCGACGAGTCGCTGCGGCCGCGCGGCTGGGCCGGGAAGCTCTGGTCACCGGCGATCGGGGCGGAGCACGCCGCCTGCCGCGAGTCGGCCGCGCTCTTCGACGAGTCGTCCTTCGCGAAGATCGAGGTCTCCGGCACCGGTGCGGCCGCCTTCCTGGAGCGGCTCTGCGCCAACCGCGTCGCCCGCGACGTCGGGGCGGTCACCTACACGCAGATGCTGAACGGGCACGGGGGCATCGAGTGCGACTTCACCGTCACCCGGCTCGGCGCCGACCGCTTCCGCATCGTCACCGGCACCGCCTTCGGTCAGCACGACATCGCCTGGATCCGCCAGCACGCCCCGGAGGACGGGTCGGTGCACGTCGCGGACGTCACCTCGGCGTACGCCTGCTACGGCCTCTGGGGCCCGAGCGCGCGGGAGATCCTGCAGCCGCTCACGACCAGCGACCTCTCCAACGAGGCGTTCCCGTACATGCGGGCGCGCGAGATCATCGGTCGGCGCGGTGCCGTGCCTCGCGCTCCGGGTGACCTACGTCGGCGAGCTCGGCTGGGAGCTGTACTGCCCGGCGGAGTTCGGTGCACGGCTGTGGCACACGCTGTGGGAGGGCGGCCGCGAGCACGGCCTCGTCGCCGCCGGCTACAAGGCGATCGACTCGCTGCGGCTCGAGAAGGGCTATCGCGTCTGGGGGGCCGACATCACGCCGGAGGAGACCCCCTTCGAGGCCGGGCTCGGCTTCGCGGTCAAGCTCGACAAGGAGGACTTCGTCGGGCGGGCGGCGCTGCTCGAGCATCGGCAGGAGCCCGAGCCGGCTCTGCTGCCTCACGCTCGACGATCCCCGCGTCGGTGGCGCTCGGCTCGGAGCCGGTGCGCGTGGGGGAGAGGCTCGTCGGCCGCGTGACGAGCGGGGGCTACGGCTACACGGTCGGCAGGTCGATCGCCTACGCCTACCTGCCCGTGGCCGACGCCGAGCCGGGGACGGGCGTCGCCGTGGAGATCTTCGGCGAGTGGGTCGAGGGCCGGGTGGCGGCCGAGCCGCTCTACGACCCGGAAGGTGCGCGGCTCCGCACCTGACCCACGGCCGGCGGGGAAGGCAGGCCTCGCCCCTACAGTGAGCGGGCGAGCTGCTCGAGCTCGGCGCGAACCGACATGCCGCGCTTGTAGACCGTGAAGGCGGCGTCCTTCTTGCCCTGGCGCTCGAGCAGCTCCCCGTAGTGGAGGTACGTCTCCGCCAGGAAGCGGTTCGGGCCATGGTCGAGGAACTCGATGGCCAGCTCGTAGAGCTCCTCGGCTCGTTCCGCGTCGCCCGCGCGGTCGAAGGCGAGCGCGATCTCGCCGTAACAGCGGCCGGCGTCGAGGGGATGGCCGTCACGCAGGAGGGAGGCGGTCGCCATCGCGAGAGCCGCCGCCTCGTCGATCCTGCCGATGCGGGTGAGGGCGCGGGCCTCCTCGAGCTGGAACTCGGCGACGTCCTGCGGCGTTCCCGACTCGCCCATCAGCTCGCGGCCCCGGCTGAGGAGGTCGAGCGCCTCGACCGCCCGTCCGGCGTCGAGCTCGGCGAAGGCGAGGCTCTGATGCGCCTTGGCGCGAAGGTACGTGTGCTCGCTGGCCTCGAGCAGCTCGTACGCCTTGCGGGCGTAGCGGGTCGCCACCGCCGGCTCACCCCGCATGGCATGCAGGCGCGACTGCGACCAGTAGATCCTGGCGAGCTGCATCGGATCGCCGCCGCTCGTCTCGGCGACCACGCCGGCGAGGATCTTCGCCGCCTCCCGGAACTGGGCGCTGTCGATGAGCGCGTTCGCGAGCAGCACGCTGAAGCGGAGGCTTTCGACCGGGTCGCCCGCCTCGCGGGAGCGGTCGAGCCAGAGACGGAACAGGCCGACGGCGGCCTCGCCGTCGCCCGACCTGGCGTGCGCGCGGCCGAGGGTGTCCGCGGCAGCGGCCGCCTCGTCGAAGTCGTCCGTGAGCTCGAAGGCGCGCTCGAACCAGTCGATCGCGGCCTCCAGCGCTCCCCGGCGATAGGCGATCTGCCCGAGGCCCGCGAGTGCTTCCGCGCGGGCACGACGCTCCGGCGACGTCTGCGCGATCTCCTCGTAGATCTGCTCGGCCACCTCGAGGTCGTCGAGCCGGAGGGCGACGGACGCGTCCAGCAGAGCCGCCGCAGCCGGCGTGGGAGCGTCGGCTCCCTGCGCGAGCCAGCTCTCGCTGACGCCGAGCCGCTCGGCGAGCCGGCGGATCACCTGCAGCGAGGGGACACGGTCGCCGGATTCGATGCGGGAGATGTAGCCGATCGTGCAGCCCGGGAAGGAGAGGTCGGCCTGGCGCATGCCGGCCTCCGTGCGGGCGCGGCGCAGGCGCTCACCGACGGCGGCGGCGCTGTCGACGTGGGTCGAGTCCTGTCTGCTCATCGGTGCTGTCTGATCACCCTTCTATCCTCGAGTCAAGCCCGGCGCCGGGAACCACTCCTTCGGACGAAAGGACGGTTCCCACCGTGTTCAGATTTGTCACTCTAGTCGGCTTCGCCATGCTTGTCGCGTCTCTCGCCGGACTGGTAGGGCCGAGCTGGCCGTAGGCCGGTGAACGCCCGCGTCGCGGCCGCCCCGAGGGGCGGCCGCGACGCTCAGCGCTCGCCTGCGACCCTCGGCTGCCGCCCTTCGCCGGAGGCCCCGGCGGCGGGACCGACCTCGGCAAGGGCGGCGTCGACCTGCTCCAGCAGGTCGCTCATCGTGTACGGCTTCAGCAGCACGGTCCGCTCGCCTGCCCAGTCGTCCGGCCACGCGAGGTCGTCCGCCGGCAACAGGCCCGACATGAGCACGCACCGGGCTGCGAGCCCGCGGCGCACGAGCTCCTCGGCCACCTCCAGCCCCGGCCGGTCGGGCAGGCCGAGGTCGACGAGAGCGACGTCCACGCCCCCTGCGGCCGCTGCGGTGGCGAGGGCGGCCGAGCCGTTCGCCGCCGTGGCCGTCGCGTGGCCGGCGAGCTCGAGCGCGGTCTGCAGCATCTCGCAGAACGGCTCGTAGTCGTCGACGACGAGGACGGAACCGCGACGATCGGGCGAAGCCGGCATGTCACGTAGTTGACATCAATCGATCTCTTGGCGCAACCCACTTGCCGAAAGGCAACCTCGACAAGGCGGGGAATCAGTGGCCCGGTGGCCGGAGTGCGGCGAACGGGTCGGTGATCTCGAGCCGGCTCTGCCGGAAGCGGAACTCCTCGGCCGGTCGCCCACCTGCCCGGCCGGGCGCGCGCCTGCCACCCGTCGGCTCGAGCACGCCGCGGCGTACCAGAACGCGCTTGAGGTTCGTGGCAGAGAGCTGGTGGCCGAGAGCTGCCGCGTAGACCTCGCGTAGCTCGGCGAGCGTGAACCGGGCCGGGGCGAGCGCGAAGCCGACGTTGGAGTACGAAAGCTTGCCGCGCAGGCGCTCACGGCCCGCGAGCACGATGGCACCGTGGTCGAAGGCCGTGGGGGGAAGCTCGTCGATCGGATGCCACCGCGTGTCCGACGGGACGTCCGGGTCGACTCCCAGCGGGACCAGCCCGAGGTAGGCGGTGGCGATCTCCCGCTCTCCCGGGGTGCGGCCCGGGTCGCCGTACGTCGCGAGCTGCTCGAGGTGCGCGACCTCGCGCACGTCCACCTTGGCGGCCAGGTGCCGCCGGATCGACTGCGCCAGGCTCTCGTCGGCCGCGAGCGCCCCTCCGGGGAGGGCCCAGGCGCCGGCGAGCGGCTCCCGCGCCCTTTGCCACAAGAGGACCTGCAGCCGTCCGTCGCGCACCTGCAGGACGACTGCGAGGGTGACGTGTGCCGGTCTGGTAGGATCTCCGCCAAGTTTGCGACTCATAGGCGAAAACTACCTGAAAGGCACATCCGATGATCAAGCGCCAGGCGCGTAGCGCCGCTCTGCTCGTCGCCGCAGTTGTGGCGGCCGCGCTGGTGGCCGGGTGCGGAGGCTCCGACGACGCCGTCGGAACCACCGGCACGCCAGACGACCCCGTCCGGCCTGAAGGTGGGACTCATCACCGATCTCGGGCAGCTGAACGACGACGGCTTCAACGAGCTCGCGTACAACGGGCTCAAGCGGGCCGAGCGCGAGCTGGGCATCCAGGGGCGCGTGCTCGAGGCGAAGTCGGCGGCGGACTACGTGCCGAACATGGCGACGCTCGCGCGCCAGGGCTACGACCTCGTGATCGGGGTCGGCTACGCACAGGGCGATGCAGTGGCGACCGCGGCGCGAGCGGTTCCCCGAGGTCAGCTTCGCCATCGTCGACGTCGACCAGGCGTCGCTCAAGGGCAGCCCGGCGAACGTGCAGGGGCTGCTCTTCCGCGAGGAGCAGGTCGGCTACCTCGTCGGCTACCTCGGCGGCCCTGACAGCCAAGCGCGGCGGCAGCAACGCGATCAGCGCCGTCGGCGGCTTCAAGGAGCCCCCGGTCGACCGCTTCATCGCCGGGTACCGGGCAGGCGCGACCGCCGCCGTGCCCGGGATCAAGGTGAAGTGGGGCTACTCGCAGGACTGGGACGACCAGGCGAAGTGCAAGGAGCTTGCGCTCAACCAGATCGCCGCGGGCTCTACGGTGGTCTTCCAGGTCGCGGGCGGCTGCGGCCTCGGCGCGCTCTCCGCTGCCAAGGACGAGAAGGTCTGGGGCATCGGCGTCGACGCCGACCAGTCGTTCCTCGGCCCCCACGTGCTGACGAGCGCGCTCAAGGGCGTCGACAGCGCCGTCTTCCTCACGATCAAGGCGGTACAGGACGGGACCTTCGCCGGCGGCGGCAACGCGACGTTCGGCATCGACCAGGAGGGCGTCGGCCTCGGCAAGACGAGCCCGAAGGCGAACGAGGACGACCTCGCGGCCGTCGACGGCGGTGGAGGAGAAGCTCGCCTCGGGCGAGATCACGGACATCCCGACCACGGTCAAGTAGCCGGACGACGGCGACGGCCGCGCCCCCGGACAGCCCGTCCGTCGCCGCTCTCAGGCGGTTCGCACGGAATACACCGGCGGCAGGTGCTCTGCCACCGCCGACCACGACGCGCCCGCGTCGCCGGACCCGAACACGTCGCCCGACGTCGCGCCGAAGTACAGCTCGAGCGCCTCTCCCCGGCCTGCCGAGTCGAATGCCTCGCGCAGCACGGTCAGGTAGGCGTCCCCCTGCGGCAGCCCGTTCGTGCGCGGCGACCACGACGAGCCCGCGTCGCGCGTCTCCCAGACGGTGACGGCGCCACCGGGAGTCGTCCTGTCCTCGGCTCCGACGAGCGGGATCACGTACGCGCTGTCGGGGTCGGCAGGATCGACGACGACGGGGAAGCCGAAGTCCGACGGGAGCGCCGTGCCGGTGCCGATGTCGAGCCAGCTCGCGCCGGCGTCGTCCGAGCGGTACACGCCGTCGTGGAACTGCATGAAGAGCCGCTCGGGCCGGCGCGGGGAACGGCGAACGTCGTGGACGCAGTGCTGAATCGGGTTGTCCTGCGCCTCCTCGGGCAGGTAGCGCGGCACGATGCCGGTGTTCGAATGCCTCCAGCTCGCGCCGCCGTCGTCGGAGAGCCAGACCCCAACCGCCGAGATCGCCACGAGCAGCCTGCTCGGTTCGCCGGGCCAGGGGACGATCGTGTGCAGGCAGAGACCACCGTTGCCGGGTGTCCAGTCGGGGCGCGTCGGATGATCCCAGAGCCCGCGGTTCAGCTCCCACGTGAGGCCGCCGTCGCGGCTCTCGAACAGGACGCCCGGGTCGCCGCCCGCGTACACGAGCCCTTCTTCCTCGCCGGGGACGATCACCCAGATCCGCTCGAGGCTCGCGTCCTCGCCCTCGGGCAGCGCCGTTCCTTCCGCCTGCTGCCATTCGCCGGCGGGGTCGTCCGTGACCCAGATCTTCGGCCCGTAGAACCACGATGTCACGGACGCCAGGTAGCGGCCGCTGCGAGGGTCGCGGGTCGCGTACTCGACCGACTGTCCGGCGAAGGCGCGGGCCGATACCTCGAACCCGGACCCGGGCTCGCCCTCCAGCACGAACATCCCCTTGCGCGTCCCCACGAGCAGTTCGGTCATCTCACCCTCCTGTGATCGCCGGGAGCACGTGGACACGGTCGCCCGGCGCGACCGGTGTGTGCTCCCGTCCATGGTCGCCGTTCACGAAGACGTTGACGTGCGGGCGGATGCGGCCACGCTCGTCCAGGATCCAGCCCGCCACCCCTGCGTGCGCCTGCTCGAGCGAGCGCAGCACCTCGAGCACCGTGCCACCCTCGAAGGAGTGCGACCGCCCGCCGCAGAGCTCCGAGAGCGGGGCGCGAAGGATCACCTGTGCCATCCGGACATCATCCCAGGCCGGGCCGGTCGCCTCCATACAGGGACGACGAACGGGGACGGCCGGAATCGACAGCGTCTACGCGGGCAATTCGAGTACGCCGTGAGGCGAGCCGTACTCGGCCAGCAGATCCAGGAAGGGCTGCGACGGGAACGCCTCCGGCCCGAGCACGCCGGTGGCGGACCACGCGCCGGACCCGAGCAGCTCGAGCGCGACGACCGGGTTGATCGCCGTCTGCCAGACGACCGCCTGCGAGCCGTACTCGCGCATCGACCACTCGTTGTCGACCACGTGGTACAGGTAGGTCGTACGGGGCGCTCCGTCCTTGCCGAGCCCCGTCACCAGCGTGCCGGCGCAGGTCTTTCCCGTCATGCGGTCGCCGAGGGTCATCGGGTCGGGCAGCGCCGCCGCCACGACGTCGCGCGGCGACACCTCGACGTCACGGACGCGAACCTTCTCCGTGGAATCGAGCCCGAGCTTGTGCAGCGTCTTCAGCACGCCGATGAACTCGTCCCCGAGCCCGTACTTGAAGGTGACGCGGTTGCAGTCGACCCAGCGCGGCACGAGGAGCACCTCCTCGTGCTCGACGTTGACGCACTCCACGGGGCCGATCCCCTCGGGGAAGTCGAACACCTCGGGCTCCGAGAAGGGCTCGGTCGTGTACCAGCCGCGCCCCTTCTCCCAGATCACAGGCGGGTTCAGGCACTCCTCGATCGTCGTCCAGATCGAGAAGGTCGGCGCGAAGTCGTACCCCTCCACGACCAGGTTGGCGCCGTCGCGGATCCCGATCTCGTCGATCTCGGAGAACAGCTCGTCCGCCGCATGCCGTGCGAAGACGTCGGCCGCGCCCGGCTCGATGCCGATGCCGACGAGCGCGAGCAGCCCCTCCTGCAGCCAGTTCTCGTGCTGGGCGAACTGATAGTCGCCGAGTTTGACATGCGTCTCGGAGTAGGGGTGCTCGGGATGCGGCTGCGACAGCGTCGCGGCCATGTCGAGGTAAGTCACCCGGGCCTGCAGGCAGGCGTCGAAGATCTGCGGGTTGAAGCGCGGGTCGGTGGCGTTGAGGACGACGTCCGCCTTCACGTCGTGGATCAGCGAGACGATCGAGTCCTCGCTCGACGCATCGACCCGGGCCGAGTTGAAGCGGTCGTGCTCGCCGAGCCGGTCGACGACCGATTGGGGGCGCGCCGGGTCGAGGTCCGCGAGCGTGATGCGGTCGAAGAAGGCGCGGCGCTGCGCGATCGCGGCGAAGGCCGATCCGACCCCGCCCGTGCCGATGACGAGGATCCTCATGCGGGGGTTGTACCTGATCGCGCGGTCAGGCCAGCCAGTCGGCTACGCTCGCGCCGTTTCCACCGTTCCCCGGAGGGTCGACCAATGAGCGTTCCCGTGGCGCAGCACAAGATGTTGATCGGCGGCGAGTTCGTGGACTCGTCGTCAGGCGAGACGATGGAGGTTCTCAACCCGGCAACCGGCGAGGTGATTGCCGAGGTCCCGCGCGGCACGGCCGACGACGTCGACCTGGCGGTCGAGGCCGCCGAGCGCGCCTGGGACGACTGGCAAGGGAAGACCCCGAAGGATCGCATGGAGCTTCTGCTGAAGCTCGCCGACGTGATCGAGGACAACGCCGAGGAGCTCGCACGGCTCGAGTCGCGCAACGTCGGCAAGCCGTGGTGGGTTGCCGTCGACGAGCCCGGCCTGATGGCGGACAACCTCCGCTTCTTCGCCGGCGCCGCCCGCAACCTCGAGGGCAAGGCCGCCGCAGAGTACGTCGAGGGATACACGTCGATGATCCGGCGTGAGCCGCTCGGCATCGTGGCGGGCATCTGCCCGTGGAACTACCCGCTCTTCATGGCCATGTGGAAGATGGGCCCGGCACTCGCCGCCGGCAACGTGCAGATCATCAAGCCCGCCGAGCAGACGCCGCTGACGATGCTGCGCTTCGTCGAGCTCGCCCAGGAGGTCCTGCCCGCGGGTGTGCTCCAGGTCGTGACCGGGGACGGCGTGCCCGTCGGCGACCGGCTCGTGCGGCATCCGTCGATCCGCCTCGTGTCGCTGACCGGCGATACCGCGACCGGGAAGCTGATCGCCAAGAACGCCGCCGACACCGTCAAGCGCGTCCACCTCGAGCTCGGCGGCAAGGCTCCGATGATCGTGCTGGACGACGCCGACCCCGCCACCGTGGCGGAGGCGATCAAGATCGGCGGCTTCTTCAACTCCGGGCAGGACTGCACCGCCTCGTCGCGGATCCTGATCAGCGAGCGCGTCTACGACGATGTCGTCGGCGCCACCGTCGCGGCGGTGCAGTCGATGTCGGTCGGCGACCCGGCCGGAGACGATGAGATCGGCATGGGGCCGGTCATCTCCGCGGAGCAGCAGGAGCGCGTGCTCGGATTCATCGGGCGCGCAGCCGACGCGAGGGCGACGTTGCTCACCGGCGGCGGCTCGCTCGGCGACCGCGGCTTCTTCGTCGAGCCGACGCTCGTCGCAGACGTCGCGCAGGACAGCGAGATCGTGCAGAACGAGGTGTTCGGGCCGGTCGTGACGCTGCAGCGCTTCGCGTCCGACGACGAGGCGGTGCGGATGGCGAACGACGTGCGCTACGGCCTCGCCTCGTCGGTGTTCTCCGAGAACGTCGGGCGGGCGATGAAAGTCGCCGCCCGGCTGGACTTCGGCTGCGTATGGGTGAACGAGCATCTCTTCCCGCTCGCCTCGGAGATGCCCCACGGCGGCTTCAAGGAGTCCGGCTACGGCAAGGACATGTCCCTGTACTCCATGGAGGAGTACACGCGGATCAAGCATGTCTGCGTGAAGCTGGCCTGAACAGGCCGGCTTCACGCGTCCCGCGACACGCGCGGGTGTCTCCCCTGCATTTCGGGGAGACACCCGCCTCGGCAGGCACGGCACACGAGGGCGAGGCACGCTTGCCTCGACGGCTGCCGGTTGCGCGTGTCAGCCCGTTCCTGATTGACGCGATCCGCGCAACCTGGTAGGAAGCTCCTCGCATTGCGCAGCGACCGCGTCATGGAGGCGTCGCCGGCCCCGGCCGTTCCGCGGGGGCCGGTCGTGCGCGCTCGCCGGATCGACGCGGTCGACAAGGGCATCATCGAGGCGTTGCAGCGGAACGGGAGGGAGCCATTCCGCCGTATCGCCGCCTCGCTCGGCGTCTCGGAGGCGACCGTGCGGGCCCGGTACGCACGTCTCTGCGACGACCACATCCTCAAGGTGACCGGCGTCACCAATCCGCTCGGCCTCGGCTTCGAGGCGCAGGCGATGGTCGGCGTCCGCACCGCGGGCCCGCCCGAGAACGTCGCCGACGAGATCGCCCACTGGCCGGAGGCCGAGTACGTGGTCGTGACCGCCGGCCAGTTCGACATCCTCGTCGAGCTCGTTTGCGCCGACCGGCGCGCGCTGCTCGACGCGACGAACCGCATCCGGTCGCTCGACGACGTCGTCTCGACCGAGAGCTTCCTGTACCTCGAGCTGTGGAAGCAGCTCTACGAGTGGGGGGCTCGCATGCACGAGGCAACCGCGAACGAGCCGTCATGACCGAATCGTCGAGGGGAGCTGCCTGATGGCGGTCGTCGAACCTACGCTGTCGGCGGACGCCGGGATCGCCGACAAGGGACTGAAGACCGGCGCACTCGGTCTCCTCTCGAGCATCGTCATCGGCGTCGCCTCGACCGCGCCCGGCTACAGCCTGGCGGCCTCGCTCGGGATCGTCGTCGCTGCCGTCGGTCTCTACGCGCCCGCCGTCCTCTGGGTGACGTTCATCCCGATGCTCTTCATCGCGGCCGGCTTCTACTTCATGAACAAGGCCGACCCCGACTGCGGCACCACGTTCTCGTGGACGACGAAGGCGTTCGGGCCGTGGGCGGGCTGGCTCGGCGGGTGGGCGGCGCTGATCGCCCAGATCATCGTGATTGCCAACCTGTCACAGATTGCGGGCGAGTACAGCTTCCTTCTCGTCGGGGCGGACAGCCTTGCTGCGAGCACGTTCTGGGTCACCGTGGTCGGGGTGATCTGGATCATCGTGATGAGCTGGATCTGCTACGTCGGCATCGAGGCGTCGGCAAAGACCCAGTACTTCCTGCTCGCCGCCGAGATCATCACCCTGTTCCTGTTCGCCGTCGTGGCGTTGTGGAAGGTCTACGCCTCCGACCCCGCGAATTCGCTTCATCCGTCACTGAGCTGGCTCAACCCGCTCAACATCTCGTCGAGTAGCGCTCTCGTCGCGGGTGTGCTGGCCGCGATCTTCATCTACTGGGGTTGGGACTCGACGGTGAGCGTCAACGAGGAGACGGAGGATTCGACCCGGACCCCCGGCGTGGCAGCGATCCTGAGCACGATCATCCTCGTGGGCATCTACGTCGTTGTGGCCATTGCGGCCATCGCCTTCCACGGCCCGAAGTTCCTCGAGGACAATCAACTCGACGTGCTGGCCGCCCTGGGAGGGGATGTGTTCGGCTCGCCGCTCGACAAGCTGTTGATCATCGCGGTTCTGACATCCGCCTCGGCGTCGACGCAGACGACGATCCTGCCCTCGACGCGAACCGCGTTGTCGATGGCCGTTCAGGGTGCATTTCCCAAGGCGTTCGCGAGCGTCCACCCGAAGCACATGACTCCCGGCGTCGCCACGATCTGGATGGCCGTTCTCTCGATCGCCTGGTACGTCGGGCTGACGCTCGTGAGCCAGAACGCGCTCTACGACTCGATCCTCTCGATCGGGATCTTCATCCTCCTGTACTACGGCATGACCGGGCTTGCGTGCGTCGTCTATTTCCGGCACGAGCTGACGAAGAGCGTCAAGCACTTCGTCCTCGTCGGTGTCGTCCCGCTGGTCGGTGCGATCGTGATGACGTACATCCTCGTCAAGTCGATCATCGACCTCTCGAAGCCTGAGAACTCGGAGTCGGGCGAGTCGTGGTTCGGGCTCGGCCCGCCGCTCGTCATCGCAATCGGATTCATGATCCTGGGGGTGATCCTGATGGTGTGGCGTTGGTTCAACCACCGTGAGTTCTTCAGGCGGCCGTTGGAAGTCGCTGATCCGGCGGTGCTCGATGCTTAGGACGTTGGTGCTCGGCTACGACGACTCGCCCTCGGCGAACGCCGCGCTCGCGGAGACGATCCGCCGCGCGCCGCTGCTCGGAGCCGACGTATGCGTCGTGTTCGGCTACTACATGAGCGTCTTCGGCGGGCCTGCGGTCGAGGGCGAGTCGGCGGATTTCAGGAGCCAGCTCGAAAAGATGGGCTCGCGCGCGGTCGCGAGGGCCGTCAGCGACCTCGAAGCAGCGGGCATCCGGACGAGCTCTCGCATCGAGGAAGGGCGGCCGGCGGACGTCCTGATGGCGGTCGCGAAGGAGCTCGACGCCAGCACGATCGTCGTCGGCACGGTCGGCGAGAACCCGATCACCGGCGCATTGCTCGGCTCCGTCGTCCTGAAGCTCGTGCAGCGCTCGGCGGTTCCGCTGCTCGTCGTCCCGACAGCGGAGGGATGATGGTCATGGTTCCCGTCGACGTCCGCCTCGAGAACGTCGTCAAGCGCTTCGACCAGGACGTCGTCGCCGTCGACGGCGTCAGCGTCGAGATCCCGCACGGCTCGTTCTTCGCGCTGCTCGGCCCCTCGGGCTGCGGCAAGACGACGACGCTCCGCATGATCGGGGGCTTCGAGGAGCCCACCGAGGGCTCGATCTACCTCGGCGACACCGACGTGGTGGGGCTGCCGCCGTACAAGCGGGACGTCAACACCGTCTTCCAGAGCTACGCGCTCTTCCCGCACATGACGATCTTCCAGAACGTCGCCTTCGGGCTCGAGCGCCGCAAGGTCGACAAGAAGGAGCTCAAGGGCCGGGTGCTGGAAATCCTCGAGCTCGTCGACCTGCAGGGACGCGAGGAACGCAAGCCCAGGCAGTTGTCCGGCGGCCAGCAGCAGCGGGTGGCGCTCGCGCGGGCGCTCGTGAACACGCCTCGGGTGCTGCTGCTCGACGAGCCGCTCGGCGCCCTCGACCTGAAGCTGCGCAAGCAGATGCAGCTCGAGCTGAAGCGCATCCAGAGCGAGGTGGGGATCACCTTCGTACACGTCACGCACGACCAGGAGGAGGCCATGACCATGGCCGACACGATCGCCGTCATGAACCAGGGCAAGATCGAGCAGCTCGGAGCGCCCAACGAGCTGTACGAGCGCCCGCGGACGGCGTTCGTGGCGAACTTCCTCGGCACGTCCAACCTGTTGCCCGGCAGCGTCGAGGGCCCCGGTGCCGTTCGTCTCGAGGAGGGGACGGTCGTGCGCGTCGACACGGGCGGCGCCGCCGGCGCGGTGTCCGTCGGTGTCCGGCCCGAGAAGGTGCGGCTCGGCGAGGGCGGCGTGAACACGCTGTCCGGGATCGTTCGCGAGAGCGCGTACATCGGCGTCGCCACGCAGATCATCGTGGAGACGAAGGCCGGCGAGGTCTCCGTCTTCCACCAGAACGCCGAGTCGGGCGGTCTCGTCCCGGCCCCCGGGTCGCAGGTCACGCTCAGCTGGAGCCCGGAATCCACATTCGTCGTCGACCGACCACAGGAGAAAACGCAATGACCAGGGGTCTCACCCGCCGCACGCTCGTCCAGCGCGGCGCTGCCGGCATAACGCTCCTCTCGCTTCCCGGCCTGCTCGCCGCCTGCGGTGGCGGCGGCGGTGGCGGCGGTGGATCGACGGAGGTGAACGACGTCCTCAACTTCTCGAACTGGCCGCTCTACATCGACTACGACGAGAAGACGAAGAAGCACCCGACGCTCGACGCCTTCACCGAGGAGACGGGCATCACGGTCAACTACTTCGAGGACATCAACGACAACTCCTCGTACTTCGCGAAGGTGCAGGGCCCGCTCTCCCAGGGGCGCGGCATCGACCGGGACATCTTCGTCTTCACCGACAACTCGCGCTATCCGCAGCTGCTCGTCAGCAAGAAGTGGGTCGAGCCGCTTCAGAAGGACAAGATCCCGAACATCTCCAACCTGCTCGACGCGCAGGCGAGCCCGTCGTTCGACCCGGATCGGACCTACAGCCTCCCCTGGCAGTCGGGGATGACAGGGATCGCGTACAACGAGGAGGTCACCGGGCCGGTTACCTCGATCGACCAGCTGCTCGGGGACGAGAAGCTGAAGGGCAAGGTCACCATGCTGACCGAGATGGCGGACTCCGTTGGGCTCGTGATGCTCGACAACGGCGACGACCCGTCCGTGGTCACCGACGAGACCTTCAACGCGGCCCTCGACCGCATCCAGAAGGGTGTGGACGACGGGCAGATCCGCCGCTTCACGGGCAACGACTACGCGCAGCCGCTCACCAAAGGCGATCTGGCGGCGGCCGTTGCGTGGTCGGGTGACGTCGTGCAGCTTCTCGCCAGCAACCCGAAGCTGAAGTGGGTCGTCCCGGAGAAGGGCGCGATGATCTGGACCGACAACATGTTCGTTCCGCTCGACGGCAGCTCCGCGACCGCGTCGACGTACATGAATTTCGTGTACGACCCGAAGGTCGCCGCCCAGATCGCCGCCTACGTCAACTACGTGACCCCGGTGAAGGGTGCGCAGGAGGAGCTCGCGAAGACCGACCCCGAGACGGCGAAGAACCCGCTGATCTTCCCGACCGACGACATGCTCTCGCAGGTGCACGATTTCTCGGGCGACGCGCTCAACAACGAGACGTACATCGCCGCCTGGCAGAAGGTGCTCGGGGCGTAGGAACGGCGAAGGGCGTGGGCTTCCTCCACCGGCACAAGGGGCTTGCGCCCTTCCTCCTGCTTCTACCGGGGATCGCCTGGCTTGCCGTCTTCTTCCTCGTCCCGCTCGGCTTCCTCGGTTATCAGTCGCTCGAGTCGGGCTCCTTCGAGCAGGGCTACTCGTTCACCTGGGACTTCTCGAACTACTCGGACGCGATCTCCGACTACGGCGAGCAGTTCCTGCGCTCGTTCCTGTACGCGGGGATCGCGACCGTGCTCGCGCTGCTGATCGCCTACCCGCTCGTGTACTGGATCGCGTTCCGCGCGGGCCGCTGGAAGAACCTGTGCCTGATCCTGATCGTGGCGCCGCTGTTCGTCACCTATCTCGTGCGGACGCTGGCGTGGCTCAACATCCTCGCCGACGAGGGGCCGGTCGTCGGCTTCCTGCGCGACATCCACGTGCTCGGGGCCGACGGCAGGCTGCTCGCGACCTCCGTCGCCGTGGTCGCGGGGATCACCTACAACTTCCTGCCCTTCATGGCGCTGCCGCTCTACGTCTCACTCGAGCAGGTCGACCCGCGCATGCTCGAGGCGGCGAAGGACCTCTACGCCAGTTCCGGCCAGGCGTTTCTCCGCGTGACGCTGCCGCTGTCCGCACCGGGAATCGTGGCCGGCACCCTGCTCACCTTCATTCCCGCCGCCGGCGACTTCATCAACGCCCAGCTGCTCGGCACGCCGAAGCAGTACATGATCGGGAACGTCATCCAGTCGAAGTTCCTCGAGCTGATCGACTACCCGGCCGCCGCGGCGCTCTCGTTCATCCTCATGGCGATCATCCTCGCCGCGCTGCTCGTCTACGCCCGCATCGTCGGCACCGAGAAGCTGACCGGCTGATGAGGTGGGTCAAGCGACACCTGCTGTTCGCCTATGCGATGCTCGCGTTCGCGTACCTGATGCTTCCCATCGCAGTCGTGGTGCTGTTCTCGTTCAACGCCCCGAGCGGCCGCTTCAACTACGTCTGGGAGGGGTTCACGCTCGACAACTGGGTGAACTGGGACGCCGTGCCAGGCATCAGCGACGCGGTCGTGACGTCGCTCGAGATCGGAATCGTCTCCACGGTCATGGCGACGATCCTCGGAACGATGCTCGCGCTCGCGCTCGTCCGTCATCGCTTCCCCGGGCGCGGCGGCACGAACCTCCTCGTCTTCCTGCCGATGTCGACGCCGGAGATCGTCCTCGGCGCCTCGCTGCTGACGCTGTTCCTCAACGCCCGCGTCGTCACGGGCTTCGTGACGATCTTCATCGCGCACGTGATGTTCATCGTCAGCTACGTCGTGGTGACCGTGAAGGCGCGGCTGATCGACTTCGACCGTCACCTCGAGGAGGCGGCGATGGACCTCGGTGCGAACGAGTGGACGACGTTCCGCAAGATCACGCTGCCGCTGCTCGCGCCCGCGATTCTCAGCGCGGCGCTCCTCGGATTCGCGCTCTCGATCGACGACTTCGTGATCACGTACTTCGTCGCCGGAGGGACGACGACGTTCCCGCTGTTCGTCTGGGGGGCAGCGCGTGTGTCGGTGCCGCCGCAGGTGAACGTGATCGCCAGCGCGATCTTCCTCGTGGCCGTAGGAGTGATGATCGGGAACGTCCTGTGGGGGCTCCGCAGCCGCAAGCGGGCCGGCGAACAGCCCCTGACCGACGCGCTGCCCCTGCCCGAATCCCTCGCCCAGCGGGGAGCCTGACATCACAGCGACCGATCTTCAGCAGCTGGCGCGCGATCACCTGTGGATGCACTTCACGCGCATGGGCGGCTACGGCGCCGGCAGCGACGTGCCGATCATCGTGCGCGGCGACGGCTGCTACCTGTGGGACGAGAACGGCAAGCGCTACCTCGACGCGCTGGCGGGGCTGTTCTCCGTCAACATCGGCTACGGCTTCGGCGAGGAGGTGGGCCAGGCCGCGCTCGAGCAGATGCGCGCGCTGCCCTTCTACACCAACTGGTCGTACGCGCACCCGAAGGCGATCGAGCTCGCTGCAGAGGTCGCCTCTCTCGCGCCGGGCGACCTGAACCGTGTCTTCTTCGTCTCCGGCGGCTCGGAGGCGGTCGAGTCCGCCTGGAAGCTCGCGCGGCAGTACTACGCCGCACGTGGCGAGAAACGGATCCGGGGAGCGGCGGCCGAGCCCGAGCGGAGCCACGACGCGATCGTCGAGGCCGGCCGCCGGGGGCCGCATCCCTACAAGGCGATCGCCCGCCACATCGCCTACCACGGCACGACGATGGGGGCCCTCTCGATCAACGGCATCCCGGCCCTGCGGTCGATGTTCGAACCGCTGATCCCCGAGGTGCGGCATGTCCACAACACGAACCGCTATCACCGCCCTCCGGCCGAGACCGAGGCCGAGTTCACCCGCTTCCTGCTCGACGACCTCGAGCAGGCCATCCTCGCCATGGGCCCGGAGACGGTGTGCCTCGTGCACATGGAGCCGGTGCAGAACGCCGGTGGCTGCTTCACGCCGCCCGAGGGCTACTGGGCCGGCGTGCGCGCGCTGTGCGACGAGTACGACATCCTGCTCTCGGCCGACGAGGTGATCACCGCCTTCGGCCGGCTCGGCCACTGGTTCGGCTCGGAGCGCTACGACATCCGGCCCGACATCGTCACCTGCGCCAAGGGGCTGTCGTCGTCGTACGGAGCGATCGGCGCGGTGATCGCGACCGACCGCGTCATGGAGCCCTTCCTCGAGTCGACCTCGATGTACGCGCACGGCGTCACCTTCGGCGGCCACCCCGTCATGTGCGCGATCGCGCTGAAGAACATCGAGATCATGAAGCGTGAGGGGATCGTCGAGCACGTCCGCGACACCCAGGACGTGTTCCGTGCCAAGCTCGAGACGCTGCTCGACCTGCCGATCGTCGGCGACGTGCGCGGTACCGGCTTCTTCTACGCTGTCGAGCTCGTCAAGGACAAGGAGACCCGCGCCACGTTCGACGACGACGAGTGCGAGTCGCTGCTGCGCGGCTTCCTCTCGCCGGCGCTCTTCGATGCGGGGCTGATCTGCCGGCAGGACGACCGCGGCGACCCGGTCGTGCAGATCTCGCCGCCGCTCGTCGCCGGCGAGGCGGAGATGGACGAGATCGTCGGCATCCTCGGCTCCGTGCTCGCCGACGCGTCGCAGCGCCTGACGTCCTAGCCGGATCTTTTCCCTGTGTTCACCGCCGCGTCACCGCTGCCGGGCGGTGGTCGTCGCCCGGTACGGTTAGCCGTATGGCCGGGCCGGCTCCGGTGCGGCAGGATGCAAGCGTTCCCGACGAGGAGGCACCCAGCGTGGAGAGTGGAAACGGCTCGGCGGTGGTCGTCGCGCGCGACCTGACGCGGCGCTACGGCGAAGGCGACAGCGCCGTCGACGCCCTTCGCGGTGTCTCCGTCTCGATCGAGCACGGGAAGATGACCGCGGTGATGGGCCCGTCCGGCTCGGGCAAGTCGACGCTGATGCACATCCTCGCCGGGCTCGACAAGCCGACGTCCGGCGACGTCACGGTTGCGGGCACCGAAATCACGACGCTCGGCGACAACGACCTCACGAAGCTCCGCCGCGAGCACATCGGCTTCGTCTTCCAGTTCTTCAACCTGCTGCCGATGCTGACCGCGCGCGAGAACGTGCTGCTGCCGCTTGACGATCGCCGGCGAGAAGCCCGAGAACGGCTGGTTCGAGAGCCTCACCGAGCGTATCGGGCTCACCGACCGGCTCACGCACCGCCCGGCGGAGCTCTCCGGCGGCCAGCAGCAGCGCGTCGCGATCGCGCGCGCGCTCGTCTCCCGGCCGACTGTCGTCTTCGCCGACGAGCCGACCGGGAACCTCGACTCCACCACGAGCCACGAGATCCTCGAGCTGATGCGCGCCTCGGTCGACGAGCTCGGGCAGACGATCGGTGATGGTGACGCACGACCCGCGTGCCGCGGCGATGGCCGATCGGGTGCTCTTCCTCGCGGACGGGCTCATCGTCAACGAGCATTCCGGCGCTCGAGCCAGCACGAGATCCTGCTCGCGATGGAAGCGCTGAACCCGGCGTGATCCGCTTCGCGATCAAGGGGACTGCCGGCGCGCAAGCTCCGCACGGCGCTCACGGCGATCGCCGATCGTGCTCGGCGTCGCCATGGTGAGCGGCACGTTCGTGCTCACCGACTCGATCGACAAGGCGTTCGACGCCATCTTCTCCGACGTCTACCGCGGTACCGACGCCACGATCACCGGCAAGACGCCGTTCGACGTCACGGAGGGCCAGGGAAGCGTCGTGCCGCCGTTCGACGACACGCTCACCGACGAAGGTGCTCGCGCTCCCGGACGTTGCCGATGCGATCGGCGGCGTCGGCGGGGACGCGCAGCTGATCGGCAGACGACGGCAAGGCGATCGTCTTCGGCGGGGCGCCGAACCTCGGCTTCAGCGTCGACCCCTCCAAGCCCGAGTTCAACACGCTGACGCTCGAAGAGCGGCGCCTGGCCAGGCCACGACGAGGTCGTGATCGACGTCTCGACCGCGTCGAAGAAGAAGCTCGCGGTCGGCGACGAGATCGGCGTCCAGGCGCAGGGGCCGGTCCGGCGCATGCGCGATCTCCGGGCTCGTCAAGTTCGGCTCCGTCGACACGATCGGCGGTGCCACGCTCGCCGGCTTCGACCTCCCGACCGCCCAGGCGCTCTTCGACAAGGAGGGGAAGCTCGACCAGATCCGGGTCGCCGGCAAGGACGGCGTCTCGCCCGAACAGCTCGTCGCGGAGATCGAGACGATCCTCCCGCCCGGCACGCAGGTGCGCACCGGCACGGCGCAGGCGGCGGAGGACGCCAAGGACACGAACGAGTTCATCTCGTTCCTTCGCTACTTCCTGCTCGCCTTCGGCGTCATCGCGCTGTTCGTCGGCGCCTTCGTGATCGTCAACTCGCTCTCGATCACGATCGCCCAGCGCACGCGCGAGCTCGCGACGCTGCGCACGCTCGGTGCATCGCGGAAGCCAGGTGCGGTGGTCCGTCGTCGTCGAGGCGCTTCGTGATGGGCGTGATCGCGTCGCTGGTCGGGCTCTTCCTCGGTCTCGCGCTCGCGACCGGGCTCTTCGAGCTGTTCGACGCAGTCGGCTTCACGCTGCCGAACAGCGGCCTCGTGTTCACCGCCGCGAACCATCGTCGTCGCGCTTGCTGCTCGGCATCGTCGTGACGCTGATCGCGAGCGTCTTCCCGGCCATGCGCGCGACCCGCGTGCCTCCGATCGCCGCCGTGCGCGAGGGCGCGACGCGTGCCGCCCGGACGGTTCGCGCCACTTCCGTACGCCGGTGGCCGTCGTCGCTCACCGTGCTCGGCTTCGCCGGCCTCGTCTGGGGGCTCTTCGGGCCCGGCGCTCGACACGACCAAGGATGCTGCTGTTCATGATCGTCGGGACGCTGCTGGTCTTCGTCGGCGTGGCCATGCTCTCGACGCCGTTCATCCCTGCGTTCGCGCGGTCGCTCGGCGGACCGGCGCGCTGGATCCTCTTCCGCGTTCACGGTGCTCGTCTGGCCGTTCTGGCTGCTCCCGTACTGGCTGCTGCGCCACGGCGCCTGGGGCCCGGGAACGCTCCGGGAAGCGCGTCGGAGCGTTCGTCCTCGGGGCCGTCGCTCAACCCGCTGCTGCTCGTCCTCGTGCTCGTGATGTGGGCCCGGCGCGGCGTGACCGTCGTGGCGCCCGAAGTGGCCGATCGAGTTCCCGGGCGTGATCCCCGACGGGGTCACGGCGACGACTCGGCACCGACAACGCGCGCCGCAACCCGCAGCGCACCGCCTCGACGGCGGCGGCTCTGATGATCGGGCTCGCGCTCGTGACGCTCGTCGCCACGCTCGCCGCGGGCATCACGCAGACGTTCCGCGGCGCTGTGAACGACCTCTTCACGGGCGACTACGCGATCACGGCGCAGAACAACTTCTCACCGATCCCGATCGCGGCCGCGGAGGCGGCGGCCGACGACGCCCGGAGTCACCGTCGTCGGCAACGTGCGCAGCGGCGACGCGCTCGCGTTCGGCAAGACGTTCTTCGCCACCGCGGTCGACCCGGGCACGAAGGAGGTCATCTCGCTCGACTGGAAGGACGGCTCGCAGGACGTCCTCGCGACACTCGGCGAGGACGGCGCCTTCGTCGACGACGGCTACGCCGACGACCACGACCTCAGCGTGGGGTCGACGATCGATGTCACCTTCGTCAGCGGCAACACGCGCACGTTCACGGTGAAGGGCATCTTCGACCCGCCGAGCGGCGGCTCGCCGTTCGGGCCCGTCACGGTCTCGGCCGCAGGTCTGGGACGAGGAGAACACCGAGCCGCAGAACATCTACTCGTTCCTCAACATCGAGGGCGGCGAGACCGAGGCGAACCAGGCCGCGCTCGATCGCACGCTCGCGCGCTTCCCGAACGCGAAGGCGCAGACCCGCGAGACAGTTCATCGACAACCAGATCTCGGGCCTCAGCTCGGTCCTCAACATCCTCTACGTGCTGCTCGCGCTCTCGGTGCTCGTGAGCCTGTTCGGGATCGTCAACACGCTCGTGCTGAGCGTGTTCGAGCGGACACGCGAGATCGGGATGCTGCGCGCGATCGGGATGACGCGACGTCAGGTGCGGCGCATGATCCGGCACGAGAGCGTGATCACGTCGCTCATCGGCGCGGTCATCGGGATCGTGCTCGGCATCGTGCTGGCGGGGCTGCTGATCGCCCGGATCGACTTCATCGACTTCGCCTTCCCGACGACGCAGGTGGTCGTGTTCGCGATCGCGGCGATCGTCGTCGGCATCGTCGCCGCCATCTTCCCGGCCCGCCGCGCCGCGAAGCTGAACCCGCTCGAGGCGCTGCAGTACGAGTGAGCCTCGCCTGTCCCGCCTGACAGCGCGGGGTGTCTCCCGAAAAGCAGGGAGATACCCCGGCCACGTCGCTTGGGCGGGCGGCTACGCCCGCGAGCGCCGTGCCACGCCGTCGCGCTCTGCCGCCTCCGCGACCGCGGCTGCCACGGCCGGCGTGACGTCGCGGTTGAAGACGCTCGGGATCACGTACTCGGGACCGAGCTCGTCGGGCGGGATGACGGCCGAGAGCGCGTGGCCTGCGGCGACCTTCATGTTCTCGGTGATCGCGCTCGCGCGCACGTCGAGCGCGCCGCGGAAGATGCCGGGAAAGGCGAGCACGTTGTTGATCTGGTTCGGGTAGTCGGAGCGCCCGGTCGCGACGACGGTCACCTTCCCGGGGGGCAGGTCCTCCGGGGTGATCTCCGGGGTCGGGTTGGCCATCGCGAAGACGATCGCGTCGTCGTTCATCCGCGCGATCCCCTCCGCGCTGACGGCGCCCGGGGCCGAGAGGCCGAGGTACACGTCTGCGCCGGCGAGGACATCGTCGGCGCTGCCGCGCTCGTCGTCCGCATTCGTGCGCTCCGCGTAGGCGGCCTTGATGCCGGTCAGACCCTCACGGCCCCGGTGGACGGCGCCCGCGTGGTCGCAGCCGACGATTCGCCTCACGCCCGCGTTCAGCAGGATGTCCGTGACGGCGACCCCCGCCGCGCCGACACCCGTGGTCACCACCTTGATGTCCTCGATCCGCTTGCCGACGACGCGCAGCGCGTTCAGGAGGGCCGCGAGCACGACGACCGCCGTCCCGTGCTGGTCGTCGTGGAAGACCGGGATGTCGAGCTCGTCGCGCAGGCGCTGCTCGATCTCGAAGCAGCGCGGCGAGGAGATGTCCTCCAGGTTGATCCCTCCGAACCCGGGCGCGATCGCCTTCACGATCGCGACGATCTCGTCGGGATCCTTGGTGTCGAGGCAGAGCGGCCAGGCGTCGACGCCGCCGAACTCCTTGAACAGGAGCGCCTTCCCTTCCATCACCGGCATGGCTGCCTCGGGCCCGATGTCGCCGAGCCCGAGAACGGCGGTACCGTCGCTGACGACGGCGACGGTGTTCTGCTTGATCGTCAGGTTCCACGCGAGGTCGCGCTCCTCGGCAATCGCCTCGCTGATGCGTGCGACGCCCGGCGTGTACGCCATCGAGAGGTCGTCACGCGTCTTCACCGGCACCTTCGAGCGCATCTCGATCTTCCCGCCCAGGTGCATCAGGAAGGTGCGATCCGAGACCCGCTCCACCTCCACGCCGTCGACTGCCCTGACCGCCTCGACGATCCGGTGAAGATGGTCGGGGTCGGTGGCGTCGACGGTGACGTCGCGCACCTTCGTGTGCTTCTCGACGCGCACCAGGTCGATCGCGCCGAGCGAGCCGCCGGCGTCGCCGATGGCCGCGGCGAGTCGCGCGAAGGAGCCGGGAGCGTCCGACAGGTGCACGCGGATCGTCGCGCTGAACGATGCGGACAGGTGACTCATGATCTGATCACTCCTTCTGCGGCGAGCGCCGCGATCTCCTCGTCACGATAGCCCGCCTCGCGCAGGATCTCGGCCGAGTGCTGCCCCACCGCGGGGGGCGCGCTCCGGTGCAGGCACCGCTCGCCGTCGAGGGACAGCGGCAGCTGCCGTCAGCCGCAGTTCGGGGATGGCCGGATGCGGGAGCGGTTGCAGGATCCCGAGCGCCTCCGTCTGGGGCGCGACGGCGACGTCTGCCACGTCGGCGACTGGTGCGACGGGCACGCCCGCCGCCGCCAGCCGCTCGCGCCACACGGCGGTGTCATCCGTCCGGAGGCGCCCGGAGAGCAACTCGCACAGCTCGTCGCGGTTCTCGACCCTGAGTGGGTTGGTGCGGAAGCGGGGGTCGTCGACCAGCTCGGGCAGCCCGACGACGTCGCAGATGGCGGCGTACAGGCGGTCGTTGCCGCCGCCGATCATCAGCTCGCCGTCGCGGGTGGGGAACACCTGGTACGGGAGCCAGCATGGGGAAGCGCGTGCCCTGGCCATGGGGCACGGTGCCGTCCGCCAGGTAGCCGGCGAGGTGATAGCCGATGTAGCCGAGCGCCGTCTCGTACAGGGACACGTCGACCTCCGAGCCCTCGCCCGTGCGGTCCCGTTCGAGCAGCGCAGCGAGCACGCCGAGCGCCGCCCATGTCCCTGTGCCCTGGTCGATCAGCGACGACCCGACCCGGACGCCCGGCCGGCCCGGTTCGCCCGTCATCGAGATCAGACCTCCCGCCGCCTGCATCAGCGCGTCGTAGCCCGGCTCCCCGGCGAGCGGGCCCACGTGCCCGTAGGCGCCGACGGAGCAGTAGACGAGGCGCGGGTTGCGGGCGCGCAGGGCGTCCGCGCCGAGCCCGAGCTTCCCGGCCAGGCCGGGCCGGAGGCTCTGCAGGAAGACGTCGGCGCCGTCCGCGAGGCGAAGCAGCGCCTCCCGGCCCCGGTCGTCGCGTAGCGAGACGGCGAGGGAGCGCTTGCCGGCGTTTGCCGAGAGGAACATCGTGCTCTCGCCGTTCCAGAACGGCGGCCCCCACGCACGCCCGTCGTCGCCCGTGTCGGGCCTCTCCACCTTGACGACGTCCGCTCCCAGCGCCGACAGGATCTGCGCGCAATAGGGGCCGGCGATCGACGTGGTCACGTCGAGCACCCGTACGCCCGTCAGCGGTGTGCGCCCCATTTCGCCCATCATCGCCGTTCGGGCGTCTGCGAGGATGCAGTCGTGTTCGCGCAGATGGTCGACTGGGTCTCGGGCTCGAACTGGAGCTATGCGATCATCTTCGTGGTCGCGGTGATCGACGCGTTCTTTCCCGTCGTCCCGAGCGAATCGATGGTGATCGTGGCAGGGACGCTCGCCGGAGCCGGCGACCTCGACGTCTTCCTCGTGATCCTCGCCGCGGCGTCGGGGGCGATCGTCGGGGACAACATCTCCTACGGGATCGGGAAATGGGCCGGTGAGCACACGGTCAAGCGGCTCTTCCGGCACGAACGGGCCCATCGGGGCTTCGACTGGGCGGAGAAACAGCTCGAGGACCGGGGCAGCTACATCATCATGATCGCGCGCTTCATCCCGTTCGGCCGCACCGCCGTCACGTTCACCGCCGGTTATACGCGCGGGCTGCCCTGGCACCGGTTCTTCCGCTACGACGTCGTCGCCGGCCTGCTGTGGGCGACGTACGCCACCATGCTCGGGTACATCGGCGGCAAGCAGTTCGAGGAGCAGCCGTGGAAGGGCGTGGTGCTCGGGCTCGGCATCGCGTTCACGGTGGCGTTCGCGGTCGAGTGGATCAGGAAGCGCCGGACGCAGCCTGCGTGAGGCCCGGGAGCGTCCACGTCACCGGGGCCACCGGCTTCCTCGGCTCCGAGCTGCTGCTTCGCGCCCCCGGGACGACGGGCGACCGGGTCGAGGTGCGCGACGCGGCGGCCGTCCTCGCGCTCCTCGACCGCCTTCGTCCCGACGCCGTCGTCCATACCGCCTACCGGCAGGACGGCGAGGGCGCCCGGAAGATCGTCGTCGAGGGCTCGGAGAACGTTGCCCGGGCCGCCCGCGCAGTCGGCGCCCGGCTCGTGCACCTCTCGACGGACGTCGTCTTCGACGGCCGCAAGGGCGCGCCCTACGTGGAGGACGACCCGCTCAGCCCCTGCACCGACTACGGCCGCGCCAAGGCCGAGGCCGAGGAGCGTGTCGCCGCCGCGCACCCGGGGGCGCTGATCGTGCGGACGTCGCTGATCGTCGGCGGCCCCGGGCACGCGCCGTCCAAGCACGAGCTCGCGGCGTGCGAGCCGGCGATGACGTTCTTCGTCGACGAGATCCGCTCGCCGGTGCAGGTCGGCGATCTCGCCGCCGCCCTGCTCGAGCTGGCCTGCCTCGACGTCACCGGGCCGCTCCACGTCGCCGGCGCCGACGATCTCTCGCGTGCGGACCTTGCCGAGCTCGTGACCGGCCGTCCCGTGCGCCGTGCGCCCGCACCGCCGGGACGGCCGCTGGACTGCTCGCTCGACTCCTCGCGGGCGCGGACGCTGCTGCGCACCGAGCTGCGAGGGGTGCGCACCCTGTTCGAAGCCGGCGCCCGCCGAGCCTGAGCGAACGACCGGGCACCCGTCACGACAGGAACCTCGCGGCGGCTATTCCTCGAGCGTGTCGCTGGGGAGGGGATGATCCCGGAAGAACTCGAGCGCCCGTGCGGTCGCGTCGAAGCCCGGCGCCGTCGGCCAATCGTGGCTGCCGCCTTCGATTGCCTGCAGCACCACGTCACCGCCCTCGTCGCATCCCGCATATGGCAGTGCGTTCGACCCCGGTCTCGAGCACTGTGATCTCCGGCTCGTCCAGGCTGCACCCGTTGCGCTCCGCCCACGACTCGACCCAGGACGTCGCGGGCGTCCCGACCACCGCATCGAACATCCGGAGCTGAGCCGTGACCCCGCCGGTCAGGCCGAGCAGGTCGCCGATTGCCCCGAAGCCACCTCCGCCGTCCTCGAACGGCACCACGGGGTCGGCGGTTCCGTGCGTGACGATCACCGGCACGGGCCGACCGTCGCATTCGGGGAGCAAATGCACACCGGCGACGGGCGCGACGGCGGCGATCCGGTCGCCGAGCGCGCACGCCAATGTCGAGACGAACATGCCGCCGTTCGACATGCCCATGGCGAAGATCCGCGTTCGGTCGACACACACGTCGCTCTCGACATCGTCCAGGAGCGCTGCCGTGAACCCCACGTCGTCGGCGAGCGACGGATCGTCGACGGTCTCGACGTTGAAGTAGGCCGGCGTCGACCCCTCCGAATCGGAGCCGTGGGGGAACACCGCCACGAAACCCTCGGCGAGAGCCCGATCCGTCAATCCGGACGCCGCCGCCTGCTCCTGCGCGGAGCTGCCGAAGCCGTGATAGCCCATTACCACCGCCATTGGCTCGCCGGCCCGCGTGTCGGGAACCACGATGTCGTACGTGCGGTCGACGCCGTCGTGCCGCAGCGAGACGGCTCTCGACCCGGGGGACGGCGCGCTGTCGCAGCCGGTGCTCGACGACCGGGCGCCGGTCGCGCCCGCCTCTGTCGTGCCCTGCGTCTGGCCGCTGCACGCTCCGGCGACGAGGGCAGCCGCGACGAGGAGGCACGAGCCGAACAGGCGCCGTGCCCATGTGACGAATCTCACCGGGAGCGCCGGCACGACGCGATCATAGTCCCATCGCGACATCCACCCCGACGCAGCCCCGGCGGGCAACCGTACGCTGGGGCGGTGAACCGCCTAGGCGCCGAGACCAGCCCGTATCTGCTCCAGCACGCCGACAATCCCGTCGACTGGCACCCGTGGGGAGACGAGGCGCTCGAGCGTGCCCGCGCCGAGGACCGGCCGATCCTCCTCTCGGTGGGCTACAGCGCCTGCCACTGGTGCCACGTGATGGCGCACGAGTCGTTCGAGAGCGTCGCCACAGCGGCCGTCATGAACGAGCACTTCGTCAACGTCAAGGTCGACCGTGAGGAGCGGCCCGACGTCGACGCCCTGTACATGGACGCCACCGTGGCGATGACCGGGCAGGGAGGCTGGCCGATGACGGTCTTCCTCACTCCGCAGGGGGAGCCGTTCTATGCCGGCACCTATTTCCCGCCCGAGCCGCGCCACGGCCTGCCCTCGTTCACCCAGGTGCTACTCGCCGTCGCGGAGGCATGGCGCGAGCAGCGCGACGGCATTGCTGCCCAGGCCCGGCGCCTCGCCGAATCCGTGGGCAGCTCTGCGCGCATCCAGCCGTCCTCCGAGCCGCTCACGGCGCAGCTGCTCGACGAAGCCGAGAGCGGCATCGCGCGCACGTTCGAGCCCGCATTCGGCGGCTTCGGGCGCGCCCCCAAGTTCCCGCCACCCTCGACGCTCGAGTTCCTGCTGCGGCGGCCCGGCCCGCAGGCGCGCGCGATCGTGACCGCCACGCTCGACGGCATGGCCGCCGGAGGCATGTACGACCTCGTCGGAGGCGGCTTCCACCGCTACTCGGTCGACGACCGCTGGCTCGTGCCCCACTTCGAGAAGATGCTCTACGACAACGCGCTGCTCGCGTCCACCTACCTGCACGCCTGGGTGCTGACGGGGACGGAGCGTTACCGGCAGGTAGCCGAGGAGACGCTCGACTACGTCGTGCGCGAGCTGCGCCTCGACGGCGGCGGCCTCGCGTCGGCCCAGGACGCCGACACGAACGGCGTCGAGGGGCTGACGTACACGTGGACCGAGGCGGAGGGAGTGCCCGCCGGTCTCCTGCTGCCCTTCGAGCACGGCCGCTCGATCGTGCGGGGCGAGCTCGATCCCGCGCTGCGCTCACGGCTGCTCGCAGAGCGCGAGCTTCGTCCGCAGCCGGGGCTCGACGACAAGGCGCTCGCGTCGTGGAACGGGCTCGCGCTCGCGGCCCTTGCCGAGGGGGCCCGGCGCCTGGAGCGCGCCGACTGGCTGGAGGCTGCGCGCGGGGTAGGGGAGTTCCTGCTCGGTCCGCTGTCTCGGCCGGACGGGAGGCTCTCACGGGCGTGGCGCGCAGGCCGGTCCGGCGGCGAGGGGTTCCTGGACGACTACGCGAATGCCGCCCACGGGCTGCTCGAGCTGCACGTGGCCACCGGGGAGGCACGCTGGCTGCTCGAGGCTCGCCGGCTGGCGTTGCTCGCGGTCGCCGTCTTCGGCGACGACGAGCACGGCGGCTTCTTCCTGGCGCCGAAGGACGGGGAGGAGCTCGTCGCGCGCACCAAGAGCCTCGACGACAATCCGCTTCCGTCGGGCAACTCGATGCTGGCGCACGTCCTCCTCCGCCTCGCGCGGATCTGGGGCGACGATGAGCTCGAAGGCCGCGCCGTGGGCGTCCTCCGCCTGCTCGAGCCGATGCTCGCCCGGGCTCCGGGCGCTTTCGGCTGGGCGCTGTGCGCGCTCGACCTGTGGCTCGCCACCCCTTCCGAGCTCGCGATCGCAGGCCCGGTCGACAGCGAGGTCGCCCGCGCCGCGCTGCTGCCGTTCGCCCCTCGCACCGTCGTGGCGGTCGGGCCGGCCGGCGGCGTGCCGCTGCTGGAGGGCAAGGGGCCGATCGGCGGCAGGCCGGCTGTGTACATCTGCGAGCGCTTCGCCTGCAGGGCGCCCGTGACCGATCCCGCCGATCTAGAGGCTTGATGTGGATTGGAAGCACTCCCAACCCATATCAAGCCTCTATCGGTACCCCGTCCAGCTGAACGATCGATCATCTAGTCTCCGGCGCATGGCCACGACCGAGCTGACCGGGGCGGAAGAGGTCGCATGGGATCTCTCCGACCTCTACACGAGCCCTGACGACCCCCGACTGGACGAGGAGGTTGCGGACGCCGAGCGCTCCGCCGCCGCGTTCCGTGAGCACTACCACGGGAAAGTCGCCTCCCTCGATGCCTCCGCCCTGGCGGATGCGGTCGTCGAACACGAGCGGATCGAGTCGGCGATGGACCGCCCGCTCACCTATGCGCACCTGAACTTCGCCACCAACATGGGCGAGCCGGCCCGCGGCGCGCTCGTCGCGCGGCTGCAGGAGAAGGCCGCCGCGCTCGAGACGCAGCTCCTCTTCTTCGCGCTCGAGTGGGCCGCCGTCGAGGACGCCGTCGCCGACACCCTGCTGCAGAGCCCCGAGCTCGACCACTGGCGCCACTTCCTGCACAGCCTGCGCAAGTACCGGCCTCACCTGCTCACGGAGCCGGAGGAACGGATCCTCACCGAGAAGACCGTCTCCGGCTCATCCGCCTGGGCGCGGCTCTACGAGGAGCTGCTGGGCGCGCTTCGCGTCGAGCTCGACGGCGAGCAGGTGTCGTTGGAGACCGCCATGGCCCGCCTCTACTCGGCCGACCGTGAGACGCGCGCCGGCGCCGCCGAGGCGGTTGGCGCCGCGCTCGAGCCGGGTCTTCGCACCCGCACGTACGTGCTCAACACGATCCTGGTCGACAAGTCGATCGACGACCGCCTGCGTGGGTACCCGAGCTGGATCAGCTCGCGCAACCTCGCCAACGAGACGACCGACGACGCCGTGCAGGCCCTCGTCGACGCGACGACGTCGCGCTACGACGTGCCCCAGCGCTACTACCGGCTCAAGGCGCGCCTGCTCGGCCTCGACCGGATCGCCCACTACGACCGCATGGCCCCCGTTGCCGAGTCCACCGCCAGGTTGTCGTGGGACGAGGCGCGCGCCGTCGTCGTCGGCGCGTACGCCGACTTCTCCGACGAGGCGGGCGAGGTGGTCGACGGGTTCTTCGCGAAGGACTGGATCGACGGCCCCGTCCGCGACAACAAGCGCACCGGCGCGTTCTGCGCCACCACGGTTCCCGGCGTGCACCCCTACGTGCTGATGAACTACACCGGCGACCGCCGCTCGGTGCTGACGCTGGCGCACGAGCTCGGCCACGGGCTGCACGGCGTGATGGCCCAGCCGCTCGGCCTCTTCAACGCGTCGACCCCGTTGACGACCGCGGAGACGGCGTCCGTCTTCGGCGAGGCTCTCACCTTCAAGCGCCTCCTGGCGGCGGAGGACGACCCGCGCCGCAAGCTCGACCTCCTCACGGGGCGGATCGAGGACGCAATCGCGACCGTGTTCCGCCAGATCGCGATGAACCGTTTCGAGCACGCCGTCCACACGGAGCGCCGCGAGCAGGGCGAGATATCGTCCGACCGCTTTGCCGAGCTGTGGCTCGAGTGCCAGACAGAGCTGTTCGGCGACTCGGTGGACACGACCGGCTACGCCAACTGGTGGAGCTACGTCAACCACTTCGCAGGTGTCCCCGGCTACGTGTACGCGTATGCGTACGGCTACCTCTTCGCCCTGTCGATCTTCCGCACCTACGAGCGCGAGGGCGAGGCGCTCGTCGAGCCCTATCTACAGCTCCTGCGCGCGGGCGGCTCCAGGTCGCCGGAGGATCTGGCCCGCATCGTCGACCTCGACCTTACCGACGCCGCCATCTGGGCGTCCGGAATCGACGCTTTGTCGGACGAGTTGGACGAGGCCGAGCGGCTGGCGGGCGAGATCGGGCTCGGCTGACCGTCCGCTGCTAACTAACAGGCGCCCCTAGCGTCTGGGTGATGGGGCGGTTAGGGTCGCCCCAGCAAAGCTGTTCACTTCGCCGAAGGAGTGTCAATGCGCAGGGTCATGCTCATCGCGCTCGCGGTTGTCGCGGCGCTCGGGGTCACGGCGTCGACGGCGACGGCCGAGACGGGTGTCACCGCCAAGAACGTCACGATCGGCGGCACGTTCCCGCTCTCCGGGCCGGCATCGCTCTACGCGACGATCCCGGTAGCGATGAAGGCGTACTTCTCGTACATCAACGCCCGCAAGGGGCCGGACGGGAAGCGCGGCGTCTACGGCCGCCAGATCATCTGGAACTACAAGGACGACCAGTACTCGCCCCCACAGGCGGTACAGCTCACGCGCGGCCTCGTCGAGCAGGACAAGGTGTTCGCGGTCGTTGCCTCTCTCGGCACCGAGGTGAACACCGCGATTCGCCCGTACCTCAACTCGAAGAAGGTGCCGCACGTTCTCGTCTCAACGGGAGCGACGACGTGGGGCGCGGACTGGAAGCAGTACCCGTGGACGACCGGCTGGCAGCCCAACTACCAGTTCGAGGGCAAGATCTACGGCCAGGCGATCGCCCGTAACAGCCCGAACGCCAAGATCGCCGTCCTGTACCAGAACGACGACTACGGCAAGGATCTGATCGCAGGGCTCGAAGCGGGCCTCGGCGACAAGACCTCCAACATCGTCGGCAAGGAGCCCTTCGAGGTCACGGCTCCGAGCGTGGGGTCTCAGATCGCGAAGCTGAAGGCGACCGGCGCAACCGTGTTCGTCCTCATCGCGACGCCCGCCAAGACGGTTCAGGCGTACGCGACTGCGGCCGCGCTCAAGTGGTCGCCTGCGGTCGTGTACACGAACGCCGTGTCCGCTACCGACACGTTCCTGACGCTCGCCAAGGCGAACGGCGCCGGCGAGCTCGTCGAGAAGACGTTCACGACCCAGTACGCGAAGGACCCGGCGAACCCGAAGTGGGACAACGACGCGGGGATGAAGCTCTACAAGCAGGTGATGGCGAAGTACTACCCGAAGGGTCGCGTCACGGACGGGCTCAACATCTACGGGGTCGCAACGGCCCACGCCTTCGTGCAGCTGCTGTACAAGGCGGGCCAGAACCCGACCCGCGCCTCGCTGATGAAGGCGTTCCGGAACTGGGACGAGGCGAACCCGTTCCTGATTACGGGCATCAGGCAGAAGACGAATGCCACGAGCCAGTTCCCGATTCATTGCGTGCAGCTCGCGAAGTTCACGAACGGGACGTTCGCGACCGTCTCCCAGCTCAAGTGCGACACGTAGCGTAGGCGCGCTTCAGGGACGACCGACGGGGCCGGCATCGCCGGCCCCGTCGCCGTCTGCAGGCGCCTGCTCCGGGGGAGCCGGGTCTGCCCGGTAGCGCTCCCAGTAGCCCTCCATCGTCGTCATCCGGGTGGCCCGGTGGGCGAGGTCGTGTGGGCTGACGTTGACCGCGCGAACGATCCAGTCTGCACCGATGTCCAGAATGTTCACGCACCCCGGCGTCTGTTCGAAGTGCCCGAGGAACAGCCGCTCGCCTGTGAGGGCGTACGAGAGCACCGCGCGGTTGACGGCGCCGTGAAGGACGAGCAGGGCCGTGTCCCAGGTCGCGTCCGCCAGCAGCCGGTCGAGCGCGGGCAGCACGCGGTCGAACAGCTCGCCGATCGTCTCTCCGCCCAGGAAGCGCTTCTCGTTCGGGACGACGCCGCGGAACGCATGCACAAACGCGTGCTCGAGCTCGGCGGTGGGGATCGACGAGAGCCGCCCGCCACGGATCTCCCGTAGCTCGGGCCATTCCTCGGCGATCCTGCCGGGCGCGACGATGGCGGCGGTCTCCATCGTCCGGGGCAGGCCGCTCGCGATCACGCGGTCGAGGTCGATCCCCTCGAGCAGCCGGCGGGCCGCCTGCGCCTGCTGCCGTCCCTCCTCGGTGAGCGACACCGTGTCGGGCCGCACGGGCCGGCCGGAGTCGTCGAAGTACGCGACGGCGCCGTGGCGCATGAGGTAGATGCGGCGGCGCACGCTTCGCACGCTCAGCGGTAGCGCTCGAGGTACTTCGGGCTCGCGATGCGCAGCTTCGCCTCGACGTCAGCCTTCAGCGTCGCGACGTCGTCCGGGCGGATGTCGCCCGCCCGGATGCGGCGCGCCGTCTCCCAGTCGGGCTCGGGTGGGTCGGGCACCTCGCGCGCCACGATCGTGAGCGCGTTCATTGCTACCAGGGTGCGGAAGCGGAGGCGGTGGTCGTCGAGCAGCGGCAGGATCTCGTGCTCGAGGAACTCGTGCACCGCGGTCGCCAGCTCCGCGCCGGTGGGCCGGTCGTGCGACGCACTCACGCAGCCCGCTCGATCAGGTCGAGGAGCTCGTACTCCTTCTCCGCCGCGAGCCGTCCGAGGATGGCGAGCTCGACGCTGCGCTCCTCGCCGCGCAGGTGCCGTCGCGCCTGGCTGAGCGAGCCGGTCGCCCACTTGCAGTTGCCGAGCACCTCCCACGCGTACAGCTCCTCGAGCGGAACCTCGCGCCCCGTCAGCTCCGCATAGCGCTCGAGGTAGGGCTCCACGTCTCCGACGCCCCCGAGCCGTCGGGTATCGGCGCCGAAGCGCCACGCGCGGACGAGCGGCCACGCGAGATCCTCGGCCGGGTCGGCGACGTGCGCGAACTCCCAGTCGAGCACGGCCACGAGGCCGTGCGGGTCGACCATCAGGTTGCCGACGCGGAAGTCGCCGTGGCCGACGACGGGCGGCCGCTCGAGCGGGATGCGCTCGCGGCACCACGCGATCCCGAGCTCGATCGCCGGGTGCGGCTCGTCGATCGCGTCCAGCTCGGCGTAGAGGCGCTTCCAGAGATCGGCGCGAGGGAGGAACGGGAGGCGCTCGAGCGGGATCGAGTGGATCTTCGCGAGCTCTTCCGCCATCTGCGCCCCGAGGGCCGCCGGCGGCTCCTTCACGATGCGGCGGCCGATCGTCTCCCCGTGCACGCGCTCCATCACGAACGCCTCGCGGCCGTCCAGGTCGCCGAGGTAGGCGAGCGGCTCGGGCACGCGCACGCCGGCTTCGCGTGCGGCGACGAGCACCTCGAACTCCTGCTGCAGGGTGAGCGTGTCGAGGTGGATGACGCCGCCGCCGGCTCGGCGCACGAGCAACTCGCGCCCGTCGGCCGTGTCCACCGCCCAGGCCTCCTTCGACGCGCCTCCGGCCAGCTTGGTGACGCGCTCGATCGGGCCGCCGAGCGCCTGCTCGAGCGCTTCGATCACTGCGTCAGTTCCGCCAGCAGCTGGAGCGCCTCGGGCTGTCGCGCCTGCAGGACGAGCGTCGTCACCCCCGCCTCCCGCCAGGCCGCGAGCCGGTCGGCGATGCGGGCCCTGTCGCCGACGAGCGCGATCTCGTCGACGAGCGCGTCCGGCACGCTTGCGGCCGCCTCTCCCTTCTTGCCGGCCAGGAAGAGGTCCTGGATCACCGCCGCCTCGGCCTCGTAGCCGTAGCGCTGCGCGAGCCGGTTGTAGAAGTTCTGCCCGCGGGCGCCCATGCCGCCGACGTAGAGGGCGAGGAGGGGCTTCAGCATGTCGCGGCACGCCTGCGACGTCGTCGTCGACCACGACCGGCACGAGCGGCGCGAGGTCCCAGTCGTCCGGGCGGCCGCCGCGGGCGGCGAACCCCTCCGCGAGCGACGGCCCGTGCACCTCCGCGAAGCGCTCCGGCGAGAAGAAGATCGGCAGCCAGCCGTCCGCGATCTCGGCGGCGAGCGCGACGTTCTTCGGCCCGATCGCCGCCAGGTAGATCGGCACCTCGGTGCGCAGCGGGCGAACGATGATCTTCAGCGGCTTGCCGAGTCCCGTGGCGTCGGGCCCGCTGTAGGGGACGTCGTAGTGGGGGCCGTGGTGCTCGAGCGGCTGCTCGCGTCGCAGGATCGCGCGCACGATCTCCACGTACTCGCGCGTGCGGGCGAGCGGCTTGCCCCACGGCTGGCCGTGCCATCCCTCCGCCACCTGCGGGCCGGACGTTCCGAGGCCGAGCAGGACGCGCCCGCCGGAGAGGATGTCGAGCGTCGCCACCGTCGTCGCCGTCGCCGCGGGAGTACGCGCCGGCATCTGCATGATCGCGCTGCCGACGTTGACCTGCGTGGTCGTCGCGGCGATCCACGCCATCGGCGTGACGGCGTCGGTTCCGTAGGCCTCGGACGTCCACACCGAGTGGAAACCGAGGCGGTCTGCCTCCTGTGCGAGCGCGATGCCGCCGAGGGGGTCGTCGTAGCCGAGTTGCATGCCGAGGCGCATGCGGCGATCCTACTCCGTGTGAGCGCCGCCCTCTTCCCGCCTGCCTACCTCGAACGGCGGGCGAGCTACCGCAGCTTCATGGAGCAGCACGTCTACCCGAACGAGGGGCTGCTCGACCGCGAGGACGACGCGGCGCAGGAGCTCGTGTCGAGCCTGCAGGAGAAGGCGCGTGCGGCCGGCCTGTGGGCGCCGCACATGCCTCCTGCGGCAGGCGGCACGGGTGACGGGTTCCTCTACTACGCGTGCATGAACGAGGAGATCGGCCGCTCCTACTGGGCACAGCTCGTGTTCGGCTGCCAGGCCCCCGATGCGGGGAACGCCGAGATCCTGCACATGTTCGGCACGCCGGAGCAGCAGGAGCGCTTCCTGGAGCCGCTCGTGGCCGGCCGCGCCCGCTCGTTCTTCTCGATGACCGAGCCGGACGTGGCGGGCTCCGACCCGACGACGCTGCGCACGCGCGCGGTGCTCGACGGCGACGAGTGGGTGATCGACGGCCACAAGTGGTTCTCGAGCGGCGCCGACGGGGCGGCCTTCGCCATCGTCTTCGCGATCAGCGACCCGGACGCCGAGAGCCACCGGCGCGGCACGATGATCATCGTGCCCGTGGACACGCCCGGGGTGGATGTGCTCGGGCCGATCAAGGTGATGGGTCACACGGGGCGGGCCTGGAACACGCACTGCGAGGTGCGCTACACCGGCGTTCGCGTTCCCGTTGCGAACACGCTGGGGGAGCGCGGCGACGCGTTCCGGATCGCCCAGAAGCGGCTCGGGCCGGGGCGCATCCATCACGTGATGCGCTGGCTCGGGCAGATGCAGCGGGCGTTCGACCTGATGTGCTCCTACGCGCTCGAGCGCGAGGCGTTCGGCGGCCCGCTCGCCGACAAGCAGACGGTGCAGAACTGGATCGCCGACTCCGCCGCCGAGATCCAGGCTTGCCGGCTCCTCACGATGGACGCTGCGCGCAAGATCGACGAGGGCTCCGAGGCCCGGGTCGAGGTGTCGCTGCTGAAGTTCTACGCGGCGCGGGCGCTGAACGACGTCATCGACCGCGCCATCCAGGTGCACGGCGCCCGCGGGCTCACCGACGCGACGCCACTCGCCCTGATGGCCATGCACGCCCGCGGCGGCCGCATCTACGACGGGCCCGACGAGGTGCACCGCATGGTCGTCGCACGCCGCATCCTGAAGAGCTTCGCCAGAGGCGACGGCTGGACCTTTTCGTAGCGAGCGCGACGAAGGGCACGAGAAGAGGAAACGGAATCCACGGTGTCTCCCGAAAGAGCAGGGGAGACACCCGCATACTCGTGTTACTGCCGCGCGACGAGCTCGACCTCGATGCGGGCGCCGAGCGGGAGCGCTGCGACCGCGACGGTGGTGCGCGCCGGGAACGGCTCCGAGAACAGCCGCGCGTAGACGGCGTTCATGGCGGCGAAGTCGTCCATCGACGTCAGATACACGTTGACCTTGATCACGTCGTCGAGGCCGAGGTCGGCGGCCGCGAGCACCGCGGCCAGATTGTCGAAGCACTGCTGCGCCTGGGCGCCGACGTCGCCGCCGACGAGCGTGCCGGTGGCCGGGTCGATCGGGGTCTGGCCGGAGAGGAAGACGTGGTCTCCGGAGACGATGGCCTGGGAGTACGGCCCCACGGCCGCAGGAGCGTCGGCGCTCGAGATCGGTGTGCGCGGCACGCGGTGAGTCTAAGGGGAGACGGGTAAGCGGGAAGCAGGGTGTCTCCCGAAACAGCAAGGGAGACACCCGCTTGCTGTCAGCCCAGTGGCGGCGGGGCGGCCGACGTGCCGTCCGGCGTGCGAGGGCCGGGGACGTTCGGGAAGCGGAAGTCGACCGGCGGCCTGCCGGGCTGCACGACCCAGGCGTGTCCCGTCTCGCCGGAGGTGAGCGCGATCCAGACGGCGTCGGCGACGTCGCTCGCGGCGAGCAGCGGGAAGCCGGCCGCGTCGATCGCCTCGCGTGCGCTGCCGGCGAGCATCGGCGTGTCGGCGATGCCGGGGCAGACGGCGTTGATCGAGATGCCGCGGTCCGCGAGGGTGGGGGCGACGCTGCGGACGAAGCCGACGACGGCGTGCTTCGTCGCCGCGTACACGGGGTCGTCCGGCATCGCGGTGAGGCCGGCGAGCGACGCGGTGGCGACGATCCGGCCGCCGGAGGGCATCACCCGCGCCAGGCGCCTGACGCCGAGCACGACGCCGTCGACGTTGACGGACATCGCGCGCCGGTAGCCGTCCAGCGTGATCTCGGCCGGATCGGAGGGGCCGCCGAGCACGCCGGCGTTGAGGCAGGCCACGTCGACCGGGCCGACCGCGTCCCAGTGCTCCGGATCGGACACGTCGAAGCCGGTTGTCAGGTCGAGCACCTCGACCTCCATCTCCTCGACACGCAGGCGGGCGACGATTGCCGCCCCGAGGCCCGACGCGCCGCCGGTCACGATCGCCTTCACGGGACGAGCACCACCTTGCCGGTCGAGCGGCGCTCCTCGATCGAGCGGTGCGCCTCGCCCGCCTGCTCGAGCGGGAACGACGCGCCCACGACCGGGTGCACGATGCCCGCCTGCCAGAGGCGGAGCAGGTCGCAGCGCCGCCTCGCGCACGAGGTCGGGCCGGAACTGCATCAGCCGCCCCAGGTAGAAGCCCTGCACGCCGACGTTGCGGCCGACGAGCTGCGCCGGGTCGATCTGCGGCCACAGGCCGCCGGCGAAGCCGATCCCCACCGCGACGCCGAGCGGCCGCAGCAGGCGGATCGAGTCGGCGAAGAGCTGTCCGCCGACCGGGTCGACGACGACGTCGACCGGCTCGATCTCGCCGAGACGGTCGTAGGTGACGGCCTGGCCGGCGCCGAGAGAGAGCGGCACCGCGAGCTTCGCCTCCGACCCCGCCGTCGCGACCACGTCGGCCCCGAGGGCAACGGCAACCTGCACCGCCGCGCGTGCCGACGCCGCCCGCGGCCGCGTGCACGAGCACTCGGGTGCCGCGGGCCACCGCGGCCTGGCGCGTCAGCGGGATCCACGCCGTCAGGAAGGCCAGCAGGAAGGCGGCGCCCTCCTCGAACGATGCGTCGGCGGGCAGGTCGAACAGCCACTGCTCGTCGACCGGCGCCCGCTCGGCGTAGCCGCCCCCGCTCGTGCGGAGCAGCCCGAGCACGCGCCGCCCGCCCTCGGTCTCACCGGAGACCTCGGAGCCGGGGATCCACGGGAGCTCGGGCGGCTGCGGGTAGAGGCCGCGCCGGATCAGCGTGTCGGCGTAGTTGATCCCGGCGGCGCGCACGGTGACGAGCTCCTGTCCCTCGTCGAGCAGAGGCTCCGGCACGTCGCGGAGCGGCGAGCACCTCGGGCCCGCCCACCGCCTCCTGCCGAACCGCGCGCATGCAGGCCTAACGCCCGGTGAAGCGCGGCTCGCGCTTCTCGATGAACGCGGCCACGCCCTCTGCCCGTCCTCGCTCGCGAGGCAGCGGCGGAACCCCTCGGCCTCCCGGCGCAGCCCTTCCTCGAGCGACAGGTCGCGCGTGGTGCGCGCCAGCTCGCGCAGGACGGCGATCGCGTGGGGCGAGCGGGCCGCGAACGACGCTGCGATCTCGCCGGCGGCCGGGAGCAGCTCGTCGCGCGGCACGACCTTCTCCACGAGGCCCCAGTCGTACGCGGTGGCGGCGTCGATGAACTCCCCGCCCAGGTTGAGCAGCATCGCCCGGCCGATGCCGACGAGCCGGGGCAGTCGCTGCGTGCCGCCGCCGCCCGGGATCAGGCCGAGCTTGATCTCGGGCTGCCCCAGCTTCGCGTCGTCGGCGCACACGCGCACGTCACAGCACATCGCGAGCTCGAGCCCGCCGCCGAGGCAGTACCCCTGGATCGCCGCCACGAACGGCGTGCGGGAGGCGTCCATGCGGTGCCCGAGCTTCTGCAGGCCGCGCGCGGAGCCGCTCTCGGCCGACGCGGACTCGCGCAGCGCCGGGAACTCCTTGATGTCGGCGCCCGCCACGAACGCCCTCTCGCCGCCGCCGCGCAGCACGATCGCGCGGGTGCCGTCGTCGCCGTCGAGCCGGTCGATCTCCGCCTCCAGCTCGTCGAGCAGCGCCGAGGCGAGCGCGTTCATGGGCGGGTTGTCGATCGTCACGACGGCGACGGCGCCGTCCTGCTCGGTGCTGATGAACGTTCCCATGGTCTCCTCGGTTGTCCTACCCGTCGCGTTGTGGTGGACGAGGGCGAGGCATGGCTCGCCCTACGGGGCGGTCACCGCGAACCGCTCGCGCAGCGCGGTCTTGCGGAACTTGCCGACGGCCGTCTTCGGGATCTCGTCGACGAACTCGAAGCGCTCGGGCAGCCACCACTTCGCGAAGTGAGGCGCGAGGAAGTCGCGCAACTCGGCCGGCGACGCCTCCGCGCCCTCGCGCAGCACGACGACGCCGAGCGGCCGCTCCGACCACTTCTCGTCCGGTACGGCGATCACGGCGGCCTCCGCCACGGCCGGGTGGCCCATGAGCGCGTTCTCGAGCGCCACGGTCGAGATCCACTCGCCACCCGACTTGACGAGGTCCTTCGCGCGGTCCTGGATCTCGACGTACGCGTCGGGATGGATGGTGACGATGTCGCCCGTCTTGAACCAGCCGTCGTCCGTCCAGCGGTCGGCGCCCTCGGCCGACTCGTAGTAGTCGGATGCGATCGAGGGGCCGCGCACCTCGAGCTCGCCCATCGTCGCCCCGTCCCAGGGGACGAGCCCCTCGCCGCCGCGTGCGCGGATCTCGACGAACGGGATCGGCGGGCCCTGCATGGCGCGCCTGTCGTAGGCCTCCTGCGCGGAGAGTCCGGTCTCCTGGCCGGGCGCGCCGGAGATCGTCCCGATGGGGGACATCTCCGTCATTCCCCAGCCGTGCGTGATGTGCAGGCCGTGGCGCTCGTCGAACGCCTCGATCATCGACCGCGGCGGCGCGGCGCCGCCGACCGTCATCGTGCGCATGGCGGAGAGGTCCCAGCCCTGCGGGTTGGCGTCGAGGGTCTGCAGGATCCCCATCCAGATCGTCGGCACGCCGGCGCTGACCGTGACCTTCTGGGTGGCGAAGGCGTCGAGCAGGCTCTCGGGATCGAGGTGGGGGCCGGGGTAGACATGCTTGACGCCGGCGAGCAGCGAGGAGAACGGGAAGCACCACGCGTTCGCGTGGAACATCGGTACGACGGGCAGGCAGACGTCGTCCGCCGACATCCCGAGCAGGCCGATCGCGGTGAGAGCGTGGATCGCGATCGCGCGGTGCGAGTAGACGACACCCTTGGGCTGGCCCGTCGTCCCGCTCGTGTAGCACATCGCCGCGGCGGAGCGCTCGTCGATGTCCCGGTACTCGAACTCGCCCGCGTCGGCCGTCGCGAGCAGCTCCTCGTAGTCGATCGCGCCCTCCGGCGTCGGGCCGTCGCCGATCGCGATCACGTGCTCGAAGCCTGCACGCTCCCCGAAGTTCTCGACGAGCGGCCAGAGCACCTTGTCGGCGATCAGCACCCGGTCGCCGGCGTGCGTGGCGATGTACGTCAGGTCGTCGGGGTGCAGCCGCAGGTTCAGCGTGTGCGTGACGAAGCCGCCGACCGGGGCGCCGACGTACGTCTCGAGGTGCTCGTGGTGGTTCCAGGCGAACGTGCCCACGCGGTCGCCGTCGCGTAGCCCCAGCTCGTTCCGGAGCGCGACCGCGAGCTGCTTCGCGCGCCGCGCGAAGTCCGCGTAGGTGTACGTGTGCCACGACCTGTCGGCGAGGCGGCTCGCGATCTCCCGCTGTGGGAACACCTCCTCGCCGCGCCGCAGGATCGCCGGCACGTTCAGCTGGTAGTCCATCATCAACCCGTCCATCACGTTCCCTCCCCGTCCGGTGCCAGGATGGCGTCGGCGACCTCGGAGCGGAGCTGGGCCCCCGAGGCCTCCCACGACTGGATCCACAACGCGCGCTTGTAGAGCCGGTGGAGCACGTGCTCCCACGTGAACCCGGTGCCGCCGTGCGCCTGGATCGACCGCTCGCACGCGGCCACCGCGGCCTCCGCGCACTGGGCCTTCGCCGCCGAGGCGGCGAGCCGCGCCTGCGGGTCGTCCTCGGCGATGCACCACGCGGCCCAGAGGGCCAGCGAGCGGGCGAGCTCGAGCTCCATGTACGTGGTGGCGAGTGGGTGCGCGATCGCCTGGAAGACGCCGATCGGCTTCCCGAACTGCTCCCGTTCCTTCGCGTAGCCGACCGCGAGCTCGAGAGCGCGCGTGCCGATGCCGCACGCCTCGAGCGCGAGCGCGGCGAACGAGCGCGCCCTGATCGTCGGCAGCAGCTCCGTGCCTGCGAGCCTCCGTCCCGGCGAGCCACCGCTGACGACGCCGAGCGGCCGGGTGACGTCGTTCGTCTGCAGCACCTCTCGCTCGAACCCTTCCAGCTCGTGCAGGGAGTCGCCGCCGACGATCACCACCCGCTCTGCCGTGTCGAGGTCGGGCACGAGCGGCCCGAGCGCGAGCGTCCAGCTCGCCTCGCCTGTCGCCACCTCTGCCTGCAGGTCGAGCGGGAGCGCGGGGAGGACGACGGCCACCGTCGACCAGAACGGGCTGTGCGTGAGCGCGCGGCCCATCTCCTCGTGAAGGATCGCCTGCTCGAGAAAGCCGAGCCCCGCGCCGCCTGCGCTCTCCGGCACCGACACGCCCGTCCAGCCGAGCTCGGCGAGCTCGGCCCACGACGGCTCGGGGTTGCCGGCGAGGAACGCGCGCGCTTGCGCGCGCAGCTCGTCCTGCTCCGGCGTGAAGGAGAAGTCCATTCAGCGGCCCCTCGGCAGCCCGAGCACGCGCTCGGCGACGATGCCGCGCAGGATCTCCGACGTTCCCGCCTCGATCGTGTTGCCGCGGCTGCGCAGCTGGTGGTGCTGCCAGTAGCCGCCGTACGGTGCGTTCTCGGCCATGAGCTGCGCGTCGGGGCCGAGCAGCTCGAGCGCGAGCTTGGTGAGGCGCTGGTTCGCCTCCGACCACTGCAGCTTCAGGATCGAGCCCTCCGGGCCGGGCACTCCCGTCCTCATCAGCGCCGAGAGGGAGCGGTAGGCGGTGAAGCGCAGCGCCTGCAGCTCGATCCACTCTCGCGCGATCGCGTCGCGCTGCACCGGCGTCGCACCCCGGTCGCCGGCCAGCTCGACGAGCTTCCGCACGGCCACCTCGAGCGCCGCGGTGAGGGCGAAGCCGAGCGTGCCGCGCTCGTGCAGCAGCGTCGTCATGGCCACCTGCCAGCCGCCGCCGACGTCGCCGACCACGTTCTCGATCGGCACCTCGACGCCGTTGAAGAAGATCTCGTTGAACTCCGACTCGCCGGTGATCTGCCGCAGCGGGCGCACCTCCACGCCCGGGCTCGCCATGTCCACGATCAGGTACGTGAGCCCCGCGTGTCGCTGCCGACTCGGGGTCGCTGCGCGTGACGAGGATGCACCAGTCGGCGATGTGCGCGAACGACGACCACACCTTCTGGCCGTCGACCACGAAGCGGTCGCCCTCCAGGCGCGCGCTCGTCCGCACCGCGGAGAGGTCGGAGCCTGCGCCCGGCTCGGAGAAGCCCTGGCACCAGATCTCCTCGGCGGAGAGGATTCTCGCCAGGTAGCGGGCCTTCTGCTCCTCGGTGCCGTGCGCGATGATCGTCGGCCCGGCCATGCCGAGGCCGATCACGCCGAGATGCTGCGGCGCCTCCGCGCGGGCCGACTCCTCCAGAAAGATCGCCTGGAAGCTGTACGGCTTGCCGCCGCCGCCGTACTCCTTCGGCCACGTCAGGCCCGAATAGCCTGCCTCGTACAGGGTGCGGCTCCAGTCGCGTACCCCGTTGCCGTCGAAGCGTGCCGCCCCGCCGCGGTTCTCACGGAGCTCGCCGGTGAGGTTGTTCTCGAGCCAGGTGCGCAGCTCGGCGCGGAATGCGGCCTCGTCGGGCGTGTCTCGGAGATCCACAGGGCGACTCTAACCGGCTGCGTTCGCGCGGCGGAAGGGGGTCGTCGCCGATTGGACGGGTACGGCCCCGTTCTACGGGGTTAACCGGTCCTGAACGCCCGTGACGCGTCGGCCTGTCTACGCTCTGGGATAGCACCCGCCCCGGGGGCCCTCCCGGAGACCTCGCGAAGGAGGATGCCCATGCCCGTTCCCGAGACCATGTCGACGGCCGCCGAGCCCGGCCACGCGCGTACCCAGCTCGAGGAGGCGCTCGTCGAGATCAAGCGCGTGATCGCGGGCCAGGAGGCCATGCTCGAGCGCGTGCTCGTGTGTCTCGTGGCCGGCGGCCACCTCCTGATCGAGGGCGTGCCCGGACTGGCCAAGACCCTGACGATCAAGACCACCGCCGGCGTGCTCGGCGGCACCTTCAGGCGCGTCCAGTTCACCCCGGACCTGGTGCCGTCGGATCTCGTCGGCACCCGCGTCTACCGCCCGGACACGGGCGCGTTCGACACGGAGCAGGGCCCGGTGTTCTGCAACTTCCTCCTCGCCGACGAGATCAACCGCGCTCCCGCCAAGGTGCAGTCGGCGCTGCTCGAGGTGATGCAGGAGCACCAGGTGACGATCGGTCACGACACCATGGCCGTCCCCGACCCGTTCCTCGTCATGGCAACGCAGAACCCGATCGAGTCGGAGGGCACCTATCCGCTGCCCGAGGCGCAGGTCGACCGGTTCATGCTCAAGGTCGTCGTCGGCTATCCGACCCGCGACGAGGAGCTCACCGTGGTGCAGCGGTCGCTCGCGCCCGTGCCCGACGTGAAGCAGGTGCTCGCCGTCGACCGGTTGCGCGAGCTGCAACGGGCTGCCGTCAACGTCTACGTCGACCCCTCGCTCGTCGCCTACGCGGTGACGCTCGCGGAGGCCACGCGCGACCCGGCGGCCTACGGCGTTCCGGGGGTGGCCGAGCTCGTCGCGTTCGGCGCCAGCCCGCGCGGCCCGATCGCGCTCGTGCAGAGCGCCCGCGCCCTCGCCCTCGTCCACGGTCGCGAGTACGTCCTCGGCTCCGACGTGCGCGCGCTGGCCAAGGACGCGCTGCGGCACCGTCTCGTGCTCACCTACCGCGCCCTCGCCGAGGGACGCAGTGCCGACGACGTGCTCGACGCGGTGCTGGAGAAGGTCCCGGCGCCGCCGCTCGAGCTCGGGAGGCCTGTCGCGGCGTGAAGCACGGGACGCTCACGGTCGAGCCGACCCCGGAGCGTCCAGGCCCGGGGGAGATGCCCGAGGCGCTCCTGCGCGCCCTCGAGCTGACGATCGGCCGGCGGGTGGACGGCCTGCTGGCGGGCGACCATCGCTCGGCGCTGCTCGGACGCGGCAGCGAGCTCGCGCAGATACGACCGTATGTCCCCGGCGACGACGTGAGGCTGATCGACTGGAACGTGACCGCCCGCACCCGGGTGCCGCACGTGCGGGCCCATCTCGCGGAGCGCGTGCTCGTCACGTGGGTCGTGCTCGACCGGACGCCGTCGATGGCGTTCGGCACGGCGGATCGCCGCAAGGACGACGTCGCGCTGGGTGTAGCCCTCGCCCTCGGCCACGCGGCGAGCGTCCGCGGCAACCGTGTCGGCCTCGTCGCGTTCGGCCAGGGCCCGACGGCGCCGCTGCCTCCCCGGCAGGGGCGGACGGGCCTCGTCGGCGTGTGGTCGGCGCTGCACGAGGACGGCGACGGCGTGGCGCCCGGGCTCGCCGGTGCGCTGGCCGGTGTAGGTGCCGCTGCCCGCCAGAGGGCTCTGATCGTGCTCGTCTCCGACTTCCGCGGCCCGCTCGACTGGCAGGCCCGCCTGCTCGACCTGGCGGGCCGCCACGACATCCTCGCCGTCGAGATCCGGACCCGCGGGAAGGCGTGCTGGAGGACGTGGGGGAGGTGTGGTTCGCCGACCCGGAGACCGGCGAGCGTGTCCGCGTCGACACGAGCGACCTTCGCCTGCGGCAGCGCTTCGCGGAGGCTGCCGCAGGGGAGCGGCGGACGGTGGCGACCGCGCTCGCGCGCGTCGGCGCCTCGCACGTCGTCCTCTCCACGCACGGAGACTGGCTGAGAGAGCTCGCCGTCCACCTGCGGATGCGGCAATGAGCTTCGCCTGGCCCGCGGCGCTGCTCGGCCTCCTGCTCGTGCCGCTGCTCGGCGCGCCTCGTCTGGGCAGAGGACAGGAAGCGGCGTCGCGACGCGGTGCGCTTCGGTACCCCGGCGCTCGTCGCCGGCAGCGTGCCGCAGCGGCCCGGGTGGCGGCGGTTCGCCCCGATCGGGGTCGCGCTCGCCGCGCTGGCGCTCCTGGTCGTGGGGATCGCGCGGCCGCATGCCACCCTGTCCGTGAAGCAAGAGGAGGCGACGGTCATGCTCGTGCTGGACACGTCCCGCTCGATGGCGGCGACGGACGTGCAGCCGAGTCGCTTCGCCGCCGCGATCCGGGCCGTCGACGCGTTCCTCGAGGCAGTTCCGTCGAGCTACTCCGTCGGCATCGTCTCGTTCTCGACGACCGCCCAGGTCGTGCTGCGCCCGACGACCGACCGGGAGCTGGCACATGTCGCCCTGCGCGAGCTCCGGCTCGGCTCGGGGACGGCCATCGGCGACGCGATCGCCCGCGCCGTCGGCACCGTGCGCCCTGCCGCGGCGGCCGGCTCCTCGTCGCCGACCCCGCCGGCCGACGCCGTGCCGGCCACCGTGCTCCTTCTCTCGGACGGCGCCCAGACCCAGGGCGGTGTCACGCCCGCGGCTGCGGCGACGCAGGCCCGGCGGCAGGGCATCCCCGTCAACACCGTCGCGCTCGGGACCCGCGATGCCGTCGTCAAGGTGCCGCTGCCGGGCGGGCTCGAGCAGCAGGTGACTGTGCCTCCCGATGCCCGCACGCTGCGCGCCGTCGCGCAGCGCACGGGCGGCCGCTTCTACGAGGCGGCGGACGCCGCCCGGCTGAGGAGCGTCTACGAGGAGCTGGGAACGCGGCTCGGGCATCGCGACTCGCGCACCGAGGTCACCGCCGCGTTCGCGGGCGGGGGGGCCGTGCTGCTGCTGCTCGCCTCCGGCCTCTCGATGCTCTGGTCGAGGAGGCCGCTGTGAGGCGGCTTCTCGCGGCGACGGCCGTCGCCGCCGTGCTCGTCGCCGCCGCGGTGCCGTGCCGCCGTCGCCGCGGACGAATGCCGCGGTCTGCAGGTGTGCCTGCCCGTCGCAGGCCCGTGGGTCGTCGTCCCGCCGGACACCCCGGTCGAGTACGAGCTCAGCTGCCCGCTGCCCGGATACGTCGTCGCCGGGGTCGACGTGCGGCTCTCCGAGACGGAGATCGACGTGTCCTTCCGCGGCGAGACCGGGAGCCCGGTGGGAGCCGGCGTCACGACCCGGCGCGCGGTGCTCTTCACCGCGCGCTCCACGGCGCCGGCGCCCCGGCGATCCAGCTTCAAGCCCTTCGCCGGGTGTGTGCCGACGAGCGGCGGGGGAGGTCGCGCGCAGACGGCGTACACCGCCACGCCGCCCGGGGGGCTTCGCCCGAGCCGCCCGCTCGAGCGCGTCGTCGTGACGCGCCGCGTGGGGGAGGGCGCCTCCGTCGTGCGGGCACGTTGCCCTCGCGGGGCGCGCCTGCTCGGCGGCTCCCACGCCGTCGCGTTTCGCACCGCCGCGCCGCCTGCTCTCCGCCTCCTCGCGGCGGTACGCGTCGCGCAGTCAGTCGCCGGCGGCGCCGTCGTCGCCCGGGTCTCGGTCGCACCGGGTGGCCTCGACGGCGCAACTGCCGAGGTGCAGGTGCACGCCGTGTGCCGGAAGGCCGCGTCGTGAGCTTCGCATCGCCCTTCCTGCTGGCCTCGCTGCTCGTACCCCTGGCCGCGCTCGCCGGCTACCTGTGGTTCGAGCGCCGCCCGCCTCGTTACGTCGTCACCTACCCGAACGTCGGCGTGCTGGCCCAGGTGGCGGGCCGCAGGCGTCCGTGGCGCCGCCATCTCGTGGCGGCGCTGCTTCTGCTCGCGCTCACGGCCCTCTGTACCGGGCTCGCCCGCCCGAAGGTGACGATCGCGCGCCCCTCGGAACGGGCGACAGTCGTCCTCGTCGTCGACGTCTCCGTCTCGATGAACGCGACCGACGTGAAGCCCTCCCGCTTCGACGCGGCGCGCGAGGCGATCACGCGTTTCGTCGACCAGGTGCCGCGGCAGATCCGGGTTGCGCTCGTCGGCTTCTCCGACAGCCCAGAGGTGATCACACCGCCGACCACGGACCGGGCCCAGCTCCGCGACGGCATCGCCCTGCTCACGCCCGGCTTCGGCACTGCCATCGGAGACGCCGTCGCGAGAGGCGTCGAGCTCGCGCGCTCGGCCACGGGCGAGGTCGACGCTGCTCCCGCCGACGCAGAGCAGCAGGCTCCGAGCGCGGTCGTCCTGCTCTCCGACGGCACGCAGACTCGAGGCCTGCTCACTCCCGACGACGGCGCGCGGCGCGCCCGTCGGGCCGGGGTCCCCGTCCACACGATCGCTCTCGGCACCCTCGGCGGCGTCGTCGTCGTCAACCGAGACGGATTCCCCGTCACCGTGCCGGTGCCGCCCGACCGCGTCGCCCTCGCCCGCATCGCCGAGACGACCGGGCGGCAAGACGTTCGAGGTGACCGACGCGGACAGGCTGAGCGCGGTCTACGACCAGCTTGGGTCGCTCGTCGGCCGCGAGCGGAGGCCGCGTGAGGTGACGGTCGCGTTCCTCGCCGTCGGCGCTGCGCTGCTCGCCGCCGCCACGGCGCTCGCCGGGCTCTGGGCGCCGCGCCTGCCCTAGACTCTTACCGACCATCCAGGCGGCACGTCGACCCGCGCGGCACAGTAGGCTCCTTCCGCAAGATGGGCACGCTGCTCTCTGTCCGTGAGATCACGCTGCGCTTCGGCGGCATCGTCGCGCTCGACGGAGTCTCGTTCGACGTGGAGCAGGGCCAGGTGGCCGGGCTGATCGGCCCGAACGGCGCGGGCAAGACGACCGCGTTCAACGTCATCACCCGGCTCTACACGCCCGACGAGGGGGAGCTCGAGCTCGAGGGCACCTCGCTCCTGCGCACACCGCCCAACCGGGTCGTCGAGCGCGGCATCGCGCGGACGTTCCAGAACATCAATCTGTTCCGCACCATGTCCGTGCTCGAGAACGTCCTCGTGGGCGCCCACTCCCGCGGCCGCTCGGTGCGCGAGGCCGATGCGCTCGCGATGCTCGACGTCGTGGGCCTGCGCGACCGGGCCTCGGTTCCCGCCGCGGCTCTCCCCTACGGGGTGCAGAAGCGCGTCGAGATCGCCCGGGCCCTGATCGCACGGCCGCGGCTCCTGCTGCTGGACGAGCCGGCAGGAGGCCTGAACCACGACGAGGTGGACGAGCTCGGCACCTTCATCCTCGGGCTGCGTGACGAGTACGACCTCACCGTGCTTCTGGTCGAGCACCACATGAGCCTCGTCATGCGCATCTCCGACCACGTGAACGTGCTCAGCTTCGGGCGCAAGATCGCGGACGGCAAGCCGGCCGAGGTGCAGGCGAACCCCGATGTGATCGAGGCGTACCTCGGCTCGGACACCATGGATGACGCATGACCGCGCTGCTCGAGCTTCGTGACGTCGAGGCGCGCTACGGCCCCGTGCAGGCATTGCGCGGCGTCTCGCTGGAGGTGCCGGAAGGCCACATCGTCGCAGTGCTCGGCGCCAACGGAGCCGGCAAGTCGACGACCCTGCGCGCGGTGTCCGGGACGGTCCGCCGCAGCGGCGAGATCCTCTTCGGCGGCAAGGTGCTGCGCGGCGGGCCGGAAGCGGTGGCCCGAGCGGGAATCGCTCACGTGCCGGAGGGGCGGGGGACGTTCACCGACCTGACGGTGCTCGAGAACCTCCGCCTCGGCGCGTACGTCCGCCGCGACCGTGAGGTGAGAGCCGACCTGGAGCGGATGACCGAGCATTTCCCCTGGATGCGCGAGCGCGGCGACCAGCAGGCCGGCACGCTCTCCGGAGGCGAGCAACAGATGCTCGCGCTGGCGCGGGCGCTGATGAGCCGGCCGCGGCTGCTGATGCTCGACGAGCCCTCGCTCGGTCTCGCGCCCATGATCGTGCGCGAGATCTTCCGCATCGTCCGCGAGCTGAACGAGCGGGAGGGGCTCACCGTGCTGGTGGTCGAGCAGGACGCCCGCATCGCCCTCGACACGGCCCACAGCGCCTACGTGCTCGAGGTCGGAAAGGTGGCGGTGGCGGGCGCGAGCGCCACCTTGCGGGAAGACGACGCCGTGCGCCGGAGCTACCTGGGGTACTGACGTGAATCGACCCGATCCCACAGGCGGCGTACGTTGACCCAGTTCTTCCAGCAGATCGTCGCGGGGCTCGCCGCCGGCGGCATCTACGGGTCGCTGGCGCTCGCTCTCGTGCTCATCCACCGGGCGACCGGGGTCATCAACTTCGCGCAGGGGGAGATGGCGACCTTCTCGACGTACATCCTCTGGACACTGACGACGAACCACGGCTGGTCGTACTGGCCCGCGTTCGCGGCCACTCTCGTGGTCTCGTTCGCCGGAGGCATCGGCATCCACCAGACGGTGATCCGGCCGGTCGAGCGCGGCTCCCAGATCCGGGTCGTGATCGTCACCATCGGCCTGCTGCTGCTGATCAACGGCGCGATGACGTGGATCTGGTCGGGAGAGGTGCGGTCGGTCGAGAGCCCGTTTCCCTCCCGCACGACCGACATCGGCGGTGTAGCCATCTCGCTGCAGGACATCGGCACGATCGCCGTCTCGGTCGGGACGGTGGTGCTGCTGTGGCTCTTCTTCCGCTTCACGAAGGTCGGCCTGGCGATGCGCGCCTCTGCCGTGAACCCGGCCGAGGCACGCCTCGTGGGTGTCCGCGTCACGTGGATGCTCGGGCTCGGCTGGGGCCTCGCCGCCGTCCTCGGCGCCGTCGCGGGCATGCTCACGGCGCCCAGCGTCTTCCTCGACCCGACGATGATGCAGGCCGTCCTCATCTACGCGTTCGCAGCCGCCGTGCTGGGCGGGATCGACTCTCCCATCGGCGCGGTCGTCGGCGGCCTCATGCTCGGCGTCGGCCTGAACCTGCTCAGTACCTACGTCGACTTCGTCGGACCCGACCTGCAGCTGCCGGCGGCGCTGCTCGTCATCCTCGTCGTCCTGCTGCTCAAGCCGGCGGGCATCTTCGGCAAGCCACACGTGAGGAAGGTGTGATGCGCGCCTCCACCCTGAGGGCTCTCGGCGCGTTCGTGGCGCTCGCCGTCGCGGTGTACGTCCTGCCTGCGTTCGTGAGCGACTTCCGTGCGCAGCAGTTCGCGTACGTCGGCATCTACCTGATCGCCCTCATCGGGCTCAACATCCTGACCGGCTACACGGGACAGATCTCGCTCGGCCACGGCGCCTTCATGGCGGTCGGTGGGTACACGACGGCGATCCTGATGGCCGACCACGGTGTGAAGGACATCTGGACGATCCCCATCGCCGCCGCGGTCGCCGGGGCCGCCGGCTTCCTCTTCGGCATCCCGGCGCTGCGTCTCTCCGGTATCTACCTCGCCCTCGCAACCTTCGCGATCGCCGTCGCCACCCCCACCGTGATCAAGAAGTTCGAGGGCTTCACCGGCGGCGGCGGCGGCATCAACCTGTTCGGGATCCCGGAGTTGACGGCGTCGCTGACCCCCGTGCAGATCCTCGGCTTCGAGCTGAACTTCAACAACTGGCTCTACTACCTGTCGTGGACGGTCGCGCTCGTCGGCTACGTGCTGGCGTGGCTGTTGCTGCGAGGGCGCACCGGTCGCGCGCTCCGCGCCGTGCGGGACAGCGAGACGGCGGCGGTCTCCTCGGGCGTCAGCCTCGCGCGCTACAAGACGCTCGCCTTCGGTGTCAGCGCCGCGTACGCCGGGGTCGCCGGCGCGCTCTTCGCGATCGCCACCACGTTCGTGAACCCCGACACGTTCCCGGTCTCGCTCTCGATCATCCTCCTCGTCGGCGTCGCCGTCGGCGGGCTCGGCTCGCTCGTCGGCCTGATCGCAGGCGCGATCTTCATCCAGTTCCTGCCGCTGTGGGCGCAGGAGGTGTCGAAGTCGCCGGGCGCTCCGGCGGTCGTCTACGGCGCCCTTCTGATCCTGGTGATGTTCCTGCTCCCGGGCGGCTTCGCGGGCCTCGTGGCTCGTATCGGATCCCTTACAAACCGGGGCTACCATCGGTCGTCCGACTCGTAAGCCGCGAACCGAAGGAGACCGTCAACCGATGAGAAGGAAGCTGGCACTGGCGTGCCTGTCGCTCGCTGCAGCGCTCGCGCTCGGCGTCACCGCCGCCCTCGCCGGCACCGTCGGAGGCGCCTCGGATCCCGGCGTCACCTCGACGTCGATCCTGCTCGGCGGCACGTCGCCGCTGACCGGCGCGTCCTCCGCCTACGCGTCGGTCGCCCGCGGCGCCGACGCGTACTTCAAGTACGTGAACGCCAGGGGCGGCGTGCTCGGCCGCACGATCTCGTACAAGGTCGTCGACGACGCCTACAACCCGGCGCAGAGCGTCCAGGCGACCCGTCAGCTCGTCGAGCAGGAGAAGGTGTTCGCGGTCTTCAACTCGGTCGGCACCGAGCAGAACCTCGCGGTGCGCGACTACCTGAACACGTCGAAGGTGCCGCAGCTCTTCGTCGCCTCGGGCGCGACCACCTGGGGACGCGACTACGCCCGGTATCCGTACACGATCGGCTTCCAGCCGAGCTACCAGGCCGAGGGCTGGGTGTACGGCAAGTACCTCGCTCGCACCGCCCCCGGAGCGAGGGTCGCCGTGCTGTTCCAGAACGACGACTACGGCAAGGACCTGCTGAACGGGCTCAAGAAGGGGATACAGCGCTCGGCGGTCAAGGTGATCGCGGCGCAGCCGTACGAGGCGACGGCGGCGGACGTCGGCTCGCAGATGGCGAGGCTGAAGGCCTCCGGCGCCGACACGCTCGCCATCTTCGCCGACGCCGAAGTTCGCCGTCCAGGCGTTCGAGCTCGCGAACAAGCTCGGCTGGAGGCCGAAGCGCGTGATCAACAACGCGGTCTCCTCCGCCTCGAACGTGATGCAGCGCGCCTCCGACGGAGGCGCCAACAAGGTCGTCGACGGCGCGCTCTCGATCGTCTTCCTCAAGGACCCGACCGACCCGCAGTGGAAGAGGCGACGCCGCCATGAAGCTGTACGCGCAGATCATGAAGAAGTACGCGCCGGGAGCGAACGTCGACGACGTCTACCACGTGTACGGCATGGCGGTCGCGTGGACGACGGTGGAGGCGCTGAAGAAGGCGGGCAAGGATCTCTCCCGCGCCTCCCTGCTCAAGGCCGTCGGCACCCTGAACGCCGCCGGGCAACCCGTTCCTGCTGCCCGGCATCGCGCGTGAAGACCGCGGGCGGCGACCACTTCCCGATCGAGCAGATGGTGCTGCAGCGCTGGCAGAAGGGCTCGTGGCGGTCGTTCGGCGGGTTGTGGGGGTACCGGGCGGCGTAGCTCTCGGAGCCTCGTCCGCAGCCGGGACAACGGCGCACGACCGCGGTGACCCGTCGCGGGCTTCGCCGGCGGCCCATCTCTTTGGACGGCTCGAGCGGCAGCACAGGGCCCAGCGGCGCAACGGCAGGCAACGCTTGTGGTGATTCACCACAAGCGTGATCCGGGTTGGCTGCCACGACGCACGGCCGGCTGCGCGATCGTGCTCCGCAGAGGTGATCCGTGGCGTGACTGGGCCTGATGTGCTTGCCCGGGCGTCCCGCGGGGCAGAGCAACGGGGAGGGCGCCGGTGCGCGTAGGGGCACCGCTCGAGCGCAGCCGCCCGCTATGCCGCGTTCCCCGGCGGGTCCGCGTATGCTGACGTCTACCGGCGCGAGGAGACCGCCCGGCGACAACCTGACGCCGATGGCACACCTCGTCTCCGAGCTTCTCACCACGTCCCTGGACGACCTCATGGCCGAGGCGCGACGGCTGCGCCCGCGCCCGGTGGTCACGTACTCGCCCAAGGTCTTCGTGCCGCTGACCACCCTCTGCCGCGACGTCTGCGGCTACTGCACCTTCGCGCGGCCGCCGCGTCGCGGGGAGCGAGCGTTCATGGGCGAGGAGGAGGTGCTCGAGATCGCCCGTGCCGGTGCCGCCGCCGGCTGCACGGAGGCGCTGTTCACGCTCGGCGACAAGCCGGAGCTCCGCTACAGGGTCGCCCGTGACGAGCTCGCAGCGCTCGGCTGCGCCACGACGCTCGAGTACCTCGCGCGCTGCGCGAAGCTCGTGCTCGACGAGACCGGGCTTCTGCCGCACCTCAACCCGGGCGTGATGAGCCGTGACGAGCTCGCGCTCCTGCGGCCCGTGTCGGCCTCGATGGGGATCATGCTCGAGACCGTCTCCGACCGGCTGGCGGCGAAGGGCGGGCCGCACTGGGCCTCGCCCGACAAGGTGCCGGCCCGCAGGCTCGAGACGATCCGGCTCGCCGGAGAGCTCGCGATCCCGTTCACGAGCGGGATCCTGATCGGGATCGGCGAGACGCGCGACGGAGCGGATCGACGCGCTGCTCGCCCTCAAGGCGCTCGGGGAGGAGCACGGCCACGTCGGCGAGGTGATCGTGCAGAACTTCCGCGCCAAGCCCGGCACTCGCATGGCGGATCATCCCGACGCCACGTTCGACGACCAGCTCTGGACGGTGGCGGTCGCCCGGATCGTGCTCGGCGCCGGCGTGGCACGTCCAGGCGCCGCCGAACCTCGCGTTCGACGACTTCCCGCTCCTGCTCGACGCCGGCATCGACGACTGGGGCGGTGTCTCGCCCGTCACGATCGACCACGTCAACCCCGAGGCGCCGTGGCCCGACGTGGAGCGGCTGCGCGACGCCTGCCGCAGCCGCGGGCTCGAGCTCCAGGCCACGGCTGCCGCTCTACCCCGAGCACGTGGCCGACCTCGACCGCTGGGCCGACCCCGCCGTCGCCCCCGCGATCCGTCGTGCCGCCGACGCCACGGGGCTCGCCCGCGAGGATCGCTGGGCGCCCGGCGAGCCGGTCGCGGTGCCGTTCCTCGTGCGCCGCGACGCGCCGCCGCTCGAGCTCACGGGCGAGGAGCTCGGCGAGGAGGAGCTCGTTCGGCTCTTCGAGGCGCGCGGCTCGGAGCGGGAGCGCGTGCTCGCCGCCGCCGACCGGCTGCGGCGGGAGGTGTGCGGCGACGAGGTCACCTACGTGGTGACCCGGAACATCCAGTACACGAACGTCTGCTACTTCAGATGCGGCTTCTGCGCGTTCTCCAAGGGCAAGCTGGCCGAGAACCTGCGCGGCCCGGCGTACCTCGTGCCGCGGGAGGAGATCGTGCGGCGCGTCGAGGAGGCGTGGGAGCGCGGCGCAACCGAGGTGTGCCTCCAGGGCGGAATCCACCCGGCCTTCACCGGCGACTACTACGCGGGCGTCGTGGAGGCGATTCGCGACGCCGTGCCCGAGATGCACGTGCACGCGTTCTCGGCGCTCGAGGTATGGCAGGGTGCGGCGACGCTCGACCTGTCCCTCGAGGACTACCTGTCACGCCTGCGCGATCTCGGCCTCGGCTCGCTGCCGGGCACCGCGGCGGAGATCCTCGACGACGAGGTACGTGCGGTCATCTGTCCCGACAAGGTGACGACGGCTCAGTGGCTCGCCGTGCACGACGCCGCCCACCGGGTCGGCCTGCGCTCGACTGCGACGATCATGTTCGGCCACGTCGAGCGGCCCGCGCACTGGGCGCGGCACCTCCTGCGCCTGCGCGAGCAGCAGGCGCGCACGGGCGGCTTCACCGAGTACGTGCCTCTGCCGTTCGTGCCGATGGAGGCGCCGATGTTCCTCAAGGGCCTCGCCCGCCGAGGCCCGACCTTCTCCGAGGTGCTGCTCGTGCACGCGGTCGCGCGCCTCGCTCTGCACCCGCTGATCACGAACGTCCAGGCCTCCTGGGTGAAGGCCGGCCCGGACGGGGCGCGCCAGCTCCTCGCCGCCGGCGTCAACGACCTCGGCGGCACGCTGATGAACGAGTCGATCTCACGGGCGGCCGGCTCGGAGTGGGGGCAGGAGCTGCCGCCCGAGCGGATGGAGGAGCTGATTCGCTCTGCCGGTCGTGTGCCCGCGCAGCGGACGACGACGTACGGTCGTGCCTCTGCCGACCGCGTTGCCGCGTCATTCGGTGCGGCGCCGCTCGCGGACACGCTCGATCCCCCGGTGCGCGACGCCGGCTTGAAGGCGCCGCCGCGGCTCGTACGACCAGGGCTCGCAGCGGCCGCGGCACGGTGACCGCTACTCACCGCTCCAGCGGAAGACGCGGGTTGCGATCGCCCCGACGACGACCGCGAAGCCGAGCAGGATTGCGATCTCGGGAAGCGCCGCGGCGGGGCCGAGCCCTCGCACTGTGACGTCCTTCAGGCCCTCGAGCAGATGGCGCAGCGGCAGCAGGCGGGAGATCGTCTGAAGCCACTCCGGCGCGGCGTCGATGGGGAAGAAGGCGCCGGAAAGGAACGCCATCGGCAGGACGACGAGGTTGGCGATAGCGCTTGCTGCATCGACCGTCTTTGCGAAGCCGCCGACGAGCAAGCCCACCGCAAGGAAGGCCAACGTGCCCGCGATCACCAGGGGGATCGCCATCCACCAGGCACCGCTCAGCTGGAGGCCGAAGAGGAGGATGCCGACGGCGAAGAAGAGCGCCGTCTGCGCGAGCGCGATGCCGATGCTGACGACGACGCGGGCGACGGCGATCTCGCCGGTCGAGACCGGTGCGAGGCGCAGTTGCCGCAGGATGCCCTTCTCGCGCCAGCTGACGAACATGAGCGAGGCAGAGAAGACTGCGCCGACCGAGATCGCCCAGCCGAGGATGCCGGGGACGTAGAACTCGATCGCGTTGAGCGACTCGTCCTCGACCTGCGAGGCCGCCAGGGTGAAGCGCGGCGCGACGCCGGCGGCGCGGAGGTTCGCCTCGTTCGCGACGGCGGAGACGACTCCCTGGACGATTCCGGCCGCCACCTGGTCGGTTGCCGCGTAGCGCACGACGACGCGGTTGCCCATCTGGGCGACGACGGCCGCCCGCTTCCCCTCGCGGACGCGCCGGATGCCCTCGTCCAGCGTCGGCACGCGTGCCTGGAGGAGGACGTCGGACGGCAGGTTGTCGAGTACTGCTCCCGAGCCGGTGACGTAGATCTTCGTCTTCGAAATCGTGTCACCGCCGAAGATGCCGCCGAAGACGAGCAGGAACATGAGGGGGAAGACGACGGTGAAGAACAACGCCGAGCGGTCGCGGGAGAAGCCGCGCCACATCGTGCGGGCGAGCTCGAGCGCGCGGGCCCCGCTCATGCGCGGTACGTCCGGCCCGTCAGGTGGAGGAACACGTCCTCGAGCGAGGCGCCGCGCACCTCCACGCCGGCGAGCGCGCCGAGCTTCGCCAGCGCCGCGAGGAGAGCTCCGGGGTCGCGTGTCTCGAGGAGCAGCGAGACGCCGTCGTCGCGCACGGCTCCTGCGCCCGGCAGCCCGGACAGGACCTGCGGGTCGATCGCCCCGTGCGGCAGGGACACGTGAGTCGGCGCGTCGAGGCCACGGGCGAGAACCGCCGGTGCGTCCAGGGCGAGGATGCGGCCGTGATCCATGATGGCGACCCGGTCGCACAGCACCTCAGCCTCGTCGAGGTGGTGGGTGGTCATCACGACCGTCTTCCCGGCGGCGCGGATGGCTCGAATCACGTCCCACAGGTTGCGGCGCGCTTGCGGGTCGAGGGCTGCCGTGGGCTCGTCGAGGAAGAGGAGCTCCGGGTCGTGGGCGAGCGCGACCGCGATCGCGAGACGCTGTTGCTGGCCTCCCGAGAGCTTCTCGACCCGCGTGTCCGCCTTCTCGGCCAGTCCCGCGAGCTCGAGCATCTCGTCGCCGCGGACGTCGGGCACGCCGTGCAGCCGGGTCGTGAGGCGAAGCTGCTCACGTGCGGTGAGACGGTCGAAGAAGGCGGTGCGCTGGAGCTGGACGCCGATCCGGTGCCCGAGCCCGACGTTCCGCGGCCACGGGGCGAGCCCCAGCACGGCGATCGACCCGGAGTCGGGCTGCCGGAGCCCTTCGATGATCTCGAGCGTCGTCGTTTTTCCCGCCCCGTTCGGGCCGAGCAGGCCGAAGATCTCCCCCCGCTCGACGACGAAGCTCACCTCGTCGACTGCTCGCAGTTCGCCGTAGCGCTTGACGAGCTGCTCGGCGACGATCGCGGGACCGGAGAGCTCCAGTTGCCCGTTCGCCGCCACCGGGTCGTCAGCCCCTCATCGAGAAGGGCAGTTTCACGAGCAGGCGGGGCAGCCCGGAGCGGCTTCCCGCGAGCGCCGCGTGCAAGGCCGCTGTGGCTTCCTCGCCGTGCAGGCCCTCGCCGTGTCCGACGAGGAGGTGCCGGGCTCGAAGCGGGAGAGGACGCGGGGCGGGGTCAGGCGCAGCAGCGGGTGGACGCCCGCCTGCCCGTCCCCGCCGGTGAAGAACCTGCCCGTCCCGACCGCTTCCGCGACGACGAGCGTTCTCGTGGCTCCCACCAGAGGGCAATCTCCTGCCACCGTTTGCGGCGCACGACGTCGACGACCTCGAACGGGCTGTTCGGAGATCGCCGCCGGCGCCACGACGTGCGGCACGCCGAGCCGCTCCGCGACGGCGGCGCAGTCGCGGTTGTGCCGGTCGAGCAGCTGCAGCACCGCCGCCGGCTCTCCGAGCGCCCCCGCCCGGTCGATCGCCTCCGGCCAGTCGACCGGATCGACCAGCCAGAGCCGACCGTCCATGGCGAGAGCGTGCGACGTACGCGCCATCGGCTCGTCGACGATCCACGAGAAGCCGTGCTCGCCCCGGTCGTCGCAGAAGCGCACCTCCATGGGTCGAGCGTAGCCGCTCGGTAGTTCGCCCCCGGGTCGATCGGGTGCCGCCCCGATGTCGCAGCCCGTCACGCGCAGCATGTTCGGTCGCATGGGGAAGTGGCTGCTCAGAGGGGCTCTCGTCGCCGTAGCGCTCCTGCTCGTCGCGCAGGCGGTTCCCTACGGGCGCGACCACACGAACCCGCCGGTGACCCAGGCCGTCGAGTGGGACAGCGCGCGCACAGAGACGCTCGCGGCCGGGGCGTGCCTCGACTGCCACTCCAACCTGACCGACTGGAAGTGGTACAGCAATATCGCGCCCGCGTCGTGGCTCGTCTCCCGGGACGTCGAGGAGGGGCGCGGCAAGCTCAACTTCTCCGAGTGGGACAGGCCGCAGGCCGAGGCGGACGAGATCGTCGAGGCGGTGCAGGAGGGCTCGATGCCGCCGTTGCAGTACAAGCTGGTCCACGCCGGCGCGCGGCTCTCGAGCGAGCAGCGCGACGAGCTCGTGCAGGGGCTGCAGCGAACGCTCGCCCAGGATCCACCGATCCCGGGCGGCGGCTAGGACGGCCGGGACAGCGCTGCGCGCGCCTCGGCGAGCGTGAACCTGCCGCTCAGGAGCGCGCTCCCCGCGACGGCCGCCTCGCAGCCGATGTCCCTGAGGGCAACGAGGTCGGCGGTCGACGCAATGCCCCCGGCGGCGACCACGGGCAGCCGGCACGGCAGCACCTGCGCCAGCAGGTCGAGATCCGGTCCGGCGAGCGACCCATCGCGTGCCGCCGCCGTCACGAGCAGCCGCGCCGCGCCCGCCTCGGCGCAGCGGCGCGCCAGCTCGGCCGCGGTCAGCGCGGAGGCTCGCGTCCAGCCGTCCACCGCCACCTTGCCGTCGCGCACGTCGATCGCCACGACGAGCCCTTCGCCGAAGCGGGCGACTGCCTCCTCGAGGAAGCCGGGGGAGAGTGCCGCGGTGCCCACCATCACCCGCGTCGCGCCGGCGGCGAGGGCAGAGGCAACGGCATCGACGCTCCGGTAGCCACCGCCGACCTGCAGCGGCAGCCCGCCGGCCGAGGCGACCTGCTCGACGAGCCCGAGCGTCGGCTCGCCGGAGAACGCGCCGTCCAGGTCGACGAGATGCAGGCGGGTGGCGCCCTCCGAGGCGAAGCGCCGTGCCAGCTCGACCGGGTCGCCGCCCTCGATCGTGACCGACTCGCGGCGGCCCTGGGAGAGGCGCACGACCCGGCCCTCGAGCACGTCGATGGCGGGGATCACTTCGAGCTCTTGTGTTAACACGCTAGCATGCTATCATGTGATTGACAATGGTGAGAGCACAACCTCCAACCGAGGCTCGCACGGCCGATCACAACGTCGAGGCGATCTCCGGGCTCGACGCTCTCGCGTCGGCGATCATGACGCTGCGCACGCCCGACGAGGTGCAGCGGTTCCTGCGCGACCTCTGTACGGTGCCCGAGCTCGAGGCGCTGGCGCATCGCTGGCAGACGGTTCTGCTGCTCGACCAGGGCGTGCCCTACGTCGAGATCGCCGGGCGCGTGCCCACCTCCACCGCGACGGTGACGCGCGTCGCGCAGTGGCTCAAGCACGGGACCGGCGGCTACGGCGTCGCGCTCGACCGGGTCAAGCGAAAGGCACGCCGGTGAGCACCTTCACGCGTGCCGGCGCGAACGGAAGGCTCACGCTTGCGGTGCCTGCCAAGGGGCGAATGGCCGAGCCCGCTCTGCGCCTCTGCGCCGATGCGGGGCTCTCGTTCGAGACGACCGAGCGCTCCCTCGTCGTGCCGTGCGTGAACGCACCGGTCGACCTGCTGCTCGTGCGCCCGAGCGACATCCCCGAGTACGTCCAGGACGGAGTCGTCCACCTCGGCATCACCGGGGCCAACCTCGTCGTCGAGGCGCAGGCCGACGTGGTCACGCTCGCCGAGTTGCGGTTTGCACGCTGCACGTTGCAGGCTGCCGTGCCTGACGATGCGCCGCAGACGGCGATCGAGCACCTCGGCGGGCTCCGCGTGGCCACCGCGTACCCGGTTTCGACACGCTTGCTGCTCGAGGAGCGCGGTATCGAGGCCGAGCTCGTACCGGTCTCGGGATCCGTCGAGGCGACGCCGCGGCTCGGGCTCGCCGACGCGATCGTCGATCTCGTCTCCACGGGATCGACCGCCAGCGCGAACGGGCTGCGGCTGATCGGCACGCTGCTGTCCTCCCAGGCGGTGCTGATCGGCGGGCGGGACGCGGTCGTCGAGAAGCGCGACCTCGTCGAGCGGCTCGAGCTGATGCTGTCGGGCGTCGTCGCCGCCCGGGGCCGCCGCTACGTGATGCTGAACACGACCGTCGAGGCGCTGCCTGCCATTCGCGCCGTGCTCCCGGGCATGGGGGCGCCCACGGTGCTTCCGCTCGCGGACGAGGGCGAGATCGCCGTGCACGCGGCAGTCGACGCCGACGACGTCTGGTCGCTCCTGCCCGCGCTGCGCGACGCCGGAGGCTCGTCCATCCTCGTGCTCCCGATCGAGCGGCTGGTCTCGTGAGAGGGGACGACCTCGACGAGGCGATCGCCGCGGTCGCCCCGATCGTCGCCGACGTGCGGGCTCGCGGCGATGCGGCACTGCTCGAGTGGACAGAGCGCTTCGACGGCCCTCGCCCAGACGGCTTTCGCGTGCCGGCCGGACGGATCGAGTCGGCCGACGTGCCCGCGGATGTGCTCGAGGCACTTCGCCGTATGATCGCCGCGGTACGCCGCTTCAGCGAGGCGCAGCGCCCCGCCGACACGTCGGTGGAGGCGGCGCCGGGCATCGTCTCGGAGCGGCGGTGGATTCCGCTCGACGCCGTCGGCGTGTGCGTCCCGAGCGGCCGCATGCCGTTGCCCTCGTCGCTCGTGATGACCGCCGTGCCGGCACAGGTGGCCGGCGTACGCAGGATCGCGGTCGTCACGCCGCGCCCGGTCGACGCGACGCTCGTCGTGGCCCGGGAGCTCGGCCTCGACGAGGTGTACGCGATCGGCGGCGCCCAGGCGGTGGCGGCGCTCGCGTACGGCACCGAGAGCATCGCCGCTGTCGACAAGGTCGTCGGCCCGGGGAACGCGTACGTCACCGCGGCGAAGCTGCTGGTCTCCAGCAGGGTGGGCATCGACCTGCCGGCCGGGCCGAGCGAGGTGATCGTGATCGCCGACGAGACGGCCGACCCGGCTGCATGTGCCGCCGACCTGCTCGCCCAGGCGGAGCACGGCCCCGACAGCGAGGCGCTGCTCCTCACGACCGACGCCGCGCTGTCCGACCGTGTCGCTAGCCTTGTTGTCAATCATGAGAACATCACGATCGAGGTGGTTGGCTCGCTGGACGAGGCGCTGGCGCGCTCGGAGGCCTTTGCGCCGGAGCACCTGGAGCTGCACGTGGCCGACCCCGCGGCGCTGCTCGATCGTGTCCGTAACGCCGGGTCGGTGTTCGTCGGCGGATCCGCCGTCGTGGGCGACTATGCCGCCGGTGCGACGCACGTGCTGCCGACGGGAGGGCTCGCGCGCTCCTCCGGGGGGCTCGGCCTCGAGTCGTTCCTGAAGCCGCTGCAGGTCGTGCGCGCGACGCCCGCGGGCGTAGCCGCGGCTGCCGAGGTCGTGGGCCCGATCGCGCGCGTCGAGGGCTTGCCTCTGCACGCGGCGGCCGTCGAGCGCGAGCGGGTGGGTACGGGCTCGTGAGCGGCTCTGCGAGCGGAAAGGTCGTCGCCGGCGGGGTCACGCCCGGCGGCTCCGGTGTGCCGGCAGCACCGCGCGCGGTGCCGCTTCCAGACGGTTTCGCGTCGTACACGTGGGCCTCGACAGTGGCCGACGTGGCCGCCCGGCACGGGCTGCGCGCCGAGCAGGTGCTCAAGTTCGACCAGAACACGCCGCCGCTTCCCGGGGTGCCGCAGATACCGCTGGCGGAGAGCTTCGCGCGGCTGAACGAGTATCCGGACGGCCAGTATCGCGACCTCCGCGAGGCGGCGGCCGCATATGTCGGCGCGTCCACCACCTGGGAGCAGGTGGTGGTCGGTGCGGGCGCGGACGATCTGATCCTGCTCTGCGCGCGCACCTTCCTCGGGCCGGGACTACGAGCGACGGTTGCCGCGCCGACGTATGCCCTCTACCGGATCGCGACACAGCTCGCCGGCGCCCAGCCGACCGACGAGCTCGACGGCGCAGCGCTGATCTGGCGCTGCAACCCCAACAACCCGACCGGGGAGACCGCGCCCGCAGCCGACCTTGCCGCGCTCGCGCGCTCGCGCCCCGACACCGTGGTCGTCGTCGACGAGGCGTATGTCGAGTTCGGCGCCGAATCCGCGGTGCCGTACGTCGCGGAGACGCCCAACCTGATCGTCCTCCGCACGCTCTCGAAGGCATTCGGCTTCGCCGCCCTTCGCGTCGGCTATGCCGTCGCGGCACCGCAGACCGCGGCGCTGCTCGAGGAGCGGCGGGCGCCCGCGCCGATCGCAGCGCCCGCCGCGAGGATTGCGGCGGCGGCGCTGCGCAGCCCTCGCTTCGACGTCGAGCCGACGCTCGCCGAGCGCGAGCGGGTCCGTTCGTCACTCGTCGCGGCCGGCTGGGACGCTTCCGTGGCAGCCGGCAACTTCGTGTGGCTGCCGACGGACGAACCGCTCGGAGAGCGTCTCGAGGCCGAGGGGCTGATCGTGCGCCGCTTCCCGCAGGGCATTCGGATCACCATCCGCCGTCCCACGGAGAACGACGTACTCCTGCGCGTGCTCGGCGCCGAGCCGGGGCCGGCGCCCGGACGCTGCGCCACCGTGATTCGCACCACCACCGAAACGGCGCTCCGGATCACGCTCGACCTCGACGGCAGCGGCCGCTCCCGCGTCGAGACCGGGATCGGCTTCCTCGACCACCTCCTCACGCTGATGAGCTTCCACTCGGGATTCGACCTGGATTGCGTCGCCGGAGGCGACCTCGACGTGGACGAGCACCACACCGTCGAGGACGTGGTGGCCTCGCTGGGGTCCGCCGTCGCACAGGCGCTCGGGACGCGCGAGGGCATCGCCCGCTACGGCTCTGCCGTCGTGCCGATGGACGAGGCCCGGGCGATCGCCGCCGTCGACCTCGTACGCCGCCCGCACGCCGAGATCGCGCTCACCTTCACCGGCGACCGGGTCGGCGGCCTCGCCCTGTCACTGCTTCCCCACGCGCTCGAGCGCCTGACGATGGAAGCCGGCTGCACGGTGCACGTCGAAGCCTCGGGGAAGGACGACCATCACGTTGCCGAGGCGGCGTTCAAGGCGCTCGGGCAGGCCCTCCGCCAGGCGGTCGCGCCCGGGGGCGAGGGAATCCGGTCGACGAAGGGCGCCGCATGAGCCGCCGTCCTGTGGACGAGAAGTCACGGTTCCGACGCGAAGGGTGTCTCCCTCCGGGACACACCCCGGGGGACACACCCAGGGGAGACACCTTGCGGAAGACCCACCGGCTCGCGCGATGGGTAGCCGCGTGAACGTCGTGCTGGCCGACTACGGCGCCGGGAACCTCCGGTCGGTCGTGTCCGCGCTCCGCCGCGCCGGAGCGACTCCCACGATCAGCACCGACCCGGCCGCGGTGCGCGAGGCGCCGCTGGCCGTGATCGCCGGGGTCGGGCACGTCGAGAGCGCCGCGCGCGGCCTCGTCGCGAGCGGCCTCGACGACGCCGTCCGCGAGCGGGTCACAGCCGGGCGCCCGGTGCTCGGCATCTGCGTCGGCATGCAGCTCCTCTTCGAGCAGAGCGAGGAGGGTGGAACGGGGCTCGGGTTGCTCGCCGGCCCCGTCGCCCGCCTTCGCGCCCGTCACGTGCCTCACATGGGCTGGAACACGCTGCAGGTCGAGCACCCTTCTGCGCTGCTCACCGGTGTCGAAGGGGAGGACGTCTACTTCGCGCATAGCTACGCCGCCGTCCCGAACGACGCATCGGTCGTGGCAGCGACGGTCGAGCACGACGGCACCGTGGTCGCAGCCGTCGCGGCAGGGCCGCTCGCAGGCGTCCAGTTCCACCCCGAGCGCAGCGGCGCCGCCGGCGCCCGCATCCTCGAGAACGCCCTGGCATGGTCAAGAAGCGCGTGATCCCGTGCCTCGACGTCGCTGCCGGCCGCGTCGTGAAAGGCATCAACTTCGTCAACCTGCGCGACATGGGCGACCCGATCGAGCTCGCCACCCGCTACTCCGAGCTCGGTGCCGACGAGCTCGTCTTCCTCGACATCACCGCGACGCTCGAAGGCCGCGGGCCGATGATGGAGGTGATCGAGCGCTCGGCCGAGGAGCTGTCGATCCCGTTCACCGTCGGCGGCGGCGTCACGGGTCTCGAAGACGCGCGCGCCCTCCTGCGCGCCGGGGCGGACAAGGTGGCGGTCAACCGCGCCGCCTTCGACGACCCCTCGGTCCTCACCGGTCTCGCCGACGAGTTCGGAAGCCAGGCCGTCGTCGTCGCGATCGACGCGCGTGCCGGTGAAGTCGTCACTCACGCGGGCCGCACGCCGCGGGGCCGCGACGCGGTCGACTGGGCCCGCGAGGCGGTCGAGCGCGGCGCCGGTGAGATCCTGCTGACCTCGATCGACGCCGACGGCACGCGCGCCGGCTACGACCTGGGCCTGACGAGGGCGGTCGCCGATGCTGTCGAGGTACCGGTGATCGCCTCTGGCGGAGCGGGGGAGACCCGCCACCTCGCCGAGGCGTACGAGGTGGGCGCCGAGGCGGCGCTGATCGCCTCGATCGTGCACGAGCGGCCCGAGCGGCTGCCCGAGCTGAAGGCCGAGCTGAAGGAGCTGGGATGGAACGTCAGGATCTGATCCCCGCGATCGTGCAGGACGCCGTCTCCGGCCGCGTGCTGATGCTCGCGTACATGGACGACGAGGCGCTGCGCCGGACGCGGGAGAGCGGCGAGGCCTGGTTCTGGAGCCGCTCGCGGGAGGAGTACTGGCACAAGGGCGCAACCTCGGGCAACACCCTGGCGGTGGAGGAGATCTTGGACGACTGCGACGGCGACGCCATCCTGCTCCGCGTCCGTCCCGCCGGTCCCGCCTGCCACACAGGCGCCGAGTCGTGCTTCGCCCCCTGGCTGTGGCGGATCGTGGCGGAGCGGGCGCAGCAGCGGCCGGAGGGCTCGTACGTCGTCTCGCTGCTCGACCAGGGCCCGGGCGCGGCCGCGCAGAAGGTCGGGGAAGAAGGCGTCGAGGCGGCGATCGCAGGCGTCTCCCAGTCCGACGAGCGGCTCGTCGAGGAGCTCGCCGACCTCTGGTTCCATTCGTACGTCCTGCTCGCCGCGCGCGGGCTCGACCCGGCGCGCGTCGAGGAAGAGCTCGCCCGCCGGCACGCCGCTCGCTGACCTGACGTCCCTGGTCGGATGCGGCCGGTGCGTCTATCGTCGTGTGTCCGTTGACGGTCGACGAACGAGAGGCGGACAGGACGCATGGATCCCGCTGACGGCATCCCACCCGACGAGATCGACGAGCGGCGCGAGCGGCTCGCGCACGCCTTCCCGGCGGGCCTCGCCGGCTACGTCGTCTTCGACGAGGCGTACATCCAGTACCTGACGCGGTTCTCGTTCCTGGCCACGGAGCGGCCGGTCGCCTACATCGAGAGCGCCGCCGGGGAGCAGGCCGTCTTCGTGCCGGAGTTCGAGGTCGCTCGTGTCCGTGCCGAGACCGGTTTCGACCGGATCGAGTCGTACCCGGAATACCCGGGTCTCGAGCATCCGATGCACCTGCTCGCACGTGTGCTGGCGGACATGGGAATCACGGGAAGTATCGGAGCCGACCAGGACGGCTACCCGGGCATCCTGGGCTACCGGGGACCGACGCTTGCGGAGGCGACGGGCTCCGAGATCCTGTCGATCGCGCCGTCGATCGAGCGCCTGATGATGCGCAAGAGCGACGCCGAGGTCGCGTTGATCCGGGAGAGCGCCCGCTGGTGCGAGCATGCCCACCGGCTTCTGCAGCAGTACACCCGCCCCGGTGCGACCGAGGCTCAGGCGAGCCTGCGCGCGAGCTACGAGGCGAGCCTCGCCATGCTCGAGGCGCTCGGGCCGTCGTACGACGGCGGGCTCTCCTCGTCCGACGGCGCGGGCGCCGGCTACCGCGGTCAGATCGGCCCCAGAAGCGCCTGGGCGCACGCCGTAGCGCACAACCTCGAGTTCCACGAGGGCGACGTCCTGGTGAGCGAGACGAGTGCCCCCGTCTGGGGCTACAACGCGGAGCTGGAGCGGGCGATGGTCATCGGCCTGCCGACGGGGGAGATGCAACGGCTGTTCGACCACATGCTGGCGGCGCAGCAGATCGGCTTCGCAGCACTTCGCCCCGGCGTCACGTGCTCGGACGTCGACAGGGCGGTACTGAGCTACTTCGAGGAGAGCGCGATCCTTCCCACGTGGAGCCAGCACACGGGACACGCGATCGGGCTCCGGAACCACGAGGCCCCCTTCCTCGACATCGGCGATCACACACCGATCGAGGCGGGGATGGTGTTCACGGTCGAGCCGGGCGTGTACGTCGCGGGCGTCGGCGGCTTCCGTCATTCCGACACGGTCGTGGTCACACCCGACGGGATCGACGTCCTCACCGACTATCCCCGCGACATCGAAAGCCTCACGATCGCCCTCTGAAGGCGGCCGCGAGGCGCGCTACACTCTCCCGCATGCATCGCCTCGCTCACTGGCACGCCACCGTTCTGCGTCAGAACGGCTGAGCCGCCGCTTCCGGAACCAGCGTCCAGGGAAGCGGCGGGACAGGACGCGACCGGACGGCCGCCGACCGCGGCTGCTCTCGTCGCGCCTCCTTCCCGCAGGTCACGAGAAGGAGGTACGCGATGCCCATGCCGCATCGCACGTTCGCACAGGTGGCGAAGCGTCGCCTCAAAGGCACCGAGGGTTCCGAGCGTGTTCGGGTGGCACGGTCGCTCCTGGCCGAGCTGCCCGACTATCGCAACGGCCCGTACGCGGACCTGCGGAAGTGGCTCGAAGACGAGCTCGACCGCACTCGCCAACGGGCGAAGGTCACCCACCGCGACTCGCTACAGGTGCGTCGCGAGGGCGCAGCCCAGGTCGCGCTCGTCGGGGCGCCCAACGCCGGCAAGTCCTCGTTGCTGCAGGGCCTGTCGGAGATCCAGATCAAGACGGGCGACTACGCGTTCACGACGCTGCGCCCGGTGCCCGCGCTGACGCGGATCGGCGGCGTGCTCGTACAGCTCGTCGAGATCCCGGGGCTGATCGAGGGCGCCCACGAGGACCGCGGCGGTGGCAAGGCGCTGCTCGGCGTGCTCCGCAACGCCGACGCGATCGTCTGGTGCCAGGCCGTCACTGCGCCGCTCGATCAGCTGCGCGTCGTCCGCGGCGAGGTGGCCGCGGCCGGGATCGAGAAGCCAGGCCTGCTCGCGGCGACGAAGTGGGACGACGCGGTCCCGGGCGACGCCGACCGACTCGCCGCCGAAGCCGCACCCCTCGACGTCGTGCCGGTGTCCGTGCTCGACGACGACAGCCTCGACCGTCTGCGCGAGGCGATCTGGTCGCTCACCGGCCTGATCCGCGTGTGGCTGCGCCGGGACGGGGCCGTCGAAGACGAGCCGCTCGCGCTCGAACCCGGCGTGACGATCGTGGACGTGGCCGATGCCATCCATCACGACCTGGGGCGGACCTGTATCGGCGCCCGTCTGTGGGGGCCGTCGGCCAGGTTCGACGGCCAGCGGGTCGGCCGCGGCCACGCCGTGGCCGACGGCGACGCGGTCGAGGTGCTGACGAGATGAGGCGGCCTACCGGTGTCGCCGCTCGGGTGACGGTACCGTCGCACACGCGAGGGCTGCTCAAACCGACGGGAGCAGTTCGGAGTTGTGCGCGGTGAAAAGCGCCGGGATATCGGCGCCGGGCGCGTGGATCGCCTCGATCAGACGCGCGATCCTCGTACTCATGACGAGGACGTAGCGGGCCTCAGCGTTGCCCGCGTTCCAATAGGTGTGAGGTGTGCCACGAGGAGCTACGACGGCGGAGCCTGCAGCGGCGATGACCACCTCGTTGCCGAGCCGGAATCCGAGTTCGCCGTCGAGTACATACCACGCTTCGTCGTCCGAATGGTGGACGTGGAGCGGGGCGATCCAATGGTCGCCGATCTCCGCCTTCCATTCGACCAGCACAAAGTCGTCGCTCGCGACACCACCAGTTTGAACCGCGAGTTTCTCGACCCGGATCACCCCGAGAAGTATGGACACGATGCTGTCCATCATGTGACTGAACGCTGGCCCAGCCGACGGTGAGGGATGAATCACCGGCAATCCGAGGAGCACTACGGCGTGAGGCGTCACCGGTTGATCGCGGTCGTCCTCCGCCGACCGGTCAAGCCCCACGGACTCGCGACCGATAGCTCTCCGTGTGACAAGACCACCGCTAGACCCGGCGCGAGGTGCGGAAGCGGCCAGGAAACTCAAGTCCTTGGGCGCCAAGCACATCCTCATCAAAGCTGCAGAGCTTGGTTACATCACGGAGGTGAGGTGCGGGATGCCCAAGTGCTTCTGTCCCGAAGAGCTGGGCGGTGCGTCGTACTTCGAACCACACACCCCCGAACTGCCCGACTGGATGCCGACTCTCGAGCATTTCCCAATCCCAAAGCGAGAAGGGGGCCGTGAGAGTGTCGACAACGCCGTCCTTGCTCACCGCCTCTGCAACAGGCTCGACTTCGCGATCTCCGTTGGGAAGTCACACAAGAGAGATCTCGAGAGAATCAGAAAAGCGCGCGAGGCGGCCATGGACGCACTCCCGAGCAGCGAGGCGTGATCCGGGTACTCAGAATGTCCGTTGTGTCTTGTTGCTGATGGAGAAGCCATGCCCCGATCGCGCATTGACGCACGTGACCGCAGGGGTGCGGTAGGTGCAGCGGAAGGGGCCGACTCTCACCGTCTGCCCGTTGCGCAGCACCCTCGCGGGGACATCCGAAAAACACCTCCTTTGGGGCCCGGCGCTGGCAGCGGCGCTCCCGGCGGGGCCGGTGAGGGACCATCGGCGCGACCAGTTCTCGCGGGCCGAGAAATAGCAGTCGCCCGAGTATCTGAAGCGGTTCCTGTGGATTCCGCACGACACCCGGCCGAAGCCGCCGCCGACGACGTGGGGATCGAAGGACATGTCGCATTCGATATCCCGATCCGGCGTCACGAAGTGAACGAGAACGACCGTTGACGCGCCCGGCGCAGACGCAGGCAGCACGCCGGTCGCAACCAGGAGCCCACTCGCGAGCAGCAGCCTCGCATGGCTCCTCATGGACGCGGAGAATAGCCCGCTTCTGGCCACCACGGTAGGTGCTCAGGGGACTCCAGCATCGCTGGCGCATGCCAGAGGCACCGGACACGTAGCCCCGGGGATGACCGAGAACCCGCCGTGCCCTCGAGCTAGGCCTTGACGATGACCGGGGTGCCTGCAGGTGCCAGTGGGAACAACCGTCGCATCACGTCGTTGGCGACGCGGATACATCCGTGTGACGTGGCCTGACCGATCGACCGGGGCTCGTTCGTTCCGTGAATCGCGATCGGCCCGTTCTCGACCCACGTGTGCTGGAGTGCATCCGAGTGGGCGGATATCCCGAGCGCGTGGGGGCCGAACGGGCCGCTTCCGTCGGGAAGGACGTATCGCTGGTTGACGAAGTAGTGGCCGCGTGGTGTCGGCGTTGCGGGTGATCCGACGGCGACCGACGTCTCGAATGCCAGCTTGCCCGAGCGGAAGAGCCGAAGACGTCGCTGGGAGAGGTCGACCACGATCCGAGAGTGGACTCGATACGTCGTAACCGCCGACGCGCGTACCCAACCGGTCGTACCGTTCGGCAGAACCGAGAGTCGGACGCGATACCAGTCAAGAGTGCAACGGCTGCTCGAGTGGACCTCCATCAGCCCGAGCACTTCTCGGAAGCCTCTCCTGTCGAGCCGCCCGATGCGGCCGACCACGGACGCGCCGCCCTTCGGCTTCGCGCGAATCACCGCTTCCTTGTTGACGATCGCGGCGTACGCGATGCTGGACGAGCCGAGCTTCGTCACCGCGGCTCTGCACCGCCCCGGTGCCCTGGCAAGCCGACGAACGCTCAGTGCCTTCGACCGTCGGTGATCGCCGAGCCCGGCGGGAAAGGCGGCCTGGCGTGAGTTCTCCGACAGCTGGACGTTCGACCCGCTGCCACATCCTCCGACGAGAAACGCCAGGCAGAGCGCACAGCCTGCACGACCAACCCAACAGGGCACCCGCCCAACTCGCCTCACCGGACCAGTTCCACGCAGTCGATCCTCACGCCAGCGAGTCTGGCAGGGAGACGAGACCGGCGCACCCGAGGCTGCTCGTCGGTGAGTGCGGCACTTCGAAAGATCGGAGCATGGTAGAACGTGCGTCATGGCCGAGTTGTTGCTGTTCCACCACGCTCAGGGACAGACAGCCGGATTTCTTGCGTTCGCCGACGAGCTCCGCGCAGCCGGCCACACGGTCCACGCCCCGGATCTCTACGACGGCAAGATGTTCGCCACGCTCGACGAGGGAGTTGGCTACGCCAGGCAGGTCGGCTTCGACACGATCGGCGAGCGGGGCCGGCTCGCCGCTGAAAGCTTGCCGAACGAGCTCGTCTATGCCGGTTTTTCGCTCGGGGTGATGGCAGCGCAGATGCTGGCCCAGACGCGTCCCGGTGCGAAAGGAGCCTTGCTGTTCAGCGCCGCTTTCCCCGCCTCCGAGTTCGGCGGCTCGTGGCCGCAGGGGGTTCCGCTCCAGATCCACATGATGGAGGCCGACGAGTGGGCGTTGGAGGACCTCCCCGCCGCGCGCGAGCTGGTCGAGACGGTCGATGACGCGGAGCTATTCCTCTATCCCGGCGACCGGCATCTGTTCGCCGACAGCAGCCTGCCCGACTACGACGAAGGTGCTGCGGAGCTGCTCAAGCAGCGCGTGCTCGGCTTCCTCGACAACGTCGAGTAACTCGATAGATCACCGCCGGATGACCCATAGCGTCATCCAGGTGCGATCGAGTCGGGGCGTGTCCCTGCGGCGGTTGAGCTGCTCCCGCCCGCGGGGCGGCGACTCTAGCGCTTCTGTGCCTCGGCGACCGCGGCGCCGATGCGGGCGGCGCCCTCCGAGAGGATCGGGGCGCCATGCGGGATGATCACCTGCTCGATCGGGAGATCGGCGAGCGCGTCGAGCGATGGGAGCAGTCGTTCCGGGTCGGCTTCGTCGACGAAGACGTGTAGCCTGCCGCCGGTTCCGCTGAGGACGTCGCCGGTGACGAGCGTTGCGTGATCGCGGATGAAGCACACCGCCTGTTGAGGCTCACCGTCGAGCTCGATCGCCTCGACGCCGCGCGGCAGCTCGTCGGTCGTCGCCGGGTTGGGGCGCCGCCTCTAGACGGCGCGCGGGGGTACCCAGACGGACGCGCCGTAGCCGACGACGAAGTCTGTCGTGCCGCGGTAGTGCGCCGGCTGCGTGAGGAGCACCCGCACCGGCTTCCCGTGTGGGCCGAAGCTGCCGTCGGGCGGAAGGAACGGGCCCTTGTACGCGCGCGTGCCTTCGCCGCCCACGCGATCGAACAGGTCGAACAGGCCACTGCCCGGTACGGTCGCGGTCGCCATACGCTCTGGACGGGCGACCCCGGTGCCGCGCTCTACCGGTACGGCTGCCTGACGGCCACCGGGTCGCTTCCGACACTCGACCGCTTATGGCGCAGCCCCATGGAGCCGGCTGGACGCTCGCCGCGCTCAGGCAGCGAGCTCGCGGATGGCCGCCGCCAGCGCGCGATCGACCTCGACGCGCTGCTCGAGCCACTCGAGGATGGAGAGCGCGGCCTCGCGGTTGTGTCCGTACCCGGGCGCCATCCGGGCGAGGGGCAGGACGTCGGGGCCGAAGCGTGCCTCCGCCCGCCGCTCGATCGCGAACGGGTCCCGCGCTCCCGCCTCCTCCGTGCCGAGCAGACCTGCGAGGGTGACGACCCGGTCGACGGCATGGGCCTGGATCAGCCGCATCGCGCTGAGCCGCTCGCCCCGAGCTTCGCGCTGCAGCCCGACGTAGACGTTCGTGAGCGCTTCGTTCACCTGCCACTCGACCGTCGGCCGACCCAGCCGAGGCGCATGGCGGTGCCGCAGACATCGGCGAGCTCTGCGACATCGCCTGCGCCATGGTGTGCGAACGGCTCCAGGTAGGCGTCGCGGAACGGCGCGACGTCCACCGACCCCTGGACGTCGTCGACGCCCCACGCGATCACACCCTCGAGAGCGACGGCCATGGAGAAGAACGGATGCGACACGCACGCGTCGGCCCAGTCGAGAAGGAGATAGCGGCCGTCGCAGAGGTAGACCTGCCCGTCGCTGAGGTCGTCGTGCTGGATCGTCTCCGGGAGCCCGTACCCGGCGAGCTCCTCGCACATGGCCACGACGTGCGGCACGGCCTCGCGCAGGCGGCGGGCGTCGTCCGGCGGCAACCCGTCGAGCTCCGCGAGCAGGCGCTCGTACCGAGCAGGGAGGGTGGCGAGCCGCATGTCGGGCACGCCGAGCGCGACGAGCTCGTCGGCCTGGTCGGAGAGGTCGATCTGGACGCTCGCGTAGAGCGGCAGAACGTCCAGCCAGCGCGTCAGCTCACGTTCCCGGGCGATGAGCTCGCGCAGCCGCGTGCCCGCGTCGGCCATGAGCATCCACCCGCGCTCGCGGTCGACGGCGAGCAGGCGCGGCATGCAGTCCGGCCTCCTCTCGCCGAGCAGCGCGACGACGCGCCGCCTCGTGGCGCAGCGCGTGCGTGTTCGCCTTGAAGTACGACGTCTCCGCGATCGGTCGGCACGCGCAGTACCGTCGACCACGGCTGCACATGCACGGCTTCGATTCCGCCCACCGCACGGTCGCCGAGGCGCGCCAGCTGCTCGTGGATCCACGCGTCCGCCGCAGCACGCCAGCTCGGGTCAGTCCATTCCGACACGACGTACGACGATACGGCAAGCGAGCAGCGCGGCCCGTTCGGACGAGAGGCGCTAGCCGTTGTCGACCAGCTCGACGACGTCGACGAACGTGACGGACGGCTGCACCCCGTAGAGCCCTGCGATCCGCTCGACCTGCTCGTCGGTGAAGAATGCGCGGGCGGCCTCCTCCGAGTGCCAGAGGTAGACGTTCGTCGCCCGCCGGCCCGCCTCGTCGACCGTGAATGCCTTCTGACGCAGGCCGGGCATCCCTTCGAAGCGCCCGCGCGCCTCGTGTGCGATCCCGTCGATGCGGGCACGGTCGAAGTCGTCTGCGTACTGGAACTCCACGATCACACCGAGCATCGGCTCTCCCTTTCCGTGGGCGGACCTGTCAGGGACCCTAGACGTCCCATTCCCCGGCGAGGAGCCGGGGCACGAGGTCGTCGAGCAGGCGCAGCGTCATGCCCCACAGGACGTGCCCTTCGAGGTCGATGCCCTCCACCAGCAGTCCGTCCGGGAACTGCTGCGAGGTGAACGGCAGCGTCGCCCGCGCCGCCGGGTCGGCGAGCAGGTGCACGGAGGGGGTGAGCACGCCGACGATCTCGGCGGCGTCCAGGCGCCAGACCGTGTCGTGCGGCACGCGCGCGACGAAGGCGTGCACGCGGAACCCCGTCGCACGGGTGTCGAGCGGGTCGAGCGAGCCGAGCACGTCGGCGACCGCGGGGTCGAGGCCGACCTCCTCGTGCGCCTCGCGCAGCGCGGTCGCGAGCAGGTCCGCGTCGCCCGGCTCGGGCTTGCCGCCCGGAAAGCCGAGCTGGCCGCCGTGCGGCCCGTGCTCCGACCGGACGACGAGCAGCGTCCGCAACACATTCTCGACGTCCCGGAACACGGGTGCGAGGACGGCTGCGATCCGCAGTTCCGTCTCGTCGGGCGCCATCAGGCCTCGAGCCGGAGCAGGTCGTCGACCGTCTCGCGACGCCGGATCAGGGCCGCCTCACCGTCCCGCACCAGCACTGCGGCCGGGCGCGTGACGCCGTTGTAGTTCGACGCCATCGCGAGCGTGTACGCACCGGTTGCCGGCACCGCGAGAAGGTCACCGCGCCTGGGCGAGGGGAGAGCCACGTCGTCGATCAGCACGTCGCCCGACTCGCAGTGCATGCCTGCGACGCTCACGACCTCGTCGGCGTCCTCGCCGGCCCGCGTGGCGCTGAGCGCCGTGTAGCGCGCGTCGTACAGCTGCGGCCGCGGATTGTCGGACATGCCGCCGTCGACCGCCACCCACGTTCGCCCCGGGAGCCGCTTGACGGCCCCGACGCGGTAGAGCGTGACTCCCGCCCGGCCGACGAGCGAGCGGCCGGGCTCGAGCCAGAGCTCGGGCTCGGGCAGGCCCGCCTCGGCGAACGCCGTCCGGGCCGTGGCCGCAGCCGAGGCGGCGAGCTCCGCGGCCGGTGTCACCTGCTCGTCCGGGTGGTGTGCGATGCCGAAGCCGCCGCCGAGATCGGCCACGCGCAGGCGTCCAGCCGATGCCGTCGCGGCAGCCTGCTGCGAACGACGCCAGCCGCACGATCGTCTCGGCCTGCGCGTCGAAGTCCGCGAGCTGGGAGCCGACGTGCACGTGGAGCCCGAGCACGTCGATACCCCGCTCGAGCGCGTCCGCCACGAGAGCGCGTGCCTGGTCGGGCGGTAGCCCGAACTTGGAGCCGTGGTGGCCCGTGCGGATCGCCTCGTGCGTGTCGGCATCGACGCCGAGCGTGACCCGGACGAGCGCGCGCCGCACGCCCGCGGCTGCCGCGAGCGCCGCCTCGTCGGGCGCGTCGAGCACGACGACGGCGCCGTCCGCTGCAGCCTGCGACAGCAGCGCCTCGTCCTTGTTGTTCCCGTGGACGACGATCTCGTCGCCGGTGAAGCCGGCGGCGCGCGCGAAGGCGAGCTCGCCCGCGGAGGCGACGTCGGCCCCGATGCCCTCCTCGCGCAGCAGCCGCAGGAGCGCCACGCTGGGGAACGCCTTCGTCCCGAATGCGACGTGCCCGCCGTCGAGGGCGCCTCTCAGCGCTCGTGCCTGGTCCCGGAGTGTGCGCTCGCAGTAGACGACGAGCGGTGTCCCGTGGAGCTCTGCAAGCACCTCGGCGGCGACGCCGCCGATCGTGAGCGCACCGCCGTCGAGGCGGGCGGAGGCGGGGAGGATGCGGAGCATCCGCCGATTCTGCCTGTTACGATTCGCCGCACATGCAGCAGCTTCTTCCGTAGAGCAGGGATCGACCGCGGCGCAGCCGCGACGGTTCCCCCTGAGCCTCTCTCGCGAGAGGCTTTTTTGTTCCCCGAGGCGAATCACGAGAGCGAGACGATGGAGCGTTACGACCCGCAGGCGATCGAGGCGAAGTGGCAGCAGGTCTGGGAGGACGAGCAGGCGTTCGTCGTGCCCAACCCCGAGCCGGGCGCGGTACGCGATGCGAGCAAGACGTACGTCGTCGAGATGCTTCCCTATCCGTCGGGCGAGCTCCACATGGGGCACACGCTCAACTACACGATCGGCGACGTGCTGGTGCACCTGCGGCGCCGCTGCGGGATCCAGGTGCTTCGTCCGATGGGCTACGACGCGTTCGGCCTGCCGGCCGAGAACGCTGCCATCCGCGAGGGTGGCCACCCGCGTGAGGTGACCGAGCGCAACATCGCCTCCATCCGTGAGCAGATGCGGCGCATGGGCTGGGCGATCGACTGGTCGCGCGAATTGTCCACGCACCATCCCGACTACTACCGCTGGACGCAGTGGCTGTTCCTCCGCTTCTTCGAGAAGGGCCTCGCGTACCGCAAGGAGGCGCCGGTCAAGTGGTGCCCTGTCGACCAGACGGTGCTGGCGAACGAGCAGGTGATCGACGGCCATTGCGAGCGCTGTGGGACCGAGGTGGAGGCGAAGAGCCTCACGCAGTGGTTCTTCAAGATCACCGACTACGCCGACGCGCTGCTCGACGAGATGGACCTGCTGGAGCAGTGGCCCGAGCGCGTGCTGACGATGCAGCGCAACTGGATCGGCCGCTCACACGGCGCGCGGGTCGTGTTCCGGGTGGAGCAATCCGGCGAGGAGTTGCCGGTGTTCACGACCCGCCCGGACACGCTGTTCGGGGCCACGTTCTTCGTGCTCGCGCCGGAGCACCCGCTGGTTGGGCCGCTCACCGCGGGCACCGGGCAAGCGGATGCCGTTGCCGACTACGTGCGACACGCGGCCTCGCGAACGGCCGTCGAGCGCGAGGCGAAGGAGAAGGACGGTGTCTTCACCGGCCGCTTCGCCGTCAATCCCGTCAACGGCGAGTCGATCCCGATCTGGGTGGCCGACTACGTGCTCATGGAATACGGCACGGGCGCAATCATGGCGGTTCCCGCGCACGACGAGCGGGACCACGCATTCGCCGAGAAGTACGGCATCGAGGTACGGCAGGTGGTGGCACCTGTGGACGGCGCAGCTCCCGAGGCCGGCGCCTACGTCGCGCACACCGAGCACGAGGTGCTCGTCGCCTCGGGCGACTTCACAGGGCTGCCCGCGCCCGATGGGAAGCGCGCCATCACCGCGTGGCTGGCCGAGCGGGGGCGGGGCGAGGAGACGATCGGGTACCGGTTGCGCGACTGGCTGCTCTCGCGGCAACGCTACTGGGGGTGCCCGATCCCGATCGTGCACTGCGACGCGTGCGGCGCGGTTCCGGTGCCCGACGACCAGCTGCCCGTCCTGCTTCCCGAGATCGACGACTACACCCCGAAGGGCCGATCGCCGCTCGCCGCGGCCGAGGACTGGGTGGCGACGACGTGCCCGTCGTGCGGGGGGCCGGGGCGGCGCGAGACCGACACGATGGACACCTTCGTCGACTCGTCCTGGTACTTCATCCGCTACTGCGACCCGCGGAACGACACCGAGCCGTTCTCGCGCGAGATCGCCGACTTCTGGATGCCGATCAACCAGTACATCGGCGGCATCGAGCACGCCGTGCTTCACCTGATGTACTGCCGCTTCTTCGCGAAGGTGATGAACGAGCTCGGCCTGGTCGGCTTCCGCGAGCCCGTGGCGCGGCTGTTCAACCAGGGGATGATCCATTACCTCGGTGCGAAGATGTCCAAGTCGAAGGGGAACGTCGTCGAGCCCCTGCAGTACGCCGACCGCTACGGCGCGGACACCGTCCGCACCTACGCGCTCTTCATGGGCCCTGCTGACGAGGACATGGAGTGGCAGGACGCGGGCATCGAGGGGGTGTGGCGCTTCCTCAACCGGTTGTGGCGCGTCGCGCACGAGCAGGCGGGGCGTCCGGCTTCGCCTGCCGGGGTCGACACGCCGCTGGCGCGGAAGGCGCACCGGACGATCGCCAAGGTGACCGACGACATCGACCGCCGCTTCCTCTTCCACACCCCCATCGCGGCGGTGATGGAGCTCGTGAACGAGCTCCAGGCTGCCCCCGACGACCCTGCCGCCCGCTTCGCCGCCGAGACCGCCGTGTCGCTGATCCAGCCGTACGCGCCGCATCTGGCGGAGGAGCTCTGGGGGGTGCTCGGCGGTGAGCGGATGTGGAAGCACCCGTGGCCTGAGGCGGACCCGGCGCTGCTCGTCCAGGACGTCGTCGAGGTGGTCGTGCAGGTGAACGGCAAGGTGCGAGAGCGATTGCACGTCGCTCCCGGAACGGCCGAGGATGCGCTGCTCGAGCTGGCACTCGCTTCCGACCGCGTGCAGGCGCACGTCGGCGGGGCCGAGATTCGCAAGACGATCGTCGTGCCGGACAAGCTCGTCTCGCTCGTCGTCTAGCGCCTCCGTCGCGCAGGCCTGCGGCCGTCTCGCCGCATCCGCCGCGGTCACACTCTCGGCACGAAGTCGGCACGGTCCCGGCACACCTGAGTTGCCAGTATTGGCTACGTGCTGGAAAGGCTTCCCCGTCGTCACACGGCGATCCTGCTGGTCGCGCTGCTCGTCGTGCTCGCGCTCGTCGGCCGCAGGGTCGCCGCGCAGGGTGCGGCGCGGGCCCGCACGCCGACGGCACAGCTCCAGGGGCTCGCCGCGCCAACCGGGGAAGCGACGCGGCCCGCGATCGTCGTCAACGTGGTGGGCGCCGTCAGGCATGCCGGCCTCTATCGCCTGCGCGACGGCGCCCGAGTCGCCGATGCTGTTCGCCGCGCCGGCGGGCCGACCCGCCGCGCCGACATAGCGCTCGTCAACCTCGCCGCACCGCTGGCAGACGGCCAGCAGGTCGTCGTGCCGCGCCGCGCCCCGGGAGGAGTCGGCTCTACCGCGACGGCCGCGGGAGCGAAGGTGAGCCTCGCCTCGGCGACGCTCGAGCAGCTCGACGCCCTGCCCGGCGTCGGGCCGGTGACGGCGCAGAAGATCCTCGACTGGCGCCAGGGCCACGGACCTTTCCGCTCCGTCGACGACCTCGACGCCATTCCCGGGATCGGGCCCGCGCGCATCGAGCAGCTGCGTGACCTGGTGACGCCGTGAGCAGGCGGCTGCGCGAAGCCCTCGTTCTCGGCTGGCCGACGGTGCTCGTCGCACTCGCATGCCTTGGCCTCGGCGCCGCGAACTGGCTGCGGCTGCCCGCGCTCCTCGTTCTCGCCACCGCAGTCGGGTGCACCGTCGCCGCCGTCGCGTCCACCGGCGCGGCGAGGCTCGCTCTCACCGGGGCATGCCTCGCCGCGATCGGCCTGTGGTGGGGGAGCATCAGGACGGAGGCACTCGATCGCAGCGTGCTGGCCGGGCACATCGGCGAGATCGAGGCCGTGCGCGTCGTCGTCACGGCGCCGCCGTCGCGCACGCAGTACGCGGTTCGCGCCATGGGAGACGTGCGCCGCTTCGGGGGCCTCGTCGTGCGTGAGCGCGTCCTGCTCGAGCTTCCCGCCGGCCGGGCACCGCCGCAGGGAGCAGTGCTCGCGCTGCGAGCGCGGCCGGTCGCCCCGCGCGGGCCCGAGACCGGCTTCGACGAGCGCGGCTGGCTGGCGCGCAGAGGCGTTCACGTCGTCCTGCACGCGAGCGGCAGCTGGCGCATCGTCGGCCGGCGGGGCGGGATCGGAGGCGTCGGCGACCGGCTGCGCACGGAGATCGCCTCTGCGCTCGCGCTGGGCACGAGCGGGGAGCGCCGCGCGCTCCTCGCAGGCGTCGTGCTCGGTGCCGACGAGGGGCTCGATCCGTCGCTGCGCGAGGCGTTCAAGGCCTCCGGCCTCTATCACCTGCTGGCCGTCTCCGGTCAGAACGTCGTCTTCATCGCGTTCGGCATGCTCGGGCTCGCCTACGTCGCCGGGCTGCCGCGCGCGGTGGGTCACGTTCTCGCCATCGCAGCCGTGCTCGGCTACGCGCTGGCCGTCGGCTGGCAACCGTCTGTCGTCAGGGCCGCCGTTGCGGGCTGCGTGGCGTCGCTCGCCTGGCTGGCGTCGCGGCCGCACGATCGCTGGCACATGCTCGCCCTCGGAGCACTCGTCCTGCTCGTGTGGACGCCGCGCTCCCTGCTCGAGCCGGGATTCCAGCTCTCCTTCGCCGCCGTCGCCGCGATTCTGGTCACGGCTCCTCGGCTCGAGCGCTTCCGCGAGGGCTGGCCGCTGCCGCGGCTCCTGGTCGACGTCGTCGGGATCTCGGCTGTCTGCGGCCTCGTCACGGCACCGATCCTCTGGCTGCAGTTCGGCGTCGTGCCCCTGTGGACTGTGCCCGCGAACGCACTCGCAGAGCCGGTGATGCCGCTCCTGCTCGGTCTCGGCCTCGCCGCTGCGCTCGTCGCGCCCGTGCTTCCGTCCGCCGCCGTCGCCATGTCGTGGCTCGCCGGCCTCTGCGCCGCCTGGATCGCCTTCGCGGCACGACTCGTGGCGTCCTTCCCGCACGCGCAGGTCTCCTCGCCGCTCGTGTTCCTGCTGCCGGCGGCGGCGATCGCGGCGACGACAGTCCTGCGGCGGGTGGCACCGTATCGGCGCCGCGGCGTCGCCGTCGACGGCATCGGCGTCGTGCTGGTCGCCGCGACGCTCTGGTGGGCAATGCATCCGCCGCCGGCGTGGCAGGCGCCCATGGGGCTGAGGGTGACCATGCTGGACGTTGGCCAGGGTGACGGCATCCTGCTCGAGGTTCCCGAGGGAGCGATGCTGGTGGATGCCGGGCCGCCCGAGGCGCACGTCGACCGGCTGCTGCGGAGGAGAGGGCTGCGTTCGCTGGCGGCTCTCATCGTCAGCCATCCGCACCGCGACCATGTCGGAGGGGCGGTAGGCGTGCTCCGCGGTCTCGCCGTCGGAGCGCTCGTCGATCCGCTGCAGCCCGGCGACTGGCCCGATGACGCGGACGCGCGCCGCGCGGCGGAGGAGCGCGGCACCGTCGTCGTCGCCGCGCGAGTGGGCGCCGTCTACCGTCTCGGCGGGTTGAGCGTCCGCGTCCTCTGGCCCGACAGCGGTGGATCGGCCGGCGAGGATCCGCACGAGCACGGCGTCGTTCTCCTTGCGAGCTTCGGAGAGACCGATGTGCTGCTCACGGGGGACGCCGAGTCGCCGGTGACGAGGCGCCTGCCGCTCCGGCACGTCGAGGTGCTGAAGGTCGCCCACCACGGCTCGGCCGACCCGGGGCTCGTGGACGAGTTGCCCGTGCTACGGCCGCGAGTGGCCCTGGTCTCGGTCGGCCGCGGCAACGACTACGGCCATCCGCGGCAGGAGACGATCGCGGCCCTCCGTTCCGTTCCCGGCCTCGCGCTCTACCGCAGCGACGAGGACGGCCAGGTTGTCGTCGAGTCGGACGGGCAGGCGATCTCCGTGCGCACGGGGTCGTGAGGTTTCACACCTGTACCGGTCGAGTACCGTAGACGTGTGGCCGACGCACCTGCCCTCAAGCCCGTCTACCTGATCACCGGCAGCGACCGCCCGAAGGTGGAGACGGCGCTAGCGCGGCTCCGGCGCCACTTTCCGGCCGAGGCCGTCGAGCGCGTCTCGGCGCAGGAGACGACCGGTGCCGACGTCGTGGCGTTGTGCAACGCGGGCAGCCTGTTCGGCGACGATCGGCTGGTGATCGTCGAGGGCATCGAGGGCAGCCCCGGCAGCGACAGGCGCCTGACCAACGCCTGGAAGGTGGCCGAGGTGAACGTCGTGGTCGGCTATCTGGCCGACCCCGCTCCGGGAACGGTGCTCGCTCTCGTCGGCGAGGAGACGAAGAAAGACGCGCCGCTGCGCAAGGCGGTCGAGAAGGCGGGCCAGGTGCTCGAGTACTCGGTCGTGAAGCGTGCACGCACGCAGTGGGTGAGCGAGCGGTTCAAGGCGCAGGGTGTCCGCGCCGAGCCGGAGGCGTGCGCCCTCCTGATCCAGCTCGTGGGCGAGGAGGATCTGCACGGGCTTGCGTCGGAGATCGACAAGATCGCGCTCTGGGCGCAGGGAGAGCCCGTGGGAGAGCGGGAAGTTCTGGAGCTCGCCGCTCCGCTGGCGGAGGCGCCGATCTTCGAGCTGACGGACGCTTGGGGGGAGCGGGACACGGCCCGCACGGTCGCGGTGAGCGAGAAGATCTTCGACATGGACGAGAAGCAGCGGCGGGACAGCGCCCCGCGCCTGGCCGGCGCGCTCGGCAGCTACCTGGGGCGGCTCCGTCAGCTGAAGCGCCTGGCCGCCGAGGGCGTGACCGCCCGTGAGGCCGCGGGTCGCCTGAAGATGAACCCGTACTACGCGCAGAAGGTCGCCGGCCATGCCGACAACTTCTCGGACGAGGAGCTGCACGACGCGACCGTCAGGCTCGCCGAGCTCGACCTGGCGCTGAAGGGCGGCAGCAGGCTGGCGCCCGATCTCGAGCTGCAGCGCGCGCTGATCGACACGAGCCGCGGTCGTAGCCGGTCGTAGCGACGCCGCAAGAGCCGGGCGAGAGGTGCCTACGCGGTCTCGCCGGCGACGAGCCGGGCTGCCTGCGACTTCTTGCGCGCGGCGGTGTTCTTGTGCAGCGAGCCGTGGGAGGCAGCCTTGTCGATCGTCCGCACGAGCTCGCGATGCGACGCTGCGATCACATCGGCGTCACCGTCGGCGACGGCGGTCTCGAGGCGCTTGATCAGCGTCTTCACCGTGGAGCGGTAGCGCAGGTTCTCCGTCCGCTGGCGGCTGGCAATCCCGACGCGCTTCTTCTGTTGCTTGATGTTCGGCATGGCTCTCTGAGCGTGTGAATGCCCGCGACTCGGCGGGCCGGAGGATGGTAGCAGAGGCCGATCTACGCGGGTGCGGCTGCGAGCACGGCATCGAGCAGCCCCGGGAAGCGAGCGTCCAGGTCGTCCCGCCGGAGTGACACCAGGCGCTGCGTCCCGACCGCGCGCGTCGAGGTGAGGCCCGCCTCGCGCAGGACGCGCATGTGGTGCGAGCGCGTGGAGTCGCTCACGGGCAGCTCGAACTGCCCGCACGTGCATTCCCCTCCCGCCGCGAGCTCCGCCACCACGCGCAGGCGGATGGGGTCGGAGAGTGCGTCCAGCACCTCCGTGAGCCGGATCTCGTCGCGGCGGGGCATCTCCAGTGTCTTCTCGATCATTCGATCACCATCGAAATAAACGGAGCGACGTCCGCGTTGATTCCTTCGATGACGATCGAAGTATCACCCGGAGAAGCAGGATGAGCAAGCAGGCACTCGGTGCGACGTTCGCGACGATCACGGCTCTCGCCTGGGGCGCGCAGTTCGTGGTCGGCAAGTCGGCGCTCGGCGCGGTGGACGCGTTCCACCTCACCACGATCCGTTACGCAGTCGCGGCCCTGATCCTGATCGTCGTCCTGGCTGCCGTGGAGGGCCGCACCGCGCTTCGGCTCGAGGGAAGGGGCCTCCGCCTGGCCGCACTGGGGACGCTCGGCTTCGCGGGCTTCAACCTGCTCGCCTACACCGGCCTCGAGCATGCCGAGCCGCAGAGCGCGGCGCTGATCGTCGCCCTCGGGCCTCTCCTCACCGCGGTCGTCCTCTGGCAGCGCACCGGCCGGCGACCTTCAGGCATCACCTTCGCCGCGCTCGGGGTCGCACTGGCCGGCGTCGCACTCGTGATCAGCGGCGGCCACCCGTCGTCGATCCTCACCGGTGCGATCGGGTGGGGCGACGTCCTGGTGCTCGGCGGCGTCCTCTCGTTCGTCCTCTACACGCTCGGGGCCTCGGAGTACCCGACGTTCTCACCGCTCCGGTTCACCGCGCTCACGGCCGCGTTGGGCTGGCCCGCCATCGCGCTCGCCACCGTCGCCGTCACCGCTACGGGTCTCGAGCCCAGGCCGTCGCTCGCGTCGGTCGTCGGCGTGTGGCCGCAGATCGCCTACATCACGGTGCTCGGTGCCGCGGTCGCGGTCGTCACCTGGAACAGCGCCGTCGGCCTGATCGGGCCGCAGAACACCGCGCTGTTCGGGAACCTGATCCCGATCACGACGTTTGCCATCGAGATCGCCCGGGGATACAGGCCGAACGCGGTCGAGATCCTCGGTGCGGCGATGACGGTCGGCGCGCTCGTGGTCGCGAACGTGGTCGTCCGTCGGCGTGCGGCGGCGCCCTCCCCCATTCGTGGCGTGGAGCAGGCACTGCCCGAAGCCGCCTAGATGGTTGCTCGGTAGTTGGGGTGCGACCGGGGGCGGTCACGACCAAGCAGCGCGGCGTGATCGTGCAAGGCTCGTACTGGTGGTACGGGCCTTGCACGAGCGCGTCGCGATGCGCCGCGTCGTGGCCGTCAGCCGGGTGTGCCCGAACTGCCGATCAACCATCTGGAGGCTCGGCGCACGCCGTTCTTTCGTGCACGCGGGGTGCGCGATCGGTGAAGCTGTCGCAGGTCCGTGCCGCGTTCCCACCGAATCTGTGTCGGATGAGCGATCGTCCCGACGATGTCACCACCCGCTCGGCGGTGCCTGAGGACGGAAGTCAGGCCCGCTCGCGGGGTCGCCACCTCGCTCGGTCGACCGCGATCTTCTCCGCCGCAACCGGGCTGTCCCGTGTGCTCGGGCTCGTGCGGGAGATGGTCTCCGCCTACTACTTCGGCGTCGCCGGTGCGATCAACGCGTTCACGGTCGCCTTCCAGATCCCGAACCTGATGCGGGCCCTGCTCGCGGACGCTGCGCTCTCGGGGGCATTCGTGCCGGTCTTCAGCGAGCTGATCGAGAAGGGCGACCGCAAGCGTGCCTGGCGGGTCGCCTCGACCATCTTCTGGCTCGTCCTGCTCGTCCTCGGTGGCCTGACGGCGCTGTTCATTCTCATCGCGCCGCTCCTGCTGCGGCCGTTCGGCGACCCGGGCGGCGACTTCGACCTCGCCGTCGGCCTCTCACGTGTCCTCTTCCCGATCGTGGTGCTGCTCGGGCTCAGCGGCGTCATCGTGGGGATCCTCAACACCTACGACCAGTTCGCGGTGCCTGCGCTGACGCCGGTCTTCTGGAATCTGGCCATCATTGCCGGGCTCGTACTGGGCGTGCCGCGCGTGAGCGACGAGAGCGCCCAGCTCTACGTCTACGCCGGATCGGTGCTCCTCGCCACCGTGATCCAGCTGCTGCTGCCGGTGCCGTGGCTGCGTGGCCTCGACGGCAGGCTCCAGCTCGTGATCGACTGGCGCGACCCGGCCGTGCGGCGCTTCTTCACGCTGATGCTGCCGGTGACGCTGACGCTCGGCCTGATCAACGTCAATGCAGTGATCGACACGCTGTTCGCATCACGGCTGCTCGACCCCGATCTCGCTCCCGCAGCGATCGACAAGGCGTTTCGCCTCTACATGCTTCCTCAGGGGATGTTCTCGGTCGCGGTCGTGACGGTCATGTTTCCGACGCTCTCCCGCCTCGCGGCCCGCGGCGACACGGACGGGTTCAGGGCAACGGTGAGTGTCGGCATGCGGCAGATCGCGTTCCTGCTGGTTCCCGCCGCGATCGTCGCGGCGGTTCTGGCCGTGCCGATCGTTCGGCTCGTCTACGAGCGGGGGCAGTTCACCGCGTCGGACGTCACGGTCGTCGCTTCGTGCCTGGCTGCCTTCTCGCTCGGGCTCGTGTTCAACGGCTGGATGCTGCTGCTCACGCGCGGGTTCTACAGTCTGCAGTCGAACTGGATCCCGACCACCGTCGCGGTCGCGACCGTCCTCCTCAACGCCGCTCTCGACGCGGTTCTCTACCGGCTCGGGGTGTGGGGGATCCCGCTTGCCACCGCGCTCGTCAACATCGTCGGGGTGACGGCGCTCCTGGTGGCGTTGCGGCGCCGTTTCGGGCATGTCGACGGCGCCCGGGTCGCGGAGGCGGTCGCCCGGATCGCGGTCGCGTCGCTCTTGCTCGGCGCGGTCGCCTTCGGTGCGTGGTACGGGCTCGATAGCCTGCTCGGGCGTTCTCTGCCGGCGCAGATCGTGTCGCTCGGCGCCGCGCTCGGAGTCGGGCTGGCCGTCTACCTCGGTGCATGCCGGGCGCTGAAGGTGCGGGAGCTCGACACGCTCCGGTCGATGGTGCGGGGACGCTCCGCCTAGCGGCCGTTGCCGGGTGGATGGGCGGTAGCGACGCCTGTCATGGTCTCCCCGGCTTCAGCCGACGATGCCGAAGGCGCGGCCGAGCTCCTCCGGGCCGCCTACGCGGATCGTGTCACCACGGTCGACGGTGTTCGCTGCCGGATCGAGGCCACTCGGCCCGAGGAGCGCAGGGCGACCTGGAAGGCCGGAGAGGCAGAGGCGGTCGTCGGTTGGGCGTTCGCGGGTCTCGATGCGTTCGCGGACAGAGGAGCCAGGGCGTTCGCCGGCATCGCCGTGCACCCTCTCGCCCACGCGGCGGCCGCCGAAATCACGCTCGTGACCAACCAGAACGACGACTCGCACACGCCGATGCGGGCCATCAACCGGAAGCTCGGTTACCGGCCGCGCGCCGGCGGGTGCACCTGCGTGCTCGAGCGCCGACGGGACCCGATTCCCGCTTCGCCCAGAGCCGGGGAAAACCGCATGACAGCTAGCATCCGGGCCTGATCGCCATGGACCAGGGCCACATCCGCAGAAAACGGCGATTTGCAGGGATGGATTCTCGGCAATCACGGTCGAGACCTCACCGAGACCTCACGAGGACGACGTAGAAGCGCCAAGTAGATCGTCCACCGGGACCTCGGAGACCGGCATTACATGGCTGTACACGTCGAGCGTGATCGAGGCCCGCGAGTGCCCGACCCGCTCCTGGATCTCGCGCATCGGCACTCCCGCGTGATGCCAGATTGTTATGCGTCTATGCCGGAGGGAGTGGGGGGAGTAGCCGGCGATCTCCGCCGACTTGCACGCTCGCAGCATCGCGTTTCGTCACGCAACTTCCTCGCTTCGCGTTCGGTCGGCTTTGAGCCGAGATGGATCAGCCTGAATCCTCGACCGCCCCACCGATACCGAACGACCCACGACGATCGACCATTCGGTCGCTTTCGCTTCGTCACGTAGGCGTGGCTCATGCGGCGATCGTCCATTCCTCGAGCAGCCGCAGAACGTCATCCTGCCGCACGAATGTCTTCCGCAGTCCTGGAACCTGCACCTTCGGCAGTTGCCGCATGATCGCCTCAGCCGCCGCGCGCTTCACCCCGAGTTCCAACTGGATTCCTCGACAGTCGAGAAGTCTCGGCAGTTCGCTCACGCCGTCACCATCAGCCGACTCGGAAGCGTCGCCACATCAACCTTGCTCAGCTTCCCATCGATGTGGTCGATGATCTTCCGCGCCAGCTCGTTCGGCGTCTCATACTCCGGCCACAGATCTCGGAACTCGCCCTGCAACCGGTACGTCTGACGCTCGCCCTCAGACCAATACCGCATGTACTCCGTGATCGAGTACTCCTCGCATCCTTCGTCACGCATCGCCACGGCCCACATCACGACGAATGAGGCAACGCGGGACGCCTTCGGTGTAACCCGCGCGACCGTTCTCAGCGCCGACCACTTCGACAACCGCTCCGCCTGCGGCCCGTACTTCTCAATCGCAGCGTCGATACCACCCTGCGCGTCGATCACCGCCCGCGCGATGCAATGCGCCAAGAGTGAGTCACGGCGTGGATCTGGTTTCCTGACCTTGTTTGTCAAACCGCTCGGACGCGACGAGCCTCGGGGCCAACCCTCGACTCGCCACAGGATCAGCGTCGGGCACCTCAGGCGCCGTTCAGACGAGAGCACGCTCGGGCATGCGAGGCCTCGCTCGCTAGAACGTCGTTCCCGTCTCGTTTTGGAGGGTGACCTCTGACCGGCGCAAGGGCACGTCAGTAGCCAGAGGGTTGGCGCTGGGTCGTTAGCGAGATATCCATGGTGAGGGGCTCCGCGCCAGCACGAACAGTCACTCGTGGTTCGCGATCCCGATCCAGTCTTGACGGAGCGCTGTCAGTTGCCGGACAATCGTGCGCCTTAGCCACGAGTACACAACCAACACGTTGATAAGGCACCTCGGGCTTGATCACCCATCCCGCGAGCGAAGCCAGCTAATCACATGCAGCGTGTTGTGCCTGTGCTCCCGAGTCTGGGACTTCTGGCAGCAACACTCGTCGTTCCCTGGACCCATTTCGGATCGACGCTGCACCCCGGTGACGTGCAGCGCTACCACCTGTTGGCAGAGCAGATGCTGGACGGCCTTGTTCCCTACCGGGACTTCTTCCTTGAATACCCGCCCGGGATGATCCCGCTCGTCCTCGTGCCCGAGATCGCCGGGCATGGACTCGACGACTACATCGTCACGTTTCAGTGGCTGGTGGTCTGCCTCACGCTCGCAACGATCGTGGCGACGGCGCTCGCATGCCGGGCTCTTGGAGGATTGGATCGCCAGGTGCTCGAAGCAACGTGCTTCGTCGCGATCGCCCCCGCCCTGCTCGGGGCCGTGTTCTTCCTGCGTAGCGACATTTTGCCCTCGTTGCTGATGATGCTTGCCATCATCGCAATGCTCCGTCGCCGGGACGGAACAGCCGCGGCGTTGCTCGGAATCGGCGCCGCGACCAAGCTCTTCCCGGTTCTGCTGCTCCCGCTCCTCGTCGCCCGCGCTGGGCAACGGCAGAGGCACCGCGCGGTGCTGAGAACGCTCGGCATCTTCACGGCGTTCTTCATGATCATTGCCGGCCCGCTCGCCCTCGTTGCGCCCGGCGGTGTCGGATTCAGCTTCCGTACCCAGCTCACACGCGCCCTCGAGATCGAGAGCCTCGGGGCAACGATCCTGCTGGCAGCGCATCAGGTCGGGGTCGGCCGGCCCGATGTCCATGCGGGGCTTTCGTACGAGCTCGAGGGGGCGGTGCCGTCAGCCGTCGGAGCTCTTCAGACGGTCATCATGGTCGCGGTGCTCGTCCTCGTGTGTCTGTCCTTCTGCCAATCGAGTCGTGACGACTCAAATCTGGTGCTTGCGGTGGCTGCCACGATCGCCACGGTCATCGCGCTCAACAAGGTGCTCTCGCCCCAGTACCTCGTCTGGCTGATACCGGTCATTTCTCTACTGGCGGGGCGAGTCGGCGTGGTCGCACGCTGCCTTCTCGCCACCGCCTTGGTCTTGACGATCGCGTACTTCCCGGATCGGTTCCGCGAATTTCGGCTGCTCGGATCGGCGGTGTGGATCGTGCTCGCTCGCGACCTCGTGCTGCTCGCGCTCGCGGCTCTCCTTGTGCTGGCGCTCCGCGGCCAACGCAAGGCGGTCAAAGCGTGACCGCGAGCAACCACGACATTCCGGTTGCCGCGCCGATCGCCTGGGCGCGCCAGCGCGCGGTGGTCATGCTGGTGCTATTTGCTGCGGCAGCTGGAATCTTGCTTCGTGCCGTTCTCCTCCACTCGCCGGCCGGAACGCTCGACTCGGACGACGCTGTCGTCGGGCTGATGGCGAAACACGCCGCCCACGGCGACATCCCACTGATGTTCTGGGGCCAGAACTACGGCGGCACCCAAGAGGTGCTGCTAACCGCGCCGCTCTTTCTTGTCACCGGGATGAACGCCTGGGCATTGCGCGCCGTGCCGTTCCTTCTCGTAGCCCTCACGGCCGTCCTCGTCTGGCGGATAGGGCTTCGAACGTTGAGCCCCATCTCGGCCGTCGCGGCGGCCGCGTTGTTCTGGGTCTCTCCGGCGTACCTCATCTACAAGACGAGCCACCAGCACGGGTTCTACGCGGCCGGGCTGGTGTGGTCGGCGGCGATCTTGCTTCTCGTCCTCCGACTCGCAGAGCGCGACTCGCGCCCGGACGTCGTACTCCTCGGCCTCGCGCTCGGGTTCGCGTGGTGGGAGACACCGCAGATCGTCACCGTCGCGGTGCCAGCGCTTGCGTGGCTTATCTGGTATCGCCCCGCCGTGATCCGCCAGAGCTGGCCGATCGTACCAGCGGCGTTGATCGGAATGGCGCCGTGGATCGTATGGAACATCGGGCACGACTGGTCGTCGGTCACGAACCCAGCCGGCAGCACCGAACCGATGACTCTCGGATCGTATGTCGACCACATCCGCGCGTACGTCTTCGCGCTGACGCCGATGAACCTGAATCTGCGAACGCCGTACACGTCGGCGTGGCCGCTCGGCAAGCCGACCGCCACGGTGGTCTTCGTGGCGCTGGTGACCGCCTTCGCATGCCTCGCGTGGCGCCATCGACGCAGGCCGACTTCCCTGCTCGTCGTCGTGATGGTCGGCTATCCATTCGTATACGCACTCTCGCCCGCGACGTGGTATGCGGCCGAGCCGCGTTATGCCCTTCTGTCCCTCCCGGCGCTCGCACTGCTGCTCGCGTACCCGTTGCGAACGATCGCCAGGGCCTGGGTCGCCGTCGTCGCGGCTGTTCTTCTTACCAGTCTCGTCTTGACGCAGATGGACGACCACGTAGAGGTCATGCCTGGCGTCGCCAACCCCCGACATTACGGCGCCCTGATCGCCGAGCTCGACCGGAACGGGATCGACCGCGTCCGTGCCGACTACTGGATCGCCTACCGGCTGACATTCGAGACCGACGAGCGGATCATCGCCTCCCATTCCGGCATCGATCCGACACAGACGCGGGATGGGCAGGTCGTTGCCAGGAATCCGGGGTGGTCGAGGAACTGGTCATACAACCGCGCCGTCGACAGCTCCCCACGGGCCGCGATCGTCTACAGCCGCACTGACGTCGCCGAGTCGCGCAATCGCACCCTCCTCTCCCAGCACGGCTACAAACGCGAAACGATCGGCCCGTTCATCATGTACCTGCCGCCGAAGAATCAGTAGGCTACATCGCCGGCAAGGGGCCAATGCGACGGCCACCGTGGCGATCCCTCGAGCACCCGCCGATCACGACTTGACAAACATAGATGCATCTGGCGCAGGCCGGCATGTGTTGCCACGGTGCTATACGTAGTCAAGTCGATTACCTCACGGCCCCGCGCTTCTCAGGCACCCGACGAGTCTACGACTCCAACGAGAAACGCAACGGCCGTACACCTCGGACGATCGCCGCTCGACGGGCTCAACCATGTCCGGGACACCTGGTCGATCACGGACAAGCTGAACGAGGCCCCAGGTTTCTGCCTCCGCGCGGTCGATCGCCCAGCCGGCCTCGATCTCTGCCTCGGCAGCCGAGGCCGCCCCTCGCTGCTCGGCCTTCCACACCTCGCGCTTGAACCGAATCGAACGTTTCGCCGCCTCGCGCGCCTCCGTCGCCGTCCCAGCAAAGTAGCCCTCAGAGCAGAAGAAGCGCTTACCCTTCCACCCGCTCGGAGGCGCCTGGGACACCTTGACGAAATGAAGCGCCAGGTAACGCATCATCCCGCCCGCCTCATAGAGCTCACCGACGTGCTGGGCCTGCGGCTCAGCACGTCCACACGCGCGCACCACACCGAATCGACAACCGCGTGAACGGCGTCCTTCAGATCGACTGGAACGCCCTTCAGCAACAGATTCCAATGCATCTCGCAGGTCTCAACCGCATACAGGCGCGCGCAGTACTCACACAAGTTCGTCGCCTTGCAACGACCTGCAACCCGCGCCCCCGAGACGCTGAGTAGCGCAAGCGAGGAAGGCCAGCGAGGGCACCCCATCGGGTCAGGGGTGGAGATTCCCTCATGCAGATCAAGTGCCACGCCCTTCGGGCGTGGCACCGCCGCGCGCGCGGCGGCTGCCGCGCCGTGCACGCCCGGCGGCGTCGCCTCACCCGGCACTGCGACTGCTCACGTGATCGGCCCCGAGTGAGGCCTCACCGAGACCTCACCAGGACGCGAAAACGCGACTTCTACGGCATGAACAGCAAAATCAGCTTCCCGCCGGAAAAGCCGATATCCAGGCAAAACGGCATGACAGCTAGCATCCGGGCCTGATTCCCATGGACCAGGGCCATATCCGCAACTTCTCCATCATCGCCCACATCGACCACGGGAAGTCGACCCTGGCCGACCGCATCCTGCAGCTGACGGACACGGTCGCCGACCGCGACATGCGCGATCAGCTGCTCGACTCGATGGAGCTCGAGCGGGAGCGCGGCATCACGATCAAGGCGCAGGCGGTGCGGGTGCACTGGAAGGGCCACGAGCTCAACCTCATCGATACGCCGGGGCACGTCGACTTCACCTACGAGGTGTCGCGCTCGCTGCAGGCGTGCGAGGGGGCCGTGCTCGTCGTCGACGCAGCGCAGGGCATCGAGGCCCAGACGCTCGCGAACGCCTACCTCGCGATCGAGAACGAGCTCGAGATCGTGCCTGTCGTGAACAAGATCGACCTCCCCTCGGCCGACCCCGACGGCGCGGCTCTCGAGGTGACGCAGCTTCTCGGCGGGGAGCCGACCGACGTCGTCCGCATCTCTGCCAAGACCGGCGTCAACGTCGACCAGGTGCTCGACGCCATCGTCGCGCGGATCCCTCGTCCCGACGGCGATCCGGATGCACCGCCCCGGGCGCTCATCTTCGACTCCTCGTACGACCAGTACCGCGGCGTGATCGCGTTCATCCGGGTGGTCGACGGCCGCTTCGAGACCGGGTCGGCGCTTCGCGCGATGGCGCTCGGTACCCAGTTCGACGCCGAGGAGCTCGGTTTCATGTCGCCGTCGCGCGTGCCGGTGAACGCGCTCGAGGCAGGCGAGGTGGGGTACGTGATCACCGGGCTGAAGGACGTCTCGGCGCTCCGCGTCGGCGACACGCTGACGACCCGCAAGGGAGCGGCGCCCGACGAGCCGTTGCCAGGCTACAAGGACGTCAAGCCGATGGTGTTCGCCGGCCTCTTCCCGAGCGACTCCGACGACTATCCCGAGCTGCGTGACGCACTCGAGCGGCTGAAGCTGAACGACGCCGCCCTCTTCTACGAGCCGGAGACGTCACAGGCGCTCGGGTTCGGGTTCCGCTGCGGATTCCTCGGTCTGCTGCACATGGAGATCGTGCGCGAGCGCCTGGAGCGCGAGTTCGACCTCGACCTGATCGTCACCGCGCCGAACGTCGCCTACCGCGTGCTCGCGCGTAACGGCGAGTGGCGCGAAGTGCACAACCCGTCCGAGATGCCGGCCGAGCTGGAGGAGGTCGAGGAGCCGTACATCCGGGCCTCGATCATCGTGCCGAAGGAATACGTCGGCACCGTGATGGAGCTGAACAACGAGCGCCGCGGCAGCTTCGACCAGCTCGAATACCTGTCTCCCGAGCGCGTCCACCTGACCTACGAGCTGCCGCTCGCCGAGGTCGTGCTCGACTACTACGACCAGCTCAAGTCGCGAACCCGGGGCTACGCCAGTTTCGACTACGACCTCGCCGGGTTCAAGAGCGGCAAGCTCGTGCGTGTCGACGTGCTCGTCGGCGGCGAGCCCGTGGATGCGCTGTCGCTGATCATCCACCGCGACTTCGCCTACGACCGTGGGCGGCTGCTCGTCGAGAAGCTCCGGGAGGAGATTCCCCGGCAGATGTTCGACGTGCCGATCCAGGCGGCGATCGGCTCCCGGGTGATCGCACGCGAGACGGTCAAGGCCCGCCGCAAGGACGTGCTCGCGAAATGCTACGGCGGTGACATCTCCCGGAAGCGCAAGCTGCTGGAGAAGCAGAAGAAGGGGAAGAAGCGCATGAAGCAGGTGGGCGGGGTGGAGGTGCCGCAGGAGGCGTTCCTGGCGGTGCTCAACCTCGACAGCGACCGGAAGAAGTAGTGGGCGGCTCGCGCCTGGATCCGGCCGCGTTCGCGTTCCGTGCCGAGATGGTGCGCGATCCTGTTCCCGAGTTGAGCGACGCCGACGGTTCCGAAGACGACGGGACGACGTTCCACCTGTCAGCCGCTCGTGCTCTCCGTCCTGCAGGCGCTCGCGAGCATTGGCTGTGATGCGGTGGTCTCCATCCCGACAGCGCGCGCACTCTCCGCCGTGAGGAGCTACGGCGTCTGCGTCTTCCAACCGGAGGGGGAATGAGCTGGGACGAGGTCGTTGCGCTCGCGTTGGAGCTGCCCGAGGTGTCGGTCGGCACCGCTTTCGGGACGCCTGCGCTGCGTGTGAGAAAGGCCTTCATGGGCCGCCTGCGGGAGGACGGCGAGACGCTGGCGATCCGCTGTGACGCGGAAGAGCGGCCGTTCCTGATCGAGGCGCATCCTGGCGTCCTGTACGTCACGCCGCACTACCAGGACTGGCCCATGGTGCTCGTGGCGCTGCCGCATGCGGGCGAGGAGCTCGTGCGGGAGCTGGTCGAGGATGCGTGGGCCGAACGGGCGCCGAAGAAGCTGGTGCGCGCCTGGCGCGCCGAGCACGGTCTCGACGAATGACCGGTGACGCGATGGGCACGGGCGTGAGGCACCTGTACGTGCACCTGCCCTTCTGCGCGCACCGATGCGGATACTGCGACTTCGTGACGGTGGTCGGCCGCGAGGCCGAGCACGGCGCCTACGTCGATGTGCTGCTTATCGAGCTCGAGCGCGAGCGGGCGGTGCTGGCCGACCCCGTCGAGACCGTCTTTCTCGGCGGTGGGACCCCGACCTTCACCGATCCCGCCTCCCTGCGTCGGCTTCTCGACGGCCTGCCTGCGGCGGCGGAGCTCACGGTGGAGGCGAACCCGGAGACGGTGACCCGTGAGCTCGCCGCCTTGTTGCGGGACGGCGGTGTCACGCGCGTGTCACTCGGGGCGCAGAGCTTTGCGCCCCGGCTGCTGCAGACGCTGGAGCGTGTTGCCGGTCCAGACGATGTCCGGCGGGCGGTGCACACTCTTCGTGATGCCTCGTTCGACAACATCTCTCTCGACCTCGTCTACGGGATCCCGGGCCAGGAGCCCGCCGACCTCGACCGCGATCTCGCGGAGGCGCTCTCGCTCGCGCCCGAGCACCTCTCCCTGTACGAGCTCGAGGCGAAGCCCGGCACGCGGTTCACGGTCGCATTCGGGGACGAGCTCGCCCGCCAGGCGGAGGCGATGGAGGGGTACTTCGAGCGCGTCGTGGAGACGCTGACCGGCGCCGGCTACCGCTGGTACGAGACGGCGAACTTCTGTCTCGAGGGCGAGCGAGCAGGCGGCCGGGATCTCCGCGCACACCACAACCTGGGCTACTGGCACGGGCGCGACTACCTCGGCGTCGGCATCGGGGCGGTCTCCACGCTCGGCGGGCTGCGGCGGCGGAACGCTCCCTCGCTCGCGCGCTACGTCTCCGCGCTGCTCGCGGACGACGATCCCCCGCGCGAGATCGAGCTGCTCGACGCCGAAACGAAGGCGCAGGAGCGCATCATGCTCGGGCTTCGCCTGGACGAGCCGCTTGCGCTCGGCGACGACGTGATTGCGGTCGATCCAGCGGCGCTCGCGCGCCTTCGGGACGGCGGCCTCGTCGAGACGGGGCACGATCCCCGCGGCCACGAGACGCTGCGGCTCACCTCGCGCGGCCGTTTCCTCGGTGGCGCCGTGACGGCCGACCTGCTCGCGTGAGCGCCCTCGCCTGACTGCCGCTGGCGTGGCTGCCGCGTCTGCGCGCCGGAGACGCCGCACCCTCGCGTATCGTCGCCGGATGGACGCTCCGTCGCCGCCGTTCGTGCCCGAGGGCTTCGAACCGCCTCGCGGTCTCGCCACGGAGCAGTTCGTGCTCGAGCCGCTCGGGCCGCGGCACAACGCCGCCGACCACGACGCCTGGTCGTCGTCGCTCGAGCACATCCGCGCGACGCCCGGTTTCATCGGGCGCTCATGGCCACACGAGATGACGCTGGCCGAGAACCTCCGCGACCTGGAGATGCACGCCCGCCACTTCGAGGGGCGCGTTGGATTCACCTACACCGTGCTCGATCCCGCGAGCGGGGACGTGATCGGCTGCGTCTACCTGTACCCGGCCGACGAGCACGACGACGAGCATGATGCGTCCGCGCGCTCGTGGGTGCGTGCCGACCGGGCCGAGCTCGACGAGCTGCTCCGGCGTGCCGTGCGCGACTGGCTGGAGCGGGATTGGCCGTTCGAGCGCGTCGCATACGCCGAGGGTGCTTGAATGGGTGTTCGCATGCCCGAACAGGGCGCGACTCCCCGGTACGATCGGCGGGTGATGGAGCACGAGCTCTCCTATCGCAAGCTCGAGATCCTGCGACGGGTGGTCGAGGAGTACGTGGCGACCGGCCAGCCGGTCGGCTCGAAGGCGCTCGTCGAGCGTTCGGCGCTCGACGTCTCGCCGTCCACCGTGCGCAACGAGCTTGCGGAGCTCGAGGCACTCGGGCTGCTGACGCACCCGCACACCTCGGCCGGGCGCGTTCCCACCGACAGCGGCTACCGCCTGTACGCCGAGGAGCTCGTCGACACGCTCGACACCCGGCCGGAGCGCCTCTCGCTCGACCTTGCCGACATGAGGAACGAGCTCGAGGCGGCGCTGCAGTCGACCACGGAGTCCCTGTCGCAGGCGACGCGGCTGCTCGCACTCGTGACGGCCCCGGCCCTGGCAGCGGCGTCCGTGCGGCACGTGGACGTGCTGCAGCTGCAGCCGCGAGCCGTGATCGTCGTCGTGATCACGTCGGCGGGAGGCGTCTCGAAGCGCGTGCTCGAGCTCGACGAGCCCGCCGACCCAGGCCTGGTCGACTGGGCGCGCACGTACCTCGAGGAGCAGGTGATCGGGCTGACGCTCGGCTCGAGCGCGCTCCGGCGCCGGCTCGAGGATCCGGCGCTGCCCGCGCGCGAGCGCAGCTTCCTGCAGCGCCTGCGCCCCGCGTTCGTGGACGCCGTCGACGACGACGGGCCCCAGCTCTTCGTCGGCGGCGCGGCCGGCCTGCTGGGAGACGCTCGCGGCGCGGAGCTCGAGGCGTGCCAGCGGCTGCTCGACCTGCTCGAACGCCGTGCCGCCGTGCTCGAGCTGCTGTCGGACGCGCTCGACCCGAGGCGCACCGTCGTTCGCGTCGGGCCCGAGGTGGAGGGCGGCCACCTCCGTGACGTCGCGTACGTCGGGGCGAGCTACGGCCTCGCCGGCCGCTCGCTCGGCTCGGTGGCGTTGCTCGGGCCGCTGCGGATGGACTACGAGAAGGCGATCCGCACCGTCCGCGCCGCGGCGTTCGAGCTCTCCCGGCTCGTCGGGGACGTCTACGAGGAGATCTGAGCGGGCCGCTACTCTCGAACGGCGATGGCGACGGCGGAGCGCGACTACTACGAGATCCTGGGCGTCGACCGCAGTGCGAGCGACGGCGACATCAAGAAGGCATTCCGCCGGCTCGCGCGCGAGCTGCACCCGGACGTGTCCGACGCGCCCGACGCACACGAGCGCTTCCGGGAGGTCGCAGAGGCATACGAGGTGCTCTCCAACCCGGAGACGCGCGAGACCTACGACCGCTTCGGGCGGGCCGGTCTGCGAAGCGGCGGCTTCGCTCCGGCGGACTTCGACCTCGGCAACCTCTCGGACATCTTCAGCGCCTTCTTCGGAGAGAGCCTCTTCGGCCAGTCCAGGGGCGGTGCCGTGCGCCCCGATCGCGGCGCCGATGTCACCGCCGTCGTGGAGATCGCCCTCGCCGAGGCCTATACGGGCGTCACCGTCGACGTCCCCGTGCGAGTGGCGGTCACCTGCGACGGTTGCAGCGGCAACGGAGCCGCGCCGGGCACGACGCCCGTCACCTGCGAGACGTGCGGTGGTGCCGGGCGCGTGCAGCACGTCTCCCGGAGCGCGTTCGGCCAGTTCGTCCGCTCCGGGACCTGCCCGCGCTGCGGCGGTGCGGGACGGATCGTCGAGGCGCCGTGCGAGCAGTGCGAGGGCGTCGGCCGCCTCCTCGACGACCGGGCCCTCGCCGTCGACGTGCCCGCGGGAATTCACGACGGCCAGCGCATCCGGCTGCGAGGGGAAGGCCACGCCGGCTCGCTGGGAGGGCCCGCCGGGGACGTCTTCGTGCAGGTGCGGGTGCGGCCGCAGGAGGGTATCGAGCGAGACGGGGACGAACTCCATGCGCTCGTCGAGCTGACGATGACCCAGGCGGCGCTCGGGGCGAGCGCCCGTGTCCCGCACCCCGAGGGCGAGGTCGAGCTGGACGTTCCCGCCGGCACGCAGCCCGGCGACGTCCGGGTGGTAAGGGGCAGAGGCATGCCGATGCTCTCGAGCGGCCGCCACGGCGACCTGCACGTCCACGTCGCGGTGCGTGTGCCTCGACATCTCACGCCCGACCAGCGCACCCTCGTCGAGCAGCTCGACGGGACGCTCGATGGCGACGCCTATCGCGGCGACGACGACGGTGGGTTCTTCGAGCGCCTCAAGAGCGCGTTCCGCTGACCGTGGACGAGGTGGCGCCGAGCGAGCGTCGCACGGGCCTGCTGATCCCTGTTCGCGAGGCGGAGCCGCTCGTAGGCGACTTCCGGCGCCGCCACAACGCCGAGTCGGTCGCCCGCCGCATCCCTCCGCACGTCACCGTGCTGTTCCCGTTCGCCCGCGCGGACGCGATCGACGACGAGCTCCTCGCCACCGTCGCGGAGCACTTCGCCGGCCTCTCGGGCTTCGAGGCCGAGTTGCGTGACGTGGGCCGCTTCGACGACTACGTCTGGCTCGGACCGCATCCGCGCGACCGCTGGGTACGGCTGCTCGCCGCCACGTGGGAGCGCTTTCCCGAGCACCCGCCGTACGAGAGCCAGGATATCGAGCCGGAACCGCATCTCACGATCGCGGCCGTGGACGACCCTCTGGTCGCCGTGGAGCTCGCCGCGCTGGCCGAGCGCGAGCTCCGTGGCGGGCTGCCGTTCCGCTTCGAGGTCGACGGCGTCTCGCTCTTCGAGGAGCAGGGCGACGGAACGTGGCGCGAGACCACGAGGTTCCCCCTCGGGTGAGCGGCTCGCTGGTCCGGGTCAGCTTCTCCGCTCCGCTCGAGCGCGCCGAAGAGGCTCGGGCCGCGGTGCTCGAGCTGGTGCCGGGGGGCTTCGAGGAGACGCAGCACGGCGATGCGATCACGTTCGGGCTGTACGTCGAGACAGACCGCGTCGGCGCGATCCGCGCGGTGCTCGGAGACGCCCGCGTGGACGCGGTCCCGCCCGGTTGGGAGGACGCGTGGCGAGCCTTCCACCGGCCGGTCCGCGCAGGCGGCGTCTGGATCGGCCCACCCTGGGAGCAGCCGTCGCCGGGTGAGCCGCTCGTCGTGATCGACCCGGGCCGCGCGTTCGGTACCGGCGCCCACCCGACGACGCGGCTCTGTGTCGAATTGCTGGCCGCTGCTCCACGCGGCTCGCTGCTCGACGTCGGCTGCGGCTCCGGCGTCCTCGCGATCGCAGCCGCGCGGCTCGGCTACGGACCGCTCACCGCGATCGACGACGACCCGGTCGCCGTCGAGGTGACGCGGGCGAACGCTCTTGCGAACGGCGTCGAGCTCGAGGCCGCGGTCGTCGATGCGACGGCCGGCCCACTGCCGGAGGCGCACCTCGCGGTCGCCAACATCCTGCTCGGTGCGGTGGAATCCGTGCTGCCGCACCTGCGGACGAGGCTCGCGATCACGTCCGGCTACCTCGCCGGCGAACGGCCCGAGGCGTCCGGGTGGAGCTGGGTGGAGTGCCGCGAGCTCGACGGCTGGGCGGCCGATCTGTTCACGCGGGAAAGCGTCTAGTCTCAGGGCATGGCGTCCTTCTCGACGAGCTTCCTCGGCTGCAAGGTGTCGTTCGCCGACCAGCAGGCGATCCGGGAGCGGCTGCTCGCGGACGGTCACGTCGAGGTCGACGCGGGTGGGGACATCGCCGTCGTCAACACCTGCTGCGTCACCCACGAGGCCGTCTCGAAGTCGCGCCAGGCTGCGTCGCGCAACGCCCGCGGCCACCGGACGGTCTACGTGACGGGATGCGCCGCGAACCTGCCCGGTGAGGCGTTCGCGGGCCTGCCCGACAACGTCGTCGTGATGAAGGGGCGCGGCGAGGACGTCGCAGCGATGGTGGCGGGCGACGTCGGCGCGATCGGATGCGTCGACGCCGGCCGCGGGCTCGACCGCGTGCGTGCGTTCGTCAAGATCCAGGACGGCTGCTCGTTCTCCTGCGCGTTCTGCGTGATCCCGCTCGTGCGCGGCGGCACGCGCAGCCGCAGCGCCGAGGCGGTGCTCGCCGAGATCCGGCGCCGTGCCGGGCAAGGGCATCGGGAGATCGTGCTGACGGGGGTCAACCTCGGCTGCTTCCGGGATCGCGAGGCCGGCTACGGCCTCGCCCGCCTCGTGCGCGAGGCGGGTGCGATCGACGGCGTGGAGCGCCTGCGTCTCTCCTCGATCGAGATCAACCACGTGACGGACGAGCTCGTGGCGGCGCTGCGCGAGACGCCGACCGTGTCCCGGCACCTGCACGTCCCGCTGCAGTCCGGAGACGACACCGTGCTCCGCGCGATGGGCCGCCGCTACCGGATCGCCGACTACCTCGCGAAGCTCGGGCCGCTCCGCGACTTCAACCTCACGACCGACGTGATCGTCGGCTTCCCCACCGAGGACGCCGCTGCGTTCGAGCGCACACTCGAGGCCGTGACGGCGGCCGGCATCACCAAGGTGCACGTGTTCCCGTACTCGCCTCGCCCCGGCACCCGCACCGCGGCCGACGACCCGGTTCCGGTAGAGGTCAAGCGCGAGCGAAGCGCCCGTCTGCGCGCCGCCTCGGACGCTGCGTGCCGGGCGCGCTGGCTCGCGCGCGTGGGGAGCGAGGACAGGGTGCTCGTCGACCGGCCGGGCCTCGGCTACGCAGACGACTACACGCCGTGGCTGGTGGACGCCCGGGTCGGCGCGTTCGTTCGTGCCCGCGCGACAGGGGTCTCCGACGAAGGGGTGCTCGCCGTTGCCGCCTGACCGCTCCGACTGCCTCTTCTGCCGTCTCGTCGCCGAGGGCGAGCACGTCCACGCGGCGGACGGGTTCGTGGCCATACGTGACATCGCCCCGAAGGCCGAGACACACCTGCTCGTGCTGCCGGAGCGGCACGTTGCGACGCTCCGGGACGTGGGGCAGTTCGAGGACGAGGAAGTGGGGCGGATGCTGCGCTTCGTCGCCGAAACGGCGGCACGCTCCGGCCTGGACGACTATCGTGTGATCATCAACGTCGGCCCCGGTGGAGGGCAGACGGTCTTCCACCTCCATCTGCACGTGCTCGGCGGCTCCGACCTCCCCGGCTTCGAGTGACGCCGCGCTCGACACGACCGAACGCCAAATGAACCTGATATCCCGCATCGAGGACGAGCTGAAGCAGGCGAGATTGTCGCGCGACGACGAGCGCCGTGACGCGCTGGCCCTCATCCTGGCGAGCCTGAAGTCCGCGCAGAAAGAGCTGCAGCGGCCGCTGTCGGAGGACGAGGAGCTGCAGGTACTGCAGCGAGAGCGCAAGAAGCGGGTCGAGGCGTTCGAGGCGTTCGAGCAGGCGGGCCGGGAGGAGCAGGCCGACAAGGAGGACTTCGAGCTCGAGGTGCTCGAGGAGTTCATGCCGGAGCCCCTCTCCGAGGAGGAGCTCGAGGAGATCATCGACGACGTCATCGCCGAGGTAGGGGCCACGTCGATCCGCGATCTCGGACGCGTGATGGCCGATGTGATGCCGCAGGTCTCCGGGCGCACCGACGGCTCCGCCGTGAGCCAACTCGTGCGCGAGAAGCTGGCGTAGCCCCGCTGCGCGCGGAAGTGCCCGTCACCGGATCCGCTCGGCGATCGCGAGCGCCTCGTCTTTCGAGAGGTCGCCTTCGAGGCGCAGCGTCACGTCTCCGCTCGTCCAGATCAGCACGCCGCCGGTGACGCGGACAGGCAGCTCCCGCCAGGTGCCCGACTCTGGACGACGCGGATGACGTGGTCTGCGCCCTCCACCCACAGGCCCTGGTTGCCTCCGACGGCCACCGGCTCGACGAGCGTCGACGGCCCGAGGGTCTTCTCGAGCAGGCCGGGGTCCACGGTGCTGAGCTCGGTGAGGACGACGCGCCGCTCGCAGCACCAGGCGAGAGACACGATGCCGCCTCCGGCGCGGTCGAGGTAGACGTGCGTGGGGGGCCGGGAGACCGCCGGTGTCGGGCAGGAGGATCCGGAACGGCACGATGCGTGAGGCCCGAGCGAAGGTGACCGGACGGCCGAACGGAACGAGTCGCGCCGCCTCGGTCGCCGGCGCCTGCTCGAGGCGCACGATCTCGACGCTTCCGATCCCGAACAGCTCGCGGAAGGCGCTGCGCGCTCCGGGTGACAGCGCAAGGCCGGCGGCCAGTGCGACCACGATGGCTGCGAGCGCCAACGCGAGAGTGCGGCGGCGTCGCAGCTGCCGCCGGGCCACCGGTCGCTCGAGTGTCACGCCGGCGACCAGGTCGGGAGTGGGCGGGAAGGCGATCTCGGTGCCGAGTGACCGGAGCGCACGCTCGACCTCGGTCATGTCGTCTCCCTGAGGCGATCGAGCGCGCGCGACAGGCGCGACTTGAGGGTGCCGCGGCGGACGCCGAGGACTGCGGCGGTCTCCGCCTCGCTCAGGTCGAGGAAGAAGCGGCACCCGACGACGAGGCGTTGCTCGTCTGGAAGCGCTTCGACGGCTCGCAGCAGACGGGTGCGCTCCTCGTTCGCAAGGAGCGCACCCTCGGGGACGGAGCCGCGGCCCCCGAGGGAGATTGGGCCGGCGCGCAGCGCCAGTGCCTCGCGCCGGCCCGACGCACGGCGGCGATTGCGCGCCTCGTTGGCGACGATGGCGAGCAGCCAGGGCCGGAAGGGCGAGCCGGCGTGGAACCTCCCTGAGTGCGTGGAAGGCCTTGACGACCGCGTCCTGGGCGGCGTCCTCCGCGTCGGCGGCGTTCCTGGTGATCAGCAATGCGGCGCGGAAAGCGACCTCCTGGTACGGCTCGACGAGCTCGGCGTAGGCGTCGCCGTCGCCGAGCCGTGCCCGGGCGATGACGTCCTGCTCGGCTGGTGGCCGGCTCGCCACACCACCTCTACACCGGTCGCGGCGGTCGCGTTCCGCGGTCGGGGGGAACCGCCGGGAGGCGGCAGGTGTAGTCCGTGTAACCCACGAGGAGAGGATGCGAATGATGGCACGTCGTTCTGCGTTGGCCGCCCTTGCCGCCGTCAGTCTCGTTCTGGCCGGCACCGCTGCGGCGAAAGGCCCGAGCGCCGCTCGTATTGCCGGGCCGGGCCTGGCGACACCGCTCGTGCTCACGGGATGGGGCGAGAGCGGCGCCGGCGCGCTCGGCGCTCTCACGATGGACGGCGGCTTCTTCGCCACGACGTTCGGGCAGTCGCCGGACGTGCGGCTGCCGGGCAGGCCGCAGGGCGACCTGGGGCCGCGCTACACGGTCGACTACACCGTGCCGGCGGGAGAGACGAGCCCGTCGCACGTGATGCAGGACGCTTACCCGTACGCGCGCGGCGGTCCGGTGCTCTACCTCGCTCCGGACCAGACAATGTTCAACGGCGGTACGGAGACGGTCGGCGGCTGGATGCGCGGGCCGGAGACGCTGCTCGCGACGCTGGTCTCCGCCGGCCTGCCCGCGACACCGCCGGACGAAGAGGCGGGAAGCCGGCTCGGTGGGCCCGCCGTGATCGGCGGGACAGTAGTCGCGCTGCTTGGGTTGTGCGGAGGCGCCTTCGCGCTGGTCGTGCGCCGGAACGGGAAGACACGGCAGAGCGCCCGCGACGCCGCCTCCGCCTGAGCGGCCTCCCCCAATGGGGGAGCAAAGACCCCCTTTTCGAACGCTACCCGGCCGGCTGTGACGGGAATGTGCCGACTCTGCACCGACTCGGTGCCGTGATCGTCCCGGCTCACGGCTCCGGTGGCCGCCCGTCCTTACACTGAGCAGGGAATGCAGGACGTCATCACCGTGCCCAACGACGTCGCCGCCGAGCTCGCCGGCGTCGGCGACGGCGTGCTCGACTCGCTGCGCGAGCGGCTCGGCTGCTCCATCTCGCTGCGGGGCAACAAGCTCACGCTCGACGGCGACGGCGCTCGCGTCGCCGAGGCGCGTGCGGTGGTGGACGAGCTCGTGGAGCTGATCGAGGGCGGGCACGCGATCGGGCCGGACA
>CAVSUK010000003.1:0-64896 GCA_963731095.1 uncultured Gaiellaceae bacterium
TCGCCGACGATGATCGCCATCAGCGGCTCACCGCCAGGATCGCGATGCGGTCGAGCGTGACGACGTCACCGTCGGTGCGGTGCGCGACGAGCTCGCGCACGCGGCGCGCCGCCTCGCCCACGCAGGCGCAGCGGTCGAGCCACGGCTGGAGCGCGATCGGCTTGTCGAAGAAGCGCACGTCCTCGACGACGAGACCGGCGGACTCCACCAGCGACTTCCACTCGCCGTCCGAGTAGTTGCGGACGTGCGAGGGGTCCCGCAGCCGCTCGGCCTCCTCGACGTCGTCGCCCATGAAGACGTTGTCGACGATAAGGACACGGTCGCCGGTCACACGCGCCATCTCCTCCACCGCCTTCGCCACGTCCTCGTAGTGGTGCGCCGCGACGCGCGTGGCGACGACGTCGAAGCTCGCGTCGCCGAAGGGAAGGTGCTCCGCACGGCAGATCACGTCGGGCCCCATGCCCGGCGCGGGATCGCAGCTGACCACGTCGAGCCCCGCTCGCGCAGGCGGCGCGCCACGTGGCGGCTTCCTCCGTGGCGACGTCGAGCGCGGTCTGCGCACCGGACGCCCACTCGACCATCAGGTCGAGGTCGGGCCCTTCGCGGTGCGCGTCGCTCGTGCGGTACATGTCGGACCGGTCGCTCCAGACGTCTGTCATGCCGACAGCTCCACGGCCCTGCGGGCCGCCTCGAGCATCGTCGGCTCCACATGCAGGTTCGGCGGCGCCGCCTCGGCGAGGATGCGCCGGCCCTCCTCGGCGTTCGTGCCGTCCAGACGGACGACGATCGGCAGCTCGATGCCCATCTGGCCGAGCGCCTGCAGAACGCCCTTCGCCACCTCGTCGCAGCGCGTGATGCCGCCGAAGATGTTGAAGAAGATCGCCTTCACCTGCGGGTCGCGGGTGATCACCTCGAGCGCGTCGACGACACCCTGGGCGTCGCCGCCGCCGCCGAGGTCGCAGAAGTTCGCCGGCCGGCCACCCGCGAAGGTGACGACGTCGACGGTGGACATCGACAATCCGGCGCCGTTGCCCAGCACGCCAACCTCGCCGTCCAGCTTGACGTAGGTGACGAGCTTCTCGCGCGCCAGGGCCTCGAGCGGGTCGGCAGCCTCCAGGTCGCGCATCTCGGCGACGTCCGGGTGCCGGTAGAGCGCGTTGTCGTCGACCGTGAACTTCGCGTCGAGCGCCTTTACCCTGCCGTCCGGCGTCACGATCAGCGGGTTGATCTCGCACAGCATCGCGTCGAAGCGCGTGAACGCGTCGTACAGCTTTCCCACGATTGCGACGATCTGCTTCTGCTCGGACGGGTCTGACAGGCCCGCCCCGTACACGAGCCGCCGAGCCTGCCAGGCGTGGAAGCCTTCGAGCGGATCGACGTGCAGCTTCACGAGCGCCTCGGGGCTCTCCTCGGCCACCTGCTCGATGTCGACGCCGCCCTGCGTCGTGAACATGAACAGCGGCTTCTTCGTGCCGCGGTCGAACGTGAGCGAGAGGTAGTACTCCTTCGCGATCTCCGACGCCTGCTCGATCCAGAGCCGCTTCACGACATGGCCCTTGATGTCGAGCCCGAGGATGTTCTTCGCGTGCTCCTCCGCCTCGTGCGCGCTCGCGGCAAGCTTCACGCCGCCCGCCTTGCCGCGACCGCCCGTCAGCACCTGCGCCTTGACGACGACCGGGCCGCCGAGCACCTCCGCCGCCTGCCGCGCCTCGCCCGGTGTCGTGGCAAGCCGCCCGTCACCGACCGGGATGCCGACGCGCTGGAACAGCTCCTTGCCCTGGTACTCGTAGAGATCCACGCCGACGGCGAGCCTAGCAGCAGCCTTGTGCGAGCATCCGGGGCATGGTCAAGCTGCTCCCCCTCGCCCCGCTCACGGTTCTCCTCCCCCTCCTTGCGGTCGGCTGCGGGACGAGCGCGACGACGTTCGTACCCTCCGTGAAGGCACCGCCGCAGCAGGCGGCGCTCGGCTGGCAGGAGCCGTATCCGGCCGAGAAGCCGGCGCTCGTGTTCGGCGTGCGCTCGTTCGCCGTCACCGAGACCGGCTGGCGGGCCGCCGTCTCCGTCGAGAACCGCTCCGACGTCGGCTGGGAGGTCGGCGCCCCGCGCCTCACGGTCGAGCGCGCGTTCGGCGTGCTCCTGTTCCCGAACGACGACCTCGACGAGCTCGAGACGCGCAACCGCCAGGGCACGCTCCCGTCGCTCCGGCGCGCAACCGCGTACGTGCCCCCGCTGCCGCAGGTGCTCGAGCCGGGCGCCACGTGGTCGGGGACGATCTCCGCGCCCGGGCCGCTCGCGGGCGGCCTCTGGCTGAGGGTCTCGTTCGGCACGTTCACGAGCGTCGGCGACCCCCCGGAGGGCGCGCAGCCGCAGCTCGTGTGGTTCACCGACCACGCCTATCGGCTGCGAGCGCGATAGACCGGCATCTCTCACGCGTACCGGTAGTAGAGTCGCCCGATGCGCCGCTGGCTCCCCCTCATGATCCTTGCCGCGGCGCAGTTCGTGATGGTGCTGGACTCGAGCGTGATGAACGTCTCGATCTCGCAGATCGTGGAGGACCTCGACACCACGGTCACCGGGGTCCAGCTCGCGATCACCGCGTACACGCTCGTGATGGCCGCGTTCATGCTCGTGGGAGCGAAGCTCGGCGACATCTGGGGGCGTGACCGCGCGTTCGGGATCGGGCTCGCGGTCTACGGCCTCGGCTCGCTGACGACGGCGCTGAGCCCGAACCTGTACGTCCTTCTCTTCGGCTGGTCGCTCGTCGAGGGCCTCGGCGCCGTGCTCGTGATCCCTGCCATCGCCGCCCTGGTCGCGGCGAACTACGAAGGGAAGGATCGCGCCTTCGCCTACGGGATCATCGGGGGCGTTGCCGGAGCGGCGATCGCCGTCGGGCCGGTGATCGGCGGCTTCGTGACGACGTACTTCTCCTGGCGCGTACGTGTTCGTCGGCGAGGTCGTGATCGTCATCGCCATCCTGCTCGTGCGCAAGCGGATGCAGGCGGCACCCCGGCCCGACCACCCGCCGCAGCTCGACGTCGTCGGCGCAGCCCTCTCGGCCGTGGGCCTGGGCCTGATCGTCTTCGGCATCCTCCAGAGCAGCAAGTGGGGCTGGATCACGCCGATCGACGCGCCAACGATCAACGGCAACGAGATCACCCCGTTCGGGTTCTCTCTGGTGCCGTTCCTGATCGTCGGCGGCATCTTCCTCGTCTGGTTCTTCGCGATGTGGGAGGAGCGGCAGGAGCGGCTCGGCCGGGACACGCTGCTCGAGCGCGCGCTGCTGAGCATCAGGACGCTCCGCGCCGGCCTCGCGACGCTGATGTCGCAGCAGCTCGTGCTGATGGGCACCTTCTTCGTCCTGCCGGTGTACCTGCAGGTCGTCCTCGGGCTCGACGCATTCGAGACCGGGAAGCGGCTGCTCCCGATGTCGGTCACGATGCTGATCGCCGCCCTGAGCGGGCCCGAAGCTCGTGACGCACATCGGTGCCAGGACGATCGTGCGCATCGGCCTCGCAGCAATGGTGGTCGCAGCACTCGTCCTCGTCGGCACGATCGACGTGGCGCTGAACGAGACGGCGTTCAAGCTCTCGCTCGGCGCTCTTCGGCGTCGGCGCCGGCCTGATGATGTCGCAGCTCGGCAACGTGATCATGTCGTCGGCGCCGCCAGGGAAGACGAACGAGGCAGGCGGCCTGCAGGGAACCGCGCAGAACCTCGGCGCCTCGCTCGGCACCGCCCTGATCGGCTCGGTGCTGCTCGCCGGCCTCCTGACCGGCTTCAACACCCGGATCGCCGAGAATCCCGCGATCTCGGAGTCCACGAAGACCCAGGTCGCGGCCGCGACGGAACAGGGGATCGAGATCGTCACGACGGAACAGGTTCACGCAGCGGCACTCGAGGCGGGTCTCAGCCCCTCCGAGGCGGATGCGCTCACGGCCGACTACGGCGACGCGCAGCTCGAGGCGCTCAAGAAGGCGATGCTCGCGGTCGCGTTCCTCGCGTTGCTCTCGATCCTGTTCACGCTCCGGCTCCCCGACAAGCCGGTGATGCCGGCCGACGAGCAGCCCGCCGTGTCGACCTGATCGATACCCTCGTCCGATGGACGCGATCATCGTCGACGGGCTCGAGAAGACGTACGGCAAGGACGTGCGCGCGCTCGACGGCATCCGCTTCTCGGTGCCCGAAGGGGAGGTCTTCGGCCTGCTCGGGCCCGAACGGCGCCGGCAAGTCGACCACCGTCCGCATCCTCGCGACACTGACCAAGGCGGACGCTGGCCGCGCCGCCGTCGCCGGCCACGACGTCGCCACGCAGGCCGGCGCGGTGCGCCGTGCGATCGGCTACGTGCCGCAGGCCTCCGGCGTCGACCGCGAGGCAACGGGGCGCGAGAACCTGCTCCTCCAGGGCCGCCTCCAGCGCATGCGCGGTGCGGACCTCGACCGGCGGGCTGCCGAGCTGCTCGAGACGTTCGGCCTGGTGGACAAGGCGAACGCGCTCGTGAAGACCTACTCGGGCGGCATGAAGCGCCGGCTCGACGTCGCCATGGGCCTCGTTCACCGGCCGCAGGTGCTGTTCCTCGACGAGCCGACCACCGGGCTCGACCCCGAAGCGCGCGCGGCGATGTGGGAGGAGCTGGAGCGCCTGGCCGCGGCCGAGAGCCTCACGATCCTGCTCACGACCCATTACCTCGAGGAAGCCGACCGGCTCGCGCGCCACGTAGCCATCGTCTCGCGCGGCAGGGTGGTCGTCGAGGGCACGCCCGACGCGCTCAAGCGCGAGCTGCGCGGCGACGCGGTCACGGTCGAGCTCGACGGCGCCGACTCGGCCCGCGCCCTGGACGTCGCGCGCGGCCTCGACGGCGTGCACGAGGTGACGGCGGAGGGGCGCCGGCTCCACCTCCGGGTCGACCACGGCGCCCAGGCGGTGCCGGTGATCCTCGGGGCTCTCGACGCCGCGGGCGCCGGCGTCCACGCCGTCACCGTCTCGCGGCCGTCGCTCGACGATGTCTACCTCCACCACACGGGCCGCGACTTCCGTTCCGACGACGAAGGGGCCGCGTGACCGTCGTCTCCGAGACGCTCTTCCTGTGCGGTCGCGTGCTGCGGAACCTCTCGCGGCAGCCGATCTGGATCGTCGTCATGATCGTCCAGCCGATGTTCTGGCTGCTGCTCTACAGCCAGCTCTTCCGGCGCATCACCGACCTGCCCGGGTTCGGAACGACCTCGTACGTCGACTACCTGACGCCGGGCGTGGCCGTGATGACCGCCTTCTTCTCGGGCTCGTGGGCCGGCATGGGGATGATCGAGGACCTCGACCGCGGCGTGCTGGAGCGGTTCCTGGCGACCCCGGCCAGCCGGGGCGCGGTCGTGTTCGGCCGCATTCTCGAGTCGGCGATCGTGGCGACGCTGCAGGCGGTGCTGATCCTCGTGACGGGGCTCTTCCTGGGAGCCACGAACGGCGGCGCGGTCGGGTGGCTCGTGATCCTGCTCGCCTCGTTCCTGATCGCGGCCGGCTTCGCGGGCCTCTCGCACGGCATCGCGCTGCGCACCCGCCAGGAGGCGTCGATGATCGCCGTGGCCCAGTTCATCGGGCTGCCGCTCCTCTTCTTCTCGTCGCTTCTGATCGCCCGCAACCTGATCCCGTCGTGGATGCAGGACCTGTCGCTGCTGAACCCGGTCGAATGGGCCGTGCGCGCCGCGCGCGGCGAAGCCCTCCCCGGCACCGACTGGGGCGAGATGGGGGCGTTCCTGCTCCTGCTCGCCGCGTTTGCGGCCCTTACGACTGCCTTCGCGACCTGGAGCTTTCGCGCCTACCAGCGAACTCTCTGAGCCTTTGATCCTCGCTCTCGGCGACCGCGACCCGGCCTATCTCACACACCGTGAGGTCGACGCGGCGCTGCGGCTCTTCCCGCCCGGCGCCTGCAGCGGCTGGGTCGCGACGGACAGTCCCGCAGCCGGACGGCTCGGCGGGGTGGCCGGCGTCTGGCTGCTCCCCGGAACGCCGTACCGCGATCCGGATGCCGCCTTCGCGGCGATACGGCACTGTCTCGACCGCGGCGTGCCGTTTCTCGGCACCTGCGGCGGGTTCCAGCACGCGCTCGTCGAGCTGGCCCGCAGCCGGGCAGGCGTCGTGGACGCCGCCCACGCCGAGAGCGATCCGGACGCGGTCGGCCCCGTCGTCTGCCGCCTCGCGTGCAGCCTCTACGGCGAGAGCCGCACGGTCACCCCGAGGCCCGGCACGCGCTTCGCCGAGATCTGCGGCAGCGAGCCGTTCGAGGGCTTCCACTACTGCGGGTACGGCCTCGACCCCGCCTACGTCGACCAGCTCGAGCGGGCAGGCGTGGTCGTCGGCGCGACCGCTCCGGACGCGGGCGTCGAGGCGATCGAGCTGCCCGACCACCCCTTCTTCCTCGCGACCGCGTTCCAGCCCCAGGTCGGCGCGAGCGAGACGGGGCGCCTGGGGCGGCTGCTCGACGCGTTCGTGGCGGCCGCGACGGCCTGATCAGTGCGGCTGCGCCGTCGGCCGCACGAGCACCTCGTTGACGTCCACGTGCGGCGGCTGCGAGAGCGCGTACATGACGGCCCGGGCGATGTCGTCCGGCTGCAGAGGGGCGTCGAGCGGGACCTTCTCGAAGAAGGGGGTGTCGACCGCGCCCGGAGCGATCACCGTGACCCGTACACCGGTGCCGTCGAGCTCGAGGCGGACGTTCTCCGCCATCGCGTGCACGGCGAACTTGGTCGCCGAGTAGAGCGAGCCGGGGATCGCCCGCCTCCCGGCAACGGAGCCGGTCAGCAGCAGATGCCCTCGGGACTCCTTCAGGGCAGGAAGCGTGGCCCGGATCGTCAGCGCAGCACCGTAGACGTTGGTGAGCACCATGCTGCGCCAGTGCTCGACCGTGTCGCCGAGGAAGCTGCGCTGCGCGCCGAAGCCGGCGTTCGCCCAGGCGGCGTCGAGAGCGCCGAAGTGCTCGACGGCCGTCATCACGGCTGCCTGCTGGTCGGCCCACTCGGTGACGTCGCACTCGACCGCTACGGCCCGCTCGGGCCCGCCCAGCTCGGCGGCGAGCTGCTCGAGCCTGTCGAGGGAGCGCGCCGCAAGCACGAGGCGCCACCCGGCGGAGCCGGCGGCGCGCGCCGCGGCGGCGCCGATGCCGGAAGAGGCTCCGGTGATCAGGAGGACACGGTCGTCCGTCACGCTGTCGACTCTACCCGCGCCCGCCAGACCAGGGTCGGCTCGGGCTCGGCACCGCAGCTGGCGGGCACGATCGGCCCGGGTACCTCGTCGACGCGCACCGTCGCGACACGCCCTCCGGCCGTGAAGCGGACGACGCCGGCCCCGTGGGCGACCAGTCGCAGGTCGCCGATGCCGTCCAGGGCCAGTGCTCGCCGCACGGCGATCTCGGCGGCCTGCACGGGAGCCTCGTACAGGGTGCGGCCGCGATAGTGGTCGAGCGGGATCCGGCCGGCGGCCAACGCGGCAGCCACTCCCGCGGCGTCCGCGACGGAGACGCGCCCGAGCTGGACGCCGGAGGGAAGCACGACCACGTTCGGCGCGAAGCGGTGCCCTCCCAGGTGAGATGCCTGCCAGAGCGATGCCGCAGGGAGGTGGGCGCCGAGCGCCTCGTAGAGCGGCACGCCGAGGCGTGCGCAGCACGCGTCGCGACGGCCGTGTGCGCACACGAGAACGAGATGACCGCCGAGCGGGACACCCGCGTCGAGATCGGCGCCGGGCAGGTCGTCGAGCCGCTCGAGCTCGAGCCGGCGCGCCTGCCCTCCGTCCTCGGCCGACTCCACGTACACGACCGTGACGCCCCGGCGGCGATCGGGTCGCCTGATCAGCTGGGACCGCCCCTCGAACGCCTCGAGCGCCTCGCGCACCTGGTCGGGCAGGGCACTGTCGACGACGGCGTCCCTCCCCCACGCCCCACGCACCTCGACCAGCAGCCAGCGTCGCGTGGTCGTGGCGGTGCCCGCGAGCGCCTCGCCGGCGGCGAGCGAGAGCTCGGAGCAGCTCATGACTGCACCAGCAGCTCAGCGAGCAGGCGCTCGAGGGCAGGGTCGATCCCGAGCGCATGTTGCAGCGAGCGATACGCCTCCAGCGATCGCGCCCGGTCGCGCGACGGCCGGAGCACCGCGCGGATGAGCAGGTTCTTGGGCGTGTGCTCGAGGTCGACGAACTCGACGATCTGGGCGTCGTACCCGACGGCCCCGAGCAGCAGGGCGCGGACGGCGTCGGTGACCTCGGCTGCGAACCGCTCACGCAGGATGCCGAAGCGCAGCAGCGGCTCGAGCTCCCGGCTCGCGAGCTGCGGCTGGAGCTCGTGCTGGCAGCACGGGACAGCGAGGATCACGCTCGCCCCGCAACGTACGGCGCGGTCGAGCGCGGCGTCGGTGGCCGTGTCGCACGCGTGCAGGCTGACGACGAGGTCGGCTCCGGCGACGCCCTCGTACCCCGCGATGTCCCCCACTTCGAACCGGAGCCCCCGGCTCCCGAGACCCGCGGCGAGCGCGTTGCACTCGGCCACGACGCCCTCCTTCAGGTCGAGGCCGACGATGTCGACGTCGCGTCCGTGCACCTCCGTGAGGAGATGGTGCAGGGCGAAGGTGAGATACGAGCGCCCGGAGCCGAAGTCGACGACGCGCAGCTTCCCGGCCGGGAGCTCGTCGAGCACGTCACCGACGAGCTCGACGAAGCGATTCACCTGGCGGAACTTGTCGTAGCGGCGAGCGCGCACCTTCCCTTCCGGGGTCATCACGCCGAGCTCGACGAGGAACGGTACGGGCGTGCCCTCGGGCAGCACCCGCCGCTTCACCCGGTCGTGGCCGAGGTGCGCCAGGGGTCTCGTCGCGGGGCGGCGCAGGAGCTTCGGCTCCTTTCCCCCGGTCAGCACCTGCCAGTCGGCGTCGGTCGCGTGCAGCAGGCCCTGACGAAACTCGCCGCCGAGCAGGTGCGCGAGCCGGCGCCCGGTCTCGTCCGGGCCGAGGTTCTCGTCGACGGTCCGGGCAGCGTGGTGGAACGTCCAGCGGTAGCGAAGCTCCCCGTGCACGAGCACGGGATCGATCGTGACCTTCGCGGCTCGTGACGGGTCGCTGCGACGCGGCTTGCTGAGGGTGGCTCCGGTCAGCTGCTCGTTGCCCACGAGCTCCGCGACGAGCCGCTCCGGCGTTGTCATTCGGGCTCGGCGACGATGCAGATGAGCTGGCCGTTGGTGACGGCCTGGCCGGCGGCGACGCCGAGGCCCGAGATGATGCCGTCGCGGGGGGCGGCGATCTCGTTCTCCATCTTCATGGCCTCGACGACGCAGAGCACCTGACCCGCGGTGACGCTGTCCCCGTCGGCGATGTCGACCTTGAGCACCGTGCCCTGCATGGGGCTCGTGACTGCGCCGGTGCCGCCGGCGCCGAACGCGTCGTGGCGGGTGCGCCGCCGCCGCGCGAGCTCGACCCAGGGCGGCTCGGCGAGGTGGAGGCGCAACTCGTGCGAGCGGCCGTCGACCTCGACGGCGACCACCCTGGCCCGTGTCACCGCTCCGTCCGAGGATCCGGTTACACTTGTTGCCCGATGCGACAACTGATCCGTCAGCTGCTCGGCGCGCTGCGCCAGCTCCTCCGACTCGACGATCCCGTGGCAGGTGCCACCCTCGACGAAGCACGGCTCGGTGAGCAGGGCGCGGTGGAAGCCGATCAGGGTGGGCGGCCCTTCGATCGTGAACTCCTCCAGCGCGCGCAGCATCCGCCGCCTGGCCGTCTCGCGGTCGGTGTCGCAGACGATCAGCTTGGCGATCATGGGGTCGTAGAGACCGGAGATCTCGTCGCCGGCCCTGATGCCGGAGTCGACGCGCACGCCGGGCCCGGCGGGCTCCTGGTAGGCGGTGATCAGCCCCGGGGCGGGCAGGAACCCCTTGCCCACGTCCTCGGCGTTGATGCGGCACTCGATCGCGTGCCCGCGCAGGGTCACGTCCTCCTGGCAAAGGGAGAGCGGCTCTCCCTGCGCGACCAGGATCTGCTCGCGCACGAGGTCGAGGCCCGTCACCATCTCGGTGACGGTGTGCTCCACCTGGATGCGCGTGTTCATCTCCATGAAGTAGTAGTCGCCCTCCGCGGTCAGGAGCCCCTCGATCGTGCCGGCGCTGCGATAGCCCGCCGCCCGGGCCGCGTTCACCGCGATCTCACCTATCCGTGCCCGCAACGGCTCGTCCACCGCCGGCGAGGGCGTCTCCTCGATGAGCTTCTGGTGGCGCCGCTGGATCGTGCAGTCGCGCTCCCCCAGGAACAGCACGTTCCCGTGGCCGTCCGCCAGCACCTGCGCCTCCACGTGCCTCGGGTTCACGAGATAGCGCTCCACGTACACCGCCTCGTCGGCGAAGTACTTCAACCCCTGCCGGCGCGCCGACTCGAACGCCCGCTCCGCCTCCCCGGGCCCCTGCACGAGCTCCATCCCCTTGCCGCCGCCGCCCGCCGCCGCCTTGATGATCAGCGGATAGCCGACCTCCTCGCCGAGCGCCACCACCTCCTCCACGCTCGTCACCGGATCGGTCGCCCCCGGGATGATCGGCACGCCCGCCGCCGCCATCGCGCTGCGCGCCTCCGTCTTCGACCCCATCAATTCGATCGACGCCGCCGGTGGCCCGATCCACACCAGTCCCGCGTCCTCAACCAACCTGGCGAACGCCGCGTTCTCGGCCAGAAAGCCGTACCCCGGGTGCACCGCCTCCGCCCCCGCGCGCAAAGCCGTCTCCACGATCACGTCCGCCCGCAGGTAGCTCTGGTCTGCCGGCCCCGGCCCGATCAGGAACGCCTCGTCCGCCACCCGCACGTGCAGTCGGCCCCGGTCGGCCTCCGAGTACACCGCGACGGCGCCGATGCCCAGCTCCCGCAGGGTGCGGAACACGCGCACCGCGATCTCGCCGCGGTTCGCCACCAGCACTTTCGTGAAAGGCGCCATCTGCCGCGTATTCTCCCCGACAGTGACGCTTCCCGACCAGCTAACCCTCGGGCGTGCTCTCGCGGTGCCCGTCGTGGTCGTCCTCTTCGCCTGGGACTTCCCCGATCACGCGTACTGGGCGACCGCCGTCTTCGTGGTGGCGATGGCCACCGACCAGGTCGACGGCTGGCTCGCACGCCGCCGCAACCAGACCTCGGCGTTCGGCTCCCTGCTCGATCCGATCGCCGACAAGGTGCTGGTGATGGCGGCACTGGTGATGCTCGTCGGCGAAGGAGTGGCCCCCGCCTGGATGGTGGCGGCGATCGTCGCACGAGAGTTGCTCGTATCCGGCCTCCGCCTGGCCGCGATCGAGAGGGGCATCGTGATCGCAGCCCGCGACCTCGGCAAGCTCAAGACGTGGGCGCAGGCGGTTGCCGTCGCGGTTGGGGGCATGGCGGCGGCAGGCGCCTGGAGCGACACGGTGGCCTGGTGGGCGCTGCTGGTCGCCCTCGTCCTGACGTGGCTTTCGGGGCTGGACTACGCCCGCATCGCGCCGCGCGTGCTCCGCGGCGAGAACGCGTTGTAGTCCGGCTGCACGGCCGTGGACGGCGCTCGCTCGACGCCCTCGGCCAAGCCTGCCTTGCGCCACGGGCTGCGATACGCGGGCGGCTCGTCACCGAAGTCGACGCCCTCGCGTGCCAGGGCGCCGACGACCGCAGCGGTCACGTCGTCACCGGGGTCGGGCATCAGCGCGATCTCCATCTGCGCCAAGGCTACGCGAGCCGCACGAGCCGCGTCGCCGTCGCTTTGAACGTCGCGACGACGACGTCGCCCTGTCGAAGCCCCAGGCGCTCGGCCGACCGCGCCGTCACTTCGGCGGTGACGGGGCCGACGCGCACGCGCACGCGGTTCCCGAGCGCGACGAGCGACGAGATCGGCGCCCGCACGTGGTTGACGGCGGAGTCGTCGGGCGCCTCGTGCCCGATCGAGACGTCCCAGGGATAGACGGCGAGGGCGACGGGGCCCTCTCCCGTATCCGTCGTCCAGATGCTTCCGCCCCCGTCGAGAGCCACCTCCGTCAGCCCCCCGCCGGAGCGGGCGACGCCGTGGAGCACGTTCGCCCCCGTGAAGCTCGCGACGAAGGCATCCGCGGGAGACGCGACGAGATCCGCCGCGCTCCCCACCTGAAGCACTCGTCCGTCCACCAGCACACCGACCGTGTCTGCAAGCGTCGCTGCATCCTCGAAGTCGTGCGTGACGAGCAGCACGGGGAGCTCGAGCTCGGCGATCAGGTCGCGCAGCTCGGCGCGCACCGCGGCGCGCGTATGGGCATCGAGCGCGGACAACGGCTCGTCGAGCAGGAGCACGCCGGGGTCGCGGGCGAGCGCGCGTGCGAGCGCCACCCGCTGGCGCTCTCCCCCGGAAACATCCAATGGACGGGCATCGGCGAGATGTGCGATACCGAGCCGCTCGAGCAGCGCGTCGACGCGGGCCGGGCCGCCGAAGGCGACGTTGGCACGCACCGTCATGTGGGGGAAGAGCGCGTAGTCCTGGAAGACGAGCCCGACGGACCGGCGCTCGGGTGGCAGGTTCACGCCGGCCGCGGTATCGAGCCAGACGCGCTCCCCGAGAGCCACACGCCCGGCATCCGGGTGGAGAAGCCCCGCGATCGCCCGTAGCACGGTCGACTTGCCGGCACCCGAAGGGCCGACGAGCGCGAGCGTCTCGCGTCCGACGTCGAGCGTCAGCTCGAGCGCGAAGGACCGGAGAGCGTGGCGAAGGGAGACGTGAAGCGCGTCCATCCGGGGACGATCTTGACGGCGAGCAGCACCGCGCCGCTCACGAGGACGAGCTCGGCGCCGATCGCGAGCGCCGTGTCGAAGTCGAGGTCGAATTGCTCGTAGACGGCGAGCGACAGCGTCTGGGTGACGCCTTGCAGCGAGCCGGCGAACATGATTGTGGCACCGAACTCGCCGATGCCGCGCGCGAACGCAAGGGCGGCACCGGCGGCGAGACCCCCCGAGGCGAGCGGGAGCGCCACGCGGAGGAAGGTTCGCGCCGGGCTGGCGCCGAGTGTCCGCGCGGCTCCGGTGAGATCGGAGTCGATTCCCTCGAAGGCGGCAATCGCCGTACGCAGGTAGAACGGCGCCGCGACGAAGGTGACCGCGAGGACGACAGCGGTCTGCGTGAACGGGATCGAGAGCCCCAGCGCCTCGAGCGACCCGCCCAGCAGGCCGGCACGCCCGAACGCCGCCAGCAGCCCGATCCCGGCTACCGCCGGCGGGAGCACGAGCGGGAGCTCGACGAGGGTGATCACGAGCGGGCGCGCCCGGAAGCGACGCGTCCCGATCAGGTACGCGGCAGGAGTGCCGACGAGGAGGATCAGGGCATTGGCGACGACGTTCGTCTTCAGGGTGACGACGAGCGCGTCGACCGCTGCGTCGCTTCCCATCCGCTCGATCAGCTCGGCGAGCGGCACGCGCAGGAAGATCGCGGCGATCGGGAGCAGCAGGAAGGAGAGCGCGACCACCGCGGCGGCCCACAGGACGACAGGGAAGAGACGGCTCACGGGATCCCGAACCCGGCGCGCCGCAGCTCCCGCCGCCCGTCCGGCCCGAGCAGCGAAATCACGAGATCCTGGGCAGTGGCGAGATGCTGGGACGATGCGACGATCGCCGCCTCGTAGCGAACCGTCGGCTGCGCGCGCACCGGCAGCGTGATCGCCGTGACCTTCGCGGCGACCGGCCGCACGTCGGTCGCGTACACGAAGCCGGCATCGGCCTCGCCGAGCGCCACCTTGGCAACGACGCCCTTCACGTCGGGCTCCTGGCTCACTGCCTTGCGCAGCACCCGCAGCAGCCCGAGACGCTTCAGCACCTCACGCGTGTAGAGGCCGATCGGCACCCTCGCCCCTGCCACCACGAGCTTCAGGTCTCCACGGCGTGCGAGATCGCCCACCGACCGAATCGCGGCGGGGTTCCGCCTCGGGACGATCAGGACAAGCCGGTTGGTGGCGAACGCGACCGGCTTGCGCACGAGGCCGGCTGCGAACAGCTCCTGCGTGTACGCCGGGCTCGCAGAGAGGAACACGTCGGCAGGGGCGCCCTGGCGGATCTGCTGTGCGAGCTGACTCGAACCGCCGAAGGAGTAGCGAGCACTGGGCTCGACGCGCGGCAGCACCTCGGTCAGCGACGCAGCCGCCAGCACGACCGGAGGATCCTCCGCCGGAGCGGCCGCTGCGACGAGCGACATCAGCCCTGCGGCAAGCGCGGCTGTCGCTCCTCCGAGGAGAGCAACGAGAGCCGCGCGTCTCACAGCTCCACCATCACGGACGTCGACTTCACGACGCCCGCCGCACTGAGCCCCGACTTCAGCCCGAGCTCCTCGACGGACTCGCGGGTCACGATCGCGACCACCCGTGCCGGCTCGGTCACATCGATCTCCACGCGGGCGAGCAGGCCATCGACCTCGACCGACCTGATCACGCCGCGGAAGTGGTTACGCGCCGAGAGCTGCTCGGAGCCCGTGCCGCCCCGGAGCCGCTCCACCTCGGCCGTCGCAACGACCCGCCGGTTCGCCGCGTCCCGCTCCACACGCAGCTTCCCGGCGCGATCCCAGCGGCGGAGCGTGTCCATGCTGATTCCGAGCGCCCGCGCAGCCTCCGCTGCGGTCAATACTTGCCTAGGCATTGCATAAGCAATACCAGACGGCGGGCGTGGCACGCAAGACGGCCGTAGAGTCGTCCCTGTGCCGGAGCATGCGACGGGAGACGAGGGGCCCTGGCTCAACCGCGGCGTCGGGGCGATCGGCAGTGCAAGCTTCTTCTCCGACCTCGGCCACGAGGTGCCGACCGCCCTGCTGCCGAGTCTCCTCACGTCCACGCTCGGGGCGCCGGCCGCAGCGCTGGGGCTGATCGAGGGGGTTGCCGACGGCCTCGCCGGGGCGGCCAAGCTCGTGGGCGGCGCGCTTGCGGACGATCCCGAGCGACGGCGGGCGACGGCGGTCGGCGGCTACACGGCAACGGCGGTGATGTCGTCCGCGATCGGGCTGGCGACCGCCGCCTGGCAGGTCGGCGTGCTGCGCTCCGGCGCCTGGATCGCGCGGGGCATCCGCGGGCCGTCGCGCAACGCGCTGCTGGCGGACGTCGTCGCTCCTTCCGCCTACGGCAAGGCGTACGGCTTCGAGCGCATGATGGACAACCTGGGCGCAATCGGTGGCCCACTACTGGCCCTCGCTCTCGTGGCGGCGGTCGGAGTACGGACGGCGATTGTGCTCTCGATCGTGCCCGGCCTACTCGCCGCGGCCGCGATCGTCATCGGCATCCGCGCCGCACCGCGCGCCGAGCGGCGTACGCACAGGCCGCTGCGCCTGCAGGTGCGCCCTGTCCTGCACGGTCGGCTCGGTCGGCTCCTCGTCGGGATCGGCGCCTTCGAGGCGGGGAATGCAGCAGCGACGCTCCTGCTCCTGCGTGCCACCGACCTGCTGGAACCGGATCGGGGCCACGACGCGGCGGTGCAGGTGGCGATTCTTCTCTACGCCGGCTACAACGTCGCCGCGACGCTGTCGTCGCTGCCGAGCGGCCACTGGGTCGACCGCGGCGGCCCGGTGCGCGTGCTCGCAGCCGGGTTCGGGTGCTTCGCGGCTGCCTACGCGGGCTTTGCGCTCGCCGGCGGCACGCTGCTCCTGCTGCTGGCGCTGTTCGCTCTCGCGGGAGTCGGGATCGGGCTTGTGGAGACGGCCGAGAATGCCGCCGTCGCCGCGCTTGCGCCCGAGGCCGTGCGCGGCTCCGCCTTCGGCCTGCTCGCTGCGGTGCAGAGCTTCGGCAACCTCGCCGCAAGCGGTGTCGCGGGTCTGCTCTGGACGGTCGCCTCACCCGAGCTCGCGTTCGCCTACCTGGCAGCCTGGATGGTGGTCGGCGTCGCCGCCACCCTGCTCGCGCGCGGGCGCCCCTAGTTGTTTGTCCCAGGGAGGTTGTTGACGCGCTGGAGTGGTGTGAGCCCGTTGAGGGCGCGGTGGGGACGGAAGCGATTGTAGAAGTCGAGTGCGGGTGCGAGCGCTGCGAGTCGTTCTGATTCGTTGGCGTAGGTGTAGGCGTAGGCCCAGCGCTCGAGCAGGGTGCGGATGAACCGTTCGGCTTTGCCGTTGGTCTGGGGCCGGTAGGGCCGGTCTTCTTCACGGTGATGCCGTGGTCGTCGCAGGCGTCGGCCCAGCGGCGTTTGAAGCAGCTGCCGTTGTCGGTCAGGACCCGCTCGACGGGATCCCGTGGACGTTGTAGAAGCGGACGAGCTCGTCGAGGAACGCGATGGCGCTGTCGCTGTTTCGTCGGGTAGACGGCGGCGAAGCCGAGGCGGTGTGGTCGTCGATCGCGACGAACAGGTACTGCCAGCCGGCCTTCCCGCCTGGCCTCGGCGGTCGCCGGTGACGCGGTGGCCCGGCTTCAGGATCCGGCCCAGCTTCTTGATGTCGACGTGGATCAGCTCGCCGCAGGCGCGCTCGTAGCGGATCACCTCCTCGGGCCGGGGCGTGTCACCAGCCGGGAGCGGCCGTGGCGGCGCAAAACGGCGTGCACCGTCGAGGCGGCAGCCCCGACCGCCCAGCCGATCACGTGCGGCCCCTCCCGCAGCTGCTCCCGCGCCCGCAGGATCGCCTCCTCGAACGCAGCGGGCGTCCGCCTGGGCGAGCAGCGAGGACGACTCGAGCGATCCACCAGCGGCTCACCGCGGCGATCACGGTTGACCCACTTCGACGCCGTCTGCCGCGAACAACCCACGACCACCGCTGCCGCAGTGACCGTCACCCCAGCAGCGACCAGATCGCACAGCCGCTGCCGCTGACGAACGGTCAACACCGCATTTGCATGAAGATGCATCTCGAGCCCTCCTTCGGAACGCGACTCTTTGACAAGCCGCACCCTAGGAGGGCTCAACGACGCATCAGACCGTCAACAACGTGTCTGGGAACTACACCTAGTGGGGCTTGTTGCAACGTTAGGCCCGAAATGATCGTTGCACCGGGCCCCACTAGATGCTTGCCCTCCAGAGTGGCCCCGCTTCGCGGACGGGAGCTTTGAGGTGCAACGTTGTCGCAAGGGCCACTAGCGGCCCGGCACGACTGCCGGGGTGGCGGACGCCACGGGCAACCTGGTCTCCGCATCCGGGATCGTGCCGGGAAGCTCGTGCTCGACGCCCCGCGACCAGTAGCTCCCTGCCGCGTAGGCGATCACCGCAGTGTGCACGGGCACGGTCTGCGCCAACTCGTGCGCAAACGTCCCCCTGAGCTCGACCTGCGCATGGAGGGCTCCAGCCGCGGCCAGCACGACCCCCTTTCGGTTCCACTCCTCGAGCAGCCGCTCGGCCATCTCGCGATCGCGAACACGCCAGTCGTCCAACGGCGGCTCGGGGTCGAGCCGGTCGAAGAGGATCACCCCGTCGAGCCGCCCCTCCTCACGGAGTCTTCGCAGGAGAGCGAAATGGCCGGCGGTGACACGCCCGTCGCCGCAGAGCGCTTCGGCAGGTTCCGGAAGCGACCAGAGTCGCTCGAGGTCGAGCGTGCCCGTCCGGACGAACGACTGCACGACGTCGTCCACCTCGTCGTGCGACCATTCGAAGGCGATCGTGCCGACGTCGAGCGCGTTCGCGAGCGCGTAGAGAACGGACGGCGTCTCGCGAACGCCGTGAGGCTCGCCGACGAGCAGCACCCCTCCGCCGGCGAGTGGAGCCCGTATGCGCTCGACGCTGCCCGCATCGAGCGCGACCGTGTCGAGAACGTGGGCGCGAATCGCAGCAGCGAAGGCGGCAGGCGACCGGCAGACCATGGCGGGGATCGTATCCCTGCGTACGATCGGCAGATGCGCGTCGTCGTGCCACTCTCGACAGAGGAGTTCGTGAGGGGGCGGACGCGCTGCTGCTCGCGGACGAGGCCCCGCCACAACCTCGCGCTCGGCATCCTCAGCACGCTGGCAGCGCTGTCCACACGACTTCTCGGCACGGGACGCCGCTACTGCTTCCTTCACACCGATCTCGCGAACCCGATGTCGAACAGGATCTACCGCGCCATCGGTTACGAGCACGTCTGCGACTCGGCGGAGATCGCCTTCGAGCCCGAGCGCTAGAGCCGCACCCGGAAGGGGCCGTCAGCGGGTCGCCGCTGCGGCACTACGGGACGTCGGGATAGAAGTCGGCGCCCTGACGCTCCGGCGGAGCCCCGTAGATGAAGAGCACGAGCTCGTCGTCGTGCGCATTTCGCAGCTGCAAGACGGTGCCGGGCTGGACAACGACGACACCGCCTCGCGGAACCACGTGCCGCTGGGCGGCTCGCCGAGGTCGACGGTGAGCGTCCCCTCGAGGACGACGAAGACCTCTTCCTGCACGTGGTCGGCATGCCGCTTCCCGCGCCGGCCGGGTGGGTAGCGCCAGATGTTCGCCCGGGACGAGGCGAGCGCGTCGGAGAGCTGAGCCACCTGCCGCGGATCGTCGTGCGCGCGCTGCTCGAAGGGAAGGGTCTCGGGGCGGAAGACCGTGAAGGCCACGCTTCGAGCATATCCCCCAATCAGCGTGTCACCGCGCGAGCCCGCGGGCGTCAGGCCACGTCGCGGACGTTGCTGGCTTCTGCCAGCACGCGGAGCTTCTTCAGGCTCTGGTGCTCGATCTGGCGGATGCGCTCACGGGTGACGTTGAAGGCCCGGCCGACCTCGTCGAGGGTACGGGGCTGCTGTCCGTCGAGGCCGTAGCGAAGCTCGAGGACGGCGCGCTCGCGCGGCGAGAGCGAGCCGAGAATGGCACGCAGCGCCTCGCGGCGGAGCGCGACCTCGGCCGCCTCGTCGGGCAGCGGCGCGGTCTCGTCGGTGAGGAAGTGCCCGAACTCGGACTCGTCGTCGTCACCCACCGGCTTCTCGAGGGAGACGGGAGTCTGGGCGGAGCGGCGGATCTGCTCCACCTCCTCGAGGGAGAGGTCGAGGTCCTTGGCGATCTCGGCGGCGATGGGCTCGCGGGCGAGCTCGGCGCGGAGCTTGCGCTCCGAGCGGTGGATCTTGTTGAGCTTCTCGACGACGTGGACGGGCATGCGGATGGTGCGTCCCTTGTCGGCGATGGCGCGGGCGACGGCCTGGCGGATCCACCAGGTGGCGTAGGTCGAGAACTTGAAGCCCTTGCGGTAGTCGAACTTCTCGGCAGCCCGGACCAGCCCGATCGTGCCTTCCTGGATCAGGTCCAGGAACGGCAGGCCCTGGTTGCGGTAGCGCTTCGCGATCGAGACGACGAGCCGGAGGTTGGCCTCCACCATCGCCTGCTTCGCGGCGTGGTCGCCCGCTTCGATGCGCTTTGCGAGCTCCACCTCCTGCGCGGCGGTGAGAAGCGGCACCTTGCCGATGTCCTTGAGGAAGAGCTGGAGAGTGTCGGTCGAGATCTCCGCCTCGGCCTCCCACTCCTTGTCGGCGGCCTCGGCGGTCTCGCGCTCGACGCCGACGACCTCGATCTGAGCCTCGTCGAGGGCGGAGTAGAACTCGTCGAGTTGCCCGGCGTCGAGGTCGAGCTCGTCGAGCGCGAGCGCGATCTCCTCGGCGTCGAGCTTGCCGGCCAGACGGCCCGCGTCGATGAGCGTGCGTGCCTCGTCCGTGTCGAGGACTCCGTCGACCACGGTTCGCGCCGTACTCCCGGGTTCCGCTGCGCTCAGGGCCGCCCCCTTTCCGTCGCGTGAGAACGGCACGGTAGCCGCAGCGCACCCCCGGCGTCAAAACAAGTTTCAGATTCCCGCTGCGGTGAGCTCGTCGAGGTAGCGCTTCGCCTCCCGCGCCGGGGCCGAGCCGGGCTCGACCGTGCGGGCCAGCCGGAGCTGACGGCGCGCCTCCTTGAGCTCGCCCGACCAGAGGAGCAGCACGCCGAGGTGGAAGCGGACGGTCGCCTCCTGGGGGAAGCGGCGCGTGAGCGGGCCGAGTCGCGAGAACGCCCTGGCGGGGGCGGCCTTGTCGAAGCGGGCGACGGCTGCCGCCACCTGCGCCTCCGCGTCGTTCGGACGTCGTGCTGCAAGGGAGGCGAAGACGCGCTCGGCGGAGCGCTGCCTCCCGAGCCGTTGCAACGCGACGCCGTACAGCAGCGTGCCGTCCCGGTCGCCGCTCGCGGCTCGCTGCTCGAGCGTCTTCAGCTGTGCGGGCGCGGAAAGCGAGCCGATGCCGGCGGGAACGTCGAACGAGGGCACGAAGACGGGCAGGTTGCGGGCGAAGCCCGGGTACAGCAGGTTGCCGGCGGTGACGGCGTAGGAGGTGTCGGGCTCCAGTTCGGCCGCAGAGCGCCAGGCGGCCTTCGCCCCGTCCTCGCCGGCCCAGAAGAGCGCGATGCCGAGGTTGAGCTGCACGACGGCGCTCTTCGGGTGGAGGCCGGCGAGCTGGGTGAGGCGGGCGACGGTGGCGTCGGGCCAGCGCGCGAACGCCTGTCCGACCCGCGCCTCGAGCGAGGAGTGCTTATCGAAGAGCGCGCCGGCGCCCTCACGGTCATCCTTCTCGTACAGGGCGAGCGCGCGGCGCAGGTCGGTTGACTCCGCGTCGGTGCGCACGCCGAGGTCGAGCGACAGAGGCGGCGCCCCGGCCCGCAACGTCGGGCCGGTCGGTGCGGCGACGGCGGCAGGGCGGTCGCTGGAGGCGGCCGTGATGCCGACGACGAGGCCCGCCGAGAGCGCAGCCACCAAGGTGACGGCCGCGACGACCCGGGAGCGCGGGCTGAGAGCCCCTAGCACGGTGACGGCAGGCTCGCTCGCATCCAGAAGACGGTAGCCGGGAACACCAGGACGCCGCCGTCGTTACAGCAGAGGGCAAGGGTCTTTCGAGCAACGACCCCCGACGCTATACTCTTGAAAGTAATGGCTACCTACAGAGAGCTCCTGGCACAGGTCAAGTCCGAGATCGCGGAGGTCGCGACGACCGACGCGCACGACCTGCTCGGGGACGGCGGCCCGCTCTTCCTGGACGTCCGCGAGGCGGACGAGTGGCACGAGGGTCACATCCCGGGCGCGGTGCACATCGCCCGCGGCAACCTCGAGTCGCGCGTCGAGGCGATCGTCCCGGACAAGAGCCGGGAGATCGTGATCTACTGCGCCGGCGGCAACCGGTCGGCCTTCGCGGCGAAGTCGCTCACCGAGCTCGGCTACGAGCACGTCTCGTCCATGGCCGGGGGCTTCGCGGACTGGAAGCGGAACGGCTACGACTTCGAGCTCCCCCGCGCGCTCTCGCCGGAGCAGCGCGCCCGCTACTCGCGCCACATCCTGATCCCGGAGGTCGGCGAGGAGGGCCAGCAGCGGCTGCTCGACGCCCGCGTTCTGCTGATCGGGGCGGGCGGGCTCGGCTCCCCCGCGTCCCTCTACCTCGCTGCTGCCGGCGTGGGAACCCTCGGGATCGTGGATGCGGACATCGTCGACGACTCCAACCTGCAGCGCCAGATCGTCCATTCGACGGAGACGCTCGGCGAGCCCAAAGTCCTCTCCGCCAAACGTACGATCGAGGCGCTCAACCCCGACGTGAAGGTGATCCCGTACCAGGAGCGCCTGACCTCCGAGAACGTCGAGCGCATCCTGGCCGACGGCTGGGACGTGATCGTCGACGGCGCCGACAATTTCCCGACCCGGTACCTCGTGAACGACGCTTCGGTCTGGCATCACATCCCGGTGGTGCACGGCTCGATCTACCGCTTCGAGGGCCAGGTGACGGTGTTCCACCCCCACGCAGGCCCCTGCTACCGGTGCCTGTACCCGTCCCCCCCGCCGCCGGAGCTCGCTCCGAGCTGCTCCGAGGGCGGCGTCCTCGGCGTCCTGCCCGGGATCGTCGGGTCGCTGCAGGCGAACGAGGCGCTGAAGCTGATCCTCGGCGCCGGCGAGACGCTGGCCGGACGGCTGCTCCTCTTCGACGCGCTGCACACGACGTTCGACGAGGTCGCGGTGCGGCAGGACCCGACGTGCCCCGTCTGCGGCGAGCACCCGTCCATCACCGAGTACGTCGACTACATCGAGTTCTGCAGCGGAGCGCCGTCAGGCGCGCCGAATGCGCTGCCCACGGAGGTGCACGCGTGACCGCCGTGCGGATCCCCCCCACGCTGCGCAACGAGGTGGGCGGAGCCCGCCAGATCGAGGCGAGCGGCGACACGGTGCGCGCCGTGCTCGACGACCTGGTGGCGAAGTACCCGGCACTCGGCGCGCAGATACTGACCGACGGCGAGATCGCCCCGTTCGTGAACGTGTACCTGGGCGGCGAGGACGTTCGCACGCTCGACGGCCTCGACACCTCCGTCGCGTCCGGCCAGACGGTGATCCTGTTGCCCGCCATGGCGGGTGGCTCGACACCGCCGCGGTCGCGGCCGAAGCCGATCGTCGTCTCGTCGCTGCTCGACCTCGTGGGCAACACGCCGCTCGTCGAGCTGACCCGCATCTCGCCGAAGCCGACGGTGCGGATCTACGCGAAGCTGGAGGGGCAGAACCCCACCGGCTCGATCAAGGACCGCGTGGCGAAGTCGATGATCGAGACTGCCGAGGCGGCCGGCGAGCTCGAGCCGGGCCGCCACCTGCTCGAGCCGACGTCCGGCAACACCGGGCACGCCCTCGCGATGGTGGCCAAGCTGAAGGGCTACCCGCTCACGTGCGTGATGCCCGAGAACGCCACGGAGGAGCGCAAGCGCATGCTGCGCCTGTACGGCGCCGAGATCGTTCTGTCCCCTGGCGTGGAGGGCTCGAACGGCGCCGTCCGTCTCGCGCTCACGATGGCGGAGCGCGACCCGAAGTACTTCATGCCGTTCCAGTACGCGAACCCCGCCAACCCGCGCGCCCACTACGAGGGAACGGGCACGGAGATCGCCGAGGCGCTCGACCGCGTCGACGTGCTCGTCGCCGGCCTCGGTACCGGCGGCACGCTGATGGGCACCGGCGAGCGCCTGCGCGAGTCGTTCCCGGACATCGTCGTCGCCGCGGCGGAGCCGCTGCCCGGTGATCCGGTGATGGGGCTCCGCTCGCTGGACGACGGCTACGTGCCCCCGATCCTCGACGTCGCCAAGCTCGACCGCAAGATGCTCGTCTCGAACGAGGAGTCGGTGCGGGCGGTGCGGGCGCTGCTCCAGCTCGAGGGCATCTTCGCCGGCGTGTCGTGCGGCGCCGCCGTCCACGTCGCCCGCCGCATCGCGGAGGAGATGGACGAGGGCGTGATCGTGACCGTGCTCGCGGACGCGGGCTGGAAGTACATCTCCGCGGACTTCTGGGACGCCTCCGACGAGGCGCTCGAGAAGTCCATGGAGCGCACCGTCTGGTGGTAGTCCCAGAGGCGGTGCGGACCGCGCTCACGGAGCACTCCCGCGAGGAGCTGCCCAACGAGGCGTGCGGGCTCGTGCTGTTCGACGGCGACGTCGCGGTCGAGTACGTGCGCGGCACGAACGCCTCGCCGTCGCCCTACCACTTCCAGCTCGAGCTCGACCCCGTGGCCTGGGCCGACCTGAACGACCGCGACCTCGTCCAGGCGGTCTTCCACTCGCACGTCTCGTCGCCGCCTCGCCCTTCCCGCACCGATGTCGAGAACATCGGCCTCTGGGAGGGGCAGCCGTACCTGATCTACACGGTGCGCACCGACGAGCTCGCCGCGTGGCGGATCACCGCCGGCGCGATCGAGCCGATCGCATTGTCGTGACCGGCGCGCGCCCGGACGGGGCCTGCAACCCCGTCTGGCGCGCGACCGACCTCATTTCACGGTGAAGGAGCCCTTCATCGAGCTCGCGTGGGGGTCGCACACGAACGTGTAGGTGCCCTTCTTGAGGGTGAAGGTGAACGAGCTCGTCCCCGTGGAGCCGACGGAGGTCGCCACCGACTTGACGTTCTTCTTCGCCTTCACGTCGAAGGCTGCGACGTCCTTGCCCCCGGGCCCACGCAGATGGAAGTTGTGGCTGCTCGCGTTGTCGGAGATCGTGAGAGTGATCTTGCCGGGCTTCGTGGGCTTCTTCGCCATCGAGATCGAGAAGCTGGGCCCGACCGTTCCCTTGAAGACGGGCGTCGCGGCTCCGGCGGACGATGCGAGCAGAAGCGCTGCAGCCGTGACGACGAGGATGGGGGTTATGGCTTTCAAGCGGGCTCCTTCGGTTCGCGGACGACGGTTCAAGGACTACTTCGCGTCTCGGGCCGGATCGGATTGCTCACGTTCCGGGCTCGACGAGGCGTCCCTCGGCGGCCGAGCGGTACAGCGCCTCGATCGTGCGCGCCTGTCCGAGGGCGTCGTCGCGGCCCAGCAGCTGCGGCTCGCGCCCGTGGATCGCGTCGGCGAGGTTCTCGAGCTCGAGCCGATAGCTGTTTGCCTGCGGCACCTCGATTGTCTCGACACTCGACGCCTCCTCTCCACCCACTCGGCGTGAGAGCGTGACGGGGCCGCCCCAGTCGACCCGCCACGGTGCCTCGACGGTGAGCACCCCGTCCTCGCCCACGACCTCGAGCCGCTGGCGCTTCGGCGACCGGAACGACGCCTCGAACTGGCCGACGACGTCGTTTGCGCAGCGCAGCGTCCCGTGGAAGGCCATGTCGATTCCGGTCGCGCCCGTCACCTGCTCGCCGCGGACGTGCTCCGGCTCGCCCGCGAGCAGACGGATGCCGGAGATGCAGTAGCAGCCGACGTCCATCAGGGCGCCGCCGTCGAGCTCCGGCAGGGCGCGCACGTTGGAGAGGCTGGCGAGCGGGAACGTGAAGGTCGACTTGACGGCGCAGAGGCGGCCAACCGCTCCCCCGGCGACGAGCTCCCGCACCTTCTGCGTCTGCGGGTGATGCCGGTACATGAACGCCTCCATCAGCACCACCCCGGCGGCGTCGGCGGCGTCGAACGCCTGCTCAACCTCGGCCGCGAAGCGCGTGTAGGGCTTCTCACAGAGCACGTGCTTGCCCGCGGCGATCGCCTGCATCGTCCACTCGTGGTGCATGCCGTTCGGGAGCGAGACGTACACCGCGTCGACCTCGGGGTCGGCGAGGAGCTCCTCGTACGAGCCGTGGGCACGCGCGAGCCCGTGCTCCGCAGCGTACGACTCCGCCCTGGCAGGGTCACGGCTTCCCACCGCAACCACCTCGACCCTGTCCGACAGGGCCGCGCCGGCCAGGATCTCCCGGTTGATGTTCGCGGTCGAGAGCAGACCGATCCTGGTCGTCTCCGCTTGAGTGCTCATCTCTCCTCCAGGGGCTCGAGTGCCGGATAGAGCGCGCGGTAGCGCGCATAGAGATCCTCGTAGGCGGACGTCCAGGCGGCGTCCGGTTCGATCGTTGCGTCCACGCGGACGCAGCGGGCGACGGCCTCGTGGACGTCGGCGAAGACGCCGCCCGCGACACCTCCGAGCAGGGCAGCGCCGTAGGCGGAGCCCTCCTCCGCCGCCGTCGTCTCGAGTGGCAGGCCGAGGACGGACGCGAGGATGGCGAGCCACAGGTCGCCCCTGGCGCCGCCTCCGGAAACCCGTGCGCGGTCGGCCTCGACGCCGAGGCCGCGCAGGAGCTCGAGCGAGTCGCGGAGCCCGAACGAGACGCCTTCCAGGACCGAGCGGACGAGCGCGCCGCGGTCGTGGCGCAGCTCGAGGCCGACGAATGCCGCCCGCGCGCTCGGATCGGCGTGCGGCGTCCGCTCCCCGGCGAGGTACGGCTGGAAGAGCAGGCCGTCCGCGCCCGGGCCCCACGCCTCCGCCTCGGCGACGAGGTCGCCGAACGGGATGTCCGGAGCGAGGCGGTCCCGGAACCACTGCAGCGAGCCGGCGGCGGACAGCATCACCCCCATTGCGTGCCAGGCGCCGGGGACCGCGTGGCAGAACGCGTGCACGCGGGCCTGCCGCTCGGCAGCGTAGGCGGGCAAGGCTGCGAACACGACCCCCGAGGTGCCGAGCACGATCGAGAGCGGGCCCGTCCTGTCGATGCCGACGCCGAGCGCGGCCGCGGCGCAGTCCCCCGCACCCGCAGCGACGGGAATGCCGCCGGCCGTGCGGCCGGAGACGTCCGGCGACTCAAAGAGCGGCGGCAGCCAGGCGCGCGGCACGTCGAGCGCGCCGAGCACGTCGTCCGACCAGCGCCGCCCCGCCACGTCGAGCAGAAGCGTCCCCGACGCGTCTGCCACGTCCATCGCCCACTCGCCGGTGAGCCGTAGGCGCACGTAGTCCTTCGGCAGCAGGACACGGCGGATACGGCCGTACACGTCGGGCTCGTGCCGGCGCAGCCACAGAAGCTTCGGTGCCGTGAAGCCCGTCAGCGCGCGATTGCCGGTCAGAGCGATCAGCCGCTCCAGCCCGACCCTCTCCTCGATCTCGGCGCACTCGCGAGCGGTTCGCTGGTCGTTCCAGAGGATCGCGGGCCGGAGCACCCGGTCGCGGTCGTCGAGCGCAACGAGGCCGTGCATCTGGCCCGAGAGGCCGATGCCGGCGATCTCGAGCGGCCCGAGGTCCGCGAGCGCGGCCTCGGCGGCGCGCCACCAGTCCTCGGGATCCTGCTCCGACCAGCCCGCGTGCGGCATGGACAGCGGATAGCCGCGCTCGGCTCTCGCGACCACATCGCCGTCGGACGTCACCGCGATCGCCTTGACGCCGGTCGTGCCGACGTCGAGCCCCACCAGGACTGCGCTACTGTCGCGTGCCATGGAGGTCACGAGGATCGCGGAGGGGCTCTGGCGCTGGACCGCCTACTACGAGGAGTGGCGCGACGAGGTCGGCTGCGTGTACCTCGAGGCACCCGACGCGATCGTCCTGATCGACCCGCTCGTCCCCGAGAAGCCGACGGAGGCGGCACGGTTCTGGGAAGCCCTCGATCGGGACGTACGGCTCGCGGGCGTCCCGGTGCACGTGCTCGTCACCGTGTTCTGGCATGCGCGCAGCGCCGGCGAAGTCGTCCGCCGCTACGGCGGGCGGTTGCACGCGACGAGCCGCGCCCGCGCGGCGATCCAGCGCCGGACGGAGGCAGTGACCGACGTGTTCCGTCCGGGAGACCGGCTGCCGGGCGGTGTCGAGGCGCTTCCGAGCGGACGCGCGACGGAGGTCGTGTACTGGCTCCCGGAGCACGGGGCGCTCGTGCCGGGCGACGTCATCCTCGGTCGCGAGGACGGCGGCCTGCGGCTCTGCCCCGAGTCCTGGCTCCCGAGCGGGATCGGCCACGCGCGGCTGCGCGCGGCGCTGCGGCCTCTGCTCGAGCTCCCCGTCGAGCGCGTGCTCGTCTCCCACGGCACTCCGGTGACGGAGAATGCGCGGGCGCGGCTGGCCGAGGCGCTGGCGGACGGCTAGACGGGGGCTCACGGCTCGAGCAGCTCCGCGACGTGGACGGGGCGGCGTGCTGCCGCAGGAAACCGCACGATGACCCGTTCCTTCGCCAGCGTCGACATGGCCCATTATGGCGCACGCGGGCGCCCGGAGCAGCCGGTGGCGCTCATGCCCGGCCCGCGGCTGCTCGCCCACGCCGGGCGAGCGCGTCGATCGTGACGAAGAGGAGGAGGATCGCTCCCTCGACGATCAGCTTGACGTACGGCTGCTGGCCGTCCAGGTCGAGCCCGTTCGCGACGCTGCCGATCACGAGTGCGCCGAGCAGCGCCGACCACACGCTTCCGCGCCCGCCGAACAGGCTCGTGCCGCCGATCACGGCTGCCGCGATCGCCTCGAGCGTTACCTGGCCGGGCGCGATGGCGAGGCTCGCCGACGTGAGCCGCGACGTCTGTATCAGGCCGCCGACCGCGGCGAGGGTGGCACAGAGTGTGAACGCCACGATCCGGATCAGGGTCACATTGACGCCTGCGCGACGCGCAGCCTCCGCATTCCCGCCTATCGCGTAGACGTAGCGTCCGAACCTCGTGCGGGTCGTGATCCACGCGAAGACCACGACGAGGCCGAGCAGGATGACGCCTGCGGTGGGCACGCCTGGGTTCGTGTACACGCTGCTGCCGAACACCCAGACGCCGTTCATCTCCCCGTTGAGGACGGCCACCGTGAGCAGCGAGACGGCTGCGATGACCGCCGTCCTCGTCACCACCACCACGAGCGGCTGAGCGGGGAGCCCTGCCCTTCGGCGACGCACCTGTTGCCCGATGTGCGTCACGGCGTACACGGCCGAGCCGCCGATCGCGAGCGCCCAGCCCCACGCCGACGGCAGCGTCGAGCTCGCGATCGCGCCGATCTTGGGGTCGAAGACGTTGATCGTCCCCGTCGAGCCCAGCACGAACTGCTGCACGCCCTGCCAGGCCATGAGGCCGGCCAGCGTGACGACGAACGACGGCACGCCGATCACCGCGAACCAGAATCCCTGAAAGGCTCCGACAGCGGCTCCGCCGAGCAGCATCGCAGCGATGGCCCAGTACCACGGCCAGCCGTGGTCGACGAGCGCGCTAGCGAGGATCGCGGAGCAGAGGATTGACACGGACCCCACCGAGAGATCGATCTCGCTGAGCAGGAGCACGAGAACGACGCCGACCGCGATCGTGCCCGTGACCCCGATCTGGAGAACGAGGTTCGACAGATTCCTGGCCGAGAGGTACGCAGGCTGCTTGAGCTCGAAGTAGGTCCAGATCACGAGCAGGCCGACGAGGGCCGGGGCCTGGCCGAGCTCGCCCTGCCGGGCGCGCGCCCACGTGTACGTCCCAGCGGTTCGCACCGCGGCGACGACGCCCCCGGTAGTCTGCGACTCCGTGCCGGTGGAGCCGTCCTGCTCCGGTGTCGGGGCGTCGGACATCACGCCGCCTTCCGATGCGAGCCCATGATGGCAGCGACGACCTCTTCTGGCGTCGTATCGGCCTGGCGGAAGGTCGCGACGCGCCGGCCGAGCCGCAGGACGACGATCCGATCGGCGATCTCGAACACGGTGTGGAGGTTGTGCGTGATCACCACGACGCCGAGCCCCTCCTCGCGGAGGCGCTTGACGAGGGCGAGCACCTGGGCCGTCTGTGCGACGCCCAGCGCTGCCGTCGGCTCGTCGAGGATCACGATCTTCGCGCTCCACATCACGGCACGCGAGATCGCCACCGACTGACGCTGCCCCCCGGAGAGCCCTGCCACGGTCTGTCGCACGGTCTCGATCGTCGTCACCTGCAGGTCGCCGAGAACGTCGAGCGAGCTCTTCTCCATCTGCAGCTCGCCCAGCGGTCCCAGCCCGGCGGGCACAGCGATCTCGCGGCCGAGGAACATGTTCGCGACGACGTCGAGGTTGTCGCAGAGAGCGAGGTCCTGGTAGACGGTTGCGACGCCGAGGCGCGTCGCATCGGCGGGCGCGTGGATCTTCACCTCCTCGCCGTCGATGAACATCGTCCCCGCATCCGGCGGATGAACGCCTGAGACACATTTGATGAGCGTCGACTTGCCGGCCCCGTTGTCCCCGACGAGCACGACCACCTCGCCGCGGTAGACCTCGAAGTCGACCTCGGTGAGCGCCTGGACCGCCCCGAATCTCTTCGAGATGCCCTTCATCTCGAGAACCGGGTCGGGCGCGCGGGAGGCGGCGTCACCGCCGCCTCCCGGGTGCTGGACGTTGATTGCCAGCTTCGCCTCCTACTTGCAGATGCCGACCTTGGGAAGGCCCTTGCAGACCTTGGCGAGGCCGCCGAACTGACTCTTGATCCAGCCGTTCGTGACGAGCAGCTTGACGTTGTTCTGGTCGATCGGGACGACCTTCAGCATCACGGACGGGACCTGTACCTGCCCGTTCGAGACCTTCGCGTTGATGATCGTGGGCTTCGTGTCATTGAGGACTGCCGCCGCGATCTTCGCGGCCGCGGGAGCCTGGAGACGGAAGTCCTTGAACACCGTCACGCCCTGCGTCCCGAGGATGATGTTCTGCACGCCCTCGAGCGAGGCATCCTGGCCGGTGGTCTTCACCTTGCCGGCGAGGTCCTGCGCCTTCAGCGCAGCGACGATGCCGCCTGCCATCCCGTCGTTCGCGGACACGACGCCGTCCACCTTGTTGTTCGCCTTGGTGAGGATCTGCTCCATCTCACGTTGTGCGGTGGGCGGATCCCAGCCCGGCGTCCACTGCTCGGCGACCTTGACCCTCGCTCCCGACTTGAAGAGCGGATCGAGCACCGAGTGGATGCCCTTGTTGACCAGATGCGCGTTGTCGTCGGTCGGCGACCCGTTGATGATCACCAGGCGCGCGCCCTTCACCGTGTGCGTCGCCATCCAGCCGGCCTCCGCCTTGCCGACAGCCACGCTGTCGAACGAGACGTAGTAGGCGAGCGGCGAGTTTCGGATCAGGCGGTCGTACGCGATCACCGGGACGCCCTGCGCCGCCGCCTTCTTGACGGCGACGGCGAACGCCTTCTGGTCGATCGCCGCCACGACGAGCACCTTGGCACCCTTGGCGAGCTCGGCCTCTGCCTGCGCGAGCTGCTTTGCGGGATCGTTGAGCGCGTTCAGGTTGTCGATCTTGACGCCCGGAACGAGTTTCTTGAGCGCGGCATTGAACACCGGCTTGTCCGAGCCCTCCCACCGCGGAGTGACGTTCTCCGGGAGCAGGAAAGCGACGAGCGGCCCCGCTGTTGCCCGCGAATGCCCCCCTGGGCTTGCGGAGCTCGTGCTCGTCAGGACGATGCCTGACAATGCCGCAACGCAGGCGATCGCGATCCAGGCGACCGCCCGTGGAATGCGATTCCTCATCATGCACCCCCTGTAGCGGCTACACCACGTCCGGAGCCGACAGCCGGACATTTCCAGTATCACCACGGACAAGTGGAACCGCATCCGTGGCCGCTGCAGGTCTGTTGCCTCCAAGTACGCACCCGGCCGCCGGACGGCCGCCAGGGACAGCGCCTCAGGCTCCGGGCAGCTCCTCGACGCCGACCGGGCTGCGCTGCTCGGTCGAGCGGGCGAGCGCGAAGATAGCGGCGAGACTGCGCAGGTTGTCGGCAGCCGAGGATTCCGGCTGCTCGCCCGCGGCGAGCGCGCGGCGCAGCTCGGCGAGGACGCCGAGCCGGTCGATCGCGGGCAGCACGGGCAGCGGCACCGGGCGGGCGGGCTCGCGATGCCGGCCGAAGCGCACCGTCCCCCGCAGGGCGTCGCCGACGCCGCCCGACCACGTCGCCCGCCCCTTCGCGCCGACGAGCTCCCAGTCGCCGTTCCACGAGGTCTGCGAGAGCGGCTCCGCCCAGGTGCCCTCGTACGACACCGGGGTGCCGTCCTCGAGAGTGAGCAGGGCCTGCACCGTGGGGTCGTGCCGAAACGGGCCGTCCGGGGCGCCCCAGCTGCGCGCGTCGACTGCGGCCACCTCGACGCCGGTGATCATGCGGATCATGTCGACGTGGTGGATCGCCATGTCGAGCAGGTACGGGTGGGACATGCGGCCTCGCCAGTCTCGCGGCGAGATCCAGGCGTCGCGCAGGTCGCGACGGCAGGAGATGCGGATCCCGAGCAGGCGCCCGAGCGCGCCGCCGCGAACGAGCTCTCGAAGAGCGCGCGACTGACGGCGAAAGCGGTAGTTCTGCGAGACCATCGCGTGACGGCCGGAGCCGGCCGCTGCCGAGGCGATCGCGGCCGCGTCGGCGAGTGTGGGCGCGAGCGGCTTCTCCACGATCACGTGGCAGCCCCTCGGCGAGCGCGAGCTCGGCGAGCGGCCGGTGCGTCGCGGGCGGCGACACGAGCACGACGACGTCCGGGCCGGTGGCGCGTAGCGCACGCCCCAGGTCGCGGAACGCAGGCACGCCGAGATCCTGCTCGGCCCAGGCACGTCCCGCGGCCGCCCCGTCGGCGACGCCGACAAGCCGGTACCCGGGCGCGCCCGCGATCAGCTGGGCCCAGCTGCGGCCCCATAGGCCGACGCCGACGTGGACGACTCGCAGACGGCTCATGCGGCCGCGACCGCCATGTTCTCCTCGAGGTGCGCCAGCGAGGACGTTCCCGGGATCGGCAGCATCACGGGTGAGCGGTCGAGCAGCCACCGGAGCGACGCCCGCGGCGAGCGCCCCTCGCCGCCGAGCGGGAACCAGGGCATGAAGCCGATGCCCTCCGCCTCGCACGCCTCGAGCACGTCGTCGGCGTCGCGCTTCTGCTCGTTGTACTCGTTCTGCACGCAGGCCACGTCGACGACGGCCTGAGCGCGCCGCAGCTCGTCGAGCGTCACGTTGGAGAGGCCCACGTGGCGGATCTTCCCCTCGTCGCGCAGGTCGGCGAGCGCGCCGACGGACTCCTCGAGCGGCACCGCCTCGTCGGGACGGTGCAACGACACCGCGTCGAGCCGGTCGAGCCGCAGCCGGCGCATGCTCGCCTCGACCGCGCTCCGCAGGTACTCCGGCCTCCCGTTCCGCGGCCACCAGCGAGAGCCGTCGTTGACGAGCCCGACCTTGGTGTGGATGACGAGGCCGCCCGGATAGGGATGGAGCGCCTCCGCGATCCGCTGCTCGGAGAGGCCCCGGCCGTACGCGTCGGCGGTATCGATCAGGTCGACGCCGAGCTCGACGGCGCGCCGCAGGACGGCGTATGCCTGCTCGGCTGCGCCGTCGACGATGCGCATCGCCCCGAAGCCCAGCCGCCGCACCTCGAGGTCGCCCCCGAGCCGGAACGTGCCCGTCACGCTCCGAGCGCCGCGTACACGATCTCGTAGGCGCGGACGGCGTCCTTGCGGCTCTGGGCCTCGCGCAGGGCCGCGTCGTCGATGCGGGCGGCGACGGAGTCGATGAAGTTCCATTGCAGCACGCTGCGCTTCACTGCCGCCACCGCGTCCTCGGTGTACGGGTAGAGGTCGAAGCCGAGCCTCTCGCCGTTGGCGCCGTAGTTCGCCCGGCGCAACTCGACCGCCAGCTCCAGCGTCTCCATGAATGCGGTCGCGCCGACCATGTTGTCGTCGTCGAACGTGCCCCAGCCCGAGTTGGCGTGCTGGTGGCCGAGCAGCCCCTCGGCGGCCAGCATGGCCGCGTACTCGGCCAGGTTCTCGCCGTTCATGATCAGGTGCTGCCAGTCCATGTTGACCTGCACGTTGGTGATCCCCCGCTCGCGCAGCTTGTGGATCACGTGCAGCGTCATGCCGATGTTCCGCATCAGGATCTTCATCGCCGGCTCGCTGTTCTTGTGCTCCAGGAACAGCTTCACGCCGTGCTTCGCGCACGTCTCGGCCGCTTCCGCCATCCCCTCGATGAACCATTCCCACGATTGCGCGTAGGGGGTCTGGAACGGGTAGTTGTAGCCCTCGATCCCCGGCCAGCAGACCATGTTCGCCCCCACCGCGCCGGCCATCTCGGCCGTCTCGCGCGTCAGCCTCCGGGCCTCCGCCCGCACGGCGGAATCCGGCGACGTCAACCCGCCGCGCCCGAACCTCGGATCGGTGTGCAACCCGGTGCACACCGTCGCGATCCCGTGCCCGTCGAGGGCGTCGCGCACCTCGTCCAGGTTGTCCGGGTTCAGCTCGCCCGGGTAGTGGAACTCGTAGTCGTCCATCAGGTCGCCGAGACCCTCGACCGCCCGCCGCACCTTGACCATCGTGGGCTCGTCCGTGTGCTCGGGCTGGTAGCCGAGCGGCACGAAACGCGTGATCATCGGGCCGAGCGCCCAGATGCCCAGGCTCGTCTTCGGTGACGCCATCGCTCAGCGTCCAGCCCGCTCGAGCCGGCGACGGGAGACCGTGTCCAGTGTCACCGCGGCGAGCAGGATCACGCCGGTGACCATGAACTTGATCGCCGAGCTGTACCCGAGCAGGTCGATCCCGTTCGCCACCATCGAGATGACGAGCGCTCCCATGAGCGCGCTGATCACACGCCCGCGGCCGCCGAACAGGCTCGTGCCGCCGATCACGGCCGCGGCGATAGCGTCCAGCAGGAGCGTCCCCCCGCCGGCGTTGAGGTCGACGGAGTTGAGGCGCGCCGCGAGGATGACGCCGCCGAGCCCGGCCATGCCCGAGGAGATCATGAAGACGATCACGCGGATCACGCGGATGTTGATGCCGGCGCGCCGCGCCGCCTCGGCGTTGCCGCCCACCGCGTACACGTGCCGGCCGAAGGTCGTCCGCTCCGCGACCCAGGTCCAGAAGACGAGAAGAACGATCACGATCAGGGCAGCCAGAGGGAAGCCGCGCTCCTTGTTCGCCCAGATCACCGCGCCGAACGCCACCGCGGCGAAGCCGACGAGCTTCACACCGACGATGATGAAGTTGTCGGTGACGATCCCGTGACGGCGGCGGTTGACGACGCCCCCGATCGTCGAGAGGGCGAAGAGGGCGACCGCAACGGCGGCGATGATGAGCCCGGCGCTGTCGCTGAAGAAGTAGTTGGCCATGTTGTTGACCGTGCTGTCCTGGATCACGATCACGCCCGTGTCGCCGATGATCTGCTGGATCGCCCCTTGCCAGAAGAGCAGTCCGGCAAGCGTCACCACGAATGACGGCACGCCTATGTAGGCGACGAACGATCCCTGGAAGGCGCCGATCAGCGCGGTCATGGCGACGGCGATGGCGATCGCTACGACGCCCTTGATCTCCCAGCTCCCGTCGGGAAGCTGCAACTCCGCCACGATCACGCCGGCCATGCCGGACACGTAGCCGATCGAGAGGTCGATCTCCCCGAGCAGGAGGACGAACACCACCCCGATCGCCACGGTGGTGACGCCCGCCATCTGCGTCATCAGGTTGGTGAAGTTGCCGGCGGTGAGGTAGTTCTCGTTGCGCCAGCTGAAGAAGATCGTGATCAGGATCAACCCGACGATCACCGGCAGCACGCCGACGTCGCCCTGCCTGATCGCCTCGAAGCGCCGCCGCGTTATCTCGCCGAGCGAGTTGCCGTGCGGCGCCCCGGGGATCTCGTGCTCCGTGTCCACGCTCGTCCCGGCGCTCACGCTGCTCCCGCCTCACCGGTGCCGGGAATGCCCGCCACCTTGGTCGGGATCCCTGCCGTGATCGCATGGACGACCTCCTGCTGGGTCGTCGCCTGCCGCTCGTACACCGCGACGTTGCGCCCGAGCCGCAGGCACGTGATCCGGTCTGCCACTTCGAACACGTCGTGGAGGTTGTGGGAGATGATCACCACCGCCAGGCCCTGCTCGGCCAGCCGCCTCACGAGATCGAGCACCTGACGTGTCTGCGCGACGCCGAGTGCCGCAGTAGGCTCGTCGAGGATCACGAGCCGCGAGTTCCACATCACGGCGCGGCCGATCGCCACGGACTGGCGCTGACCACCCGAGAGGCTCGCCACTGCCTGCCGGATCGAGCTGATCGTCGTGACCGACAACGACCGCAGCGTCTCTGCCGTGCGGGCCTCCATCGTCGACTCCCGCAGACGCCAGAGCCGGTCGCGCTCCTCGCGCCCGAGGTACATGTTCTGCACCACGTCGAGGTTGTCGCAGAGGGCGAGATCCTGGTAGACGACCTCGATCCCGAGCTTCGCCGCGTCCTTCGGGCCCGAGATCGACACCTGCTTCCCATCGAAGTAGACGTCGCCCTCGTCGATCGAGTAGATCCCGGCGATGCACTTGATCAACGTCGACTTCCCGGCACCGTTGTCGCCGACGAGCGCCATGACCTCCCCGGCCCTGACCTCGAAGTCGACATCCTCGAGCGCGCTGACCGAGCCGAAGCTCTTCGAGATGCCTCGCGTCTCCAGCCGCGGCGTGGTGACGCTCGCCGGTGCAGGTGGAACCATCGTCTCCGTCACGTCCGGGCCCTCCGGGAGGTACTGGTCGGGGGCACCGCGGATGCGGCGCCCCCGACCAGGTTGCGGGTGTCTAGCAGTACTGCTTGTAGGCGCCGACGCACACCTCGGACTTCTTGAGCTGTCCGTCCTTGTAGAGCACGTTGATGTTCGCCTTGGTGATCCAGATCGGGGTGGCGAGGCTCGACGGAACCTTCCGCACGCCGTTGTCCGTGCTGCCGTTGACCTTCGGCGTCCCACCCTTGATCAGGGCGACTGCGAGCGCCGCCGCCGCGTTGGCCTCGATGTACGCCGGCTTGTGCACCGACCCCGACTGCCAGCCGGAGATGATGTTCTGTGCGCCCTGAAGCGTCGCGTCCTGCCCGGAGAGCGGGATCGGGCTCAGCTTCTTCGCCTTCAGCGCGGTCACGACCGCGTTCGCCAGGCCGTCGTTGGCCGCAGCGACCGCGTCGATCTTGTTGCCGGTCTTCACAAGCATCTGCTCGAAGATCGTGCGGGCTTTCTGGTTGTCCCAGCCGGGCACACCCTGATCGGGGCCCTTCGCCGCCTTGCCGCTCTTGATCAGCGGGTCGAGGACGCCCGCGTAGCCCTGCTTGAAGAGCTTCGAGTTGTTGTCGGTCGGGCCGCCGTTCAGGTACGCGATGACCGGCTTCTTGCCGGCTCCGAGCAGGCCCTTGGCGGTCATCGCGGCCTTGACGCCCTGGCCCATGAACTTGCCGACCGTCGGGTTATCGAACGAGACGTAGTAGTTCGCGCCCTTGCACCCGGTGTTGAGCCGGTCGTAGTCGATCGTCTTCACCTTCCGCGCCGTCGCCGCCTGGATGATCGCGCAGCCCGAGCCCGAGTCGAGGCTCGTGAGCAGGATCACCTTGGCACCGCCGGCGAGACACTGATCGGCCTGCGAGCGCTGACGCTGGGCGTCGCCCTCGGCGTTCACGACGGTCGCCGTGATCCCGGCCTTCTTGAACGCGGCGATGAAGGTCGGCCGGTCCTGCGTCTCCCAGCGGACGGACGACTTCGTGTCCGGCAGCAGAACGCACGCTGCCGCGTCGGCCACCGTCTTGTTGCTCTTCGCGAACGCGACACCAACCGACAGCCCGACAACGAGCACGGCCGCGCCTATCGCGACGATGAATTTCTTCACTTCGAACCCTCCTCATTTCTCGATAAGCCTCCGGCGGAGAACCTACTCTCTCCCCCGCCTCCGTACAAACGCCCGCACGGGCACACTCAGGGGCCGATAGCTACCTCCTTCGCTCGCCCGGTTGGTGATACGACGTCAGCGCGCCACCTCCGCGACCGGCTGCACTGCCGGTGTCGTCCACGGCGCCTCGAGCACACGGCGCAGGATCAGCGCCGCCGCGCCCCGTACGGCGGCGCCCTCGCCGAACGCGGACGGGACGACGTCGACGGCCGCGACGCGGGCGGCGATCGGCTGCGCTTCGAGCACGGCGGACACCTCGCCCGACAGCCACGGCGCGAACGGACCGAAGCATCCGCCCAGCACGACGGCGTCGAGATCGAGCAGGTTGCAGGCCGACACGAGGGCGCTGGCGAGGCAGCGGCCTGCATCGCGCAGCGACGCCAGCACGCGCGTGTCGCCCGCCTCGGCGCGCCGGACGATCTCCTCCGTAAGGCTGCGCGTGCGCCCCGTGAGGGGCTCGATGCCGGCGGCCCGCGCGATCGCCTCCTGGCCGACGATGGTCTCCAGGCAGCCACGGCCGCCGCAGGCGCAGGGCAGCCCGTCGCGGTCGACGACCAGGTGGCCGAACTCGCCGCCGAAGCCGTGAGCGCCGCGGTAGAGCTCTCCGTCGACGATGATCCCGCCACCGACGCCGACCTCGCCGAAGACGCAGAGGAAGTTGTCGAGCTCGCGCGCCGCCCCACTCCAGTGCTCGGCCAGCGCGGCAAGGTTCGCCTCGTTCTCCACCTCGACAACGACGCCAAGGCGCCTCGCGAGCTCATCCCCGACGGCCACGTCGGCCCAGCCGAGATTCGGCGCGAAGACGATCGTCCGCGACGCCACTTCGACGAGGCCGGGAACGGCAAGCGACACGCCGGCCGTACGCAGGCCCTGCTCGCTCACGGCCCGGAGCGCGTCGTTCGCCGCCTGCGCGAGCCGGTCGAGCACGGGCCCGGGCGCCGAGCCGCGATTGTCGGTATACACGCGACGCTCGTGGCGCACCGTGCCGCCCAAATCCTCGACGCAGACGGCGAGGTAGTCGACGTTGACCTCGAGGCCGACGGCCACGATCCGGTCGTGCAGCTCGAGAGTCTGTGCCGGCCTCCCGACCCCACCCGGCCGCTCGTCCTCCCCCGTCTCGCGCACGAGCTCGAGGTCGATCAGCTCCGTGACGAGGCTCGAGACGGTGCCGCGGGTGAGCCCTGTCTCTGCAGCGATGCGGGCGCGCGAGCGGGGACCGCCTCGCGCGACGTGCTGGAGGACGACGCCGAGGTTGGCGCGGCGGACCGTCGTCTGGTCGGCACGCGTCGTGGCGGAGCGGGCGCGCTCGAAGCTCACGACCGCAATCTCGGGTGGTCTGATGTCATCTGCGACAGGGCAAACCCAACATCGGGTTTGTATGGAGGGCGAGCGAACTAAATCACCGTCGGCGTGTCCCTGTCAACGTCCGGTGAACGCACGGCCCGCATAGACTCGCGGCGTGATCGCCGACGCCCACCTCGACCTCCTGCTCGAGCTCGCCCACCGCGAGCTGCGCTTCGGCGAGGCCGGCTCGTTCGCCCACACGTGGCTCCCACTGCTCGAGGCCGGCGGCGTCGGGCTGCAGGTCTGCCCCGTCTTCGTCGAGCTCGAGCGCCAGCCAGAGGGAACGCTGCGCGAAGCACTCGGCCAGGCAACGCTGCTCGTGCGCGCGGCGCGCGAGAGCCCCGACCGGGTCGTGCTCGTGCGCAGCCGCGACGACCTCGAGACCGTGGAGCAGGGCGAGCGCATCGGGCTGATGCTCTCCCTGGAGGGGGTCGAGCAGTTCGGGTACGAGCTGTGGCCCGCAGAGACCTTCTGGGAGCTCGGCGTACGGATGGCCGGTCTGACCTGGAACCGTCGCAACCCCTACTCCGACGGCGCCGCCGAAGACGGCGGCCTGTCACGGCTGGGGCGTGCGCTCGTCGACCGCCTCGTGGAGCTCGGCGTGATCGTCGACCTGGCGCACGCCTCCCTTGCCGCCTTCGCACAGATCCTGGAGCAGGTCGGAGACGCTCCCGCGATCTGCTCGCACGCCGGATGCCGCGCCGTCAACGACCACCCGCGCAACCTGACCGACGACCAGCTGCGCGAGCTCGCCGCCCACGGTGGCCTCTTCGGGCTGATGCTTCATCCCATCGCGATCGGCCACGAGCAGCGGACGATCGACCGGGTGATCGACCACCTCGAGCACGCGGTCGAGATCTGCGGCAGCGACCGCGTCTGCCTCGGAGGCGACTTCACGACGCGGCTGGCGCAGGTGCTGCCGCCGATGCCGGAGCCCGCCGACGGGCTGATGCCCCCGGGGCTGCGCCCCGGCGCCGGCATCGAGGGCCTCAAGGGGCCGGAGGACTACCCGGCGCTCCTCGCGGCCCTGCGGGCGCGGGGCTGGGACGAGGCGACGATCGACGCGGTCACGTGCCGGAGCCTGCTCGGGCTGCTGCGCCGCGCCCTGCCGGCCTGACACGCGTCAGAGAGCGGCGCCCCCGTCCGCGAGCAGCGTCGCTCCCGTCACGTAGGCGGCCTCGTCCGAGAGCAGCCAGGCGACGAGGGCCGCGATCTCCTGCGGCCGGCCGAGCCGTCCGAGCGGGGAATCGGCGGCGAGCTCGCCGATCCGGTCGCCGGCGAGCTCGCGCACCGTCTCGCCGTCGATCGTGCCCGGAGCGACGGCGTTCACCGTCACGCCGGCCGGAGCGAGGGCGGCTGCCGCGCGGCGGGTGAGGGCGAGCAGCCCCGCCTTCGAGACGGCGTAGTGGGCGCCCGTCACGCCCCGCCCCTTGAAGGCGGAATCGGAGGAGATGCTCACGATGCGACCCGTCGCGCGCTCCCGCAGGACTGGGCCCACTGCCCGGATGCCGAGGAAGGCGCCGCGGAGGTTGACGGCGAGCACGTCGTCCCACTCGTCCGCGGAGATGGCGAACAGATCGCGAATCTCCGTCCGCGCAGCGCAGTTGACGAGCGCATGGAGGTCGCCGGTCTCTGCCGCCGCCTCGACGGCGCGCTCCCAGCTCCACTCGTCCCGGACATCGAGCTCCACGGCGACTGCGCCCGGCCCCAGTTCTTCCGCGAGCCGCTCGACGCCTGCGCGGTCGAGGTCGCAGAGCGCGACCGCCCAGCCGTCAGCGTGCAGGCGCTGCGCGATCGCCGCGCCGAGCCCTCGTGCGGCGCCGGTCACGATAGCCGCTCTCACGGCGCGATCAGGCTGGCGCCGAGGGCGCCGCCGAGGTCGCCCAGCGCGGCTAGCCGGTACGCCGGCGTATCGCGGAAGAACGTGTGCTCCCGCGCCGCGTGCTCGATCCGGTGGAGCCACTGCTCGCCGAGACGCTCCCCGAGACCCCCGCCGATCACGACGGCCTCGACGTCGAGCAGCGTGACGGCGACGCCGATGCCGATCCCGAGGGCCCGAACCGCGCCGTCGAGGAGCTCCTCCGCAACCCTGTCCCCAGCCTGCAGCGCCCGCAGCCAGACCCCGCTCGTGAGGCGGTCGCGCCCCCGGCTCTCCATGATCTCGAACAGCGCCGTCTTGCGCTTCTTCGCGAGCGTGCGGGCCCGCGCCTCGAGCGCTCCTCGCCCCGCGTACGCCTCGACGCAGCCGTGAAGCCCGCAATTGCACCGACGGCCCCCGGGCCTCGCGCAGACGTGGCCGATCTCGCCGGCGGAGCCGCGGCCTGCCAGCACCCTGCCGTCCAGGACGATGCCCCCGCCGACCCCGGTGCCCCAGAACACACCCAGGAACGAGTCGAAGCCGCGGCCGGCGCCGAAGCGGCGCTCGGCCTCGACGGCGACGTTCACGTCGTTCCCGATCGCCACGGGGCGCCCGAGCACCTCGGCGAGGGCAGGGCCGATCGGGAACGGCCCGGTCCAGCCGTGGATGTTCGCCACCTGGACGACCGTGCCGCTCTCGGCGTCGATGCTCCCGGGCGCCCCCACGCCGATGCCGGAGATGCCCATCGGCTCGATCTGCGCATCGTCGAGGGCGGCCCGCATCGCCTCGGCGAGCTCGAACACGACCGCCTCCGCCCCGCCCTTGCGGGGAGTGTCCCGCCGGGCCGTGCCGAGCACCTCACCCGCACCGTCGGTGACGACCGCCTGGATCTTGGTGCCGCCGAGGTCGAGGCCGCCTTTCATCACGGCAGGTGACGCACCACTTCGGCGAGCGGCTTGCGGTTGGCGCGCTCGCTCCACTCGGAGGCGTCGTGGCTCTCGGGGTTGCGGGGCTGCTCCGGCAGGCCGAACGACAGGACGATCACGGGACTCTCGTCGTGCTCGCACGCGAGCACCTCGCGTGCCAGCCCCTGGTCGACGACTGCGTTCGGGCAGGAGGCGATCCCGTCCGCCCAGGCGGCCAGCAGCATGCTCTGCGCCGCCCGCCCGGCGTCGAAGAGCACCGGGCCCTTCCCCTGCACCACGATCGCGACCACCAGCCCCGCCGAGGCGACGTTGCCGGGGACCGAGACCGCCTGCGCGAGTCGCTCCACGCGGTCGCGGCTCTCCGGCACGACGAACGTCCACGGCTGGCTGTTGCGCGACGAGCCGGAGAGGCGGCCTGCGTCCAGCACCCGCTCGACCGAGGCCGGTGGAAGCGGCTCGGGCCGGTAGCGGCGCTCGTCGCGCCGGCTGGCGATCGCGAGGAACGTCTCCACGGGCGTAGCCTACGCGTCATGGGTCTCGCAGGCGCTCGGCGCCGAGTAGCCTTGGAGGGATGGCCGAGACGGCGGACCAGGCGACGGTGAGCCTGCTGCGGTGGCTGCGGCGCCAGCTGCGGCAGCCGACGCCGGAGCGCGAGCATCTCGAGGCCGCCGTGGCGAACAACGATCCGGCCGAGGCACGGCGGCTGCTCGCCCGCTACCCGTTCGGGGAGGAGCAACGCCGTCACGTCGAGGGACTGATCGACAGCTGGGAGCGAGCACGTGGCACACGCTGACGCACGCTCCGAGAACGAGGCGATCGTGCGGCGGATCTTCGACGCGTTCGCGAGCAAGCAGGGGTTCGCCCTACGGGACGTCTTCGCCGACGACGCGGTCTGGGTGGTGCCCGGAGCAGGGACGATGTCGGGCACCTTCCGCGGCCGCGACGCGATCTTTCGCTTCCTCGGCCGGCTGCCGAAGGAGACGAACGGGACGTACGCATCGACGCTGATCGACGTGCTCGCCTCCGACGAGCGCGCCGCCGCCGTCTACCGGGCGACCGGAGAGCGGGACGGCAGGCGGCTCGACCTCGACCAGCTGCTCCTTTTCAGGATCAGGGACGGGCTCGTGTGCGAGGTGCTCGCGCTTCCCTCCGATCCGGCCGCGTTCGGGGAGTTCTGGGCGTCCGCGGAGCACGAGGCGTGAGCGTAAGCGGGCACCGCTTCGCCGACGGGCTGCGCTACCGGATCGAGATCCCGTCGGTCGAGGGGCCGGCCGTGATGCGCGCGGTGCTCGAGGAGGCGAGTGCCCGCGGCGTGCCGGTGCGGCGGGTCTCCCAGGGCTCGGGGGTGATGATGCTAACCGACGTCGAGATCGCCGAGATGGCGCAACTCGGCGCGGCGCACGGCGTGGAGGTGTCGCTTTTCATCGGCCCGCGCGGCGCCTGGGACACGGGCGGCCAGTCACACGCAAGTGCCGCTGTCGGCGGCGTCGCACGCGGCGCCGAGGGCGTCGAGTGGTGCGTCGCCGAAGTGCGACGCGGAGTTGCGCTCGGGATTCGTTCGTTCCTCGTCGCCGACGTCGGCGTGCTCGCGGCGCTCGACTCCCTCAGGCGGGCAGGCGAGTTGCCGCCCGAGCTGATCCTGAAGACATCGGTCCTGCTCCCGTGCGCGAACCCCGAGACGGCGCGCGTGCTCGAGGAGCTCGGCGCGGGGACGATCAACGTCGCGACCGATCTCTCCGCGGTCGAGCTGGGCGAGCTGCGCGCCGCCTGCGCGGCCCCTCTCGACGTCTACGTGGAGGTGCCCGACGACCAGGGCGGTTTCGTGCGCTTCTACGAGGTGCCCGAGCTGATCCGGCGAGCCGCGCCCCTCTACGTCAAGCTCGGGCTGCGCAACGCGCCGAACATCTATCCCGCCGGGCTCCACATCGCCGACCTGGCGCAGAACCTCGGCCGTGAGCGGGTCCGTCGGGCCGAGCTCGTGCTGCGGCTCCTGCGCGAGCGCGCCCCGGAGCTCGTCGAGGGCCGGGGCGCCGACGCGCCGCAGGACCTCGCGATCCCGCGACCGGCCGCCTAGCTCCCGAGCCTGAACGGGGGTGTCTCCTCCAGGGTGTCTCCCGGAGGGAGACACCCTTTGTGACGACTCTGCAACGTCTCGTCCATCGCGAGAGACTGTTTTGTAGAATTGTGCAACAATCTTGCCGATGGCGCGAATGCAGGTTTTCCTGGCTGCGGTGCTGTTCGGCACGACCGGCACGGCGCAGGCGCTCGGGCCCGACTCGTCTACCCCGCTGACGGTCGGGGCGAGCCGCATCCTGATCGGGGGTGCGCTCCTCGCAGCGATCGCGTTCGTGAGCGGCGGCCTTCGCGGCCGCTGGCCGCTGCGCCTCGTCGCGCTCTCCGGCGTCGGTGTCGCGATCTACCAACTCGCCTTCTTCCAGGCCGTCGCCGACACGGGTGTCGCCGTTGGCGCGATCGTCGCGATCGGCTCCGGGCCCGTGTTCGCCGGCCTGCTCGAGCGGCTCGTCGACGGCCGCTGGCCCGATCGCCGCTGGCTCACCGCCACGACGCTCGCGACCGCGGGCGTCGCCATACTCACGCTTGCCTCGACGAGCGAGGCGTCGCTGTCGGCCACGGGGATCGGCCTGGCGCTCGTCTCGGGTGCCGGCTACGCCACCTACACGATCGTCGCGAAGCGACTCCTGCGCCTCGGGCACGCGCCGGTTCCGGTGATGGGCGCCTCGTTCGGGGTCGGCGCACTGCTGCTCCTCCCCGTGCTCGCCCTCGGCGACACGGCGTGGCTCCACACGAGCGACGGGCTGGCGCTCGCCCTCTACCTCGGCGTCGTCCCGACCGCGCTCGCCTACGTTCTCTTCGCCGGCGGTCTGCGCCACCTCGACGCCTCGGAGGTGACGACGATCGTCCTCGCAGAGCCGCTCACCGCGACCCTGCTCGGCTGGCTCGTGCTGGACGAGCGCATCGGCGCCGCCGGAGCCGTCGGCGCCGGCCTCGTCCTCGCGGGGCTCGTCGTGCTCGCTGCCCCGGGCAGGCGGAGCCGCCCCGAGACGGCCGAGGTTCCGTTTTGAGCACAGGCGGCCCGCTGCGCCGGCTCTCCGTCGTCGACGAGCTCGCCGCCGACCTGCGCCACCGGATCCTCGACGGCGACATCGCCGCCGGCACGCCGCTGCGCGAGATCGAGCTCGCGACCGACTACGACGTCTCGCGGCACACCCTCCGCGCAGCGCTCCGCTCCCTCGCCGCGGAGGGGCTCGTCCGCATCGAGCCGAACCGCGGCGCCGCAGTGGCAGAGCTCGGCGCCGACGACCTGCGGGGCCTCTACGAGCTGCGCACGGCGCTCGAGCTCGAAGCGGCGCACCTGACGCTGGAACGCCACGACGGGCGGCTCCCGGCAGACGTGCACGAGGCGGTGGCACAGCTCCGCGCCACCTGTCGCCGCGCCCACCCTTCCTGGCTCGACGTCGCGACGGCTCACGCGGGCGTGCACGGCTCGATCGTCCACGCCGCCGGGGCGCCGCGCATCGAGTCCGCCTACGCCGCCCTCGCAGCCGAGCTGCAGCTCTTCCTCGTCCAGCTCCGCCCCGTCTGGCCGCTCGAGCGCATGGTCGAGCATCACGAAGAGCTCCTGTCGAGCCTCGAGCAAGAGGGGCCGGAGGCGCTGCGCGAGCACCTCCGCGACGGAGCCGAGGCGGTCGGCGCGGCCACCCGTTAAGGTCGCATCGTGCGCGACCGCTTTCTCCGTATCTACACCGCGGCGCTCACCGACGTCCTCGACGATCGCGGCCTGCGGGAGCAGACGCTGCCGGTCGAGATCCGACCCCTCGTCCCGGGAACGAGGATCGCCGGGCAGGCGTTCACGGTGGAAGGCAGGCCCGCCGACGTGGAGGACTGGGACGCCGGCATCCGCAAGACGCTCGCAATGCTCGGCAGCGTCCCGCCCGGCCAGGTCGCCGTCTACGCCTGCCACATGGAGCACGCCGCCCATTTCGGCGAGCTCTCGGCGACCTCGCTGCTCGCACGGGGCGCAGCAGGATGCGTGATCGACGGCGGCTGCCGCGACACCCGCTTCATCGCCGAGACCGGTTACCCGGTCTTCAGCCGCTTCGTCACCCCCGAGGACTGCACGTGGCGCTGGGAGGTCACGGCGACGCAGGTTCCGATCACGATCGGCCGCGTTCGCATCGAGCCGGGTGACTGGATCGCCGGCGACGAGGACGGCGTCGTGGCGGTGCCGCAGGCAATCGCCGCCGATGTGCTCGCCGCGGCGGAGGCGAAGGCCGGCACGGAGGACCAGATCCGCGAAGCCGTGCGACAGGGAATGACGCCACTCGAGGCCTACGAGCGCTACGGCACGTTCTGACGCCGGCGGCGGCTGGCGACCGGACGCGGCCGGCGGAAGCCCCTCTCGCGCGGCCGAGAGCCGCTCAGGACGGTCCGCCCGCAGACAGGCCGACCGACTCGAGCACGACCTCGATCAACCTGCCGGAGGAGAGCACGTGCTCGCGCGCGAGGGCGCGAGCGCCGGACGCGCTCCCGGCTTCGATCGCCGCCAGGATCGCGCGGTGCTGGAGATCGTTCTTCGCGTAGAGCTCGTCCAGCTCGGCCCGCGCGCTCCAGACCCGGTCGCCGATGAACGTGCGACGCGCACCCTTGGCGAGCCGCTCCACGAGCGGCATCGCCGCGGCGGCGTAGATCACGTCGTGGAACGCGTAGTTCGCCTGCATCCACTCGACGAAGAGGGCGGAGTCGCGTGCCTCCCCGCGCCGCGCCTGTTCCCGAAGCTCGAGCGTCAGCGTGGAGAAGCGGCGCTCGGCCGCGTCGAGCGCCGCGAGGTCGTCGCGCGTCATGCGCGGCGTGGCCACCTCGGTCGCAAGCGCTTCCAGCTCCGCGCGCACGAGGTGCGCCTCGCGCAGCTCGTGCGGCGAGACCGAGCGCACGCGCACGCCGCGGTTCGGCTCGAACGACACGAGACCGAGGGCGGCGAGCCGGCGAAGCGCCTCGCGCACCGGAGTGCGGCTGACCTCGAACCGCTCGGACAGCTGCTCCTGTCGCAGCACCGTCCCCGGCGCAATCGCCCCGGAGACGATCTCGTCCTCGAGCACGCGGGCGAGGTCGTCGGCCTTGGTGGAGAGCGTGGTCATGGCGCCTGGCCAGTGTAGAGCACGTTCTGCATCCGAACTGGTTCTGTTTGGGATCCGAAAAGAGACATTGTGGCGCCCTTGTGGCGATAATACTCGACTGCTAGGATCCGAAATACTGAAATCTGGATCCGAAAGGACGGCACCTTCGCATGAGCCCCGACGCCACCATCGAACGCCCCTACACGAGCGAGGACGTGGAGCGCCTGCGCGGCTCGGTCACCGTCGAGCACACGCTGGCCCGACTCGGCGCCGAGCGCCTGCGCCGGCTGCTGGCGGAGGACGAGTGGGTGCCCGCCCTCGGAGCGCTGACCGGCGGCCAGGCGGTGCAGATGGTGAAGGCGGGGCTGAAGGCGATCTACCTGTCCGGCTGGCAGGTGGCCGCGGACGGAAACCTGTCGAGCAACACCTACCCCGACCAGAGCCTCTATCCGGCGAACAGCGCCCCCGCGCTCGTGCGACGGATCAACAACGCGCTGTTGCGGGCCGACCAGATCTCCCATGCGGAGGGGGACGACTCGGTGCACTGGCTGGCGCCGATCGTGGCAGACGCCGAGGCCGGCTTCGGGGGGGCGCTGAACGCGTACGAGATCATGAAGTCGTTCATCGAGGCGGGCGCCGCCGCAGTGCACTTCGAGGACCAGCTCTCGTCGGAGAAGAAGTGCGGGCACCTGGGCGGCAAGGTCCTCGTTCCCACCGCGCAGCACGTGCGGACGCTCGTCGCCGCCCGGCTGGCCGCCGACGTCGCCGGCGTGCCGACGCTCGTCGTCGCGCGCACCGACGCCCTCGGCGCCAAGCTGCTGACGAGCGACGTGGACGAGCGCGACGCCGAGTTCTGCACCGGCGAGCGCACCCCCGAGGGCTTTTTCCGGGTGCGGGACGGCATCGAGACCGCGATCGCCCGCGGCGTCGCCTACGCCCCCTACGCCGACCTGATCTGGTGCGAAACCGGGACTCCGGACCTCGCCGAGGCCGAGAGGTTCGCAGCGGCGATCCACGAGCGCCATCCCGGCAAGCTGCTCGCGTACAACTGCTCGCCGTCGTTCAACTGGCGCAAGCACCTGAGCGACGACCAGATCGCGGCGTTCCAGCGCGAGCTCGCCGCGATGGGGTATCGCTTCCAGTTCATCACGCTCGCCGGCTTCCACTCGCTCAACCTCTCGATGTTCGAGCTCGCGCGCGGCTACCGCGACACCGCCATGTCCGCGTACGTGCAGCTACAGGAGCGGGAGTTCGAGCTCGAGGACGAGGGCTACACGGCCACGCGCCACCAGCGCGAGGTCGGCGCCGGCTACTTCGACGACATCCTCGAGACGATCACGGGCGGCACCGCCTCCACGCTCGCTCTGAAAGGCTCGACGGAGGAGCAACAGTTCGAGGAGCAGCGGAGCGCGGCGTAGCAGGGGCCGGGCGATGCCCGGCCCTCGTGGATACGCGATACTCGCCAGATGACCGAGACCGCAGACGTCCTCACCGCCCCTGCCGTCGAGCTCTTGACCGCGCTGCAGCGGGAGTTCGGCGCCCGCCGCGAGGAGCTGCTCGCACGGCGGGCGGAGCGGCTCGGCCGCCTGCACGCCGGCGAGTTGCCGGACTTTCTCCCGGAGACGGCGGAGGTGCGGGAGGGCGACTGGCGGATCGCGCCGTTCCCGGACGAGATCGCCGACCGCCGCGTCGAGATCACGGGGCCGGTCGACCGCAAGATGGTGATCAACGCGCTCAACTCCGGCGCCCGCGTGTTCATGGCGGACTTCGAGGACTCGCACTCGCCCACGTGGGAGAACTGCATCCAGGGACAGCGCAATCTCACCGACGCGCTCGAGCGCGTGATCGAGCTCGTGACGCCGGAGAAGGAGTACCGCCTGGTCGACGATCCGGCCGTCCTCTTCGTGCGCCCCCGGGGCTGGCACCTGGAGGAGCGGCACTTCGAGGTCGACGGCGGCCCCATGTCCGCTTCGCTGTTCGACTTCGGCCTCACCTTCCTCCGCAACCACGGCCGCGGCGGCCGCTACTTCTACCTGCCGAAGCTGGAGTCGCACCTCGAGGCGCGACTGTGGAACGACGTCTTCGCCTGGACGCAGGAGCGGCTGGGAGTGGCGCAGGGGACGATCAAGGCGACGGTCCTGATCGAGACGATCCTGGGCGCGTTCGAGATGGACGAGATCCTGTACGAGCTGCGCGAGCACTCGGCCGGCCTCAACGCGGGACGCTGGGACTACATCTTCAGCGTCATCAAGAAGCTCGGCCACCGGCCCGAGTTCGTGCTGCCCGACCGGGCCGCCGTGACGATGGCCGTCCCGTTCATGCGCTCCTACTGCGAGCTCCTCGTCAAGACCTGCCACCGGCGCGGCGCGCACGCGATGGGCGGCATGGCCGCCTTCATCCCCTCCCGCCGCGATCCCGTCGTGAACGAGATCGCGCTCGCAAAGGTGCGCGAGGACAAGGAGCGGGAGGCGTCGCAGGGCTTCGACGGCACCTGGGTCGCCCACCCCGACCTCGTATCCGTCGCCTACGAGGCGTTCGACGCGGTGCTCGGAGAGCGCCCGAACCAGATCGAGCGCCGTCGCGACGACGTCTCGGTCACCGGCGCCGACCTGCTGTCCGTCGCGGCCACTCCCGGCGAGATCAGCGAGGAGGGGCTTCGCAACAACGTCTCGGTCGGCATCCAGTACCTCGCCGCCTGGCTGCGCGGCTCCGGCGCGGTCGCCATCTTCAACCTCATGGAGGACGCCGCCACCGCGGAGATCAGCCGCTCGCAGATCTGGCAGTGGCTCCACCACGGCAAGATCAGCGCCGAGGATGTGCGCCGCATCACCGAGGAGGAGGTCGAGAAGCTCGGCCCCGACTTCGACGACGCCCGCGCCATCTTCGAGGCGATCGCCACTCGGCCCGACTACGTCGAGTTCCTCACCCTGCCCGCCTACGACCGGCTCATGACCACGGAAACCGCGTAGCGGCCGACGTTCTGCGATCCTCCGGGCACCCCCGAGTGGAAGGAGGGAGTGCCGTGCAGGAATCGACCGAGGTGCGCGATGCCTGGCTCGAGTTCTGCGACAGGCTGTCGGCAGGCGACGTATCGAGCTTCGACCGCGTCGTTTCGGGCCACCCGGCAACGGTCGTGATCGGCACTGCACCGGGCGAGATCGTACGAGAGCGCGAACGGCTCCGGTACGGCTTCGAGGCCGAAGGCGTGCGACTGACGCCGGGACGACCGGAGGCGTACGCAGAGGGGTCGCTCGGATGGCTCACGGACGAGGCCACGTTCGGCTTCCCGGACGGCTCGACGATGGTGACACGCATGACCGCCGTCTTCCACCGCGAGGACGGCAACTGGCGGCTCGTCCACATGCACGCCTCCGTGGGCGTCCCCGACGAGGAGGTCGTGGAGCTCCAGCGACGGTGGGCAGCGGGCTGAGCGCGGGGTACTCCGGCACGCCGCTGACCCGGAAGCTCGGGCTGCGCGACGGCCAGCGCGTCCTCCTCGTGGGGGCTCCGGACGAGATCGAGGACCTGCTCGACCCCCTCCCGGCCGGGGTGACCTTGTCGCGGCGCCTGCGGGAGCCGCTCGACGCAATCCTGTTCTTCGCCACGCGTCGCGCGGAGGTCGAGCGTCGCCACGCCACGCTGGCGGCGCGCCTCACGCCGGTCGGGATGCTGTGGCTCGCGTGGCCGAAGCGCGCCTCGGGCGTCGACACCGACGTCACCGAGGACGTGCTCCGCGCAGTGCTGCTGCCGAGCGGTATGGTCGACACGAAGGTATGCGCCATCGACGAGACGTGGTCGGGCCTTCGCTTCGTGCGACGGAAGGAACTGCGATGACACGAATCGTGGTGATCGGGGGGTCGTCCGGGATCGGACTTGCGACGGCACGCCTCTGCTCCGACAAGGGTTGGGACGTCGTCGTCGCCTCGCGCGAGCCGGAGCGGGCCGACGTCGAGGCGGAGAAGGTCGCGGTCGACGTCACGGACGCCGCGGCCGTGCGGAAGACGTTCGCTGCGCTCGGCCCGGTAGACCACCTGGTCTCGTCGACTGTCGCCCGGGCGGGCGGGCCTGCCAAGGAGCTCGACCTCGACGCGGCCCGGCACGCATTCGAGACGAAGCTGTGGGGGCCGTTCGCCGCGATCCAGTCGGCGGACGTGCGCGGCTCGATCGTGCTCGTCTCGGGCGTCGCAGCCACCACTCCGGCGCGTGGCAGCTCCGCCACCGCCGCGGTGAACGGCGCGGTGGAGGCGCTCGTGCGCACGCTCGCCATCGAGCTCGCCCCCGTGCGGGTGAATGCCGTCTCGCCCGGGATCGTCGACACTCCCACGTGGGCGGCGATGGGCGACGATCAGCGCCAGGTGATGTTCGACCGGCTCGCGGGAGCGCTCCCGGCCGGTCGCGTCGGAACCCCCGAGGACGTCGCGGAAGCGATCTGGATGCTGCTGAACAACGGCTTCGTGACGGGCGTCGTCGTCCCCGTGGACGGCGGCCACCGGCTCGCGGCACCCTGAGCCGGCAGCATGACGCCCCCGCCCGAGCACGCCCGCGTCGATCGATGGCTCTGGGCAGCTCGGTTCTTCAAGACGCGCGGCCTCGCCTCGGAGGCAATCCAGGGTGGCCGGGTGAAGGTGAACGGGGTGCGCGCCAAGCCGGCGAAGGTCGTCCGGGCCGGCGACCGGGTCGAGCTGCGGATGGGCGAGCTGACGTGGGTCGTCGTGGTCAAGGGGATCGCCGAGAAGCGAGGCAGCGCGGCGCAGGCGGCGCTGCTGTACTCGGAGACGAAGGAGAGCCGCGAGCGGCGCGATCTCTTTCTCGCGCAGCGGCGCCTCGCCCCGGTGCCCGGCGGCGACGTCCGCGGACGTCCCACGAAACGCGACCGCCGCAGGATCGAGTCGCTGAGAGCCCGGAGCGGCGAGTAGCACCACGGCGAGGCCACTGAAGTTCCTGTCCAGGATGCCGATACAGCGGAGATGTCCGCACGACTCTCCCTCACGATCGGCTTGACGATCGCGGCGGTGGCCGTGGGCGGGTGGCGGGTGCTCCTACCCGGCGCCGACAGCGCCTCGAGCGAGGTCTCCGACGGCGTCTCCGCACTCGTCACGACGACGATGCGCGCCGCCTTCACCGGAGCGCAGGCGAGCCTGGATGCCCAGCGCAACGCGACCGGCTCGTACGCCGGCGCGGTCGTGCAGCCTCCCGTCACCCTCGTGCGGGCCGACGAGGCGTCGTACTGCCTCCAACTCGAGCAGGGAGCGGTGCTGCAGCACCTGGTCGGTCCCGGCGGAACGCCGGCACCGGGCGCCTGCTGAGGTCTGCCGGGCCGCCCGTCGCAGGGCCGTGACCACCGGGCGTCCCACCGTCCGGTCTGCCTGACACGATGGCGCAGACCAGAACGGGCTCGGCAACGCTGAGTAGGGAGAGAAGACGTGGCACCTTCCCCCGAGCACGACCAGGAGCGCCAGCTCTTCAAGCTGATCGGCAGCAAGACCACGGAACGCGCGTCTCGCGGCCACGCGACACGATCGAATGGGGCGCGGGGTCCGAGTCTCGGATCTCGGCGAGCCGTCTCCATGGCAGGCGCGCTCATCGGACTCGTCGGGGTCGTGGCGCTCGTCGGAGGCGCCGCGGCCGGTGGCGGCGGCTCCCAGGCGTCACCCGACACCACGGAAGCGTGTCGTTCGGCTGATGAGCTCAGCGCCTCGGACTGCAAGCGAACGGAAGAGAACGGCGAGGACGGGGAAGGCAAAGACGGCAAGGGGCACCATGGACGCTCCGGGCCGGCGGGTCCTCCCGGGCCGGCGGGTCCTCCCGGGCCAGCAGGCCCTCCTGGGCAGCAGGGGCCGAAGGGCGAGAAAGGCGACACCGGAGCGACCGGACCGAAGGGCGACACGGGGCCTGCGGGGCCGGCAGGACAGCAGGGGCCTCGCGGCGAGCCCGGCGGCAGCGCGAACCTGACGAGCCCGAACGGGCTCTTCTCGATCGAGATCTCGAACCGCGGCGTCTTCATCCGCGGTCCCGGTGGGACGGTCTTCGTCGACCACCGCGGCGCGAGCACGACGTCCAACCGCTTCTACGGCCGGTGACCGGTATGAGCGAGAACACCACTCCCGTTTCGAACTCGACCCGCGCCAGCCTGCTCAAGCGTCTTGGCCTCCTTGCGACGGGCGCACTCGGCGGTGGCATGGCGGTTCGCACCGCGAGCAACGTCGGCGAGGCGGCCGCGCCGGTCGCCACGGCTGCCGCCAGGACGACGCAGGAGCTGACGTTGTACGGTCGCGACTGGCGGCTGCACCGGCCGGGTGTCGAGCTGGGAAGGCTCCCGACGGCGAGCGATGCCGCAGTTCCGACCGGACGAATCGTCGACGCCGGCGAGCGCGAGCTCGGGCAGTTCCGCGCAGCTGCGCTACCGGGCATCGGCGCGTTCCACCTACACACGTTCGATCTCGACCAGGGGACGATCCTCGGGATCGGTGCGAACAAGCTCGACGAGGGAAGCTACGCCATCGTCGGGGGAACCGGACGCTACGCGGGAGCGTCGGGCACCTACACGGCCCGGCAGTTCCTGCGTGAGCTGGGCGGAGACGGCACGGCCGTGTTCACCCTGAACCTGAGTGCCTGGGAGGCCTGACGATGGCTGTGGACATGTTCCTGAAGATCTCCGAGATCCCCGGTGAATCGAACGACAGCAAGCACAAGGACGAGATCGAGATCTTCTCGTTCAGCTGGGCGCTGAACCAGCCGGGCAACCTCGGCGGCGGCAGCGGTGCGGGCAAGGTCGATTTCCAGGATTTCTCGTTCGCGATGCCGGTGAGCAAGGCCTCGCCAAAGCTCTTTCTGGCCTGCGCGAGCGGGAAGCATTTGGCGGAAGCGACGCTGACCGTGCGCAGAGCCGGTGCCACCCAGGTCGACTTCCTCGTCTACAAGCTCTCCGAGTGCCTCGTCAGCACCTACCAGGAGGGCGGCGAGACGAGTGGTGCCGTTCCCAACGACGCCTTCAGCCTCGCCTTCGCGAAGATCGACATCTCGTACAAGGAGCAGGATCTGAAGGGCGCGGTCGGCGCCGAGACGAGGGCCGGCTGGGACGTGAAGCTGAACAAGCCCGCTTAGACGCTTGGCGGTCGCTCCTCCCTCAGCACACCTGTCGGACGAGCTGGCCGCGCTCCGCGCGTTGCTCGCCGACGCCGGCTACACCGGCCCGGCGATCCAGGCGCGTCTCGGCACCGAGCGCGACGTGCTCTCCCGGCCTGTCGACTTCGCGCCGCACCTCCGTCGGCTCACGGGCGACGAGAGCGCCCTCGCCAGCCTGATCCGGGTCTTCGTCCTGCTCGCGAGCGAGTCGGTCGAGGCCGCCGACCGCGTCCTCGCCCCGCTCGGCGTCGCGGGCCTCGAGCGGCTGGGCCTCGTCGTCCGCCGGGACGACCGGATCGTCGCGGCCGTCCGGCTGATCCCCCACGACGATCTCGTCGTCGCTTCCGACCTGAGCGAGTCCGGCGCGGCCGCCGAGCACGTTCCCGGCGTGCAGCGGCCTTCGAACACGCTCGCCAACCTGACGGTACGGCGGCCGGTTCGGCGCGCGCTCGACGTCGGCACGGGCAACGGGATCCAGGCGCTGCTGGCGTCGCGGCACGCCGCGCACGTCGTCGCCACCGACGTGAACGAGCGGGCGCTCGCCTTCGCCCGCTTCAACCTCGCGCTCAACGGCGCAACGAACGTCGAGTTGCGGCACGGCAGCTTCCTGGAACCGGTCGAGGGCGAGCGGTTCGAGCTCGTGGTCGCGAACCCGCCCTACGTGATCTCGCCCGAATCGAGCTTCGTGTTCCGCGACAGCGGTCTCGGCCGCGACCGGGTGAGCGAGCACATCGTGCGCGGGCTGCCGGCGCTTCTCGAAGAGGGCGGGCTCGCCACCGTGATGGTCAGCTGGATCCAGGAAGGCGACGATGCGGTGGAGCGGCCGCGCGAGTGGCTGACGGGCTCCGGTTGCGACGCCTGGATCCTCCACACCGGCACCGACGATGCGCTCAGCGCCGCCGCCGGCTGGAACCGGACGGCCGCAACGCCGGAGGAGCGGGCAGAGAAGATCGACCGCTGGCTCGAGTATTTCCGCAGCGAGCGGATCGAACGGATCTCGTACGGCGCGATCGTGCTCCGCAAGCGCGCCGGTGCACGGAACTGGCTGCAGTCGACGGAGCTCCCGCGTGGGCGCTTCGAACAGTCGAGCGCAGCGCTGGAGCGAATGATCGCAGCGCAGGACTTCCTCGAAACGGCTGCGACGGACGACCTCCTGCTCAACGGCCGCTTTCGGATCGCCGAAGACGTAACGCTCGCGCAGCAACTCGCGCAGGAGCAGGGACTGTGGGTCCTGCGGGAGGCGGAGCTTCGCCTCGAGGGCGGCCTCGGCTTCACGGCCGGGCTCGACCCCAGCGCGGCACGCGTCGTCAGCGGGCTCGATCGGAAACGTCCCCTGCGCGCAGTACTGGAGGATGCTGCCGACGCGGTCGGCGTCGACCGGGCCGACTTTCTGCCGGCGGGCACAACGCTTCTGCGCCGGATGCTCATGCTCGGCTTCGCCGTCCCCGCAGATTGAGGGGGGCCATTCCCGGCCGCGGCGGTGACACCCAACCTCGGCGCTCTTCGTGCTGGTCTCGGAGGTGCTTCGTCCTGCGCTGCTCAGTCGAGAAAGCTCACGATCGCGTCGGCCGTCGCGTCGAAGTCGTCCCACAGCACGCTGTGGCCACCCGGGACGACGGACCGCTCGAGGTTGGGCGCGTCCGGTACGTCGACCGGGATCCACGAGCGCTCGCCGAGCACGACGAGCGTCGGGCAGGACGGGAACGGCGGCGCCGGCCTCGCCATCTCGCTCCAGGCGGTGATCGCCGCTGCTGCCGAGTAGCGCCAGCGAAGACGACCGTCCTCGCCGCGCTCGAGATGCGCCTCCGCCTCCTCCTCCAGGATCGCTCGCGGCGTGGTGAAGAGCGTGCCGCCGGCGAGGCGGGCCTCGATCGCCTCGTCTGCGCTCGCGAACGACACGTCGGCCCGTGCGCCTTCCGCCTGCTCGGCGGCGACGGCAGGGTCGATGTGCAGCGCCGGGTCGAGCAGCACGGCGCGCTCCATGCGCTCCGGCGCCCGGGCGGCGAGCTCGGCGGTCAGCAGGCCGCCGAAGCTGTGGCCGAGCCAGGCGGGGCGCTCGAGCCCGAGCGCGTCGGCGGTCTCGAGCAGGTCGGCCACGTGGGTCTCGACGTTCCAGGGCGGCTCCCAGCCGGAGCGGCCGTGACCGCGCAGGTCGACGCCGACCACCCGGCGGCCGGGGAGCCTCTCCGCCAGCGCCCGGAAGCGGGCGCCGTGCCCGGTCACGCCGTGCAGGCAGACGACGGACGGCCCGGACGGATCGCCCCACTCGTAGACGTTGAGGATCACGGCTGCACCGCCACACGCGCGCCGGCGTGGGCGGCGAGCTGCACGGCGACCTCCTTCGGCCCGTCGACCGCGTCGCGCACCGTCTCGGGGACGAGGCTCCCGCTCTCGTGGACGCGAACGGGCTCCATCAGCGCAGCGACGCCCAGGGCTCGTCGCCCGAGACGTCCTCGACGCCGTATCCGTCCTCGCCGACGGCCGGCGACAGGATCGCCAGGATCCTGGCCGGGGCGTCACCGTCGTTGAAGGTGGCGTGCACCGCCGAGGCGGGGATCAGCACGGAGTCGCCGGCGGAGAGCACGCTCCGGTCCCGCTCGACCCACTGCTCGATCGTGCCCTCGACGACGTAGATCACCTCTTCCTGCCCCGGATGCCGGTGGAAGTCGTGGCACTTCCCCGGCAGGAAGGTCGCCTCGATCGTGACGATGCCGGCGAGCCCGTCCCGCGGGCCGCTGACCTGGGCGAAGACCCCCCAGTCGTGCTGCTGCCGGTCGAGAGCCGATGCCGGCTTGAATGCTCCTGCCACCTATCCTCCTTCGATCGGGATCGCCTTGAACCGCCGCATGTTCTCCGTCATCGCGACCTCGGTCGGAAGCCGCTCCATCGACGAGGCGCCGAAGAAGCCGACCACGCCCTCGGTGCGGGCGATCACGTACGCGGCGTCATCCGGCTCGGCGATCGGGCCGCCGTGGCACAGCACCATGATCTCCGGGTTGACGCGCTTCGCGGCATCGCACATCTCCTGCACGAGCACGACGGACTCGTCGAGCGTCTTCGCGCTCTCGGCGCCGATCGCGCCGCCCGTGGTGAGCCCCATGTGGGGCACGAGCACGTCCGCGCCGGCCTCGGCCATCGCCACGGCCTCTTCAGGCGTGAAGACGTACGGAGCGGTGAGCAGGTCCCGCTCGCGAGCCAGCCGGATCATCTCCACCTCGAGCCCGTACCCCATGCCCGTCTCCTCGAGGTTCTGGCGGAACGTCCCGTCGAACAGCCCCACCGTGGGGAAGTTCTGCACGCCGCTGAACCCGATCCGCTTCAGCTCGTCCAGGAAGACGTCCATCAACCGGAACGGATCCGTGCCGCAGACGCCCGCCAGCACCGGCGTCGCCTTCACGATCGGGCAGCACCTCCTTCGCCATGTCGACGACGATCTCGTTGGCGTCCCCGTAGGGCAGGAGCCCCGAGAGCGAGCCGCGCCCGGCCATCCGGTAGCGGCCCGAGTTGTAGATGATGATCAGGTCGGTACCGCCCGCCTCCGCGCATTTCGCCGACAGGCCAGTGCCCGCGCCGGCGCCGATGATCGGCTTGCGCGCCTCGATCTGTGCCCGCAGCCTCGCGAGCGCCTCTTGCCTGGTCATGACGATGCCTCCTGCATCAGCTCGTGCAGCCGGTTCGCCATCGCGAGCGCGAACTCCGGGTCGTTCACGTCCAGGTCGAACTCGTGGAGCTCGACCTTCGACGTGTTGATCAGCTCGCGGATCGTGTCGAAGAGCGCCGCGTCGGCTTCGGGGTCGAAGAAGACCTGACCCTCGGTCGCGATCGCCGACACCCCGCGTAGGGGAACGAACAGCACCGTCGGGCCGGTCGCCCCATTCAGCTTCTCGGCAATGATCCGCCCGATCTCCCGGCACTCGGCCGGCGTCGTCCGCATCAACGTGATCGTGGGGTTGTGAACGTAGAGGTTCCGGTCCCGGTACCGCTCGGGCACCGTGTCCATCGGGCCGAAGTTGACCATGTCGAGGGCGCCGAGCGAGACGACCTGCGGGATGCCCGTCCGCCCCGCCGACTCGAGCCGCTCCGGCACCGCGACGAGGACGCCGCCGGCGACGAGGTCGCAGAACTCCGTCGTCGTCACGTCCAGGGAGCCCGCGATGAAGCCGCCACCGATCAACGCCTCCATCGAGCCGCCGCCCGCACCCGTCTGGTGGAAGACCAGCACCTCGTAGCCGAGATCCTCGAGCCGCTCCCGCGCCACCGTGACCGCCTGGGTCGTGACGCCGAACATCGACGCCGTGACGAGCGGCTTCTCGTCGCCGAGCGGCGGCACTGTCGCCTGCGCCATCCCGGCGAGCGCACCGGCCGCGTTGGTCATGATCTGCGCCGAGATCCTGTTGACCCCGGCGATGTCGACGACCGAGTACATCATCGTCACGTCGACCGAGCCGACGTAGGGGCTCGTGTCCCCCGAGGCGACGGTCGACACCATTAGCTTGGGGACGCCGATCGGCAGCTGCCGCATCGCGTAGGTCGCGAGCGCCGAGCCGCCGGAGCCGCCGAGGCCGCCGATCGCGTCGAGCTTTCCCTCGGCGTGCAGGCGCTTGACGATCTCGGCCGCGCCGCGCGCCATCGTCTCGACCGCCGCGCCGCGGTCGCCCGCGTCGGCGAGCGCCTGAACGTCGGCACCCACGGCCGTCGCGACCTCTTGACGCGTCACGTCCGGAGTCGCGAGCGGCTCGCCGACGATGCCGGCATCGACGAGCACGACGTCGACGCCGTGCTCCCGGATTCGATCGGCGAGGAAAGCGTACTCCTCGCCCTTCGTGTCGAGCGTTCCCACGAGGACGACGGTGGGCATCAGCTCCCCTCCTTGTCTGCCGGCACCGGTTTCCAGGCCGGGCTGGAGTCGTTGTCTTCCCGGTTCGTGAGCTGCTGCTCGGCGCCGGCGAGTGTCGTGACGACGATCGCCCCGTCGCGTGAGAACGCGATGTCGTCCCCGTCAGGCGACCACGCCGGCTCGAAAGCGTCGGTCGCGGAGCTCACGAGCCGTCGCACGTCGTTGCCGTCGACACCGACCGTGTAGATGTCGTAGAGCGCCCCGCCACGGCTCGAGGAGAAGGCGAGACGCCTAGAGTCCGGGGCCCAGGTCGGCGTGTAGCTCTTGGCGTCGAGCTTCGTCACGCTGCGCCGACCCGACCCGTCGGGACGCACAACCCAGATCTCACGGAAGTCGCTGCCCGACGCCCGATGCGAATAGGCAATCCAGCGGCCGTCCGGCGACCACGCGGGCTCCGCCTCGACGGTGGGGTCGTCGTCGGTGACCCGGCGGACACCGGTCCCGTCGGCGTTCATCACGTAGAGGTGGTCACTGTCGCTGAATCGCGAGAAGGCGATACGACTCCCGTCCGGCGACCACGTCGGATGCTGGTCGTTCTCCTTCGAAGACGTGAGCCGTTTCGTATCCGTGCCGTCGGCGTTCATGACGTAGATGTCGAACGACCCTTCCCGGGCGCTCGCGAACGCGATCCTGGTGCCGTCGGGCGACCACGCCGGCCCCGTCTGGAACTGGACGCCCGCGAGGGTCGAGGTGTCGCCTCGGTCGTTGGTCAGGCGCCCCTGCTTCGACCCGTCCGCGTTCATTCCGAAGATCGCGTAGTCGCCGTCGCGCGAACTGACGAAGATGATCGCGTCGCCCGGCGACCCCGAGCCGCCGCATCCGGTGAGGAGCAGCAGGCAGCCGATCGCGCCGGCGGCGAGAGAAGTCTTGATGCTCAAAGTGGTTCGCAGGGAGCCAAGCTCGGGAAAGCCTACTTGGCGAGCGGCTCCACGCCGAGGTAGCGTCGTTGCAGCTCCGGGTCACCGGAGAGCGCAGTGGCGGTGGTCTCGGTGGCAATGCTGCCGGCGACCATGATCAGCTGACGTTCCGCGAGCGCGGTCGCGACCCCGAGGTTCTGCTCGATCAGCAGGATCGCGAGGCCCTCCCGCTCGAGCTGCTGGAAGGTCTCGATCATCGTCTCGATGATTGCCGGGGCGAGCCCCTCCGACGGCTCGTCCAAGACGAGCAGGCGTGGGTTCGTGACGAGCGCACGGCCGATCGCCACCATCTGCTGCTCGCCGCCCGAGAGCTGCGCGCCGCCGTTTCGCTTCCGCTCGGCGAGCCGGGGAAAGAGGTCGTAGACGCGCTCCCGCGTCCACACGCTCCCTCCATCGGTCGACGCGCTGCGAGACGCGATCCTCAGGTGCTCGTCGACCGTCAGCGACGGGAACAGGCGCCGCCCCTGGGGCACGTAGCCGATCCCCTGCCGGGCGATCCGGTACGAATGGCCGCCGACGAGCTCCTGGCCCGCGAAGCGGATCGACCCTGTGGCGGCCGGAGGCGAGATGCCCATGATCGCGTTGCACAGGGTCGTCTTGCCCATCCCGTTGCGCCCCACGATGGCGACGGACTCGTGCGCCATCCGGAAGCTGACGTCCTCCAGGGCACGTGCCTTCCCGTAGAAGGCGCTCAGGTTCTCGACCTCGAGCAACGCCGGCGTCTCGGCGGTAGGAGGAGGAGGAGCCGTGGACTGCTGCTGCTCACTCATGGCCGTGCCCGCGTCCGAGGTAGAGGTCGTGCACGGTCTGGTTGGCGCGGATCTCGTCGGGGGTTCCTTCGACGATGACACGACCGTCGTGCATCATCGTCACGCTGTCCGCGACGGTGAGAGCGATGTCCATGTCGTGCTCGATGAGGATGAGGGTGATCGACCGGTCGAGCCCGAGCAAGAGGTCCGTGAGAAGCACGCGCTCGCCGCGGGACAGTCCCGACGCGGGCTCGTCGAGCATCAGCACGCGGGGGTTCGCGGCGAGCGCCATTGCAATAGCCACCTGGCGGTGCTCGCCGTGGGAGAGGTCGCCGACGCGCTCTCCGAGCTTCTTGTCGATCGCGACACGCCCCGCGGCCTCTCTCGCCCGCTCCCGCAGCGCGCGGTCGCGGCCAGGGCGGCGGATCGGTCGCAGCCGCCCCCCCTCGACGCCGACGATCGAGAGGTAGATGCTGTCCTCGACCGTGAGGCCGAGGAACTGCCGTGACTGCTGGTACGTGCGGGCGAGGCCGAGCTTCGCCCGCGTCCGCGCGGGTCGCCCCGTGACGTTCTCCCCGAACAGCTCGATCGTGCCGCCCGAGGGGGGCATGTCGCCGCAGATGACGTTGAACAGCGTCGTCTTGCCGGCGCCGTTCGGGCCGAGCACCGCCCGACGCTCGCCCTGTGCGATGTCGAGGTCGACGTCGCGCACGGCGAGCAGGCCGCCGAAGCGCCGGCCGATCCCCCGTAAGCGGAGGATCGGGCCGGCGTGAGCGGCGGCTGATGCTGCGTCGGTCACTACCTCACTTGATCAGGGTCTTCGTGACGACGCCGTCCTTGACCTCTTGGATCTTGCCCTGCCAGGGCAGGTTCTTCTTCACGCACGGCGGCTGCGTGCGGCCTGGCGCGGGGCTGTTCTTCGTGAACAGGCCACCGAACGACTGGTCGACGTTGGGGACGTAGCCGGTCAGCTGGACTTTCGGGCCTCCGTCCGGCCCCTTGACGATCTGCACGGGCCACTGATCCTGGATCGCCTGGCGGTTCGCGTCGAGCTTGACCCTTCCGTTGTCAGAGAGCTCGAACGGGGCAAAGATCGACCGCGGCAGTGCGGCCTGCAGCTTGGCGCCGACTGCGCCACCGGACCTGTTCAGGCCTTCTACCAACGCCCGCGTGCCCTGGTAGTAGTTGTAGAAGAACCCGTCGTTGAAGTCCCAGATCCCCGGATACGTCTTGTTGGCTACGGCGAGGTACTGTCTCACGGCCTGGACGCCTTTCAGTCCGGGCGCGGTCCCGAAGCCGCCGACGTACGCGCCGATCATCCGCGGCGCCACATCGTCCTTGCCGGTCAGGAACCAGAGGAACAGGTTCCCCGAGTGCTTCTTCGGGTCGATCGGGCCGTACACCTGCTCGTACGCCTTCAACGCAGGGCCGGTACCAGAGCCGCCGACGACCCAGAAGTACCCGTCCACGGAGCCCGGAGCCGGCAACTGGCGCACGTACGACGAGTAGTCGGTCGTGCCCAGCGGCGCGAACACGCGCTTCGTGATGTTCCCTCCGATAGCGCAGAAGTCGGCGATGATGCCGGCCGCCGACGTCCAGCCGAAGCTGTAGTCGTCCATGATGATCGCGGCAGTCCGCCAGCCGAGCTTCTTGTAGACGATCTCGCCGATGCCGGCGTTCCACTGGGCGCCGTCGCCGTGGTAGCGGAACACGTTCTTCGGCGCGATCTGCAGCGTCGGGTCCTGCGACCCGGCCGTGCCGATGATCACGGTCTTGGCCGGTCGCGGCTTCGCCCAGTTCGCGACCGCTACCGCCTCGTCGCCGGACAGCGGCCCGACCATCACGTCGGCCTTCAGCTGCTGCATGAGGCGGCGCGTCTCCTTGAGCGCCGTCGCCGGCGTGTCATCGCCGCAGCCGTAGCCGACGATGCGGATGCTCTTGCCACCGGCCTTGGCACCGGTGATGCCCGCCGACGGCTTCTTCTTGTTCGTCACCTTCGCGCCGGCGAACTGCACGAGCGCAGTATTTGATCCGCCCGCTCCGGCCTCGTAGGCGCCTCCGAAAGTCCCCTTGCAGTCGGTCAGAACTGCAACGCGGACCTCACCTGTCGTCGCCGCGGTAGACACCGACGCGATCGCGGCGATCCCGGCCGCGATCACAACGGCCGAGAAGAGGAGCCGTATCCTCTGCTCCCTAAGTCGTCTCATTACTGACCCTCCTTCGCTGGTTTCCACAGTAGTCTCTCGCCTCCCTCAACTACCCTCGTTCCACGCCGTCGAGTCGACTTCGACCTCCTTTCTCGCCCCGTCAACTCGCCGGAGTCGCCTTGACCTCGGGGGGCTGCGGCTTGCGAAACAGCGCCAGACCCCAGATGCGGTCCCAGAGCCCCATGAGCCCGTCGGGCGACGCAATCACGATCGCGAGGAAGAAGACGCCGATGATCGTGTTAAAGCTGCCGCCGACCACCCACAGCCCCTCCGAGGGGATCCTGTTCGTCACCTCGTTGCTGATCCAGATGAAGGCGAACGCGCCGAGCCACGCGCCCTCGATTCGCACGAGCCCTCCGATCACCGCGATCACGAGTAACTCGATCGTCGCCTGGAGGCCGATGTTCGACGGCGAGAGCTGACCCGACCACCAGGCGAACAGAACACCTCCGAGCGCCGCCACTAGCCCGCCGACGCCGAAGGCCAGTGTGCGGTGCAGTGCTACGTTGTACCCGAGCGAGGCCATGCGCGCGGGCTCGTCGCGGATCCCCTGGAGCGCGATCCCGAACGGCGTTTGTACGAGGTAGCGAATCAGCACATAGACGGCGATCGCGACGCCGAGGGCAACGTAGTACAACCGCTGCCGGTCGTTGACGACGTCGCCGACGAACCCGGGCGTATAGCGGTCGATGCCGGCGATCGGCGAGAAGCCGCCCACCTGCGTGACCTGACTGACGAACAGGAACGCGATTACCGTATAGGTGAGGGTGAGCATGAGGAAGTAGATCCCGAAGCTCCGTGAGGCGACCGCGCCAAAGATCAGCGCGATGCCGACCGTCAGCAGAATCGCGACGATGACGGCCAGCGTCGGGTCCCAGCCGAGCAGTAGGCCCTTCGTCTCTCCCCCCTCGACGCGCTGTGAGACCATGTTTCCGAGCGCGTACCCGGCGATGCCCATGAGACCCGCCTGCGCCAGCGAGATCATGCCGCCAAAGGCCGACAGGAAGACGAGGCTCGCCGCGCCGATGCCGAGGATGAACGTCTGGGTCAGCACCGTGTCCATCCAGAAGTCGGACACGATCTGTGGGCCGAAGAGCGCGAAGACGAGCACCCCGACGCCGATCGCGCGCTCGACGATCGTTTTCGTGGCACCCGCACTCATGCTTCTCTCCCGAAGAGCCCCTGCGGCCGGAACGCGAGGACGAGAGCCATGAGCACGAACGTGAGCACCGGCGAGTACTGCGTGCAGCAATCGGTACCGGCAACCGGCAGGTACGTGACCGAGAACGCCGAGACGAGGCCGAACAGCAGCGATCCCGCGACGGCACCGAGCAGCGAGCCCATCCCGCCGATGATGACGACGACGAGCGAGTTCAGCAGCCAGACGCCGTCCAGACCCTGGGCGATGTTGCCCTGCGAGGTGCCGACGGTCGCGCCGAGCGCGACCAGAGCGGCGCCGACGGCGAAGGCGATCGCGAAGAAGACCTGGATGTTGATGCCGATCGCCGAGGTCATCTGCCGGTCATCGACGCCGGCGCGGATCACCATCCCCGTCCTCGTCTGGTACAGCCAGAGCCAGAGACCAATCCCGACCGCGACCCCGAGCGCGAGCATGACGAGCCGCGCCAGCGAGTACTGGGTGTTCCAGACGTGGAGATCGACCAGGCGGTTCGTCCAGCCCGGCCACCCGAGGCCCACAGCGTTCCCCCCGAACGGCTTCGTACCCTCTGGGACGCTCCGCGGGAAGTGGGCGATCACCTGATCGGCGACGATCACCGAGATCGCGATCGTGATCAGCGCCTGCCGGAGGTCCTGGCCCTGGTTCCAACGGAGGAAGAGCTGCTGGATCAGGACCCCGAAGAGCGCGATGAACCCCATCGCCACGAGGAGAGGGACGACCCATTCCCACGTGTTGACGTCCGACGGCTGCACGGAGAAGCCCTTGCCCGTCATCCGCTGCTGGATCTCGTACGCGATGTAGCCGCCGAGGAGGTAGAGAGAGCCGTGCGCCATGTTGACGACGCGCATGAGGCCGAAGATGAGCGAGAAGCCGCTTGCCACGATGAAGAGGAGCGCGGCGAAGGTGACCGCGTCGAGCAGCGTGTAGAGAAACGCTCCGGGATTGTCGATGGCCGAACCGAAGTTCGTCGTGCGCCAGTTGTCGCCCACGCCGGACGACGGGTCGGTGATGACGACCACGTAGAGCAGGGCGAAGACCACGAGGATCCCGACGACAAAGCGTGGGATCAGCCGCCGAACGTCCACCTGGGCGAGGCGCTCACTCATTGGGGTGCGAACCTAACAACCTGTCTAGACGGATTCAACAGCGAACGAGCGATTATCGATTCTTTCCGTAGGCCAGAGCGGGGCGGTCTCGTCCATTGAGACGAGGCGTCGCAGACCCCTGTCGGCGATGATCTGCTTGTACTCTCTCCGGTGCGAGCGCCAAGCCTCGGACAGACGACACGACAAGACTCGGAGGCCTCATGAGCGACACCTACCGCGCCGTCATCCCGTACGAGTCGATGGACCCGCTCGCGATCGGCGCGACCGACGACGAATCGAAGAAGCACCGCGACACGCTCGAGCTCGAGATCCCCCACGCCAACTTGCTGGCGGCGGTCTACCCGGACGAGCCGCCGCCGGTCGGGGACGCCACCGAGGCGGCTCGGCGAGCGCTCGCCGAGCCGGTCGACGGACCGTCGTTCGCCGACATCCTCGCCGGGAAGTCGAGCGTCGCTGTGATCATCGACAACCAGTTCCGACCCACCCCCTCCTCGAAGCTCCTTCCTGCAGTATTCGACGCCATCGAGGCGGCAAGTGTTGGCGACGTGCGTGTCGTCTGCGCGAACGGCAAGGTCTTCCCGATGTCGGAGTCGGACATGGAGCAGAAGCTCGGCCGAGCCAACCTCGCGCGGATGGACGCGAACGGCTGGGCGTTCCATCAGAACGACCCGCAGAACCCTGATGCCTACACGTTCGTCGGTGTCTCCTCGGGCGGCACGCCCGTGTGGCTGCACACGGAGGTGGCGACGAGCGAGGTGAAGATCACG
>CAVSUK010000004.1:0-65554 GCA_963731095.1 uncultured Gaiellaceae bacterium
CCCGCTGCGCGCGGGGCATTCCGGCTGACCTCAGCTGGCGTCGCGCCCACCGCTGCGGGCGTCGTCGCATGCCATCCCGCGGGGGAGCGTCGCACGCGGATCGGCGGCGGTGCTCGCGGCGATGGCCAACGCGTTCATCGCGCCGGTGACGCGGAGCTTCGGCGTCGCCCTGTTCGATTCGCGCTTCCACGGCGCCGATCCGCGCCGGTGACTCCGCCACACACCGCGAACGTGCAGGTCGTCGCTCTCGGCGTCGCCTTCCTCGGGGTCGCCGCCGCGCCGATGCCCCGCGGTGGTGCAGCGGCGCCGGCCTCGGCGACCGCCTCGACGATGTTCACCAGGAACAGATCGGCTGCGCCTGGTTGATCAGCGATGAACACCCCGACGATCTCCTTGATCGCCGCGCTCGATCAGCAGCAGCAGTTGAACAGCACCAGGCCAGGCGCTCGACGAAGGCCGATGACCAGAGGCTACAACCAGCGTTGACGAGCACCACGACGCACGTCGCCGTGACGCCGCGAGAGCCGTGCTCGGCCTGGCGCGAGACCAAGCCCGACGTCAGAGCGCGGCGACGCCGACGCCGATCGCGAGCCAGTACGCGGTCTTGCGCTCGACCAGCCCGACGGCGCCGGCCAGGAGCGCGAGCGACGGGAGCGCGGCCGCCTGCAGCAGCGGCCACTCGTGGCGCGCGATCAGGCGCACCTCGCCGAACGAAAGCTCCTCGCCGTGGTCGACGCCCGCGGCGAGCGCGTGCGCGTACACGTGCGCGAGCCAGAAGACAAACACCGTCACGACGACGATCGCGAGCGAGCGCCAGATCGCGTCGTTCGTGTCCGCCGCAGCGACGATCGACGTGTGAGGATCGTCCCGTAGACGCCGCCGGCGAGGTTGTCGCCCTCCGTGAACAGCCAGCCGCGGAGCCTCACGTCCGCGCTCTTCTACCGGCGGGCGATCTCTGCGACGAGCTCGGCCGTCTCGGTCGGCGTCGTGCCGACGCGGATGCCCTTCGCCTCGAGGGCCGCCTTCTTGGCCTGCGCCGTGCCCGACGAGCCGGAGATGATCGCTCCCGCGTGCCCCATCGTCTTGCCCGGCGGAGCCGTGAAGCCGGCGATGTAGGCGACCACCGGCTTCGTCAGCTCCGCCTCGATGAACGCCGCCGCCTTCTCCTCCTCGTCGCCGCCGATCTCGCCGACCATGCACGACGTACTCGGTCTCCGGGTCGGCCTCGAACCGCCCAGGATGTCGATGAACGACGAGCCGACGATCGGGTCGCCGCCGATCCCGACGATGGTCGAGTTGCCGAGGCCCATCTGCGTCAGCTCGTGGCCGATCTGGTAGGTCAGCGTGCCGGAGCGGGAGACGAGCCCGATGTTGCCGGCGCTGAAGATCTCGGCGGGGATGATCCCGACGTTCGCCTTGCCGGGCGAGAGCGCGCCGGGGCAGTTCGGGCCGATCAGCGTCACGCCGCGCGGGGCGATGTAGGAGTGGATCCGCAGCATCTCGTGGGCGGGCACGCCCTCGGTGATGCAGACGATGGTGCGAATGCCCGCGTCGACCGCCTCGTAGATCGCGTCGGCGGCGAACGGTGCCGGCACGAAGATCATCGACGTGTTCGCGCCCTGCTCCGCGACCGCGTCGGCGACCGTGTCGTAGACGGGCACGCCGTCCACGTCCTGGCCGCCCTTGCCGGGCGTGACGCCGGCGACGAGGTTCGTGCCGTAGGCGCGGTTGCGCAGGCCGTGGAAGCGGCCCTCGGAGCCCGTCAGCCCCTGGACGACGAGGCGCGTGTCGTTGCCGACGATGATCGCCATCAGCGGCTCACCGCCAGGATCGCGATGCGGTCGAGCGTGACGACGTCACCGTCGGTGCGGTGCGCGACGAGCTCGCGCACGCGGCGCGCCGCCTCGCCCACGCAGCCGCAGCGGTCGAGCCACGGCTGGAGCTCGATCGGCTTGTCGAAGAAGCGCACGTCCTCGACGACGAGCCCGGCGGACTCGACGAGCGACTTCCACTCGCCGTCCGAGTAGTTGCGGACGTGCGAGGGGTCGCGCAGCCGCTCGGCCTCCTCGACGTCGTCGCCCATGAAGACGTTGTCGACGATCAGGACACGGTCGGCCGGTCACACGCGCCATCTCCTCGACCGCCTTCGCCACGTCGCTCGTAGTGGTGCGCCGCGACGCGCGTGGCGACGACGTCGAAGCTGGCGTCGCCGAAGGGAAGGTGCTCCGCACGGCAGATCGACGTCGGGCCCCATGCCCGGCGCCGGGATCGCAGCTGACCACGTCGAGCCCGGCCTCGCGCAGGCGGCGCGCCACGTGGCCGCCGCCGGTGGCGACGTCGAGCGCGGTCCGGGCGCCCGGACGCCCACTCGACCATCAGGTCGAGGTCGGGGCCCTTCGCGGTGGGCGTCGCTCGTCCGGTACATGCTCGGACCGGTCGCTCCAGACGTCGGTCATGCGGACAGCTCCACGGCCCGTGCGGGCGGCCTCGAGCATCGTCGGCTCCACGTGCAGGTTCGGCGGCGCCGCCTCGGCGAGGATCCGCCGGCCCTCCTCGGCGTTCGTGCCGTCGAGGCGGACGACGATCGGCAGCTCGATGCCCATCTGGCCGAGCGCCTGCAGGACGCCCGCGCGCGACCTCGTCGCAGCGCGTGATGCCGCCGAAGATGTTGAAGAAGATCGCCTTCACCTGCGGGTCGCGGGTGATCACCTCGAGCGCGTCGACGACGCCCTGGGCGTCGCCGCCGCCGCCGAGGTCGCAGAAGTTCGCGGGCCGGCCGCCCGCGAAGGTGACGACGTCGACGGTCGACATCGACAGCCCGGCGCCGTTGCCGCAGCACGCCGACCTCGCCGTCCAGCTTCACGTAGGTGACGTGCTTCTCGCGCGCGAGCGCCTCGAGCGGGTCGGCCGCCTCCAGGTCGCGCATCTCGGCGACGTCGGGATGCCGGTAGAGCGCGTTGTCGTCGACCGTGAACTTCGAGTCGAGCGCCTTGACCCTGCCGTCGGGCGTCACGATCAGCGGGTTGATCTCGCACAGCATCGCGTCGAAGCGCGATGAACGCGTCGTACAGCTTCCCGACGATCTGCGACGATCTGCTTCTGCTCGGACGGGTCGGTCACGCCCGCGCCGTACACGAGCCGCCGGGCCTGCCAGGCGTGGAAGCCCTCGAGCGGATCGACGTGCAGCTTCACGAGCGCCTCGGGGCTCTCCTCGGCCACCTGCTCGATGTCGACGCCGCCCTGCGTCGTGAACATGAACAGCGGCTTCTTCGCGCCGCGGTCGAACGTGAGCGAGAGGTAGTACTCCTTCGCGATCTCCGACGCCTGCTCGATCCAGAGCCGCTTCACGACGTGGCCCTTGATGTCGAGCCCGAGGATGTTCTTCGCGTGCTCCTCCGCCTCGTGCGCGCTCGCGGCGAGCTTGACGCCGCCCGCCTTGCCGCGGCCGCCCGTCAGCACCTGCGCCTTGACGACGACCGGGCCGCCGAGCACCTCCGCCGCCTGGCGCGCCTCGCCCGGCGTCGTCGCAAGCCGCCCGTCGCCGACCGGGATGCCGACGCGCTGGAACAGCTCCTTGCCCTGGTACTCGTAGAGATCCATCGCCGACGGCGAGCCTAGCAGCAGCGTTGTGCGAGCATCCGCGGCATGCGTCGCGCTGCTCCCCGCTCGTCCCGCTCACGCGCTCGTCTGTCGCCGTCGCTCGCGGCCGGCTGCGGCGACGAGCGCGACGCACCTTCGTGCCCGTCCGTCAAGGCACCGCCGCAGCACGGCGGCGCTCGGCTGGCAGGAGCCGTATCCGGCCGAGAAGCCGGCGCTCGTGTTCGGCGTGCGCGTCGTTCACCGTCACCGAGACGGGCTGGCGGGCCGCGATCTCCGTCGAGAACCGCTCCGACGTCGGCTGGGAGGTCGGCGACCCACGCCTCACGGTCGAGCGCGCGTTCGGCGTGCTGCTGTTCCCGAACGACGACCTCGACGAGCTCGAGCGCGCAACCGCCAGGGCGACGCTCCCGACGATCCGCGCCGCAAAGTGCGTACGACCCTCCACTGCCCGCCGTGCTCGAGCCCGGGACGACGTGGTCGGGGACGATCTCGGCGCCGGGGCCGCTCGCGGCGGGCTCTGGATGAGGGTCTCGTTCGGGACGTTCACGAGCGTCGGCGATCCACCGCCGGGGACGCAACCGCAGCTCGTGTGGTTCACCGATCACGCCTACCAGCTGCGAGCGCGATCAGACCGGCATCTTTCACGCGTATCGTTAGTAAAGTCACCCGATGCGCCGCTGGCTCGCGCCTCATCATCGTTGCCGCGGCGCAGTTCGTGATGGTGCTGGACTCGAGCGTGATGAACGTCTCGATCTCGCCGATCGCGGCCGACCTCGACACGTCCGAGAGACCCTGCACCGTGACGCGCCGGAGTGCCCGATGAAGCGATGGCTGCCGCTGGTCGCGCTGACGGGCGCCCAGTTCATCATGGTCCTCGATCAGTCGGTGATGAACGTCTCGATCAGCCAGCTGGTGGCCGACTTCGACACCACGGTGACCACCATTCAGGCAGTGATCACCCTCTACTGCCTCGTGATGGCGATGTTCATGCTCACGGGCGCCAAGATCGGCGACATCATCGGACGTCGGCGGGCCTTCGTGATCGGCCTCGTCATCTACGCCTGCGGCTCGGCGCTGACGGCGGCGGCGCCGACCGTCGCCGTCCTGACGCTGGGGTGGTCGATCCTCGAGGGCGTCGGTGCCTCCCTGGTGCTCCCGGCGATGGCCGCGCTGATCGCAGGGAACTTCGAAGGGCGCGAGCGCAAGACCGCGTATGCGATCATCGGCGGCGTCGCGGGCGTGGGCATCGCCGTCGGCCCCATCCTCGGGGGCTGGGCGACGACGGAGCTGAGCTGGCGGGTCGTGTTCGTGGGCGAGGTCGTGATCGTCCTCGGCATCCTGGCGATGACCCCCTTCGTCCGCGACACCGTCCGCGAAGCAACCAAGCCCCGGCTCGACATCGTCGGAGCGATCCTCTCCGCCGCCGGTCTCGGAGCGGTCGTCTTCGGCACCCTGCAGGCGAGCACCTGGGGCTGGCTGCTTCCGAAGGACTCCCCGGTCGCGCCGCTCGGGTTCTCCTTGACCGTCTTCGTCGTCGCCGGCGGCGGCGTCCTGCTGTGGGCGTTCGTGCGCTGGCAGCGGCACCGGGAGGCGATCGGTACCGACCCGCTGGTGCACCTCGACCTGTTCAGGATTCCGCCGGTTCGGTCCGGCCTGATCGGCATGTTCTCGCAGAACCTGATCCTGATGGGGGTCTTCTTCACCGTGCCGCTCTACCTGCAGCTGGTTCTCGGCTTCGACGCCCTCGAGACGGGCAAGCGGCTGCTGCCGATGTCGATCGCGATGCTGTTCGCGGCCGCCGTCGGCGCGCGGCTCTCGGCCCGGTTTCCCGTGCGGTCGATCATCCGAGGCGGCCTGGTGATCACTTTCATCGCCACGCTGATCCTGCTCGCCACGATCCAGCCCGACCTGGCCGGGGCGACGCTTCGCCCTGTCGATGGCCCTGCTGGGAGTCGGTCTGGGGCTTCTCGCCTCCCAGCTCGGCAACGTCGTTCAGTCGTCGGTCACGGTGTCGGGCCGGGGCGAGGCCGGCGGCCTCCAGTTCACCGGGCAACAGCTCGGCTCGTCGCTCGGCGTCGCCCTGATCGGTGCGATCGTGCTGACCGGCCTGACGTCGGTGTTCCTGTCGAACATCGAGTCGAACCCGGCCATCAGCGACAAGGTCGCATCCCAGGTGAGCGTGGCCGTGGGCACGGGCATCGACTTCGTCTCGACCGATCAGGTCGAGGCCGCGGCGCAGGACGCCGGACTCGACGAGGCGACCACCACGGCGATCGTCGACGACTACCAGGATGCCCAGCTCAAGTCGCTGAAAGCGGGCCTCCTGGTCGCGGCGCTCCTTGCCCTCGCGTCGCTCCTTTTCACACGCGATCTGCCCCGAACGGTTCCGTCCAACGACGACGAGGATCTCACCGAGGCGGTCGCGACCGCCTCGGGCTAACCTCGACCGCAGGGACAGGATCGTCGACCTCGTCGGCTACCCGAACCGAGCTTCTTCGAGGCGTCCGGCATGATCCCGGAACAGGCAGCCGAATACAAATGTCGGTGCAGGTTTGGCAGAGCCTCCGGGTTCGTGCCGGTGTCCGGCAGGATCGGCAGCGACAGGTGCGAACGTCAAGCCATGACTGCGAAGGCGCGGGCCGAAAGTCGGTTCGATCGCTGGATCGAACGCGCCGGAACGCCGAGAAGCGCCGCCCTCGTCATCGCATAGGCGACGACCTCGACCGCCATCGCCGCAGGCGTTGCTGATGAAGACCATCGACATGGATCAGTTCTCTTCGGTCGGTCCGGGGCTCTGGTGGGCAGGTTCAGACGGTAACGCGAGTCGGGTATGGCGACATTGTCCCGGTGACGGCAGCCGGTCGAGCCCTGGCGGGCCTCGTGATGCTCCTCGGGAGGGTTCCTGGCAGTGGTTACCGCCTCGACAACGAGCTCGTTCGTCGCCCGGTCACGCGAATCGATGCGCGGGAAACCGCCGCAGCTCAGGAACAGCTCCGTAGGGACCCGTGAACGGCTGGGAAGGATCGAAGCCGCGCCAACTGACATCACCCAGACGCGATACAGCGTCGGGTGCAGCTCACGCGCGGAATGTCGGTCGACAGCCCGCGACGTGCTCGCCGCCGCCTGGCAGGCCTGGAAAGCCGCCGGGCCCGGACGCCCGCGCGAAGCAGGGCCGCGGGGAGTTCTACGCCGGGATCGTCGCGGCCCCGAGCGGCTCGCTGAGACGGCCGACTCCGTCGAGCTTCGCCGATTTGAGTCGGGGCAGCAGCAACGAATCTGACCTGGTGCGGTTCCGTGCGCGGCCGGTCGTCTGTTGCATAGAGTTGCATCGCGATGGAGTACAAGAGCACGGTTTCCGACATCGTTCGGGTCGTGGAGGCAGTCGGGGCGGGAATCATGCTCGTCGGCGGATTCGGAGCGTTTCTCATCTTCCTCATACGGGTGTCCCATCCCGAGCGTCGGCCCGGCTCCTACGAGGAACTGCGCCGCAACCTCGGTCGCTCGATCCTGCTCGGCCTGGAAGTGCTGATCGTGGCCGACATCGTGCGGACGATCATCGTCGACCCGACCTACGAGAGCGTTGTCGTGTTGGGCGTGATCGTCGTGGTCAGGATTCTGTTGAGCTTCGCGCTCGAGGTCGAGATGGACGGCATGTGGCCGTGGAACCGCTCGCGGCGCCAGCCACACAGCCGGTAAAGAGAGCGCGTCTATGGCGACTCTCGTCTCGTCAAGGCCCGGAGTGCCGAGAAGACCCTCGGGAACAGCGGTGAAATCGATCGTTCCCGTGCCGGACAGGGTGCTGCCGGACAGGCGTGCCTCACGCCGCGTGAGATTTGGGGTCGGTGGCCGTCCCGCCGTGTCCGCAAGACGGTGAGCGGTCGCGTTATGCAGCTGTCGTGTGGCGCCGGACGCTGCTATCGCCCCGCGCCCTGAGGACGGAGACGATGGCGATGAGGAGGAAGCCGTACACGGCGATGACGGGTGCCACGAAGGCGAGCACGATCACGGCGAGGTAGAAGCCGATGGTCGGTGTTGCCGCCAGCGTGATCGCCTTGATCTCGCTCTCGTCTACCTCCGGCCGGAGCAGGTGACGGTCGAGCGTGACCGATCCCCAGAGGGCGCCGAGCAGGGACTGGATGACGAGCAGCGTCGCGCCGTAGAAGATGACTGCGGCGCGCTCGGCGTCGCTCTGGTGGATCGCTTCGGCCATCAGCTTGGTCGGGAAGGGCAGGAACGAGACGACCATCAGCAGCAGCAGGTTGATCACCATCAGTCGCTGGTTTCCGTATTGCAGGCGACGGAAGATGCCGTGGTGAGCGAGCCAGATGCCGCCGATCGTGATGAAGCTCGTGGCGTAGGCGAGGTAGGAGGGCCACTGGTCGGCGATGCCCCGCCAGAGGTTGTCGAACGCCGTCTCCGGCACATTGACCTCGAGAATGAGCAGCGTGATCGCGATCGCGAAAACCCCGTCACTGAACGCCTCTGTCCGGCCTGTGCCCCAGTAGTTCTCCATCGCGAACTCGGTTCGTGTTCTGGCCGTCGTCTCCTGCGCCTCCGGTGACCTCCCCTGCCCCCAAACCAGCGACGTCTTCGTCGCCAACCCGCGCGCGGCTGCGGGTACCCTCGTCCGATGGACGCGATCGTCGTCGACGGCCTCGAGAAGACGTACGGCAAGGACGTGCGCGCGCTCGACGGGATCCGCTTCTCGGTGCCCGAAGGGGAGGTCTTCGGCCTGCTCGGGCCGAACGGCGCCGGCAAGTCGACCACCGTCCGCATCCTCGCGACGCTGACGAAGGCCGACGCGGGCCGCGCCGCCGTCGCCGGCCACGACGTCGCCACGCGAGGCCGGCGCGGTGCGACGTGCGATCGGCTACGTGCCGCAGGCGTCCGGCGTCGACCGCGAGGCGACGGGGCGCGAGAACCTGCTCCTCCAGGGCCGACTGCAGGGCATGCGCGGTGCGGACCTCGACCGGCGGGCTGCCGAGCTGCTCGAGACGTTCGGCCTGGCGGACAAGGCGAACGCGCTCGTGAAGACCTACTCGGGCGGCATGAAGCGACGGCTCGACGTCGCCATGGGCCTCGTTCACCGGCCGCAGGTGCTGTTCCTCGACGAGCCGACGACCGGGCTCGACCCCGAGGCGCGCGCGGCGATGTGGGAGGAGCTGGAGCGCCTCGCCGCGGCCGAGAGCCTCACGATCCTGCTCACGACCCACTACCTCGAGGAGGCCGACCGGCTCGCGACGCCACGTGGCGATCGTCTCGCGCGGCAAGGTGGTCGTCGAGGGCACGCCCGACGCGCTCAAGCGCGAGCTGCGCGGCGACGCGGTCACCGTCGAGCTCGACGGCGCCGACTCGGCCACGCGCGCCGGACGTCGCGCGCGGCGCTCGACGGCGTCCACGAGGTGACGGCGGACGGGCGCCGCCTCCACCTCCGGGTCGACCACGGCGCCCAGGCGGTGCCGGTGATCCTCGGCGCCCTCGACGCCGCGGGCGCCGGCGTCCACGCCGTCACCGTCTCGCGGCCCTCGCTCGACGACGTCTACCTCCACCACACGGGCCGCGACTTCCGCTCCGACGACGAGGGGGCCGCATGACCGTCGTCTCCGAGACGCTCTTCCTCTGCGGTCGCGTGCTGCGGAACCTCTCGCGGCAGCCGATCTGGATCGTCGTGATGATCGTCCAGCCGATGTTCTGGCTGCTGCTCTACAGCCAGCTCTTCCGGCGCATCACCGAGCTGCCCGGGTTCGGAACGACCTCGTACGTCGACTACCTGACGCCGGGCGTCGCCGTGATGACGGCCTTCTTCTCGGGCTCGTGGGCCGGCATGGGGATGATCGAGGACCTCGACCGCGGCGTGCTCGAGCGGTTCCTGGCGACCCCGGCCAGCCGGGGCGCGATCGTGTTCGGGCGCATCCTCGAGTCGGCGATCGTGGCCACGCTGCAGGCGGTGCTGATCCTCGTGACGGGGCTCTTCCTCGGCGCCACGAACGGCGGCGCGGTCGGGTGGCTCGTGATCCTGCTCGCGTCGTTCCTGATCGCGGCCGGATTCGCGGGCCTCTCGCACGGCATCGCGCTGCGCACCCGGCAGGAGGCGTCGATGATCGCCGTCGCCCAGTTCATCGGGCTGCCGCTGCTCTTCTTCTCCTCGCTCCTGATCGCCCGCAACCTGATCCCGTCGTGGATGCAGGACCTGTCGCTCCTGAACCCGGTCGAGTGGGCCGTGCGCGCCGCGCGCGGCGAGGCGCTCCCCGGCACCGACTGGGGCGAGATGGGGGCGTTCCTGCTCCTGCTCGCCGCGTTCGCCGCCCTCACGACCGCCTTCGCGACCTGGAGCTTCCGCTCCTACCAGCGAACGCTCTGAGCCCGTGATCGTCGCTCTCGGCGACCGCGACCCGGCCTATCTGACACACCGGGAGGTCGACGCGGCGCTGCGGCTCTTCCCGCCCGGCGCCTGCAGCGGCTGGATCGCGACGGACAGTCCCGCAGCCGGACGGCTCGGCGGGGCGACCGGCGTCTGGCTGCTGCCCGGAACGCCGTACCGCGATCCGGACGCCGCCTTCGCGGCGATCCGGCACTGTCTCGACCGCGGCGTGCCGTTTCTCGGCACCTGCGGCGGGTTCCAGCACGCGCTCGTCGAGCTGGCCCGCAGCCGGGCAGGCATCGTGCACGCCGCCCACGCCGAGAGCGACCCGGACGCGGTCGGCCCCGTCGTCTGCCGCCTCGCGTGCAGCCTCTACGGCGAGAGCCGCACGGTCACCCCGAGGCCCGGCACGCGCTTCGCCGAGATCTGCGGCAGCGAGCCGTTCGAGGGCTTCCACTACTGCGGGTACGGCCTCGACCCCGCCTACGTCGAGCCGCTCGAGCGGGCAGGCGTGGTCGTCGGCGCGACCGCTCCGGACGCGGGCGTCGAGGCGATCGAGCTGCCCGACCACCCCTTCTTCCTCGCGACCGCGTTCCAGCCCCAGGTCGGCGCGAGCGAGACGGGGCGCCTGGGGCGGCTGCTCGACGCGTTCGTGGCGGCCGCGACGGCCTGATCAGTGCGGCTGCGCCGTCGGCCGCACGAGCACCTCGTTCACGTCGACGTGCGGCGGCTGCGAGAGCGCGTACATGACGGCCCGGGCGATGTCGTCCGGCTGCAGCGGGGCGTCGAGCGGGACCTTCTCGAAGAAGGGGGTGTCGACCATGCCGGGAGCGATCACCGTGACCCGTACACCGGTGCCGTCGAGCTCGAGGCGGACGTTCTCCGCCATCGCGTGCACGGCGAACTTGGTCGCCGAGTAGAGCGAGCCGGGGATCGCCCGCCGCCCGGCGACGGAGCCGGTCAGCAGCAGATGCCCTCGGGACTCCTTCAGGGCCGGGAGCGTGGCTCGGATCGTCAGCGCAGCGCCGTAGACGTTCGTGAGCACCATGCTCGCGCCAGTGCTCGACCGTGTCGCCGAGGAAGCTGCGCTGCGCGCCGAAGCCGGCGTTCGCCCAGGCGGCGTCGAGGGCGCCGAAGTGCTCGACGGCCGTCATCACGGCTGCCTGCTGGTCGGCCCACTCGGTGACGTCGCACTCGACCGCGACGGCCCGCTCGGGCCCGCCCAGCTCGGCGGCGAGCTGCTCGAGCTTGTCGAGCGAGCGCGCCGCAAGCACGAGGCGCCAGCCGGCGGCGCCGGCGGCGCGCGCCGTGGCGGCGCCGATGCCCGAGGAGGCGCCGGTGATCAGGAGGACACGGTCGTCCGTCACGCTGTCGACTCTACCCGCGCCCTCCAGACCAGGGTCGGCTCGGGCTCGGCACCGCAGCTGGCGGGCACGATCGGCCCGGGTACCTCGTCGACGCGCACCGTCGCGTCACGCCCTCCGGCCGTGAAGCGGACGACGCCGGCCTCGTGGGCGACCAGTCGCAGGTCGCCGATGCCGTCCAGGGCCAGGGCTCGCCGCACGGCGATCTCGGCGGCCTGCACGGGAGCGTCGTACAGGGTGCGGCCGCGATAGTGGTCGAGCGGGATCCGGCCGGCGGCCAACGCGGCAGCCACGCCCGCGGCTTCCGCGACGGAGACGCGCCCGAGCTGGACGCCGGAGGGAAGCACGACCACGTTCGGCGCGAAGCGGTGCCCTCCCAGGTGAGATGCCTGCCAGAGCGATGCCGCAGGGAGGTGGGCGCCGAGCGCCTCGTAGAGCGGCACGCCGAGGCGTGCGCAGCACGCGTCGCGACGGCCGTGCGCGCACACGAGGACGAGAGGGCCGCCGAGCGGGACGCCCGCGTCGAGATCGGCGCCGGGCAGGTCGTCGAGCCGCTCGAGCTCGAGCCGGCGCGCCTGCCCGCCGTCCTCGGCCGACTCCGCGTACACGACCGTGACGCCCTGGCGCCGATCGGGTCGCCTGATCAGCAGGGCCCGCCCCTCGAACGCCTCGAGCGCCTCGCGCACGGCGGTCGGGCAGGGCACTGTCGGCGACGGCGTCCCTCCCCCACGCCCCGCGCACCTCGACGAGCAGCCAGCGCCGCGCGGTCGTGGCGGTGCCGGCGAGCGCCTCGCCGGCCGCGAGCGAGAGCTCGGAGCAGCTCACGACTGCACCAGCAGCTCTCCGAGCAGGCGCTCGAGGGCCGGGTCGATCCCGAGCGCGCGTTGCAGCGAGCGATACGCGTCCAGCGATCGTCGCCCGGTCGCGCGACGGCCGGAGCACCGCGCGGATGAGCAGGTTCTTGGGCGTGTGCTCGAGGTCGACGAACTCGACGATCTGGGCGTCGTACCCGACGGCCCCGAGCAGCAGGGCGCGGACGGCGTCGGTGACCTCGGCTGCGAACCGCTCACGCAGGATGCCGAAGCGCAGCAGCGGCTCGAGCTCCCGGCTCGCGAGCTGCGGCTGGAGCTCGTGCTGGCAGCACGGCACGGCGAGGATCACGCTCGCCCCGCCGCGTACGGCGCGGTCGAGCGCGGCGTCGGTGGCCGTGTCGCACGCGTGCAGGCTGACGACGAGGTCGGCTCCGGCGACGCCCTCGTACCCCGCGATGTCCCCCACTTCGAACCGGAGCCCCCGGCTCCCGAGACGCCACGGCGAGCGCGTTGCACTCGGCCACGACGCCCTCCTTCAGGTCGAGGCCGACGATGTCGACGTCGCGTCCGTGCACCTCCGTGAGGAGGTGGTGCAGGGCGAAGGTGAGATAGGAGCGCCCGGAGCCGAAGTCGACGACGCGCAGCTTCCCGGCCGGAAGCTCGTCGAGCACGTCACCGACGAGCTCGACGAAGCGATTCACCTGGCGGAACTTGTCGTAGCGGCGGGCGCGCACCTTCCCTTCCGGGGTCATCACGCCGAGCTCGACGAGGAACGGCACGGGCGTGCCCTCGGGCAGCACCCGCCGCTTCACCCGGTCGTGGCCGAGGTGCGCCAGGGGTCTCGTCGCGGGCCGGCGCAGGAGCTTCGGCTCCTTCCCCCCGGTCAGCACCTGCCAGTCGGCGTCGGTCGAGTGCAGCAGGCCCTGACGAAACTCGCCGCCGAGCAGGTGCGCGAGCCGGCGCCCGGTCTCGTCCGGGCCGAGGTTCTCGTCGACGGTCCGGGCGGCGTGGTGGAACGTCCAGCGGTAGCGAAGCTCCCCCTGCACGAGCACGGGATCGACCGTGACCTTCGCGGCTCGTGACGGGTCGCTGCGACGCGGCTTGCTGAGGGTGGCTCCGGTCAGCTGCTCGTTGCCCACGAGCTCCGCGACGAGCCGCTCCGGCGTGGTCATTCGGGCTCGGCGACGATGCAGATGAGCTGGCCGTTGGTGACGGCCTGGCCGGCGGCGACGCCGAGGCCGGAGACGATGCCGTCGCGGGGGGCGGCGATCTCGTTCTCCATCTTCATGGCCTCGACGACGCAGAGCACCTGACCCGCGGTGACGCTGTCGCCGTCGGCGATGTCGACCTTGAGCACGGTGCCCTGCATGGGGCTCGTGACGGCGCCGGTGCCGCCGGCGCCGAACGCGTCGTGGCGGGTGCGCCGCCGGCGCGCGAGCTCGGCCCAGGGCGGCTCGGCGAGGTGGAGGCGCAGCTCGTGGGAGCGGCCGTCGACCTCGACGCCGACCACCCTGGCCCGTGTCACCGCTCCGTCCGAGGACCCGGTTACGCTTGTTGTCCGATGCGACAACTGTTCCGTCAGCTGCTCGGCGCGCTGCGCCAGCTCCTCCGACTCGACGATCCCGTGGCAGGTGCCACCCTCGACGAAGCACGGCTCGGTGAGCAGGGCGCGGTGGAAGCCGATCAGCGTCGGCGGCCCCTCGATCGTGAACTCCTCCAGCGCGCGCAGCATCCGCCGCCTCGCCGTCTCGCGGTCGGTGTCGCAGACGATCAGCTTGGCGATCATCGGGTCGTAGAGGCCGGAGATCTCGTCGCCGGCCCGGATGCCGGAGTCGACGCGCACGCCGGGCCCGGCGGGCTCCTGGTAGGCGGTGATCAGCCCCGGGGCGGGCAGGAACCCCTTGCCGACGTCCTCGGCGTTGATGCGGCACTCGATCGCGTGCCCGCGCAGGGTCACGTCCTCCTGGCGCAGCGAGAGCGGCTCTCCCTGCGCGACCAGGATCTGCTCGCGCACGAGGTCGAGGCCCGTCACCATCTCGGTGACCGTGTGCTCCACCTGGATGCGCGTGTTCATCTCCATGAAGTAGTAGTCGCCCTCCGCGGTCAGGAGCCCCTCGATCGTGCCGGCGCTGCGATAGCCCGCCGCCCGGGCCGCGTTCACCGCGATCTCGCCGATCCGCGCCCGCAACGGCTCGTCCACCGCCGGCGAGGGCGTCTCCTCGATCAGCTTCTGGTGGCGCCGCTGGATCGTGCAGTCGCGCTCCCCCAGGAACAGCACGTTCCCGTGGCCGTCGGCCAGCACCTGCGCCTCCACGTGCCTCGGGTTCACGAGATAGCGCTCCACGTACACCGCGTCGTCGGCGAAGTACTTCAACCCCTGCCGGCGCGCCGACTCGAACGCCCGCTCCGCCTCCTCGGGCCCCTGCACGAGCTCCATCCCCTTGCCGCCGCCGCCCGCCGCCGCCTTGATGATCAGCGGATAGCCGACCTCCTCGCCGAGCGCCACCACCTCCTCCACGCTCGTCACCGGATCGGTCGCCCCCGGGATGATCGGCACGCCCGCCGCCGCCATCGCGCTGCGCGCCTCCGTCTTCGACCCCATCAGCTCGATCGCCGCCGCCGGCGGCCCGATCCAGACGAGCCCCGCCTCCTCCACCAACCTGGCGAACGCCGCGTTCTCGGCCAGGAAGCCGTACCCCGGGTGCACCGCCTCCGCCCCCGCCCGCAGCGCCGTCTCCACGATCACGTCCGCCCGCAGGTAGCTCTGGTCCGCCGGCCCCGGCCCGATCAGGAACGCCTCGTCCGCCACCCGCACGTGCAGCCGGCCCCGGTCGGCCTCCGAGTACACCGCGACGGCGCCGATGCCCAGCTCCCGCAGGGTGCGGAACACGCGCACGGCGATCTCGCCGCGGTTCGCCACCAGCACTTTCGTGAAAGGCGCCATCTGCCGCGTATTCTCCCCGACAGTGACGCTTCCCGACCAGCTAACCCTCGGGCGTGCTCTCGCGGTGCCCGTCGTGGTCGTCCTCTTCGCCTGGGACTTCCCCGATCACGCGTACTGGGCGACCGCCGTCTTCGTGGTGGCGATGGCGACCGACCAGGTCGACGGCTGGCTCGCACGCCGCCGCAACCAGACCTCGGCGTTCGGCTCGCTGCTCGATCCGATCGCCGACAAGGTGCTGGTGATGGCGGCGCTCGTGATGCTCGTCGGCGAAGGAGTGGCCCCCGCCTGGATGGTGGCGGCGATCGTCGCACGCGAGTTGCTCGTGTCCGGCCTCCGCCTGGCCGCGATCGAGAGGGGCATCGTGATCGCGGCCCGCGACCTCGGCAAGCTGAAGACGTGGGCGCAGGCGGTCGCCGTCGCGGTGGGCGGCATGGCGGCGGCAGGCGCCTGGAGCGACACGGTCGCCTGGTGGGCGCTGCTGGTCGCCCTCGTGCTGACGTGGCTCTCGGGGCTGGACTACGCCCGCATCGCGCCGCGCGTGCTCCGCGGCGAGAACGCGTTGTAGTCCGGCTGCACGGCCGTGGACGGCGCTCGCTCGACGCCCTCGGCCAGGCCTGCCGCGCGCCACGGGCTGCGATACGCGTGCGGCTCGTCGCCGAGGTCGACGCCCTCGCGCGCCAGGGCACCGACGACCGCAGCGGTCACGTCGTCACCGGGGTCGGGTATCAGCGCGATCTCCATCGGCGCCAAGGCTACGCGAGCCGCACGAGCCGCGTCGCCGTCGCCTTGAACGTCGCGACGACGACGTCGCCCTGTCGCAGCCCGAGGCGCTCGGCCGACCGCGCCGTCACCTCGGCGGTGACGGGGCCGACGCGCACGCGCACGCGGTTCCCGAGCGCGACGAGCGACGAGATCGGCGCCCGCACGTGGTTGACGGCGGAGTCGTCGGGCGCCTCGTGCCCGATCGAGACGTCCCAGGGGTAGACGGCGAGGGCGACGGGGCCCTCTCCCGTATCCGTCGTCCAGATGCTCCCGCCCCCGTCGAGGGCCACCTCCGTCAGCCCGCCGCCGGGGCGGGCGACGCCGTGGAGCACGTTCGCCCCCGTGAAGCTCGCGACGAAGGCATCCGCGGGAGACGCGACGAGGTCCGCCGCGCTCCCCACCTGGAGCACGCGTCCGTCGACGAGCACGCCGACCCGGTCTGCGAGCGTCGCCGCGTCCTCGAAGTCGTGCGTGACGAGCAGCACGGGGAGCTCGAGCTCGGCGATCAGGTCGCGCAGCTCGGCGCGCACCGCGGCGCGCGTGTGCGTGTCGAGCGCAGACAGCGGCTCGTCGAGCAGGAGCACCCTGGGGCCGCGCGCGATCGCCCGGGCGAGCGCGACTCGCTGTCGCTCGCCGCCGGAGAGCTCGCCGGGCGTGCGCACGCGCGAGGTGGGCGATCCCGAAGCGCTCCAGGAGCTCGCCGACCGGCGCCTTGCGCGCGCATGCCGAAGCGAACGTTGGCGCTCACGTCGAGGTGCGGGAAGAGCGCGTACTCCTGGAACAGGTAGCCCACGCGACGGCGCTCCGGGGGCACATCGACGGAGCGATCGGTGTCGAGCCACGTCTCGTCGTCGATCGCAACCATCCCCGTCTGCGGCCGCAGAAGCCCTGCCACCACACGCAACGCCGTCGTCTTTCCAGCGCCCGACGGCCCGACCAGCGCCACCGTGGTCGCGTCCTCGACGGTCAGCTCGACGGACGTGTCGAAGGAGCGAAGGGGATGGGTGAAGGTGATCCGGAGCGCCATCGTGTGAGCAGCTTGACGAGGAGCAGGATGGATGCGCTGGCGATGACGAGCACGCCGCTGATCGCGAGCGCCACGTCGAAGTCGACGTCGAACTGCTCGTAGATCGCGAGCGAGAGGGTCTGGGTCACGCCCTGCAACGAGCCCGCGAACATGATCGTGGCACCGAACTCGCCGATCCCGCGGGCGAACGCGAGCGCGGCGCCGGCGCCGAGCCCGCCTGGCCGACAGCGGCAGCGCGACGCGGAAGAACACCCGGCCAGGGCCGGCGCCGAGCGTCCGGGCCGCAGCGGGCAGCGTCGGGTCGATCGACTCGAAGGCGGCAACGGCCGACCGAACGTAGAACGGGCTGGCGACGAACGTCACGGCGAGCACGACGGCGACCTTCGTGAAGGCGATGTCGATGCCGAGCGCCTCGAACGTGCCTCCGAGCAGTCCGAGGCGCCCGAAGGCCGCGAGCAGGCCGATGCCCGCGACGGCCGGGGGCAGCACGAGTGGAAGCTCGACGAGAGTGACGCCGAGGTCGCGCGCCCTCGACGTGCGCGTCGCGAGCCAGTAGGCAGTCGGCGTCCCGAACAGCACGATCAGCGTCATCGCGACAGCGTTCGTCTCGAGCGTGACGACGAGCGCGTCCCGCGCTGCGCTGGTGCCGAGCGCCGATACGAGGTCTCCCGGCGGGACGCGCAGGAAGATCGCCACGACCGGGAGCAGCAGGAAGGCCAGGGCAACGGTCGTCGCGAGGCCGATCGTGGCCCGGAAGACGGCGCTTACGACGCGGCCTTCGGCAGCGGGAGAAAGCCGGCGTTCCTGAGCGCCGTCTGCCCCTTGGTGGAGAGGATTCCCTTGATCCATGCCTGCGCTGCCGCCTTGTTGCCCGATTTCGTGACGACCGCGATCTCGTAGCGTACGCGCGGCTGTGCCCACGCGGGGATCCTGATGACGGTGACCTGGTCGCTCACCGGCCGGGCGTCGGTGACGTACACGAAGCCGGCGTCTGCCTGTCCGAGCGCGACCTTGCCGGTGACGGCCTTGACGTCGGACTCCTGGCTGACGACCTTCGCGAGCACGCTCGCGAGGCCCATCTTCCTGAGCACGGTGCGCGTGTAGCCGCCGACCGGCACCGCCTGGTTGGCGACGACGAGCTTGACGCTCTTCGTCCTCAGGTCGTAGACGGATCTGATGCCCGCCGGGATTCGACTTCGGCACGATCAGCGCGAGCCGGTTGGCGGTGAACGTGACGGGCTTGTCGACGAGCCCGGCGGCGTAGAGCCGCTGGGTGTTGACCGGGCTGGCGGAGGCGAAGATGTCGGCGGGCGCACCCTGCTTGATCTGCGTCTCGAGCACGTTGGAGCCGGCGAAGCTGTAGGTCTGCGCAGGGTCGTACGCCTTGAACACCTCGGTCAGCGACGCGGCGGCGTAGATGTTGAGCCCGGCCGTCGATCGGGCGCCCGCGCTCCCCGCGAGCACGAGGGCGACAGCCAGGGCCGCCGCGACGAGCATGGTGATGCCGCGTCTCATGTGTCGTCTCCTAGCCAAGGTACGCCTCGATGGTGTCGCTCGCCGTCTCAACGTCGAGCGCCGGCGGGAAGGAGATGCCGATGCTGCGACCTCCGCTGACCTGCGAGAGAGCCGCAACCTGCTGTGCGACGTTGGCGGCCATGCTCGAGAACAGCTGGCGGTACGACGGGATCGAGACCGTGGCTGCCGCCCCGAGATAGACCCCGAGAAGCGCCTGGGTGACCGTGAGCCCGGCAGCAGTCGCGGACTTCCTGGTCGCGAAGGTGCCGTCGGGCCAAGCGAACTCGAAGTCCTCCTCGAGAGCAGCCGACTGACCGGCGTCTGTGAGCAGTTTCGTGAGCGCAGCAGCGTGCTCCGTAGCATTGAAGCCGCCACGCGTGACGTCCCGTGCGCGCACGCCGTCGACCAGCTTCGCCGCGGCGGTCTTCGCGTAGAAGTCCTTCAGCAGGAACTCGGCGGCGAGGCCGAAGTTCGCATACGACAGCTCGTCGTCGGTCGCGGCGGTCGCCGTCGGAGCGCCGACCGTCGCCGACCCGCCCGCCACGAGCGAAGGCCGCGAGGCCGAGTGTCCCCCTGAGCGCCGACCGCCGGGTCAGCCGGCCAGAAGCCACTACAGCTCCACCATCACGGAGGTCGACTTCACGACGCCCGCGGCACTGAGCCCCGGCTTCAGCCCGAGCTCCTCGACGGACTCGCGGGTCACGATCGCGACCACCCGCGCCGGCTCGGTCACGTCGATCTCCACCCGGGCGAGCAGGCCGTCGACCTCGACCGACCGGATCACGCCCCGGAAGTGGTTGCGCGCCGAGAGCTGCTCGGAGCCCGCGCCGCCGCGGAGCCGCTCCACCTCGGACGTCGCGACGACCCGCCGGTTCGCCGCGTCCCGCTCCACACGCAGCTTCCCGTCGCGATCCCAGCGGCGGAGCGTGTCCATGCTGATTCCGAGCGCCCGCGCAGCCTCCGCTGCGGTCAATATTTGCCTAGGCATTGCATAAGCAATACCAGACCGCGGGCGTGGCACGCAAGACGGCCGTAGAGTCGTCCCTGTGCAGGAGGATGCGACGGGAGACGAGGGGCCCTGGCTCAACCGCGGCGTCGGAGCGATCGGCAGCGCGAGCTTCTTCTCCGACCTCGGCCACGAGGTGCCGACCGCGCTGCTGCCGAGCCTCCTCACGTCCACACTCGGGGCGCCGGCCGCCGCGCTGGGGCTGATCGAGGGGGTTGCCGACGGCCTCGCCGGGGCGGCCAAGCTCGTGGGCGGCGCGCTTGCGGACGATCCCGAGCGACGCCGGGAGACGGCGGTGGGCGGCTACACGGCGACGGCGGTCATGTCGTCGGCGATCGGGCTTGCGACGTCCGCCTGGCAGGTCGGCGTGCTGCGCTCCGGCGCCTGGATCGCGCGGGGCATCCGCGGGCCGTCGCGCAACGCGCTGCTGGCGGACGTCGTCGCGCCCGCCGCCTACGGCAGGGCATACGGCTTCGAGCGCATGATGGACAACCTGGGCGCGATCGGCGGCCCGCTGCTCGCCCTCGCCCTTGTCGCGGCAGTGGGCGTACGGACGGCGATCCTGCTCTCGATCGTGCCGGGCCTGCTCGCGGCAGCCGCGATCGTCGATCGGCATCCGCTCCGCACCGCGCGCCGAGCGGCGTACGCACCGGCCGCTCCGCCTGCAGGTGCGCCCCGTCCTGCACGGCAGGCTGGGGCGGCTGCTCGTAGGGATCGGCGCCTTCGAGGCCGGGAATGCCGCGGCGACGCTGCTGCTCCTGCGCGCCACCGACCTGCTGGAACCGGATCGGGGCCACGACGCGGCGGTGCAGGTGGCGATCCTGCTCTACGCCGGCTACAACGTCGCCGCGACGCTGTCGTCGCTACCGAGCGGCCACTGGGTCGACCGCGGCGGCCCGGTGCGCGTGCTGGCAGCCGGGTTCGGCTGTTTCGCGGCTGCCTACGCGGGCTTTGCGCTCGCCGGTGGCACGCTGCTCCTGCTGCTGGTGCTGTTCGCGCTCGCGGGAGTCGGGATCGGGCTCGTGGAGACGGCCGAGAATGCCGCCGTCGCCGCACTCGCGCCCGAGGCCGTGCGCGGCTCCGCCTTCGGCCTGCTCGCTGCGGTGCAGAGCTTCGGCAACCTCGCCGCGAGCGGGATCGCAGGGCTGCTCTGGACAGTGGCCTCGCCGGAAGTGGCGTTCGGGTACCTCGCCGCGTGGATGGTCGTCGCCGTCGTCGCTACGGCGCTCGCCCGCGCGCGGGGCTAGCTCTTCCCCGGGACGACTGCCGGCGAGGCCTCCGCCACCGGGAGCCGGATCCCCGCAGTCGGCACGCCGCTGGTGATCTCGTACGCCGCCCCGCGGAACCAGCCGCTCCCGGTCGCGTACTCGATCGTCGCGCAGCAGACGGGCACCCGGGAGGCGAGCACGTGAGCCATCGTCCCCGGCTGCTCGATCTGCGCGTGGAAGGATCCCGTCACGGCGAGCGCCGGGCTGCGTCCGCCCCATTCGTCGAGCAGCCGCTCCGCCATCTCGCGGTCGCGCACGCGCCAGTCGCCTGGTGCCGGATCCGGGTCGAGCCGGTCGAAGTGGACCACCCGGTCGAGCCGTTCCTCGTCGCGCAGCCGTCGCAGGAGGGCGAAATGGCCAGCGGTGATGCGCCCGTCGCCGCAGAAGAGCTCTGCCGACACGGGCAGCGACCACATCTGCTTGAAGTCGAAGTGGCCGGATTCAAGGAACGGCTTTACGACGTCGTCCATCTCCTCGTGTGACCATTCGAATGCGATCGTCCGGATGCCCAGCGCCGTCACGAGGGCGTACAGGACGCTGGGCGTCTCGCGGACGCCGTGCGGCTCGCCGACGACGACGAGCCCCGCGCCGGGCATCGCAACTCGTAGCCGGTCGACACAGTCTCGGCCGAGAGCGGCCTGCCCGAGCGCGTGCGCGCGCACTGCTGCCGCGAACCGGCCGGGCGAGGAGGCGACCATTGGCGGCGATCGTATCCCTCGTAGGATCGGCGAATGCGACTGGTCGTGCCGGTGTCGACGGAGGAGTTCCGCGAGCGGGCGGAGCCGCTGCTGCTCGCGGACGAGGCGCGGCACAACCTCGCACTCGGCATCCTCGCCACGGTGGCCGCGCATCCCGAGATCTACCCGACGCAGCGGCTCTGGCTCGTGGAGAGGGACGGCGTCGTGGTCGCAGCCGCGCTGCGGACGCCACCGTACAACCTGATCCTGCCGCGGCCGCTGGACGACGCGGCGCTCACCGTGCTCGCGGCCACGATCGACGACGAGCTTCCGGGCGTGACGGCAGCACTGCCCGAAGCGAACACCTTCGCCGCCGCCTGGTGTGCGCACCGGCCGTTGCGGCCGCGCGTCAGGATCGCCCAGGGGATCTTCGCCCTGGAGCACGTGATGCCGGTCAAGGGTGTTCCGGGACAGATGCGGCTGGCGACGGAGGACGACCGGGCCGTCGTGTCGGCGTGGTACCGCGCCTTCGCCGACGAGGCGATGCCGGGCGGCAGCCAGGGCGACGACGATGCGGCGGCGCGTCGCAACCGGCAGATCGACGCGCTGTTGCAGGACGGCGGGGACGCAGGCATCGCGTTGTGGGAGGACGACGGCGAAGTGGTCTCGCTCGCGGGCTTCGGCGGTGCAACTCCAAACGGGATCCGCGTGGGGCCGGTCTACACGCCTCCGCTGCGACGACGGCGAGGCTACGCGAGCGCCCTCACAGCGGAGCTGTCCGCGCAGCTGCTCCGCGGTGGGCGCCGCTTCTGCTTTCTCTACACCGATCTCGCGAACCCGACGTCGAACAAGATCTACCGGGCGATCGGGTACGCACACGTCTGCGACTCGGCGGAGATCGCCTTCGATCCCGGGTCGTAGACCGCGAACCAGAGGATCGGCCCTGACGCCTCCAGCGGCGCGAGCGGGTGGCGTCAGGGTCAGGCCACGTCGCGGACGTTGCTGGCTTCCGCCAGCACGCGGAGCTTCTTGAGGCTCTGGTGCTCGATCTGGCGGATGCGCTCGCGGGTGACGTTGAAGGCGCGGCCGACCTCGTCGAGGGTGCGGGGCTGCTGTCCGTCGAGGCCGTAGCGAAGCTCGAGCACGGCGCGCTCGCGCGGCGAGAGCGAGCCGAGGATGGCGCGCAGCGCCTCGCGGCGGAGCGCGACCTCGGCCGCCTCGTCGGGGAGCGGCGCGGTCTCGTCGGTGAGGAAGTGGCCGAACTCGGACTCGTCGTCGTCGCCCACCGGCTTCTCGAGCGAGACCGGAGTCTGGGCGGAGCGGCGGATCTGCTCGACCTCCTCGAGGGAGAGGTCGAGGTCCTTGGCGATCTCGGCGGCGACGCGGCTCGCGCGCGAGCTCGGCGCGGAGCTTGCGCTCCGAGCGGTGGATCTTGTTGAGCTTCTCGACGACGTGAACGGGCATGCGGATGGTGCGTCCCTTGTCGGCGATGGCGCGGGCGACGGCCTGGCGGATCCACCAGGTGGCGTAGGTCGAGAACTTGAAGCCCTTGCGGTAGTCGAACTTCTCGGCGGCGCGGACGAGCCCGATCGTGCCTTCCTGGATCAGGTCGAGGAACGGCAGGCCCTGGTTGCGGTAGCGCTTCGCGATCGAGACGACGAGCCGGAGGTTGGCCTCCACCATCGCCTGCTTGGCGGCGTGGTCGCCGGCTTCGATGCGCTTTGCGAGCTCCACCTCCTGCGCGGCGGTGAGAAGCGGCACCTTGCCGATGTCCTTGAGGAAGAGCTGGAGGGTGTCGGTCGAGATCTCCGCCTCGGCCTCCCACTCCTTGTCGGCGGCCTCGGCGGTCTCGCGTTCGGCGCCGACGACCTCGATCTGGGCCTCGTCGAGGGCGGAGTAGAACTCGTCGAGCTGTCCGGCGTCGAGGTCGAGCTCGTCGAGCGCGAGCGCGATCTCCTCGGCGTCGAGCTTGCCGGCCAGACGGCCCGCGTCGATGAGCGTGCGTGCCTCGTCCGTGTCGAGGACTCCGTCGACCACGGTTCGCGCCGTACTCCCGGGTTCCGCTGCGCTCAGGGCCGCCCCCTTTCCGTCGCGTGAGAACGGCACGGTAGCCGCCGCGCACCCCCGGCGTCAAACGAAGTTTCAGATTCCTGCTGCGGCGAGCTCGTCGAGGTAGCGCTTCGCCTCGTGCGCCAGGGCCGAGCCGGGCTCGACGGTGCGGGCCAACCGGAGCTGGCGGCGCGCCTGCTTGACCTCGCCCGACCAGAGCAGCAGCAGGCCGAGGTGGAAGCGGACGGTGGCCGCCTGCGGGAAGCGGCGGGAGAGCGGGCCGAGTCGCGAGAACGCCCTGACGGGGGCTGCCTTGTCGAAGCGGGCGACGGCGGCCGCGACCTGCGCCTCGGCGTCGTTCGGGCGTCGCGCCGCCAGGGAGGCGAAGACGCGCTCGGCGGAGCGCTGCCTCCCGAGCCGCTGCAGCGCGACGCCGTACAGCAGCGTGCCGTCCCTGTCGCCGCTCGCCGGCTCGCTGCTCGAGCGCCCTCAGCTGTGCGGGCGCGGAGAGCGAGCCGATGCCGGCGGGGACGTCGAACGAGGGCACGAAGACCGGCAGGTTGCGGGCGAAGCCCGGGTACAGCAGGTTCCCGGCGGTGACGGCGTAGGGGGTGTCGGGCTCCAGCTCGGCGGCCGAGCGCCAGGCGGCCTTCGCTCCGTCCTCTCCGGCCCAGAAGAGCGCGATGCCGAGGTTGAGCTGGACGAGGGCGCTCTTCGGGTGGAGGCCGGCCAGCTGGGTGAGGCGGGCGACGGTCGCGTCGGGCCAGCGCGCGAAGGCCTGCCCGACCCGCGCCTCGAGCGAGGAGTGCTTCTCGAAGAGCGCAGCAGCGCCCTCGAGGTCGTCCTTCTCGTACAGGGCGAGGGCGCGGCGCAGGTCGGTTGCCTCCGCGTCGGTGCGCACGCCGAGGTCGAGCGAGAGCGGCGGCGCCCCGGCCCGCTGCGTCGTGCCGGTCGTAGCGGCGACGGCGGCGGGACGGTCGCTGGAGGCGGCGGTGATGCCGACGACGAGGCCCGCCGAGAGCGCGGCGACCATCGTGACGACCGCGACGACCCTGGCACGCGGGCTGAGAGCCCCTAGCACGGTGACGGCAGGCTCCCTCGCATTGCCGAAGACGGTAGCCGGGAACACCAGGGCGCCGCCGTCGTTACAGCAGAGAGCACGGGTCTTTCGAGCAACGACCCCCGACGCTATACTCTTGAAAGTAATGGCTACCTACAGAGAGCTCCTGGCACAGGTCAAGTCCGAGATCGCGGAGGTCGCGACGACCGACGCGCACGATCTGCTCGGGGACGGCGGCCCGCTCTTCCTCGACGTGCGCGAGGCGGACGAGTGGCACGAGGGCCACATCCCGGGCGCGGTGCACATCGCCGCGCGGCAACCTCGAGTCGCGCGTCGAGGCGATCGTCCCGGACAAGAGCCGGGAGATCGTCATCTACTGCGCCGGCGGCGCCCGGTCGGCGTTCGCGGCGAAGTCGCTCACCGAGCTCGGCTACGAGCACGTCTCCTCCATGGCCGGGGGCTTCGCGGACTGGAAGCGGAACGGCTACGACTTCGAGCTCCCCCGCGCGCTCTCGCCGGAGCAGCGCGCCCGCTACTCGCGCCACATCCTGATCCCGGAGGTCGGCGAGGAGGGCCAGCAGCGGCTGCTCGACGCTCGCGTCCTGCTGATCGGGGCGGGCGGGCTCGGCTCCCCTGCGTCCCTCTATCTCGCGGCCGCCGGCGTGGGCACGCTCGGGATCGTGGACGCGGACATCGTCGACGACTCGAACCTGCAGCGCCAGATCGTCCATTCGACGGAGACGCTCGGCGAGCCCAAGGTGCTCTCCGCCAAGCGCACGATCGAGGCGCTCAACCCCGACGTGAAGGTGATCCCGTACCAGGAGCGCCTGACCTCCGAGAACGTCGAGCGCATCCTGGCCGACGGCTGGGACGTGATCGTCGACGGCGCCGACAACTTCCCGACCCGGTACCTCGTGAACGACGCGTCGGTGTGGCATCACATCCCGGTCGTGCACGGCTCGATCTACCGCTTCGAGGGCCAGGTGACGGTCTTCCATCCTCACGCGGGCCCCTGCTACCGGTGCCTGTACCCGTCTCCGCCGCCACCGGAGCTCGCTCCGAGCTGCTCCGAGGGCGGGGTACTCGGCGTCCTCCCCGGGATCGTCGGGTCGCTGCAGGCGAACGAGGCGCTGAAGCTGATCCTCGGCGCCGGCGAGATCGCTGGCAGGCCGCCTGCTTCTCTTCGACGCGCTGCACACGACGTTCGACGAGGTCGCGGTGCGGCAGGACCCGACGTGCCCCGTCTGCGGCGAGCACCCGTCGATCACCGAGTACATCGACTACGTCGAGTTCTGCAGCGGAGCGCCGTCCGGCGCGCCGAATGCGCAGCCCACGGGGGTGCACGCGTGACGTCCGTGCGGATCCCCCCCACGCTGCGCAACGAGGTGGGCGGTGCCCGGCAGGTCGAGGCGACCGGTGACACGGTGCGCGCCGTCCTCGACGACCTGATGGCGCAGTATCCGGCGCTCGGCGCGCAGATCCTGGCCGACGGCGAGATCGCACCGTTCGTGAACGTGTACCTGGGCGGCGAGGACGTTCGCACGCTCGACGGCCTCGACACCTCCGTCTCGTCCGGCCAGACGGTGATCCTGCTGCCGGCCATGGCCGGAGGATCGACGCCGCCGTGGTCGCGGCCCAAGCCGATCGTCGTCTCGTCCCTGCTCGACCTCGTGGGCAACACGCCGCTCGTCGAGCTGACGCATATCTCGCCCAAGCCGACCGTGAAGATCTACGCGAAGCTGGAGGGGCAGAACCCCACCGGCTCGATCAAGGATCGCGTGGCGAAGTCGATGATCGAGGCGGCCGAGGCCGCGGGCGAGCTCGAGCCGGGCCGCCACCTGCTCGAGCCGACGTCCGGCAACACCGGGCACGCCCTCGCGATGGTGGCCAAGCTGAAGGGTTATCCCCTCACGTGCGTGATGCCCGAAAACGCCACGGAGGAGCGCAAGCGGATGCTCCGCCTGTACGGCGCCGAGATCGTGCTGTCCCCGGGCGCAGAGGGCTCGAACGGCGCCGTCCGCCTCGCGCTCACGATGGCGGAGCGCGACCCCAAGTACTTCATGCCGTTCCAGTACGCGAACCCCGCCAACCCGCGCGCCCACTACGAGGGCACCGGCACGGAGATCGCCGAGGCGCTCGACCGCGTCGACGTGCTCGTCGCCGGCCTCGGTACCGGCGGCACGCTGATGGGCACCGGCGAGCGCCTGCGCGAGTCGTTCCCCGACATCGTCGTCGCCGCGGCGGAGCCGCTCCCCGGCGATCCGGTGATGGGCCTCCGCTCGCTGGACGACGGCTACGTGCCCCCGATCCTCGACGTGTCCAAGCTCGACCGCAAGATGCTCGTCTCGAACGAGGAGTCGGTGCGCGCGGTGCGTGCGCTGCTGCAGCTCGAGGGGATCTTCGCCGGCGTGTCGTGCGGTGCCGCCGTCCACGTCGCCCGTCGCATCGCGGAGGAGATGGACGAGGGCGTGATCGTCACCGTGCTCGCGGACGCAGGCTGGAAGTACGTCTCCGCGGACTTCTGGGACGTCTCGGACGAGGCGCTCGAGCAGTCCATGGAGCGCACCGTCTGGTGGTAGTCCCGGAGGCGGTGCGAGCCGCTCTCGCGGAGCACTCTCGCGAGGAGCTTCCCAACGAGGCGTGCGGGCTCGTGCTGTTCGACGGCGACGTCGCGGTCGAGTACGTGCGCGGGGTGAACGCCTCGCCGTCGCCCTACCACTTCCAGCTCGAGCTCGACCCGGTCGCCTGGGCCGACCTGAACGACCGCGACCTCGTCCAGGCGGTCTTCCACTCACACGTCTCGTCGCCACCCCGCCCGTCTCGCACCGACGTCGAGAACATCGGCCTCTGGGCGGGCCAGCCCTACCTGATCTACACGGTGCGCACCGACGAGCTCGCCGCGTGGCGCATCGAGAACGGCGAGATCGTCGCCCTACCACTCCAGGCTGCGTAGCGCTCGAGAGAGAGCGCTGGCCCAGGCGACGCTTCCCGGAAGATTTCCTTCCAGGCGTCCGTCGGGGCTACGCGTCACGGATCTTCCAGAAGCTGTCCTTGCGCGCGATGAGCCCGTCGGAGTCGAATGTCCAGATGTCACAACCGCGCACGTCGACGATCACACCGTCGACGGTCGTGCCCGTGATCGTCCACTCGGACACGCCGCGAGCCCCACAGGCGAAGTGACTGTCGTCGCTGTAGTGCACGTTGGGGATGCCCTCGAATCGCGCGGCGAGGCCGCGGCGCACTTCCGCCTTCCCGACGAATCGGCGGCCGCAACGGTCGGGCCCTCGAGGCGTCTCGAGGACGCAGTCCTCCGCGAAGTGCGCCATGATCGCGTCGAGATCGTGCCTGTTGAACGCGTCGATCACCTCGCGCAACACGTCGACCTGGCGGTCATCGGGCATGGGTGCCTCCTCGATCTCGGGACGACGGCGAGTCTATGCCCTTTCGAAGGGACGAATCGCCCACCTCCGGTGACCTACACGTATGCCGGCCAGGGAGAGCATGCGCACGGTCTGGCGACTGTGTCGCCATCTCCAAGCACCATTCCCGCACCCTCGAGCACGCCATGGCAAAGCGCACAGCCTGCACGACCAAACCAACAGGACACCCGCCCAACCCGCCTCACCTGACCACTCCCACCCAGTCGACCCTCACGTGGCGGGTAGCGCTCGAGCTACGCCTGGAAGGGCCCTGGGCAGGCGTCGATCTTCGGGATCGAGAAGCGTGCGATCGTGCCGAAGCCCTCGGCCGGCTTGCACGCCTGAGCAACACCGGCGTCGCACGCGACCGAGAGGAAGATGAACGCGTCCTCGATCGTGAACCCGTGCTCGTCCACGAGCATCCTTGCCGCCTCCTCGGAGACGAGCTGGAGTGCGTCGGCGTAGTCGGTCGCCGTCGCGTGCGGCACCCAGCGGTCGTGCAGCTCGGTCACCGGCCAGGTCGCCTGCTTGCCCTTGCGCAGGTCGAAGCGCACGTCGACCTCGCCGGCGATCTCGACGCCGGTGAAGCAGATCTCGCCGTCGCCCATCGATGCGTGCATGTCGCCGACCGCGAACATGCCCCCCGGTTGCCGCACGGGGAAGAAGATGCGCGCGCCCTTGCCGTGCCAGTGGTCGTCCAGGTTGCCGCCGTGCTGCCCCGCCAGTCCGGTGGCGAGCGTCTCGTTCGCAGTCGCGACGCCGACGACTCCGACCATCGGCTTGGCCGGGAAGGAGACCCGCTCGTTCATCCTCACGGTCCCATCGTGGACCTCGAACAGCCGGGTCAGCGGCGCCTGCACACGGTCGTCGAGCTGCCCGAAGCCGGGAATCAGCGTTGCGACACCCCACTCGACCGGCCGCACGTCGAGGATCTCGGCCACGAGCGAGTCGCCCGGCTCGGCGCCGCGTACCGACACAGGCCCCGTCGCGCTGTTGATCCGGCTCAGGTCGATGTCCGTGACGAGGTCGTCCTCGCTCCGGATTTGCCCTGAGAAGCAGTCGTTCGTCTCGAACGTGACGACATCGCCCGGCTCGACCTCCAGCACCGGCTGCAGGTCAGGGCCGAACGACCAGATCACCTGATCACGTGAGAGCCGGTACCGCGCCATGCCTTCCCGGTTTCATAGTGGGCCAAGCCGCGCACCCTATCCTCAGCGCGCGCGCCTCGCCGTAGATCGTTCATGTGACGGTCCCGAACGCCGGCGCATGGTGGCGTCCTCGTTCCCGAGAGATCCTCCCTTGGGGGAGGCGCTCAGCTCGCGTTGTCGAGCTGACCCACCAGCAGGACGTATCCGTCCGGGTCTTCGGTACGGAACTCGCCTGCCGGCATGTAGAACGGATGCGTGACGTCTCCGACCTCGACGCCTGCGGCCGCGAGTTCGTCGTGCAAGCCCTGGACGTCGGGACTCCAGCAGTAGAAGAGCACGGCCTGGCTGTCCGCGTCGACCGGCCCGCTCGCCAAAGCCAGCATCAGCCGCGCCCCTGCCTCGTCGGGAGCGTCGCCGGGCCGGGCTACGAGCGCCCAGACGAGCCTCCCTTCCGACTCGTAGCTGCTCTGGACCTCGAGTCCGAGATGGCGGTAGAACTCCACCGAACGCCCCACGTCTGCGACGTGGGCGTAGGCGGTGAGCGCTTCGATCGGCACGCTGCGGATGGTCGCACACGATGTGCGCTCAGGTGAGATCCCCAAACGCTGACGCAGGCGGCCGCCACTCGTTCGACAGTCCTCGCCGCTGCGGATCACCGCGATCTTCCCGCAACGATTGGTGCCGGCCCGTCTCCATCTGGTTCCGAACCGCGGTCGACTCCGTCCCGGCCGGGTCGATCTGTCAGCATCAGAGCACTCCGACGACACCGACCAACGGAGAAGGAGCCGTAATGGCAGACCAGACCTCCGATTCACCCATCCTCGACCTCCTCACCACCATGAACCGGGCGGGAATCGAGGCATCGACCCTCGATGTCCAATCGCTCATGCTGGTGCGGATGGCCGCTCTCGTGGCGGTAGACGCACCGCCCGTCTCCTACATGCTGAACCTCCAGATGGCCGACGACGTGAACGTCGACGCCGAGCAGGTCGAGGGCATGCTCGCCGCGATCGCGCCGATCGTGGGCTCTGCCCGAATCGCCTCCGCGGCCGGCAAGATCGTGCGCGCGCTCGGGCTCGAGCTCAGCCTCGCGGAGCTCGACCAGGCCTGAGCCTCGCTCGTCACAGCGCCACCCCTCCGGCGCAACGGGAGGGGGCGGCGCTGCGGCCCCCGGAGCTCCCCCACGGGGGCTCTCCGGCTATCCCTCTTCGACGAGCGCGGCCAGCCTCGCGAGTGACGACTGCCAGCCCAGCTCGTTGTCGGCGATCGACACACCGGGCGGCAACCCCTCGTGCACGCCCAGCACATCGGTGCCGCCGTCGGAATCGACGAGCATGATGGTGACCTTCATCTCGCCGCGCAGTGCGGGATCTGCCGTCTCGAACTCGTCCACTTCGACGACTCGCTCGTCGGGGACGAGCTCCAAGAAACGGCCCCGGTAGGTGTCGGTGTGAGCGGTCGTCTTTCCGGTGCCGGTGGACGTGTCGTGGGTCAGGGAGATCCTGAAGGTACCGCCCTCACGGCCCTCGAACGCGTGCACGTGACAGGTCATGCCATCCGGCACCTTCCACCTCGCGACCGCGTTCGCGTCGATGAGCGCCGCGTACACCCTGGCACGCGGTGCCTTCACATGGCGACTGACGCGCGTCGATCTCACGCTCCGAATCATTCCATGGCGCTCCACCGGCACGCCCAGCTCGGACGTTCCCGCCCCGGCGCGCGGCGACTGCGTCAGGTCTACCCGTACGGCTTGCAAGCGCTCTGCCGGCGGAGCCACGGAGGCAGGACATCGAGGGTCGGAGGTGGTTCCCGCACCCCGGCGCAGCCGGGTGTGCCGTCCCGCTTCGCCGTGGTGCAAGCCGGCGGTGGATCCGGCGTTCGCGGGGCCGACCCCGCCCCGACGGGCAGCGACCGCCGCCGGGTTCGCGGCTTCGGAGCGACGTGCGATAGCGTGGGCCGCTGATGGCCAGATTCGTCGTCGACTGCGGCGTCGTCCTTCACCTGGCGGGTGAGGGAATCGACCTCCCCGCCGAGCACGAGCTTCTCGCGCCCACGCTCCTGCGCTCCCAGACGCTGTCGGCGCTGCACGAGGCCGTGCACCGGGGCGAGATCCCGCCGGATGTCGCCCTCGATCGGCTCAGCCGTATCTGGGCCATGCCGATCCGCCTCCTCGGGGACGCCGTGCTCCGGCGCCGGGCCTGGCGGATCGCGGAGCAGCTGGGGTGGGCCGGGACCTACGACGCCGAGTACGTCGCCCTCACCCAACTGCAGGCGGACGCGTTCGTGACGCTGGACGCGGAGCTGGCGCGCCGGCTCGAGGGGATCGTCGCCACGGCGACGATCGACGCGCTGCGAACGGCCTGAGCCCCGAATCGCGGCGTGCAGGAGCTGAAGCGGGAGAAGACGGCCCACGGGACGGCGCGCGACGGCACCGCCCCGTGCCCGGACGGTGTCCTACTTGACCGTGAACGTGCCGTGCATGCTGCTCTCGTGCGGCTTGCAGTAGAAGGTGTATGTCCCCTTCTTCAGCTTGACGGTGAACGTCTTCGTCCCCGTCGCCGAGACGTCCGTCTCCACGTTCTTCACCCCCGGCCCTTCGAGCTCGAAGTTGTGGATGCTCGCCTTGTCCGCGACGACGAGCTTGTACGAGCCGGCCTTCAGCGACTTCACGCCCTTGCCCCCCTTCTTGAGGCTGATCGTGAAGCCGGGGCCGACCGTGCCCTTGAGGACGGGCGGCGCGGCTGAGGAGGAGGCCGAGGCGGAGGCAGCGAGAGTGGCGAATGCGGCGCCGATCACGAGGACGAGCGCGAGCAGAGTCTTCATCGGGCAGCTCCTTCTGTTCGAGTGGTGTCGACCTGGAGATACGCAGACGAGACCGAATCGGTTCGGTCAGCGGATGACGGCGCCGCTCAGGTCAGCCGTGCCACCCGGCCCTCGGCGGCCGAGCGGTACAGCGCCTCGATCGTGCGCGCCTGCCCGAGCGCGTCGTCGCGGCCGAGCAGCTGCGGCGCGCGCCCGTGGATCGCGTCGGCGAGGTTCTCGAGCTCGAGCTGGTAGCTGTTTGCCTGCGGCACCTCGATCACCTGAACGCTCGACGCCTCCTCGCCGCCCGTGCGGCGTGAGAGCGTCACCGGGCCGCCCCAGTCGACCCGCCACGGGGCCTCGACGGTGAGCACCCCGTCCTCGCCGACGACCTCGAGCCGCTGGCGCTTCGGCGACCGGAACGATGCCTCGAACTGGCCGACGACGTCGTTCGCGCAGCGCAGCGTCCCGTGGAACGCCATGTCGATCCCCGTCGTCCCGGTGACCTGCTCGCCGCGCACGTGCTCCGGCTCACCGGCGAGCAGCCGGATGCCCGAGACGCAGTAGCAGCCGACGTCCATCAGGGCACCGCCGTCGAGCTCCGGCAGGGCGCGCACGTTGGAGAGGTCCGCGAGGGGAAAGGTGAAGGTCGTCTTCACGGCGCAGAGGCGGCCGACGGCACCTTCGGCGACGAGCTCACGCACCTTCAGCGTCTGCGGATGGTGCCGGTACATGAACGCCTCCATCAGCACCACGCCGGCGGCGTCGGCGGCGTCGAACGCCTGCTCCACCTCGCGCCGCGGCGCGCGTGTAGGGCTTCTCGCAGAGCACGTGCTTGCCGGCGGCGATCGCGTGCATCGTCCACTCGTGGTGCATGCCGTTCGGGAGCGAGACGTACACGGCGTCGACCTCGGGATCGGCGAGGAGATCCTCGTACGAGCCGTGGGCGCGCGCGAGCCCGTGCTCGGCCGCGTACGACTCGGCCCTGGCGCGATCGCGGCTGCCGACCGCGACCACCTCGACCGTGTCCGACACGGCCGCGCCGGCCAGGATCTCGCCGTTGATGTTCGCGGTCGAGAGCAGGCCGATCCTGGTCGTCTCCGCTGCTGTGCTCATCTCTCCTCCAGGGGCTCGAGTGCGGGATAGAGCGCGCGGTAGCGCGCGTAGAGGTCCTCGTAGGCGGGCGTCCAGGCGGCGTCCGGCTCGATCGTCGCGCCCACGCGCACGCAGCGGGCGACGGCCTCGTGGACGTCGCCGAACACGCCGCCCGCGACACCTCCGAGCAGCGCAGCGCCGTAGGCGGAGCCCTCCTCCACCGCGGTCGTCTCGAGCGGCAGGCCGAGGACGGACGCGAGGATGCGAGAGCCAGAGACCGCCGCGCGCGCCGCCGCCGGAGACCCGCGCGCGGTCGGCATCGACGCCGAGGCCGCGCAGCAGCTCGAGCGAGTCGCGGAGCCCGAACGCGACGCCTTCCAGGACCGCGCGGACGAGCGCGCCGCGGTCGTGGCGCAGCTCGAGGCCGACGAACGCTGCTCGCGCGCTCGGATCGGCGTGCGGCGTCCGCTCGCCCGGCGAGGTACGGCAGGAAGAGCAGGCCGTCCGCGCCCGGGCCCCACGCCTCCGCCTCGGCGACGAGCTCGCCGAACGGGACGTCCGGGAGCGAGCGCGGTCGTGGAACCACTGCAGCGAGCCGGCAGCGGACAGCATCACCCCCATCGCATGCCAGGCGCCGGGGACGGCGTGGCAGAAGGCGTGCACGCGGGCCTGCGGCTCGGCGCGGTAGGCGGGCAGCGCAGCGAACACGACGCCCGACGTGCCGAGCACGATCGACAGCGGGCCTGGCCGGTCGATGCCGACGCCGAGAGCGGCGGCGGCGCAGTCTCCCGCGCCCGCGGCCACCGGGATCCCCGCCGCCGTGCGGCCCGAGACCTCCGGCGACTCGAGCAACGGCGGCAGCCAGGCACGGGGCACGTCGAGCGCGCGAGCACGTCGTCCGACCAGCGACGTCCGCGCGACGTCGAGGAGGAGCGTCCCCGACGCGTCGGCGACGTCCATCGCCCACTCACCCGTGAGGCGCAGGCGCACGTAGTCCTTCGGCAGCAGGACGCGGCGAATACGGCGTAGACGTCGGGCTCGTGCCGGCGCAGCCAGAGGAGCTTCGGCGCCGTGAAGCCGGTCAGCGCGCGGTTGCCGGTCAGCGCGATCAGCCGCTCGAGCCCGACGCGCTTCTCGATCTCGACGCACTCGGCCGCGGTGCGCTGGTCGTTCCAGAGGATCGCCGGCCGAAGCACGCCGATCGTGCGTCGTCGAGCGCGACGAGGCCGTGCATCTGGCCCGAGAGGCCGATGCCGGCGATCTCGAGCGGCGCCGAGCGTCGGCGAGCGCGGCCTCGGCGGCGCGCCACCAGTCCTCGGGGTCCTGCTCTGACCAGCCCGGCTGCGGCGTGGAGAGCGGATAGCCGTGCTCGGCGCGCGCGACCACCTCCCCGTCGGGCGCCACGGCGACCGCCTTGACGCCGGTCGTGCCGACGTCGAGCCCGATCAGCACTGCGCTAGTCTCGACTGCCATGGAGGTCACGAGGGTCGCGGAGGGGCTCTGGCGCTGGACCGCCTACTACGAGGAATGGCACGACGAGGTCGGCTGCGTGTACCTCGAGGCACCCGACGCGATCGTCCTGATCGACCCGCTCGTGCCTGCGGAGCCGACCGAAGCCGCACGGTTCTGGGAGGCGCTGGACCGGGATGTGCGGCGCGCAGGTGTCCCGGTCCATGTGCTCGTCACGGTGTTCTGGCACGCGCGCAGCGCCGGCGAGGTCGTCCGCCGCTACGGCGGGCGGCTGCACGCCACGAGCCGCGCCCGCGCGGCGATCCAGCGCCGGACGGAAGCGGTCACGGACGTGTTCCGGCCGGGCGACCCGCTGCCCGGCGGCGTCGAGGCCCTTCCGAGCGGGCGTGCGACGGAGGTCGTGTACTGGCTCCCCGAGCACCGGGCGCTCGTGCCGGGTGACGTCATCCTCGGCCGCGAAGACGGCGGCCTGCGGCTCTGCCCCGAGTCCTGGCTCCCGAGCGGAATCGGCCACGTGCGCCTCGCGCGCGGCGCTGCAGCCGCTGCTCGAGCTGCCGGTCGAGCGAGTGCTCGTCTCGCACGGAGAGCCCGTGACGGAGAACGCAGGGGCGAGGCTGGCCGAGGCGCTCCAGGGCTGACGCGCCTCGCGTCACGACCGGATCAGTTCCGCCACCTCGACGGGCCTGCGGTCCTCCGTCGAGCGGGCGAGCGCGAGGATCACGGCGAGGCTGCGCAGGTTGTCGGCGGCCGAGGACTCCGGCTGCTCGCCCGCGGCGAGCGCGCGACGCAACTCGGCGAGGACGCCGAGCCGGTCGATCGCGGGCAGCACGGGCAGCGGTACCGGGCGGGCGGGCTCCCGATGCCGGCCGAAGCGCACCGTCCCGCGCAGGGCGTCGCCGACGCCGCCCGACCACGTCGCCCGCCCCTTCGCGCCGACGAGCTCCCAGTCGCCGTTCCACGAGGTCTGCGAGAGCGGCTCCGCCCAGGTTCCCTCGTACGAGACCGGGGTGCCGTCCTCGAGGGTGAGCAGGGCCTGCACCGTGGGGTCGTGCCGGAACGGGCCGTCCGGGGCGCCCCAGCTGCGCGCGTCGACCGAGGCCACCTCGACGCCGGTGATCATGCGGAGCATGTCGACGTGGTGGATCGCCATGTCGTGCAGGTACGGGTGGGGCATCCGGCCTCGCCAGTCTCGAGACGTGATCCAGGCGTCGCGCAGGTCACGCCGGCTGGAGACGCGGATCCCGAGCAGGCGCCCGAGCGCGCGGCCGCGTACGAGCTCTCGAAGAGCGCGCGACTGACGGCGGAAGCGGTAGTTCTGCGAGACCATCGCGTAACGGCCGGCGCCGGCCGCCGCGGAGGCGATCGCGGCTGCGTCGGCGAGCGTAGGCGCGAGCGGCTTCTCCACGATCACGTGGCAGCCCTCGGCGAGCGCGAGCTCGGCGAGCGGCCGGTGTGTCGAGGGCGGCGAGACGAGCACGACGACGTCCGGGCCGGTGGCGCGGAGCGCACGTCCCAGGTCGCGGAACGCGGGCACCCCGAGGCCCTGCTCCGCCCAGGCGCGTCCCACGGCCGCCCCGTCGGCGACACCGACGAGCCGGTAGCCGGGCGCGCCCGCGGTCAGCTCGGCCCAGCTGCGGCCCCACAGCCCGACGCCGACGTGAACGACGCGCAAACGACTCACGCGGCCGCGACCGCCATGTTCTCCTCGAGGTGGTCGAGCGAGGACGTCCCGGGGATCGGCAGCATCACCGGCGAGCGATCGAGGAGCCAGCGCAGGGACGCGCGAGGCGAGCGCCCCTCACCGCCCAGCGGGAACCAGGGCATGAAGCCGATTCCCTCCTCCTCGCACGCCTCGAGCACGTCGTCGGCGTCGCGGTTCTGCTCGTTGTACTCGTTCTGCACGCAGGCGACGTCGACGACGGCCTGCGCGCGGCGCAGCTCGTCGAGCGTCACGTTGGAGAGGCCGACGTGCCGGATCTTCCCCTCGTCGCGCAGGTCCGCGAGCGCCCCGACCGACTCCTCCAGCGGCACCGCCTCGTCGGGCCGGTGCAGGGAGACGGCGTCGAGCCGCTCCCGCCGGAGCCGGCGCAGGCTCGCCTCCACCGCGCCGCGCAGGTACTCGGGCCGTCCGTTCCGCGGCCACCGGGGAGAGCCGTCGTTGACGAGCCCCACCTTGGTGTGGACGACGAGGCCCGCCGGATAGGGATGGAGCGCCTCCGCGATCCGCTGCTCGGAAAGGCCGCGGCCGTACGCGTCGGCCGTGTCGATCAGATCGACCCCGAGCTCGACGGCGCGGCGTAGGACGGCATGCGCCTGCTCGCTCGGGCCGTCGACGATGCGCATCGCCCCGAAGCCCAGCCGTCGCACCTCGAGGTCGCCCCCGAGCCGGAACGTTCCCGTCACGCTCCGAGCGCCGCGTACACGATCTCGTAGGCGCGAACGGCGTCCTTGCGGCTCTGGGCCTCGCGCAGAGCGGCGTCGTCGATGCGCGCGGCGACGGAGTCGATGAAGTTCCACTGCAGCACCGACCGCTTCACCGCTGCCACCGCGTCCTCGGTGTAGGGGTAGAGGTCGAAGCCGAGCCGCTCGCCGTTCGCACCGTAGTCGGCCCGGCGCAGCTCGAGGGCGAGCTCCAGAGTTTCCATGAACGCCGTGGCGCCGACCATGTTGTCGTCGTCGAAGGTGCCCCAGCCGGAGTTCGCATGCTGGTGGCCGAGTAGCCCTTCCGCGGCAAGCATCGCCGCGTACTCGCCGAGCGACTCGCCGTTCATGATCAGGTGCTGCCAGTCCATGTTCACCTGGACGTTCGTGATCCCCTGGGCGCGCAGGGTGTGGATCACGTGCAGGGTCATGCCGATGTTGCGCATGAAGATCTTCATCGCCGGCTCGGAGTTCTTGTGCTCGAGGAACAGCTTCACGCCGTGCTTCGCGCAGATCTCGGCCGCCTCCGCCATCCCCTCGATGAACCACGCCCACGACTGCGCGTACGAGGTCTGGAAGGGGTAGTTGTAGCCCTCGATCCCGGGCCAGCAGATCATGTTCGCCCCCACCGCCCCGGCGAGCTCGGCCGTCTCGCGGGTCAACCGCCGCGCCTCTGCCCGCACGGCCGCATCCGGCGACGTCAACCCGCCGCGGCCGAACCTCGGATCCGTGTGCAACCCCGTGCACACCGTCGCGATCCCGTGCCCGTCCAACGCGGCACGCACGTCGTCGAGGTTGTCCGGATGAGCTCGCCCGGGTAGTGGAACTCGTAGTCGTCCATCAGGTCGCCGAGCCCGTCGACGGCTCGACGCACCTTCACCACGGTGGACTCGTTCGTGTGCTCCGGTTGGTACCCGAGCGGCACGAAGCGGGTGATCATCGGCCCGAGGGCCCAGATGCCGAGGCTCGTCTTCATACGTCGCTCCCCCGACAGGCTATCGCCTCTCTGGAGCCGGAGGCTGCCGAACGGAGGATCGCGTCCGCGACCTCCGCGCAGCGGTAGCCGTCCTCGAACGTCGCACCGTGCGGCGCGACCGTTCCCTCGCCCGCGATCGCGGTGAGCAGATGGGCGATCTCGTGGGTGAAGGTGTCGCCCCACCCGACGATGGCCGGGCGGCCACCAGTACCGCATGAACGGGTGCTCGGGCTCGGGACGAGGACAGCGCGAGAAGCTCTTCTCGGCGTCGGCGACCTGAAGCTCGTTGAGGCGCTCCACGTCGAACGCGACCGAACCTCTCGAGCCGTTCACCTCGAAGGCGTTGTAGTTGATGCGCCACGCGCGAGGCGGGACGCCTCGAGCGTGCCGACCGCACCGCTCTCGAACTCGACCGTCGCGACGAAGTGGTCGTCCACCTCACGGCCCGGGACGACGGTGCGCACGAGCGCCGACACCGACGCGATCTCGCCCACGAGGTAGCGCGCGAGGTCGATGATGTGCGTGCCGAGGTCGCCGATCGCTCCCATCCCCGCCTGCGCCCGGTCGAAACGCCAGATGCCCTCGTCGGCGTCCAACCCCAGCTCTGGAGGTAGGTGGCACGGAAGTGGACGACTTCCCCGAGGCTCGGCCTCGAGGATCTCGACGCGCCGAGCCGCACCGCAGGGACGAACCTGTAGTTGAAGCCGCACATGTGCCGGACACCAGCACGCTCGGCCTCCATCCACATGCGGTGTTGACTCGGCCGCATCCATGCCGAGAGGCTTCTCGCACAGCACGTGCTTGCCGTTTCGTACGGCCTCGATCGTCGGCTCGGCGTGCAGCGCGTTCGGGCCGCCGTTGTCGAACAGCCCGACCCGGGGGTCGGCGACCTGCTCGCGCCAGTCCGTGACCGCCTCCGCCCAGCCGTAGCGCTCCTGCATCGCGACGAGCGCCTCCCGGTTGCGGCCGGACACGGACACGAGCTCGGGCCGAAGCGCGGGTTGTGCGAGGTACCCGACCTCGCGGAACCCACGCGAGTGAGCCCTGCCCATGAAGGCGTGGCCCAACATCGCGACGCCGATGGTGTCGGTCATCCGCCCGCTGCCTCTGCTACCGGCCGGACCTCACCTGCAGGCGACGGGCGATCGTGTCGAGCGTCACCGCGGCGAGCAGGATGACGCCGGTGACGATGTAGATCGTGCCCGTGCTGTAGCCGCCGATGTTCAGGCCGTTCGCGATCGTCGCGATCACGAGCGAGCCGAGCAGCGCGCCGCGCACCTCGCCGCGGCCGCCGAAGAGGCTGACGCCGCCGATGACGGCCGCCGAGATCGAGTCCAGCAGCAGCGTGCCCGCCGCCGACGTTCAGGTTGACCGACTGGAGCCGCGCCGCGAGGATGATCCCGCCGACGCCGGCCATGATCGCCCGAGATCATGAAGACGAGGATCCGGATGCGCGCGACGTTGATGCCGGCGCGGCGGGCCGCCTCGGCGTTCCCGCCGACGGCGTAGACGTGACGTCCGAACGTCGTCCGCTTCGCGAGGAACGTCAGGCCGACGAGGAAGACGACGATGATGCAGTCCGAGCGAGCGGCAGGCCGAGCGGCGTCGCCGATCGGACGCTTGCGCGTGGTTGCAGATCGCGACCGTGCCGAAGCGCGGCGACGGCGACGCCGACCAGCTTCGCGATCGCATCCAGGTCGCGCAGTCGAATCCTGCCTGCCGCGTGGCCGATGACGCCCCCGACGCACACTGAGCGCGTACAGCGCCGGTGATGACCGCCGCGATCAGCCAGCCGACCTGGTCCGAGAAGTAGTAGGTCGCGGTGTAGTTGATCCAGTGGTCCTCGATGATGATCGATGCCGCGCAGCTCGAGCACGTTCAGGATCACGCCCTGCCAGATCAGGAAGCCTGCCAGCGTGACGACGAACGACGGCACGCCCACCTTCGCGACGATCGACGCCCTGGCCGACGCCGATCAGCGCCGACGACGGCGACCGCGAGCAGGATCGCGAGCCAGCCCGGGTAGTCGTGCCCGCTGCCGGGCAGCTGGAGCTCGGCCGCCGTCAGCGCGCCGATGCCGCTCAGGTACCCGATCGAGAGGTCGATCTCGCCGAGCAGGAGGACGAAGACGACGCCGAAGGCGATCATCGTCACGCCCGCCATCTGGAGGATGACGTTGACGAAGTTGACGGCGGTGAAGAAGTTCGTCGCCGTCAGGCCGAAGAAGAGCGACGATCGCGATCTCGCCGACGACGATCGGCAGCGACGCCGAGGTTGCCCGACTTGAGGTTGTACGCGGGCCCGCTGCCAGCAGGCCGCGCCTGCTCGTCCGCCGTCTGCGTCGGGGGCCGATGCCGGGCGCGACGACGTCGACGCGAGCTCACTGGACGACCTCCGGCTGCCGGTGCGTCGGCGATGCCCGCGACCTTCGTCGGGACGCCGGCCGTGATCGCCTGCGACGACCTCCTGCTGCGTCGTCTTGCTCGCGCTCGTAGACCCCGACGTTCGCGTCCGAGGCGGAGCACGGTGATCCGCGTCGCGATCTCGAAGATGTCGTGCAGGTTGTGCGAGATGATCACGACCGCGAGCCCCTGCTCGCCGAGGCGCCTGACGAGCTCGAGCACCTGCTCGCGTCTGCGCGACGCCGAGGGCGGCGGTCGGCTCGTCGAGGATGACGAGCCGGGAGTTCCACTGGACGGCCTTCGCGACGGCGACGGACTGCCGCTGGCCGCCGGAGAGCGTCGCGACCGGCTGCCGGATCGAGCGGATCGTCGTCACGGCGAGCGAGCGCAGCGTCTCGGCGGTCGCGCTGCTCCATGACCGGCTCCTTGAGCCGGTAGAGCCAGTCGCGCTCCTCGCGGCCGAGGTACATGTTCTGGACGACGTCGAGGTTGTCGCAGAGCGCGAGATCCTGGTAGACGACCTCGATCCCGAGCTTGGCCGCGTCCTTCGGGCCGTGGATGCTCACCGGCTTGCCGTCGAAGACGATCTCGCCGCTGTCGTAGCCGTGGATCCCGGCGACGCACTTGATCAGCGTCGACTTGCCGGCGCCGTTGTCGCCGACGAGCGCCATGACCTCGCCCGGCTCGCACCTCGAAGTCGACGTCGGTCAGCGCCTGCGACGGAGCCGAACGACTTCGTGAGGCCGCGGATCTCGAGAAGTGGGGTCTCGCTCACCGGCGGCGTCCTACGACGACGAGGGTGGAGGCGCCCAGAGGCGCCTCCACCCGTGTCGCGCGATCGACTACTTGCAGTACTGCTTGAACGTGCCGGCGCACACGTCGCTCTTCTTCAGGAACTTGTCCGTGAAGAGACGCGTGTAGTTCGCCTTGGTGATCGAGATCACCGGGATGACGTACGTCGGCTGCTTCTTCTTGCCGTTCGGCCGCGTCGTGTTCGACTTCGGCTTCTTGCCCTTGAACAGGGCGACGGCAGCCGCAGCGGCCGCGTTCGCCTCGTCGGGCACGTACTTGTAGACGGTGTTCGTCTGCCAGCCCGAGATGATGTTCTGGACACCCTGCACGGTCGCGTCCTGCCCCGAGAGCGGGATCGGCTTCAGGCCCTTCGCCTTCAGGGTGGCGACGACCGCGCCGGCGATGTTGTCGTTCGCCGCGACGCACGCCCTGGATGTTGTTGTTCGTCTGGACGAGCATCTGCTCGAAGATCGTCTGAGCGTTCTTGTCGTTCCACTCGGGCACGAACTTCGCCGGGCCCTTCTTCACAGCGCTCTTCTTGAAGAGCGGGTTCAGGATGTCGTCGTTGCCGCTCTTGAACCAGAACGCGTTCGCGTCGGTCGGGCCGCCCCAGAGCTGGGCGACGACGCCGGTCCGACTTGTACGTGCCGTTCGCCTTCATGCCGGCGATGACGCCGAGAGCCTGCTGGCGCCCGACGGCGTTGCCGTCGAAGGACACGTAGACGGAGCCGGTGCCGCCGACGATCTGACGGTCGTAGTCGATCGTCTTGCCGCCCGCCGCCGTGAACTTCTTCTGGATCGCGATGGACGTGCCGGTGTCGAGCGACGTGATGATGCCGACCTTGGCACCATCCGAGATGCACTGCTCGGCCTGCGAGAGCTGCTTCTGCGGGTCGTTCAGCGCGTTGACGATGGTGGCGGTGACGCCCGCCTTCTTGAGCGCGTTGGCGAACGACGGCTTGTCGAACTGCTCCCAGCGGACCGACGACTTCGTGTCCGGCAGCAGGACGCAGACCTGCGTCTTGGCCGAGCTCCTGGCGGACTTCGCGACCGCGGCGGTGACGGCGATGCTCGCCACCAGCCCCGTTATCGCGAGGACAACGATGATTCTCTTCACGATTCTTCCCTCCTGTTGTCCAACAATTTTTCGCCTCCGCTGCGCGCGAAGGCTACACCACTTGCCGCCCGACTTCACGGCAACTTATCGATGCCCTGCGGCCTCGTCCGCTGCGGTCACCTCCTCCAGCCCGGTGCGCGCACTCAGGACACCGCCTCCTGCACCTCGTCGCGGCGTCGGATCATCGTCCACGGCTCGGCGATGACCCCGCTCAATGTCAACGCAGCGGCGCCCTGCACGGCGGCCGTCTCGCCCAGCTCGGACGCGCGGAGCTCGCAGACCGACCAGCGGGCAGCGAGGACTCGCTCGTCCAGCATTGCCCTGATCCTGTCCTCGAGCCACGGTGCGAGCGGGCCGAAGCACCCACCGAGCACGATCGCATCGACGTCGAACAGGTTGACGGCTGAGGCGAGCCCGATGCCGAGCAGCCTGGCGGCTTCGTCGAGACTCGCGAGCGTCCTCTCGTCACCGCTCCTCGCACGTCGCACGAGCTCGTCGGTAATGCTCTGAGTCCTGCCACCGTCCGCCGTAACGACACCCGCCCGGCGCGCGATCACTTCCTGTCCGACGTACGTCTCGAGGCAGCCACGACTCCCACACGCACACGTCTCCCCGGCCGGGTCGAGAGTGAGGTGGCCGAGCTCTCCGCCGAAGCCGTGGGCACCGCGGAAGAGCTCGCCGTCGACGAAGATGCCTGCTCCGACACCGACCTCTCCGAACACGCAGACGAAGCTCTGCAGGCCCTGCGCGGCCCCCTGCCAGTGCTCGGCGATCGCCGCCAGGTTCGCCTCGTTCTCGACCCGCACGGGCACCGGGCCGATGCGGCGGCGCAACTCGTCCGCGATCGCGATCCCTGACCACCCGAGGTTCGGCGCGCGAAGCAGCGTGCCGGTCTTCACCTCGACGAGTCCGGGGAGCGCGACGGCGATGCCTGCGACGAGCAAGCCCTCGTGCTCGGCCACGTCGATCGCCTGCCGCGCCATCCGGGCGAGTCGCGTCAACACGGGGCCCGGCGAGGAGCGGCGGTTGTCCGTGTAGACGCACCGCTCGTGGCGCACCGTCCCGGTCAGATCCTCCACGCAGACCGCGAGGTAGTCGACATTCACCTCCAAGCCGACGGCGACGACCCGGTCGTGCAGCTCGAGCGTCTGCGCCGGCCTGCCGACGCCGCCCGGCCGCTCGTCCTCGCCGGTCTGGCGCAGCAGCTCGAGCTCGATGAGCTCGGTGACGAGACTGGAGACGGTGCCGCGGGTGAGCCCGGTCTCGGCGGCGATACGCGCACGCGAACGTGGACCGGAGCGCGCCACGTGCTGCATCACCACGCCCAGGTTGGCGCGGCGGACGGTGGTCTGGTCGGCGCGCGTCGTGGCCGAGCGAGCACGCTCGAAGCTCACGCGCGCAACCTGATGTGATCTCGTGTCATCGGCGACAGGGCAACCCGGCCTCGGGTTTGTATGGAGGGCGAGCGAACGAAATCACCGCCGATGTGCGAATGTCAACGTCCGGTGAGCGCGCGGCCGCATAGACTCGCCGCGTGATCGCCGACGCCCACCTCGACCTCCTGCTCGAGCTCGCCCACCGGGAGCTGCGCTTCGGCGAGACCGGCTCGTTCGCCCGCACCTGGCTGCCCCTGCTCGAGGGCGGCGGCGTCGGGCTGCAGGTCTGCCCCGTCTTCGTGGAGCTCGAGCGCCAGCCCGAGGGGACGCTGCGCGAGGCGCTGGGCCAGGCCACGCTGCTCGTGCGCGCGGCTCGCGAGAGCCCCGACCGCGTGATGCTCGTGCGCAGCCGCGACGACCTCGACGCCGTGGAGCGGGGCGAGCGGATCGGGCTCATGCTCTCCCTCGAGGGGGTCGAGCAGTTCGGGTACGAGCTGTGGCCGGCGGAGACCTTCTGGGAGCTCGGCGTGCGGATGGCAGGGCTGACCTGGAACCGTCGCAACCCCTACTCCGACGGCGCCGCCGAGGACGGCGGCCTCTCGCGGCTGGGACGGGCACTTGTCGACCGCCTCGTGGAGCTCGGCGTCATCGTCGACGTGGCGCACGCCTCCCCTGCCGCCTTCGCGCAGATCCTGGAGCGCGCCGGCGACGCCCCGGTGATCTGCTCGCACGCCGGATGCCGCACCGTCAACGACCATCCGCGCAACCTCACGGACGACCAGTTGCGCGAGCTCGCCGCCCGTGGTGGGCTCTTCGGGCTGATGATCCATCCCATCGCGATCGGTCACGAGGAGCGGACGATCGACCGGGTGATCGACCACCTCGAGCACGCCGTCGAGGTGTGCGGCAGCCACCGTGTCTGCCTCGGCGGCGACTTCACGACTCGGCTCGCGGAGGTGCTGCCGCCGATGCCGGAGCCGGCCGACGGGCTGATGCCGCGGGGCCTGCGGCCGGGCGCGGGGATCGAGGGCCTGAAGGGGCCGGAGGACTACCCGGCGCTGATCGCGGCCCTGCGGGTACGGGGCTGGGACGAGGCGACGATCGACGCGGTCACGAGCCGGAACCTGCTCGGGCTGCTCCGCCGCGCGCTGCCCGCGTAGATCGCTCCTCAGAGGGCGGCGCCACCGTCGGCCAGCAGCGTCGCGCCCGTCACGTAGGAGGCCTCGTCCGAGAGCAGCCAGGCGACGAGGGCGGCGATCTCCTGCGGCCGGCCCAGCCGGCCGAGCGGAGAGTCGGCGGCGAGCTCGTCGATGCGGTCGCCGGCGAGCTCGCGCACCGTCTCGCCGTCGATCGTGCCCGGAGCGACCGCGTTCACCGTCACACCGGCCGGAGCGAGGGCCGCGGCCGCGCGCCGGGTGAGGGCGAGGAGCCCCGCCTTCGAGACGGCGTAGTGGGCGCCCGTCACCCCCCGGCCCTTGAAGGCGGAGTCGGAGGAGATGCTCACGATACGGCCCGCCCCGCGCTCGCGCAGGATCGGGCCCACTGCCCGGATGCCGAGGAAGGCGCCGCGGAGATTGGTGGCGAGCACGTCGTCCCACTCGTCCACAGAAATGGCGAACAGGTCGCGGATCTCCGTGCGCGCGGCGCAGTTGACGAGCGCGTGGACGTCGCCCGTCGCTGCCGCCGCCTCGACGGCGCGCTCCCAGCTCCGCTCGTCCCGGACGTCGAGCTCCACGGCGACCGCGGCCGGCCCCAGCTCGGACGCGAGCCGCCCCACGCCGCCGCGATCGAGGTCGCAGAGCGCTACCGCCCAGCCGTCGGCATGCAGGCGCCGTGCGATCGCCGCGCCGAGGCCTCGGGCGGCACCGGTCACGATCGCCGCTCTCACGGGGCGATCAGGCTGGCACCGATGGCGCCGCCCAGGTCGCCCAGCGCGGCGAGCCGGTAGGCCGGCGTGTCGCGGAAGAACGTGTGCTGCCGCGCCGCGTGCTCGATCCGATCGAGCCACTGCTCGCCGAGGCGCTCCCCGAGACCGCCGCCGATCACCACGGCCTCGACGTCGAGCAGCGTGACGGCGACGCCGATACCGATGCCGAGAGCCCGAACCGCGCTCTCGAGCAGCTCCTCCGCGACTCTGTCCCCGGCCTGCAGCGCGCGCAGCCAGACACCGCTCGTGAGGCGGTCGCGCCCCCGGCTCTCCATGATCTCGAACAGCACCGTCTTGCGCTTCTTTGCGAGCGTGCGGGCCCGCGCCTCGAGCGCGCCTCGCCCCGCGTACGCCTCCACGCAGCCGTGAAGCCCGCAATTGCACCGACGGCCTCCGGGCCTCGCACAGACGTGGCCGATTTCGCCGGCGGAGCCACGGCCCGCGAGCACCCTGCCGTCCAGGACGATGCCCCCGCCGACCCCGGTGCCCCAAAAAACGCCGAGGAACGAGTCATAGCCGCGGCCGCCGCCGAAGCGGCGCTCGGCCTCGACGGCGACGTTGACGTCATTCCCGATCGCCACGGGGCGCCCGAGCTCCTCGGCGAGGGCCGGGCCGATCGGGAACGGCCCGTCCCACCCGTGGATGTTCGCCACCTGGACGACCGTGCCGCTTGCCGCGTCGATGCTTCCGGGCGCGCCGACGCCGACGCCGGAGATGCCCATCGGCTCGATCTGCGCATCGTCGAGCGCCGCCCGCATGGTCTCGGCGAGCTCGAACACGACCGCCTCCGCGCCCCCCTTGCGAGGTGTCTCCCGCCGGGCCTTGCCGAGCACCTCACCTGCACCGTCGGTGACGACCGCCTGGATCTTCGTACCGCCGAGGTCGAGACCGCCCTTCATCACGGCAGGTGACGCACCACCTCGGCGAGCGGCTTGCGGTTCGCACGCTCGCTCCACTCCGAGGCGTCGTGGCTCTCGGGGTCGCGGGCCTGCTCCGGCACGCCGAACGACAGGACGATGACGGGGGTCTCGTCGGGCCTACAGGCCAGCACCTCGCGCGCCAGCTCCTGGTCGACGACCGCGTTCGGGCAGGAGGCGATCCCGTCGGCCCAGGCGGCGAGCAGCATGCTCTGCGCCGCGCGCCCGGCGTCGAACAGGACAGGCCCCTTCCCCTGCACGACGATCGCGACCACGAGCCCCGCCGAGGTGACGTTGCCGGGGACGGAGACCGCCTGCGCGAGCCGCTCCACGCGGTCGCGGCTCTCCGGCACGACGAACGTCCACGGCTGGCTGTTGCGCGACGACCCGGAGAGGCGGCCTGCGTCGAGCACCCGCTCGATCGACGCCCGCCGGAGCGGCTCGGGCCGGTAGCGGCGCTCGTCGCGCCGGCTGGCGATCGCGAGGAACGTCTCCACGGGGGTAGCCTACGCGTCACGGCTCTCGCGGGCGGGCGGCGCCGAGTAGCCTGGGAGGCTTGATGCGAATCAGAAGCACATCTGGATGCGGCCCTGCACGCTGCGGAAAGCCGCACCCCCGATCCACATCAAGCCTCTAGGCACGTGATGGCCGAGACGGCGGACCAGGCGACGGTGAGCCTGCTGCGGTGGCTGCGGCGCCAACTGCGGCAGCCGACGCCGGAACGCGAGCGGCTCGAGGCCGCCGTGGCGAACGACGACCCGGCCGAGGCTCGGCGCCTGCTCGCCCGCTACCCGTTCGGGGATGACCAGCGCCGTCACGTCGAGGGCCTGATCGACCGCTGGGAGCGAGCGCGTGGCTCACGCTGACGCTCGCGCCGAGAACGAGGCGATGGTGCGCCGGATCTTCGACGCGTTCGCCAGCAAGCAGGGGTTCGCCCTGCGCGACGTCTTCGCCGACGACGCGGTCTGGGTGGTGCCCGGGGCAGGGACGATGTCGGGGACCTTTCGCGGCCGCGACGCGATCTTCCGCTTCCTCGGGCGGCTGCCGAAGGAGACGAACGGGACGTATGCGTCGAAGCTGATCGACGTGCTCGCCTCCGACGAGCGCGCCGCCGCCGTCTACCGGGCGACCGGCGAGCGCAACGGCCGGCGCCTCGAGCTCGACCAGGTGCTGTTGTTCACGATCCGCGGCGGCCTCGTGCGGGAGGTACTCGCGCTGCCTACCGACCCGGAGACCTTCGCCGAGTTCTGGGCCTCCGCCGGGGCCGACGCCCCACCCGACCGCCCGAAGCAGTAGCCGTCGGCAGGCCGCGGGTGTCTCCCGCCGGGTGTCCCCGCAGGGTGTCTCCCGCAGGGTGTCTCCCCGGGGAGACACCCTTTGTGACGACTCTGCGACTTCGTGTCCACAGCGAAGCTCTCTCTTTGTTGAATTGTGCAACAATCTTGCTATGGCCCGGTTGCAGGTTCTCCTGGCGGCGGTGCTGTTCGGCACCACCGGCACGGCCCAGGCGCTCGGACCCGAGTCCTCCACCCCGTTGACGGTCGGAGCGAGCCGGATCCTGATCGGAGGGGCGCTCCTCGCGGCTCTCGCGTTCGCGAGCGGCGGCCTTCGCGGCCGCTGGCCGCTGCGCCTCGTCGCGCTCTCCGGCGTCGGGGTCGCGATCTACCAGCTCGCCTTCTTCCAGGCCGTCGCCGACACCGGAGTCGCGGTCGGCGCGATTGTTGCGATCGGCTCCGGGCCCGTCTTCGCCGGCCTACTCGAGCGGCTCGTCGACGGCCGCTGGCCCGACCGCCGCTGGCTCATCGCCACGACGCTCGCCACCGCGGGGGTCGCCGTGCTCACCCTCGCCTCGGCGAGCGAGGCGTCGCTCTCGGCCACCGGGATCGCCCTCGCGCTCGTCTCCGGCGCCGGCTACGCCACCTACACGATCGTCGCGAAGCGGCTGCTGCGCCTGGGGCACGAGCCGGTCGCCGTGATGGGTGCCTCCTTCGGCGTTGGCGCACTGCTGCTCCTCCCGGTGCTCGCCCTCGGCGACACGGCGTGGCTCCACACGAGCGACGGGCTGGCGCTCGCTCTCTACCTCGGGGTCGTCCCGACCGCGCTTGCCTACGTGCTCTTCGCCGGCGGCCTGCGCCACCTCGACGCCTCGGAGGTGACGACGATCGTCCTCGCCGAGCCGCTCACCGCGACCCTGCTCGGCTGGCTCGTGCTGGACGAGCGCGTCGGCGCCGCCGGGGCCGTCGGCGCCGGCCTCGTCCTCGCGGGGCTCGTCGTGCTCGCAGCCCCGGGGCGGCGAAGCCGTCCCGAGACCGCCGAGGTGCCGTTATGAACATGGTGCCGCTGTGAGCCCGACCGGGCTGCGCCGGCTCTCCGTCGTCGACGAGCTGGCCGCCGACCTGCGCCACCGGATCCTCGACGGCGACATCGCCGCGGGTACGCCACTGCGCGAGATCGAGCTCGCGACCGACTACGACGTCTCCCGGCACACCCTCCGCGCAGCGCTCCGCGCCCTCGCCGCGGAGGGGCTCGTCCGCATCGAGCCGAACCGTCGGGGCAGCCGTCGCGGAGCTCGACGCCGACGACCTGCGGGGGCTCTACGAGCTCCGGACGGCGCTCGAGCTGGAAGCGGCGCACCTGGCATTGGAACGCCACGGCGGTCGCCTCCCTGCAGAAGTCCACGACGCGGTGGCCCGCCTCCGCGCCACCTGCCGCCGCGCCCGCCCTTCCTGGCGCGCCGTCGCGACGGCTCACGCAGACGTTCACGGCGCGATCGTCCACGCCGCCGGCGCGCCGCGGATCGAATCCGCCTACGCCTCCCTCGCGGCCGAGCTGCAGTTGTTCCTCGTCCAGCTCCGCCCGGTCTGGCCGCTCGAGCGCATGGTCGAGCACCACGAGCAGCTCGTGGAGGGCCTCGAGCGGGAGGGCCCGGAAGCGCTGCGCCGACACCTGCGCGACGGAGCCGAGGCAGTCGGCGCGGCCACCCGTTAAGGTCGCCCCGTGCGCGACCGCTTCACCCGCATCTACACCGCGGCGCTGACCGACGTGCTCGACGACCGGGGTCTGCGCGAGCAGACGCTGCCGGCGGAGATCCGTCCGCTCGCGCCCGGGACACGGCTCGCCGGACAGGCGTTCACGGTCGAGGGCACGCCGACCGACGTACAGGACTGGGATGCCGGGATCCGCAAGACGCTCGCGATGCTCGGCAGCGTGCCTCGCCGGCCACGTCGCCGTCTACGCGTGCCACATGGATCACGCCGCCCACTTCGGCGAGCTCTCGGCGACCTCGCTGCTCACGCGCGGCGTCGCCGGCTGCGTGATCGACGGCGGCTGCCGCGACACGCGCTTCATCGACGAGACGGGCTACCCGGTCTTCACCCGCTTCGTCACCCCCGAGGACTGCACGTGGCGCTGGCAGGTGACGGCGACGCAGGTGCCGATCACGATCGGTCGCGTTCGCATCGAGCCGGGCGACTGGATCGTCGGCGACGAGGACGGCGTCGTCGTCGTGCCGCAGGCGGTCGCCGCCGACGTGCTCGCCGCGGCGGAGGCGAAGGCCGAGCACGGAGAACGTGATCCGCGACGCCGTCCGCGGCGGGATGACGCCCCTCGAGGCATACGAGCGCTACGGCACGTTCTGACGCGCCAAGGTGTCGAAGGCGCATGCGAAGCGGGAGCCCGCCGACCGGCTCGGACGGTCCGCTCGCAGGCTGCCGACCGACTCGAGCACGGTCTCGATCAGCCGGCCGGAGGAGAGCACGTGCTCGCGCGCCAGCAGCGCGGGCACCCGCGGCGCTACCCGCTCCGATCGCCTCGCGGATCGCACGGTGCTGGAGGTCGTTCTTCGCGTACAGCTCGTCGAGCTCCGCCCGGGCGCTCCAGACCCGCTCGCCGATGAACGTGCGGCGCGCGCCCTTCGCGAGCCGCTCCACGAGCGGCATCGCGGCGACGCGTAGATCACGTCGTGGAAGGCGTAGTTCGCCTGCATCCACTCGACGAAGAGGGCGCGAGTCGCGCGCGTCCCCGCGCCGCGCCTGGTCGCGCAGCTCGAGCGTCAGCGCCGAGAAGCGGCGCTCGGCCGCGTCGAGCGCGGCGAGGTCGGCCGCGCGTCATGCGCGGCGTCGCCACCTCCGTCGCGAGCGCCTCGAGCTCCGCGCGGACGAGGAACGCCTCGCGCAGCTCGTGCGGCGAGATCGAGCGCACCCGGACACCGCGGTTCGGCTCGAACGACACGAGCCCGAGCGCGGCGAGCCGCCGCAGCGCTTCGCGCACCGGTGTGCGGCTGACGTCGAAGCGCTCGGACAGCTGCTCCTGACGCAGCACCGTGCCCGGCGCGATCGCGCCGGCGACGATCTCGTCCTCGAGCACGCGGGCGATGTCGTCGGCCTTGGTGGAGAGCGTGGTCATGGCCCGCTCGCAGTGTAGAGCAAGCCGTTGCATCCCGACTTGGATTGTTTGGGATCCGAAAAGAAGGCTTGTGGCACCCTTGTGGCGGAATATCTCCTCATGCTAGGATCCGAAGTACGCGAATCTGGATCCGAAAGGACGGCACCTACGCATGAGCCCCGACGCCACCCTCGAACGCCCGTACACGAGCGAGGACGTCGAGCGCCTGCGCGGCTCGGTCGCGGTCGAGCACACGCTCGCCCGGCTCGGCGCCGAGCGGCTCCGCCGCCTGCTCGCGGAGGAGGAGTGGGTGCCCGCGCTCGGCGCGCTGACGCGGCGGCCAGGCGGTGCAGATGGTGAAGGCGGGGCTGAAGGCGATCTACCTGTCCGGCTGGCAGGTCGCCGCCGACGCGAACCTCTCGGGCAACACGTATCCCGACCAGAGCCTCTACCCGGCGAACACCGCCCCCGCGCTCGCGCGGCGCATCAACAACGCGCTGCTGCGCGCCGACCAGATCGCGCACGCCGAGGGCGACGACTCGGACGCACTGGCTGGCGCCGATCGTCGCCGACGCCGAGGCCGGCTTCGGCGGGCCGCTGAACGCGTTCGAGATCATGAAGTCGTTCATCGAGGCGGGCGCCGCGGCCGTCCACTTCGAGGACCAGCTCTCGTCGGAGAAGAAGTGCGGCCACCTCGGCGGCAAGGTGCTCGTCCCGACCGCGCAGTTCGTGCGCACGCTCGTCGCGGCGCGGCTCGCAGCCGACGTCGCCGACGTGCCGACGCTGATCGTCGCCCGCACCGACGCGCTCTCGGCGCCACGCTGCTGACGAGCGACGTCGACGAGCGCGACGCCGGGTTCTGCACCGGCGAGCGCACCCCCGAGGGCTTCTACCGCGTGCGCGACGGCATCGAGACCGCGATCGCCCGGGGCTCGCCTACGCCCCCTACGCCGACCTGATCTGGTGCGAGACGTCGACGCCGGACCTGGACGGAGGCGGAGCCGTTCGCCGCCGCGATCCACGAGCAGCTACCCCGGCAAGCTGCTCGCGTACAACTGCTCGCCGTCGTTCAACTGGCGCAAGCACCTGAGCGACGGCCAGATCGCCGACGTTCCAGCGCGAGCTCGCGGCGCATGGGCTACCGCTTCCAGTTCATCACGCTGGCCGGCTTCCACGCCGCTCAACCTCTCCATGTTCGAGCTCGCCCGCGGCTACCGCGACGAGGCGATGTCCGCCTACGTGCGGCTGCAGGAGCGCGAGTTCGCGCTCGAGGACGAGGGCTACACCGCCACGCGCCACCAGCGCGAGGTCGGCGCCGGCTACTTCGACCGAGGTCCTGGAGACGATCACGGGCGGCACCGCCTCGACGCTCGCGCTCAAGGGCTCGACCGAGGAGGAGCAGTTCGAGGAGGAGCGGAGCGCGGCGGCGTAGGGGCCGGGCCATGCCCGGCCCTCGTGAATGCGCGATACTCGCACCACATGACCGACACCGCCGACGTCCTCACCGACCCTGCCGTCGAGCTCCTGACGGCGCTGCAGCGCGAGTTCGGCACCCGCCGCGAGGAGCTGCTCGCGCGGCGGGCAGAGCGGCTCGGCCGCCTGCACGCCGGCGAGCTGCCGGACTTCCTGCCGGAGACGGCCGAGGTGCGCGAGGGCGACTGGCGCATCGCGCCGTTCCCCGACGAGATCGCCGACCGCCGCGTCGAGATCACGGGCCCGGTCGACCGCAAGATGGTGATCAACGCGCTCAACTCGGGCGCCCGGGTGTTCATGGCGGACTTCGAGGACGCGCAACTCGCCCACCTGGGAGAACTGCATCCAGGGGCAGCGCAACCTCACCGACGCGCTCGACCGCATGATCGAGCTCGTCACCCGGAGAAGCGAGTACCGCGCTGGACGACGATCTGGCCGTCCTGTTCGTGCGGCCGCGCGGCTGGCACCTGGAGGAGCGGCACTTCGAGGTCGACGGCGCGCCCGATGTCCGCCTCGCTGTTCGACTTCGGCCTCTACTTCCTCCGCAACCACGCGCGCAACGGCCGCTACTTCTACCTGCCCGAAGCTCGAGTCGCACCTCGAGGCCAGGCTCTGGAACGACGTCTTCGCCTGGACGCAGGAGCGGCTCGGAGTGCCGCAGGGCACGATCAAGGCCACCGTCCTGATCGAGACGATCCTGGCCGCGTTCGAGATGGACGAGATCCTGTACGAGCTGCGCGAGCACTCGGCCGGGCTCAACGCCGGGCGCTGGGACTACATCTTCAGCGTGATCAAGAAGCTCGGCCACCGGCCCGAGTTCGTGCTGCCCGACCGCGGCCGCGGTGACGATGGCCGTGCCGTTCATGCGCTCCTACTGCGAGCTGCTCGTCAAGACCTGCCACCGGCGCGGCGCGCACGCGATGGGCGGCATGGCCGCGTTCATCCCCTCCCGCCGCGACCCCGAGGTGAACGCGGTCGCGCTCGCGAAGGTGCGCGAGGACAAGGAGCGCGAGGCCTCGCAGGGCTTCGACGGCACGTGGGTCGCCCACCCCGACCTCGTCCCGGTCGCCAACGAGGCGTTCGACGCGGTGCTCGGCGAGCGGCCGAACCAGATCGAACGACGGCGCGACGACGTCTCCGTCACCGGCGCCGAGCTCGCTCGACGTCGCCGCCACGCCGGGCGAGATCACCGAGGCGGGCCTGCGCAACAACGTCTCGGTCGGCATCCAGTACCTCGCCGCCTGGCTGCGCGGCAACGGCGCGGTCGCGATCTTCAACCTGATGGAGGACGCCGCCACCGCGGAGATCAGCCGCTCGCAGATCTGGCAGTGGCTCCACCACGGCAGGATCAGCCCCGAGGACGTGCGCCGCATCACCGAGGAGGAGGTCGAGAAGCTCGGCCCCGGCTTCGACGACGCCCGCGCCATCTTCGAGGCGATCGCCACCCGGCCCGACTACGTCGAGTTCCTCACCCTGCCGGCCTACGACCGGCTGACCGCGGCAGGCGCATGAGGGCGGTCTTCCTCGGAGGCTCTTCTGGAATCGGCCTGGCCGCAGCGCGCAGAGCCGCCGCGGCGGGCTGGGACGTCGTGATCGCGAGCCGCGACCCCGGCCGGGCGGAAGTGGACGCGGAGAAGATCGCCGTCGACGTCACGGACGCCGCCGCGGTGCGCGAGACGCTCGCGGCGCTCGGGCCTGTCGACCATCTCGTCTCGTCCACCGTCGCCCGGGCCGGCGGGCCCGCGAAGGAGCTCGATCTCGAGGCGGCCCGGCACGCCTTCGAGACGAAGTTGTGGGGGCCGTTCGCCGCGATCCAGGCGGCGGACGTGCGCGGCTCGATCGTGCTCGTCTCGGGCGTCGCAGCCACGACCCCGATGCGTGGCGGTTCCGCCACCGCCGCGGTGAACGGCGCGGTGGAGGCGCTCGTGCGCACGCTCGCCGTGGAGCTCGCCCCCGTCCGGGTGAACGCCGTCTCACCCGGGATCGTCGACACCCCCACCTGGGCGGCGCTGGGCGACGATCAGCGGCAGGCGATGTTCGACCGGCTCGCGGGAGCGCTCCCGGCCGGTCGCGTGGGAACGCCCGAGGACGTGGCCGAGGCGATCTGGCTGCTGTTGAACAACGGCTTCGTGACGGGCGTCGTCGTCCCCGTGGACGGCGGCCACCGCCTCGCGGCCCCGTGAACGTCGCGGCATGACGCCGGCGCCGGACCGTACCCGCGTCGACAAGTGGCTCTGGGCGGCGCGGTTCTTCAAGACGCGGGGCCTCGCCTCCGAGGCGATCCAGGGCGGCCGGGTGAAGGTGAACGGCGTGCGCGCCAAGCCGGCCAGGGAGGTGCACAGGGGCGATCAGGTCGAGGTCCGGATCGGCGAGCTCACGTGGGCCGTGGTCGTGGAGGGGATCGCAGAGAAGCGCGGCAGCGCGACGCAGGCGGCGCTGCTCTACACCGAAACGCCCGAGAGCCGGGAGCGGCGAGAGCTCTTCGCTGCGCAGCGCCGGCTCGCCCCGGTTCCCGGCACGGACTCCCGCGGCCGGCCGACGAAGCGCGACCGCCGCAGGATCGAGTCGCTGCGCGGCCGCGAGCGCGGCGCGTAGCCGGCCCGCCTACGGCCTGGTGGATGCCGTCCACAACGCCACCGGCCATAACGAAACCGCGCCCCACTGCCGATAGGGGGAAGATGTTCGGCAATCGCACGTACCTCATGCTCGGGATCACGATTGCCGCTGTCGCATTCGGCGGTTGGCGCATGCTCGTACCAGGCGCCGACAGTGGCTCCAGCCAGGTCGCAAGCGAGGTCTCGTCGCTGGTCGGCCAGGTGACCAGTGCATCGTTCACCGCCGCGGAAGCGTCTCTCGACGCGCAGCGGACTGCAACCGGGTCGTACGCGGCAACCCCGCTCGCGCCGCCCCTCACGCTCGTGCATGCCGACGAGACGTCGTACTGCGTTCAGCTCGCGAAGGGCCCGGTGGTCCAGCACCTGGCAGGCCCGGGCGGCACGCCGCAGCAGGGCGCCTGCCCGTGACCCTGCAGCCGTAGCCGTCCCCGGGGTTTACGCGAGAAACCGGACGATCGCCGCAGCGGTCGCGTCGAAGTCGTCCCAGAGGACGCTGTGACCGCCCGGGACGACGAGCTGCTCGAGGCCGGGCAGCCCTCCGGCACCTCGACCGGGATCCACGAGCGGGCGCCGAGAACGACGAGCGTCGGGCAGGAGGGCCACGGCGGCGCGGGGCGGGCCATCTCGCTCCAGGCGGCGATCGCCGCCGCGGGTGAGTAGCGCCAGCGGAGGCGCCCGTCCTCCCCGCGCTCGAGATGCGCCTCGGCCTCCTCCTCCAGGATCGCCCGGGGCGTCGTGAACAGCGTGCCGCCGGCCAGGCGGGCCTCGATCGCCTCGTCGGCGTCGGCGAACGACACGTCGGCGCGCGTCCCGTCCGCCTGAATGGCCGCGACGGAGGGGTCGATGTGCATCGCCGGGTCGAGCAGCACGGCGCGGTCCATGCGCTCCGGAGCGCGGGCCGCGAGCTCGGCGGTCAGCAGGCCGCCGAAGCTGTGCCCGAGCCAGGCGGGCCGCTCGAGCCCGAGCGCGTCGGCGGTCTCGATCAGGTCGGCGACGTGGGTGGCGACGTTCCAGGGCGGCTCCCAGCCGGAGCGGCCGTGGCCGCGCAGGTCGACGCCGACGACGCGGCGGCCCGGGAGGCGCTCCGCCAGGGCCCGGAAGCGGGCGCCGTGCCCGGTCACGCCGTGCAGGCAGACGACCGGCGGCCCGGCCGGGTCTCCCCACTCGTAGGCGTTCAGGATCACGGCTGCACCGCCAACACGATCTTGCCGTAGTGCCTTCCCGACTCCAGCCGCTCGAGCGCGGACGCGGCCTCTGCGAGCGGAAGCACCGTGTCGACCACCGGGCGCCACGAGCCGGACTCGAGCGCGCGGAGCAGGCCGGCGAAGTCGGCCGGGCTCCCCATCATCGTCCCGAGCAGCGACCACTGGCCGAAGTAGAAGGGGCGCACGTCGAGCGTCGCCTCCGGTGCCGCCCGTGGCGCCGAAGACGACGACGCGGCCGCCCGGCCGCAGGCAGTCGCAGCGACTGCTGCCAGGTCGAGCCGACCGAGTCGACGACGAGGTCGACGCCGCCGCAGCTCCTTCACCTCGGCCGCCCAGTCGCCCGTGGTGTAGTCGACGCCGGCCTCGGCGCCGAGCTCGCGCGCGCGCTCGATCTTCTCCCGCGACGGACGAGGTGACGAGGACGCGCGCGCCCGCCTGGGCCGCGAGCTGCACGGCGAAGGTCGAGACACCGCTGCCGGCGCCCAGCACGAGCACGGTCTCCCCCGCGCGCAGGCCGCCGCGCGAGAAGAGCGCCCGGTAGGCGGTCAGCCCGGCGAGCGGGAACGCGGCCGCCTCCTCCCAGGAGAGACCGGGCCGGCTTCGGGAAGAGGTTCTCGGCCGGGCACGGCGACCAGCTCCGCATAGGTCCCGTCGTCGCGGGCCGCCGAGGATCTCGGAAGTCCGGGCCCGTGCGCGTCCTCGCGGTCTCCCCAGCCGAAGGCCGGGTAGATCGACGACCTCCTCGCCGGTGTCGCGACGCACGCCGGCGCCGTCCGAGCCGGGGACGAGCGGCAGCGGGAACGGGTAGACGCCGCGGCGACGAGCACGTCGCGCCGGTTCAGCGCCGCCGCGCGGAGCTCGACGAGCACCTCCCCCGGCGCCGGCTACCGGATCCGGGACCGTCTCGTGGACGAGGACGCCGCTCCTCGTGGACGCGGACGGCCTGCACGTCAGCGGAGCGACGCCCAGGGCTCGTCGCCCGAGACGTCCTCGACGCCGTAGCCGTCCTCGCCGACCGCCGGGCGAGAGGATCGCCATGATGCTGCGCCGGCTCGTCGACCGTCGTTGAAGGAGCGCGTGCACGACGTCGGCGGCGATGTAGCACGGAGTCGCCCGGCGGAGAGCACGCTCCGGTCCCGCTCGACCCACTGCTCGATCGCGCCCTCGACGACGATGATCATCTCGTCCTGGCCGGGATGCTGGTGGAAGTCGTGGCACTTCGCCCGGCAGGAACGTCGCCTCGATCGTGACGATGCCGGCGAGCCCGTGCGCGCGGGCCGCTGCACGCCGGGCGAAGACCCCCAGTCGTGCTCCTGCCGGTCGAGCGCCGATGCCGGCTTGAACGCTCCTGCCATCTATGCCCCCTTCCACCGGGATCGCCTTGAACCGCTTCATGTTCTCCGTCATCGCGACCTCGGTCGGCAGCCGCTCCATGCGTCGAGGCGCCGAAGAAGCCGACGACGCCCTCGGTGCGCTCGAGCACGTACGCGGCGTCGTCCGGCTCGGCGATCGGGCCGCCGTGGCAGAGCACGATGATCGTCCGGGTTGACGCGCTTCGCCGCGTCGCGCATCGCCTGGATCGAGCTCGACGCACTCGTCGAGCGTCTTCGCGCGTCTCGGCGCCGATCGCGCCCCCGGTCGTCAGGCCCATGTGCGGGCACGAGCACGTCCGCGCCGGCCTCGGCCATCGCCACGGCCTCGTCCGGCGTGAAGACGTAGGGGCGGTCAGCAGGTCCAGCTCGCGCGCGAGCCGGATCATCTCCACCTCGAGCCCGTAGCCCATGCCCGGTCTCCTCGAGGTTCTGGCGGAACGTGCCGTCGAACAGGCCGACGGTCGGGAAGTTCTGCACGCCGCTGAAGCCGATCCGCTTCAGCTCGCTCCAGGAAGACGTCCATCAGCCGGAACGGGTCGGTGCCGCAGACGCCGGCCAGCACCGGGCGTCTCCTTCACGACGGGCAGCACCTCGCGCGCCATGTCGACGACGATCGCGTTGGCGTCGCCGTAGGGCAGCAGGCCCGACGAGCGAGCCGCGGCCGGCCATCCGGTAGCGGCCCGAGTTGTAGATGATGATCAGGTCGGCGCCGCCGGCCTCGGCGCACTTGGCCGAGAGGCCGGTGCCGGCGCCCGCGCCGATGATCGGCTTGCCGCGCGTCGATCTGCGCCCGCAGCCGCGCGAGCGCCTCGTCCCTCGTCATGCGTGCCTCCTCCTTCGTACAACCTCCTCGCCGGCCCGGCGACCTGTGGAGCAATCGGCACCAAACGGCCAGGTTTCCCTTGACACGAAGCGGTGTCTGACACCGCTTCTCGTCAAGGTGTCGTTTCCGGTCGTCATGGAGCCGCCTCGATCATCTCGTGCAGGCGGTCGGCCATCGCGGGCGCGAACGCCGGGTCGTTGACGTCGGCGTCGAGCTCGTGCACCTCGACGTTCGGCGCCGAGCGTCTCGCGCAGCGCCGCGAAGCAGCGCCTCGTCGGCCTCCGGGTCGTGGAAGACCTGGCCCTCGACGGCGATCATCGAGACGCCGTGCAGCGGGACGAACAGGGCCGACGGGCCCGGTCGCGGCCGACAGCTTGCGGCGCGATGCTGGCGCCCGAGCTCCGGCGCACTCCTCCGGTGTCGTGCGCATCAGCGTGATCGTCGGGTTGTGCACGTAGAGGTTGCCGGCCCTCGAACCTCTCCGGGACGCGTCTCGCGCGGGGCCGAAGTTGACCATGTCGAGCGCGCCGAGCGAGACGACCTGCGGGAGCCCCAGCTCGCCGGCCGCCTCGAGCCGGTCCGGGCCGGCGGAGAGGACGCCGCCGACGAGCTCGTCGGCGAGCTCGGTCGTCGTCACGTCGAGCGACGCCCGCTGATGAAGCCGCCCTTCGCGAGCGCCTCCATCGACTGCCCGCCCGTGCCGGTGGCGTGGAAGACGAGCACCTCGTAGCCGAGCTCCTCGAGCCGCTCGCGCGCCGTCGTCACGCACGGCGTCGTGACGCCGAACATCGTCGCGCCGATCGAGCGGCTTCTCGGCCTCCGAGGTCCGGGACGCCGCGCCTTCGCCATGCCGGCGATCGCCGCGGCCGCGTTCGTCAGGATCCGCGCCGAGATCCGGTTGATCGCCGGCGATGTCGACGACGGAGTACATCATCGTCGACGTCGGTCGCGCCGACGTACGGGCGCGTGTCGCCGGAGGCGACCGTCGAGACCATCAGCTTCGGCACGCCGACCGGCAGCGCGCGCATCGCCTCGGTGACGAGCGACGGAGTCCGCCCGAGCCGCCGAGCCCGAGCGACGCCGTCGAGCCGGCCCTCGGCGTGCAGGCGCCGCACGATCTCCGCGGCGCCGCGCGCCATCGTCTCGACGGCGGCGCCGCGGTCGCCGGCGGCGGCGAGCGCGTCGACGTCGGCGCCGGCCGCCGCGGCGACCTCCTCGCGGCGTGACGTCCGGCTCGGCGAGCGGCTCGCCCATGATCCCGCGTCGACGAGGATCGACGTCGACGCCGTGCTCGCGGACGCGGTCGCGCAGGAAGGCGTACTCGTTCCCCTTCGTGTCGAGCGTGCCGACCAGGACGACGGTCGCCACGATGCCTCCTTTGCGCGTCGGCTCGCAGGTTCCGAGCGTCTGTCTACCACACCCGGGCGCGGGTCAGGCGTGCCCTGCGAGCGGCTCGACGCCGAGATAGCGCTGCTGGGCGTCGGGATCGCCGAGGAGCGCCTCTGCGGTCGTCTCCGCCGCGATCCGCCCCGACGACCATGACGAGCTGGCGCACGGCTACGGACGTCGCGACGCCGAGGTTCTGCTCGACAAGGAGGAGCTGCCACTCCCTCGTCGACGAGCGCCCTTGATCGTCGCGATCACGCTCTCGACGATCGTCGGCGCGAGACCCTCGGACGGCTCGTCCATGATCAGGAGGTCTGGGTTCGTGAGCAGCGCGCGGCCGATCGCGAGCATCTGCTGCTCGCCGCCCGAAAGCTGCGTGGCCGCCGATCTTCTTCCGCTCGGCGAGTCGCGGAAAGAGCTCGTAGATTCGCGCGGGCGTCCACTGTTTCCCCCGTGTGCCGGACGCGAGCATCCGAAGGTGCTCGTCCACCGTGAGCGACTGGAAGAGTCTGCGGCCCTGCGGCACGTACCCGATGCCCGCGCTCGCGATCCGGTAGGACGCGCTCCCGAGGATCTCCTTCCCCCGGAAGGCGACCGAGCCCTCGGCACGCGGCATGAGACCCATGATGGCGTTGCAGAGCGTCGTCTTGCCCATGCCGTTGCGGCCGATCACCGAGACGGCCTCGACCCCCATCTCGAGCTCGACGCCTTCGAGGATGTGCGCCTGGCCGTAGTAGGCGTTCAACCCCGAGATGCGTAGTAGCGGCTCACTCATCGCGGAAGCCGCTCCCGAGGTAGAGATCGTGGACGAGCTGGTTCGCGCGGATCTCTGCAGGTGTGCCCTCGACGATCTTCTGGCCGTCGTGCATCATGGTCACCTGCTGCGCGACTGTCAGCGCGACGTCCATGTCGTGCTCGATCAGGATCAGCGTCACCTCATCCGGCAGCCCGAGAAGGAGCTCCGTGAGCCGCTCGCGCTCGCCACGCGACAGCCCGGACGCCGGCTCATCGAGCATGATCACCCTCGGGTTGGTGACGTTCGCCATCGCGACCTCGAGCTGCCGCTGCTCACCGTGCGAGAGCGAGCCCACGGGGGTGTCGACGTGGTCGCCGAGCCAGACGAGGCGTGCCGCAGCGCGGGCCCGCTCACGGAACTCCGGGTCCTTCGGAGAGCCGAACGGTCGCAACCGGTTCCCTTCGCGCCCGAGGATGGCGAGGTACAGGTTGTCCTCGACGGACATGCCGAGAAAGAGTCGGGACTTCTGGTAGCTGCGCGCGAGACCGAGCTTCGGTCGCAGGCGTGCAGGCTCGTTCGTGACGTCGCGACCGAGCACCTCGATCGTGCCCGCCGACGGACGGAAATCCCCTGCGATGAGGTTGAAGAGCGTCGTCTTCCCCGCACCGTTCGGGCCGAGGATGGCACGGCGCTCTCCGTGCGTGACATCGAGGTCGACGTCACGCACGGCTTGCACCCCGCCGAAGCGCCGGCCGACCCCCCTGAGGCGAAGGGCCGGCACGGCGCTGCTCTCGACGGTCTGGGTCACCCGTTACTTCTGGATCGGGGCGAGGACGACGCCCTTGCCCGCCCACGGGATGGCACGCTTCGTGCAGGTCGGGAACTTGCGTCCCGGAGGCGGCGTCGACGGCGTGAACGTGCCGCCGAACGACTGGTCGACCGCGGGATAGGCAAGCACGTTCTTCACCGTGAGTTTGCCGTCCGCACCAGTCTGCAGCTGCTGCACAAAGTTCGGTGCGATCGCCTGCCGGTTGCTGTCGAGCTTGATCGGCCCGTAGCCGGCTTGCGGCAGCTTGGTCGTGGCGAGTGCCTTCTGCAGGGCCGACTGGTTGGTGCCGACCTGGCCCTTCAGCCCCGTGAGGGCTGCCGTGAGGGCCCACGCCGCGTTGTAGTAGTTGTACGTGAACACCGACGACACGGTGGACGCGATCGACGGGTACGTCTGGCTCACCGACTTCGTGTAGCCCTTGGCGGCCGGCGTCTTGAGCTCGCCGTTCGTCGGGCCCGAGGCGAACGCGCCCGAGACGCGTTCGGAGAGCTCCTTGTACTGGAGCGGGTCGCTCCAGAACAGGTTGCCGATGAACTTCCCCTTCGGCAGCGGGCCGAAGCGCTGCTCGAACGCCTTCAGCGACGGCACGAGACCGGCGCCGCCGACGGCCCAGAAGTATCCGTCCACCTCGCTCGGCGGCGGGAGCTGGGCCACGTAGGACGAGTAGTCCGTCGTGTTGAGCGGCGGGTACACCCGCTTCGTGATCTGGCCGCCGAGGCCACAGAACTCGGCGATTTGGCCGCCGGACGACGTCCACGCGAACGAGTAGTCGTCGGCGATCGCCGCGGCCTTCTTCCAGCCGAGCCGGTTGACTGCGACGTCGCCGAGGCCTGCCGACCACTGTGCGCCGTCACCGTTGAAGCGGAAGAAGTTCGGCGCCCGCACCTTGAGCGTCGTGTCCTGCGCGCCCGAGGTGCCGTTGATGAACGTCTTCGTCGGATGCCGTTTAGCGTAGTTCGCGACGGCGATTCCCTCGTCACCCGACAGCGGGCCGATCATGATGTCCGCACCGAGCTTCTCCATGAGACGCTTGGTCTCGGAGATCGCCTTGGCGGCCGTGTCGTTCGAGCAGCCGTAGCCGACGATCTGGATCGGAGTGCCGGCCACGACGATGCCCTTCATGCCCGCCGACGGCTTCTTCGGATCCACCGCCTTGCCGTGTGCGAACTTGGCGAACGCCGCCTGGGCGCCGCCGATGTCGGGCTCGTAGAACGCGCCGAACGCGCCCTCGCAGTCCGACAGGATCGCGAGCTTCAGCGGCTTCGCGACCCGGGACGAGGCAGAGGCCGTCGTCGCGACCAGCGCTGCTGCGACGGCGACGAGGACGGCAAGAGGCAGAAGAACCTTCCATCTGCCCTCCCTGAGACGACTCATAGTCGTTCCCTCCTGTTCGTTGACCCTGGACGTACGACTTCCGCCTCCGCTCGATGAGACGCGGGATGGGCGGATCTTGTTGTTCGGAGCTGCTGACCGACTCATGTACCGGGCCCCGCAGCCGCCTCCACGTGGGGCCCCTTCGACGACCCTCCTTCCTTCCTCGAGATGCTGCCCGTGACCCGCTGCCAGAGACCCATGAGGCCTTCCGGGGCGACGAGCACGATGACGAGGAAAATGATCCCGACGAACGTACGGATGCGGTCGCCGTAGGTTCCGAGGTAGTCCTGGATGTAGTTGTTGATGAGGACGAACGCGAACGCCCCGACCCAGGCACCCTCGATGCGCAGCAGGCCTCCGAGGACGGCGATCACGAGCACGTCGATCGTGTGGTTGAGGTCGATCGACGATGGCGCCACGATACCGTCCGACCACGCGGAGAGGAGGCCCGCGATGGAGGTGATGAAGGCGGCGAACCCGAAGGCGAGCGTGCGGTGCAGCGGCACGGTGAACCCGAGGGAGCTCATGCGGACGGGCTCGTCGCGCACCCCCTGCAGCGCGAGCCCGAACGGCGTGCGCACGACAAAGCGGATCAGAAGGTAGACGAACGCAGCACACCCGAACGCGACGTAGAACAGCCGGTACGGATGCGCCGCCGGGTCCCCCATGACGCCTGGCAGCCGGTTCACCTGCACGCCGCCGAACCCGGAGAGCTGCGTGACCTGGCCGAAGAAGTAGTAGACGATCACCGAGTAGACGAGCGTGATCATGAGAAAGTAGATGCCCGTGCTGCGGCTCGCGATCGCGCCGAAGAGCAGGCCGACGAGCGTCGCGATGAGGATGCCGAGCAGGATCCCTATCCACGGCGAATAGCCGAGGTTGAGACCCTTCGAGCCGCCGTTGGCGACGATGTTGCCGTAGGCGAAGCCCGCAATACCGGCGAGCGCAACCTGTGAGAGGGACACCATCCCGCCGTAGGCGCTGAGGTAGATCAGGCTCGCCGCGGCGATTCCGAGGTAGAGGGTCGTCGTCAGGGTCGTGGTGACGAAGTAGTCGCCGAAGAGCAGCGGCGAGACGGCCACCACGACGACCGCGGCGAGCCCGATGACCCGGTCGAGCGTCAGCTTCATGCGGCTCTCCGAACAGCCCGCGCGGGCGCACGGCGAGCACAACGGCGAGGAGCACGAAGGTGAAGATGATGGAGTACGGGTTGTAGTCGGAGGGCAGGTAGGTGGCCGCGAGGTTCCCGACGATGCCGTAGAGCAGCGCTCCGACCGCAGCGCCGCCGAGTGAGCCGATGCCGCCGATGATCACCACGACCAGCGAGTTGAGCAGGAACTGCCCGTCCAGGCCGGGGGCGAGCGTCCCGAGAGAGCCTCCGAAGCCGCCGCCGAGCCCCGCGAGGAACGAGCCGACGAAGAAGGTGATCGCGAACGTGACCTGGATGTTGATGCCGAGCGCCTGCACCATCGAGCGGTCGTCGACCCCCGCCCTGATCACCATGCCGGTGCGGGTGCGCTTCAGCCAGAGGTAGAGGAGCAGACCGACCCCGACCGCGAACGCGAGGATGAAGAGCCGGAAGACGGAGTACTGCACGCCCTCCACGTGCAGATTGACGAAGCGGTCGAGCTTCGCCGGGATCGCGATGTCCTTCGCCACACCGCCCCAGTGGGAGAGCATCAGGTCGCCACAATGATCGAGAACGCGATCGTGATCAGCGCCTGCCGCAATTCTTGACCCTGGTTCCAGCGCAGCAGTGACTGCTGCATCGCCAGGCCGAGGACGCCGACGATGAGGCCGCCGATGAGGAGCGGCAGCACCCACTCGACGAAGAAGCGGTCCACGTCGGAGCTCTGCAAGCCGACGTCGCCCAGGCCCACCCAGCGCCGCTGCAGGGTGAGGGCGATGTAACCGCCAAGCAGGAAGAACGTCCCGTGGGCCATGTTGACGACGCGCATGAGGCCGAAGATCAACGTGAAGCCGCTGGCCACGATGAAGTACAGCCCGGCCAGCGTGAGCCCGTTGAGCAGAGTCAGGATGAACGTGAACCAGTCGTTCGTCGCGGCGTTGTCGGCGAAATAGACGACCCACAGCAGCAGGAACGCGAGTGCGACGACACCGGCTGCCGCGGCGACCCAGCGAGCTGACCGGTACCACGTCATGGATGCTCCTTCGCCAGAGTCCGCCCCGGCGCCGAGCACACGAGATTCTGTCGCCCTCGGAGACTGACGACGCGAGGAACCTACCAACCTGTATAGAGGGATTCAACTTGAAACTCTCGATAATCGATTTTTCCGGCCGGGTGAGACGCCCACCCGGGGTGCCTACGGTGAACGCTCGGGCAAACTCGACCCGTCCGCCTGCTCGGTGCCTCGTCCATTCGGGAATCCGAAACCGGGCTCCGGAGCGATATCTGTTGACCCGCGAGCCCAGGCAAGGCGCTAGCCTGGACTGCGACGCCACCTCATCACCGGAGGCACCATGAGCGACACCTACCGCGCCGTCATCCTGTACGAGTCGATGGACCCGCTCGCGATCGGCGCCACCGACGACGAGTCGAAGAAGCACCGCGACACGCTCGAGATCGACATCCCCGCGGCGAACCTGGTCGCGGCGGTCTACCCCGACGAGCCGGCACCGGTCGGCGATGCCACCGAGGAGGCGCGGCGCGCTCTCGCCGAGCCGGTCGACGGGCCGTCGTTCGCAGAACTCCTCGACGGCAAGGCGAGCGTGGCGGTAATCATCGACAACCAGTTTCGCCCCACGCCCTCCTCGAAGCTCCTGCCGGCAGTCTTCGACGCCGTCGAGGCGGCAGGCGTGGGACGACGTGCGCGTCGTCTGCGCGAACGGAAAGGCTTCTCGATGTCAGAGTCGGACATGGAGCAGAAGCTCGGCCGCGTCAACCTCGCCCGCATGGAGGCGAACGGCTGGGCCGTCCACCAGAACGACCCGCAGAACCCCGATGCCGACAGATGTTCGTCGGCGTCTCGTCGGGCGGCACGCCCGTCTGGCTCCACAACGAGGTCGCCTCGGCCGACCTCAAGATCACA
>CAVSUK010000005.1:0-187954 GCA_963731095.1 uncultured Gaiellaceae bacterium
GCAGCACGAGCCCGAGCGCCCGCGCCCATCCGACCGGGATGCGCTCGAACCCGAACCAGCCGAAGCGATCGATCGCCGTTGCCGCCACCAGCTGCCCGGCGATGAGGAGACCGATCGTCGCGGTTGTGCCGATCAAGGGTGCGGCGACCGTGATCGACAGCACGACGAACGCGCCCATCAGCCCACCGAGCCACAGCCACTTCGGCGAGGTGAGCGCCCCGCCGAGGCTACCGGGGCCGCGCCGCACGAGCAGGGGAGGGTCGAGAGCAGGAGCGAGAAGGTCAGCGCTTCCAACGCGCCGATGCGCTCGCCGAAACGCCCCATCACGGCCACCTGGACCGCTCCCGCAAGCCCGGACCCGAGTGCGAGAGCCACGGCTATCCCGCCGGCACTGCCCATTGCACGACGCTACACGCTCGCTGCCGGTCGAGCCACCGGCGGCGCCGGAACCCGAGCGCCGGGTTCGGCGACCCATCCTCCCGCCTGCGGACGTCCGCGACGTCCCCGGGGTCGGGTTGTTGAGAAATCCCTTACCTCGAGGGTATTGACTGTCGATCGAGGCTTCGCCGAAGCCACGCCGTCGCCGTTTGATCCGTCTCACATTCGCCCAACGCCTCCGGTTGCCCCTCCTGGCGGTCCTCGCCGCGATCTTCGCCCTGCCCGGCTCCGGCAGTGCGGGGGCGCGTGCGACAGCGACCCCACTCGACTGGCCCTCCTACGGCCGGACGCCCGAGATCGCCAACACGGTGCCTTCCGGCCTCGACACCGCCAGCGCAGCGAAGCTGCGCGTGAGATGGATGCGCAGGCTGAACGGCTCGGTCGTTGCCCAGCCTCTCTACCTGGCGAGCGCCGCGTTCGCCGGCGGTACGAGGCCGCTCCTGTTCGTCGTCACCGGTGCGAACATCGTGTTCGCGCTCGATGTGCGTAGCGGCGGTGTCGTGTGGGAGCGCTCCCTCGGCGCGCCGGTGCCGCAGGTCTGCGGCGGAACCTCCGGCATCTCGTCGACGCCGGCGCTGTCGAACGACCGTCGCCGCCTCTTCGTGATCGGAGGGAACGGCAAGCTCTTCGCGCTCGACGTCGCGAGCGGGAGCGTCGTGGCCGGCTGGCCCGTCACCATCGTCACCCGAACGGCGGTCGAGTACGTCTGGAGCGGGCTGCGCGTCGTGGGGCGATCCGTGCTCGTCCCGGTGGGCTCGCATTGCGATCGCCCGGATGTGGACGGCGTGGGATGGAACGGGCGCCTGGTCGCAGTCGACACCGCAACGGGGCGCGTCAAGCAAACGCTCGACGTTGTTCCCGGGCCGGCGAACGGGGGCAGCATCTGGGGCTGGGCCGGTACGTCGTGGGACCCCACGACCGGCACGATCTGGACGGCGACCGCCAACGCGACCGTCGTCCGCAACGACGGCCTCGTCGAGAAGGAGCCGCTCGCGGAGCGTGTGCTCGCGCTCGACCAGTCGCTGCGCGTCCGGCGGTCGGTCGTGCAGCCCGACGACGAGCCGAACCTCGCCGGAGACCAGGGGTTCGGCGGTACGCCCATGCTGTTCCGGCCCTCGGGTTGCCCGGCGCTGCTGGCCATCAACGCGAAGAGCGCCTACATGTACGTATGGCGACGCGATCGGCTCGGCAAGCCGCTGTTCAAGGCCAGGATCGGTCCCACCAATGCGAACGACGGCTTCCTCGCGCAACCGACGTGGTTGCCGTCGACCCGTACCCTCGTCGTCGCCCAGGCACAGTATGCGGAGGAGGGAGAGACGCGACGCGGCCTCGCGGGCTTCCGCGTCGACGGGCGGTGCCGCTTCAGCCAGGCGTGGACACTCAACGTCGGTGGGGGCGCCCAACCCCAACCGCTCGGGATCGGACGGATCGCCCTCTCCGTCGCCTCCGCGATAGGCAAGGTCGCCGTCGTCGACTCCCGAACGGGCCGCTTGCTGAAGCTCCTCGATACCGGTCCCGCCTACGCGCCGCTGATGGTCGCCGGGGCGTACGTCGTCTCCGCTGCAGCCGACGGCACCGTCCGCGCCTTCGGCACCTGACCACTCCTCGCCCGGTCGGATAGGCTCAGCGCGTGAGCGAGATCCTGAGTGTCCGCCGAGGAGCCGTGCTGACGATCACGCTCAACCGGCCGGAGGTCTACAACGCGCTCAACCGCCCGCTGCAGCACGCGCTGCGCGCGGCGCTCGAGGAAGCTGCCGACGAGGCCGTGCGGGCGGTCGTCGTCACAGGCGCCGGCCGGGGCTTCTGTGCCGGGCAGGACCTGCGTGAGTTCGCCGAGCTGCCCGGCTCCATCCGCGACGCGCTCGAGGACACCTATCACCCGAACGTCCGGCTGATCCGCGCCCTGGAGAAGCCGGTCATCGCCGCAGTCAATGGCGCGGCGGCCGGAGCGGGGCTCTCGCTCGCGAGCGCCTGCGACGTGCGGATCGCGAGCGATGCCGCCTCGTTCACGCCGGGCTTCGCAGGCATCGGGCTCGTCCCCGACGCGGGAGGCACCTGGTTCCTGCACCGCCTGCTCGGGTTCGCGCGCGCGTTCGAGTGGATGAGCTCCAACCGCAGGCTCGGTGCGAAAGAGGCGCTCGACTGGGGGCTCGTGTCCGAGGTCGTGCCCGCCGCGTCGTTCGAGCAGCGGGTGGCCGAGGTCGCCGCGGCGTGGGCTGCGCTGCCGACCCGGGCGGTGGCGATGACCAAGCGCCTCTTCGAGCATGCGAACACCGCCGCGCTCGAGGAGCAGCTCGCGCTCGAGGCGGAGCTGCAGCAGGCGGCCATGCAGACGGCCGACTTCGCCGAAGGAGTCGCCGCGTTCCTGGAGAAGCGGCCTCCGAGCTTCACCGGCTCGTAGAGCCCACCGAGAGGAGCCCCATGTCCGAGCAGCTTCCGGCCACCGTCGTGGACGCACCGGAGCCCCACCCGATCCGCCTCCTCGTCACGGACGACCTGCGGCGATCCCGCCTGACGGTGTTCTTCCGCCTGCTGCTCTTCATCCCGCTCGGGATCTGGGCCGCCGTCTGGGGGATCGCGGTCGTGGTGGTCGCCTTCGTCGCCTGGGTGGCCGCTCTCGCTACAGGCCGCGTCCCGGTCGGGTTGCACGGGTTCCTTGCCGCCTACATCCGCTTCTACACGCACATCAGCGCGTACATCTGGATCGCCTCCAATCCCTATCCGGGCTTCACCGGCCAGCCGGGTTATCCGGTCGACGTCGAGATCGCGCCCGCTGCCCCGCAGAGCAGGCTCACTGTCTTCTTCCGGCTGCTGCTCGTGATCCCCGCTGGGATCGTGCTCAACGTGCTCCAGTACGTCGCGTACGTCGTCGCCATACTCGCCTGGTTCTACGCGCTCTTCACCGGCAGCATGAACAAGGGCATGCGCGACCTGCTCGCGTACTGCCTCCGCTACCAGGCGCAGACGTACGGCTACGTCCTGCTGCTGACGCAGCGGTATCCGAGCTTCTCCGACGAATGAGCGGAGCGCCGTGACGGCGATCCGCACGGTCGACTACCACACGGGCGGTGAGCCGTTCCGGATCGTCACCGGCGGCGTCGAGCAGTTGCGGGGGAGCACCGTGCTCGAGCGGCGGCGCGACGCCCTCGCCCGCCTCGACCATGTGCGCCGCCTCCTCGTCTTCGAGCCTCGCGGCCACGCCGACATGTACGGCTGCCACGTCGTCCCGCCGAACGACGACGGCGCCGACCTCGGTGTCGTCTTCTTCCACAACGCCGGCTACTCGACCGCGTGCGGGCACGGCACGATCGCGCTCGTCACCTGGGCGCTGGACGAGGAGATCGTCGAGCGTCGCGAAGGGGTGAACCGCGTGGTCGTCGACGTGCCGTCCGGCCGCCTCGAGACGTGGGCCAGCGTCGAGGACGGCCGGTGCGCTCGGTGCGCTTCCGCAACGTGCCCGCCTTCGTCTGGGCGACCGGGGTGCGGGTCGGTGCGCTCGAGGTGGACGTCGCCTTCGGGGGAGCTTTCTACGCCTCGCTCGAGGAGCGGGTGCGCCCGTCCGAGCTGCCGCGCCTGATCGAGCTGGGACGGGAGATCAAACGCGAGCTCGAATCCGCTCACCGGATCGTGCACCCGCTCGAGCCGGAGCTGCGGGACGTCTACGGCGTCATCTTCTGGCAGCCGGAGGACGACGGACCGCCGCTGTCCCAGCGCAACGTGACCGTGTTCGCCGACGGCGAGGTCGACCGCTCTCCGTGCGGCTCCGGCACCTCCGCCCGCCTCGCGCTGCTCGATGCGTCCCGGCGCCTGCCCCGCGGCGCACCGCTTCGCCACCTCTCCATCGTCGGCTCCGAGTTCTCCGGGCGCGTCGTGGCCGAGGCGGAGGTGGCGGGACTTCCGGCCGTGCTCACCGAGGTCGAGGGGGCCGCCTACCGCACCGGCGCCGCAACATTCGTGCTCGACCCTCGCGACCCGCTCGGCGAGGGTTTCCTGCTGCGCTGACCTCCACGATCAGGGTGCTCGCCGATGCGGCAGGGCCGCTCTCGCGATACAAGAGAGGTGCGAAGGAGGTGAGGGCAGTGAAAGCTTTCACCACGCTGATGTGTGGGGCGCTTGTGCTCCTCGCGGCTGCCCTGCTCGTCCCTCAGGCGCTCGGCGCGGTCAGGCCAGACGACAGGGCGGGTGTGCTCGGAGCTGGCGCGGTCGTCGTCGCGCAGTCCGTGCGCCCGGACGACCGGGCAGGCCCGCTCGGCACGGGAGCGGTGACGCTCGCAGACGAGTCCTACTACTGGCAGGGCGAGCGGGACTACGGGCTGTACACGCCGGGTGGCGACATCGTCGCGCCCGCCGTCGTCCCGAGGGTGGAGGCTCCGTCCGGCTGGGCGTGGAACGACGCCTGGTTCGGTGTCATGGCGGTCGTCGGGGTGGCGGTCGTCGCCGCCGCGATCATGGTGACCATGCACGAGCACCGCGGCCATCGGCCGATTCCGCATTGAGCAGTGCCTCGGCGAGGCGGTCGCGGCTACGCGGCCGCCTCGCCCGCTCTGCGTTGGTTCGGGCCGAGACTCTAGAAGACCGTTCGGCCGCCCCCCGACAGCACGAGCGCGTGTGCGACATCGGGCGGGAGGCCCTGGCGCCGGGGTGCGAGAGCCGCCTGGAGGTCGATCTCGAGGCGGCCGGCCAGGTCGAGCGCCTGCTCACGCGTGTACCCGGCCCGCTCGAGCGAGGCACAGCGCAGCGCGACGACCCGCTCCTCGTCCATGCCGGTGCCCGCGCTCGCGCCGTCGCTCACGAAGGGGAAGCCTACTTCCGCCCTCGCCCGCGGGACGGCCGGGGTAGAAGATGCACCTCGAGATGCGCGTCCTCATCGTCAACCCTCTTGCGAGCGGCGTCTCCGAAGCCCGCCTCGCAGCCGTTCGGCGAGCCCTGCCGGCCGATACCGAGACCGTGCTCACGGCCCACAGGGGCCACGCGACCGAGCTCGCACGCGAGTGGGCTCCGCGCGTCGAGGCGGTCTACGTCTTCTCGGGGGACGGAACCTACAACGAGGTCATCAACGGGATCGAGGTCGACGTGCCGGTCGGTCTCGTTCCCGGCGGCGGCACGAGCGTGCTGCCCCGGGCGCTCGGGCTCCCGCGAGACGCGGTCCGCGCCGCCGAGCGCATCGCCGTGGGGCGCCGGCGCCGCATCTCGCTCGGCCGCGTCAACGGACGCCGCTTCGGCTTCAACGCCGGCATCGGCTTCGACGCCGAGCTGGTACGCCGCGTCGACGCCCTCGGGCGCCGTCACGACGGCAAGCGCCCCGGCGACATCGCATTCGGGCGAACGATCGTCCGCATGCTCGTCGATCACCGCTTCCGCTTCGAGCCGGTACTCGAGGTGGAGGGCCTCGGCCGCGCCGCGTTCGCATTCGTCGCCAACAGCTCCGTCTACACGTACGCAGGTCCCGTCGGGCTCCGCTTCACGCCGGACGCCACCTTCGAGGCGGGCCTGGACATCGTCGCACCGAAGGACGTCCGGCCCCTGAACGTGCCCCGCCTCGTGCTCCGGGCGGCACGCGGCTTCGGCGGGCACGACGACACCCTTCACCTCCACGACGTCGACCGTGCCGTGATCCGCTGCGACCGGCCGTTGCCGCTGCAGCTCGACGGAGAGGACGTCGGCGACGTCGAGACGGCCGTGATCGAGGCGGAGCGAGACGTTCTCACCGTCCTCGTGTGACCGTCCACGCCGCGGCCCGCGCGTCGTAGGCTGCCGCCATGGCCGATGAGCTGAAGCTGCCCGACCTCGGCGTGGCCGTGGGACGGACGCGGGCGTCGCCGACCGCCTCCAGGCGGCGGCGCTCTGCCTGGCCGTGATCGGGCGGCTGCAGGACGAGGCGTGCACCGGCCGTACAATCCGGCTGATGGGAGACTGGTACGAGATCGGCGTCACGCTGGGGGTCGGCCTCGGCGCGGGGATCCTGTGCGCCGGCTTGCTCGCCGGGCTGCGCTTCGGCATCGCGACGTCCATCCTCGGCGCGGTCGCCGTCGGCGTGGCGGCCGGATGGCTCGTCAACGCCTGGAGCGGGGCCGGTGGCGGGATCGTCGGCGCCGTCATCGGCGCCGTCTCGGCGGCCGTGATCGCGCGCGGCGCAGCGCGGCGGGGAGCCACGACCGGAGGCACGGCCTTTCTCCTCGGCTCTGTCGGGATCGTCGTGGCGGCGCTCGCCCTGATCCCGGTCGTCGGCTACGTGGAGGCGGTGGTGGTGCCTGCCCTCGCCGTCCGCCGCGCCCGGAGCTCGCCGGAGAAGTACGCCGGGCTGCGCTCCCTGGCGAAGTGACGCCGATGGTCTCGCCGAGCTCCAAGCCGGTCATCCTCGTCGTCATCGACGGGCTGACGCCGGCGATGCTCGAGCACGCCGCCGAGACGGGGCGAGCCCCCGTGCTGGCGCGCCTGCTGGAGCACGGCACGTACGGCCGGGCGACGTCGGTGTTCCCGTCGCTCACCCCGGTCTGCCTCTCGTCGATCGCCACCGGGGCGCACGGCGACGTGCACGAGATCCCGCACCTCGTCTGGTACCACCGTGGCGAGCAGCGTCTCGTCGAGTACGGCTCCTCGTTCGGCGCCGTTCGTGCCGCCGGCATCGGTCAGGTGCTCCGCGACACCCTGGTCAACATGAACGCCGCGCACATGGGCCGGCAGGCGGTGACCGTGTTCGAGGCGCTGACCGACGCCGGCCTGCGCACCGCCTCGGTGAACTTCACCGCCTACCGCGGTCGTGCCGCGCACAGCTCGTCGCTGCCGTTCCTGGCGGACGTTCGCGGGCCGGACAGCTTCTTCTTCTACAACCTCTTCCAGAGCGAGCGCACCGGCGCGCCGCTGTCGTGGCGCAACCGCGCCGCCGGATCGATCGACGCCTATGCGGCAGCGGTCGGCCGCTGGCTCGTCACCCGCGACGGCTTCGACTTCCTGGTCTACTACCTCTCCGACTACGACTACGCGTCCCACGAGCACGGGCCCGACGCCGCATTCGAGACTCTCGCCCGCTGTGACGACGCCGTCGGCGCGCTCGCGGACGCCGCCGGCGGGCTCGACGAGCTGCTCGACCGCTACGCGCTGGTCGTGCTCTCCGACCACGGCCAGACGGGTGTGCAGGACGTGGCCGTCCTCGAGCGGCCGTTCGCCGGCATCGACGGCGTGCTCGTGACGGCCTCCAATCGCGCCGCGCAGGTGTACGCCCTGGACGGCTGCGTGCTCGACCCCAGGCAGCTCGCCGCCGCGCTCGACCAGGAGCCGTCGGTCGACGTGACGCTCTTCCGCGAGGGCCGCGACGCGGTCGCACGCCGGCAGGGCGACGAGCTCCGCTTCGCGCCTGGCCCGGCCGGGTGGAACCTGTCCGGCGACGCAGCGATCCTTCACCACCCGGACGCGCTCGAGCGCGCCTGGCGGGCGCTCGCCAACCCGAACGCGGGCGAGGTGCTCGTCTCTGCTGCGGCCGGATGGGAGTTCGCCGATCTCGGCGGCGGCCACCACCTCGGGGGCGGCTCGCACGGATCACTGCTCGCAGGGGACTCGGAGGTGCCGCTTCTCACGGTCGGCATCGACGGAACGGCGCGGAGCATCGTCGACGTCGCCTCGCTCGTGCTCGCGCACTTCGCGGTCCGGCAGCCGCCGTACGCGCTCGGCCGTGCCGCCTGAGGCACGCGGCTCAGGCTCCGCGAGCGCCGCGCGTGCGGCCATGGTCGAGCACCAGCTCCGGCGACGGGGGATCTCCGACGAGCGGGTGCTCGCCGCCATGGGACGTGTGCCCAGAGAGCTGTTCGTCCCGCGGGAGCTGCATGACGCCGCCTACGAGGACACGGCCCTTCCGATCGGCCACGACCAGACGATCTCGCAGCCGTACATCGTGGCGGCGACCTGCGCCCTGCTCGGCCTCTCAGGCGGCGAGCGCGTGCTCGACGTCGGCACGGGCTCCGGCTATGCGGCGTGCGTGCTCGCCGAGCTGGCGGCCGAGGTGGTGACGATCGAGCGCGTGCCGGCACTTGCCGCCGCCGCTGCCGTGGCGCTCGCGGAGGCTGGTCATCCCGACGTCGACGTCCGTGTCGGCGACGGGTCGCTCGGCGTCCCCGACCGGGCGCCGTACGACGCCGTCGCCGTCGCGGCGGCCGCCCCGTCGATCCCGCCCGCGCTCGTGGCGCAACTCGCCCCGGGCGGAAGGCTCGTCGTTCCGCGGGGCACGCGGCACGCGCAGCGGCTCGTCCTGGTGGAGCGCCGGGACGGGAAGCTCGTCGAGCGGGCGTCGATCCCGTGCCGCTTCGTCCCCCTGCTCGGGGCCGCCGGTTTCGAGGAATAGAGTTGCCTCCGAGAGCGTGTCAGCTACGCTCGCCGGGCGCCATGGATCCCACCCCGGCCACGACGACCGCGCGCGCCGCGACCCGGGTGAGCAGCTCCCTGCGCAAGCGAGGCAACTGGGAGCAACTCGCCAAGTTCTGCGTCGTCGGCGCCGCCGGCTACGTCGTCAACCTGGCCGTCTACACCGCTCTGCTCGAACTGGCCGGGCTCCATTACGTGCCCGCCGCGATCGGTTCGTTCCTCGTCGCGGTGACGAGCAACTACACGTGGAACCGGCTCTGGACGTTCCGCGGCCAGCGTGGCCACGTCGCCTACCAGGGGCTCCGCTTTCTCGTCGTCTCGACGACGGCGCTCGTCGCCAACCTGCTCGTGCTGCACCTCCTCGTCCAGGCCGGCGTCGGCAAGATCCTCGCGCAGGCGATCGCGATCGTGCTCGTCACGCCGCTGAACTTCGTCGGCAACAAGCTCTGGTCGTTCCGGCGCCGTGCGTAGAGGGCGGTCACGCCCTCGCCGGTGCCGGCGGCGCGGCGCTCCAGAGGCTTGAGGCCCCGGCTCTCCGCGCTGTCGGCGGCCGTGCTCGGGGCAGTCGTGCTCGTCGCCGGGTTCGCCGGACCGGCGTTCGCAGCCGCGCCCGCCACGACCCTGACGGCGGGGGCGGACGTGGGCGGGGCCACGTTCGACCCGGCCACGGGAGAGCCGGTGCTGACCGAGGCGCAGGTGGTGGCGCGCTTCACCGCCTACCCCGATGTCCGGCGATGGCTCGACCGCTATCCGCCGCGACCGACGACGGACGCCTCCTTCGACGAGGCCACCCGGCAGTGGCGGGTGCACGTCTGGTCGGGTGAGGCCGGAGAGATCGCGACGGGCAGGGTCGAGGACCCGAGCGGTCTCGTGCTGGAGGCGTGGACAGGGCCTCAGGTCGCGTGGAAGATGGCCCGCGGACGCCCAGGCGCCTTCGGCGGCAAGATCCTGAACGCCTGGTGGGTGTGGCTGCCCTTGAGCCTCGTCTTCGTTCTCGGGCTCGTCGACCGGCGGCGCCTGCTCTCCTGGCACACGGTCGACCTGCTCGTCCTCGTCTCGTTCGGCGTCTCGCTCTGGTTCTTCAACCGGGGGGAGATCTTCCGCAGCGCCCCGCTCGCCGTGCCGCCGCTCATCTACCTGCTCGCCCGCATGTCGTGGACGGGGTTCGGGGGGCGACGGGCGGCACCGGGGGGAACGTGGCCCGTCTGGCTTCTCGCCGCCGTCGCCCTCTTCCTCGCCGGCTTCCGCGTGGGGCTCGACGTGGAGGCCCGGCACAGCGTGATCGACGTCGGCTACGCCGGTGTGATCGGCGCGGATCGCATCCTCGACGGGCAGATGCCGTACGGGAACATGCCGGTTCAGGGCAGTCTCGAGCCGTGTGGCCGCGCCGACGCGGACGGAGAGATCCGCGACCGCATCCAGGCGAACGGGCGGTGTGAGTCGGCGAACCCGAGAGGTGACACCTACGGTCCGGTCGCCTACCTCGCCTACGTCCCTGCGGTGCTCACGTTCGGCTGGAGCGGCAAGTGGGATGCCCTGCCCGCGGCCCATGCGACGGCGATCCTCTTCGACCTGCTGGTCGTGCTCGGGCTCGCCCTCGTCGGCCGGCGGCTGGGCGGGAACCGCCTGGCCGCGACGCTCGCGTTCGCCTGGCTCGCCTATCCGTTCAGTGCCTACGTGCTGGCGACGAACGCGAACGACGCGATCATGCCCGCCCTGCTCGTCTGGGGGTTCTGGCTCGCCACCTCCGACTGGGCGCGGGGGGCGTTCGCCGCGCTGGCCGGCTGGACCAAGTTCGGGGCGCTTCTCGTCGCTCCCCTGTGGCTCACGTACCCCGACGGACCGAGGCGCGCCCCGTCGCTCCGCTTCTGCGCGGCGTTCGCGGCCGCCACCGTCGCGGCGTTCTCGATCCTGCTGCTCGAGCCGGGGCTGCTCGACGCGGTGCGCACCTTCTCGGAGCGAACGCTCGGGTTCCAGCTCGACCGCGAGTCGCCGTTCTCCATCTGGGGCTGGGGGCAGTATCACGCCCGCGGCATACCCGACCTGGCGATCGTCCAGCGGGTGGTGCAGGTGGGGGTGCTCGCGCTCGCCGGAGTGGCGGCCGTCGTGCCGCGGCGCAAGGGGCCGCTCGAGCTCGCGGCGCTCACTGCCGCGATCCTGATCGCGTTCGAGGTGGCGTCTGACCCACTGGTTCTACCTCTACATCGTGTGGTTCCTGCCGTTCGTGCTCCTCGCGCTCTTCGTCCCGAGAACGGCCGCCGAGCGGTGACCGGGAACGCATACGGCACTCTCGGCGCCGCCGCGCTCGGCGCCGCCGTCGGCGTCGCGGCGGGCCTGTTGCTCGTCTCCGGCCTCGTCGGTGCACCCGTCATCTCCGACACTCCCGTCTACCAGGGCTACGGCGAGCGGATGTCCGCCGGCCAGGTCCCCTACCGGGACTTCCGTGTCGAGTACCCGCCCGGAGCGCTCCCCGTGTTCCTGCTCCCGGCGCTCGTGACGTCGACGCAGGACGGCTACGACGAGGTGTTCGCGGGGATGATGATCGCGTCGCTGGCGGTGCTCGCCGCGCTCACCGCCGTCTCGCTGCGCCTGCTCGGGGCATCGGGACTCCGGATCGGCGCCGCCCTGGCGACTCTCGCCGGGTGCCTGCTGCTGCTCGGGCCCTTCACACTGACCCGCTTCGACCTCGTTCCCGCGCTGGTCGCGGCGGCCGCCGTCGCCATGGCGCTGGCCGGGTACGAGAGACTCGGGGCGGCCACGCTCGGTGCCGCCGTCGCCACCAAGCTGTATCCCGCCGTTCTGCTGCCGCTCTTCGTCGCGCGCAGCTGGCGTCGGCACGGCCGCGCCGCCGGGCTGCGCACGCTCGCGCTCACAGCGGGCGTGACCGTCCTCGTCTACCTGCCGTTCGTCGCGATCTCGCCTCGCGGCGTCACCCGGAGCGTGTGGCAGCAACTCGGACGGCCGCTGCAGATCGAGAGTCTCGGCTCGGCGACCCTGCTCGCGCTGCACCACGCCTTCGCGATGCCGCTCGGCTGGGCGTCCAGTCACGGTTCGCAGAACCTCACCGGAACCGTCGCCGCGGTTGCGTCCGCGGTCACCACGGTCGCAGGCGTCGTGGCGCTCGTCTGGGTGTGGGTGGCCTATGCACGGGACGAAGCGGGCGGCGAGCGCCTCGTTCGCTTCGCAGCCGCCGCCGTGGTCGCCTTCGTGGCGTTCGGGAAGGTGCTGTCGCCGCAGTTCCTCGTCTGGCTGCTGCCGCTCGTCCCGCTCGTCGCGGGCAGGCGGGGAGCTGTCGCGTCGGGGCTGCTCGTCTTCGCGTGCGGGCTCACCCGGCTCTGGTTCCCGGGCGACTACTGGGTGCTCGTGAAGCAGTTCGACGAGCGTGCGTCGTGGCTCGTGCTCGGGCGCGATCTCGCGCTGGTCACCCTCTTCGCGCTGCTCGTCGTGCCCGGGCGCTCGAAGAGCCCGAGCTCTACGGCCACGGCACGCGCACCGACTCGATCGCGGTGGCGCGCCCCGTCGCGGGGTCGCACGTGACGAGCGCGCCCTCGATCCGCACGCCGCCGTCTGCCACCTCGAAGCGGACGGGCATGCCGGTGCGCATCCGGTGGGTGGCGAGCTCCGCCTTCACGCCGATCACGGAGTCGTGCGGGCCGGTCATGCCCGCGTCGGTGATCGCCGCCGTCCCGCCGGGTTGCACGCGGGCGTCAGAGGTCTGGACGTGCGTGTGCGTTCCGATCACCGCTGTCACGCGGCCGTCCAGCCAGCGTGAGAGCGCCACCTTCTCGCTCGTCGCCTCCGCGTGCACGTCGACGATGACGACAGGCGTCTCGGCCCGGGCCTCGTCCACGAGCTCGTCGACGACCTCCCACATACTGCGCATCGGCTCCAGGAACAGGGTTCCGAGCACGTTGACCACCGCCACCGGCACGCCGGCGGTGGAGGGGACGATCGCGAGCCCGCGGCCCGGCGCACCGGAGGAGAGGTTCGCGGGCCGCACCACCCGTTCCGACGTGCCGAGGTAGGGGGCGATCTCGGCCCGCCGCCAGGTGTGGTTGCCGAGGGTGATCGCGTCGGCGCCGGCGGCGAGCAGGCGCTCGGCGAGCTTCGGCGTGATGCCGACGCCGTCCGCGACGTTCTCGCCGTTGACGATGCAGCAGGCGGCGTCGAGCTGCTGCCGGAGGGAGGCGAGGCGGTGCTCCAGCGCGTCGCGCCCCGGGCGTCCGACCACGTCGGCGATGAAGAGGATCCTCATGTGGCGGCCAGGCGGCGTCAGGGCAGCGAGCCGGCGGCCGGATGTACCTCGATCGCCACGTTGTTCCCGGCGCCGCGCGCATGCTCGGCGAGCGCCTGGCGCTCGACCGCGGCCGCGTCGACCACGGTGCCCAGCTTGGACGCCGCGGCGAGCGTCGGCGATCCCACCGCAAGGGACGGGTCGGGCTGGACGTGGGTCAGGGACACGATCACCGCGGGAGCCTCGGTCGGGCGCAGGTCGATGCGGGAGCCGTACGCCTTGCCGTCGATCACGTAGTCGGAGATCGCCGCCACCGTCCCCTTGACCGGGGCGTACACGTCCGTCCCGGGCATCGCTCCGACGTCGACCACCTCGGTGCCCGGCTTCCCGAGCTGGTACCAGACGGGCCCGTGCTTCGGCGCCCCGGCGATCCTGCGCCAGAGACGGGCCAGGATCCCCTCGTTCACCTGCCTGCCGACCGGCTGCAGCTCGAGCGCGTCTCCCCGTGCGCCGTGGAACCCGATCGCGGTCACCTCCTCCGCCGCGACGGGGAGTCGGAGCTGCAGGTTGCCGACCGTGGCGACGACCTCGGGCTCCAGGGGCGCGCTCTCCGTCGAGGTCACCGTGGCGGCGGCGACGGGAACCTCCGGCTGCGCGGGCGTGCCGGAGCCGAATGCCGTCAGGAGCAGGGTGACGACAGCGAGCGCGGCGACGATCCCGAGCACGACGAGACGGCGCGCCCGTTGCTGGGAGCGCCGACGACGTGCGCGGAGACGGGCCGCTTGCCGGGAGCGCGGCGTGGCCATCGGGGCCACCGTAGCGGACGTCTCACCCGTCCTCAACCGGGACCGGGCCAGAACGTGGTTTCCGCGCGGATCCGCCGGCGGGTCGCGGAGCCCTGCCGGAGCTACGATCCGGCGCATGACCGCTGAGCGAGACGCGGGCGCAGCCCCGGCCGCGCCTCCGCCGCCGGGGAAGGGCCCCACGATCCGGATCCCGCGCTGGATCCAGCTCGTCGGCCTGCCGGTCCTGCTCGTGCTGGGGTGGATGCTGGCGGGGACGCTCGGCCACGTGCTCTTCCTCTTCCTCGCCGCGTCGGTGATCGCCTTCCTGCTGAATCCGCTCGTGCGCGACCTGCAGCGCCTCCGGCTGCCCCGTGGGCTCGCGGTGGCGGTCGTCTTCCTGCTCTTTGCGACGGCGGTCGCGGTCGTCGCGCTCGCTCTCGGCTCCGTCGTCGTCGATCAGACCCGATCGGCTGCGGACCGCGTCGACTCCTACCTGACGGTCGACGACCAGACCGGCCAGACGGGCGCCGAGCAGGACATCGACCGCCTCCAGCAGTGGCTCGACGACCACGGCCTGGAGAGGATCCAGATCGAGCAGCAGGCCACCGACTGGGTCGACAACCTCGGCGCGGGAGAGATCTCGAAGTACACCCAGGACGCGATCTCGTTCGCGCAGGGAGCGGCGTTCTCGATCGTCTACACGCTTTTCAGCCTGATCCTGATCGTCGTGATCGCCGTCTACATGCTGCTCGACATGCCGCGCCTGGAAGCGTCGATCGACCGCCGCTTTCCGCCGCACGGCGGGCTACCCCTGACGTTGCGGATCGAGCGGGCGCTGGCCGGCTACGTGCGCGGGCAGCTGATCCTCTCCACCGTGATCGGCACCAGCGCCGGGGTCGGCATGTGGATCCTCGGCGAGACGGGGCTCGTCCCCGGCGCCGAACGGTACGCGCTCCTTTTCGGGGTGTGGACGGCCGTGATCGAGGTGATCCCGTACATCGGCCCCTGGCTGTCCGCGGTGCCGCCCGCCATCTACGCGCTCGTCGTCGACCCGGTCTCGGTCCTCTGGGTCGCAGCGCTGTTCGTCTTCATCTACCAGGTGGAGGGTCACGTCGTCGTTCCCAACGTGATGGCGAACGCGCTCCGCCTGCACCCGCTGCTCGTCATCTTCGGCCTGCTCGCGGGCGGCGAGCTGTACGGGATCGCCGGGGTGCTGCTGGCGCTGCCGACAATGGCCGCGATCCGGGCCATCTGGGAGTTCTTCGGCGAGCGGGTGCAGCTCGAGAGCTGGGAGGACGAAGCCGGGGACACGGTCCCCGTGGAGGTCGAGTTGGAGCCGCCACGCGTCGTAGGCGGCTGACGTACCCTTCCGCCGTGGCCTTCCCGATCACCCGCATGCGGCGCCTCCGGCGCACCGACGCGCTCCGCGCGCTCGTGCGCGAGACGCGCCTCGACCTCGACGATCTCGTGATGCCGCTGTTCGCCTGCCCCGGCGAGGGTGTGGTGCGGCCGGTGGAAGGGCTCGAGGCGATCGCCCAGCGGTCGGTGGACGAGCTCGTGCGCGAGGCGGCCGGGCTCTCCAGCCTGGGCGTGCGGGCCGTGCTCCTGTTCGGCATCCCCGAGGAGAAGGACGAGGAGGGCTCGGGCGCCTGGGAATCGGACGGGATCGTCCAGCGCTCCGCTGCGTGCACTGCGCGCCGAGGTGCCGGGGCTGACGCTCGTCACGGACGTGTGCCTCTGCGAGTACACGAGTCACGGGCACTGCGGCGTCCTGCGCGACGGCGAGGTCGAGAACGACGAGACGCTGGAGCTGCTCGCACGGACGGCGGTCAGCCACGTCGAGGCAGGCGCGGACGTCGTCGCCCCGAGCGACATGATGGACGGGCGGGTCGGTGCCATCCGCGCCGCCTTGCCCGACACGCCGATCGTGTCCTACGCGGCCAAGTACGCGTCCGCCTTCTACGGGCCGTTCCGCGAGGTGGCGGAGTCGGCCCCCGCGTTCGGCGATCGCCGCGGCTACCAGATGGACCCCCCGAACGTGCGCGAGGCGCTGCGCGAGTGCGCCCTCGATCTGGAGGAGGGGGCCGACGCGCTGATGGTGAAGCCCGCGCTCCCGTACCTCGACGTGATTCGCGCCGTGCGCGACCGGTTCGACTGCCCCGTGGCCGCCTACAACGTCTCGGGCGAGTACGCCATGGTCAAGGCCGCCGCCGCCGCCGGGCACCTCGACGAGCGGGCCGCGGCTCTCGAGTCGCTCGTGGCCGTCAAGCGCGCCGGGGCCGACCTCGTGTTCACCTACTGGGCGAAGGACGTGGCGCGATGGCTCTGACCCGCAGTGACCTCTACCACCGCGCGCAGCAGCTGATCCCCGGCGGGGTCAACTCGCCGGTGCGAGCGATGCGCGCCGTTGGCCTCGCCGAGCCGCTGTTCATGCGCAGCGGTGAGGGGGCGCTGATCGAGGACGTGAACGGCAACCGCTACGTGGACTGGGTCATGTCGTGGGGGCCGCTCCTCTTCGGCCACGCCGACCCGGAGACGCTCGCGGCTGTCGAGGAGGCGCTGCGGCTCGGCACGACGTTCGGCGCGCCGACGGAGGGCGAGGTCGAGCTGGCTGGGGAGATCGTCGACGCCGTGCCGTCGATCGAGATGGTGCGCCTCGTCTCGTCGGGCACGGAGGCCGCGATGAGCGCGCTCCGTCTCGCCCGCGCGGCGACGAGCCGTGATCGCGTGATCAAGTTCGCGGGCAATTACCACGGCCACGTCGATGCGCTGCTCGCGAGCGCCGGGTCCGGGCTGATGACGCTCGGTATCCCGTCCACCCCCGGCGTGCCGCCGGGGGTCGCCGCGGACACGATCGTGCTGCCCTACAACGACGTCGACGCCGCCGCGGCGGCAGTCGCCCGCTACGGGGAAGGCCTGGCCGCGATCCTCGTCGAGCCGGTTGCGGGGAACATGGGCGTGGTGCCGCCGGTGCCGGGCTTCCTCGAGGCGCTGCGGATGCTCTGCGACGCCTCGGGGGCGCTGCTCGTCTTCGACGAGGTGATCACCGGCTTCCGCGTTGCGCGCGGCGGCGCCCAGGAACGGTTCGGCGTGCTGCCCGACCTCACTGTGCTCGGCAAGATCGTCGGCGGCGGCCTGCCGGCGGCGGCGTTCGGTGGGCCGGCGGCGTTGATGGAGCGGCTCGCGCCGGTGGGCGACGTGTACCAGGCGGGCACGCTCTCCGGGAACCCGCTCGCCACGGCCGCCGGCACGTCGGTACTGCGCCGCCTGCGCGACCCGCAGGTCTACGAGGAGCTCGAGCGTCGCGGCGCACGGCTCGAGGAGGGACTGGCGCCGTTCGGCACGGTGCAGCGTGTCGGTGCGATGGCGACGCTCTTCTGCCAGGACGCGGCGGTGCGGAGCTACGAGGACGCGGTGCTGTCGGACACCGGTCGCTACGGCGCGCTCTTCCGTCACCTGCTGGAGCAGGGCGTCTACACGGCCCCCTCCCAGTTCGAGTGCATGTTCGTCTCCCTCGCGCACGGCGACGCCGAGATCGACCGCACAATCGACGCAGTCCGCGGCTTCTTCGAGTCCCTCGACTGACGGGTGCCCGGGACGATCGCCGCGGACGTCTTCGACGTGATCGCCGACGAGGCGGCGCGGGAGAGCCCGCTGTGGGCCGCGTCACTCCGGCCTGCCGGGGAGCGCGAGCGCGTCGCCGTCTTCTCGCCCCTGGCCGACGCGGCGTTTGCCCTCGGTGTGGAGACGATCTACGAGGGCTACCTGCTCCATTACGGTGCGCCGAGGCTGTTCACGCCCGCGGACGACGACACGGCGCTCCTGCTCGGCGACTATCTCTACGCCCACGGCCTCGTCCACATCGCTGCGACGGGAAGCGTCGACGCGGTCTACGACCTGGCCGAGCTGATCTCGCTGTGCGCGCAGGCGCGCGCGGAGCGCGGCCCGGGGGAGGCCGAGGCCTGGTCGGCGACGGCCGCGCTGCTCGGTCGCGGCGGCCTCGTCGACGCGCGCACGGCGCTGCGCGAGCGTGGCGACCCTGGTCTGCTGGACCGCGTCGCCCGGCAGGCGGCGGGCGACGCCGCGATCGAGCGGGCAGTTGCTGCGCACGTCGCGCGCGTGGGGTAGAGTCGCGCCCGTATGCTCGCTGCGTTCTGGTTCCTGGCCTCCGATCCCGCCGAGGAAGGCCGCAACGTCATCCTCTCGATGCTGGTGGTTGGACTCATCTTCGTCGCCGTGATCGCGATCGGCGAGTTGGCGCACTACGCAACGGCAAAGCGCAAGGCCGCGAAGCCCAGCCGCACCCTGTAGCGGCGAGACGTGCCAGGCCCGCACCTGAGCGGGCGCCGAACGGCCCGTCATCCCCTAGCGTCCTGCGCGCGGGCGGAGGCGTGCCGCAACCCTCCGCCCGCGCCTGGTCTGGCCTACGTCGACTTCTCGCAGAGCATCACGAGGTTGAGCCCTCCCGCCGCGGGGGCGGTCATCTTGCACCCGATCCGGGAGGAGACGAACTCGCGCGCGGTGAAGTTGCCGAACACGGCGAACGGCGCCGCCCGCACGAGGTCGGCATCGAGCTTTGCGTACGCCTGTGCGCGTGCGGCTCCCGAGAGGCGGGATGCATCCTCCATGCGCTTGTTGAAGGTCGGGTCGTCGAAGTACGCGGTGTTGATGTTGTTCGCGTTCGAGATCGTCTTCCCGTACAGGAGGATGTTGATGAAGTCGTACGGGTCGGGGTAGTCGGCGAACCAGCCGATCAGGTTCATGTCGAACGGCTCGCCCTTCCTCCCGGCCTTGGCGATCTGAACCGCGAACGGCAGCGACTTCACGTTGACGGTGATGCCGACCCGGGCGAGGTTCCCGCGCCCCTAGACTGACCCACATGGCCACCCCGGCCTCCGACCTGCGCGCCTGGATCGCCCTGCTCGAGAAGGAGGGCGAGCTCGTGCGCGTCTCCGCCGAGGTCGACCCCGACCTCGAGGTCACCGAGATCGTCGATCGCGTCGTCAAGGCCGGTGGCCCGGCGCTCCTGTTCGAGCGGCCCAAGGGCTCCCGGCATCCGCTGCTGATCAACCAGTTCGGCACCGAGCGGCGGATGTGCCTGGCCTTCGGCGTCGAGAAGCTCGACGATCTGGCCGACAGGCTCGGAGAGATTCTCGAGCTGCAGCCGCCGCAGGGGCTCGTCGACAAGGTGCGCTCGCTCGGGAAGCTGAAGTCGATCGCCGACTCGATGCCGAAGGAGGTCTCGAAGGCGCCCTGCCAGGAGGTCGTCCTCACCGGCGACGATGTCGACCTCGACCTGCTGCCGATCCAGCGCTGCTGGCCGCTCGACCCGGCGCCTTTCATCACGCTGCCCGCGGTGATCACGAAGGACCGGCAGACCGGAGTGCGCAACGTCGGTATGTACCGCATGCAGAAGATCGACCGCCGCTCCACCTTCATGCACTGGCAGATCCACAAGGACGGCCGCGCCGACCTGCTCGCTGCGCCCGACGGGAAGATCCCGGTCGCGGTTGCGCTCGGCCTCGATCCGGTGACCGCCTACTCCGCGAGCGCGCCGCTCCCCAAGCACATCGGCGAGCTGATGGTGGCCGGCTTCCTCAAGGGATCAGCCGTCGACCTCGTGAAGTGCAAGACGGTCGATCTCGAAGTGCCCGCCAACGCCGAGATCGTGCTGGAGGGCTGGGTCGACCGGAACGACGTCGGCGTCGAGGGCCCCTTCGGCGACCACACCGGCTTCTACACGCCTCCGGAGGAGTTCCCCGTCTTCCGCATCGACGCGATCACGATGCGTCGCGATGCGATCTACCCGTCGATCGTGGTCGGCAAGCCGCCCGCCGAGGACGAGTGGCTCGCCAAGGCGACCGAGCGCATCTTCCTGCCCGCGATCCGCATGAGTGTGCCCGAGCTCGTCGACTACGACCTGCCGACCGCCGGCACGTTCCACAACTGCGTCATCGTCTCGATCCGCAAGCGCTTCCCCGGCCACGCCAAGAAGGTCATGCACGCCATGTGGGGTCTCGGGCTGATGAGCCTGACGAAGTCGGTCGTCGTCGTCGACGAGCACGTCGACGTGCACGACTACGAACAGGTCTTCTTCTACCTCTGCGCCAACGTCGACCCTGCCCGCGATGTCCTGCTGAGCGAAGGCCCGGCCGACCAGCTCGACCACGCCACGACCCTGCAGGCGTACGGCGGCAAGATCGGCTTCGATGCCACCGCGAAGGGGCCGGCCGAGGGCGCCCGCGACTGGCCGCCGGAGATCGAGATGACGGCCGAGATGAAGGCGCGGGTCGACGCCCGGTGGGCGGAGCTGCAGATACCCGGCGCACCTTCCGGCGCGGCAGTGCAGAATGAGGCGCGCGCTCGCTCGTTGACACGGTTGTTACGTCGTTGACACGTGAGCGGGCAGACCGATTGAATGCCGTGACCGGGAGCAAGCGTTGAGCCACGACACCGACGAGAACCAGCACGTCCCTGGGCCGAGCCTCTGGCCGATCGGCTTCGCGATCGGGCTCGCCTGCATCCTTGTGGGGCTCGTGGTCAGCTGGCCGGCCGTCGTCGTCGGCGCTGCGCTCGCGATCGTCTTCGGCCTCCTCTGGGTCAGAGATCTCGCACGCACGCACGCGCCGGTCGACACCCACGCCGACGACGGGCTGTCGCTCACCGGTGAGCCGAGCGCGGAGCACGCCGCCGCCGAGGAGGCGCACCTCGAGACGTACGGGCGGGCGGGCTTCCTCACCACGGCGACGATCGGCCTCGGCGCCGTCATCGGCGCGGCCGTCACGCTGCCTCCGCTCGGGTTCGCCGTGTTGCCGTCGTTCACCGGCAAGAACGCCGATCCGACCACCGACGTCGATCTCGGCCCGCTCTCGAACTTCCCCGAGGGCCAGTACATGATCACCAACTTCCTCGAGGATCCCGACATCGGCGAGGTCAGCCGGCGCACCGCCTACGTCCGCTACAACGGCCTCGCCGAGAACGGCGAGCCGAGCTTCACGACCATCTTCAGCCGCTGCGTCCACCTCGGCTGCCCGGTGCAGCCGAACGGGCCCAAGCGCGAGAGCGAGCGCGTCAAGGTCGGTGGGCGTGACGACGTCACCCTGACCCCGGTCACGCCGGCCGGCTTTGGCTGCCCCTGCCACGGCGGCGCCTACGACGCCGAGGGCAACCGCACCGCGGGACCGCCGGTGCGGTCGCTCGACCGCTTCCAGTTCTCCATCAGGGACGGCCACGTCTATCTCGGCAAGCTGTTCAGCGTCGGCACGGTGCAGGGCACGGGCGCCGCCGCGCGGATCTCCCAGTACAACCGCTCCTACCCCGGTGTCCACGTCGACGGCTGGGAGCGGTGGCTGTACCCGATCCCGGTGCCGGGATCGCAGGTCTGACGATGGCGAAGTCCACCCGCAGACGGCAGGTCGAGGCAGCCGCGCTCTACCCCCTCGACTGGGTCGAGGAGCGCACCGGGCTCGTCGGCGGTGTCAAGTTCTTCCTCTTCCGCAACGTGCCGCGGGACGTCAACTGGATGCAGACGCTCGGCGCTGCGACTCTCACCGCCTTCCTCGTGCAGGCGATCACCGGCGTCGTGCTCGCGATGTACTACACGCCGGATCCCGACCGCGCGTACGCCTCGATCCAGGCGATTACGAACGACATCACGCTCGGCTGGCTCGTCCGTGGCATGCACAAGTGGGGCGCCAGCGTCTTCATCATCCTGATGTTCTTCCACATGGCGCGCACGTTCCTGTTCGGCGCCTACAAGTACCCGCGCGAGCTGAACTGGGTGATCGGCGTGCTGCTGCTCGTGATGGGCATGGCGGAGGGCTTCACCGGCTACCTGCTGCCGTGGGACCAGACGGCGTACTGGGCGACCGTGGTGGGGATCAACCTCAATGCGACGGCGCCGTTCCTCGGCCCGTTCATCGCCCAGTTCCTGCAGGGCGGTGCCGCGATCGGGCCCGACACGCTCGCGAAGTTCTACTCGCTCCACATGCTCGTGATCCCCGGCGGGATCATGGCGCTGATCGGCCTGCACATGTACCTCGTCGTGCGGCTCGGCGTCACCTCCCCGCCGTGGTCGAACGTCGCGGCCGGTCGCGCCCGCTCCGAGGCCGACGCCGGCGCACGCGAAGGGCTGATCGCCGATCCCGGCAAGGACGAGGGCCGCTGATGGCGAGCAAGCTGAAGGACGAGCAGCGCGCCGGGTTCAAGCGCTACAAGGAGGACGTCCAGAAGGAAGGCAAGCCGTTCTTCCCGTACGCGATCTTCCACGACACGATCATGTCGCTCGTCGTGGTCGCGGTGATCATCGGGCTGGCGTGCGTCTGGTACTACACCGCCGACGGCACCGAAGCGGGCATCCTGGGGCCGCTCTACACCGATCCCGCCGATCCCGGCACGACGAACTTCGTGCCGCGCCCGGACTGGTTCTTCTACTTCCTCTTCTACCTCCTGCGCATCTTCAAGTGGCCGGAGACCGTCGTGCTGGGCACCGTCGGCGTGCCGACGATCCTCCTGATCATCCTGGTCGGGCTGCCCTTCTACGACAAGCGCTCCGAGCGGCGGCTGTCGCGCCGCCCCGTCGCCATGGTCGCCGCCATCCTCGTCGTGCTCTCGATGGGCGTGCTCACCTGGAAAGGCGCCACCGCGAAGGAGTCGCTCGGCTCCGAGACCGTCGCGCTCGTGCCCGAGTGGGCGGCGGCACAGGGCTTCACCGGCAACGCCGAGGCCGAGGCGGGCGCCACCCTCTTCGCCCAGTCGGGCTGTCTCAACTGCCATGTCTATCTCGGCGCAGGCGGCCAGAACCTCGGCGCACCCGACCTCAGCGCCGAGGGCGCCAAGGGCCGAGGCGTGCAGTGGCAGATCGACCACCTCAAGTGCCCGAGCTGCGTCAACCCCGGCTCGCCGATGCCTGCCTTCGGCGACCTGGGCGACGACAACCTGCGCAAGATCGCCGTCTTCCTCGAGGCGTCGAAGGGCGAGCAGAAGTAGCACGTCCTCTGCCCGTTCCGGCGGGCCACGTCAAACCTCTAGGCTCTCCACCAATGCGCGTCTTCCTCGGCGTCACCGGCGCCTCCGGCGCCCCCTACGCGGCCCGCCTGCTGCAGGCTCTCGCCGGGGCAGGCTGTGAGGTCGGCCTCGCGGCCTCCGCCTCCGGCGTCGAGGTGCTCGCCACGGAGCTCTACGGCGACCCGTCCCTCCCTCGCGACGAGGTGCTCGCGCGGTTCGTCGGCGATGCCGGCGACCAGGTCACCGTGTACGGGGTCGGCGACTACTCGAGCCCGTACGCGAGCGGCTCCGCGAAGGTCGACGCGTACATCGTGTGCCCCTGCTCGATGTCGACGGTCGGCACGCTGGCGGCCGGCGCGATGGCCAACCTGATCCACCGGGCGGCCTCGGTCGCCCTCAAGGAGCGGCGCAAGCTCGTGCTGGTGCCGCGCGAGACGCCGCTCTCGTCCATTCACCTGCGCGGTCTCGCGACGCTGAACGAGGCCGGTGCCGTGATCCTCTTCGCCGCGCCCGGCTTCTATCACGGCGCCGAGACGATCGACGACCTCGTCGACTTCGTGGTCGCCCGCGCGCTCGACCAGATCGGGGTGGAGAACTCCCTCGTCGGGCGATGGGGCCAGGGCACGTGACGCACGAGACGGGCACGCTCGCGCCGGACGGGGTGCGGAGCATGTTCGACCGGATCGCGCCGGTCTACGACGTCATGAACCGGATCATGACCGCCGGCCTCGACCGCACCTGGCGCCGGCTCGCCGTCGAGGCCGTCGTCCAGCCCGGCGACCGCGTCCTCGACGCGTGCTGCGGCACCGGCGACCTGGCACTCGCCGCCGAGCGCGAGGGCGGGATCGTGACCGGCCTCGACTTCTCCGCCGAGATGCTCGTGCGCGCCCGCCGCAAGTCCGGAAGCATCACCTGGGTGCAGGGCGACCTGCTGGCGCTGCCGTTCGAGGACGCGTCGTTCGACGCCGCGACCGTCGGCTTCGGCGTGCGCAACGTCGCCGATCTCGAGGCGGGCCTGCGTGAGCTGCGCCGGGTGCTGCGCCCCGGCGGCCGGCTCGCCATCCTCGAGATCACCCAGCCGCAGGGGCCCGCTGCGGCCGTTCTTCTCGCTCTGGTTCGACCGCGTCGTGCCGCTGCTCGGGAAGGTCCTGCCCGGCGGGAAGGCCTACACGTACCTGCCTGCCAGCGTGCGGCGGTTCCCCGGCGCCGACGGCCTCGCCGCGCTCATGCACGATGCCGGGTTCGGGGACGTCCGCATCCGGTTGCTCGGCGGCAGCATCGTCGCCCTCCACGCCGGGACGGCGCGGTGAGCACGACCCTCGACCTCGTCCGCGACGCTCCCGGGCTCGCCGCGTACCTCGACGAGGTCGAGCGGTCGCTGGCGCGTGCGGTGGCCGGGCATCCCGGGCTCGTGGCCGACGTCGGCGCCGACGCGCTGGCGGCGGGCGGCAAGCGCCTGCGGCCCATGCTGTCCTTCCTCTCGGCGCCCGCGGGAGCGCCGGCTCCCATCACCGCAGGCGTCGCCGTCGAGCTCGTGCACATGGCGACGCTTCTCCACGACGACCTCATCGACGGCGCCCGCGTCCGTCGCGGCCGCGCCGCCGCCTGGACCGAGTACGGCGTGGACGCTGCCCGCGCCACGGGCGACTACCTGTTCGCGCGCGCCTTCGCCGAGCTCGCAGCGGAGGGTCACGGGGAGCGGGTGACCGTGCTCGCCGAGGCGGCCCTCGCGCTCGCGCGCGGCGAGGCGCTGCAGCGGCGGCAGCGGCACGACCCCGACACGCCGGTGGAGAGCTACCTCGAGCGCTGCGCGCTCAAGACGGGAAAGCTGTTCGAGGCCGCCTGCATGCTCGGAGGCGGCAGCGGCGACTACGGCCGCCTGCTCGGGATCGCCTTCCAGATCGTGGACGACATCCTCGACTGCGCGGGCGACACGATCGAGACGGGCAAGATCCCCGGCACCGACCTTCGCGACGGCACCCCGACCCTGCCGCTGCTGCTCGCGGCCGAGCAGGACGAGGTGGTGCGGGCCGCCGTCGCCGGCGGTCCGCTCGAGGGCGTGCTCGTCCGGGTGGCCGCCTCGGGCGCCTTGGAGCGCTCCCGCGAGGTGGCCCTCGACTACGCTAGGAGGGCGAGAGAGAGCCTGGGCGGCGAGGCCTGCCGCGTCGAGCTCGTCGCTCTCGCCGACGCCGTCGTCGACCGCACCCGATAGGAGAACGTGGCCCTTCTCGACCGCACCTCTACGCTCGAGCCGATCCGGGAGAAGATCGACGCCGGCGAGCGCCTGGACTTCGAGGACGGGCTGACCCTGCTCGAGTCGGACGACCTGCTCGGCCTCGGCGAGCTGGCCGACCGGGCGCGTCGGCTGCGGGGCGGCAACGACGAGGTCGGCTTCGTGCAGAACCTCTACATCAGCCAGACGAACGTCTGCCGGGTGAAGTGCAAGTTCTGCGCCTTCGCCGCCACGCAGAAGCAGGAGCACGCGTACTCGATCACGACCGAGGAGCTCGTCCGCGACGCCGTCGAGCAGCACCGCTCGTCGGCCTTCACCGAGATCCACATGGTCAACGGCGAGAACCCGCACATCGACCTCGACTTCTACCTCGACACGCTCCGGGCGCTGAAGGCGGCGCTGCCCGACGTGCACCTCAAGTGCTACACGGCCTCGGAGGTGCACCACATGACGACGCTGTCGGGCCTCACGCACGAGGAGGTGCTGCGCGAGCTCAAGGAGGCCGGCCTCGGCTCGCTGCCCGGCGGCGGGGCGGAGATCTTCGCCGACCGCGTCCGCGCGCTCGTCGCTCCCGGCAAGGAGCACCCCGACATCTGGTTCCACGTGCACGACACGGCGCACCGCATGGGCCTGCGCTCCACCTGCACGATGCTCTACGGGCACGTCGAGACCTACGAGGAGCGGGTCGACCACATCCTCCGGCTGCGCGAGCAGCAGGACAAGACGGGCGGCTTCGTCGCCTTCATCCCGCTCGCCTTCCATCCCGAGAACACCGTCTTCGAGCGGCGCGGCTTCCGGCACACGACGGGCGCCGACGACCTCAAGATGCTCGCGTTCTCCCGGCTGATGCTCGACAACGTCCCGAACGTGAAGGCGTACTGGATCATGATGGGCATGCCGCTCGCCGCGGTGGCGCTCCATTTCGGCGCGAACGACGTGCAGGGCACCGTCATGCGCGAGACGATCTTCCACGCAGCCGGCGCCCGCACCGAGACCGAGCAGAAGGTCGAGCAGCTCGTCCGCTTCGTGCGCGAGGCGGGCAGGATCCCGGTGCAGCGCGACTCGCTCCACCACGTCCTCCGCCGCTTCGACGCGCCATGATCCGCCTCGGCCGCATCTCGTACGTCAACATGGCGCCGGTCTTCCACCGGCTCGAGTACGAGGTGGAGGAGGTCGTCGGCGTTCCGACCGAGCTGAACCGGTTGCTGATGGAGGGGCAGATCGACGTCGCGCCGATCTCCTCCATCGAGTACGCGCGCAACGCCGACACCCTGCGGCTCCTGCCGCGGCTGTGCGTGTCGTCGGAGGGGGCGGTCGACTCGATCCAGCTCGTGACGCGCATGCCGCTCGGCCGCGTGCGCTCGGTCGCGGTGACGCCGGAGAGCGCCACCTCGGTCGTCCTCACCAAGGTGCTGCTCCCGAGCGCAGAGATCAGGCCGCTCGCACGAGGAGGCCGACGCCAAGCTCCTGATCGGCGACGCTGCGCTGAAGAGCGCTTTCGAGGATCCCACGCCGCACCACGATCTCGGGCGGCTGTGGCTCGAGCGCACGGGGCTGCCGATGGTGTTCGCCGTCTGGGCGGCGCCCGAGCCGGTCGTCGAGGGCCTCGGCGACCTCGAGCATGCGCTCGTCGCCTCCGTCCGCTTCGCCCGCTCGGAGCCCGAGCGGCTCGCCTACGAGGCGAGCGAGCGCTACGGCTACCCGCCGGGCTTTCTCGCGCGCTACTTCGAGAAGCTGCGCTACAGCTTCGGCCCGCGGGAGCGCGCCGGGCTCTACACGTTCCTCGAGATGGCGCGGGACGTCGGCGAGCTCCACCACGTGCCGGAGCTCCGCTTCGCCCGCGACCTGGGAGTCACCCTGTGAGCGCCACGGTCGCCACGCCGTCGGTCGCCGAGATCCTCGACAGGGCCCTCGACGGCGAGCGCCTCACCGACGACGACGCGATCGCCCTGCTCCGCAGCCGCGACCTCGTCGCCGTGGGGCGCGTCGCGAACGAGATCCGCAACCGGAAGACCGACCCCGACCGGATCACGTTCATCGTCGACCGGAACATCAACTACACGAACATCTGCGTCACCGACTGCGACTTCTGCGCGTTCTACCGCCGGCCCGGCGACACCCGCGAGGGCTACCTGCTGCCGAAGGCGGTCATCTTCAAGAAGATCGAGGAGACCCTCGCCATCGGCGGCACCGGCGTGCTGATGCAGGGCGGCCACCATCCCGACCTCGGCATCGAGTTCTACGAGGACCTCTTCAGCTCGATCAAGAGCCGCTACCGCATCCACCTCCATTGCCTGTCGCCGCCCGAGGTGCAGCACATCGCGCGGCGCTCCAGGCTGACCGTCTGGGAGACGCTCTCCCGGCTCAGGGACGCAGGCCTCGATTCGCTCCCCGGCGGCGGCGGCGAGATCCTGGTCGACCGGGTGCGCGACATCATCGCGCCGAAGAAGACGAACAGCGACGAGTGGCTCGACGTGATGCGCCACGCCCACCGGCTCGGCATGTCCACGACGGCCACGATGATGTACGGGCACGTGGAGACGCTGGAGGAGCGCGTCGAGCACATGCGCCGCGTGCGCGAGGTGCAGGACGAGACGGGCGGCTTCCGCGCCTTCATCTCGTGGACGTTCCAGCGCGACGGCAACCGGCTGGACGACCAGGTGCGCGACGAGGACATGCCCACCTCGTTCGACTACCTGCTCACGCAGGCCGTGTCGCGCATCTACCTCGACAACGTGCCGCACATCCAGTCGTCCTGGGTGACCCAGGGGATGAAGATCGGGCAGGTGGCGCTCGGCTTCGGCGCCGACGACATGGGCTCCGTGATGATGGAGGAGAACGTCGTCTCCGCCGCCGGCACGACGCACCGCACCTCCACCGACGAGCTCGTCCACCTGATCAGGGCGCTCGGCAAGACCCCCGTGCAGCGCGACACGCTCTACCGCGAGGTCAAGGTCTTCGCCTAGGGCCGCTCGTGCCCGGCCTCGTTCGCCGCGCGCGCCCGTGGCCGGCAGCGTCGCGATCCGGCGGCGCTCGCGCTCCTCGAGCGAGGACGTGCTCACGCCGAGGTCGCGCAGGAGGCCGTCGTGGAGGCCGTAGCACGAGGCCGTGGACGGTCAGCTCCTGGCCGCGCGACCACGCGTCCTCGACGATCGTCGTCTGGCAGACGTTCACGACCTGCTCGACGACGTTCAGCTCGCACAGCCGGTCGAGCCGACGTTCGTCGGGACAGCGAGGCGAGCTCGTCGCTCGTGCTTCTCGCCGACGTCCATCACGTGGCGCAGCCAGTTGTCGATCAACCCGTGACGCGCTCCCTCGAGCGCTGCCCGGACACCGCCGCAGCCGTAGTGGCCGCACACGATCACGTGCTTCACGGCGAGGACGTCGACCGCGTACTGCAGCACCGACAGGCAGTTGAGGTCGGTGTGGACGACGACGTTCGCGACGTTGCGGTGGACGAACACGCTCGCCCGGCGCGAGACCGACGATCTCGTTCGCCGGCACGCGGCTGTCCGAGCAGCCGATCCACAGGTACTCGGGCGCCTGGCGCTCGGCGAGCGCGGCGAAGAAGCGGGGGTCGCGCGCCACCATCGCGGCGGCCCACGCCCTGTTTCGCTCGAGCAGCTCCGACGGCCCGTCCACCAGCGAGAGGCTAGCCGTACGGAACCTGTAAGGAGTGGAGGCGGGCTCCGCGGGCTCCGCTACCCTCGGAGCGGGTCGATGGGACGCCGCCTCCTCCTCACCGCGCTGGCCGCGCTTTGCCTCGCCGCGCCTGCGGGGGCGCAGACGCGCGCGCTCTGGCCGGGCGTCACCTTCGAGACGGGCGCGCAGTTCACGCCGAACGGGCCCGTCGCGATCAACGTCCTCACCGGCCCTCGCCCCGCCTCCGGCGCGACGACGCTTGACCCCTGTCCTCTCCAACGACTCCCTCACCGGGACAGGGAGACGCTCACCGACATGCAGCGGCGGATCGCGCCGTCCGGCACGACGGCCGGCGTCAACGGCGACTTCTTCTCCTTCGCGACGGGTGTCCCGAGCGGCGTCTTCATGCGGGACGGACAGGTCGCGAGCGCGCCGTACGGCAAGCCGCTCGAGCGCCGGCGTGACGACGGACGGGACGCTCGACGTGCGGAAGATCTCGTTCTTCGGAACCTGGCAGGGCGCGGGCGTCAAGCGCTCGCTCACCACCCTGAACGACGCGCCGCCCGAGAACGGGGCCGCCCTCTACACGCAGTCATGGGGCCCGGCGACACCCGCCATCCCCGGCTCCGTCGCGACGATCCTGTTCCCCTTCCCCGCTGCCGTCCCGAACGCCGACCTGCAGGCTCCGGTGGTGGAGACGCGCGTCGGCGGGGGCGCCGTGGCGATTCCCTTCGGGGGCGCGGTCATCGTCGCGCGCGGCACCGCTGCCGCCGCGCTCACCGCGGAGGCGCCCGTCGGAGGCACGATGACGGTGCGGCTGATCTTCCGGCCCGACTGGCCCGGCGTCGTCGCCGCGATCGGCGGCGGCCCGCAGATCGTCCGCAACGGCGCTCCCGTGTTCCGGGCCGGAGAGGCGTTCACCTCGAGCCAGCTGTCGCCGCGCACGGCCCGTACCGGCGTCGGCCAGCTCGCGGACGGCCGCATCGTGCTCGTCGCCGTGGACGGCCGCCAGCTCGGCCGCTCCGTCGGCATGACCAACTTCGAGCTCGCACAGACGCTCGTGCGGCTCGGTGCCGTCACCGGCATGGCGCTCGACGGCGGCGGCTCCACCTCGATGGCGTTCGACGGCAGCCTCCTCAACCAGCCGTCCGGCGGCAGCGAGCGCGCGATCTCGACAGCGCTCATGTTCGTCTACACGGGCGTCTTCGTGCAGCCCGCCGTCTCGGTCGTCTCGCCGGACGGCGACGGCGTCGGCGACCGGCAGAGCCTGCGATACAAGCTCGTGCGCCCGTCCACGACGACCGTCACGCTGACGGCGCCCGACGGCAGCGTCGCGTACACGGCGACCGCCGAGCGTCAGCCGGGGAGCTACAGCCTCGCTTTTCCGCCGCCTCCCTCGCCGCCTCCCCCACCGACACCGACACCGACACCGGCGCCCGACACCGACACCGGCGCCTACACCCGAGCCGACGCCGGCTCCCCCCGCGCCGTCGTCGGCGTCGACCCTGTCCCGGGCCGCCGGCCCGGAGCCCGCGAACGGCCGCTGGAAGCTCTCGGTCACAGCCGTCGACGACACCGGGCAGCCGTCCGAGATGACCCAGGTGTTCACCGTCAACACGACGCTCGGCTACCTCGCCACGACACCGCGGAAGCTCTTCCTGCCGCCGCTCGGCCGCGAGGTCGCGATCTCGTGGAAGCAGGCCCGCGCAGCACGGGTCGTCGTCACCGTCGAGACGGCCGCGGGCGAGGTGGTGCGGACGCTCGCTCTGCGCCGCTACCAGCCGGGTCAACCGAGCGTCGTCTGGAACGGCCTCGACCGCCGGCGCACCGCGGTCAAGGGCGGCAAGTACATCATCCGCGTGGTCGCCCGCAACGCCCTCGGGACGATCGAGCTCACGCGGCCCCTGCGCGTGCAGCGGATCGTCGGCCCGAAGGCCGCCGCGTAGGGACGGGGCGACGCTCGACCCTCGTTGGCGGGGCCGGGTCGTGCCCTGCCCCGGGTAAAGTGCCCGCTCCATGACCCTGTCCGTGCTCAGCGGCATCACCGAGGCGATCACCAGCGTGATCGGCGACTACGGCCTCTACGCCGTCTTCTTCCTGATGCTGATCGACGCCGTCTTCCCGGCCGCGAGCGAGCCGGTGATGGTGTACGGCGGTGCGGTCGCGTCGGGTGCGTTCGCGGGCAGAACGTGACGCTGTTCGGCTACACGTTCGAGCCCGGCCTCGACGCCTACCTCGCGATCGCGCTCGCCGGCACGATCGGCTACACGATCGGTGCCATCGCCGGGTGGGCGATCGGCGACTACGGCGGCCGTCCCTATCTCGAACGGCACGGACGCTGGCTTCACCTGAGCGCGGCCAAGCTCGACCGGGCCGAGGCGTGGTTCGACCGCTGGGGCGACTGGGCCGTGTTCCTGGGCCGCATCACGCCTGTCGTGCGCTCGTTCATCTCGATCCCGGCAGGCATCTTCCGGTTCCCGTTCGTGCGGTACACGGTGCTGACGGTGATCGGCTCGGCGATCTGGTGCTTCGGCCTCGCGGGCGCCGGCTGGGCGGCGGGTGCGAGCTGGGAGAGCTTCCACCACGCATTCCGCTACGCGGACGTCGCGATGGCGGTCGCGGTCGTGCTCGCGGCCGCCTGGCTCGGCCGGCGCTATCTCCGCGGCCGCGCCGCCGCCCGCGAGTCGGCCTGACGGGTCCGACGCGAGAGACAGGGGTGGGCGCGCGGGCGCCGAACAGCGCACCGATGGAGCGCATTCTCCCCGCAAACAGGCCGAAGCGCCGCCGCCGGCCCGCTACACTCGGTCGGTCGTGATCCCGCTCGTCGACGTCAAGGCGCAGTACGCTCCGCTCATCCCCGAGCTCAAGGAGCGCTTCGCCGCGGTGCTCGAGTCCGGCCGGTTCATCTTCGGCCCGGAGGTCGAGGCGTTCGAGAGCGAGGCGGCCGCGTATCTCGGCGTGCCGCACGCGATCGGCGTGGCGAACGGCACCGACGCGCTCGTGCTCTCGCTCGAGGCGATGGGCATCGGCGCCGGCGACGAGGTGATCTGTCCGTCCTTCACCTTCTACGCCACCTCCGAGGCGATCGCCCGCGTGGGCGCCACGCCGGTATTCGCCGACATCGACCCCGTCACCCTCAACCTCGACCCCGACGACGTCGCGGCCCGGATCACGCCGCGGACGAAGGCGATCATGCCGGTGCACCTGTTCGGCCGACCGGCGCCGCTCGCCGAGCTGGCAGCGCTCGGGCTGCCGCTGATCGAGGACGCCGCGCAGGCCTTCGGTGCCGAAGGCGTGGCGAGCACCGGGGTCTGCTCGACGTTCAGCTTCTTCCCCACGAAGAACCTCTTCGCTCTCGGCGACGGCGGGCTCGTCGCGTGCACCGACGACGCGGTCGCGGAGCGGGTGCGCATGCTGCGCTTCCACGGCTCGCGCGACAAGCAGACGTTCGAGCTCGTCGGGACGAACTCCCGGCTCGACGCCATCCACGCCGCCGCCCTGCGCGTCTTCCTGCCCCGGCTCGCCGGCTGGAACGAGAGCCGCCGCGCCGGCGCGGCGCGCTACGCGGAGCTCGGGCTCGGCGACGCGGTCGACCTGCCGCTCGACGAGCCGGGCCACGTCTACCACATGTACGTCGTGCGCACCCCGGAGCGCGAGCGGATCGCGGCCGGGCTGAAGGAGGCGGGGATCTCCTGCGCCGCGTACTACGTGACGCCGCTGCACCTGCAGCCGGCGATGCGCTACCTGGGCTACGAGCCAGGCTCGCTTCCCGAGACCGAGCGGGCGTCCGCCGAGAACCTCGCCCTCCCGCTGTGGGGCGGGATCGGCGCCGAGGTGCAGGAGCAGGTCGTCCAGACCGTGCTCGCGGCCGCCGGCGTGGCCGCATGAGAGGCGGTCGGGGACGCAGCGTGCGGTGCCCTCGCCCCTTCTGCGCCGTCCGGTGAGAACGCCCTTCAACAGGCACCGGCTGTGGCAGCTCGTCGCGGACGCGGCGATCATCGCCGCCGCCTGGTACCTGGCCTGGTAGCTGCGCTTCGACCAGGGGGATCGCCCCGTCTACTACGACCGCTACCTGGACTGGGAGATCGTGCTGCTCGTGATCGCGATCAAGCTGCCCGTCTTCGCGCTGTCGGGGTTCTACAACCGCTGGTGGCGGTACATCTCCACCCGCGACATGTGGGCCGCCGTGCGCGGCGTCGCGTTCGCCTCGGTCGCGACGTTCCTCGTCTTCACCCTCTTCGAGATCCACCCGGCACGCGTGCCCACCGGCGTCTGGTTCGTCGACCTGCTGCTCTGCCTCGCCTTCGTGGCCGGGTCGCGGCTGCTCGCGCGGACGCTGATCGAGCGCCCGTTGCCCGGGCAGGTGGTCGCGCGGGGCAAGGAGGCGCTCGTGGTCGGTGCGGGCGACGCGGCCCAGCTCGTGATCAAGGAGATGCTGCGCAACCCGGCGCTCGGCTACACGCCGATCGGGCTCGTCGACGACGATCCGCGCAAGAAGAACCTCCGGCTCCACGGCATCCGCGTGCTCGGCACCACGGACGAGCTCGCCCAGCTGATCCGCGACCGCCGCCCCGACGAGGTGCTGATCGCGATCCCGTCCGCGTCGGGCGCCGTCCGCGCCCAGATCGTCGAGGTGGCCCGGGGCGAGCGGGTCCCGGTCAAGACGCTGCCGGGCCTGACCGAGCTCGTCGCAGGCGACTTCGACCTGACGCAGGCAGCTGCGCCCCGTCGAGGTGGAGGACGTGCTCGGGCGCGAGCCCGTCGAGGTCGATCTCGACTCGATCGCCGGCTACCTCGCCGGCGAGACGGTGCTCGTGACCGGCGCCGGCGGCTCGATCGGCTCGGAGCTCTGCCGCCAGGTCTCGCGGCTCGGGCCGGCGAAGCTCGTCCTCGTCGACCACTCGGAGCCCGCGCTCTTCGAGATCGAGCGCGAGCTCGTCCGCGACCGCGGCTTCACCGCCGCGGCCGCCGTCGTCGCGGACGTGAAGGACGGCGTGAAGCTGCGGCAGGTCTTCGAGAAGTACCGGCCCGGCGTCGTCTTCCACGCGGCCGCGTACAAGCACGTTGCGATGATGGAGGCGAACCCGCTCGAGGCCGTGCGGAACAACACGCTCGGCACGCGGACGCTCGCCGACGTCGCCGTCGAGTACGGCGCCAGGCGGTTCGTGCTCGTCTCCACCGACAAGGCGGCGAACCCGAAGACCGTGATGGGCCAGTCGAAGGCGCTCTGCGAGTGGATCGTCGAGACCTACGGCCACCGCTCCGACGTGCCCACGCGCTTCGTCGCGGTCCGCTTCGGGAACGTGCTCGGCTCGTCCGGCTCGGTGATCCCGATCTTCCGCAAGCAGATCGCCAAGGGCGGGCCGGTGACCGTCACCCACGCCGAGATGACGCGCTTCTTCATGACGATCCCCGAGGCCGTTCAGCTCGTCGTGCAGGCCGGCGCGATCGGGGAGCGCGGCCAGGTCTACGTGCTCGACATGGGCGAGCCGGTGCGGATCCTCGACCTGGCCGAGAAGATGATCCGGCTGTCGGGCAAGGAGCCCGGCGTGGACGTGCCGATCGAGTTCATCGGCCCCGCACCCGGCGAGAAGCTGCACGAGGTGCTCGTCGGCGACGGTGAGACGGTGTCCGCCAGCACCCACGCGAAGATCCAGCGGATCACGCGCCCGCCCGTCGAGCCGGTGTGGCTCGACGACGCGCTGCTCCAGCTGGAGCGTCTCGTCGAGGAGGGCGATACGCTCGAGCTCGTGGGCGCTCTCAACCAGGTCGTCTCCGATCCGCGCCGGGCGGAGGCATCGGTCCAGGAGGTGGTACAGCCGTGAGCACGCACTACGTGTCCTGCCGCTGGAAGGTGAAGCGCGGCCGCGAGGAGGAGTTCGTGACCGCCTTCGAGACATTTGCGCTGTGGGCGGAGCTGAACCATCCGGAGGGTGGGACGGCGCGTCTCCTGCAGAACGTCGACGAGCCGTTGCAGGTGGCGGCGATGTGGGAGTTCCCCGGGGCAGAGGCGATCGACCGCTGGCGGGACCAGAAGGACGTGGCCGAGCACATGGCGCGGCTCGAGGCGCTCGCCGAGCTCCTCGAGGAGAGCGTGTTCGAGGTTCGCGTCGTCGTCGGCGGCTAGAGAGACCCCGCTTTCCGCTTCCTCGACGACGCCACCTTCCTCTACGACTCCAGCGCCGACAGCATCAGGTCGAGCAGCAGCTCGGGGTCGCGGCGCGTCCGCGCTTCGGCATTGCTGCTTCCGGACGAGCTCCAGGCCGGCGGCGTCGGAGAGGAGGCGCAGGCGACCGTCGGCGATCAGCCCCTCGTCGACCGCGCCCAGCTTTCCTGCGAACGTCGTCCACACCGGCGTGCCGAGGGCGACCGCCTCGCGGTTCATGGTGCCGCCGGCCGAGACGACCAGGTCGGCGACGGCGATCAGGCTCTGCGCGTCGACGGCGTGCTCCGGGAGGATCAGCGACGGAAGGCGCAGCGACGCGATCGACGCGTGCTGCTCGGGGGTGCGGGGCAGCACGACGGCGTGCACGCCGTCGTCGGAGCCGAGCCGCCCGAGCACGTCGGCGAAGAGGGGATTCCCGTGCCGGTGGTACAGGGACACCTCGGGCGGCGTGCGGACGACGGCGACGATGCGGTCACGGTCAACGCCGAGCGCCTCGGGTACCGAGGCGTCCGGCTCGAAGCCCGACAGGTAGTACTCCTCCTTCAGCCCCGGGTAGCGGCGGGTCTTGGCCGCAACGGCGCCGAGCCGGTCGAGCCGGTCCTGCGGGATCGCGGCCGGGACGACGACGCGGGTCGCCGCGCGTGAGCCCAGCGTGTGCTGGGTGCGGGCGAACTCGTAGTCGTAGGCGTAGGCGGAGGGGATGCCGAGCGAGCGCGCCGCCAGCGGGAGCTCGTGCGAGGCGTGGGAGAGGGCGACGTCGAAGCGCTGCGGCCTCGCCCAAGCCCTCAGCGCACGCAGGCGCGAGCCCATCGCGCGGATCTTCCCGGGGCGTCCCGCCCCTCCATGAGGAGGCCCCACCACGTCGTGGGCGATGTCCCCGGCCTGGAGCAGCTCGAGCGTCTGCGCGAACGCGCGCGCCGACACGCGCACGGCGTGGCCGCGCTCCTCGAGCAGCGCGATCAGCGGCCGAAAGAACGGCACCTGCGGTGAGTTCGTGACGTCGATCCAGACCCGCATCGCAGACCTCCTACGTGCCCCTCGGCGGTACCAGCGCTCGCGCCACTCTGCCACGAACGGGCCGGCGGGCCGTCGCGAGCAGTGCGGACGCGCGCCGGGCGCCGTCGCGCGCCGAAGGAGCGGCCACCCGTGAGATAAGCTTTGCTTATGGACACGCGACAGCTGGCCGCCTTTTGCGCCGTCGTCGAGCGCCGCAGCTTCTCCCAGGCAGCCGACCGGCTCGGCGTCACGCAGCCCGCGATCTCCCTGCAGGTGCGGGCGCTCGAGAAGCGGCTGGGGGCACAGCTGCTCGACCGCTCCGGCCGGCGGGTCGAGCCGACCGAGGCCGGGTGGCGCCTCTACCGCGGCGCGCAGCGCCTGCTGCAGCTCGAGGAGCAGCTCCTGGACGAGGTGGCGGCGGAAGGCGAGGGCGCGCTGACGGGGGAGCTTTCGATCGGCGCCTCCACCGGGCCGGCTGCGATCGTCGTCCCCCTGCTCCTCTGCGAGTTCCAGCGCCGCAACCCCGACGTCAAGGTCGCGCTCGAGGTGCACGACACGCAGGCGGTCGTCGAGCTCGTTGCCGACCGCGAGCTCGAGCTCGGCATCGTCGGTGCCGCGCGTCGGCACCGAGGCGTCCAGTTCGAGCCGTTCCTGCACGACGAGGTGATCCTGATCTGCCCGCCGGGCCACCCGTTCGCCGGGCGCACCGTGTCGATCGACGAGCTGCGGGCGGCATCGCTGATCCTGATGCAGGAGGGTGCGGGAGTCCGGCAGGTCGTCGAGGACGAGTTGCGCCGGCTGGGCGCGCGGCTGCGCGATCTCGACGTCCGGCTCGAGCTCGGCCTGCAGGAATCCGTGCGCAGCGCGGTGCGGGCGGGGTTCGGCGTCACGTTCATCTCGCGTACGGCCGTCGAGCCCGACCTGGCGGCCGGCCTCGTCGCCGAGGCGCGCCTCGAGGGCATGGACGGAATGCGGGAGATCTCGCTCGTCCGCGGCACGGGGCGGGTTTCGACGCGTGCGGCCGACGCCTTCGTCGAGTTCGCGCGCGAGCGCGAGGGCTGAGGACCGGGTCCTAGCGCGCGAGGCGACGGTGCGGGAGCCGGCGCCAGACGGGAAGGAGCAGCGGGTCGGAGACCCTGCTCAGCACGCGCACGGCCCGGAGCACCCACGGCCTGCCGACGGTCGTGACGAGCAGCGCCGAGGCCCAGCCGACGACGGCTCCTGCGAGCACGTCGCTCGGATAGTGCATGCCGAGCGCGATGCGGGAGAGCCCGATCAGCGCCGCAGCCACCAGGAACCCGGCACCCGCCCTTCGCGAGAACGCGAGCACGGCGAACGCGATCGCGAACGCCGCCGCCGCGTGGTCGCTGGGGAACGAGGGGTCGGTCGTGGCGGGCGCCAGCAGATGCGTCCCGTCGACGTGCGCCGTGAACGGGCGCGGGCGGGCCCACGTGTGGCTGATCGCCTGGTTGACGAGCATCGCCACGGCCGCCGAGCCGAGCGCGGCAACGCACGCCTGCTTCCAGCGCGTGTTGCCGAAGGGCCGCGCCAGGAGCCACAGGCCGGCCGTCGCGAGCGCGTACAACGGCACGGCGGCTCCCGCCAGGGCCGTCAGGGGATCCTCCAGCCAGTCGCGTGTGGCGACCCCGGTGTTGATCAGGTGGAAGAGCGACCAGTCGATCCGCCCACGCTACCCGCAGCGGGGCCGCCGAAGGTGAAGGGAGGATTACGACATGGCCATGGCAGGGCAAGGATGCAGCCCCGGCGCCGCAGAGCAGCACCCAAGGACAGAATAAGTACAGCTAATCCCAGAGATAGTGAACCCTGGTAGGATGGAATGCTGTGGCAACGGCCCACACCTTTGACGTGCTCGTGATCGGAAGCGGCGCCTCCGGCCTCGCCGCCGCCGTCTCCGCCGAGCACGCCGGCGCCCGTGTGGCGCTCGCGACGAAGACGTCGATCCAGGCGAACAACTCCTCGAAGGCGCAGGGCGGCATCCAGGCGGCGTTCGGCGACGACGATTCGCCGGACCTCCATGCCGAGGACGTGATGCGCTCGTCGCACGACACGGCCGACCCGCGGCTCGTCGAGGTTCTCACCTCGGAAGCGCCGTCGGCGATCCACTGGCTCGAGGAGCTCGGCTGCGCGTTCACGCACGAGAACGGCGGCTACCGCCTCGCCCGCTGCGGCGGCGCGTCGCGCAAGCGGCTGCTCCAGGTCGGTGACCGCACGGGCCATGCGATCACGAAGGCGCTGCGCGAGAGCTTCGAGGCGGGTGGCGGCACCCCGCTTCCCGACCATGCGCTGCTCGAGCTGGCGCCGGGCGAGAACGGATGGGTTGCCTCCTTCGGCGGCCGGGACGGCGGTCATGTGGAGATCGCTGCCGGTGCGGTCGTGCTCGCCGCCGGCGGCCGCTGCTACGCAGAGGCGGAAGAGCGCGGCGAGCTCTCCACCAATCACCCGAACGCGACCGGCGAGGTGACCGGCATCGCGCTCGATCTCGGTTGCGAGGCCCGTGACCTCGACGCCCTTCAGTACCACCCGAACGGAGGCGCGTGGCCCCCGACGATGCAGGGCTACTCCATCCCCGAGACGACCCGAGCCTACGGCGCCGTGCTGCTCAACGCCGAGGGCGAGGAGTTCACGGACTCGCTCGGCCCTCGTGACGAAGTGTCACAAGCGATCTTCGACGAGGTCGCCGCGGGCCGCGGGGTGGAGACGGAGGACGGAAGGCCCGCCGTCTACCTCGACACGACGCGGATCCCGGAGGCGGACGCCGACGTGTCGCTCCCCTACATGCTCCGGCGCTTTCGGGGCGCGGGCATCGACCCGCTGGCGGAGCCGCTGCTCACCTACCCGGTGCTCCACTACCAGAACGGCGGCCTCGTGATCGACACGGAGGCCGAGACCACCCTCGAGGGGCTCTACGCTTGCGGCGAGATCGCAGGCGGTACCCACGGGCGCAACAGGATGATGGGCAACTCGCTGCTCGAATGCGTCGTCTTCGGCCGCCGCGCAGGACGAGCAGCCTCGGAGAAAGCGAGCTGATGACGACGATCACGACGACCGACCTCGCAGGGGCGGTGGAGGATGCAGCCGCGCACCTGTACGTGTGGGCGCTGAAGGACATCCCCCAGGACCTCCGCGATGCGCTCGCGGCCGCCCGCGATCGCGAGACCTCGACCACCGGCATCCGCATCCTCGAGACGATCCACCGGAACGTCTCGATCGCGGACGAGCAGAAGAACCTCGTCTGCCAGGACACCGGCATCGCCGTGTACACCTGTCGCGTCGGCGAGCATTTTCCCCTCCATCCCGCGCGGATCTACGCATCGCTGAAGGCGGGCACCGCCCGCGCCACCCTCGAGCACCCGCTGCGCTCGAACGCCGTCCACGTGCTCACCCGTGAGAACACCGGCCCGAACGTCGGCCACAGGCTGCCGATCGTGCACTGGGAGTTCATTCCCGACTGGGACGGGCTCGACGTGAAGTGCGTGCCCAAGGGCTCGGGCTCCGAGAACATGAGCTTTCTCAAGATGTGCGTTCCCGCCGACGGCGTGAACGGGATCAAGAAGTTCGTGCTCGAGTCGATCGTCGACGCCGGCGGCAAGCCCTGCCCGCCCGGCATCGTCGGGGTCGGCATCGGCGGCTCCGCCGACTACGCCATGTACCTCGCCAAGGAGGCGATCGCCCGGCCCGTCGGCACGCGCAACTCCGATCCGCTCGTGGCCGCGCTCGAGGACGAGCTCTACGGCCTGCTCAACGAGACGGGCATCGGTCCGATGGGCCTCGGCGGCGACGTCACCGTCCTGCAGTGCCACATCGAGCACGCCGACACGCACATGACCCTCAATCCTGTCGCGGTCAACTACCAGTGCTGGGCGGCCCGCCGCGCCTCGGCGCACATCGCCGCCGACGGCACCATCGACTTCGACCGGGAGTTTTGAGTCACATGGCGCATCACGAAGTCACGTTCCCGATCACCGACCCGGCCGAGATCCTGAAGCTCCGCGCCGGCGACGAGGTCACGGTCCAGGGTCACATCATCGGCATCCGCGACCGCACCCAGATCCGCATCTTCGACCAGGGCGTCGAGCCTCCCATGGACCTCTCGCGGCGCGTTTCTGCTGCACACGGCGCCGAACGTCCGCAAGGTGGCCACCGACTCTGAGGGCAGAGGCAAGTACGAGAAGATCTGCATCGGCACCACCACGAGCGCCCGCATGGTGCGCTTCACCGAGGGCCTCGGCGCGCAGTACGGCGTCCGCGCCATCTGCGGCAAGGGCGGCTTCCCCGACGTCGCCATCGAGCCGATGCGGCGCCTCGGCATGGTCTACTTCGCGATCGTCGGCGGCGCCGCGGCGCTCGAGACGACGCAGATCGAGGAGATCGAAGAGGTGCTCTGGGAAGAGCTGATGCCCGAGTGCCTGTGGAAGTTTCGCGTCAAGGACTTCGGACCGCTCATCGTCGGTATCGACGCCCACGGCCACTCGCTCTACCACGACGTCCAGGCACGCGCCCACGACAAGCTGAAGGAGCTGTATGCCCGGCTTTAACGATGGTTGGCTGGGAGTCCCCACCCGCCCCGGCAAGCCCAGGCAGAACGGGCTCACCCACGTGATCGACAAGGGCCTCAACATCCGCGACATCGAGGGGATGTTCGATACCGCGGGCGACTTCGTGGACATCGTCAAGCTCGGCTGGGGCACGAGCTACGTCACGAACAACCTGGAGAAGAAGATCGCGCTCTACCGCAGCTTCGAGACGCCCGTCGTCTGCGGCGGCACCCTGTTCGAGGCCGTCTACGCCCGCGGCAAGATCGACGAGTTCAAGGCCTGGCTCACCGAGCACCGCTTCGCCCACGTGGAGATCTCGGACGGCACGATCGACATTCCCCGTGAGGAGAAGCTCGAGCTGATCCGCGACTTCGCCCGCGACTTCACGGTGTTGTCGGAGGTCGGGTCGAAGGACTCCGAGGTCGTGTACGCGCCGTACCAGTGGGTCGAGTGGATCACGGAGGAGCTCGAGGCGGGCTCCTGGAAGGTGATCACCGAGGCGCGCGAGGGCGGCACCGCCGGCATCTTCCGCAAGGACGGCGACATGCGTACCGGCCTGATCGACGAGATCGCCCACGGGGTGGCCGTCGACGAGGTCATCTTCGAGGCGCCGACGAAGTCCTCGCAGGCCTGGTTCGTGAAGCACTTCGGGCCCAACGTCAACCTGGGCAACATCCCGCCCGACGAGGTGATCCCGCTCGAGACCCTCAGGCTGGGGCTCCGCGGCGACACCCTGAAGGAGATCTTCCTGCACGCGGTCGAGCCCTCGGCGTGAGCCTCGCGCCCGCCCCGGCTCGCCGCCCTGCCAACACGGAGCACTGAGGTTGGACTGGAAGCTGTCACTCGCAGGCCTGCTGATCGGGCTGCTCGTCGGGATGACGGGGATGGGCGGCGGCTCGCTGATGACGCCGCTGCTCGTGCTCGTGTTCGGCTTCAAGCCGACGGTGGCGATCGGCACCGACATCGTCCACGGCGCCATCTTCAAGTCGTTCGGGGCGGTGCAGCACCGCCGGCTCGGCCACGTGCACGCACGGCTGACGGCGTGGATGCTACTCGGGTCGGTTCCGTTCTCGATCGTCGGCGTCGCGGTGGCGTGGTGGCTGACGAAGCGGTACGGAGACGGCTACGAGGACGCGGCGAAGATCATCCTCGGAGTCGCCCTCGTGCTCTGCGGCCTCGGGTTCCTCGTCAAGGCGTACCTCCACACTCCCTCCGACGACCGTCCGTTCATCCTCGCGCCGAGGGATCGTGCGATCGCCGTCCTGACGGGGGTCGTCGGGGGCTTCGTCGTCGGGCTGACGTCGGTCGGGAGCGGGACCGTCTTCGGCCTCGTCATGCTGATCGCCTTCCCGCTCACCGCGGCGAAGATCGTGGGAACGGACATCTTCCACGCGGCGATCCTGCTCGCCACCGCAGGCGCCGGGCACCTCGTCGCCGGCAGCGTCGACCTCGGTGCGACCGGCTGGCTGCTGGTCGGGTCGGTGCCGGGCGTGCTGCTCGGCGGGCACTTCACCGTTCGCCTGCCCGACCGCTCACTGCGGATCGTGCTCGCCTCGACCCTGACCCTGGCCGGCGTGAAGCTCGTGGACCCGCCCGGCGCGAACACGATCCTGATCGGCGGAGCCGTGATCGGGGCCGCGGCCGCGGGGGCCGCGTTCGTCCGCTGGTTCGGGAGCCGCGGCACCGTGGCCGCGCCGGAGGTCGACGCCCCCTGAGCTGGCCGCCCGCACTGCCGGTGCTCCGCGTGCGCGTCGCCCGGCCGACGGACCGGCTGGACGAGGTCGTGGGCTTCTACCGGGACGGCCTGGGACTGCCCGAGCTCGGCCGCTTCGAGGGCCATCACGGATACGACGGCGTGCTGCTCGGCCTGCCGGGGAGCGACTACCACCTCGAGTTCACCTCGCACGCCTACGGCAGCCCGTGCCCCGCGCCGAGCCCGGACAACCTGCTCGTCCTCTACGTCGAGTCCGAGTCGGCCGCGGCCGTGATCGCGGCGAGGCTCTCGGAGCTGGGCTACACCGACGTCGAGCCCGAGAACCCCTACTGGGACGGGCGCAGCATCACCGTCGCCGACCCGGACGGCTGGCGGGTGGTGCTCGACTGGGGGCTGGCCGAGGAGTGACCAGAGAGCCTCGCGCGGCCCCTGTTCTTGCTCGGAGCTGTCGTCTGGGCACGACCGCGCAGGAGTGGGCGGGCGTCCGACCGGAGCGTCGCTTGCTGACGCGGCCCTAGAATCGGCCGCGCTGTGACGAAATACGCTCCAGCCGCGCTGGTGGCGGTCCTTCTCGCAGCGACCACGGTCGCGTTCGTCTACACGGAGAAGCTGAAGCTCACGCCGAGCCCGATCGTCGGGACGCTCGTCGACAAGGTCTTCTCTCCGGTCTGTGACTGCGCGACCGACACCGCGCGGATCTCGTTCGTGCTCCGGAAGTCGGATCGGCTCGACGTCGCGATCGTCGACCGGGCGGGGACGATCGTCCGGGAGCTCGCGCGAGGCCAGTCCGAGCGGCGCGGCCGCGTCGCGTTCGTCTGGGACGGTCGGGACGACCCGGGGCAGTGGTGCGGGAGGGTGAGTACCAGCCACGCGTCCACCTCGGCCGGCAGCGGCGCACGATCGTGATGCCGAACCGGATCGCGGTCGACGTCACCCCGCCCACCTGGTCTCGTTCACCGCACGACCGCGCGTCATCTCGCCGGACGGCGACGGGCGACACGACTACGCGAAGATCGAGTACCGGTACGACCAGCGCGTGAGGGTCGAGCTGCATGCGGATGGCATCCGCGCGCTGAGACGGCTCGGGACGAGCGCGAAGGGGCGGTTCGACTGGAACGGGATCGCGGGAGGCGAGCGGCTTCCTGCGGGTCCCGCGCGGCTCACGCTGCGTGCCAGGGACGTCGCAGGGAACCCCTCCCGTGAGAGTCGCCCCCGGGTCGTCCTGATCCAGTTCGTCGCGCTCGCGCGCCGACGGCTCGTCGCCCCACCCGGCGGCTCGGTCAAGGTGCTCTGGTGACGCAGGCACGCCGCTACCAGTGGCGGTTCGCCGGACACACCGGGGTCGCGAGACCGGGCACGCTTCGCCTGCGTGCTCCCGACCAGGAGGGTCGGTTCGTCCTCACCGTGACCGCGAACGCGCACTCCGACCGCGCTATCGTGGTCGTTCGGGGGGGTGTCATGAGCGTCACCGTTGCGCAAGCGGCTGCGGTCGCCGGCGCGCTCGGGCTGGCGGTCGTGCTCGTGACCGTCGACCGCGCGTCAGCCTCGCAGGGCTCGTCGTCTGGGCCGGCGGGCTCGCGCTCCTGTGAGTACCTGCTCCCCGACGTGTCGGGCAGTCGGCTCGCGGTCGCGGGCGCTGCGGGTCTCGTGCTCGCGGTCGGGGCCGCCTGGGTCCTCCTGCGCTGGCCGTGGGCGCTCGCCTTCATCCTGGCCTGCATCCCGCTCCGACTGCCCGTCGACATCGGCAGCGAGGAGGTCAACCTCCTCGTTCCGCTGTACGGCTTCGTCGCCGCGCTCGGAGTGGCGCTCGCCTGGTCGTTTCTGCGTGGCGACGGTCGCTACCGCGAGCTCGGGCCGGTGACCTGGCCTCTCGCCGCGTTCGTCGCATGGTCTGGGGTGTCACTCATCTGGGCGGACGATGTCCGCCGTGGCGCGATCTTCATGGGCGCGTTTCTGCTCCCGTTCCCGGTGCTCGCGCTCGGCGTCTCGAGGTTGCCCTGGCGCGGGCGCTGGCTGACGTGGATGTGGGGCGGGCTCGTCGCGACCGCTCTCCTCTACGCGCTCGTGGGGTGGTACCAGTGGTTCACGCGCGAGGTGTTCTGGAACCCGAGCGTGATCGTCTTCAACGCCTACGCTCCCTTCTTCCGCGTCAACTCGGTCTTCTGGGACCCGTCCGTCTACGGGCGGTACCTCGCGGTCGCCGTGCTCGTGTCGATCAGCGGAATCGTGCTCGGCGGGGTGCGTGGCTGGCGGATCGCCGGGCTGTACGCGGTGGTGATCTCGACCTGGCTCGGGCTCGTGATCTCGTTCTCGCAGTCGAGCTTCGTCGCGCTCATGGCGGGCACCGTCGTCGCCGCGGGGGTCGCATGGGGCAGCCGGGCGACCCTGTCGTTGCTCGGGCTGGCTGTCGTGACGCTGGCCGTTGCGTTCGCGGTGCCGCAGATCCGGACGAGCTCGTCGGCAAGTCACGTTCCGGCGTCGACAGGATCACGTCCGGCCGCTCGAATCTCGTCGGCCAGGGCCTGCGGATCGCCGCCGACAATCCCGTGCTCGGCGTCGGCGCGGGCGGGTTCTCACACGAGTACGCGAGCCGGGATCGGGATCGTCGGGCGCGACCCGAAGCACGTCGCCTCGCACACGACGCCGGTCACCGTCACCGCCGAGACGGGCGTCCCGGGCTCGCGCTCTACGTCTGGCTCGTCGCGGCAGCATTGCTCGGGACGCTGCGCGGGCTCGGACGCGGGTTCACGTCGCGCGTCTCGCTCGCGGTCGGTGTTGCGCTCGTCGCGATCGCGGTTCACAGCCTGTTCTACGCCGCCTTCTTCGAGGACCCGATGACCTGGGCGCTCCTCGGGCTCGTGGGGCTGGCCTCGCGCGTGCCGAAGAAGGCGACCGCCCGGCCGCGGCCGAGCCGGCGCTGACGGCCGTAGGGTTCTCCGCGCGTGAGGAGCACCCGGCTGTTCGGTCTCCGTCGCGCGGTGTGGCGCGTGCGACGGAGCCCGCCACGCGTCGCGCGGCCGCTCTCCTGGTCCTGCCCGCGATTCGAGCCGCCCGTCGCCCGATCCTCGTCGTCGGCTGCCCTCGGTCTGGGACGAGCATGCTGCTGCAGGCGCTCCTCCGCAGCCCCGAGCTGCGGTCGGTGCAGAGCGAGGGCCACATCCTGTGGGACGAGTTCCGGCATCCGCGCGACCACGGCTGGGACTCGGACGCGCGAACGGCAGCCCAGGTGACCGATCGCGAGACGGAGCCTACATCTACTGCGCGATCCGGCTGTTCGTCCGCGGGCGCCGGTTCGTGGACAAGACACCCGAGAACTGCCTTCGCGCTCGCGTATCTGGACGAGCTCTTCCCCGACGCGACGTACGTCTTCCTCCACCGGCTGCGCCGCCGAAAACGTCAGCTCGCTGATGGAGGGCTGGCGAGCGCGGCCGCGGTTCGTCAAGTACCGGCTGCCGGAGACGCTCGACGGGCTCGGGTGCGCTCAGCGGAGACCGGTGGAGCTTCGTGCTGGTGCCGGGCTGGCGTGAGCTCCGGGATGCGTCGCTCGAGGAGATCTGCGCCCGGCAGTACGTCGCCTGCAACGAGGCGGTGCTCGCGGCCCGCGCGAGGATCGAGCCGTCGCGATGGGTCGAGGTCGCCTACGAGGATCTCGTCGGCGAGCCCGAGACCGTGCTCCGCGACCTCTACCGGCGACTCGGCCTCACCTTCACGGACGACGCGGAGCAGTTCGCGTCCGGGCTCGACCGCAGTCCCGCGAGGACGACACTCAGCGCTCCCGCGCCGGGCAAGTGGCGCGACGAGAACCTCGAGGCCGTCGAGCGCGTGCTGCCGCTGCGTCGCGGAGACCGAGCAGCGGCTCGGCGACGGCTCCGATAGTGACCCCGGCGGGGGTCCCGGTGCGGCTCCCGGTCTCGGTCGGAGCGCGAGCAGCCCGGCGAGCACGATGCCGGTCAGCGGGTAGACGAGGTACGAGGAGTGGAAGACCCGCCCGAGGAAGAGCATCAGGAAGATCGAGGCCGTGAAGCCCGCACCGCCCAGCCAGGCGAGCCGGGCCTGCCACTGCGCGCGGACGAGCAGAGCAGTCACGGGAGCCAAACGACGAGAGCGAGTACGAAGAACGGGTAGTGGCTGTTCCGGTCGGCGATGACGTGGGCGCGGAGGAGCAGGGCGGACAGCCCGTATCCGAGGATCCGGTATGTCCCCGTGCCGTAGGTGACGGTGTCCTCCCACAGCGCCCGCGGATCGGCGAGGAGGAACGGCAGCACTCCGGCTGCGATGACACGCGAGTGGCAGCGAACGCGGCGCGCCGGAGCGCCGACCGCGACTCGAGCAGCAGCATCACCGCCAGGAAGGGAACGGCGACGAGGGCGAACTGCTTGGTGAGGATGGCGGCGCCGACGGCGACTCCCGCCCAGCCGGGGCGGCGGCGCATGGTGAGCGCGAAGGCGCAGCAGCAGCAGCAGCAGCGTCGGTGCGTCTGCTGTTCCGAACCAGGCGTTGCGAACGGCGAGCGGGATTCGCTGCCGCCGCTACCCCCAGCGCGAGTCGACCCCACAGTGGGCCGGGGAAGAGCAGCGCTGCTCCGAGCATTCCGATCGTGGCGAGCGCGACGAGGAGGCGGAGGTCGCTCCAGGGTGACGGCAGCACTCCCCACGCAGCGCCGAGCAGCGGCGTGCCCGGGAAGTACGCCAGATGCTTCAGGGCGACCTGCGGTCCGGCGACTCCGGGCTCGACTCGTTCCTGTCCAGGCTGTAGAAGCGCTCGAGCCCCGTGCCGAAGTAGTCGTGCCCGTACGGAGTGTGGCCGGCGCGGACGATCTCGCCCGCGAGCTCGATCTGGTAGGTCGAGTCGTTGGTGTAGAACCACGGAGCGGTCGCGTCGCGCAGGCCGACCTGGAGCGCAACGCCGGGGAGCACGAGCGCCGCCACGACGGTGAAGCACGCGAGCACGAGCACCCATGCACGCCACACGCGCACCAGGCAGGCGGCGGTGGCGAGCGCCACGACGAGGACTCCGGCGAGCATCGCCGCGGAGCGGATCAGCCCGAGGTCCCACTCCCCGCCGGCGAGCGAGACGAGGAACCCGAGCGGCCCTTCTGCCGTCACCGTGACCGGTGCGGAACTCCCAACGGATCCGACGCCGAGCACACCGATGTTGAGGGTGACGACGGCGCCGAGCGCGCCGAGCACGATCCACGCCTGGGCGCGGTCGATCGCGCCGGGCGTCGTCATCCGCTGCCTCCGTGAGCCCTTGAAGGCGACCAGCAGGCCGTTGAGCGAGAGGTAGTAGCGGTCGCTCGTTGCGATGCCGGGCGCGTACTTGCCGCCGCGGAAGTGCCAGCGAATCTCGCCGTCCTGGACCCGGACGCCGTATGTTCGACCCTCGAGCGTCGAGTAGAAGAGGAGGTCGCCGACGACGAGCGTCGGACCGAGCACCCTTCCGTTCGCGCGCTTCGACCAGAGCGTCGTGCCGTCGCTCGCGCGGAACGCTCGCAGGTTCCCGTCGAGGTCGGCCACGAACACACGGCCGTCCGCGACGGAGGGAGTGCCGTAGGTGAGGCCCCCGTGTCCGCCGCTCCCAGATCGTGTCTCCGGTCGAGGCGTCCAGTGCGAGCACGCTTCCGTCCCGGGCGACGGTGAACACGCGCTGCCCGTCACTCGACGGGCTGGCGTAGAAGCTCGAGTACCGGAACGCGTCCCGCTTGAAGTAGCGGAGCCACACGCGCTCGCCGGTGCGCTTGTCGAAGCAGCCGACGGCGCCGGAGTACGTGGTGATGCAGACGCGTGTCGCCGACCACCGACGGGCTCGAGCTGATCCGTCCCCGGAGGTCGTAGACCCAGCGGGCCGTGCCGGTCCGCACGTCGAGAGCGAAGAGCCTGCCGTCGCTGGCGCCGACGAACACGACGCCGTCGACCACGACGGGTGACGACTCGACAGGGACTCCGGTGCGGAGCTGCCAGATGAGCGAGCCGTTCCGCCGACGGAGCGCGGTCACAGTCCCGCCGTGCGAGCTGACGATCAGCCGGCCTGCCCGCGATCGCCGGGCTCGACGCGGTCGTTTCCCGACGCCGCGGCGCGACCACAGCACCCTTCCTGTCGCCGCGTCGATGGCCACCGTCTCCCCGCGCTCGAGGTTCACGTACAGGCGGCCCTCGCAGTAGGTCGGTGGGTACTCCATCAGGTCGCCGAGCGCGTGCCCAGACGGACCGGCCCGGGACGCCGAGCTGGATCTCGGGCCGTCGCCAGGTCGCGAAGCGGCCCACCGCCGAACGATTCGCCAGCACGGCCCTTCGCGCTCGGCGGCCGGTACCTGCAGAGGCGGCTCCGTCGCCCCAGGTGGCGCGGTGTCGATGGTCTGCACCGTGAGGTCGGTCGGAGTCTCGAGCCCACCCTGCGACGGCTTGGCGAGGACCGTTCGGAGCACGCCGGCGACGACTGCTGCGACTGCGACGGCCGTCACGGTGGCGACCACGAGCAATGACGCGCCTGCGGCGTCACGGAGCTCCGGGCGCGGCGATCGTCGCCGACTATGCTCACGCTCGGGCCGCGAGAGGTCAAGGGCCGTGGGAAGCCCGTCGGCCGATGGACAGAGGAGGGTCATGCGCACAACAGTCCGACGAGCAGCGAGGCTATCAACTGTATCGGCGGGCCTGACGTGATCGCCGCGTGGCAGCGCGCGCTCGTGCTGGCGCCGCACACCGACGACGGCGAGTTCGGGTGCGGCGGCACGACGGCCCGGCTCGTGGAGGCCGGTTGCGAGGTTCGCTACGTCGCGTTCTCGATCGCGACGCGCTCGCTGCCGCCCGGCTTCCCGCCCGACACGCTCGCGCGCGAGGTGCGCGAGGCGACCGCCGAGCTCGGCATTCCCGAGTCCCACCTCACGGTGCACGACTTCGACGTGCGGACGTTCCCCGAGCGGCGCCAGGACATCCTCGAGCTGCTCGTCGCCCTCTGGGAGGAGTGGAGGCCGGACGTCGTCTTCCAGCCATCCCACCACGACGTGCACCAGGATCACCAGACGGTCGCGCAGGAGGGACTGCGGGCGTTCAAGCGCACGACGATCCTCGGCTACGAGATCCCCTGGAACAACTACAACTTCTCGTACGGCGCCTACGTCGGGCTGGAGCAGCGCCACCTGGAGCGAAAGATCGCCGCGGTCGAGAGGTACGCCTCGCAGCAGCACCGCCGCTACGCGAACGCCGACTACATCTGGAACCTCGCCCGGGTGCACGGCACGAACGTGAACCGCGAGCTCGCCGAGGTGTTCCAGGTGTACCGCATCGTCGCCTGAAAAAAAGGCTTGCTGACGAGATCAGCGACGAGTTTTCACGGCAGCAGAATCCCTGCTCAGGACGATATTCTCCGAGCTGACCAGCAGGCGTGGCAGCAGTGACGAATTTCTGACCAGACTGTGACAATGCGCACGTGTGTGCGCCCTGCGGGCACTGGACGCAGGCAGGCGAACGCAGACCACGAGGGCATGCATCCCAACGGTCAGGGCCGTTCTACGTGTGTCCTGCGGATGAGTGAGCCGACAGACGGTCAGCTGCCGCGCCGCAGCGTCCACGCATTCCGCTCCACGGTTGACCCGCCTACCGGAAGCGGGCGAGCAGTTCTTGGGTGGGGGTGTAGACGATGCGGCCTTTGGCAGGAGTGCCGGTGACGTTGTAGGCGTAGAAGAGTCCGGCTTCGCTCAGCCGTGGGCTGATCGGGGAGGTTGTGGCCTTCGCTTCGTCGGGCAGCGGGATCGGGGCCTGTTTGCCGTCGCTGAGGCGGACGGCGACGAGGTGGTGAAGGCCGCTCAGGATGGCGAGTTTGGTGTTTGCGCCGACGAGTTGCAGTCGTTGGGCGGCGCCGAGCGGAATCGTTCGGATCAGCTTCCCGGAGGCAGGGGAGTGTACGTCGAGTGTGGAGCGCCGCTGTATTGCGAGTTGCGATTTGCTGAGTGCGACGGCACGCGGGGCGCGCTTGTCGGGTGCTGCGGGCACCGTCGCCGTGACGCTGCCAGCCTGTGAGAGCACGAGGATCTCGCCCGAGCCGGTGCCAAACCCGGGTCCGTAGCGGCTTCCGTTGCTCGTCTCGTATCCGGGTCGGAACGTCGACATCGGCTCGACCGCCAGGCGACCGGCGGCGACGGCGAGCAGCCGGAACACGCCCGGTCCCGTGCGCAGGCGGATGCGGCGACCATCGGGACCCACTCCCCGTAGCGTGGCAGCCGACACGTGGCCCTCAACGGGACACTCGGCCGTTGGCTGGCCGTCGCTCTCCAACCAGTTGCACAGCGTCCAGTGGTTGTAGGTCAGGATGGGGCCTGACCCGAACAGCTGTCCGATCCAGTCGCCAGCCCAGTCTCCCGACGCACCGTATCCGTTGTAGGCGGTGTCGAGCTTCTTCGAGTGTCCACCCGAGGCGCTTGCCTGGTACAGGTACATCTCCTGGCTGTTCCCCGCCACCACTTCGATCCACGCGATCCGACCGGCCCCGAGCGCCAGTTCGCGGACAAACCAGTAACTCGGGAACCCGTCGGGACAGCCGACATGGGTGTCGAACGACGTGAACTTCTTGCCGGGTGCCGTCCACACCACGATCCGATCGCACGATCGCTTGATCGCATGAGTCGAGACCGCAACAAGGCTGCCGTCGACAGCCAGCCCGTCGATCACACCACGCGTCCAGAACACGGCACCAACCTCACCGCCCCGGAGGGGGGCCAGTACACCGGATCCTTCACGCCCCCCGACGAACCGTCGCTGCTCAGCACTGGCCGACACAACACCGACAGCGAGCGCCATCACCAACGCCACCAGCAACAGCCTCAACCGTCCGTGCATGACACAACGACGAGTCACCCGGCCTCCCTCCTTCAGCACAACCCCAACACCCGCACCGACTCCGCCGAACCCGACGCTCCCACTGCCAGGCTGGCAGCCAACGCGACCACCGCAGCAGCGAGCAGCACAACCCGGCCCATCAGCGCCTTCCCTCACGACCATGCTCCCGCCCCGAGGCCCGCGGCGCATCCGCGCCGCCGCTGAACCCGCGTACGCGCAACTACCGAACTCCGCTCTGCCCGTGAACCAGGCGGCTCGTGGCGGCTTCAGGGGGACGACTGGTTCGGCCCCGACGCCGTCGTCGCCCGAGCGACCGGCCCGGGCGGAGAGACGTGCAGGGTGTCGGTGACCGTGTAGGACCGTCACCCGTAGGCTTGCGGGCATGCGACGCCGTGACTACGTCGGCCCGGTTCTCTGCGCTCTCGGCGCCGCCTGCATGCTGGGTGCCCTGGCCGTCGACCTCGACAGCACCGCCGCGAAGGCGCTGATGGCGGCGGCCGCGATTCTCTTCGTACCCGGTGCGTACGTCACGCTCGCGATGGTACGGCGCATCGCGGGGCCGCCCAACTGATGCGGACTGCGCTCGCGATTGCCGTGGCCGCGCTGGGAATCGCCGGTGCCGCAGCAGCGGCAACATCTCCGGTCGTCGTGATCGATCCAGGGCACGACCTGCGCGCCAACCTCGCGACCGAGCCCATCGGCCCAGGGGCGTCGACGCGCAAGATCAAGGACGGCGGCGGCACCCACGGTGTCGTCTCGGGGACGACGGAGGCGGAGCTCAACCTCGCCGTCTCGCTCCGCCTGCGCGCGCTCCTGCGCCGCGCCGGCGTGCGCGTCGTGATGACGCGCACCCACACTGCCGGTACGAGCGTCGGCAACGTCGTCCGGGCGGGCATCGCGAACCGGGCGGGCGCAGCACTGTTCCTGCGCATCCACGCCGACGGGGGCCCCACAGCGGCCTCCAGGGGCACGCACACCCTCTATCCGGCGTTGCGCCGGGGCTGGACGGACGACGTCTACGCAGACAGCCGGCGCGCGGCCGCGACCGTGCAGGCCGAGCTGCGCGGCGCACTCGGCTTCCCCGACCGCGGGCTCCAGGAGCGTGCCGATTTCACCGGGTTCAACTGGGCGGACGTACCGGTGATCATGGTCGAGATGGGATTCATGACGAACCCGACCGAGGACAGGCTGCTGGCCACGGACGCGGTACGGCAGCGCGCGGCCTCCGGCCTCTGCCGCGGCACGCTGCGCTTCCTCGGCCGTGACCCGTCCGCCTGCGGCTGATTCCCTGCCCACCAAGAACTTAGCCTCGTCTAAACCACGGCTACGATGAGCGCGTGAGGTCGAGCGACAAGCCCCCGGGCCCAGTCGCAGGCCCGTCACGCGGCCGATCCGCCCCGCTCGTGATCGGCGTGGAGGACTCGCTCCCGGGCGAGGCGGCGGTCCTGCGGGCAGCAGAGCGCTCGCTCCGGGGCGAGCGCCGCGGCGTCGGCCGTCTGACCCCGTTCCTCGGCCCGGCGTTCATCGCCGCCGTTGCCTACGTCGACCCCGGCAACTTCGCCACGAACATGGCCGGCGGGGCGCAGTTCGGCTACCTGCTGCTGTGGGTGGTGCTGTCGGCCAACCTGATGGCGATGCTGATCCAGTCGATGAGCGCCAAGCTCGGGATCGCGACCGGCATGAACCTGCCGGAGGTCTGCCGCGAGCGCTTCCCCCGAGCCGTCTCGTTCGGGCTCTGGATCCAGGCCGAGGTGATCGCGATGGCGACCGACCTGGCCGAGTTCATCGGCGCCGCAATCGGGATCAACCTCCTCACCGGGCTGCCCCTCTTCCCGGCGGCCCTCGTCACCGGCGCGGCCACCTTCGGCATCCTCGCCTTGCAGGCGTACGGGTTCAGGCGCCTCGAGGCGGTGATCGCCGCGCTCGTCGGCGTGATCGTGGTCGCCTTCGGGCTGCAGGTGTTCCTCGCCGAGCCGTCGCCCTCCGGCATCGCGCACGGGTTCGTGCCCGGCTTCGAGGGCAAGGAGAGCGTCCTGCTCGCGGTCGGCATCCTCGGCGCCACGGTGATGCCGCACGTCATCTACCTCCACTCCGCGTTGACGCAGAAGCGCATCGTCGGGGCGACGCCCGAGGTGCGGAAGCGCATCTTCCGCTTCGAGCTGATCGACGTCGTGATCGCCATGACCATCGCCGGGTTGATCAACATGAGCATGCTGATCACGGCTTCCGCGGTCTTCCACTCGCGAGGGCTCGACTCGGTCGGCGACGATCTCTCGCAGGTCTACGACGGGCTCAGCGAGTACCTCGGGTCGGGGGCGGCGATCATGTTCGGGTTCGCGCTGCTCGCCTCCGGGCTGTCTTCCTCGAGCGTGGGCACGATGGCCGGCCAGGTGGTGATGCAGGGCTTCATCAAGAGGCAGATCCCGCTGACCCTTCGGCGCGGGATCACGATGCTGCCGGCGCTCGTGCTCATCGCCGTGGGCATCGACCCGTACCGGTCACTCGTGATCAGCCAGGTCGTGCTGTCGTTCGGCATCCCCTTCGCGTTGATCCCGTTGCTTCTCTTCTGCCGCAATCGCTCGTTGATGGGCAACCTCGTCAACAGGCCGCTGACGACGGCGGCTGCCACGATCGTCACCGTGGTGATCGTGGGCCTGAATCTCTTCCTGCTCGAGCAGACCTTCCTCGGGTAGAGGCATCCCGGCGCGACGGGGCCGCGTTTGCGGATCCGTGCTTTTCGCGGATGCCCGGTAGTCCCGCGCGGGTGACGATGGAGACGTTCCGCAGAAGGAGGTCAACCATGCCCGGGACATTGAAGATCACCCCACTGATCGAAGCGCTGGAGCGCGCAGGCGTCGACTACGAGCTGCTGGAGCACCCGCGCACGGAGCGTGCGGCCGACGAGGCGGAGGCACTCGGGCTTTCTCTGCGCGAGGTCGCCAAGACGCTCGTCGTGTCGACCGTCGACGGGAACGTGCGGGTGGTGCTGCCGGCGTCGGAGCGGCTGGACATGCACAAGCTGCGTGACTTCGTCGGCGGCGGCAAGGACACGCACCTCCTCACCGAGGAGGAGATGGTGCGGGAGTACCCGCAGTTCGAGCTCGGGGCCGTCCCTCCGGTCGGTGGCCCGAAAGATCGAGTGATCCTCGACCGCCGGCTCGCCGGCCTGGACACGTTCGTGATCGAGGCGGGTGCACACGACCGCTCGGTGCGCCTGCGCCCGCAGGCGCTGATCGCCAGCGCCGACATCCTCGTCGAGGACGTCTGCGCCTGACGGTATGCGGCTGACGGGGCGGCGGAGAGCGTCGCCCCGTCAGCGTGCGGTCCGCATCAGGCGGGATCGCAGCCCGACGCCGATTGCGCGCCGCTCGACCGGCAGGTAGAAGCGGAGCGGCACGAGCGCGAGGGGATAGGCGAGCGCAAGCGCGATCGCGACGGGCAGGCCGCCGCCGACCAGCTTGCCGGCGACTGCGAGCGCCACACCGGCGGCTGCGGCGGTGACGACCCGCCGCCACTGGTACGGAACGGGGTACACCCGCTGCGACCACCACGCCATGCCGGCGAACATGACCGTGTAGGCGGCGACGGTTGCCGCAGCGGCTCCCATCATGCCGTAGGGCGGGATCAGCGCGAGGTTGAGAGCGACGTTCACGATCGCGGCCAGGCCGGTGATGACCCAGTTGAACTGTGTCCTGCGGGCGCGCCCGATGCCGATCGAGATGACGATGTACCCCCCCAACGCGACGGCGGCGAACGCGAGCGGGCCGACCACCCGGGAGGCGCTCTCGAAGCCCGGGGCCGCGAGCCAGCCGACGAGCCAGGGCGAGAGGAGGGCCAACGCAGCCGCCACCCAGGTTGCGAGGGCGACCAGGTAGGTCAGCACCCACGCGTACGTCCGCTTTGCCTCGTCGTCGTCTCGGATCGAGAAGGCGAACGCCGGCCAGGCCATACGGAAGGCGGTCAGCACCAGCACCATCGCAGACGCGATTCGCACGCCCACGGAGTAGAGGCCGACCTCGGTCGTGTCGGCGAGCTTGACGAGAAAGAAGCGGTCGCTGAAGTTGGTCACCCAGAGCAGCAGGGCCGACGGCACGAGCGGCATGCCGAACCGGTTCATCTCCCGGAGCAGCGGGCGGTCGAACTGCAGGCCGAGCTGCTCGCGCCGATACCCGAGCAGGGCGAGGTAGACGAGCAGGGTGCCGGTGAAGTTGCCGACGATGACGCCGAGCGGCCCGCGGTCGAGCACGACGACGAGGAGGATCGTGGCACCCACGGTGAGCAGCACGTTCGTGAGGCTGGCGAGCACGAACGCGACGGACCGCTCCTCGACCCGGAAGAGCGAGGTCAGCTGCTCGTAGTTCATCTGCGCCCACAGCGCCACGGCGCTCGCGCGCACCAGGTCGGCCGCCTCGCCGGTGTCGAAGAGGAGCTCGGAGATCGGTGCTGCGAGCGCGACCACGAGCGCGAGACCGAGGGTCGCCATCGCCATCGTGAACCAGAACGACGTCCGCAGGACGAGACGCCGTCCCGCCGGGTCGTCGGCGTCGAAGTAGAAGCGGAAGAACGCGGAGGAGATGCCGAAGCGGAGGATGATCGTGAGCACGACGACGAGCGCGACGAGCGTCTCGATCTGCCCGTAGTCGGAGGGCGAGAGGTAGTGCGTGTACAGCGGCAGCAGCAGGACGGCGAGGATCCGCGAGACGAGCCCGCCGAGCCCGTAGATCGCCGAGTGCTTGCCGAGCCGCTTGAGCTGGCCACCGAGCTGCGACATCAGAGTCGAGCGTAGACGTCGAGCAGGCGGTCGGTGACCCGCTCGAGGTCGTGGACGTGCTCGACGTACGCGCGTGACGCCGCCCCCACCCGCCGCCGCTCGGCGGCGTCGGCGACGAGAGGGCGGAGACGCTCGCGCAGGGTGTCGGCGGTCGCCGAGACGAGCGGCACGGCGGTTCCGAACGCCTCCTCGGTGCGGCGTACTGCCTCGTCGTGGAGGTACGTGACGACGGGCTTGCCGAGGGCCATGCACTCGATCGCGAAGAGGCCGTACCAGCCGGCGTTGAGCTGGTCGACCACGATGTCGGCGTTCCGGTAGCGCTCGAACGCCTCGTCGTGATGCAGGCCCTCGACGATCTCGAGGTCGGCGTCGAGCCCCTCGAGCGCGGCGATCACGTGCTCGGTGCCCTTCCTGCGCCGGGACGAGGGGGCGTGGAGCACGACCGGGCGGTCGCGGTCGGACGGCGGCACGGGCGAGATGCGGGAGAGATCGATGCCGGGCGGGATCACCTGCGCCTCCGGCACCCAGCGGATCGCGTCGTAGCTGCCGACGATCTCGGCGCCGGCCTTCTTGCCGTAGGCGAGCTGCTCCGGCGTCTTGCCGCGGATGTCGGAGCCCAGGTACTGCATGACCGATCTCTTGCCGAACAGGCGCAGCAGGGGGAACTGCGCCGCCTGCGGCACGAGGGTCAGGCCGAAGACGAAGTGGAAGACGTCCGTCTGCGGGAGCAGCCGGGCGAGCGCCTGCCACTGTGTCGCCTGGCGGCGCACGAACCCGCCGCGCCGCTCGAGCGACCAGTCGGCCTCGGGGTGGAGCTCGTAGCGGTTGAAGACCACGAGCCTCGCGTCGACGCCGCGGCGCCGCAGCGCCTGCACGTTCGTCCAGGGCACCCCGGCGGTGTTGACGGGGCAGTGGACGACACGGAGAGGTCTGCCGTCGGGCCGGCTCCCCTCGGGCCGGCTCCCGTCGGGCCGCGCCCCGGCCTCGGGGGTATCGCCGCCGCCCCGGCTCACTTTCGGCTCACAGTTGGCACAGACACGTCACAGGTGCCTCGCTACCGTGCCCGTGCCCCGGGTGGGTGGGGGCTGGGGACGGCTCGCTCACGGAGGACCCGTCCCCGCGAGCCACAGGCGACGGGGGCTCAGGCGTCCCACTCGAGCTGGTCGAAGTAGCGGAGTGCCGTCCGCCCCGGCCGGATCCGGGGACGCAGCGCGACGAGCTCGTCCGCCGTGATCTCGCCGAGCGCCCGCTTGACCCCGAGGTAGGGGAGGTTGAGGTCATCCTGGTAGACGATCGTGGAGATGCGCGGGTTGACCTCGATCACGTGCTCGCCGACGAGCTGGATGTTGAAGAAGTGCTCGATCCCGAGCTCGGCGACGATCCGGTCGGCGATCTCCATCAGTTGCGGGTCGTCGAGCGTGACGAAGTACATGGCGAGGCCGGCACGCATCGCCTCCCGTGTCTTCCCGTGGCCGAGCAGCACCCGCTCGCCGTCGGCGATGCCGTCGATCGTGCGCTCGCCGCCCGTCGCGAGCTCCATCACGAGCAGGTCGGGCCCGCCCTCGTCCGGGAGCAGCTCCACCGCCTCCTCGAGCCGCATTGCCACGGATCCGGGCCGCTCGTGCAGCAGCTGGTGCGCCCGGTCGACCGTCGGGTCGAGCACCCGGAACCCGCGCGACCCGGACGAGAAGACGGGCTTGAAGCAGACGGGCACGTCCGGGTAGCCGAGCTCCCGGGCCGCCGCCTCCACCTCGCCGGCGCCGTTGACGCGGCGAAATGCGGGCGCTGGCAGTCCGAGCCGGTGCAGGAACGCGTACGTCTCGGCCTTGTCGTTGGAGCGGAAGATGGCGTCGGGCTTCGACACGAGCACGGGAACGGGGAACGCGTCGCGGTGCTCGGCGAGCCCCTCCAGGTCGAACGACGACTGCGGCAGGACGCAGTCCACGCCCTCGCGCTCGACGATCTCGCCGATCGCGCCGGCGAAACCGGGGTCCGACCCGGCAGGCACGAGATGAAATGCGTCGCAGAGGTGGCGCCCCACCGATCGTTCGGACATGTCGGTGCCGACGAGGCGAACGGTGCGCTCGCCGTTCTCCCGCAGGCCGCGCAGCAGCGCGGCGGTGCCGGGAGCGCCGGAGGCGGTGACGAGGACGGTGACGGGAGCGAGTGCCACGAGGGGTATCCAAGCAGTCCCGGGTCTCCCGGGCGGGCGGCAGCGCGGACGGGGGTCGCCCCGCCGCTACGTCAGGTCGATCCGGTCCTCGGCGAGCTGTCGCAGCCGGCGTTCCTTCTCGGCCTCGAGCATCGCCCGCATCGTCTGCCCCATCGTCGCGCCCTCGTAGGCCCAGATCTCGGGGTGGGTGAGCAGCTGCAGCCACGCGAACGCCCCGGCGCGGAGCTCGTCGTGTGGGCAGCCCGAGCGCCAGTGCTGGTTCGAGTCGGAGCGGTAGGTGGCCGGGTCGAAGTACCGGTCCTCCATCACGTTCGTCGCCCCGGCGATCGGCGCGCGCATGTACTCGGGGTCGGGGTTGTGCCAGGCGACGACCGGGTCGAAGCGCCCGTCGAGGGCGGCGTTCGGGTATACGGCGTGCAACCCGATCCGGTGGCCCAGCTCGCGCAGGCGCGCGATCGCCGCGACGCCCTCCTTCGAGGCGAGGTTGTAGAACACCGACTCGGTCATCAGGAAGTACGTCGCGGTCGCCTCGAGGTCGTGCTCGAGCTCGGCCATCCGCAGGGCCGCGTCCAGCGAGAGATCGACGTCGTGGCGGAGGAACACGTCGCCCTCGCCCGGGCCCTCCCCGAAGCGGGCGAACCGGTAGCCGCCCGCCTGTGCCGCCTCGACGAGCTCCCGGTAGTGCGCCAGGTCGAACGAGCACGTCATACCGCCTCCACCTCCACTTCGAGCAGTTGCGATGCGGCCTCGGCGCGCTCGAGCGCGAGGTCGGCGGTGTCGGCGACCGCGATCACGTACCCGCGACGGTCGCCGTCGAGCCGCACGGGACGGATCGTCTCCCCGAGCTGGAGGTACGTGTCGGCCTGGACGACGCCCTCGGCGGCGAGCACCGGGTCGAGGCTCCCGATCCGGGTCACGCGCCCCGACCTGCAGCGGCCCGGGCTGCGCCGTGAAGAAGCGGATCGAGAGCGGCTGGCGGAAGCGGGGCAGCGCAACCTCGTCGGGTACGTCCTCGCCGAGCGCCTGCCGCAGCGCCACCTCGACCAGGTCGACGCCGACGGCGTGTCGCACGAGGTCCGCCATCTGGCCCCCGGGGATGCGCGCCGCCACCTCGACGACGGCAACGCCGCCGTCCGGCGAGGCGATCAGCTGCGGGAAGGCGATGCCGTCGCGCAGGCCGAGCGCGCGCACGGCTGCGGCGGCCACGTGCTCCGACAGCGCCAGCTGCTCCGGGCCGAGACGGGCGGGATAGACGTGGATCCAGCCGACGCCGAAGCCGACGCCGGGAGGGCGCAGCCTGTCGGAGAGCGTCACCGGCACCGGCTCGCCGCCCCGAGCGATCACGATGCCGTTCAGCTCGAGGCCCTCGACGAAGCCCTCCAGGATCGCCTCTCCCGTGCGCGACTCGGCGAGGGCGGAGGGCAGGTCGCGCTCGAGCTCCGCGCGGGTCTCGATCCGGAAGAGGCCGCGCTGCCCGCCCGAGTCGGAGGGCTTCAGCACTGCCGGCAGCGGCACGGCCGCGAGTGCCGACTCCACGTCGGCCGCCGTTGCCAGGCCGGCGAACGGCGGCTGCGGGACGCCGGCGCCGGCCAGGAGCCGGCGCATCACGAGCTTGTTCGTCATGGCCAGGGCCACGTCGGTGCCGATCGAGGGCAGGCCCAGCCGCTCCGTCACGGCGGCGACGACCGGGCACGGCACGGTCGGCGGACACGGTCAGCGCTCCGTCGACCCGCTGCCGGCGGGCGACCTCGGTGACGGCGTCGACGTCGGTGAAGTCGACGGCCTCCCCCACGTCCGCGACCAGCAGCCCGAGGGCATCGGGGTTGCGGTCGACGCCGACCACGCGCAGACCCGCGCTCGCGCGCCTGCAGGATCGCACGGCGCTGGTGGCGCCCGGCGCCGACGAAGAGGACGGTCTTCACTGCCCGGCGATGCTAGATGCTCCGATCAGCTCGGGGCGGCGGGTTGCGGCAGCAGGAACGCCACGCGCTGCCACCGAGCGATCTCGCAGCCGTTGTCCCGGCGCAGCCGCACCCAGATGCGGCGGCCGTAGTAGATGCCGGTCACGCGGGCGGTGGACGGCCCGCCGGAGATCTCGGTGCACGCCGTCCGGGGCGGGGTCGGCCGGAAGGCGCCGTCGCCGAGGCGTCGCAGGCGCACGCAGGCCGCGGCAGGGTGCGGGACGGTTCCCGTGGCACGGTCGGCGCAGCGCAGCGTGAAGTGCCGCGGTGCCGTCGTGCGCGTCGGCCTGGAACCGGATCCGCAGGTCGATCAGCCCGGCCGACGCCGTCGCGGGCACGACGGCGGCGGCGACGAGCACGATCACGAGGAGGCCCATGCGCATGTCCTCGGAAGATACGCCGCTACACTCGCCGCGTGTCACTGTCCGGCAAGCGGATTCTGATCACCGGCGGCGCCGGCTTCATCGGCACGACCCTCGCGCAGCGCCTCGTCGGCGACAACGAGGTGATCGCGATGGACAACCTCCACCGCGACGCGCTCTCGGGCACGACCCTCGCCGATCACCCCAACTTCACGTTCGTCCAGGGCGACATCCTCGACCCGGGGCACCTGATCGAGCTGGCGCGCGGCGCCACCCACATCGTCCACGCCGCTGCCATCGCGGGCGTCGACACGGTGCTCGCTTCCCCGGTGCGCACCATGCGGGTGAACACGATCGGCACCTACAACGCGCTCGAGGCAGCGCTCGCGACGAAGGACACGCTCGAGCGGATGATCGAGTTCTCGACGAGCGAGGTGTTCGGCCAGCACGCCTTCAACGTCGGGGAAGGGCACGTCACGACGATCGGCTCGGTGGGAGAGGCACGCTGGACGTACGCCGTCTCGAAGCTTGCGGGCGAGCACATGACGCACGCCTACCACGACGAGTTCGGGCTGCCGACCGTCACGGTGCGGCCGTTCAACATCTACGGCCCGGGGCAGATCGGCGGCGGCGCCATCAGGGCCTTCATCGAGGCCGCCCTCGACGGGCGCGACCTCACGATCCACGGTGACGGCTCCCAGATCCGCGCCTGGACGTACGTCGACGACATGGTCGAGGGGCTGTTGCTGTCCCTCGAGCACCCGGCCGCGGTCGGCGAGAGCTTCAACATCGGCAACCCCCGCTCCGCCGTCACCATCTTCGACCTCGCCCAGCGCATCAAGCGGATCTCCGGCGCGTCCGGCGAGATCACCTTCCAGCCGCTCCACTACGTCGACGTCGAGCTGCGCATCCCGAATGCGACGAAGGCGCGCGAGCTGCTCGGCTTCGAGGCGAAGGTGGAGCTGGACGAGGGCCTCGAGCGCACGATCGCGTGGTACCGGGCCAGGTCGGCCGCCCCCGCGTGACGGGCGGCGATCCGATCCGGCTGGCGCGGCCCGACGTCGGCGAGGCCGAGCTGGCCGCCGTCGCGGAGGTCGTCGCGAGCGGCATGCTCACGATGGGGCCGAAGGTCGGCGAGCTCGAGCGGGCGCTCGCGTCCGCCTGCGGGACGAGCCAGGCCGTCGTCGTGTCCTCGGGAACCGCCGCGCTGCACCTCGCGATGCTGGCTCTGCGCCTCGGCCCCGGCGACGAGGTGATCGTGCCCGCATACACGTTCCCCGCCACCGCCAACGTCGTCGAGCTCTGCGGCGCCCGGGCGGTGCTCGTCGACGTCGACCCGGACACGTTCAACCTGGACCCGGCGCGGGTCGTCGACGCGCTCACCGAGCGCACGCGCGCCGTGCTCGTCGTCCACCTGTTCGGGCGGCCCGCCGACTGGGAGGCGCTGCAGACCGCGGTGCCGCAGGAGGTGCCGCTGGTCGAGGACGCCGCCGGCGCCCTCGGCGCGCGCTATCGCGGCGAGCCGTGCGGCTCTCTCGGCCTGATGGGGTGCCTCTCGTTCCATCCGCGCAAGATCGTCACCACCGGCGAAGGGGGCGCGATCACGACCGACGAGGCCGAGCTCGCCGACGCGATCCGGCGCTTGCGCCACCACGGCATCGCCACCCACGGCGATTTCGACATCCCCGAGCCCGGCCTCAACTACCGCCTGCCCGACATCCTCTGTGCCATCGGGATCCCCCAGGTGGAGCGCCTCGAGCAGCTCCTCGCCGCTCGCGAGCGCGTGGCCGGCTGGTACACGGAGCGCCTCGAGCATCTCGTGCTGACGCCGTCGGCCGCCGAGGGCGACCGGCACGGCTGGCAGGCGTACGTCGTCCAGCTCGACCGCCGCGACGAGGCTCTGCGGTCGCTGCGGGCGGAGGGAATCGAGGCGCAGATCGGCACCTACGCGCTCCACCGCCTCGGCGCCTACCGCGACCGGGGCCTCTTCCCCGGCGCCGACCGGGCCTTCGAGCGGGCGCTCGCCCTGCCCTTTGCAGCGACGATGACCGAGGCGGAGTGCGATCGGGTCGCGGCCGCGCTCGCCCGCTTCGCCTGACGTCGACGGCCCGCGGGCAGGAAACGCGAACGGTCGGGGCGCCGCCGGCGTGCCACCCGGGCGGCTCGCGGGCAGCCCTCCGTGAGGGGGCGCGAGGCCCCCTGGTGTCAGGCTAGCCACGATCCCGTGACGGGACCGTGCCGCGTTCGTGCCGTCTTCGCGCCGTCTCGCTCCGTAGGCCACGCGCGACGAGCACTTGACAGGAACCTCATTGTGAGTGAATACTCACTACTACGATGATGACGACGACACGGCAGACGGCGGAGGAGCGGCGCGCGGCGGTGCTCGACGCTGCCACCACGGAGTTTGCGGTGAAGGGGCTCCACGGTGCGTCCACGGAGGACATCGCGCGTCGCGCCGGCATCTCCCAGCCGTACCTCTTTCGCCTCTTCGGCACGAAGAAGGAGCTCTACCTCGCGACGTCGCAGCGGGCGATCGACCATCTCTACGCGGTGTTCGCCGACGCGTCCGCCGGGAAGACGGGGATGGACGCGCTGCACGCGATGGGAGAGGCGTACGACAGCGTCATGTCCGACCGCGACCGGCTCATGCTGATGCTCAAGTGCTGGGCCTCGTGCGACGACCCGGAGATCTGCGAGGCCGTTCGCGCCTCCTGGCGCAACCTCGTCGACCTCGCCGAGCGCACGTCGGGCGAGTCGCCCGAGGCGGTGAGCGCCTTCTTCTCCAAGGGGGCGCTCCTGACGGTCCTGATGGGCATGGACGCCTTCACGCGCCCCGAGCCGTGGTCGAACCGCCTGATCGAGGGGTGTCAGGCAGGCATGACCGAATGACCATGTGTGGCCTCTCCTTTTTTTCACCAGATAGTAAGTGACTGATCACAATCAAAAAGCAAGCGACCGGAGAAAGGAACGAACCGACATGACACAGCGCACGAGCACCCTCTGGACGTTCGCGATCACGTCGATCGCGCTGTTCATGGTGTCGCTCGACAACCTCGTCGTCTCGACAGCGATACCCGTGATCCGGCTCGACCTCGACGCCTCGCTCGAGAGCCTCTCGTGGACGGTCAACGCCTACACGCTCACCTTCGCCGTCCTGCTCCTCACGGGAGCGGCTCTCGGCGACCGCTTCGGCCGGCGCCGCATGTTCGCGATCGGCGTCTCGATCTTCACGCTCGCCTCGGTCGCGGCGGCGCTCGCGCCGAACGTGGAGGTGCTCAACATCGCCCGTGCCGTGCAGGGGCTCGGCGCGGCGATCGTGATGCCGCTGACGCTGACCATCCTCTCGGCGGCCGTGCCCCCCGCTCGGCGTGGGCTCGCGCTCGGTGCGTGGGGCGCGATCGGCGGCCTCGCGATCGCGTTCGGGCCCGTCGTCGGCGGCGCCGTCGTGGAGGGCTTCTCCTGGCAGTACATCTTCTGGCTCAACGTGCCGATCGGAATCCTGCTCGTGCCGCTCGCGCTCACGCGGCTGAACGAGTCGCACGGCCCCGCCGGGAAGCTCGACCTGCTCGGTGTCGGCCTCGTCAGCGGGGGCATGTTCGGGATCGTCTGGGCCCTGATCCGCGGGAACGAGCAGGGCTGGGCGAGCCCCGAGATCCTGACCGCGCTCGGGCTCGGCGCGACCTTCGTGGCGGCGTTCGTCGCCTGGGAGCTCCGCGCCCCGTACCCGATGCTGCCGATGAAGTTCTTCCGCAGCGCGGCCTTCACGCTCGCGAACCTGGCGTCGCTCTTCATGTTCTTCGGGATGTTCGGCGCGATCTTCCTACTGACGCAGTTCTTCCAGACGGTGCAGGGCTACTCCCCGCTCGCGTCCGGCCTCCGGATCCTGCCGTGGACGCTCGCCCCGATGTTCGTCGCGCCCGTCGCAGGGGCCCTGTCCGATCGCATCAACCCGAAGAGGATCCTCGGTGCCGGCCTGACGCTGCAGGCGGTCGCACTGGGGTGGATCGCCTTCGTCTCGACCCCCACGACCGCGTATGCCGCGCTGATCGTGCCGTTCGTCATGGCCGGCGTCGGCATGGCGCTCTTCTTTGCTCCGATGGCGAACGTCGTGCTCTCGGCGGTCGGGCGCGAGCAGGAGGGGCAGGCTTCGGGTGCCAACAATGCCATCCGCGAGCTCGGCGGCGTGCTCGGCGTCGCTGTGCTGGCCTCGGTCTTCTCCCGCTACGGTGGCTACGGCACCGGCCAGACGTTCGTGGACGGAATGACGCCGGCAATCTGGATCGGCGCCATCGTCGTCGCGTTCGGTGCTCTCGCAGCATTCGCGATCCCGACCGTCCGCCGCCGGGGAGCAAGCGAGTCGGAGGCGGAGACACTCGTCCCGCTCGCAGACGCAGCCTGATCCCGAAGGGCAGTAGCCCCGTTCGTGGCGCACGGTGCGTCGCGAGCGGGGCCGCTGCTGCTTCTCTAGAAGGCGTGTTGCACCTGGTCACCTCTCGCGCCCGCGTGGTCACGCTCGTTTCCGCCGCGGTCGTGGCGGTCGCCTTCGCGATCGGGAGCACCGTGATCCCGCACATGGAAGCCGGGGCCGACCAGTTCACCGATCTCTCCTCCGAGAGCCGTCTCGCGAACGTCGAGGTGGAGCGCCGCACCGGCGTCGAGGCAGACCCCGGCATCCTCGCGCTCGTCCGCGGAGGTGCGTCCGAGACGGCGCGCGTACGTGCCGCCATCGACGCCGACCCGTCCGTGGCCCGCACGCTCGTCGACGACGAGGGCGTCGTACTCGTGTTCCTGCGCGCCGGTGACGGCGAGGACTCGAAGGCGGCCGCCGACCGGCTCATGCGTGCGTTCGCCGGCGATCCGGCCGTTCTCCTCGGCGGCGGCGCAATCGCGTCGCGCCAGGTGACCGAGGCGATCCAGGACGATCTGCGCCGCGCCGAGCTGATCGCCTTCCCGCTCGTCCTGCTCCTGTCCTTCTGGGTCTTCCGGGGCGTCGTCGCCGCCTTCCTGCCGCCGCTCGTGGGCGCCGGGGCGATCGCGCTCACGTTCCTCGGCCTTCGCATCGGCGTCGAGGTGCACGGCCTTTCGGTGTTCGCCCTCAACCTCGTCACCGGGCTGGGCTTCGGCCTCGCAATCGACTACTCGCTCTTCATCGTGTCGCGCTGGCGCGAGGAGGCGCGCCGCACCGGCTTCGGCCCGGACGCGATGGCGCGCACTCTCCGCACCGCGGGCCGCACCGTCTTCTTCAGCGCGCTCACCGTCGCCGCCTCGATGGCGTGCCTGCTCGTGTTCCCGCAGCAGTTCCTCTACTCGATGGGGCTCGGCGGCGTCCTCGTGGCCCTCTCCGCAGGCGTCGTCGCGCTCGTGCCGCTCCCGGCCTTCCTCTACTGGCTCGGCCCCCGCATCGACTCTCTCGCCCCGCGCCGCCTGCAGCAGCCGCCCTCCGGCGGCCGCTGGGCCCGGCTCGCCGCCTGGGTCATGCGACGCCCTGGACGCGTCGCCGCACTCTCCTCCGCCCTGCTCGTCCTGCTCGCGCTGCCTGCCGTCGGCGTCGAGTTCGTCGGCGTCGACGCGCGTACGCTGCCGCCGTCCGCGAGCGCCCGGCAGGTATCCGAAGAGCTCGACCGCGAAGGCATTCGCGGTCGCTACGCACCCGTCACCGCGATCGACGCGAACAGGCCTGCCGGGGCGGCCGTAGCCCGCATTGCTGCCCTCCCCGGCGTCGTCGCCGTCGTGCCCGCGCGCGAAGCGGCGCCCGGCCTGTGGCGGCTCGACGTGATCCCGCGCGACAAGGGGCTCGCCTCGTCCACCCAGCAGATCGTCCACGAGGTGAGGGAGCTGCTGCCAGCGGCCCGCGTCACCGGCCAGACGGCCGGCTTCATCGACCAGCAGGCCAGTCTCGCCCGGCATCTCCCGTGGGCGCTCGGCCTGCTCACGCTCACCACCTGTACGCTCATCTTCCTCTTCACCGGCTCGGTGCTGCTGCCCCTCAAGTCGCTGTTGATGAACGCGCTCACGCTCGGCGCCTCGTTCGGGATCCTCGTGCTCGTGTTCCAGGACGGGCGCGGGCTCGACGGCCTCGAGTCCACCCAGCCCATCCTTCTCTGTGCGACCGCGTTCGGGCTCTCGACCGACTACGCCATCTTCCTCTTCTCGCGCATCAAGGAGGCCCGCGAGCGCGGCCTCCCGAACCGTGCCGCGGTCGGTGACGGGCTCGAGCGCACCGGCCGCATCGTGACTGCGGCCGCCCTCCTCTTCTGCGTCGCCATCGGCACCTTCGCCACGTCCGGCATCTCCTTCATCCAGGAGCTCGGCGTCGGTACCGCGGTGGCCGTCGCCCTTGACGCGACCATCGTGCGCGCTCTCCTCGTGCCCAGCCTGATGGCGCTCCTCGGCGAGTGGAACTGGTGGGCTCCTTCGCCGCTCAGGCGTCTGCACGCGCGGCTCGGCCTCGCCGACTCGTAGAGCGCGGTCATGCGGTCTTCCCACCTGCCGGGAGGGTAGGCGCTCGCCACGAGGGATCGGGCCGCCAGCTCGACCAGCTCGCGTCCCACTACTGCTCGCCCCGGTCGAGCATGGCCCCGATCTCGTCGCCCAGCGCTCGGATCGAGGCCACCTCGTCTTGCGTGAAGCGCCCCTCGCGCACACGCACCTCGAGCAGTTCCTCGTCCTTGAACGACCAGCCGCCCTGTGACGGCATCCAGACGTCTCGCGCCGCACGATCGCCTCGCCGCGCGCCCACGCCACGTCGCCAGTCTGCCACCGGTTAGGGTTGCCGTGTCGATGGCCCAGACCGATGCGCTCTCCGAGCCCGCCCGGGCGGCCGAGACGGACCCGGAGCCGGAGCTCTCGATCGTCGTCACGCTCTACGACGAGGCAGCCACGCTCGAGGAGCTCTACCACCGCACCGTCAAGACTCTCGACGAGCTCGGCCGCCCCTTCGAGCTCGTCTTCGTCGACGACGGGTCAACCGACGGCACCTTCGCTGCTCTCGAGCGCCTCCACGACCAGGACCCGCGCGTACGGGCCGTTCGCTTCAAGCGCAACTTCGGGCAGCATCCCGCCATGCATGCGGGCCTCTCGCGCGCCCGCGGCGCCACCATCGTGACGATGGACGGCGACCTGCAGAACCCCCCCGAGGACATCCCCCGCCTCGTCGAGGCCATCGACTCCGGCTACGACGTCGCGAGCGGCAGACGCCTGGCACGCAGCGACTCCTGGGGGAGGACGCTGCCGTCGCGGCTGATCAACGGCATGCTGCGCCGCTTCACCCGGGTCGACATCTCCGATTTCGGCTGTGCCTTCAACGCCTACCGGCGCAGCGTCGTCACCCCGATGCTCGGCTCGATCGGGAAGCAGAAGTTCACGAAGGCGCTCATCCTCTCCGGAGGCGCGTCGGTCGTCGAGGTCGACGTCGGCCACGCCGCCCGGCAGGGCGCCTCGCGCTACTCACCGCTCCGCCTCACCCGGCTCGCACTCCACGTCCTCGCCGGGTTCTGGCCGCAGCCGATCCAGTGGGCCGGGGTCGTCCTCGGCTTCGTCTGCACGCTGGCGGCGGCCGCGCTCGGCGTCTACGGCGTCGTGTACTGGATCGGCGAGGCGAACTTCCCCGGGCCGCTCTTCCTCGGCGCCGCCGTGATCTTCGTGCTCGGCGTGCAAGGGTTCGTGCTCGCGCTCGTGGGCGAGCACCTCGGCCGCATCCAGCGGGAAGTCGAAGGGCGCCCGCTCTACGCGATCGACCGCGAGCTGTAACCACAACAGCAGCAGGCGGGTCTCTCCCCGGCGAGCAACAGCAAGTGGGTGTCTCCCCTGCTCTTCCGGGAGACACCCAGCTTTCCGTTTCCTCGCCTACGTGACGCTAGGATCGTCCGGGTGAAACGCGTCCTCGTCACCGGCGGAGCAGGGTTCATCTCGTCGAACTTCATCCGGCACCTGCTCGCCAACACCTCCTACGAGGTCGTCGCGCTCGACGCGCTCACGTACGCCGGCAACCTCGAGAACCTCGCCGACGTGATGGGGCACGAGCGCCTCTCGCTCGTGCACGGCGACATCCGAGACGCCGCGCTCGTCAGCGACCTCGTCTCCCACGTCGACGTGATCGTCAACGCGGCCGCCGAGTCGCACGTCGAGAAGTCGATCGAGGAAGGCGCCTCGGAGTTCGTCACCACGAACGTCGAAGGCACGCAGATCCTGCTCGACGCGATCCGGCGTGCCCCCGTCGAGCGCTTCATCCTCATCTCCTCCAGCGAGGTGTACGGCACGGCGGTCACCGACCCGATGGACGAGAGCCACCCGCTCGAGCCCCGCAGCCCGTACGCCGCCACGAAGGCCGGCGGCGACCGGCTCGCCTACAGCTACTACGTGACCTACGGCCTGCCGATCGTGATCGTGCGCCCGTTCAACAACTACGGCCCGCGCCAGCACCCGGAGAAGGTGATCCCCCGGTTCATCACGCAGGCGTTCGACGGAGAGGCCCTCACGATCCACGGTGACGGCCATGCGAGCCGCGACTGGCTCTATGTGGACGACGACGCCGAGGCCATCGAGGCCCTCATCGCCGCCCCGCTCGAGGACGTCGCCGGCGAGGTCGTGAACATCGCCACCGGAGTGGACATCTCCGTCGCCGACATCGCCGACCTCGTGTTGGATGCGGCCGGGAACCCGCTGGCGTCCAAGGTGCAGGTGCCGGAGCGGCTCGGACAGGTCGACCGGCACATCGGCTCGACCGACAAGATGGCCCGGCTCACCGGCTGGCGAGCCCGCACGGCCTTCGCCGACGGGCTCGAGCAGACCGTCGCCTGGTACCGCGAGAACGAGGCCTGGTGGCGGAGCGTCCAGCGCAGCGACCGCGTCTCCTCGTCCTAGGCGCAGGGGCCGCTCAGCTCGGCCTGCTCGAGGCAGCCCGGCGGCGCGGCCTCTACGTGATCACGGTCGACCGCGACCCCGGCGCCCCGGGGCTCATCCTGGCGGACGAGCGCGCCGTGCTCTCCTCCGAGGACGAGCTCGGCGTGGAGCGGCTGGCCCGCGCGCGCGCCGTCGACGGCATCGTGTCGCCCGGGGCCGACTGGCCCGTCGGCATCGCCGCCCGCGTGGCGGAGAAGCTGGGCCTGCCGCACCCGATCGACGGGGCGACGGCCGTCCTCGCGACGACGAAGTCGCGCCAGCGCGATCGCCTCGACGCGGCGGCCGTCCCGCAGCCGCGGCTCTTCGCGGCGGACGACCCAGCGCTCCCGTTCCCCTGCGTCGTCAAGGCGCCGGACCGTCAGGGGCAGCGCGGGCTCACGCTCGTGCGCGCGCGCGCCGGGCTGGACGCCGCCATCGCCTGCGCCGTCGCGGAGTCGCGGATAGGCGGCGCCCTCGTGGAGGAGCTCGTCGACGGCCCGGAGCTCACCGTGAACGCCGTCTCGTTCGACGGGCGCTTCGTGCCGCTGACCGTCACGGACCGGCTCACCGCCGACCCGCCCGCCTTCGGCGTCGCCCTCGCCCACGCCTGGCCGAGCGCGCACGACACCGCCGGCGCCGTGGAGGTGGCGCAGGCGGCGGCCGATGCGCTCGGCGTCCGGCACGGCCCCACCTACACGCAGATCCGGCTCGGGCCGGACGGGCCCCGCGTGGTCGAGCTCGCCGCCCGGCTCGGCGGCGGCCACGACGCGGCGCTCTGCCGCGTCGCGCTCGGCGTCGACCTCGACGACCTCGCCGTCTCGTTCGCGCTCGGCGAAAACCCTTGTGACGAAGTGTCACAAGCGGCGCCTGCCGCCGGCGGGGCGTGCGTCCTCTTCCTCGTCGCCCCCGAGGGGACGCTGCTCGGGGTCGAGGGCGTCGAGGAGGCGGAGGCGCTCCCGGGGATCGAATGGGTCCGTCTCTACCGCAAGCCCGGCTGGCGCTTCGGCCCGCTGCGGCGCGGCGCCGACCGCGCAGGGGCGATCCTCGCCGTCGGCGATGGCCGCGACGACGCCCTCGAGCGGGCTCGCCGTGCTGCCCAGGCCCTACGCTTCCTGGTCGATGCGGACGCGCCGTAGTACCAGGCTCGGGTTTCAGCCCCCCGCCGTCGGGGAGGAGGAGATCCTGGCCGTCGCCGAGACGTTGCGCTCCGGCTGGCTCACCACCGGCCCTCGCGCGGCGCTGCTCGAGGAGCGGATGGCCGCCTACCTCGAGGCGGAGCACGTGCTCGCGGTCGCGTCCGGCACCGCGGCGCTGCACCTCGCCCTCCTCGCGCTCGGCGTCGGCCCGGGCGACGAGGTGATCACGAGCCCGATCACCTGGCCCGCCACCGCGAACGTGATCGAGCACTGCGGCGCCACGCCCGTGTTCTGCGATGTCCGCGACGGCGACCTCAACCTCGACGCGGACCTGCTCCCGGAGCTCGTCACCGGGCAGACGAGGGCGATCATGCCGGTGCACCTCGCCGGGCAGCCCTGCGACCTCGACCCCATCCTCGCGCTCGGCCTCCCGGTCGTCGAGGACGCCGCGCACGCAGCAGAGAGCCGGTACCGCGGCCGCAAGGTCGGCGGCATCTCCGACGCCTCCTGTTTCTCGCTCTACGCCACCAAGAACATCGCCGCCGGCGAGGGCGGACTCGTCGCCACCAACCGCTCCGACGTGGCCGAGGCGATCCGGAACATGCGCCTCACCCGCCGCGGCGACGGCTCGCACTACGACCAGGTCTCACCCGGCTTCAAGGCCAACCTCTCCGACGTGCTCGCCGCGATCGCCCTCGTCCAGCTCGACCGCGTCGAGGAGCACGGCCGCATCCGGGCCCGCCAGTTCGCCCTCTACGACGAAGGCCTCGCCGGCCTCGACGGCATCACCCCGCTCGCCCGCGACCCGCGCGATACGCACGCCTACCACCTCTACGTCGTCCGCATCGACGCGGAGGGCGCCGGCGGCACCAGGGACGACTACCAGCGCCTGCTCGCCGACGAGCTGATCGCGACGAGCATCCACTTCCTGCCCGTCCACCGGCTGACCTGGTTCCGCGAGCGATATCCGCGGCAGGCGCCGCTGCCGGTCGCCGAGCGCGCCGGCGGCGAGGTGCTCTCGCTGCCGCTTTCGCCCGCCCATGCCGACGACGACATCCTCGACGCCGTCGACGCCGTTCGCCGCGTCCACGAGCGGCTCACCACATGAGGGTGCCCCGCGTTCCCCGCCTCTCGCGCGTCCGGCGTCCCCTGCGGATCGCGATCGGCGTCACCCTCACCACGCTCGCCCTCGCGTACGTTCTCTGGAAGATCGACATCCCGAAGACGTGGGAGGTGCTCAAGAGCTCGAGCCCATGGTGGTTCCTGCTCGCGGTTGCGATCGTGCTCGGTACGGCGGTGCCGATGGCGCTCCGCTGGCAGTGGCTGCTCGAGGCCCAGGGCATCCGGGAGCGGTTCGCCTGGCTCACGCGCGCCTATTTCGTCTCGTACACCGCGGGCCAGGTCCTGCCCACCTCGATCGGCGGCGACGCGGTGCGCATCTTCGAGACCGCCAAGCGCCATCCGGGGCGCTCGGGCGACCTCACGGCGATCGTCTTGCTCGAGCGCGGGCTCGGCGGTGCCGCCACGGTACTACTCGGCGCCGTCGGCTTCGTGCTCGCGGTCGGCCGCTACGACGTCAACGCGTACCTCTGGCTCGAGGGCGCTTTCGTCTTCGGCACCCTCTTCCTGATCGCCGTGTTCTTCTCGCGCTCCGCGAGACCCCTGCTCGCACGCCTGCGGCCCCTGCTCGCGAGGGTGCGCCTGGAGCGGCCGCTCAGGGCCTTCTACGAGGGCGTTCACCACTATCGCGATCACCCGCGCCTGCTGCTGAAGGTGTTCCTGTTCACCACCGTCGTGCAGGCGGTGCGGATCCTCTCCCTCTGGGCGACGTGCCGGGCAGTCGGGATCGAGCTCGGCCCGCGCATCTACTACGTGATGGGGCCGTTGTTCTTCCTCGTCCTGCTGGTGCCGTTCACGCTCAACGGGTTCGCCGTGCGCGAGGCATTCTTCGTCAGCTTCCTCGGCGGGGTCGGAGTCGACGCGGACGCGGCGTTCGCTGCCGGGTTCCTCTACTTCTTCGTCATCGTCGCGCTCAGTCTCCCCGGGGCGGTGATCCTCCTGTGGGAGAGCGTGCGCGGAGGTGCCCGGCCCGAGGTCGAGCATGGCTGATCCCGCATCCGTCGTCGTCGTCACCTACGACGCGATGCCCTGGATCGAGCAGTGCCTCGAGAGCGTGCGGGGTGTCGAGACCGTGGTCGTCGACAACGGCTCGAGCGACGGCACCGTCCGTTCGTGCGCGAGCGGTTCCCCGCCGTCACGCTGATCGAGCAGGAGAACCGGGGCCTCGCCGCCGGCTGGAACGTGGGCATCGGCGCAACCGGCGGCCGCTGGGTGCTGATCCTGAACGCCGACGCCTGGCTCGTCGGCGACGCGCTCGGGCGCCTGGTCGCAGTGGGAGACGCACATCCCGACGTCGCCGTCGTCGGCCCGCGGCTCTCGAACCCGGACGGGACGCTGCAGCGGTCCGTGCGGGGCTTTCCGACCCGCTGGCGTCTCGCCACCGAGTACCTCTACCTGCGCAAGCTCGCTCCTGGCAGCGAGCTGCTCAACGGCTTCTACGCGGGCGGGTTCGACCACGCGTCGGAGCGCGAGGCGGAGGTCGTGATGGGCGCGTGCATGCTCGTCCGGCGTGCCGCGATCGACGAGGTCGGGCTGCTCGACGAGGGGTTCTTCCTCTTCAGCGAGGAGACCGACTGGTGCTACCGCTTCGCCCAGGCGGGCTGGAAGACCCTGTTCACGCCGGCGGCCGAGTGCGTGCACGTCGGAGGCGCCTCGCACGGGGGGCGGCTCTTCCAGGAGAACGTGCGCGGCCACCTGCGCTTCTTCTGGAAGCACCACGGGCCCGAGGAGGCCGAGCGGGTGCGGCGGCTCCTTCGCGCCTCCCTGCTCCTGCGCGGCCGGCTCTGCCGGGGTGAGCGTGGCGCCATGTACCGGAGCGTGGCGCACTGGCTCGCGTCGGGCGACGTGCCCGCGTTGATCGCGCGATGAGCTCGGTGCTCCTGCTCCTCCGGCTCGCGGTCGCCACCGGCGTCGTGCTCGCTCCCGGCGCCGTCCTCGCGCGCGCCCTCGGCGTGCGCAGCACGTCGGCGACCATGGCCTGGGGACTGACCCTGGTCTTCGGGGCGCTGGGGATGACGTTCCTGCTGCGGGCCTCGCTCACGCTGACGCTCGTGTTGATCCTCATCGCAGGCGCTGCCGCGGCGGTGCCCGCCTTGCGCCGGCCGGCGCTGCCCGACCTGCCGGGACGCTGGCAGGTGTGGGTGGCCGGCGCCGTGCTCGGGCTGCTGCTCTGGCACGTCGCCGGCGAGATCGGAGGCGACGGGCTCTTCCACCTGGCCCGCGCGCGGAAGCTCGTCGCGTTCGACGACCTCTCGCTCTCGGCCGTGAACGAGTTCCCCGACGGTGGGCTGCACCCCGGCTACGCGTTCCCGCTCTGGCACGGCTTCCTCGCCCTCGTGGCGAAGGTGGCGCATGTAGATCCGACGAAGGTCGTGCTGCACGAGGCCTCGATCCTCGCGCCGCTCGCCGTGCTGGCAGCCTACGAGGCCGGCTACGCGCTCTTTCGCCGCGTCGGCCCTGCCGCGGCGGCAGCGGCCGCCGGCGTCGGCCTCGTCGTCATGGCACCCGGCCACGGCGGCGCCTTCACCGCACTCGCCCTCCCGGCGACCGCCTCGCGCCAGCTCCTCGTGCCTGCCGCGCTCGCTCTTGCGCTGGAGGCCTCGCGGCGGCCGGCGCGCGGGATGCTCGCGACTGCAGCGGCCGCCTCGCTCGTGCTGGCCGTCGTCCACCCCACGTATGCGATCTTCCTCTGGATCCCCTTCGCCGGCTTCCTCGCGGTGCGGTGGGCGTGGAGCAGGGAGGAACTGCGTGACGGAGCCCTCGCCCTCGCGGCGCTCGTGCTCCCGGCCGCGGCGTTCTTCGTCTGGCTCCTGCCCGTCATCCGCAGCACCGCCTCCGTCGGCCCGGACGCCGCGGAGCGCGCCCGTGACGCTCGACCAGTACGCGGGCCAGCTCGACGTGCGCTCGACCGACAGCTTCTCTCTCGCCCCGGAGGTATTCGGCCGGGCGGGCGCGGTTGCGGTCGCGGCCCTGCTGCTGATCCCACTGACGGCGCTCGCGACGAAGCGGCGCTGGGCCGCCTACGTCGTCGGCGGCTCCCTCGCCGTCTTCGCGATCACGCTCGTCCCCTGGTTGTTCGCGCCGTTCTCGGATGTCGTGTCGCTGTCGCAGTCCCGCCGGCTCGCCGGCTTTCTTCCCTTCGGGTTCGCCTTCGCCGGCGGCATGTCGGTGCTGGCGGCACTCACCGGTCCGGTCGTGGCGCCGCTCGCGTTCGCCGGCGGAGTGGTCTTCCAGTGGCTCTTCCCCGGCGACTTCGGCTACCGGCTGGAGGACGGCGGCCCCGCCTGGGCGACGTGGGTCGCCGTCGCGGGGGCGCTCGTCGCCCTCGTCGTCGGGCTCCGCCGCCTGCGGAGCGTCGAGCGGAACGCGGCGGTCGCGTGTGCGTTGTTCCTGTTGCCCGTCTTCGTGCACGGACTGCTCGACTGGTCGCCTTCGCCCGACCGGCGCCCCAGCCCGCTCACGCCGGGGCTCGTGGCGGCGCTGCGCGACGACGTGCCGGTCGGGGACGTCGTCTACGCCGATCTCGAGTCGAGCTACCGCATCGCCGCCTTCGCCCCCGTCTACGTGTGCAACGCCCCACCGGGGCACGTGGCCGACACGAAGAAGAACCGGCCCTACGAGCGGCGTGACGAGGCGCGCCTCTTCTTCCGGACGGGAGACCTGTCGGTCCCGCGCGGTTGCGGGGCGCAGTGGCTCGTGCTCGACCGCGACCGCTTCGACCTCGACCTCGGCCTGCCGGTCGTGTACCGCGACGGCCGCTACACGCTCTACCGGCTGACGTGACGGACGGCTCCGTCACGAGCGCTCGGAGCACTGACGGAGGACGTCGCCGCCTGCGAGTCATCGCGTTCGTCGCCGTCGGCATCGTCTCGTCTGCGCTCTTCCTGTGGCTCGTGCTGCGCGAGGCCGATCCGCATGCCGTCTGGATCGCCCTGCGAGATGCGGACCTGGGCGATGTCGTGCTCGCCGCGCTCGTGATGCAGGCGGTGTACGTGGCGCAGGCGACACGGTGGCGCCTGATCGCCGGCACTTCGGACGTGTCCGTGCGCCGGTTCTATGCGCTCGTGCTCGGCGGCGTCGGCGCGAACAACGTCTTGCCGCTCCGGATCGGCGACCTGTTGCGCGGGCGGTGGCTCGCGTCCCGCGCGGGCATCCCGACGGGCTCCGCCCTCGGCTCCGTGTTCCGCGACCGGGCGTGCGATGTCCTCGTGCTCGTTGCGGCACTCGTAGCGTCCATCGCGCTCGTGGGAGACGCCGCCTGGGTGGTGCGAATCGTTGTCGGAGGGCTCGTGCTCGTCGCCATGCTCGCCGTCTTCCTCCTGGGAGCGATCGTCTACACGCGCACGCGGCCGAGGGCGCGCCTGGCCGCGCGGGGCCGGATCCGGCGCTTCGCGCGAGACACGATCGACGAGATCGCATCGCCCATCGGGCGCCGCCGCCTCGTGTGGGCGCTCGTGCTCAGCTGCTGCGCGTGGGGTGCGTGGGCGCTCGCCGCCGGGCTCGTCGCCTCGTCCCTCGGCATCGACCTCTCCGCGGCAGATGCCGTCTTCGTGACGGCAGTGGTCAACCTCGGCGTTGCCATCCCGAGCTCCCCCGGCTTCGTCGGCACCTACCAGTGGCTCGCCGTCGCGGCGCTCGGCGTCGTCGGGGTCGACGGCGACGTCGCGATCGCCTTCGCGCTGCTGATGCAGGCGGTGTGGTTCATCCCCACGACACTCGCGGGCGGCGTCATCGCCGTGCGGGAGGTGCATCGCGACGCGGTCACGGTGCGATCCCGCGCGGAAGGCCCTGTACCCACAGTCGCCGAGGGCCACGGCGAGCGCTCGTAGCCGAAGCCACCACGTCAGTACCATCGCCGAGGTGAAGGTGCTGCTCGTCAGCTTCTCCTATCCGCCCGTTCCCGGGCCGGGCCTCGACCGCGCCCTCGAGCTTGCGCAGGCATTGCCGGCGCTCGGCATCGAGACCCACGTGCTCTCCCGGGAGGAGGACGATCGGCAGGGTCGGGAGGCGGCCGCCCGGGTGCCGACGCAGGCGTGGGTGCATCGCGTGCGTCACGTCGGGCCCTCGGCCGCGGCCGAGGGCGGCGCGACGCCGGAGCCCGACGATCTCTTCGCCCGGCTGGCGGCCCGGGCGCGGTGGCTCGGGCGCCAGGCGCTGCAGCCGGACGAGAGCGTCACCTGGAACCTCACCGCTATTCCGTCCGCCGTTCGTCTCGTACGCGCCCAACGCATCGACGGCGTCGTCACCGTTGCGCCCCCGCAGTCCGTCCACCTCGTCGGAGCTGCCGTCAAGCGCGCCACCGGGGCAGCATGGCTCGCCGATCTGGGCGAGCGCCCCGGCGACGGCATCGCGTGGCTCCTCACCCGCCAGGCCGACGCGATCGCGTGCGGCTCGGAGGAGATCGCCGAGGCCATGCGGGCCCGGCGACCGGGCGGCCAGGTCTCCGTTCGGACCGGCGAGGACGCCGGCTCCACCGCCGACCTGCTGCGGTCGCTCGCATGATCAGGCCTGCTCGCCAGCCGGTCACGGACGCGTTCTTCTTCGCGACCGTCTTCACCGTCACGTTCGCAAAGGTGCACTGGAACGTCGCCGGCGACCTCTCGCTCTCCGACGTGCTGACGGCGCTCTTCCTCGTCGCGTTCGCCGTCAACCGCTTCGAGCGCCTGGACGGCCGCTTCGCACGCTGCGCCGCCGTCACGTTCGCCTTCTTCCTGGCGTTCCTGGGCGTGTACCTGCTCGGGTTCTTCAACCTCGAGACGGCGCAGTCGCTCGCGCAGTGGTCGAAAGGGCTCGTCAAGTTCCTGCTGCACTTCCTGTTCCTGTTCGCGGCGGTCGCACTCGTGGCGCGACGGGGCGAGCGCTTCTTCTGGTGGGCGCTTGCCGCGTTCTGCGGAGGCATGACGTTCAACGCGCTCTACGGGCTCGCCCAGCTCGGCGTCGCCCAGGCCACCGGCGGCAATCTCGATGCAGCCTTGCTCTCCCCGCTCACCGGCGGTGCCAGCCAGATCAACATCTACGGAGCCATCGGCGGTGAGAACGTCTACCGGCCGAACGCGCTCACCGGCGATCCCAACCACCTCGGCATCGAGCTCGTGATTCCCCTGCTCGTGCTCCTGCCGATCTACCTCCGGCTCGAGAGGGGGCACCGACTCCGGACTCCCCTCATGCTCCTCCTCATGTTCCTGTTCGTGATGGAGCTCGCCACGTTGTCCCGTAGCGGCATGCTGGGGCTCCTCGCGGGGATGGTCGTGCTGGCCCTCCCGTACGGACGCAAGCTCCTGTCGAAGCAGTTCCTGTTGCCGCTCGCCGGCGTCGGCGTCGTGCTCGGGGCCTTCGTCGCGCAGCGGGCGGACTTCTTCGAGACGGTGATCCGCTCGCGCGTCGCGACGGGCGGCGCGGGCTCGTCCACCCACTTCTTCGTCTACGAGTTCATCCCCGACGTGCTCGCCCAGCACCCCCTGCTCGGCCTCGGCCTGAACAACTTCTCCGTCTACTACGAGTTCGTCACCGGCCGCGACAACTTCGGCCCGCACTCGTTCTACGTCGCGCTCTTCGTCGAGACCGGCATCATCGGAGCGTTGCTGTTCGCGGCCTTCCTCGGGTACCTCTTCCGGCGGCTGTCGGTCGGTCGCCGGGTCGGCAAGGCACTTGCGGTCGCGGGCGAGACGGTGGCTGCCCGGGTGCGTCCGCTCGAGTGGGGCCTCACCGCCGCTCTCGTCGGCACGATGGCGGCGAACGCCTTCTACCTGACCATGTCCTTCTACTACTTCTACGTCTTCGCGGCACTCGTCGTCGTCGCCCCGGCCGTCTTCGCGCGGCGCCTGCGCGCGGCACCGTGAAGGTCGTCGTCCTCAGCACGTCGTACCCGCGCTACCCGGGAGACGTGGCCGGGCTGTTCGTCCAGGACGCTGTCGAGCACGTGCGCGCCGCCGGCGTCGAGGTGGAGGTGGTTTCGCCGGCCGTCTTCCGCCACTACGGGATCGCGTACGGCGACGGGATCGTCAACAACCTGCGCGCCCGTAAGTGGCGGGTGCTGCTGCTTCCCTTCTTCCTGCTCGGTTTCGCCCGGGCGGCGCGACGGGCAGCCCGGGACGTCGACGTCGTCCATGCACATTGGCTGCCCTCCGGGATTGCCGGGCTCGCGACCCGCAAGCCGCTCGTGGTGCAGCTCTGGGGCTCGGACGTCGAGCTCGCGAAGCGGCTGCCGTGGCTCTTTCGACCGGTGCTGCGGCGGGCGCGGACCGTGGTTTGCGCCTCGACCGCGCTTGCCGCCGACGCGCGCGCGCTCGGGGCGCGCGACGTCCGCGTGATTCCGAGCGGGGTGGATGTCCCGCCGCGCGTGGTGCCGCCCGACAAGCCGCCGCACATCCTCTACGTCGGGCGCCTCTCGGACGAGAAGGGCGTGCGGGAACTCGCCGAGGCGGCCGCCGGTCTGCCGCTCGTCGTCGTGGGCGACGGGCCGTTGCGCGATGTGCTGCCGCAAACGGTCGGCTTCGTGCCCCACGAAGAGCTGGGCTCGTACTACGAACGGGCTGCTGTCGTCGTCGTGCCCTCGCGGAGGGAGGGATACGGTGTCGCGGCCCGCGAAGGCATGGCGTACGGTCGCGCCGTCGTCGCAACGGCGGTGGGGGGCTTGCCGGACGCGATCGTGGACGGCGTCACCGGACTGCTCGTCCCTCCCGGCGACCAACGCGCACTACGGGCGGCGCTCGAGCGGCTGCTCGGCGACGCGAAGCTTCGGGCGTCGCTGGGGGTGGCGGCGCGCGAGCATGCGCAGGCGGCGTTCGCGTGGCCTGCAGCGACGAACGCGTTGCTCGACGTGTATCGAGGCTAGCCCAGCTTGCAGCGGACCAGCGTTCTCAGGACGCGCAGGCCGTCGACAGCGGTCAGCTTCTTCCCTTCGTCCCGCGAGCGGGCGGCGTAGCCGATCGGTACCTCGTGGATCCGCTCCCCCGTCTGCAGCACGCGAGCCGTGATCTCCGGCTCGATCGCGAACCCGCGCTCGCGCAGCTTCAGCGACCGGAACAGGTCGGTGCTCATCGCCTTGTGGCAGGTCATCACGTCGGAGATCCAGCAGTTGTAGAGCAGGTTCGTCGCAAACGTGACCGACTTGTTGCCCACGACGTACCAGAAGCTGAACGAGGACTGGGACGTCCAGGCTCGGGTCCCGAAGACGACGTTCGCCTTTCCCGCGAGGAGAGGCTCGAGCACCGGGGCGAGGTCGGCAGCCGCATACTCGAGGTCGGCGTCCAATACCGCGGAAAATGTGCCCTCCGCGTGCTGCAGGGCCGTCCGCAGGGCCGCTCCCTTGCCGAGGTTGTGCGGGTGGCGCAGAAGCTCGGCGTTGTCCGGCCAGTCCAAGGTCGCGAGCAGCTCGCGCGTGCCGTCCGTCGAGCCGTCGTCGACGACGATGAGCTGGCGAGTGCTCACGGGGAGGTCGGCAGCGAGCGCGTCGGCAATCGCCGCCTCGACGGTAGATCGCTCGTTGAAGACGGGCATCAGGATGGTGAGCGACGCGCTCCGGGGCTCGGCGACCTGCATCACGGGAACGCTACGTGATGACTACACTCGCGCGCGTGGTGTTGATCAAGGCGATGTTCTGGGGCGCGCTCGGTGCGCTGGCGTGGACGCACGTGGCGTACCCGGCGACCGTCGGGCTGCTCGCCCGCGTGCGGCCACGGCCGGTCTCGCAGGACCCGCTGGCCGAGCCGTCGGTGACGGTCATCGTGGCTGCGCACGACGAGGAGGCCGTCATCGAGCGGCGCATCGAGAACCTGCTTGCGCTCGACTACCCCACGGACAGGCTCGAGGTCGTCGTCGCGTCGGACGATTCCACCGACGGTACGAACCAGCTCGTCGAGGCCGTCGCTGCCCGCGAGCCGCGGGTGCGGCTGCTCGACTGCGAACGAGGAGGCAAGGTCGCCGCCCAGAACCGCGCGGTGCGCGAGAGCTCGGGGGACGTGGTTGCGTTCTCGGACGCAAACGCCACCTGGGCGGTCGATGCGCTGCGGCGACTCGTCGCCAACCTCGCCGATCCCGAAGTTGCCTACGTCTGCGGGCAGCTGCGGCTCGAGGCCGCCGACGGCGGCAATCAAGAAGGTCTCTACTGGCGCTACGAGATGAAGCTGCGCGAGGCCGAGTCGGCGCTGGGCTCGATCGCGGGCGGCAACGGCTCCATCTACGCGCTGAACCGGGCCGATTACGTCGAGGTCGACCCACGCTGGGGCCACGACCTGTCGTTCCCCTACAGGATGGTGCAGGCCGGGCGCCGTGCCGTGTACGAGCCGGCCGCGCAGGCCTTCGAGAAGCCGACGCCGTCGAACGAGACGGAGTATCGCCGCAAGGTGCGCATGTTCGAGCACTGCTGGGAGATCACGTTGCGGGGCTCGATGTTCCGCCGCCTGCCGCAGCTGTATCTGGCCGAGGTCGTCTCTCACAGGCTTCTCCGCTACGGGAGCGGCGTGCTGCACCTGGCGCTCCTGGCGTCGAGCGTCGCCCTCGCCGGTGACGGGTGGGCGTACGGGATCGTGCTCGCGGGGCAGGTGGCGTTGCTGGCTGCCGCTGCGGCGGGGGTGCCGATCGCCCGCTACTACACGCTCGTCACGTGGGCGACGGTCGTCGCGCTGTGGAACTACCTCCGCCGCGGCGTCCCCGCGACGTGGGACGCCGCGGAGGGGACGCGCTGAACCGCGCGCTCGACGTTGCCGCGGCCGCTGCCGGCCTTGTCGTCGCCAGCCCGCTGCTCGCAGCGGCGGCCGTGGCGATCAAGCTGGAGGACGGCGGGTCGGTGCTGTTCCGCCAGAGGCGAGTAGGCAAGGATGGCGCGGACTTCGAGCTCCTCAAGCTGCGCACGATGGTGGTCGGCGCCGAGCAGAAGGGTGCGGGCTACGCCGTCGACACGGGCGACGCGCGCATCACGCGCGTCGGGCGTCTGTTGCGCAAGACGTCGGTCGACGAGCTGCCGCAGCTGTGGAACGTTCTCCGTGGCGACATGAGCCTGATCGGCCCCCGCCCGACGCTGCGCTACCAGGTGGAGCGCTACACGGAACGGCAACGCAGGCGCCTCGAGGTGCGGCCGGGATTGACCGGCTGGGCGCAGATCCACGGCCGGGCGACGCTGCCGTGGGACGAGCGCATCGAGTTGGATGTCTGGTACGTCGAGCACTGCTCTCCCGGCGTCGACATGAAGATCCTCCTGCGCACCCCGCTGGCGTTGTTCGGCGGCACGTACAAGGGCGCCACGGGCGGCTGGCGCGGCGGCGATGCGAGCTAGGGCAGCGCAGCTCGCCGAGCCTCCGAATGCACTCACGCTGCTCCTCGTGGGCGTCCTGGCGGTTGTCGTCTGGCACAACGCGTTCACATATCCGTCGGTGTCCGGCCCCGACGCGGAGCCTGACATTGCCTATGCTCAGACGATTGTCAACGAGTGGCGCATCCCGACCGCTGCAGAGGTAAAAAGCTACTACACGCCGCCCGGCTTCTTCCTGCTCGCCGGGGGGATGATCAAGCTCGGCGAGGCGCTCGGGGCCATCGAGCCCGCCCAATACGGTCAGCTGCTGAACGGGATTCTCACCCTCGCAACTGCTCTTCTGCTTGCAGCGCTGTGCGCGCTCGTGTTCCCGGGACGGCCCTGGTTGCGCGTTGCTGCGCTGGGCCTCTTCGTCGCGTGTCCCGTCGTGCTCAAGACGGGCGCGATGTTCCATCCCCAGCCGCTGGTTGCGTTCCTGGCCACACTCGCGATGGTGATCGCAGCCCGGATGATCGGGCAACGCCGCTACGGCCTCGCCACAGCGATCGTGCTCGGGCTCGTCGTCGGGGCGGGCCAACTCGTCCGCTCCGCGGGCATCTGGACGCTTGGTGTCGTGATCGTCGCGCTTCTCGCGACGGCAATCGCTTGTCCGGCGGAGCGTCGAGGAGCCGTGCGCGCCCTGGCTGTCGTCGCGATCATCGGTCTGCTCGTGCCTTTGCCCTGGTACGTGTACCTCCAGACACGCTATTCGAATCCGATCTTCGGTAGGACGTCAGCTCCGCTGAGCAAGACTCCTTCGGCGAGCCTCCTTCCCGGTCGATCCGCGGCACCTGCCGCGTTTCGGCTCGTCGCGACCAACCCCCTCCCGACACGGCACACCTGGTTCTACGTCGACCCAGGCCTTCCGGAGATCGTCACCGCGCCGCAGCGCACCGCGCTCGTTCCTGCGTTCTGGCCGATCCTGTTCACCGACACGTGGGGCGACTACTCCGGGATCTGGAAATGGGGCTCGATCCAGAAGCCGCTGACCCCCTCGACCGAGAATCGGCTCACCGTGCAAACGATCGTCGGGGTGCTGCCGACGTTCCTCACAACGGCCGGTCTGTTCGCGCTCTGCGCGCTAGCCGTCGCACGCGTTCGTAGCCGGCCGGAACTCGTTCTCGTGCCCCTGATGCCGCTCGTTGCTCTCGCCGGGACGCTCTACTACGCAGTTTCGTACCCCACGGTCGACGCGGATACGGTCAAAGCGCTCTACCTCCTGCCGGCCGTGCCCGCCTTTGCAGTGTGCTTCGGGTTCGCGGTCGAGACTCTCTGGCGCCGTTCCCGATGGCTCGGAATCGCGATTGTGGTTCCCCTCGCGGCCGGCCTTCTCGTCTCACTTGCCTTCGGAGTCGCATGAGCACAGCGTCGGACCGGCTTGAATGGGTGTACTTCCGGCGCGCACTCGTGGTCGTCGGCGTGCTCGTCATAGCGGATGTCGGGGCATGGAAGGTGCACGACTTCGCCTACCCTCGTCCGACCCGGCTCGAGCGTACCGTCTTCTGCCTGAGCGACAACAGGGCGTGATCGCGACGGTCCCCGCCGGCGACCCGATCGCGGACAGCGCCGGGGCCGGATCGCTGCGGGCGACGATCGAGACGAACGGCGTCACGCTCGCGCTCGCCAAGACCGAAGCGGAGGCGGAGAAGATCGAGCGCTACTACCAGGCGGTGGGGACCAACCTTGAAGGCCGGCTCGAGCGCAGAGGGCGCTCCGTCTTCCTCTGGGACAGGGTCTCGTCGCCGACCCAGCGCCAGGGCATGTACGACTGCCAGTACTGAAGCATCCGTCGACAGCGACCGATCGAGAAACGGGGCAGGTCGTACCCTCGAGTCGGTCGCGACGGGAGAGAACACTGTCAGTAATGGGGCTTCGGCCCTCACCTACCGAGAATTGACCACCAGCAGGAACTCGTCATAGTCTCGGACATAATCGCTCGCGTCATACGGTTGGGAGGCGAGCACCAACAGCGAGGCGTCTGGTGAGTACTTGTATTGAACGGCCCAGGTGAGCGGCGGCACGTACAGGCCGACGTCCGGTGAGTCCAGCACCAGCTCGTGTCGCGACGTGCCGTCATCGACTACGACTGCGACGCTGCCTGTCGTGCAAACCAGGAACTGTTCGCAGGTGAGATGTGCATGCTCTCCGCGCACGTCCCTGGTCGGGACGCCGAAGACGACGAAGAATCGTTGTGGAACGAATGGAACCTCCGACGGCACGTTGCCCACGACGAGGCTGCCGCGAAGATCTATCACTCGGGTCAACCTGTGCAGGGTCACGTCTCGAACGGGGAGGTTGATGACTTGCCGCGTGTTTTTCTGTGAGACGTCGGGAGCTGTGGCGGCCGGTGCCCCAGACGTACTGTCTACGTAACCGACGATACGGGCTGGATTCCCGACTACGATGGCGTTGGGCGGCACATCTTTCGTCACGACACTGCCAGCACCCACCATTGCGTTACGGCCAATGCTCAGTCCGGGAAGAATGGTGCAGTTTGCGCCCAGAGAAGCGCCGTCCGCGATCCGCGTCTGGAGTACGGATTCCTGGTAGGCCTTGCTGCGAGGGAAGCGGTCGTTGGTGAACGTCGCGTTCGGCCCGATGAACACGTCGGACCCGATGTGAATGCCGTCCCAGATCTGCACACCTGACTTGACTGTCACTCGATCGCCGATCATGACGTCGTTCTCGATGAAGACGTGATCGCAGATGTTGCAGTCCTCGCCGATGACGGCTTCTGGGAGGACATGCGCGAAGGCCCAGATGCGGGTGCCGTCTCCGATCCGCGTGCTCTCGCACAAGCCCAGCTCATGTACGAAGTGGGTCACTTTGGGAGTCCTCCAGGCACGGGTGGATCAGCAGCGACTCCTTGCCCGCCTTCGGCTGCAGTCGCGGGGGATGGCCCTCTCGCGAGTGTGATGCGTCCGCCGAAGTAGTTCAGCGGAACGGTGGCGGCCGCTACTCCGACGACGATCACGAGTCGTGGCGCACCAGTCCATTCGAGCAGGCTTAAGATGCCGAGCCCGACGAGATACACAAGCAGATACCAAATGATGAAATGTGTGTGCCTCTTCACTGTCGCCTCAACCCTGAACACGACACGCGTGCTCATGAATGTCGTGTAGAGCAGTCCAACCGCGAACGCACAGGTGTACGCGTATGTCGCGGGCATTACAAATGTCAGCAGCGCAAACAGCACGAGCGTGCCGCCGGTGTTGGTTGCTCCTACGATCAGAAAGCGGAGCATCTCCTGGCGACGCTCCAGGGAGATCTGCTCAACCATTCCCGTCGAACTCCTCGTGCAGCATGGGCACGAAGTCGGGGCGACCCTTGCTGTTCTCGTACGTGCGCCACACGTAGCTGCCGACCAGGCCCAGCCCCAAGACCAGAACCGAGGAGAACATCAAGAGTGTCAGCATGAGAGGTGTATACCCTGGCACATCGATCTGGCCAGCAGCCCACGCTGTGAGCACGCCGACGCTGACGATCACCGAGACGGTTAGAGCTGCAGTGCCGAGTCCGATGAGTAGCGTGATCGGTAGATCCGTAAACGAGAAGGCGCTGTCCAGCAAGTACTTGACCTTGCGCCGGAACGACCAACCGCTTCGGCCTTCTGTTCTTGGGGCGCGGACGTATGGCACCTCCGCCCGCCGAAAACCGAGCCAGAACAGCAAGCCGATCAGGCTGGAGTGAGACTCGTGCAACTGCAGCAGACTGTCCCGCACCTGCGCGGTGCACGCGAAGATGTCGACTCCTCCGGCTGGCACTTCTGGTTGGATGAACCGTCGGTAGACGCCCCAGAACAGCCGCGAGGCCAAGGAGCTGAGCATCGGGTCGTTACGGCCACTGCGAGTGCCTACCGCGACGTCATAGTCACCCGAGTCGAGCAGCTTGAAGAACTGCTCAACAAGCTCGACAGGCTCTTGCAGGTCGGCTGCCATCACCGCCAGCCGGCGGCCGCGAGCCGCCGACAGCCCCATCCTGATAGCCGCAAAGGATCCGAAGTTCCGCGAGAGACTAATCAGTTGACTCCCGAACGTGGCCGTCGCCAGCAGCTCGCGCAACACAAGCACGCTGGCGTCGGGGGAGCCGTCGATGACGAAGACGAGTTCGAGCTCGCCCGGCAACTTCAAATGAAGTTCCGTGAGCCGCTCCACGAGCGGTCGCAGCGTGGCTTCGTTCCGGTAGACGGGAACGACAATCGAGTAGTCGAAGGTCCGTTCGACCTGGGCCATTCAGCAGTCCCGGAGGGCTTGACAGACACGGCTGACCTCGTTGTCTGTCAGCTCAGCGAAGCATGGGAGCGAGAGCACGTGTACCGAGGCGTGCTCCGTGACCGGCAGCCGTGCGCGCGCCTCGGCCGTGCCCGCGAGGACAGGCTGCTGATGATCCGGGATCGGATAATGGATCGCGGTCACGACTCCGGCAGTTGCCAGTGCACGCTGAAGGCTCCGACGATCTTCTGCAACCGCGACGCAGAGATGGGCGACGTAATCCGGGCTGGACGAGCCCAGGATACGCAAACGCGAGCCGGCCGCTTCGCGATAGCGACCAACGATCTCACGACGGCGTTCATTCCAGCCATCGACGTGAGGCAGCTTCACCCTGAGTACAGCGGCCTGTAGTTCATCGAGTCGACTGTTGCGTCCACCGGGCACCACCGAACGGTACTTGTCGGCCCAGCCGTACTGGCGGAGTCGGCGTACGCGTTGTGCGAGGAACTCGTCGTCGGTGACCACGGCGCCGCCGTCCCCGACCGCGCCCAGATTCTTGGTGGGATAGAAGCTGAACGTCGACAGGTCGCCCCACGCACCGGCCTTTAGCCCGTCGCGTTGCGCTCCGATGGACTGTGCGCAATCCTCTATGAGCGCGATCCCGCGCGAGCGGCTCAGCTCGGCGATAGGCCCGACGTCCGCCAACTGACCGTACAGATGCGTGACCACGATGGCTTTCGTCGCAGGGCCGAGCACCGGCTCAACCGTTGCTGCGGAAAGCGTGAGGAGGTCAGGGTCCACATCGGCGAAGCGCGGCCTGAGATGCGCAGACAGCGCAGCAGTGGTCGCATACATGCCCGCGTTTGCCGCGGTAACGACCTCATCGCCGGGAACGCACCCCGCCGCCACGAGAGCCAGCGTCAATGCATCAGTGCCGTTCGCAACACCGACACACGACGCGACCCCAACGTACCTGGCGAACTCACGCTCGAAACCCTCATGCTCACCGCCCTGCACATACCAACCGGATGCGAGCACCCTGCCGACGGCGGCGTCGATCTCGTGCTTCAAGTCCAGATACTGACGTCTTACGTCGTTGAACGGGACGGCAATCGGGGGATGGCCGGAGACCGTCATCGGTGCGCGCCGTCGCCACGAATGACAGCATTGCCTGCCCGGACTGACAGATGCCCGTACTCGATCACCAGTACCGTCCTCTGCATGGCCGGTGAGGCCGAGGGGGTTTACGGCGACGGGCGCGTACGTGGGTCTTTTCCCGCTGGGTGACGAAAGCTTTGAGCTTGACGGTGCGGGTGTCGGGAGTCATCTGGGAGATGCGACGGAAGGCGCGGCGCGTCCGGATGGACGCCTTCGGCGTCGATTCAGCCTGACGAGGAAGACGAAAGCCCCTCCGACGATTCCGAGGAGCGTCGCCGCAGTCGCACGGAGACCCATTCCGAGCCCAGGGGGTTCATAGTCGAGGCGGACCACCGAACGGCCTGCCGGTACGGCTACGGCGCGGAAGGCATAGTTAGCCCGCTGAACGGCGACCGACTCTCCGTCGACAGTCGCTTTCCAACCCGGAGCCCAGGTGTCGAGCAGTACGAAGTAGCCTGGCTGGCGCGCTTGCACGACCCATTCGGAGGAGTTGATGCTGCGGCGCACGGGAATGGCCGGTGTCGGGGTCGCATCGTGAGATCGTGTTGTGTAGCTGGCTTTCCCCTCCAGCAGCACGGTGGTGCGGTAGGGAAAGCCCGGCGTGGTGTAACTCGCGAGCGCCGCAGCAGCATTCTCGACTCGCTTGGTGCGATAAACGACGAACCCCCGGGGTGCTGCGAAGCGGATGGTGAAGACAGAACCGTCAGGCCCCGAATACCGTTGCTGCAGTGAGAGCGGCGAAGCATGTCGCTGCCGCCAAACGGGATCGCTCGACACGTCAGGTGGAGCGTAGATCGTAGTGATCCCGACTCGAGGTAGGAGGTCATAACGAACATCGGACGGTGAGTACGATGGGATGAAAGACGACGCGAGCGGAGAGGCGCTGACCGTGGCAGCTCGCTCGCCGGCGATGACGCGCCAGATGTTGACAGTCCTACCCATCACGACGCTCTCATAACCGGCGCCGCTCTCGATACCGAACAACATGGCATGCGATGCGTAGAGGGCTGGGGCGTTCACGCGCAGCGGCAGGATGCGTTGAGGTTGTGTCGCCCGCCGTTGGTCGCGATCCGCGGTGAGCGCCGCGATGGCCGGTGTCACCGGATAGAGGTACCGAGTGTCGCGTGGCTGGAACGGCGGGTTCAAAGCGCGCGCGACCGTCATGGTCTGATACGCGACGCTCACGATACCCACGCTTGCGAGCACGCAGGCTACGGTTGGCAGGCTCGACAGCCTTCGTTGCCGTGAACTGAGTCGGAGCAACGCGTCAAGACCAAGGCCGGCGAGAAGCGCAATTCCGAAACACCAGAACACCAGCATTCGACCAAGGCGCGTCAGGTATTGGAAGCCCGGCACGACGTTGTAGGGGATCACGTCCAGCGGTGTGCCGGTACACACGAGCAGCGTTCCAAGGGTAATGGCAGCCCCCAGGACCCAGCCTGGTCTGCGGGAAACAAGTCCAATCAGCGCTAGTCCCACCGAGGCCGTTCCGACAAATACTGCACCACCGTTGAGAAGTGCCTCCGTTGGAGGCACTTCGGGAGGAAACGCAGCCCGGACGAACACACGTAGCGGTACGGCTGAGTCCTCGAGAACGTCGAGTGGGATCGGGTTACGTCCCAATTGGCGAGAAAGCATGAGCGTCGGAAAGGCTATGGGTGCCGCGACACCCACTGCGGTCACGCCCATCAGGACGGGCCGTAGGAGGGCTCCGGCTATCTCACGACCTCGCGCGCTCGCGGCGGAAAGCGCTCCAAGCAAGTCTCGAATGGCGAGGGCGCAGGCATATGTGCCAACCGTGAGACCGAGGGGGCCAGCCAATTGGAGGCCAGTGCCGAGCGTTGCGAGCCCTAGTGTTCCGCCGGCCGCGACAGCCGACCACCAGGATCGCCTATCACTGGCCAGTCGAACAAGGAGGAGCGAGAGCGGCAGACAAACGCCGAGTACGACAACGTATTCAAGTTGAAGCCACGCAAACAGGTACGATGAGAACATCCATGCAATTCCACTCAGCATTGCCGCAAGAAAGCTTGAATGAAGGACGCGGAGCAAAGTGAACATGGCCAGTCCGCTTGCGAACACGTGAAGAAAAAGTAGAAGGTCGTGCGCCCATATGGGCGAAACGAGAACTAGAAGCAAGACGCGTGGCGGATAGATGGACATTCCAAGTCCATTTGTCAGGAATGGTGTTCCTCCCAAGCTGAACGGATTCCATAGAGGTATCTCGCCGTGACGGTATACCTGAGCTGCAAAGACTGACCAGGGATATATCGTGTCGGCGGCATCAGACTGCGGATAAGCATCGCTATATCCGGTCGGGTGCGCGGCCCACGGCCAAATGGCAGACTGGTGCCCGGCGACTAGCGAGAATGTTGCGTCGTAGCGGACAATTGGGCTGAAGAAGACGGCAGTGAGGGCGAGGAAGATTCCGGCGGCCGTCAGGAAAGCTCGACGGCCAGATGTCCAGCGTCCAAGTGTTGCTGTGAGGCGATGTCCGAAGCCGGCCTCTGCCATGGCCGCAGAGACTGTCTCTGGCTCGGCATGCCTTCTGTCCACTCGCGCGACTCTAGTTCATCGATCGGTGCCACGGCTGTTGCCAATCTGCGCCGTTCGCTTCGAAGGCACGAGAGGCTAGGCATCGCTCGTCTGATAGAAGCTCCGGAGTGATGGCGCGTCAGACCGGGTCGGCTTACGCTGGGAGCATCGCGCTCTCGGTCTTCATACCGAGCCGGGATCGCGCTCTGCAGCTCGAAGGGACACTGCGATCGTTCAAGAGGCACTGCTCCGACCTCGACCGCTTGCAGATAGACGTACTCGTTAGCGCGAGCTCCGACTCCCATCGGGCGGCGTACAAGGCCGTCACCTCGGAACACCCAGATGTCTCGTTCTGGGAGGAGAGCCGGTTCGATCGTGACGCGGGCGCACTGCTGGGATGCACGTCACGTCTACGTCGACGCTTCCGAGCCATGTCCCGCCTTCCTCTCTTCGTTGCCCTCGTCGTCGACGACGTGCTTTTCGTCCGGGACTTCTCGCTCGGCGCGATCGTGGCGGCACTCAGCGCAGAGCCCGACGCGGTCGGGGTCTCGCTTCGACTGGGCGAATCGATCCGCTTTTGTCAGCCCCTGGGTATCGAGTCACTTCCTCCGACGCTGAGACACGTTTCCGGTGCCGGTCCCGACGAACTTGTCGCCGCGCGGTGGGTCGGCCTGCAGCCGGACTGGGGGTATCCACTCGATCTGTCGAGCTCGCTCTATCGGCGAAACGACCTAGTCGGCCTCCTACGGGGTATCTCGTTCGACTCGCCCACCACGCTCGAGCACGAGCTGTGGTTGCAGGCCGAGAGGGTCGCCTGCGATCACCCCCTCCTCCTGTGCTTCAGGAAGCCTCGGGCATTCAGCCTCGCCCTCAATCGTGTGCAGAGCATCGCGCCGAATCCGATCTCAGGTCACGCGAGACACGATGTCGGGACACTGTTGGACTGCTTTCTCGACGGGTGGCGGATCGACGTGGGCGCGTACGACGGATACGTCCCGCACGCGTGTCATGAGGAGGCCGAACTGCTGCTCGCGCGACCGCATCGGCGGGCCCGAACCCCGTGAGCCGCCCGATCGAAGTGAGCGTGGTTCTTCCCGTGCGAAACGGTGAGACGTACCTCGGCGCCGCGATCGCAAGCATCCTCTCCCAGTCCCTCGAGAGCATCGAACTCGTCGTCGTCGACGACAACTCGACCGACGGCTCCGTGGCGATCGCGGAGGCGGCGAGCATCCGCGACGATCGTGTGCGGGTTCTCGAGAGTCCCGGCAGCGGGATCGTCGTGGCGCTGACCACGGGTGTCGCGAGCTCTACGGCGCCGCTGATAGCACGGATGGATGCTGACGATGTCTCGCTGCCGCGGAGACTGGAGCTTCAGCACGCGTTCCTGGAAGCACGACCCGCGGTCGCCCTCGTCGGCGGCTTCGTCGACGTCATCGATCCGCAAGGGGGTCTGCTGAGGTCTCTGTCCTACCCTACCGAGCCGGCCGAAATCGATCGAAGGATCCTCGATGAGGTCTGCTTTGCGAGCCCGACGATGGTGTTCAGGCGCAACGCCTTCGACGACGTCGGCGGCTTCCGCCGCCTCTTCGAGCCGGCCGAGGACGCTGACCTCGCGCTCCGGTTGGCAGAGCGGTATCAGGTCGCGAACCTGGCAGAGGCAGTCGTCCGTTACAGGGTGCACAACGATAACGTCAGCGTCTCCAGGTTGCGGGGCCAGACGCAGGCGCTCCTGGTCGCGCGAGCCGCGTCGCGTGCTCGCCGCGACGGACGCAGGCTGTCGTTCGAGAGCGGCGCGACGTTGGATGAGCTGCAGTCAGAGCTCGGCGTACCGGGAACGATGATCGACGAGCAGTCGTTCGAGGCCGCCTTGACCTGGAGCGAACTGGTCGGCCAGGCGGGGCTGGCGAGCACGAGCGACGCGTTGCTGGAACAGGCGGGAGCGATCGCGGACAGCCTCGGGGCCGCAGGCAACCACCGCGCTCGCATCGAGGAGACACGTATGGGCGCGCGAGAGCGCGTCAGGGATGGGAGTGTGACGCCGGAGGATGCCGCTGTTGCTGCAATGGACGGTGAGGTGCCCTCGACTGTCCAGACGCGGGTGTCGAGCCGGATCTCACCGCAGGCTCTCGCCGCGGTGAGAAACCGCCTTGTCCGCATTGTGTACCTCGCCCACCGCGGCAGCTCGGTGCTCCTGGCGGAGGGTCCTCGCGCGTTCGTGTCGCGCGTCCTGGGCTGGCGTCGCTCCCGGCGGCCGGCACCATCGCCGCGGTCGTCCGAGCTAGTCGTGGTCGACACCAGCAGACACGATCGCTTGGAGGCACAGCTTCCGGAGAGACACGGTGTCGAACCGCCCGATCTAAGTGTCGTGATCGCCGTCTGGAACGCGCTCGACTATGCGCAGGCATGTGTAACGAGTATTTACGAAGCGGCCTCCTCACGATCATTCGAGGTGATCGTCGTGGACAACGGGTCAGGCCCCGACGTCCTCGAGTGGCTTCGTACCGAGGCCGCCCGGATCCCTGCATTTGGCTACGTCCGCTTGCCCGAGAACGTCGGTTTTGCACGTGGTATGAACGTCGGCGTGCGACTGAGTCGAGGGCGTCACGTTGTTCTCCTGAACAGCGACACGCTCGTGACCGACGGCTGGAGCGATCTCCTCGTCGATGCGCTCGAATCGGATCGGGAACTCGGGCTCGTCAGTCCAGTGACGAACTACGTCGGCGAAGGTGACCAGATCGACGAGGAGGCTCGATCTCTGCACCCGGCCGACGCTGCCGGCTACGCGCGGTCGATCGCGACACGCGACGAGATCGTTGTCGTCCCTGAGCGGATTGCCTTCTTCTGCGTGGCGTTTCGCCGTGAGCTCTTCGATCGACTCAACGGCCTCGATGAAGGATTTGGCCTCGGGAACTTCGAGGACGAGGACTTCTGCCTGCGGACGCAGATGGCGGGTCAGCGGATCGGTGTGTTGAGAAGCGCGTTCGTCTATCACCACGGAAGCAAGACCTTCGAGGTCAATCGTGTCGATCACTCGGAATGGATGGTCAGGAACCTCGATCGCTACATCGACAAGATGGACCGAGCGTGTGCGGTGAGACCCATCGTTCCGAGGCCTCGTTCGACCCGAGCGACCGTAAGTGTGATCACCCGCACGAGGAATCGTCCTCATGCACTCGAAACGGCGCTGAACAGTCTCGCGTGGCAGACGTTCCGTGACTTCGAGGTCGTCGTCGTCAACGACGGGGGCGCGGATGTTCAACCGCTCATCAGCCAGTACGACGGCGACCTTCGCATCCGGTATCTGGCGAACGATCCGGGGAGGGGGCCGGCTCAGGCGGCCAACGACGGCGTCGAGGCTGCCGAAGGACGCTACATCACCTTCCTCGACGACGACGATCTCGTCTATCCGTTCCATCTCGCGTCGCTCGTGCGCGCGGCTGAGCAGATCGACCCGACCTCGGCGTTCGTCTATTCGCATTACAACCGGGCTCTCGTCACCGGGCAGGGCGGCACGACGATCGTCGTCGACCGGATTCACATGCCGGTCTGGGAGTTCGACCGCCGCGACCTGCTCGTGCAAAACCGGCCGCCGCTCCACACCTGGCTCTACTCGCGCGCGCTCTTCGAGCGATTCGGGGGCTTCGATCCGTCCTTTGCGATCTTGAAGGACTGGGATTTCCTTCTTCGAGTGACGGAACACCTCGACCTCGTCGGCATACCCCGTGAAACATGTGAATACAGGATCGGTCTCGATCTCAGTAACTCGGTCACCGGAAGCCGCGGCAACGCCCTTGAGGAACTGCGACGTATCTACGAGCGCTACCCGTGCGACACGGCCGGCGCGGCTCTCGCTCGGAGACTCGAGCTTGCCGGTGTGGAACGTCAGGTCGCCAGCGCCGAAGCGCTCCGACAGGCGGTCGAGAGCGGGCTCGTGAGTCGTGAGATAGCGGCCCGCCGCTACCTGGCTGACGTCTTCGGCTTCCCGGCACCGAACTAGGCATCCGCAGTGGACGGGCAACAACCGACGCCTCCCGTGGTCTCTGTGCTCATCACCGCCCGGGACAACCAGCGCCACGTCGGCGCAACCCTCGCGAGCGCGCTCGGCCAGACGTTGCAGGAGATCGAGGTGCTCGTGGTCGACGACGGCTCTCTCGACGCCACTGCGGACATTGTCTCCTCAACGGACGATCCGCGCGTTCGTCTCACTCGTCATGATGAGAGCGCCGGCATCTCGACACGCCGTAACGAACTTGTCGACAAGGCGAGAGGGAAGTACGTTGCCCCGCTTGATGCCGACGACGTCTGGCTCCCCGACCGGCTCGCGACGCATGTCCGTGTGCTGGAGTCGAGGCGCGATCTCGTGGCGGTTGGAAGCGACGCCCTCGCCGTGGATGACACGGTCGGGGTGGGATCCTATTTTCGGCTGCCACGCTCGGATGCGGCGATCCGATGGGTCTGCCTCTTCACCTCACCGTTGCTTCACTCGGCCTCGACGATTCGGACAGCTGCATTCCGCGACGGCGTTCGCTATGACCCCGCCTTTCCCCTGGCGCAGGACTACGACCTTTGGACCAAACTCCTTCGACACGGGCGGGCCGAGAACCTTTCAGTCCCGCTGACGCTTTACCGGGTTCATTCCGCTCAGGCAACCCAGCGACGCGACGCCGAGCGACGCGCCGAGCAGGAGGAGATCGGACGCCGGGCGATCCAGGATCTCGGAGCTTGCCGCGGGCTGACCCCCGATCGTGCCCGGCTCGCCTGGCACCTCGGGGCCGACGTCGTGGTGGCGGCCGACGAGATCGAAGAGGCCGTCGCTGCCTACAGGGAGTTGCTGGATCGCTTTGCGATCGTGCACTCCAGGACTGCCGGATTCCGGGAGGTGCGCCGTGTCGCCGCGACCACGCTGCTTCGTCGGTCTGGCCGGGCGGTGGATGCGGCAGCATGGACACTCCGGCGAGCGGCATTCGCGATCGACCCCAGCGTGGTTCTGTCGGCCGCGGCTATCAGAGCATCGAACCATGCCGCTTCCCGTCGCTACCGTCGCGTGGCCGAGCGCGCTCTTGCGGATCTCTCGCGAGGACAGGTCACCACTCGGAGGCGTCGGCGACCGGGTGGATGATCGCGTCGTAGTGAGCCAACACGTCCTCCGGCGCGCCGAGCGCCTGAATGGAGCCGTCCAGGAGCAGCATCGCGCGGTCGCAGTGGTCCCGGATGGCGCCGAGGTCGTGAGAGACGAACACGATCGTCTTGCCTGCCTTGCGGATGGCAGCGAGCGTCTCGAAGCAGCGCTCCTGGAACTCCTGATCGCCGACGGCGAGCACCTCGTCGAGCAGGAGAATGTCGAAGTCGACCTGGATCGCGATCGAGTAGGCGAGCCGCACCTGCATGCCCGACGAGAAGTTCTTCAGCTTCTGGTCGACGAAGCGCTCCAGCTCCCCGAAGCCGACGATCTCGTCGAAGCGCTCCTTGATCTGCCGCCGCGTCAGGCCGAGCAGGGTTCCGTTGATGAGGATGTTGTCCCGGGCCGTCAGCTCCGGGTTGAAGCCGACGCCGAGCTCGATGAACGGCGACAGCAGGCCGTTCACGCGCACCGTGCCCGCGTCCTGGCGGTAGATCCCCGCCAGCACCTTCAGCAGCGTGCTCTTGCCGCTCCCGTTCGGGCCGACGATCCCGAAGAACTCGCCCTCCTCGACGTCGAACGTGACGTCGCCGAGCGCACGCTGGCGCTCGTACGTCGTACCGCCGCAGTGGGATGCAGGAAGTACTCCTTGAACGTCGTCCGCTGCTCGTGCGGCAGCCGGAACGTCTTCTCGACGTCGGCGACCTCCACAGCCATGCTCCGGCCGGCGCTCACACCCGCTCCGCGAACCATGGCTCCTCGCGCCGGAAGTAGACGTACCCGACGACAAGGGTCCCGATCGCGATCGCTGATCGGAACGAGGCGCCCCAGCGACGCCGAACGCGGAGGCCGCGGTGATCCGGTTCTCGGCAACGTCCGGGTAGAAGAGGAGGGCGCGAATGTCCTGGAGCACCTGTGTGAACGGGTTGAGGAACACGAGCTTGCGAGCCCACGGGGGCAGGAACCCGATCGGGTAGATGATCGGCGACGCGTAGAAGAAGAGCTGGAGCGCGAGCTCCCACACCTGCTGCAGGTCGCGGAGACGGACGAAGAGCGCCGCCAGGAGCAGCGCGACACCGAGCGTGAACACGTACAGCTCCAGCAGGAGCAGCGGGATCAGCAGCCAGTCGAGCTGCGGCGTGATCTGCTTGTACGCGAGGAACACGGCGACGACGGTCAAGTTGATCAGCAGCGTCATGGCGGCCGTCAGCGTCGCCGAGGTCGGGATGATGATGCGCGGGAACGAGATCTTGCGGATGAGCGAATCGCGGGCGACGATCGAGATCAGGCCGAGCGTGGTCGCGTCGGCGAAGAACGTGTACAGGACGATGCCGACGAGCAGCGAGACCGAGTAGTAGGGCGAGAGCTCGTTCAGGTTGAACACACGCCCGAACACGAGGTAGAGCAGCGTGAACAGCGCCAGCGGCTTCACCACCGACCAGACGTAGCCGAGCGCGGAGCCCGCGTACTTGAGCTTGAACTCGGCCGCCGCGATCACGAGGAGCACCCGCAGGCGGTGCCCGCGCGCGTTGCGCGCCGTCACCCTCTGCGGGCTCGTGACGTCGGCTTCCGACACCGGGCTCAGGCGCAGCGGGCGGACCGTCGCTACGACGGCTTCGGTGGGCGTGGGACGAATCCCGGCCGGCAACTGACGGCCGGCGACGCGTCGAGACGAGCCAGTCACCCGCGGAACGTTAGCGTTCCTGGTTCGATCGCCAAGCCGAAGCCGTCTAGGGTCACCTGGTGCTCACGCTCTTCTCCGTTCCCAAGCCGTTCGAAGGGCGCATCGCCGAGATCCAGCGCAACGCGCTCCACAGCTGGGTCGCGCTCGGAGACGACGTGCATGTCGTGTTGCTCGGCGACGAGCAGGGTACGGCCGAGGCGGCGAGGGCATGCGGGGCCGAGCACGTCCCGTCACTGCTCCGCAACGAGCACGTCACGCCGAGGCTCGATTCGGCTTTCGCCCAGGTGGACACCGTCGCCCGTCACCCGCTGCGCTGCTTCGTCAACGCAGATGTCATCCTCCTGGACGACTTTCTCCCAGCCGTGCGACGAGTAGCCGCCGCCACGACGCGCTTCCTCATGATCGGTCGCACGGTGGAGCTCGAGTCCGTAGCGCCGTCCGAGGCCGTGAGCTCGACCATGCTGCGAGCCAGAGCGGCGGCCGAGGGAGTCACCCGCGGGGCCGCTGCTCTCGACTACTTCGTCTTTCCTCGCGAGGTGTTCGCCGAGCTTCCCCCGTTCCTCGTCGGACGCGCGGGCTTCGACAACTGGCTCGTCTGGCGCGCGCGGCAACAGGGGCCGGTGATCGACGCCACTCGCGCCGTCCTCGCCATTCACCAGGCGCACCACTACGGTCACCTCGCTGGAGGGAAGGAGGAGGCCTACTACGGCGAGGACGCAGCCTGGAACAGCAGACTCGTGGGCGGGCGTGGCCACATCTACACCATTCACGACGCGAGCCACAGGCTCGGCGCCGATGGCGGCCTGACCCGGAACCTCGGCGCCGTGCTCCGCACCCGTGAGAACCTCAGGCGAGGACGAGCGAAGATGCGCCTGCTGCTTCGCTCCCGGATCCGGGTTGCCCGCTAGGGTCGGCCCGTGCGAGTCGGGATCAGCCTGCTGACGCTCGAGCCGGGCGCGGTCGGAGGGTCGGAGACGTACGCGAGGTCTCTCTGCCGGGCGCTTGCCGACGTGGGCACCCATGAGTACCGCGTGTTCGCACCGGATCGTGCCTCCGACGTCGGGGGCCCGCTGCCGACACGGGTGGTGTCCTCGTTCCGCTCCGGCGAGAGCCCGCTAGCGCGGCTCGTCGGGCTCGGAGCCGCCTGCATGTCCCGTCGCGTGCGCCGCGAGATGCGTCTCGACGAGGTCGACGGGCTCCATTTCCCGCTGACCACGACGGTTCCGCCCGTGCGTGAGCCCCCGGCCGTGGTGACGATCCACGACGTCCAGCATCTCGTCATGCCGCAGTTCTTCTCCCGTGCGACGCTGCTGTACCGGCGTCTCGCGTACGAGGGCAGCGCACGACGCGCACAACGCGTGATCGCGATCAGCGGGCATGTCCGGGAGACACTGCTCGAGCGTGTGGGCCTCCCTTCCGAGAAGGTGGTCGTCGTCCACTCCGGGGTCGACCACGTTCGCTTCACGCCCCCGGCTCCCGCAAAGCGTGAGCCGTTTCTTCTCTATCCGGCGTTTCCGTGGCCCCACAAGAATCACGTCCGGCTGCTCGAAGCGTTTCGCCTCCTCAGACGACGCCACCCGGAGCTCCGACTCGTCCTGACCGGTGGGAGCTACGAGGAGGCACGGAAGAGTCCCGGCGTCGAGGTTCGTGGGTTCGTGACGGCAGAGCAGCTCGTCGCGCTGTACCAAAGCGCCTCGGCGCTCGTCTTCCCCAGCCTCTACGAGGGGTTCGGCCAGCCCTTGCTCGAGGCAATGGCCTGCGGATGCCCCGTTGCCGCCGCCGCCGCGGGCTCGATCCCCGAGATCTGCGGTGGGGCCGCTCGTCTCTTCGATCCCTACGAGCCGGAGGCGATCGCCGAGGCGGTCGAGGACGTACTCCGGGAGACCGATCGCTGGTCGACACGGGGTGTGGCCCGAGCGCATACGTTCTCCTGGGAGCAGACGGCCCGGGCGACCGACGGCGTCTACACGGCGCTCGTCTAGCCGCGGACGACTCACGACTATCCTGCCTGAGTGCCTGGCTCGGTCGACTCCCCGATCCGCGTCGTAGTCGTCGCGCCGGAGCCCACGCCGTATCGCGCGCCTCTCTTCGATCTCATCGCCGAGCGGCCGGAGCTCGATCTCACCGTCGTCTATGCGGCAGGTGCGATTGCCGGCAACCGCTGGGACCTGACTATCGGCCACCCTCACGTCGTCCTGCGTGGGTTCCGCGTGCCCGGGGCCGACAGGATCCTGCGGCACGACTACCCGGTGACGCCCGGGGTCGTACGGGCGCTCGAACGCCTTCGCCCGGATGTGCTCGTGATAACGGGGTGGAGCACCTTCGCCTCCCAGGCCGCGCTCGCCTGGAGCGCCGTGCGTCGGGTGCCGTACGTCCTCCAGGTCGAGAGCCATGACATGGCGCCGCGGAGAGCATGGCGGAAGGCAGTGAAGGGCGCAGTCGTCCCGAGGGTAGTACGTCGCGCATCGAGCGTGCTCGTGACCGGAACGCTCGCACGCAGGTCGATGGTGGCACGCGGCGCCGACCCTGGTGCCGTGCGCATCTTCGCCAACACCGTCGACACCGGCGGATTTGCGGCCGCCGCCGAGACCGCTCGCCTCGATCGTCAATCACTTCGGGCCGCAATGGGCATCGATCCCGACGACATCGTTGTGCTCTCGGTCGCTCGGCTTTCCCCGGAAAAGGCCCTCGATTCCCTCATCGGCGCCGTCGAGCAGGCGGCGAGAGCCCGTCTTCGCCTCGTGCTAGCCGGGGAGGGGGGAGAGCGAGGGGCTCTCGAGCGGCTCGCGCGCGAGCGTGGCGTTCGCGTCACGTTTCTCGGTGTCGTCGAGCGGGAGGACATCGTCCGGGTGTACGTCGCTGCCGACGTCTTCGCGTTGCTCTCGCGGAACGAGACCTGGGGTGTGGTCGTGAACGAGGCGGCAGCGTGCGGGCTTCCCCTCGTCCTCTCCGACCAGGTCGGGGCCGCTCACGACCTCCTCGACGCGGGGGTCAACGGCTACCTCGTTCCGGCCGACCACGCAGAAGCGCATGCGGCCGCGGCCCTGCGAGACCTGTGCGACGACGTGGAGATGCGTTGGTCGGCGGGGCGACGATCGAGAGAGATCGCCGCCGTCTGGGGGTACGGACCGAGCGTCGAGTCCTTCGTCACCGCGGTGCGTGCCGCAGTGGCCGGGCAGCGGCAGTAGCCTAGAGCGCCGTGCAGCCTCCCCCGCCGGTCCGTAGACCTCGCCTGCTCGTCCTCAACCAGTACTACTGGCCGGGCGTCGAGGCGACCGCGCATCTCCTCACCGACCTCTGCGAAGGCCTCGCCGGCGTCTTCGACATCCGGGTGCTGACTGGGATCCTCCACGACCACGAGGACGAGCCCCGCTTCGTTGCCCGCAACGGTGTCACCGTCGAGCGCGTCCGCTCCACGTCGTACGACCGCACCGGCCTCGCCGCGAGGGGCTCCAACTACTTCACCTACCTCGGTAGCGCCCTCGCCCGCGGCCTCGCCGACGAGCCGCCCGACGTCGTGCTCTGCATGACCGATCCGCCGATGGTCGGTGCGGTCGCTCTGACCGTCGCCCGGCGGTTCCGCGTCCCGTTCGTCGTCGTCTGCCAGGACGTCTTCCCGGAGACCGCCGTCAAGCTGCGCAGGCTCACGAACCCCATCGCCGTGGGCGTGCTGCGCGGCATCGTCGGGTCGTACCTCCGCCGGGCCGACCGGGTCGTCTCGATCGGCGAGACGATGAGCCGCCGGCTCGAGGCGAAGGGGGCGCCGCCCGACCGCATCGTGGTGATCCCGAATTGGGTCGACCCGGCCGAGATCATGCCGCAGCCACGAGACAACGCCTGGGCGCACGAGAACGGATTCGTGGGCCGCTTCGTCGTCATGCATTCGGGGAACGTCGGTCACGCGCAGGATCTCGAGACGCTGGTGCGCGCCGCCGTTCGTCTCCGCGACCTCGACCGGCTCGAGATCGTGATCGTCGGCTTCGGCGTCCGGCAAGCCGCGGTCGCCGCGCTCGCGAACGAGCTCGGAGCCACGAACGTCCGTTTCCTTCCCTACCAGCCTCGTGAAGCGCTTTCCTCGTCCCTCTCGTCGGCAGACGTGCACTACGTCGGGCTCGCTCACGGGCTCGCGGGCTATGTGGTTCCGAGCCGTGTGAACGGGATCCTCTCGGCAGGACGTCCCATGATCGTCGCAGCCGACCCCGAGAGCGAGACGGCGCAGCTCGTCCTCGCCGCCGCGTGCGGAGTAACCGTGTCGCCCGGCGACCCGGACGCGGTTGCCGCCGCTATCCGGCTCGCCTACGCCGGCGAGCTCGACCTCGCTTCGCTCGGAGCGGCGGGACGCACGTGGATCGAGCAGCACCGCAGGCGGGACACGACCGTCGCGCAGTACCGGGAACTGCTCGAGGGCCTCGTGGGAGCCCGGAACGCGAGCGCCTGATGGTGGCCGGGCGCGACCGCGTAGCTGTCTTCGGCGCTCCTCTGACGCTCTGTCGAGCGGGCGCGGTTACTCTCTCCTGTCGTGACCGCCGTCCTCTTCACCTGCGCCGGGCAGCGGGTCGACATCGTCAGCGCGTTCAGGCGGGCCGGGGCGGTCGCCGTCGCCTGCGACGCCGACCATCTCGCGCCTGCGCTCTACCACGCCGACCGCAAGGCGCTCGTCCCGCGCGTGGCCGATCCGGGCTACGTCCCCGCGCTGGCGGCGCTCGTGGCCGAGCACGAGATCCGGCTCGTCGTCCCGCTCACCGACCTCGACCAGGAGACCCTGTCCCGCCACCGCGAGGCGCTCGCCCCGGCGCTCGTGCTCGCACCCGCGCCGGAGGTCTGCCGCACGATGGGCGACAAGTACCTCGCGCACGCCTTCTTCGAGGAGCACGGCATCGCGAGCCCGCGGACGTGGCTTCCGCACGAGGTGCCGGCAGACGCCCGCTACCCGCTGCTCGTCAAGGTGCGGGAGGGCTTCGGCTCGCGGCACATCTACCGGGCGGCCGACGAGCGCGAGCTCGAGTTCTTCCTCGGTTACACCTCCGTCGACTCGATGGTGCAGGAGGCGTGCCTCGGCGAGGAGTTCTCGATCGACGTCTTCTGCGACCTCGAGGGCCGCTGCCTGAACGCCATCCCGCGCACGATGATCCAGTCGAAGGGCGGCGAGTCGATCAAGGGCATGTCCATCCAGGACCGGGAGCTGATCGAGCACGGCGCCCGCGTCGCCGAGACGGTGCGGCATCGTCGGCCCCGCCAACGTGCAGTGCTTCAGGGAGCCGGATGGATCGCTGCCGATCACCGATGTCAACCCGCGCTTCGGCGGTGCGTTCCCGCTGCCGCTCGCCGCCGGGAGCCGTTACCCCGACATCGCGCTCGCACTGGCGCGCGGGGAGACGGTCGGAGCCGCGCCTCGGCGATTTCCGGGAGGGCGTGTTGATGACCCGGTTCTTCTCCGACCTGTGTCTCCTCCCCGGGCCGGGGGGCGTGCTGGCGCCGTTTGCGGAGGAGCTGCCGCAGCCGATCGTGGCCGAGCCGGGCGAGGCGTGATCGCCGCAGCCCGCGGACGCTAGCTACCGTTCCGCGGATGCGCTACGTCGTCACCGGTGCCGCGGGCTTCATCGGCTCGCACCTGAGCGAGGCCCTCGTCGAGGCGGGGCACGACGTGATCGGCGTCGACGCGTTCACCGACTACTACGACCCTGCGCGCAAGCGGAAGAACGCCGCCGGGCTCGACGTGGTCGAGGCCGACCTCGAGACCGACGATCTCGCCGGCTTGCTCGACGGCGCCGACGGGCTCTTCCACCTGGCCGGCCAGCCGGGCGTGCGGGCGAGCTTCGGGGTGGACTTCGAGCTGTACGTGCGGCGCAACGTTGTCGCCAGCGGGAGGGTCTTCGAGGCGGCGGCTCGGAGCGGCGTGCGCGTCGTCTATGCGTCGTCGTCGTCGGTGTACGGTGACGCGGAGACGTTCCCGACCGCCGAGGACGTGCGGCCGCGGCCGATCTCGCCGTACGGCGTCACCAAGCTCGCGTGCGAGCATCTGCACTACGCGCTCGCCCGCGCGTCGGGCCTGGAAGCGGTCGGCCTGCGGTACTTCACTGTCTACGGTCCGCGCCAGCGGCCGGACATGGCGATGACGCGAATGCTCGAGGCTCTCGTCGAGGGAACGAGCTTTCCCCTCTTCGGCGACGGCTCGGCCTCCCGGAGCTTCACGTACGTGGCCGACGTCGTCACGGCTACGATTGCCGCCATGGGCAACGGCGCTTCCGGGTCTGTCTACAACGTCGGCGGAGGCGAAGAGGCGTCGATGACGGAGGCGATCGCACTGGCGGAGCGCATCGCCGGCCGTGAGCTTCTGATCGAGGCGCACGGAGCGGCGGCAGGCGACGTGCGCCGCACGCGCGCCGACGTCAGCGCGGCACTCCGTGAGCTCGGCTGGGCGCCGCAGACGTCGCTCGCCGACGGCCTCGCCGCTCAGTGGGAGTGGGTTGCGAGCAGGGTCGCGGCGCGGTGAGCGATTCGCGCCCGGCACCCGTTCCCGACCTCGACGCCGAGCGCGAGGTCGACCTTCGCTCGCGTGTGGCAGCGGATCGCCGCCCGCTGGTGGCTGCCCGTGGGTGGGCTGCTGATCGGTGCCGTGCTGGGCGTGCTCGTGTCGGTCGGCGGCGGCAAGGTCTACGAGGCGACGACGCTCCTCTTCGTGGGGCAGCCGTTTGCTCCGAGCGGCGGCGGCCAGATCCAGAGCCTCGCCACGAACCCGAAGACGGTGTCGCAGATCATCCGCTCCGAGTCCGCGATCAGGCGGGCGGCCGCCGTGTCGGGGCTCAGGCCCGGGCAGCTGCGCGGCAACGTCACGAGCCAGGCGATCACCACGCCGGGCTCGACGGCCCGCAACCTGTCGCCGCTGATCGAGATCACGGTGCAGGCGCCGTCGGCCGCGAAGGCAGAGCGGGCGGTCGGCCTCGCTGTCGCACAGCGTGATCGGGCAGGTGTCCGCCTACGTCGACCGCAAGATCGAGCTCCTGAACGAGCAGATCAAGACGGACGACGAAGGGCTCGAGACCGCCAACTCGCGCATCCAGGGAGCGCTCGCGCAGCAGAAGCAGGCGCTCGAGGAGAAGATCGCTCTCGCTCGCCGAGCGCATCCTGATCCAGGCCAACGCGAACTCGACGCTGCAGTTCTACGAGGCGCGCGTCTCCAACCTGCGCCAGGACCGCACTGCGGCCCAGCAGCTCCTCTCGCTCGCCGAGGAGGTGGAGCGCAGCCGGGTCGTCGAGCCGCCGTCGTCCGTGCGCACGACGGCGACGAGCCGCCGCAATTCCGCCGTGATCGGCGCGCTGCTCGGGCTGATCGCCGGCACGCTCGCCGCGTATCTCGCCGACCCGCTCCTGCGGCGGCGCAGCGCCGGCCAGCAGGCCGCCTAGACTCCACCTCGTGGTCGAGGGCAAGCGCGTCGCAGTGGTCGTTCCCGCGTACAACGAGGAGCACCTCGTGGCGGAGACGCTGCGCGGCATCCCCGACTTCGTCGACCGGATCATCGTCGTCGACGACGCCTCCACCGACGGGACGGCGCAGGCCGCCCGCGCTCTCGGCGACGCGCGTGTGGAGGTGATCGTGCACGAGCGGAACGGCGGCGTCGGTGCGGCGATCGCGACCGGGTACGAGCGGGCCCGCGACGAGGCGATCGACGTGACGTGCGTGATGGCGGCGGACAACCAGATGGACCCGGCCGAGTTGATCGGCTTCGTCGAGCCCGTCGCCCGCGGCGAGGTCGACTACACGAAGGCGAACCGGCTGATCACGGGCGAGGCGTGGACGCTGATCCCACGTTCGCGGTACCTCGGCAACGCGGTGCTGTCGCTCCTGACGAAGATCGCGTCGGGCTACTGGCACGTTGCCGACTCGCAGGCCGGCTACTCGGCCCTCTCGCTCCAGGCGCTCCGGAAGCTCGACCTCGACCGCGTGTACCGGCGCTACGGCTTCCCCAACGACCTGCTCGTGCACCTGAACGTGATCAGCGCCAGCGTGCGCGACGTGCCCTCGCGGCCGATCTACGGGGTCGGGGAGCGCTCCGGCATCAGGATCCGCTCCGTCGCGCCGCGCATCGCGTGGCTCCTGTTCAAGGGCTTCTGGTGGCGGATGAAGGAGAAGTACGTGATCCGCGACTTCCACCCGCTCGTCTTCTTCTACGTGCTCGGCACGCTGATGACGGTGCTCGGCCTCGCGCTCGGGCATCGTCGTCGGCGTCTCGCGCGTCTTCTTCGGCAACGAGATCACGACGCCCACGATCGTGCTCGTGGCGCTGCTCCTGATCTCGGGCACGCAGTTCACGCTGTTCGCCATGTGGTTCGACCAGGAGTCCAACAAGGACCTGCGGTAGACAGAACGGGGCTGTACCGATCGGTGCACGTCGGATCCAGGACGTAGGGTGATCGGGTGACTCCGATACCGCGGACGAGCGCGGTTGGCCGGCATCTGCTCTCGCGTTGGAGCGTGATGTTCGGGCTCGTCGCTGGAGTCGGAATCGTCCTACGCGTCTGGACGTACCGCTCGGTCTCCGGGACGCCCAACGCCGACGAGGCAGTAGTGGGCCTGATGGCCCGCCATGCGCTGGACGGCGAGCTGACGACGTTCTACTGGGGCCAGGCCTACGCGGGCTCACAGGAGGCGCTCCTCACCGTGCCCGTGTTCCTGGTCGCCGGGAGCAGTTGGCTCGCCTTGCGCATCGTCCCGATCGTGCTCAGTGCGGTGGCAGCGCTCGTCATCTGGCGCGTTGGCCGAAGAACGATCGGGCCTAGGGTCGCTGCCGTGGCTGCTGCTCTGTTCTGGATCTGGCCCGCCTTCAACATCTTCCAGCTCACGCACCAGCAAGCGCTGTATGCGAGCGATGTCGTCTACTGCGCGCTCCTGCTGCTGCTCGCACTCCGCATCGTCGAGCGGCCCGACTACATGCGTGTCGGGCTGTTCGGCTTCGTTCTCGGGCTCGCGTTCTGGCAAACAGCGCAAATCGTCCCGATCGCTGCTCCCGTGATCGCTTGGACGATCTGGAAGCGACCGGGCTGCCTCCGACACGTCTGGCTCGCTGCACTTCTGGCAGCTCTCGGAGCGCTGCCCTGGATCGTCTGGAATGCCGGCCACGGCTGGGAATCGCTGGCCATGCCCGACTACGGGGACAAGGTACGGAGCCTTCGCCTTCTCGCATCGCCTGTCCTGCCAATGATCGTCGGGCTGCGCGCTCCCTTCTCGGCGGAGCTGCTGCTCCCGTCCGCGCTCACGTATCTGGTGTACGTCGGCCTGGTAGCGGCGTTCGCGTTCGGCGCGGTGAAGACGCGGCACCGTGACGTGTCGATTCTCTATTTCGTCGCGGCCGTGTTCCCGTTCGTCTACGCGCTCTCGCCGAAGACTTCGTTGGCTCTCGGCACACCCCGGTACGTCGTTGTGCTGACTCCCGTCCTCGTGCTACTGGTTGCGCAGGCCGCGACGAGATACCACCGGGCGGCTGCGATCCTCGTGGTCGCGGGCGCGATCTCGGTCGTGACGTTGCACAGGATGGACTCCTGGTTCCGTGCTGAGCCGCGGCCCATCACCCAGGCGATCGGGCTCGGCCCGCGCCACACCGTCCAATGGGTGCCCCGCGACCTCGGCCCCCTGATCGCCGGCCTGGACCGGCTGGGCATCGATCGGCTCTACACCGACTACTGGCTCGCGTATCGTCTGGCCTTCGACACCCGAGAGCGCATCATCGCCGTCGAGAACAGGTTCGCCGGCGTTGCGTTCGACAGCGGGCAGGCAGTCCCCTCGGCCTCCACCGACGTCCGTTACCCGGCGTACGAGACGGAGGTGCGGCGCGCCCGTCACGCGTTCGTGTTCTACGAGCAGCTCATCGGCTCGGTGCCGATCATCAAGCAACTGGAGCGGCACGGATACCGCCGCCACCTCTTGGGCAGGTTCGTCGTCTACGTACCCCCACCGTGAGTGCGGGCCCGACCGTAGGGACGAATGCTCCCACCAACGCTGCGCTCCGCTCCTCCAGAACCTTGCGGCGCCCACGCTCCGGGTCTACCCGACCTGGGGGCAAGGCTGCCGCATACGATTCGCGGGTGGATTCAACCCGAACCCTCGGCGCCGGACAAAGCCCCCACGATTGGCCCGGCGCGACCCGTCGCTGCCCATCGATCTCGTCGGCGACGTGGCTCGTTCGGTCCAACCTCGCGGAGTGGCTTCCGCGTGAAGCTGCCGCGGCTCACGCAGAATGCGGGCGGCTGCGGGTACTCGACGTCGGCTGTGGAGTGAAGCCCTACTATCCGTACTTCGCCGAGTATGCGGATTCGTATGTCGGCATCGACGTCGTCGAGAACCCGGTGGCGGAACTGCTCGGAAGCGTCGAAGACCTTCCGGTCGACGATGCGAGCTTCGACGTGGTGCTCTGCACGCAGGTGCTCGAGCACTGTGACGACCCCGCTCGCGCCGTTGCCGAGCTCCGTCGTGTGACGTCCCCCGGTGGAAGGGTGCTCGCGTCGACGCACGGCGTTCAGGTCTACCACCCGTCTCCTCACGACTATTGGCGTTGGACGCACGAGGGGCTGCGCCGGCTTTTTGCCGAGAACGGAGACTGGCACGCGCTCGACGTGCGGCCCGCCGGTGGGACCGCCGCGTGCATGGGCATGTTGCTCGGGACGTTCGTGGAGATCGGGTGCAGGCGTGCCCGCCTGGCGGGGCTGGCGCGTGGGCCGGTCTGGCTGCTGAATCGGGGCGGCCGTGCGCTCGATCGCAGAGTCTCACTGCTGCGAGAGCCGGTCCCTGGCGCATTGTTCGCGAACTTGCAGGTCACCGCGGTGACCCCGGCCCGAACGCCGGCCGGCTAGAGGGTCAGGCTGGTGTGCTCTCGTGGGCGCGACCGCGACCGCGGCTCAGCCGTGCGGCGATCTCGACCAGCGCCGCAGCTGCGAGCAATGCGACGATGAAGTCCCACGGCACCCGGTACCGGGTTGCGCCGACGAAGACGACGGCCATTGCCCACTGGTAGGCGAGGAGCGTGAGCGCGAGCGCCGCGAAACGCCGCGGGACGCACGCCAGCCCGAGGAGCGCCAGAAGGAACACGGGCGCCGTGTAGATGGGCTCCACCGAGGCGCGGAGCCTGTTCAGCGCGCTGTTCGGTGCGTCCCCCGTGTCGCTGGGCGACACCTTCGGGTTCCAGAGCATCAAGGTGGCCTGTCCGGCCAGGCGAAGCTTCTCGGCCGGATGCTCGCGCCAGAACGTCAACACCTTGCGCTGATAGAAGGACACCTGGCGACATTCCCTCACTCGAACGATCCGTCCGTGCCGTCGATACTCTCGACCCGCGTCCTGTGCGCTCGGGGGGAAATCGCGAGGGAGCGGGACGTTGTCGATCCAGAGGCCTTGCCTGAGCACGTCCAGCGTCCTCTCGTTATTGGCCTCCCACAACGCCCGGGCATCGGTCGTCAGCGCGAAACACCCGACCTGGGCCCGGTTCCGTGCGACCCACGGAATCAGCACGAGCAGACACACGGCGAGCGCTGTCGCCACCGCACCGACTGCCGGCCAGCTCGGTCGCCAGATCCACAGGAGGAAGACAGCCAGCACCAGAGGCAGCATGGTCAGCCTCACGTTCCCGAGAATCGCCACTCCGAGAACCGCCCCGAGCGTGGCGGCGAGGGCCAACGAGCGCCTGGAGGCCAGAGCGAGCGTAACGAAGAATATGGAAACCGCGAGGAGACCGTCGATGATCTCGCGATTCACGTGAACGTCGTGCCAGACCGAGTAGGGATGCAGCGATGTGATGAGAGCGGCGATCAGGCCGGCCCAGCCGGATAGCCAACGCCGTCCGATCTCGAAGACGATGCAGGCGGTTGCCGTCGCCACCACGATCTGCGCTCCGCCGACGACGGGCCAGGAGCGCCCGAGGGTCTCGTAGAGGGGAATCAGGAAGAAGCTGTAGAGCGGTTGGGTGTACGCAGACGGCAGGCCGGGTATGAAGCCGAACGTTCCGCTGTCCAGGAACGTCCGCGCGAAGTCGTCGCTCTTCTCCCCGAGAGTGAACCCCGGGAGGATGGTGCCCCGCTCGTGGAGGAGCGCAACGACGCGCGGTAGCACCGTCGCCGCCGCGATCAGCGAATACGCAAGCACTCGTCGTGGGCCAGGGTCGGCGCGTGCTGGTGACGGCTGCTGACCTGTCCCGGGCACGACCACGCTGCGAGCCTACCGGTGCTCCGTCCCTAGAATGGCGCGGTGCCTCAGTCACCCCAGAAGGCTGTTCGCCCACCACGGCGGGCAACGGGGTTCTCGCTCTGGGTCTACGTGCCGGCGGCATTGGCGTTCCTGCTGTCGTGCGCGATAGCGCGGGGCGGGTTCTTCTCGTCCGCCGATCCCGGTGATGTGGGCCGCTACCACGATTTCGTCGAGCTGATGCGCGACGGAAAGCTGCCGTATCACGACTTCTACTTCGAGTATCCACCGGGCGCCATCGCCGCCTTCCTGGCCCCCTTGGCGATCGGTGGCTCGAGCGACTACAACCTTGCGTTCAAGGTACTCGTCGGTCTCGGCGGGCTGGTGCTCCTTGCTGCGTTGGTGAGCACTCTCAGCGCCCTGAAAGCAGACCGCACACAGGTCGTCTTAGCGCTCGGGCTTGTCGTTCTCATGCCCGTGTGCCTCGGCGCGGTGGTGCTCAATCGCTACGACATCTTTCCCGCGCTCCTCGTCGTCCTTGCTCTGCTTGCGCTCCTGCGTTTTCGCTATGGCTTCGCGTTCGCGCTCCTCGCGGTGGGTTGCGCTGTCAAGGTCTTCCCGGCGGTCGTCCTGCCGGTCGTGGCGATCCACGTGCTGAGAACTCGTGGACGGGACGGGTTGATCCGAGGCGCGGTCGTCTTCCTCGGTGTCTCGTTTCTACTGCTTGCCCCGTTTGCCGTGCTCGCGCCCGGCGGTCTCGGGTACAGCTTCCAGACGCAGATCGTCCGGAAGCTCCAGATCGAGAGCCTCGGAGCTTCGATGCTGCTCGTGGCGCATCACATCGGCGTCTACACGGCGACGATCGTCCCGGGCAAGCCCGGCTCGATCGATCTCGACGGGGCAATTCCCGACATGCTCGGAGCGGTCAGCACGCTGCTCATTGTCGGGGCGATCGCGGCAGTCGTCGTGCTCTACCTCAGGGCGCAGGAAAGCCCGGAGCTGCTGGTGGCCGGGTTTGCCGCATCGGTCACGGCGTTCGTCGTCTTCTCGAAGGTCGTCTCTCCTCAGTTCCTCGTCTGGCTGGTGCCGCTGGTCCCGCTCGTGACCGGACGAGCCGGCCGACTCGGCTCGATCCTGCTCCTCGCTGCGCTCGCAACGACCCAGGTCGAGGTGGTGTACGAGCATCCGCTGCGGGCCGTGGAGTGGCCCGTCTGGGTCCTGCTCACACGCAACCTGCTCCTACTCGCGCTCTTCGGCGTGTTGCTCAGCGCGCTCCAGGCCCGCCGGCAGACGGAAGCATCGATCTTCGATCCCGCCGAAGGCAAGCGCGCGTGAGCTCGTCGAGGATCTCCGTCTGGGCGTGGGTGATCGGCGGTTGCGTTGCGATCCGTCTCGCGATCCCTCTTGCTGCGCTGGTCGCCGAAGGGACGGCGCTTCCTGGACTACCGCGCTTTCGCTACGGGCCGCTCTACGGTGACGCCAACGGGTACTACGCTGCCGCGCGGGAGATCATCGCCGCAGCGCTACGCGTGGCACCGCAGATCTCAGTGGTAGGAGTGCTTGGCGCAGGGCTTCTCTACGTCGGCGTGCGTCGGAGGGCCAGCCCGGCGTCGCTCGCGGTGTTGATCGCGGCCATCCCGGCGACCGCAGCCACGCTCGTCGTGGTCGAGATGAGACCAGCCGGGGCGCCAGTCGTTGGCTGGCCCCTGCTGTGGGCGTCTGCGCTTGCGCCTCTTCGCCTTCTCGACCCGGGATTCGGGCCTGACGCGGCATTCGTCGTCGGGGTGGGTCTGTCGTTCCTGGCCGTCGCCGCGACAGTTGTCGCGGTGGCCTACGTCGGGCTCTGGTCGACCGGCAAGAGAACCGTCGGGTTGCTGGCAGCTGTCCTGTTCGCGCTCTGGCCGTTCGTTCCAGGACTCGTGGTCGGCGAGCGCGGCTGGGAGAACGGGAGCTGGTTCGTCGACGTCGGTTTGCACCTCTACACGGAACCGGTCTCGACGGCCCTTGTCGTCGGTGCAGTCGCATTGCTCCTCCGTCCGGAAGCAGGCGATCTCTCCGCGGCGATAGCAGGGCTGGCGCTCGGTTTCGCAACTGTTGTCAAGTTGTCGGACGGCGTAATCGCCGTTGGGCTGGTCGGTGTCCTGCTCCTTGCCCGACACCGGCGGCAGGCTCTGTTGGTGACCGTCGGAGGGCTCGTGTCGGTTCCCTTGCTCCTCGCGTACTGGAACAAGGGGTACGTCGCGACGTACGACGGGAGCATCTCGGCAAGCGACCGCCCCTGGAGTCTCGACTACATCGGTACTGCGTGGGGCGATTCGACGCTCTTCTCGCCGCTTCTCGTCACCCTGCTCGTCGTGCCGGCCGTGCTCGGTGCGGTACTGCTCCGCACCATGTTCGCGCGAGCGATCCTCGTCGTTCCGATCGTCCTCACCGTGGCGACGTACAGCGTGTATTACGTGACTGCTCTCCACCCGAGGTTCTTCTACGTCGTCCTCCCGCTCGTACTCGTCCTTGACGCCTCGGCGGCGGTTGGGGTCGCACGCCGTTTCCGTGGGGTACGAGACGCGGCTCTCGCGGTTCGCATTCTGTAAGCGATCGCTTGGCCCCGACCGCGAGCAGGTTAGGATTCCGCCATGCCAACCTCCGTCGTGACGGGCGGCGCCGGCTTCCTCGGCTCGCACCTGTGTGAGGCGCTCCTCAGCCGGGGCCACCGCGTGATCTGCGTGGACAACCTCGAGACCGGGTCCTGTCCAACATCGAGCACCTCCGGAGTGACGCCCTGGTGTTCGTGCCGCACGACCTCACCCACCACGTGGACGTGCCGGAGCCTGTCGATTTCGTCTACCACCTCGCGAGCCCTGCCAGCCCGATCGACTACCTCCGGCTGCCGCTGCAGACGCTCAAGGTCGGCTCATACGGCACCCACAACGCCCTCGGGCTGGCGAAGGTGAAGCGGGCGCGGTTCCTGCTCGCCTCCACGAGCGAGGTCTACGGCGACCCGCAGGTGCACCCGCAGCCCGAGACCTACTGGGGCCATGTCAACCCGATCGGTCCGCGCGGCGTCTACGACGAGGCCAAGCGCTACGCCGAGGCGCTGACGATGGCCTACCACCGGCAGCAGGGCGTCGACACCGCGATCGTGCGCATCTTCAACACCTACGGCCCCCGGATGAGGCCCCACGACGGCCGCGCGATCCCGACCTTCCTGCGCCAGGCCCTCGAGTCGAAGCCGCTGACCGTGTTCGGCGACGGCTCGCAAACCCGCAGCTTCTGTTACGTCGACGACCTCGTCCGCGGCCTCGTCCTGCTCGCCGAGTCGGCCGAGCATTACCCGGTCAACATCGGCAACCCCTCCGAGATGAGCCTGCTCGAGCTCGCCGAGGCCATCGTCAGGGCAACCGGCTCCTCCAGCGAGATCGTCTTCGAAGCGCTCCCTGTCGACGACCCGCAGGTGCGGCAACCGGACATCACCCGGGCCCAGCAGCTCCTCGGCTGGGAACCGGAGGTCGGGCTGGACGAGGGACTGCGTCGCACGCTCGCCTCGCTCGGCCGGGATTCGGCCGTTGCCTAGAGCGATCTTGATCGCTGCGGCGGCCGTCGTCGTCGCAGCGTCGGCCCTTGCCACCGATGCGAAGGCGTCGAGGTATCTGAAGACCGGGATCTTCGACGATGCACAGGTGCTCTACGGAACGCCCGAGGAGACGTTTCCGTTGCTCAAGACGACGCGCTCCAAGCTCGTCAGGGTCAACATCTGGTGGTCCGGCCCGGGCATCAGCGTCGCGAAGCGGAAGCCGAAGCGGCCGGCCGACCCAGCCGACCCCGCGTACGACTGGACGACCTACGACCGCACCGTCAGGTACGCGGTCGTCAACGGCATGCAGCCCGTGTTCTCGATCATCGGCACGCCGCCGTGGGCGAACTCTGCCCGCGGCTGGAATGTCGCGCCCACCAATGCGGCCGACCTGAAGGCTTTCGCGACTGCGGCGGCGACACGGTACTCCGGCACCTACAAGGGCCCGGACGGCAACGTTCTCCCGCGCGTCGCGAGCTGGATCGCCTGGAACGAGCCGAACAACCCGGTGTTCATGCGCCCGCAGTACGTGCGCTCGGGCGGCACGTGGGTGATCCAGAGCGCGAAGGACTACGCGCGCATCTGCAACGCGATCGTCGCAGGAGTCCGCGCGGCCCGCGGCGGCAAGGTGGCCTGCGGGGTGACGGCCCCCCGCGGCAACAACAACCCGAACAGCGGCCGTGCCTCCGTGTCGCCACTTGCCTTCCTGCGCGCCATGAAGCAGGCGGGCGCCAAGGGATTCGACGCCTACGCCCATCATCCGTACTACGGAACGCCGACCGAGACGCCGTCGACCAAGCCGCCGCCCGGGAAGCGGGGACAGGCACCGACCGCGGTCACGCTGGCGAACCTCGACCTGCTCACGGCCGAGCTCACCAGGCTCTACGGCAACGTGCGCATCTGGATCACCGAGTACGGCTACCAGACGAACCCGCCCGATACCTTCTTCGGCGTCAGCTACGCCAAGCAGGCTGCCTATCTGACGGAGGCGGTCGGGATCGCACGGGCGAACCCGAGGGTCGACATGTTCCTCTGGTTCCTGCTCAAGGACGAGATCCGGGCGGACGGCTGGCAGTCCGGCCTGATGACCGCGCCGGGCGCCAAGAAGCCGAGCTTCGCCGCTTTCGTCAAGGCGAGCAAGTAGCTCTCGCTCAGCCGCCGCTTCCGAACCCGGCGCGACGCTCCGCGTCAGCAGGGTCGACGAGCTGTCCGTCGTGGCCGACGTAACCGCCTTTGCCCCCGACGACGAGCAGGACGAGATCGTCCTCGCCCGCGTTCGAGACCTTCCGCGGCGTCGTCGACGCCACATGACAGAGGCCGCCGGCGCCCAGCTCGCGAACGTCTCCGTCCACCTCGAACCGGGCGGTGCCGGAATGGACGAAGTAGAGCTCGTCCTGCTCGTCGTGGTAGTGCAGGAACCCCTCGAAGCCAGGTGGGTAGACGATGGCGTTGACCCCGAAAGCCTCGACCCCAAGCGCTTTCCTCACCTTGCGGAAGCCGTATCCGTCGCCGAGCTCGGACAGCGAGCTGAAGCTGTGCGACATCCTTCCTCCTTGTCGAATCCTTGGCGTATCGCGATCTTCGCAGTTGGCACAGAACGCATGCGCTCTGGTTCTTCAACTGTCGGACTGCTGTCCGCGGCAAATGCAACGGAACCGTCCGCGCATTTCTCCATGGATCGGCGGGGACTCCTTCGATCACGAGCCAGGATTGCGTTGTGGCGATCAACGCCGAAGCGAGGCCAAGCCTCGCTTGGCCATGGAGGAATGCTGAACGCAGCAGCCAGAGGAAACCGACCAAGAGGCAGGCCGCCATGAGTGCCTTCGCGCTTGATTGCGACAACCCGTGGTGCTCTTGAAGGAGGAATGTGCTCGATATTGAGCTGGTCTGGCGCGCTTGCCCTTGCGCACGGGAGAAGACGTCCAGCCACGCTGTTCCGTAGAGCGCAGTTGCGATGGCAGTAAGGACGAGCAACCCCACCAGAAGCCCGCCGAGTAGCCTGCCGACCCTCCGTAGCCCGTCCGCGCTCCGCGCAGTTGCAACGATTTCCAAGGGCAGAAGTGGCAGAACTGCGCTCTTGATGGAGAGAGAGGCGGCCCAACTCACCCCTGCGCTAACGCCGTGCCGCCGGGTGCCGAGTAGGACTGCTGAGACTGCGAGCAGGAGCATAACCGCGTCGTTGTGTCCACCTCCGCCCGCGTGCAGCGCGACGAGCGGGTTCCAGCCAAGAAATACTGCGGAGAAGGCGGGACGAGACCCCCAGCGGCACAGGATGAGCACGAGCGCCACGATGGCCAGCGCCATGAGTGACCGATAGGCTAGTTCGGCTGTGCGGGGGGATTCTCCGACCTGTCGCGCGTGCAGGTCGGAGATGACGGAGAAGCCTGGCCCGTAGATGCTCGTTGTGCTCGCTAGCCCTTCGCCAACGTACCGATAAGGCGGATGTTCGGGTAATCGCTCGGTGAGTCGGAATACGGATTGGCCTGATGTAGACCAGCCATGCGGCCATACGTCCAGTAGGTGTACACATCGCTGGAGAACAGGAGAGGCCCACTAAGCGCGCAGCAGCGCTGCGAAACCTCAGACCAGCATTAGTGCGGGACTGCATCCGACGCTCCCTAAAGCTGGTCCTGGGCGTCGGGGACGTCGGCCACCGCCTGCGTTGCTCGCCGCGACCTGACGAGCGATCGCACGAGAGACCGCTCGGTCGAGGTCAGCCCGACCCGCCACGCCACCATGCCGAAGGCGACCGACCAGGCGACGCCCACGCAGGCGAGCACGAGCAGCGAGTCCGTGTCGGTGAGCAGGCTCGCCAGCACGAGCGTGGGCGCGGCAGCGATCACGCCTGCCGTGACCGGGCCGGCCCAGCCCGCGAGGACGCGGCGGCGGGGGATGCCCGCCCGGTGAGTGAGAGCCGGGAGTACGAGCATCGCCCCGATTGCCTCGACGACGAGCGTTGCGAGCGCGGCCACCCAGATCTCTCCCACTGCCAGCAGCAGGTACGCGGTCAACGCCAGGTTGGCCGTGGCCAGGCTCGCCTGGGCGATCGCGAGCTGAACCGGGCGGCCACGGGCGAAGAGGAACTGCGACAGCACCGCGTTCGGCTGCGCGAATGCGACGGCCAGCCCGAGGAGCGCGAGAGGAACGACGCTCGCCTCGAAGCCCGACCCGAGCCACGCGGTGATCACCCACGAGGGAAGCACGACGAGTGGGAGCGCCAGAAGCAGCCCGACGCACATCGAGGCGCGGATGCCGCTGATCAGGAACGACTGCTGGCGGTCGTGCTCTGCCCGTCCCTCGAGCTCGCTCTGCAAGGGAAGCAGGAGCTCCGTCCCCGTGGAGGCCACGCCCGAGGCGAGGGCGAAGAGACGTGACGCGACGGCGTACAGGGCCACGGAGCGGGCCCCGAGGATCATCCCGATCAGGATGAGGTCGGCGGAGTACAGGACCTTCCCGGCAACGTGCCCGATGAATGCGAACCACGAGAAGCCCAGCAGGCTCTTCACCTCGGCGCGGGACACGAGAGACCGCGAGAGCCGCAGGCCCGGCAGCTCTCGTCTGATGAAGAGGAGCGGGTAGAGCAACCTGATCAGGGTTGCGACAAAGGCGATGGTCGCCAGCACGGGAAGGGTCGCGTGCCGGGTGAGCACGACGAGGACGAGGGCCGCATACGCAAGGATGGAGATGAGCGCACCGGTGTTCGGGATGTCGAAGCGCTGCGCTCCCTTCAGCAGCGTCCCGAACAGGCCGAGTGGTGCTTGCGTCCCCAGCGTGACGACGGCGATGACGGCGGCCGCCTGTGCGGGCCTGATGAGATCGGGGCTCAGCGTCAGCATGCTCGGGAGGAGCCATGCGAGCACGAGGCCGGCCGCGACCGAGAGCGCGCCGACCAGCAGGTACACGGTGAAGCTCGCGGACGCCAGGGCGCTGACATCGCTCGCAGCCTCCGAATCCCGTCCTCGGTGGAATGCGGTGAACCGCACCACCGTCGGCGTAAGGCCGAGGTCGAGCAGGCGCAGAAGCGTCGTCAGCGAGATGATGAACGCCCACGCGCCGTAGGCCTCCTGGCCGATCGCGCCGATGATGACCGGGGTGAGGACGAGCCCCGACAGGACCGCCGCGGCATAGGCGAGGTAGTTCGACGCGAGGTTGCGAGCAGTCGACCGCACGGCGCTCCAGACTACTGTCCCGTGCGCGAGGTCACGGCACGGGGCGACGCATGCGCCGCCCGGGCGGCTGTCGAGCCCTCAGGGCAGATAGCGGTCGAGGATCTCGTTCTCGTACCGGCGGGCGAGGACGTCCCAGTCGCGCTCGCGCCCCGCCGCGGCGGCCGCGCTCGCTACTGCCTCGCGGGCGGATGCGTCGCGCACGAGGTGGACGACGGCCTCGACGAAATCGCGGGGGCTCCCCACCAGCACACCCGCACCGGTTTCGCGGAGCTCGCTCGTCACCTCGAAGTCGTACGACACCGTGGGCACTCCCAGCCCCATGTACTCGGCGACCTTGGCGGCGCGCACGCCCTCGTCCTTCGTGCGCGGGTAGAGCGCGATGTCGAAGTTGGCCGTGTGCGCCAGCGCCTCGTCGCGCTCGAGGCGTCCGAAGACGAGAATGTCGTCACGTTGCCCGATCCGCTCCCGCACGCGGTCGCTCGCGCCGCCGACGAGCCACAGCCGCGCCTCGGGCGCGCTGCGGCGTATCTCCTCCCACAGGTCCAGCAGGTGGTCGACGTTGTAGAGCGCCTTGGCGCCGTCGCGGTCGTCCGCGGTGAGCATGAATGCGGCCATGTACCCGACGATCACCTCGCCCTGCGCCCTCTTCGCCCGTGCCGTCGCGATCAGCTCGGGCGTCAGCGTGGTCAGGCTGATTCCCTGGGGGATGACGTGAAACGGCTTCTGCACGCCGAGCGACTCGTAGCGGCGCCCGGCGCTTTCCGCCGTGACGACGTACGCGGCGAGATTCGGGCTGCCGAGGAGCTCCACCTCGCGCTCGGTGAAGAACGGGTCGTCCACATCGGAGACGACGGGTCCGGGAAACGCGGGGATCTGCTCGTTGTCGGCCGTGAAGAGGCTCTGGTAGCGGCGGTGTGCCGCCCGCATCATCGCGGGGTAGCGAACGCCCCTCGACCACCGGTAGGCGCGGTACTGGGCCCCTCGCACGATCCTGTCGTCGGAGCAGGTGAGGAGGTAGCGGTCGAGCCGCCGGAGCCGCGGCAGGAGCTCTGCGTAGCGGGGGTTGTTGTGCCCCTTGAACCAGATGCTGGTGAAGAAGATCCGGCCGGGCGCAGGAGCAGGGCCTGTCACGAGGCGCCGCAGGGGGAGGCTCTCCATCCGCGCCAGTGTAGTGCTGCCGTCCCTACCCGATGTCGTCGTAGACTGCCGCCGTCCGCGCTGCCATGCGCTCCACCGAGAACTGTGCCCGGGCACGGGCGAGCCCCGCAGCCCCGACCGCGCGTGCCCGCGCCGGATCGTCGAGCAGGTCGCCCATCGCCTTCGCGATGCCCGCGTCGTCCCCAGGCTCGAAGAGGAACCCGGTGACCCCGTCGGCAACGACCTCCGGCACCGCGCTCACACGCGTCGCGACGATCGGGAGCGCAGCGAGCATGGCTTCGAGCAGCACGAGCCCGAACCCCTCCCAGCGCGAGGTGTGGACGAACACGTCGGCACGTTCGAGCCAGTCACGGATCTCGAGGCGCCCCGGCAGGAGCACCGCATCGTCGAGTTGCAGCTCCGAGACCAGTCGTCGGGTGTCCGCCTCGAGCGGGCCGATGCCGAGGACGACGAGCACGGCCCGCGGGTGCCGTTCGCGTAACTGTGCGAAGGCCCGCAGCAGGGTGGGATGGTCCTTCTGGGCGGTCAGGCGCCCGATCGCGAGCGCGACCGGCACGTCGTCGGCAATGCCGAGCTCGGCGGGCTGGATCTCCGACGGCGCGTCGGGGAGCTGATCGAGCCCGTAGTGGATCGTGAGGATCTTCTCGGGAGGCAGGCCGACCCGTACGAGGAAGCGATGGACGGCGTCCGAGATCGCGATGATCCTTCGCGCAGGGCGCGCGAACGCGCGGTCGACGTGCCTGAACGGGCCGAGCAGGTACCGGTCGTCGTTGTGGCGCGACGACACGACGGGCACGCGGAGCAGCGTCGCGGCGGCGGCGCCGTAGACGTCGGCGTGCACGAGGTGGGTGTGCAGCAGCCGCGGCCTCTCCCGACGGATCTCGCGAACCACGTCGGCCAGCATCCGCGGGTTGGCGTCGTGTGTGCAACGGACGCTCCGGTGCGGCACGCCGGCGGCTTCCAGTGCCTCGTAGAAGCGAGGTGCGTCGCTGCCCGCGAGATCCATTCCGAGAAACCGAGCGTCCACACCGCGCTCCCGCAACGCCGGCAGTAGCGTCAGCAGGTGACGCTCGGACCCGCCGATTCCGGTGATCTTGTGCATGTGCAGCACGGGCGCCGTCATCGCCGGAGCAACCGTTCGTAGAGCGCGTCGATGGCGTCCGCCATCTGCTCGGTGGCAAAGCGGCTCCGCATGTCGGCCGAGCCCGCCGTCCCCATCTCCCGCGCACGAGCAGGGTCGTGCGCAAGCGTCGCCAGGCGCTCGGCCAGGGCGACGGTGTCGCCGACTGCTGTCAGGTAGCCCGTCTCGCCGTCGCGGACGACCGTCGCCGTTCCGCCCGCGCTCGTGGCGACGACGGGGCACCCCGATGCGAGCGCCTCGATGGCTACGACCGGCGTACCCTCGTTCTCCGACGTGAGCAGGAAAGCGTCGAACGCGCCGTACCAGCGCGCGACGTCGCGGCGAAACCCTAGGAACCGGCACTTTGCCTCGACACCCAGCTCCCGGGCGAGAGCCTCCACCGACGACCGATCCGGCCCGTCGCCGAGGACGACCATGGACGCCTCGACGTCCTGTGCGCGAAGTGCCGCGAGCACCCGCACGAGATCGTGAGGTCGCTTGATCGCGGTCAGGCGGCCTGCGAAGCCAACGACGAACGTCTCGGAATCGAGATCGATCTCCGCTCGCAGGACGAGCCGCTCCGGCTCATCCAGACGGTGCAGCCTCGACAGGTCGAAGCCGTAGGGGATCACCGTGATCTGGCCCGCACCGGCGACCCCCAGCGCCACGAGATCGTCGCGCACCTCCCCGGAGACAGCTATCAGGGCACCCGTGCGGCGTGCGAGCAGGCGCTCGACCCGGATGAAGAGCTGCTCCCGATGAGCATCGAAGTAGCCACGAAGGACGTGCCCGTGGAAGGTGTGCACCGTCACGGGGCGCATGTCGCCGCCGACGAGACCTGCGGCGATCCTCCCGGTCGTGCCGGCCTTTGCGGTGTGGGTGTGGAGGACGTCGGGTCGCCGCCGTCGCACCGTCCGTCGAAGCTCCCGGACGGCGATCGTGTCGGCGCGGGCCGACACCTCGCGCTGGAGCGCGGGAAGATGCACGACCGGGACGCCCAGATCGTCGGCGACGTACTCCATCGACTCCTCGCCCTCGGCGAGCGTTCCGGCAACGACGACCACCTCGTGGCCCCGGCGGCGCTGCTCCGCAGCGAGTTCGATCACGTGAAGTGCCGCGCCCCCGACGTTCAGTCGGGCGATAGCGTGCACGATCGAGAGGGGCTTCTCGTCGGCGATGGTCATTCTGCCGGGTGCTCGATCGCTCGGCGGACGGACGTCGTGAGCACGGCCGACGCCGCCACGAGCCCGAACGTGAGCCAGAACAGAGCCGCCATCGGTGTTCCGCCGAAGAGAGCCGAACCGGCGATCGCGCCGAGGAGAGACAGAAGCCACGGCAAGGCCAGGTATGCCACGAGCTCGTCCTTCTCACCGCGCGGCCAACGGCGGGCCGTTGTCAGAGAGTCGCGGCCGGCGGCGGCGATCAGGGCCAGAAGCAGTGCCACCCCGACGATACCGAGCTCGAAGGCTACCTGGTCGGGTGTCTGTTGCGGGATGAATGTCCCATCGGCGCGCGGGAAGAAGCGCTCGGGTTGATCGGGGAAGCGCGCCCGGGTGTCAGGCAGGAACCGTGCGTATTCCGACGGCGGCAACTCGCCCCACCACCCCGTACCGAGGATCGGGTGCTCGAGGAAGATGCGCCCACCAATGTACGTGAACATCAGGCGCTGGCTCCAGCTGCCCGCGTACTCGCCCGGAGCGCTCGGTTCGTTCGAGCCGAACCATTGCTGGAGGAACCCGAGCTCGGTGGTTCTAATGGAGTATGTCGCGCCAGTGAGCGCTACAGCGATCCCAATCGTGATCACGACCGAGCGGAGGCGCAGCGAGCCACGAGCCGCTGCAATGATGATCAGCGCCGCGCCCGCCAGGTAGAGCCCGAGAAGGCCCGCGAGGGCCGCGCCAAGAACGATCCCGACGCAGCCGACGATCCCTGCCACGAGCGGCAATCGGGAGAGCGAATGGCGGCAGTGGAGAGCGGCCAGCCCGACGATCAGACAGGCGGTCGAAAGCGCGGCAAGATCGTGCTCTCCGAGGAACGAAGCCTGGCGGCGGCTGGGCTCGTAGGCGAATCCCCAGAGGCCCCAGAGAACCGCGATCAAGGTGACCGCCACCAGGAGTACCGTGACCAACAAGAGTCGGTCGGCGGTGTCGATCAGGACGACGGAGCCGACAAGGAGCACGGCAAGCATCACGAGCTTTCCTGCGGCGATGACGGCGGTTCCACCGTTCGCGAGACTGCTGAGCATGATCAGAGCGCCGAACCCGACTGCCGCCGCCGTCACCGGCACGGCCCTACGCGGGTAGGTGCGAACGCGGACGAGGCGGCCGGCGATCACGATCGCGAGGAGTAGAAGTACGGCGTCGCCGGGCACGACACGCGCCGAGCTGCCTGCGACCGCGATCTCCACTCCGGGCTGGTAGATACCCTTGACGAGCGAGACGGCGATGGCCGCGAGCAGGAGCACGAATGCCGGATCACGGATCTCCCTCCTAGTGATCTGACGCAGGTGGTCCATAGCGAGCGCCTATGATAGTGAGCTGACGGGCCCAGCCTTTGCTGGCCGTACGGTGTCCGCATGCGCATGGTCTTTCTCACCGGCATCTGGCCACCGGACGTCGGTGGACCGGCGACCCACGGGCCCGAGTTCTCCCGCTTTCTTGTCGAGCGCGGGCACGAGGTCGTCGTCGTCACGATGGGAGACGGTGAGCCGACTGCACGGCCCTGTGAGGTCGTCGTCGTCTCGCGTGCGGCGCCGTTCCCCGTCCGGTACTCGAAGGTCGCGGCGGTCGCGGCCCACCGCGCCCGGCATGCGGACGTCGTCTACGCCACGGCGACGTACGCTGCGGCCGCTGTTGCCGCGACCCTTGCGAGACGTCCTCTCGTCGTCAAGCTCGTCTCCGACCCTGCCTACGAGCGCGCGCAGCGCTACGGGCTCTTCTCCGGCTCGCTCGAGGCGTTCCAGGCGCGCGGCGGCCGGCGGGTGGAGGCGTTGAAGGCGGCCCGAACGCACGCACTGCGCCGGGCCCGCGCAGTCGTCGTCCCCAGCCGGTACCTCGCGGAGATCGCCGCTGCCTGGGGTCTCGAACGCTCGCGGATCACCGTGCTTCACAATCCGGCCCCGGCGCTCGATGTGTCGGCGGCGTCGCTCGCACCCGGTACGTTCGCCTTCGTGGGACGGCTTACGCGACAGAAGGACCTCGACGTCGCGATCGACGCGGTCGCGAGCGTGGAGGAGGCCCGGCTCGTCGTGGTCGGTGACGGGCCCGACCGGGCGCGGTTGGAGCAGCGGGCGCGATCTTCCCCCGGCGGCGAGCGCGTCGAGTTCGTCGGCGCACTCCCGCGCGAGCAGGCACTGGCCGTTCTCGCCGGATCCGAGGCGTGCGTGATCTCGAGCGCGTGGGAGAACTTCCCGCACGCCGCGGTGGAGGCGCTCGCCCTCGGCGTTCCGGTCGTATCGACGGCCGTCGGCGGCGTCCCCGAGATCGTGAGCGACGGCGAGAACGGGCTGCTCGTGCCGCCCGGGTCGAGCGACGCCCTCAGCGGCGCGCTGCGACGGGTTCTCGCAGAGCCCGGGTTGCGGGACGCACTCGCGCGTCGCGCCCGGCCGTCGGTGGAATCCCTGTCCGTCGGCCGTGTGTACAGCGCTCTCGAGGCGATCCTGACCGGGGCGATGCGTGCCTGAGCGCCGCCCGCGTGTGCTCTTCGTCGGCCGCGGCCGTTACCGGCTGCCGCTGCCCGCGTGGCTCGCGAAGAAGTGGGACGCGATCGAGGAGACGATCGACTACCGCGTGCTCGGGGCCGCGGAGCCCGGCAGCGCCACGCGCTCCGAGCGATTCCGTCTCAGCGCGCCGGCCCGCCCCGCCGCGCTCGACGGGGCCCTTTATCAGGCACGGCTGCCGTTCCGGATTCGACGGCAGCTGGTCGAGTTCGCGCCCGACGTGATCGTGGCTGCAGATCCGTTCGTCGGAGCGGCGGCGTTCGCCGGGAGGCGTCTCGCCGGCATGCCGACGCCGGTGATCGTCGAGGTGCACGGCGACTGGCGGACGTTCACGCGCAGCTACGGCTCGGAGGGCCGGCGGGTGCTCTCACTGCCGGCGGATGCGTCGCCCGCTGGGCGATTCGCCGCGCCGACACCACGCGCGCTCTCTCGGGATTCACCTCCGGCCTCGTCGAGGAGGTGCGTGGTGAGCCGGCGACCGCGTCGTTCGCGACGTACAGCGACCTCTCTGCGTTCACCGAGCGCCCGGTCGCGCCTCTTCCCGGCTCGCCGGTGGCGCTCTTCGTGGGCATGCTCGAGGCGTACAAGAACGTCGACGGGCTCTGCGCGGCCTGGCGCCGTGTGGCGTCGCAGTTGCCGGGCGCGCGGCTCGTGATCGTCGGGAAAGGCACCCGCCAGGGTGTCGTGGCCGCGCTGCTCGGCGATCACCCGGATCAGGTCGAGCACCACCCGCAGCTGTCTCCTCGCGAAGTCGCCGCAGCCCTCGACGACGCGACCCTTCTGGTGCTTCCCTCCTGGCCCGAGGGCCTCGGGCAGGGTCGTGATCGAGGCGTTCGCACGCGGCCGCGCAGTCGTCGCCACAGCCGCCGGCGGTGTGCTCGACCTCGTCCAGGACGGCGTCGAGGGTGTCCTCGTGCCCCGCGACGACGACGGATGCGCTCGTCGCGGCGCTCGTTCGTGTGCTCTCCGACAGGCAGCTCGCCGGACGCCTCGGCGCCGCCGCCCACGTGCGCTACGCCGACTGGCACTCGACGCCGGAGCAGTTCGCCCGCCGGATGCGCGAGCTCGTCGACGAGACGGTCGCGCGCGGGCGGACGTAGCCTCGTGCGGCTCGTCTTCGCAACCCAGGTCGTCGACGCGGACCATCCGGCGCTCGCGCAGACGATCGACATGGTCGACGCGCTCGCCCGGCGGAGCGAGCACGTCACCGTGCTCTGCGATCACGCCGGCCGACATTCCCTGCCGGATAACGTCGCCCTGCGAACGTTCGGGTCCGGCTCGAAGAATCGGCCGCGGAGCGGCCTTCGAGCGCATCCTGGGAGCAGAGGTCATCCACCGGCGGACACGTCCCGATGCGCTGCTCTCGCACATGATCCCGCTCTTTCTGCTCCTGGCCGCCCCGCTCTGCAAGCCGTACCGGATTCCGGTCGCGTTGTGGTACACGCACTGGAACGCCGACCGCTCGTTGCGGCTCGCAACCCGCGCCGCAGACGTCGTGCTGAGCGTCGACCGGCGCTCGTTTCCGCTCGAGAGCCCCAAGGTTCGGGGTATCGGCCACGCGATCGACACCCGGCAGTTCGAGGTGCCTGCCGCGCCGGGGCCGGCGCCCGACCGGCTTCGCCTCGTCGCACTCGGCCGGATGACGCCGTGGAAGGGGTACACGACGATGCTTCGCGGCCTGGAGCTGGCCGTCGCGGACGGCCTCGACGCCGAGCTCGAGATCCGGGGCCCGCGCTCACGGGCGCCGAGCAGGCGCACCTGCAGGAGCTCCGTGCGGATCGTCGCTGCGAGCGCCGTCCTCCGCGAGCGGGTGCGCCTGGAGGGGCCGCTGCCACGTGACCGCATCCCGGCGCTCCTCGCCGGCGCGCGACTGCCTCGTCAGCGCCACGCAGCCCGAAGGCGAGCGAGACGCTCGACAAGGTCGTCTACGAAGCCGCAGCGTCGGGGCTCCCGGTCCTGTCGAGCAACGTCGCGCTCGACGACTTCCTCGGCGGGCTCCCGTTGCGTCTGCGGTTCGCACGACGCGACCCGCAGGACCTGGCGCGGGTGCTGGTCGCCCTCGCCGCAGCACCGCCCGAGCTGCGCTGGGAGACCGGGCAGGCGCTGCGAAAGCGCGTCGAGGCGGGGCACTCGGTCGAGTCGTGGGCGGACGCCGTCGTGCGGGAGCTCGCCGCCGCCCGTGAGGGCGGCCGCCCCCGGCGGGGGTAGGATCTGCGCGTGCCACGCGATGCCGCCCCGCCCGCGGCCCGGCCGGAGGCGCCGGCGGACCCGAGGCCTCAGGAACCGAGAGACGTCAGGTCGTCGCGGCTCTACCTCGTCTCGCGTCGCCCCGTGCTCGGGTTCGTGCGGCGCCTGCTCAGCGTCGGTGGCGCTCGTCGCGCTGGACATCGCCGGGCTCTCGCTCGGGCTGATGGTGGCGCTCGTGTTCAGGACGCTCGTCTACGGCGACACGGTCTTCTGGTCGCTCCTCTGGGAGACGGGTCCTGCGGAGTGGCTGCCGTTCCTCGCACCCATCACCGTGCTCGTGTTCTTCCAGGCGGGCCTGTACGCGGCACGCGAGCGGCGTGCCGGCTGCCGGGCGCGTCGTCTCCTCCCTCGTGCTCGTCGCGCTGATCGTCCTCGCGTTCGGGCTCGGCACCGACTACGACTTCACGACCACCGGGCTGATTCCGACCGCGGTCGTCACCTGCGCGCTCGCGATCGGGCTGCTCCGAGCGGCCTACGAGTCGATCTCGCTCGAGCTGCTCCGGTCGGCGGCATCCGCCGCCGGGCGTGCTCGTCGGCGGCGGCCAGAGCCTGCAGCGCCTGCAGCGCGAGCTGATCGCCTCTCGCGGCGGCATCGCCTACGAGCTCGTCGGGGCGGTCGCGCCCGTCGGACGAGCCCGGCCTTCCGCTGCTCGGCTCCTCGCTCGGCGAGCTGCCCGCGATCCTCGACCGGGTTCGGCCGGACGAGCTGATCCTGACCGAGGCGGACTTCGACGAGCGGACGGTGCTCGACATCGTCGAGCGATGCGCATCGCCAGGGGATCCGCGTCCGCCTCGCCCCGAACACGACGGAGCTGCTCGTGCACGAGGGCGAGTACGTACCCGGCCAGGGCGTGCCGCTGTTCGAGCTGCGGCCACCGATCCTGACGGGATGGGACTGGGCCCTGAAGCGGGGGTTCGACATCGCTCTCAGCGGCGTCCTGGTCGTGCGTCGGCCTGCCCTTCTGGCTTCTCGTCGCACTCGCGATCAAGCTCGACTCGCGCGGGCCGGTCTTCTACGTCGACCGGCGGGTCGGTGTCGGGGAGCGCGAGTTCGGGATGCTGAAGTTCCGCACCATGGTGGCCGGGGCCGCGCAGCAGCAGCAGGCGCTGGAGGCCGCGAACGAGGCGTCGGGAGCGCTGTTCAAGATCCGCGACGACCCGCGCGTGACCCGCGTCGGGCGTGTGCTGCGGCGACTCTCGCTCGACGAGGTGCCGCAGACTCGTGAACGTGCTCCGCGGCGAGATGAGCCTCGTCGGGCCACGGCCACTGCCGCTCCGCGACTACGAGCTGCTCGAGGACTGGCACAGGGCGCGCTACCTCGTGCTGCCGGGCATGACCGGCCTGTGGCAGATCTCGGGGCGCTCCGGGCTCTCCTTCGACGATCTCGTCCGGCTCGACTTCACGTATCTCGAGAACTGGTCGATCTGGCTCGACGTCACGATCATCGCGAAGACGATTCCCGCTGTGCTCGACGCGGGCACGGGGCGCGTACTGACCGGTCGGCACAGCCCCTAGAGCGCTCAGAGCCCGCTTCGCGGACGGAGCTTGCAGGTGCACGACTCGGCCGTGCGACCCTACACTCCGCGTGAAGGCTCCGAAGATCCTCGCGGTCGCGTCCGCGGTCGACCTCGACTTCCGCTACGGCTGCACGCCCGCGTGGTGGCAGCTGTGGAAAGGGATGTACGAGGCAGGTGTCGACCTCGTCGTGACGCCGTACCGCGGTCGGCCGGTCGAGTCGCCCTGGTGGCGCACCGCCCCGAACCCGACCTACCGGGAGGGCGAGTCGTACGCGGCGCTGCGCGGCGGCCTCGCGCGCCTCAAGGGCGACCGCTACCTGCGCCGTGCGGAGGAGTCGCCCGACGAGAGCGCATTCGACCGCCTCACCCGCGAGACGATCTGGCGTGTCGTCACGCCGCGCTGGCGCCGCCATCTCGAGCGCCTCGTCGAGCGCGAGCGGCCCGATGCGGTCGTCGTCTTCACCGTGCCGATGGCGCACTTCCGCGGCATCCCCACCGCCCTGCGCGAGCGGTTCGGGATTCCCGTCGTCTTCTACGACGGCGACGTGCCGATGAGCCTGCCGGAGTTCGGCGGCATGGACACCGGCTTCAACTACTACCACGGCGCCGATCCGTCCGAGTACGACCTCGTGCTCTCGAACTCGGAGGGCGGCCTGCCGCGGCTGCTCGAGCTCGGCGCGCGACGTGCCGAGGCCGTCTTCTGGGGCGCCGACCCCGAGTTCTTCGCGCCGCAGCCCGGTCGAGAAGGAGATGGACGTCTTCTTCTACGGCTACGGCGACAAGTTCCGCCGTGAGTGGACCGCGGCGATGGTGGGAGAGCCGAGCCGCACCGCCCCCGAGATCGACTTCGCTCTCGGCGGCCGCGACTTCCGCGGCGACACCGGCAGCGCGCGCGAGATCGGAGACGTTCCGTTCAACGCCTTCGCGCGCGCGATCTCGGCCGCACGCGTCAACCTCAACGTCACCCGCCGCTCACATGCGACCGTGCCGCTCTCCTCGACCTGCAGGCCGTTCGAGCTCGCCTCGGCCGGCGCCGCGATCGTGTCGAACCCGCACGCTCGGCATCGAGCGCTGGTTCGAGCCGGGTCAGGAGATCATCGTCGTCGCGAACGCAGACGAGGCGGTGGCGGCGTACCGCTCTCTGCTGGCCGACGAGGCCCAGGCCGTGACGATGGGCGCCCGCGCGCGGGAGCGCGTCCTCGACGAGCACACGTATGCGCACCGGGCCCGCCGCGTGCTCGAGCTGCTCGGTCTCGGCGCGGCGGTGCCTGCGTGAGCCGTGGCACCATTCTCGCCGTCGTCCCCGCCCACAACGAGGCGGGAGCGATCGGCGGAGTCGTCGACGAGATCCGGGCGTTCGATCCCGCATACGACGTCGTCGTCGTCGACGACGGGTCGACGGACGGCACCGCTGCCATCGCTGCCGCGCACGGGGCGGCCGTCGTCACGCTTCCCTTCAACCTCGGCATCGGCGGTGCCGTGCAGACCGGGTTCAAGTACGCGCTCGAGCAGGGCTACGAGCTGGCGGTGCGCCTCGACGGTGACGGCCAGCACGATCCCGCCGAGCTGCCGAAGCTGCTCGCCCCCGTGCGAGCGCGGCGAGGCCGACATCGTCACCGGTTCCCGGTTCGCGGACGGGAACGGCGCGTACCGTCCGCCGCTCGCGCGGCGCATCGGCATCACGTGGTTCGCCAGGCTCGTCTCGCGTGCTCACCCGCCAGCGGGTGACCGACACGACCTCCGGCTTCCAGGCGCTCAATCGCAAGGGCATCGCGCTCTTCGCGGACGACTATCCGAACGACTACCCGGAGGTCGAGGCGACGGTGCTCGTCTTCAAGCACCGCCTGCGCCTCCCGAGGTGCCCGTGCGGATGCGCGAGCGCGAGCACGGCGAGTCGTCGATCACGTTCCTCCGCTCGGTCTACTACATGTTCAAGGTGACGCTGGCACTGTTCGTCGCCATGTTGCGGAAGTCCACGGTGCCCGCCGACGAGGCGCGGCGCGCATGACTCCCGTCCGCATCTCGATCGCCGCGTCGATCGCGTCGCTGCTGCTCATCCTCGTCGTGCTCGAGCTGATCCGCGGGCGGCGGCTGAAGGAGCGGTACGCGCTGCTGTGGCTCGTGACGGGCGTCGTCCTGCTCGTGCTCTCGGTCTGGCGGGACGGCCTCAACACGATCGCCGACTGGCTCGGCGTCAGCAGCTATCCGCCGGCGATCCTGTTCGCGGTCGCGATCGCTGTTCGTGATCGTCGTGCTGCTGCACTACTCGACGGTGCTCTCGCAGCTCGCCGATCAGAACACGCTTCTGGCGCAGCGGGTCGCCCTGCTCGAGGAGCGGTTGGCGCGACGGAGCGACGCCGGCGAGGGCGACGGAGGCTAGAGAGCGACCAGGGCGACGATCGCAAGCGGCAGCGCTGCGAGGAGGACGAGCGTCGCGACAACCGCGACACCGCCGACGTCGCCCCCGCACGTCCGGGGGGTCAGTCGTGGGCCCAGCCGCGCGACGAGCGTCGGAACGAGCGCCGGGATCGCAGCCACGAGGAGCGCGTACGCGGGCCAGGCTGGGATCATCGCGACGAACAGTCGGCCGCCTTCGAGGCCGGGGGACGTCGCGACGATGGTGACCGTGGCAAAGCCGAGCCAGCCGGCGAGGAGGGCGCTCAGCGGCGGGGCGAAGCGGAGTGCTCCGATCGCGCCTGCGATCGGGAGCCACTGCAGCAGCCGGTTGGACCAGAAGTACTCGCGGATCTGCGCCATCGTTGCCTGGAAGCTCGCCCACGACGGATTGCCGAGCGCCACCGTCGGCACGCCTGGCGCCTGGGAGCGCCACAGGAGCGCGGGCAGGAGCGCGGCGACGAGGCCCACAGCGGCCTCCAGCAGCGCTCGTCGTCGCCCGGCCACGACGAGCGCGAGGACGATGCCCGCGGCGACGCCTCCGGCGGGCGGCGACACGGCGCAGGCGGCGCCGGCGAACAGCCCGGCGAGCAGTCCTGCGCGGGCGGCACCCTCGACCGCGCGCATCCCGAGCGCAGCAGCGGCGACCGAGAGCGCCATGGCTGCGAACTCCGGGCGCACCGTGAGGCCGTAGAGCGCCGGCAGCACGTCGTTCACGTAGGTGTCGCGGTATCGGGGGACGAAGAGCGGGATCGCCGCGACCGGCGCGAGCGACCACACGACGGCCGCGGCGACGGCGTAGACCGGGCCGGCCGCACGACGCGCGATCGCCACCAGGGACGCGGCGGCCAGAGGAGCGAGGAGGGCGACGTTGATCGTCGTGACGACGGAGGCAACGGACCCGACCGAGTCGGTCAGTGCGACGAGCGGTGCGAGGAGCAGCGGATAGCCCGGTCCGGCGGTCGCAGGCACCGTGCCGCCGGCCACCATGTCTGCTGCCTCTACCGCTGCCTCCACCGCTGCGCGGTCGCCGTAGACCGATCCCGCGTGGTCGGCGACGAGCGCGACACCGGCAGTGACGATCCACTGCAGGACCACTGCCCCGACGAGCAGCGGGTCAAGACGGCGCATGCCCCCGGCTGTGCTCTCGGTACCAGGCGACGGTGCGTGCGATGCCCTCCCGCAGCGGCACGCGCGCGCGGAAGCCGAACAGCTCCTCGGCTCGCGACGCGTCGAGCGAGCGACGCGGCTGGCCGTTCGGCATCGAGGTGTCCCAGCTGATCTCACCGCTGAAGCCGACGGCGTCCGCCACGATCTCTGCCGTCTCGCGGATCGACGTCTCCACGCCGGTGCCGAGGTTGACGGGCTCGGCGCCGTCGTAGCGCTCCGCTGCGAGCAGGAGGCCGTCGACGCAGTCGTCGACGTAGAGATACTCGCGCGTCGGCGTGCCGTCGCCCCACAGCACGATCTCCGTCGGGCGACTCGATCATCTTGCGGATCAGCGCCGGGATCACGTGCGAGGTCTGCAGGTCGAAGTTGTCGCGCGGCCCGTAGAGGTTCGTCGGCAGCAGGAAGATCGTGTTCGAGCCCGTACTGCTCGCGGTACGCCTGCGCCCCGACCAGCACCGCCTTCTTCGCGACGCCGTAGGGGGCGTTCGTCTCCTCGGGGTAGCCGTTCCAGAGGTCGTCCTCCCGGAACGGCACCGGCGTGAACTTGGGGTACGCGCAGACGGTGCCGGCCAGTACGAGCTTCGCGTGTCGTGGAGGCGCGCCTGCTCGAGCACGTGCGCGCCCATCATCAGGTTCGCGAACCAGTAGCGGCCGGGGTTCGCGCGGTTGGCGCCGATGCCGCCGACCTCGGCCGCGAGGTGGAAGACGAGCTCCGGCCGGACCTCGTCGAACAGCCGCGCTGTCTGCGCCATGTCGGTGAGGTCGAACTCGAAGCGCCGGGGAACGGCGACCTGGTGGCCCTCCGCCTCGAGCCGCTCCACGAGGTGCGAGCCGAGGAAGCCGCCGCCGCCCGTGACGAGGACCCGGCTCACGGGGTGAGCGTCGGGGCGCCGGTCGGCAGCCAGTCCACCCGGCCGATCCAGCGCTCGCGGTTCTCCGCGTACCAGCGGATCGTGCGCAGCACGCCCTCTTCCCACGACACCTTCGGCTCCCAGCCGGTCTCGCGCGTCAGCTTCTCGTGCCCGACGCGCAGCGCCATCACGTCGCTCGCGCCCGGGCGGTAGCGGCGCTCGGTCGTCACGACCTCGCGTCCCGCCGGCCAGAAGCCGTGCTCCTCGCCGATCCGCAGGATCATCTCGACCCAGCCGGCCATCGAGATGTTCTCGCCCTGGCCGTAGACGTAGACGTCGCCCGGCTTCCCGTGGGCGGCGACGGTCAGGTGGCCGCGGACGCCGTCGGTGCAGAAGCAGAAGTCGCGCAGCGGCTCGAGGTTGCCGAGCTCGATCGTCTCGCGGGCGAGCGCCTGCGTGATGATCGTGCCCGTCACGTAGCGCGGGTTCTGACGCGGCCCGTAGTTGTTGAACATGCGGGTGACGACGCCCGGGAGCGCCGAACGCGTCGAAGTAGTTCATCGTCAGGAAGTCGGCCGCCACCTTCGCCGTCGCGTAGATCGACTTCGGGTTGATCGGCGAGCGCTCGTGCAGGATCAGGCTGCCCGCGTCGTCGAAGTCGTGGTGGTGGGAGACGTCGTCGCGCACGTTGCCGTACTCCTCCGAGGTGCCGGCCGTGTCGAACTTCTCCAGCTCGAGGCCCGTGTCGACGATCGACTGCAGCAGGTTGAGCGTGCCGATCGTGTTCGCCATCACCGTCTCGTAGGGGCGATGCCACGACTCGCCGACGTGCGCCTGGGCGCCGAGGTGGAAGACGTACGGCTTGTCCGGCGCGCTCTTCAGCTCGCGCATCAGGTAGTCGATCGACGTCTTGTCGGTGAGGTCGGCGAAATGCACCTTCAACCGGTTGCGGAGGTGCCCGATGTTGTTCAGCGCCCCGCTCGAGGTCGCGCGCACGAAGGCGTGGACGTTGGCGTCGAGCTCGACGAGCGCGTCTGTCAGGTGCGAGCCCATGAAGCCGTCCGCGCCCGTGACGAGGACGGTGCGACCCTCGTAGGCGCTCCCGAAATCGTCCCGGAGCCCCTCGAGAGTCTGACGGCTCCAAACGGCGTCCGACTGCATGTCGGAAAGCCTAGCCGGTTCGTGGTTCTCCTCCGGTACTCTCGCGGCGATGACCCTGGCGGGCCGGTGACCACTAGCCACCTCAGGGCGCTGCGAGTGCTCGAGCAAGGCGCGAGGGCGCTTCGGCGCGTGGGCCTCGGCCCGATGGTCGACCGGGTGGGTCGGCGCGTTGCTCCGAGCCTTGGCACGTTCGACGTCGAGATCGACGGACTCCGTCTTCACGGAGATCACATTGGCCAGCTCTACTACGTTCGCGAGCTGCTCGAGTCCGACAGGGAGGCGACGTTCGTCGCGCTTCTGAAGGCGTCGGTCGGTGTGGGCATGACGGTCGTCGAGGCCGGTGCGCACATGGGCTACGTGACTCTGCAGTCGGCTCGCGCCGCCGGGCCGACTGGGCGGGTACTCGCGTTCGAAGCAAATCCTCGTGCCATTCCGTTGATCGAGCGAAACCTCGCCGCCAACGGGCTCGACGACCGTGTTACGGTCGTGCCGCTGGCACTCGCCGACGTGGCCGGACGACACGCCTTCTACCTCAGCGGTGGGGGTGACACGAGCAGCCTGCACGAGCCGGAGGGAGCGTCGGAGCGCATCGAGGTCGACGTCACGACACTCGATGTCTGGCTCGACCCGGCCGTGCGCGTCGACGTCGTCAAGCTCGACATCGAGGGGGGGGAGGTGGCCGCGCTACGTGGAATGCGCCAGACGCTGGAGCGGGCGGGGGCCGGGATTACCGTCTTCGCAGAGTGCAATCCGACCATGCTGGAACGATCCGGCAGCTCCGCGCGGGAACTCGTCGATGTCCTTCGCGGGCACGGGCTGGACGTGCGCTGGATCGACGAGGAGCAGGGCTCGGTGCGGCCGTTCGGCGAGGTGGACTGGTCACACGGATATGTCAACCTGTATTGCCGTAAGACCGGGTGATCACCTATCCGGGAGGGTTCAGCGCTGGGGAGGCGCGTGGTCATGGAAGTGCCTGGGCAGCGTGCCGCTGAGTCGAAGGCGGAGCAAGCCCGCCTGACGGCTCGCAGCCTCGCCGAAGCCGACGGTGGCCAGTTCGAGCGGCGCGCGCAGCGGCGCGGCTGCCATGCCGTCCCGCCGCCCGGCAGCGCGCGCACGTAGAGGCCCGGTCTCTCGTCGCAGGAGCAGGTGGACCACGAGCACCGGCCAGTCGAGCGCAGCGATCTTCAGCCGCACGAGGAAGCCGGAATGGGCGACCCGGTACTTCGCGAGCACGTACGCGCGGCCGTACGCCTCGAGCCTTCGCTGGGCAGGCGATGCGGCGCCCAGGGTCGCTCCGTGGCGGTGCAGGGCCAGCGCCTCCGGTGCCCGGACGCAACGCCAGCCTGCGAGCCTGAAGCGGAGCGCGAGGTCGACGTCCTCCCAGTAGGCGAAGAATTGCTCGTCGAAACCGCCGAGCTCCAGAAACGCGTCCGCGCGGTAGGCGGCTGCGCCCCCGCACGGCCCGACCGGGTCGCCCGCATCCGCGATGTCTTCTACCGGGCGGTTCCACAACATGTCCCACGACCGCAGCGTGGTGTCGAGCTCGATGCCGGCGGAGTCGACGAGTCCCGGCGCTGACCCCTGCAGCAAGACGCCGGCAACCATGCCGACACGCCGGTCGGCGAATGGCTCCAGCAGGCGTTGGACGAAATCGGGCGCGCAGACGGCGTCGTTGTTCACCAGCACGATCACGTCGGCGGCGGTTGCTTCCCGCACGCCGCGGTTGATCGCGCGTCCGAAGCCGACGTTGGCGGGATTGTGGACGACGGTGACGCGTGGAAAGCGCGTCGCAAGCATCTCCGCCGTGCCGTCGGTCGACCCGTTGTCGACGACGATGACCTGCACGGGCTCCGTCTGGGCTTCGAGACTCGCAAGAGTCTCGGAGAGCAGGTCGCGAGCGTTGAACGTCGGGATGACGACGACCGCGCGCACGCGAGAAGGCACGATACGCGAATGCGTCGTGTCGTCATGTGGTCGACAGATCCCGTTGGAGAGCGCATGGCCGGTCCGGGGATCCGGTATCACCGGCTCGCGATGGAGCTCTCCGGGCACTACGCGGTGACGCTGGTTGCGCCGGGAGACGGGGTCGCGGGCGCTCCATACACGTTCCGTGCGCGAGATTCCGTGGGCTCGGCCGGGGACGTCGACGTCGACGTCCTCGTCGCCCAGAGCCTCCCGCTCGGCCTCGCGCACGGGTTCGCGAAACGCGGCGTGCGGGTGGTCTACGACCTTTACGCTCCGGCGCTCGTCGAGGCAGCCGCGCACCTTGCGGCCGAGTGCGACGCCGAAGGGCGGCGAGGCATCGGCTACGACGAGGTCGTTGCCACGACGCGTGTCGCGCTTCTACTTGGCGACGCGTTCATCTGCGCGAGCGAGCGGCAGCGCGACCATTGGCTCGGTGCGCTCGCCGGACTGGGGCGTGTCAGTCCCGCCGTCTACGCCGCCGACCCCTCACTGCGGTCGCTCGTTGGCGTCGTCCCGTTCGGCCTCGACGTCGCCCCCCATCCGCATGCCGGGGTGGCGAAGGGAGTGTTGCCGGGAATCCAGTCGTCCGACCGGCTTCTGCTGTGGGGCGGCGGCATCTGGAACTGGTTCGATCCGCTCACGATCATCCGTGCGGCCGGCCGGCTGGCCGAGCGTCGCGATGACGTCAAGCTGCTGTTCCTCGGGATGGTCCATCCGAGCACCGCGGTTGGAGCGATGAGCATGGCCACCCGGGCGGTCGGCCTCGCGACGGAGCTCGGCCTCGAGGGGAGCACGGTCTTCTTCAACCGTGCCTGGGTGCCCTATGCGGAGCGGGAGATGTGGTTCGCGGAGGCCGATCTGGGGGTCAGCGCTCACCTCGACTCGTTCGAGGCTCGATTGGCCTTTCGCACGCGGCTGCTCGACCATGTCGCGGCGGCGACGCCGCTCGTCGTCACGCGCGGAGACGTCATCGCCGAGCTCGTCGAAGCACGGGGCATGGGGCGCGTCGTCGATCCAGGAGACGTCGACGGCTGGGTAGCCTCGCTCGAGGAGCTGCTCGACGATGACGGCGCTTACGCTGCCGCGCGTACGGCCGTCGAAGCTGCACAGCATGAGCTCACGTGGAGTCGCGCCGCGGCGCCGCTCGCGGACCTGATCGAGCGCGTTGCAGCCTCGCCGCCGCGGAGCGATGGCTCCGCGAATTCGGCCGTCCTTCGCGCCGCCCTGACGCTGGCACGCGCGTCGGTAGGGCGCCGTGGCTTCCGCGCCACTGCCGCCGCGGCCGGCCGGGCGATCTCCGGCGGCAGCCAGCGCTAAGGTTGGCGCATGGTGAGCGCCAGCAGGCCCCGCACCCGCGCGAGGAGGCGGGTACGGCCTCAAGGATGCGTCGTATTTCGCGATGGCCCGCGAGGACTACGTCAGGGCGCTCCCCGACCGCATCGAAGCGTCGATCCTCGAGATCGGGTGCTCGAACGGCGCCACCGGCGCTCTCGCCCTGGCTCAGGGGAAGTGCCGCCGCTACTGCGGCGTCGAGTTGTTTCCGGAGCCTGCGGCGGAGGCGCGCGAACGGCTGACCGAGGTCGTCCTCGGCGATGTCGAGCAGATCGAGCTGCCCTGGCCTGCGGCATCGTTCGACGCGCTCATTCTCAGCGAGGTGCTCGAGCACTTGCGTGATCCGTGGGCTGTCCTGGCGCGGCTGCGCCCGCTGCTCCGACCCGGGGCGCTCGTGTTCGCGAGCACGCCGAACGCCGCCCACCGCGAGATCATCGCGATGTTGCTCCGGGGCCGCTGGGAGCTCAAGAGCTACGGGCCGCTCGACGCTACGCATCTCCGCTGGTTCACACCCTCGAGCCTGAGAGCCGCGTTCGAAGAAGCCGGCTTCGTTGTCGACGCGGTCGGGCCGCTCGGTGGGCTCGGACGAGGGAGCGCGATCGTCGACCGCATCCTCTGCGGACGCGCCCGCCACCTGTGGCATCGGCAGATCGATCTGCGCGCTCACGTCCTCGGAGCACAGGGATAGCGAAGGTCATCGCCGGCGCGGACGAGACGGCGCTCGATCTCCTCCGCACCCCCGAGGCGGGTGGGCGCGTCGTGCGCGGTGGTCTCATCCGCGGCATCGGGTTCGGGGTCAGCACGGCCCTCGGTCTCGCCACGGCGGTGTTGCTCCTCCGCTATCTCGGCGTCGACGAGTTCGGACAATATGCGACGGTGAGCGCGGTGCTCGGCATCGTCGCAGGCATCACCGATGCGGGCCTGACAGCGGTCGCCAGCCGCGAGATCTCCGTCGCCCGCACGGCGCGGGAGCGCGCGCGCCTCCTCAGCCACCTGCTCGTGTTGCGGATCGTCGGGCGCGACCCTTGGCGTGCTCGCGGGTGTGGCATTCACCGTCCTCGCGGGGTACGACAGCGTCGTGGTCGCCGGTACCGCACTCGGCGGGCTGGGGGTGATCCTCATCAGTGCACAGTCGATGCTCACGGTGCCGATCTGGGTGGAGCTGCGCATCGTCTCGCTGACCACGCTCGAGGTGCTCCGGAACGCGCTCACGCTCGCGGGGGTCGCGGCGCTCGTGCTCGCCGGAACAGGACTGCTGGCGTTCTTCGGCGTGCAGGTGGTCGTGGCCCTCGTGTTGATCCCGGTGACGCTTCTGCTCGCCCGCGCCGGTGTGCGCCTCGCGAGCGGCGTTCGCCGCGAGTTGCTCGTGCGGCTCGTGCGAGAGACGTTCCCCCTCGCCGTCGCGTTCGCCATGAGCGTGATCTACTTTCGCGTGCTGGTCGTGCTTGTCTCGCTTGCTCTCGAGCGAGGAGCAGACGGGGATCTTCGGCACCTCGTTCCGCATCTTCGAGCTGCTCCTCGGGTTGCCGGCGCTGATCCTCTCTGTCGCGCTGCCGCTGCTCTCCGTCGCCGGTGACGAGGACGACGAGCGATTGCGCAAAGGGCTGCAGAGCATGACCGAGGCATCGCTCTTGATCGCCGGGCTCCTCGTCGTCGGGATCGGGATTCTCGCCGAGCCCGGGATCCGCCTGATCGGCGGAGACGAGTACATCGGCGCGGCCTCGGTGTTGCGGATCCAGGCGCTGGCGTTGATCCCCCTCTTCCTCGGGCAGGTCTGGCAGCTCGGGCTGATAGCGGGCCGGGCCCAGCGCGCGATGGCCGTCGCGAACGGCCTCGCTCTCGTGCTGGTGATCGTCCTCGGTCTCTCGTTCGTGCCCGGGGGCGGCGCGAAGGCTGCGGCGTGGGTAGCGGTCGGCGCCGAGACGGCGCTCGCCCTGTTCCTCAGGGTCGCGCTCGGTCGCATGCGCCCCGGGGGTGCGCCGAACCTGTGGTGTGCGTGGAAGACGGCGCTGGCGATGGCGCTCGCGGCGGGAGCTGGCTATCTGTTGCGGGATTCGCCGCTGCTCGCCGTATGTGTTGCGGTACCGGTGTTCGCCATCGTCGCGCTCGTGACCAGGGCCGTGCCTGCCGACGCGTACCACGCCTTCGGGCTGAGGCGTGGCCGGGAGGATGAATGAGCGAGCGTCCACGTGTCGTCATCCTGCGCGGGCATCACGCCAACGTCGGCGAGTTGCGGCCCTGGGAGCTGCTGCTCGACCGCTTCGACGTCGAGGTCGTCACCACGGCGAGGGCAGACCAGGGCCTGGAGGGCCTCCGTGTGCCATGGCGCACGGTTGCGACGCGACGGGCACGGCTGCCCAGGGGCCGCCTAGGAACGCTCGCGACGCACGCAGTCGGTGACGCGTACACCGACATCGAGTCGCTCGTGCGAGGCGCGGCGATCGTCCACACGGCGGAGCTCGGGCCGTGGTTTGCCGTCCAGCCGGCGCGCGCTGCGGCGTCGACTCGGCTTCCGCCTCGTCGTGACCGTGTGGGAGACGATCCCGTTCCGCTCCACGTTTCGCACCGCGCGGGCCGCGGCCAACCGCCGTGTCGTGCTCGCAGAGACGGATCTCTTCCTGCCCACGACCGACCGCGCTCGTCGCTGCCTCCTGCTCGAGGGCGTCGAGCAGGGCCGGATCCACGTTGTCGAGCCGGGAATCGATGTCGAGCGTTTCGCCCCCGGGGCGTGCCGGGGCGGCGGATGGGCACGTGATCGTCTCACCCGGCCGTCTCGTGTGGGAGAAGGGGCACTACGACGTCATCAGGGCGCTTGCGTCGCTCCCGGGCGATGTCCGGCTCGTGATCGTCGGGGCCGGTCCCGAGCGCGCACGTCTGTTGCGCTATGCCGACGATCTCGGGTTGCGCGGCCGTGTTGAGATCCGAGCCGTCCCCTACGACGAGATGCCATCCGTATTCGCGTCGGCGTCGTGTGTCGTGCTCGCCAGCATGCCGACTCCCACCTGGGAGGAGCAGTTCGGCCTCGTGCTCGCAGAGGCCCTGGCCGCAAGAGCACCCATCATCGCGAGCTCGTCCGGCGCGATCCCGGAGGTGCTGCGGGGCTCGGCGGCGCCGCTCTTCTCTCCTGGTGACTGGCCCGAGCTCGCACGCCTGCTCGAGGCAGGCCCGCTGTCGCGGCAGCCGGGCGCGCGGGTCGCCTATCCGCCCGAGGTCGTCGATCGGTATTCCACCCGCGCCGCCGCCGAACGGCTGGCAACTGCTTACGAGCGGGTGTTGGAGGCCATCTAGGCGAGCCGGCTCACGCGGTCTCGCCGGAACACGCTCCGGCGCCGCCAATCGGCCGTGTCCGAAAGGAATGCGCCGTTGTCGGGCTCTGTGTCGTGGACGGCGGCGACTGCGACGATGTGAAAGGGCAGAGCCGTCTCGATGTGGACGACGTGGAAGCCGGCGCGGTTCAGCAGGCGGACGACGAGATCCGTATCGAAGACGTGGTGGTGGAGTGTGCGATTCTCGACGTGGTTGCGAGTACGTTCCTCGAACTCCTGCCGGGACAATCGCTCCGGGACGCGTGTGAGATCGCAGAGCTCGACGAACTCTCTCAGATGCGTGTCGTCGTCATCCGGCGTCGAACGTACGAGGTCGTCCTCGATGTGCTGGAGGGTTGTGACCGGGCGCCGATGGTCGAACGTGTTCTCGAGATGCGGGAGAACGAGCACCAGGTGCCCCCCTTCGCGGAGGACGCGAATCCACTCGGCGAGCGCACGCAGGGGATCGGCGACGTGTTCGAGCGTGTGCGACGAGAGCACGACGTCATAGGAGGCATCCTCGATTCCCTTGAGAGCGGTTGCGTCACGGACGAGGCGCGTGCCAGGCTCCCGGCCGGCGTCGTACACGAACGGGCTGCCGTCGGCCGCGTCGCCGTGCCAGATCGTCTCCCCCGCGAAGTCGCAGTTGTCCAGGTGCGCCAGGTGCGGGTACAGCGGCAATATCCCGCTCCGCGCGAAGATCGCGCTAGGTCCGCCAATCTCGATGCCTTGCGCCTCCTCGATGAGCGGTCGACAGACGTCATACGACCGGAGGCGGCGGCCGAGACGGTGCCCCAGCGCGATCTTCGCCATCCCCAGCAAGCCGATCGTCGCCTGCTGCTGGCGAAGGTGACGAAAGTCTGGCATCGATCCTGCCGCCGGCTCTCTAGACGCCTGCGCCGAGGGCTCGGTACACGGCTTCGTGACGTTCGGCCGCCTCCCTCCAGGTAAAACGCGCTGCTCGATCCAGCCCACGGGCTGCGAGATTGGAGGAGCTCTCGAGTGCTTGAGAAATGCCTGCAGCGATCGCCTCGACGTTGCTCGCGTCGAACAGCACTGCAGCATCGCCGCAGACCTCGGCGATCGAGGCGGCGCGCGAGGCGGCGACGGGAGTTCCGCTCGCCATCGCCTCGAGCGGCGGCGCCCCGAACCCTTCGTAGAGGCTCGGGAACACCAGGCATGCGGCCCGTTGATAGAGACCGACGAGCTCCTCGCGCGGTACGACGCCTCGGGCCTCTACTCCGGGCGCGCCACCGAGCTCCTCGGTGCCGCCGCCCGTCAATACGAGGCGTAGCTGCGGTCGGTCGAGGCGCAGCAGGGAGAACGCCTCGAGCAGGCGCGCATGGTTCTTGTGCGGCCAGGCTTTCGCCGGATAGAGGAGGAAGGGCTCGCGCTCGACGCCGCTGGGCCGGAACGCATCGTGGTCGACGCCGTGGTAGATCACCGCGATACGTTCCGGGTCGAGCCCGAGTAGTTCGACGGCGCGATCACGGACGAACGCGCTTGGCACGATCACGATGTCTGCCCTCCGGGCTGCCCTGTCGTAGGCGAGTCTCCGGAACATCCGCTCGGCGCGGGAGAACATCCGCGGCAGGTCGAGGTGTTGGACGTCGTGGAGAGTGACCGCGACGCTCACGTGCAGAGGTGGAACCGGCACCGTGAGAGGGTAGTGAACGACGTCGATGCCACTGAAGCGTAGGCGCATCTGTGTCGGAGCCGCGGTCGCCGTGACCATGGCGTGCAGCCGCCCTGCCATCGTTGTGGCAGCCCTGTACTCCTCCACGACCTCCGTTGGCAAACCCTCTCCCGCCTCCGGCGCGATCGGTGGAACGAACGCGGTCACGTCGAGCGCCTGACGAGCCGCAAGGGCGCGCGCGAGTGCCCGCGCGTAGGTTTCGCTGCCGCCGATCACGCCGGGGACGAGAGTGAGCATGCTGAGGCCGACGCGCACGGGGGAGCATCGTACAGCGGGGCTAGAATCCCCCGGTGCCCGCGGACATGCGCAACTCCGGCGCCGAGACGGGATTTCCGGACCCGGAGACCATCGACGTCGACGCGCTCTTCGCCGCGCTGCGCGAGGAGGTGCGCAGGTCCGGCGCCGACCCCGGCGGGGGAGGCGACCCGGGCGATCGCCGCGCGGCGCGCGACGAGGCGGAGCGCCTCTGGCCCGTGTCCGCCGACCGCTCCCTGCGCCTGCGGCCGGGCGTCCGCGGCGGCATCGGTACGCCCGTCAAGGCGGTGTTGCGAAAGCTGATGCGGTGGTACGTGGAGCCGCTCGCGTACGATCAGCGGTCGTTCAACGCCGCAACCCTGCGCCTGATCGACGACCTGCAGGAGCAGGTCGACCGGCTGCAGGCCGAGGTGGCCGCGCTGCGCGACGAGAAGCGCTAGATGCGGATCGCCGTATGCAGGCCGCAGGTGCCGTTCGCCTACGGCGGCGCCGAGATCTTCACGGACACCCTCGTTGCGGAGCTGCGCGCCCGGGGGCACGAGGCGGAGATAGTGTCGGTGCCGTTCAAGTGGTACCCGGGCGTCCGCGTGCTCACCCAGGCCTTCACGTGGCGCCTGCTCGACCTGACCGAGGCGGACGGGAAGCCGATCGACATGGTGGTGGCGACGAAGTTCCCCTCCTACGTCGTACGGCATCCGGAGAAGCGGGTGTGGCTCGTCCACCAGTTCCGACAGGCGTACGAGCTCGACCGCACGGAGCTCGGCCAGTTCGGCGAGTCGCCCGAGGAGCGGGCGCTGCGGCGGAAGGTGCAGGACCTCGATCGTGTCGCGCTCGGCGAGGCGACCCGCCTGTTCGCCACCTCGCAGAACGTGGCAGGCCGGCTCGAGCGCTCGACCGGGCTCACCGCCGAGGTGCTTCCTCACCCCGCGCAGGAGTTGCCGTACCGGAACGACGGGCCTGGTGACTTCGTGCTCTCCGTCAACCGGCTCGATCGGGCCAAGCGCATCGACCTGCTGGTCGAGGCGGCCGCCGCCGAGCCGTCGCTCCGCGTGGTGATCGCCGGCGACGGCCCCGATCGTCCGCGACTGGAGGAGCTTGCGCACAGCCGCGGTCTCGGCGGCCGCGTTCGCTTCGCGGGCCGCGTCCCGGGCGAGGAGCTCGCCGACCTCTACGCCACCTGCTTCGCGACGTACTACGCCCCTGTCGACGAGGACTTCGGGCTCGGGCCCTACGAGTCGTTCCTGTCCGGCAAGCCGGTGATCACGACGACCGACGCCGGGGGCCCGCTCGAGGTCGTGCACGATTCGTCCACGGGGCTCGTCGTCGTTCCCGAGCCCGCCGCGGTGGCGCGGGCCGCCGCCTGGCTGCGCGACCACCCGGACGACGCGGCAGCCTACGGCCGCGCCGGCAACGAGATCGCCGCACAGGTGACCTGGGACCGCGCGATCGGGAGGCTTCTGTCGTGAGGGTGGCGCTGTTCAGCCCGATGCCGCCCGAGCGGTCGGGCATCGCCGACTACTCGGCGCACCTCCTCCCGGCGCTGCAGGCGCGGTGCGACGTCGTCGTCGCCCGCCGCGGCAGCAAGAAGCCGCCGCGCGGCACCGACCTCTGCGTGTACCACGTCGGCAACAACCCCGACGCCCACGGCTGGATCGTGGACGCCCTGCGGCGCACGCCCGGGGTCGTGGTGCTGCACGACTTCGTCCTCCACCACCTCGTCGCCGGACTCACGATCGGCCGCCGCGACGGCCACGGGTATCTCGACGCGATGGAGCGCGAGGGCGGCGTCGTCGGCCGGCTGCTCGGACACGCAGTGCTCGACAAGCGCATCCCCCCGCTCTGGGAGAACCGCCCCCAGGACTTCCATCTCGCGGGCGAGGTGCTCGACCTGGCCACCGGGGTGATCGCGCACTCGGCCTACGTGCGCAACCGGGCGCGAGCGGCCGGCTACGACCGGCCCGTCTGGATCGTCCCCCACCCGGCCTTCCCCGTTCCCGGCACGGCAGCCGCCGACGTCCCCGGTAGCCCGTTGTTCGGCTCGTTCGGCAACGTCAATGCGAGCAAGCGCGTGCCGCAGCTGCTCGAGGCGTTCGCCCGGCTGCGGGGCAACCAGCCAGGCGCGGGCCTGCTGCTCGTCGGCGCCGTCTCCCCCGGCTTCGACCTCGACCGCAGGCTGCAGCGGCTCGGTCTCGACGGCGCCGGCCTCGTGCGCGAGGGCTTCGTCGAGGAAGCCCGCCTGTGGTCGCTGATGAAGGCGTGCGACGTCCACGTCAACCTGCGCTCGCCGACGATGGGGGAGACGTCGGGTACCGCGATCCGGGCGCTCTCGCTCGGCAAGCCGCTCGTCGTCAGCGACGTCGGCTGGTTCGCCGAGCTGCCGGGCGACGTCGCGCTGAAGGTGCCCGTCGACGACCGCGAGGTGGAGACCCTGGTGGCCGCGCTGGAATTGCTTGCGACGAGGCCGGACGTCCGTGCCCGGATGTCGGCAGCCGCGCTCGACCTCGCCCACCGCGAGCACGACCTCGACCGCGTCGCCGACCTGTACGTGTCGGCCTTCGAGCAGGCGGCGGGCGGCCGCCCCGTCGACGACGCCGTCCTGCGCGAGGTCAGCGAGGCCGCGGCCGCGGTCGGCATCGCCCCGGGCTCCGCGGAGGCGCGCGAGATCGCGGCCCGCCTCGCGGAGGTCGAGCTGGGTGACTGAGCGGCTGCGCGCGGATCCCTGCCTGGGCATGGCTCGGCGCGATCGTCGGCGCCTCGTTCGTGCTGCGGGCGTGGCTGTCGCGCGACATGCTCGCCCCGTTCATCATGACCGACGAGCTCACCTACGCCGAGCTCGGGCGGAGTCTCGCCTCGGACGGCTCCTTCGCGATCCGGGACGTTGCCGTCAACGGCTACGGCGTCCTCTACCCGGTGCTGATCGCACCGGCATACGCGCTGTTCGACTCGCTCACCGACGCGTACGCCGCCGTCAAGATCGTCAACAGCCTGGCCATGTCCCTGGCGGCGGTGCCTGCCTACCTGATCGCGCGCCGGGTCGTCCCGGGCGGCCTCGCGCTGTTCGGCGCGGTGCTCGCCGTTGCCCTGCCCTCGTTCGTCTACACGGCGACCGTGATGACGGAGAACCTCTACTACCCGCTCGCGCTGCTCGTCATGTGGTCGACCCTGCTCGCCCTCGACCGTCCGTCATGGCGTCACGCGCTGCTCGTGCTCGTATCGCTCGGGCTTGCGTTCGCGACGCGGTCGCAGGCGGTCGCCCTCGTCGCGGCCGCGGCCTCGGCCCCCGTCGCCTTCGCGCTGCTCGAGTGGAGCGGCACGAGGAGGGTGCGCGAGGCGTGGCGGCTCTATGCGACCCTCGCCGCCGCCGCGGCGGTCGTCCTGCTCGTGCAGGTGGCTCGCTCCGGCTCCCTGGAAGGCCTGCTCGGCGCCTACGGCGTCGTGGGCGACCGCTCGTACGTCGTCGGCGACGTGCTTCGCTACTGGCTGTGGCACCTCGAGGAGCTGACGCTCTACCTGGGCGTCGTCCCCGTTGCCGCGACGCTCGTGCTGCTCGCCCGCGTGCGGCAGCTCCCCGTGCGGCTGCAACAACATCTCGCCGTCACCGTCGTCTTCACCGTGTGGACGAGCCTCGTCGTGGCGGCGTTCGCCTCCGAGTTCGCCCTGCGTGTCCAGGAGCGGAACCTCTTCACCGTCGCGCCCCTCCTCCTGACCGCCCTGCTCGCCTGGGTCGCGCTCGGTGCGCCTCGACCCTTTCCCGTCGCGGCCGCATCCGCCGGGCTCGCCGTCCTGCTCGTCGTCGTCTTCCCGTACACGCGCTTCATCGACGAGAGCGCCAAGTCGGACACGCTCGCGATCCTGCCCATCTGGTCCGCCTACGGCTCGTTGCTCTTCGACTCGATCACGGTCAGCGTTCTCGCCGGAGCGCTCGCCATGACGGCCCTGTTCCTGTTCGTCCCGGCCCGCTTCGCGGTTCTCGTGCCGGTGGCGGTCCTCGTCTGGTTCGGCATCGTGTCCAAGTCGGTGTGGTCAGGGCCACGCGGGTTCGTGCAGGCAGGAGCCGGCGCCCTGTTCCAGGGGATCCGCGGCGTGCCCCGCGACTGGATCGACACCGCCCTGCCGGACGGCGCGACAGCCGGGATGGTGTGGACCGGGCGCACCGACCGCTTCACGGTGAACCAGAACGAGTTCTTCAACCGTGCGCTCGGCCCCGTCTACTACATCGGAGGGCCGACTCCCGGCAACCTGCCCGAGACCGAGGTGCGCGTCGACCCCGCCGACGGGGTGCTCCGGTTCGCCGACGGGTTGCCGCTCACCGACCGCTACCTCGTCACCGACGCGTCCCTCGAGCTCGACGGCCGCGCGCTCGCTCGTGACGTCCCGCTCGGGCTGACGCTGTGGCGCGTCGCAGGCCCGACGGCCCGCAAGGCCGAGGTCACGGTCACGGGGCTCCACCCGAACGACACGTGGTCCGGCCCGAAGGTCGAGTACGAGCGACGGCGGTGCAGCGCCGGGTCGCTCCAGGTGGCCCTGCACAGCGATGCCTCCCTGTTCCACGTCCCCCAGACGGTGACGGCGTCCGCCGACGGGCGCACGCTCGGGCGGGTGCGGTTCCAGGCGCCCGACGACGCGACCCTGCGTGTTCCCCTCGAACCCGGCGCGGACGGCGTCTGCCGGGTGACCTTCCACGTCTCCCCGACGTCCGTTCCGGGTGACGGCGACGACCGTCGGCTCGGCGTCCACTTCGACGCGTTCAACTACGAGCCGCGATGAGGATCGTCGTCGACGTTTCGCCTCTCTCGCACGAGCCGACGGGCATCGGCAACTACATCCGCGGCTCGCTCGCCGGCCTGGTCGAGGCGGCACGTGCCGAGGGAGGGCACGAGATCGTCGCCTTCGCTCCCACGAGCCTGAAAGGGCCCGGGCGGATCCGTCATGCCCTTGACGACATTCCGGTGCGCTCGCGCCTCTGGCCGTTGCCCGCCTCACACCTGATTCGCACCGTGTGGAGCGTGCTCGGGCACCCGTCCGCCGAGCTCCTGCTCGGGAAGTTCGACGCCCTGCTCTACACGGACTGGATGACCCCACCGCAACGGGCCGGCGTTCGAGCGACCACGATCCACGACCTCGTGCCGCACCATCATCCGGAGTGGTGCACGCCGCGAACGATCTCGATGCATCGGCGCAAGGACGCGGACGCTGTACGCACGTGCGACGTCGTCTTCACGAACTCGGCCTACACGGCCGACGACGCGGCTGCCACGCTGGGCATCGACCGCGACCGCCTCGTCGTCGCGCATCCGGGCCTCGACCCGATGTTCGCGCCGTCCGGCGCCGCGCAGGACGCTCGGACGCCCCGTTCGTGCTCGGTGTCGGGACGCTCGAGCCGCGCAAGAACCTGCGCCGGCTCGTCGAGGCGTGGCGGCTCCTCGACGGCGACCGGCGACTCGTGCTCGCGGGCGGTGCCGGGTGGGGTGACGAGGCCGGGCTCGGCGACCCCGGCGTCGTCTTGCCCGGGTACGTGCCCGCGGCCGAGCTCCCCTCCCTCTATCGCGGGGCCGAGGTATTCGTCTACCCGTCGCTGTTCGAGGGCTTCGGTCTGCCCGTGGTCGAGGCAATGGCTTGCGGCACGCCCGTCGTTGCCTCCAGCCATCCGTCGCTCGACGAGGCGTGTGGGACGGCCGCCATTCGTGTCGATCCTCTCGACCCGTCCGCCATCGCCGACGGCATCTCCCGTGCGATCGAACGGCGGGACGAGCTCGTGCCCCTGGGGCTCGAGCACGCTTCCCGTTTCGACTGGCTGACGACGGGCAGGACGATGCTCGCAGCGCTCGTCGGAGCGGGTGGGGCGTGAGGGTCGGAGTCGACGTGGCGCCGCTCGTGCAGGATGCGGCAGGGACGGCTCGCTGGATCACCGGGCTGCTCGGCGAGCTCGAGCGGCGGGAGGGGGTGGAGGTCGAGCGGATGACGTGGGGCGGGCCTGGGCGCTGGACGGCGGCTGTCCGGGACGTCGTGTGGTACCCCTTCCTGCTGCCCCGTGAGGCCGGACGCCGGCATCTGGACGTGCTCCACTGCACGATCTATCGCGCTCCACGGCGCCAACGGGTTCCGACCGTCGTCACCGTCCACGACCTCGCCGTGCTCCGCTGGCCTGCCGCGTTCCCTGCCTGGACCCGCCTCTATGCCCGCATCGGCCTGGCTCGCACGGTGCGGGCGGCCGGGCGCGTGATCGCGGTCTCCGAGTTCTCGCGTCGTGAGACGGCGGAGCTCTGCGGCGTCGAGCTCGACCGGATCGACGTCGTCCCGAACGCGGTCGACCCGGCGTTCACGCGCCGACGGCCCGTCCGCCGACGGTGACTACGTGCTCGCCGTCGGGACGCTGGAGCCGCGCAAGAACCTGCCGCGCGTGATCGAGGCGGCCCGGCTTGCCGGGGCCGAGCTGCGCGTCGTCGGCGCCCGGGGCTGGGGCGGGGTGGCGGCGGAGGGCGCCGGGGTTCGCTGGCTCGGCCGCGTGCCGGACGACGAGCTCGCCACCCTCTACCGCGGTGCGCGCTGTCTCGTGTACCCGTCGCTCTACGAGGGCTTCGGGATTCCGGTCGTCGAGGCGATGGCGTGCGGCACTCCGGTCGTGACGAGCACGGACAGCGCCATGGCGGAGGTAGCGGGAGACGCCGCGGTGCTCGTCGACCCGCTGGACCCCCGGTCGATCGCGGAGGGGATCGTGGAGGCGGAGGCGTCCGCGGACGAGTTGCGGGTGCGCGGGCTGGAGCGCGCGGGTCTCTACACGTGGGCGCGGGCGGCCGACGCCGCCGTCGCGTCCTACGAGCGAGCGTGCGCATGAGCGTGCCACTCGTCGTCGTCGACGCGGACGTGCTCGGTCGCGAGCGAACGGGTGACGAGACGTACGTCCTCAATCTCCTCCGCGAGCTTCCTCCGTTCGCAGAGAGCGCCGGCCTGCGGATTGCCGCGGTCACTCGCCACCCCGAGCTCGTGCCCGAGGGCATCGAACGGCTGCTCCTGGCTTCCCGCTCCCAGGAGTTGCGTATGGCCTGGTCGCTGCCCCGGCTGCTCCTCCGAACGGGCGCCGCGCTCGTCCACACCCAGTACGCGCTGCCGCTGCGCTGCCCGTGCCCGGCCGTCGTGACCATCCATGACCTCTCGTTCGAGCGCCGGCCCGACCTGATGCGGCGCCGAGACCGGGCGATCTTCAGACGCGTCGTTCCGCGCGCCGCCCGGCAGGCGGCGCGGGTGCTGACCGTCTCGGAGCGGTCGAAGCGCGACCTCGTCGAGCTCTACGGCCTCGCCCCCTCCGCTGTGGTCGTGACACCGAACGGCGTCGACCCGGCCTTCCGGCCCGACGGCCCCGGCAGCCGGGACTACGTTCTCAACGTCGGCGCAATCCAGGCGCGCAAGAACCAGCGGGCCGCGCTCGAGGCCGCACAGGCGGTCGGGCTGCCGCTCGTCATCGTCGGGCCGGAGAAGGATCCGGCGCTGGCGGCCGAGCTGCGCGCGGCGGGGGCGACGCTCCGTGGCTACGTCGAGCTCGAGGAGCTCGCCGCGCTCTACCGCGGGGCGGCGGCTCTCGTGCAGGCGTCGCGCTACGAGGGCTTCGGCCTGCCGGTGCTCGAGGCGATGGCGAGCGGCACGCCCGTCGTGACGGTCCCGGACGACGCCCTGCTGGAGGTGGCGGGCGACGCGACGGTCGTCGTCGAGGAGCCGGAGCTCGCCGACGGGATACGGCGCGCACTCGCCGACCGCGACCGCTCGCGGCCGCAGGCCTCGAGCGCGCCCGCGCCTTCACCTGGCGCGCCGCGGCGGAGCGGACGGTCGCCGTCTACCGTGGAGGTGCTTGCCCGGTGAGCGTGTCGGCGGTCGTCGTCTCCCACGGTCACGCTGCGGAGATCGAGCAGTCTCTGCCGGCTCTCGTGCCGCAGGTCGACGAGCTCGTCCTGATCGCGAACCTGCCGGGCTCGGTCGGCATCGTTCCTCCAGGCGTGCGCGTGATCGAGAACCCGCACCCGCTGCCGCTGGCAGCGAACGTCAACCTCGGCATCGCTGCGACCTCCGGCAGCTACGTGCTCTGCGCCAACCCCGACGCGATCGCGCGAGCCCGATGCTGTCGCAGCTCTCTCCCGTTTCATGGACGGAACGGCCACGCTGCGGCATCGCCGGGCCCCTGATGCTCTGGCCCGACGGCACGTGGCAGCCGTCGCGCCGTCGCTTTCCGACCGTCTCGGGCACGCTCGTCCGGCGAACGCCGCTGCGCAAGCTCTATCCGCCCTACGAGCACCAGCGCGACCACTACCTGCTCGACGAGCGGCCCGCGGAGCCGGTCCAGGCGGACTGGATGCTCGGTGCCTTCCTGCTGCAGCGGCGCTCGATGCTGGACGAGATCGGCGGCTGGGATGCCGGCTACCGCCACTACGTCGAGGACATCGACCTCTGCTATCGCGCGGCGCGGGCGGGCTGGGAGCGCTGGTACGTCCCGGCGGCCGTCGTCCGGCACGCGTACGCGGCCGTGATCGACCGCCGGTTCCTCTCCCGGCACACGCTGTGGCACCTTCGCGGGATGGCGCGCTTCGTGCGCAAGCATCCAGAAGCCGTCTTCCGGCGTGGCGCGCTCCCTCAGGAGCGTGGCTCGTAGCCGAAGCCGACGACGGCACCGAGCTGGCGCGGATCCGAGAGCGACGGGTCGAGCTCCGCGGGCGAGAAGGTCGGATCGATGGTGACCTCGACGAGCCAGGGGCTCGACGGTGTCGGCAGGACGAACTCCTTCTCCAGGCACGAGTGGATCACCCATGACTGGTCCTGCAGCACCTTCCCGATCTCCGGCTGGCCGGTTTCGCCCACCGCGAGCGTCCCGAGCCGCACGCGCACGTTGCCGCGCTTGTCCTTTCCGCACCACGCTCGCCGCGAGAGGACGACGTGGGCGTTCCCTCGGCTACCCGGGGGGACGTCGTAGAAGGCGTAGCTCGCGCTGGCACCCATCCAGCCGTCCGGGAAGATCCCCGTCTTCGCGCTGCGCAGGCGGAGCTGCTGCTCCGGAAGGCGCAGGAGGCGGTAGCCGCCGACCGGCTCTCCCTGCGGCGTCCCGATCACGTCGACGCCCGGGATGGTGAGGACGAAGTCCGTGTTCGGCGGAGTGAGCGTGCCGTCGGGGCTCTGCAGGTCGGGCGTCACCGTCGCTCCGGGCCCGGGCGCCGAGCCGTCGAGCGACCAGACTCCCTTCACCGACCTGTTCCAGAACTCGAGCAGGTGAATCGGGTTCGGGTCGGCGACGGCCAACCCGAGGAACACGACGGGTCGCGTGTCCGTTGCCTGGTCGAGCCAGTTGGCGGGCTTCGGGAGGGTGTCGTAGAGACGCTGCGCGAAGAGGCTCTCTCCGTGGGCGGCATAGACCTCGGTCGTCGTCGTCCACGCCAGGGTCACGGCGGCGAGCGTGGCGAGCACGGCGAGCCCCGCTCTGCGCCCGCGTAGGCGCCACGCGAACGCGAGCAGGAGCGTCGCCACGACGGTCACCGCCACGAGCGACGTGTTCGATCGTCTCTGTCGGCCACTTGAGGATGCGGTTCGCGAAGGCGGCGATCGCGAGGCCGTGCGCCTCGTAGTTCGGGTACTGCTCGAGGGAGTAGGGGGTCGTTCGCACGAGGTACAGCGCGAGACAACCGGCGGCGACGACGGCCCACCAGCGCCCACCGCGCACGCTGGAAGAAGAGCGCGGTGCCCGCGAAGAGCAGCGGCACGAGGAAGATCAGGTTCCGTTCGAGCGTCAGCGTCGCGAAGACGGTCGACAGGTACGCCGCCTTGATCGCCGTGTAGAAGCCGAAGCACGCGACGGCGGAGGCGGTGACGATGGCGAGCGCCTCGACACCCGGCCGGCGCTCCTCGCCTATCGGCCGGACGAGAGACGCGAGCCCGGCGACGAGGGGCACGATGCCGAGCCCGATCGTCAGCGCGCCGGCAGCCCACAATCCGTACTCGAGCATGCGATCCTGGTAGAAGGTCGTCGCCACGTACCACGTCTGGGAGCGGCGCGTCACGAAGGCTCCCGCGATGACGACGGCCCCCACCGTCAGGGTGACCGCACCGATCCAGTCGCCGCGCGTCCAGCCGGCCCGGAAGGCCGTCGCACGCTCGGTCCTCCACAGCACCGCCGCCGCGGCCAGGCCGAGTACCGCGAACAGGAGCACCAGCTGATCCTTGGCCGCGTATCCGACCACGCACGCCGCCGTGGCGAGCAGGAGCCCGCGACGGCTGGGTGCAGCCACCCATCGTGCGATCAGGAAGAACGCCAGCGTCGCCGGCTGGATACGCAGTCGGCTCCTTCACGAGGATCGGGGCGTAGGCGAGCGCGGGTGCGAAGCCGGTTCCCGCTGCCGCGAAGAGCGCCCAGCCGGGTCGCACGGCGAGCCGCGCCAGCCAGTACGCCGGGAAGACGGCGGTGGCCATCAGGATCGCCCCCAGCGCCTTGACGAGCGAATACGCGGTCGGCACGTCGTCCACCCACCAGAACGGCGCGCTGAGATAGGCGGCGAGCGGTGCAATCCCGACTTCCTGGCCGCGGAGCGTCGCCCGCCCGGTGTCGGCGATCGAGCGCGAGAGCGTCGTCATCTCGAGCTCGTCGGTGAAGATCGTCGGGGACAGGTGTCTCGACGCCTGCCAGAGGACGAGACCGGCGGACGCGGCGAACACGAGGACGAGGCCGACGATGTGAAGAGGGAGGCGCCGCGAGGCCCCGGCAGCGACGGCGGTCACTCCGCCGGAGTCCCGGCGATCAGGGAGATGGGCTCGATCCTGCGGCGCATCAGGTGGCAGGGTACCCCTGCCGCCTCGCATGCCGCGATCACCGGCTGGAGACGATCATCGGGCGCTTCGGCGATCGTCACCACCACCTCGGTCGGCGCCGTCTGCCCGACGATCCTCGATGCGTCGCGAAGGGGGCCGAGCACGCGTGTGCCGCCGATGCGACGGCCCTGGATGGCCGGGTTGTCGTCCATGAAGCCGACGACGCGCCGGCCGGATGTCTCGCGCACCTCGCGGGCGAAGCTGCGACCCGATCGTCCGGCGCCGACGATCAGCACACGGTCACGCTCGGTGCCCCGGCCCCGTCGTTCGCCGCCCTCCACCCAGACGCGAAAGGCGAGACGCGTCCCGCCGACGAGCACTGTGCAGAAGATCGCGTCGAGCACGAAGACGGTCACGGGCAAGCCGGTCGATCCCCGGATCAGGTCGACGACGATCCAGGCGACCAGTGCCGACAGGACACAGGCCGCCGCGATCACGAGCTCGTCGGTCGTCGTCGCGTAGCGCCAGACACGCCGGTAGATCCCACCGAGGACGAAGAACAGGTAGCGCGTCGCCAGAACCACCGGCAGGGCGCCGAGGAAGGCCGCGCGCTCGACGGGGGTGCCGAAACCGTCGAGGACGAACACGTAGGCGGCGAGGAACGAGCCGCACATGAGCACGAAGTCGATCACGATCTCGGTCAGCCGCCGGGGCTCGAGCAGTGCCCGCAGCAGCGACGGGCGCTCCCCGCCCAGCGCGGATCGCTCTCGCAGCTCCGTGAGGAAGTTGCCGAACTGCACGAGCAGGACGACGCTGACGAGCACGCCGACCGCTGTCACGCGGCCGTTGTCGAGCACGTTGTAGGCAAGGCCCGTCGCACCGAGCGCGACGGCGACGGTCGCGAGCAGGGCCACCGCCTCCCGCTCCGAGAGCCCGTAGTAGACGAGCCTGTGCGAGGTGTGGTCCTTGCCTCCCTGGGTGACCGGCCGCCGCTCGATGAGGCGTGCGACCGTGACGAGCGTCGTGTCGAGGATCGGGATCGCGAGCACGATCAGGGGCAGCATCACCGTCGCGACCGTCGTCCCGGCGGCCGTCCAGCTGGCGGCGAGCCCGAGGCTCGCGAGGGCGAAACCGAGCACCTGGCTGCCCGAGTCCCCCATGAACACCTCCGCATTGCGGCCGAGGCGCAGGTTGAAGGGGAGGAAGCCGAGACAGGCGAAGCCGAGCGAGAGAGCGAGGACGAGGACCAGGTCGTTCTCGTGCACCGTCGCCGCGTCGATCGCGAAGTAGGCCGCGGCGATCGTCGCGAGCGTTGCGGCGAGGCCATCCATGTTGTCGAGGAGGTTGAAGGCGTTCGTGATGCCGACGAGCCAGACGACCGCCACGACCACTGCTACGACGTCGTTCGTGAACAGCTCGACCCGGAGGCCTGCCGAGATGACGATTGCCGCGGCGCCGAATTGGGCGGTGAGCTTGAGGACAGGGCTCAGCTGGCGTACGTCGTCGATCAGGCCGGCGACGAACAGCAGTGCGCAGCCAGCGATGATCCCGACGAGCTCGCTCGTCAACGCGACGGCGCCGGTCAGGACGGCGAGCACGACCCCTGCGAGCAGGCCTGCGAAGATGCCGATGCCGCCGAACAGCGGGGTCGGCAGGTCGTGCCAGCGCTCGCCGGTGGGAACCGCCACCAGCCGCTTCCCGAGTCGCGAGCGCAGGAGCGCCAGCAGAACGAGGTATGCGACAGGCAGGGCGGCGATCGTGACGGCCGCACTCACGCGCATAGGGTAGTAAGTCGTGCCGTCGCCCGCCCTCGAACGGCGCGGGCAGGGCCCGCCCTTACAATCGCCCGGTGAGCGTCTACGCCGACCTCTACCGCTACCGGGAGCTGTTCGGCAGCCTCTTCCGCCGCGATTTGCGCGCGAAGTACAAGGGCTCGGTGCTCGGCCTCGCGTGGACGCTCGCGCTGCCCGTGCTGCTCATGCTCGTGTACCTCGTCGTCTTCTCCGTGCTGTGGAAGGCGGCGCCGACCACGACGGTCGACAACTACTGGCTGTTCCTCCTGTGCGGCCTGCCGCCGTGGGTGTTCTTCGCGACGTCGCTCCAGTCGGCGGCGCGGAGCCTGCTCGAGAACGCCAACCTGATTCGCAAGGTCCGCTTCCCGCGGCAGCTCGTGCCGCTCTCGATCGTCGCCACGCAAGTGGTCGCATTCGCGGTGATGCTCGGGATCGTGCTCGTGCTGTGCTTCGCCGTGCTGCCGGGGAGCCGGGGCTGGGCGTGGCTGTCGCTCCCGCTCGGCGCGCTGTTCGTCCTCTTCGTGGGAGGTCTCGCACTGGCGGTGGCCGCGGCGAACGCCGTCTTCCGGGACGTCGAGTTCGTGGTCTCCGCGCTGCTGCTGCCGCTCTTCTTCCTCACGCCGGTGCTCTACGGGCTCGACGGCCTCCCCGTCGCGCAGACGCACCCGTGGCTGCTCGACCTGATCCACTGGGCAAATCCGCTCACGCCTCCGATCCTGTCCATCCGGGCGCCGCTGTTCTTCGGAGAGCTGCCCGCCGCCGGAGACCTCGCGTACTTCCTCGTCGAGACGGCTCTCGCGCTCGCCCTCGGCGCGCTCGTGTTCAGGCGCGTCGACGACCGGATCGCCGCGGAAGTCTGACGACCGCACGCCCTTCGAACAGGGCGTCGCCGTCCTCGTAGGCCGGCATGCCCTCGTGCTCGGACGGCTCGAGGCCAACCAGCAGCGACGGGAGCAGCAACGGGTGCCCGAAGCGTGGGTTGCGTCCTCCGCCGGGCTGCCACGGCGCCAGTCGTCCGGGCCTTCCGCCGGTGTCTATCGCGCTTCCCACCGCGCCCCACCCCTCCTCGTGTGCGTCGAGCAGCCTGCGCGACCAGTCGGGCGCGGGCATGCAGCCGGCGACGAGGTGGGCCGTCGCGACAGCACCCTCGGCGACGATGGGCTCGTCCTGGGCCGCGAGCGCCTCCGTCGTCTCCGCGTCGGGGCCGCCGTGCACGATCACGCCGAGCCGCCGCTCGGCGATGCGCGAGGCCACCTCCACCGGCGTGTCCAGCGGCTCGCAGCCGATCTCCGCGAACCAGAAGCGATGCTCCTCGATCAGGTCGAACGCGAGCCGGTACGGGCCTGGCGGCCGCGGCGCCAGCACCGGCAGGTCGAGCTCCACCGTCTCACCGGGGGCGACCGGGTTGGGCAACGCCGTGCGGATCCCGTCCCAGACGACCGGGTTCCCGAGCGGATCGAGCCAGTGGTACGCGACCTGCACGCCGTCGGCGCCGCGCGAGCGCCACGTCGCCGTGCCCGCGTTCTCGAGCACGACGCGGGCGTTGCCCACCACCCCCGCCCGGGGGCTGTCGAGCGACCAGGCGAGCCAGCGCGGCGCGAGCGGCCCGCGCGGAAGGGAGTGCTCGCCGACGCGCTGCACGGTGGGGCTACTCTAGAGGCTCGATGCGGATTGGGAGCACGTCTGGATGAGGCCCTGTGCGCGTCGGCCTGCGTCCGTCGCGACCTGCAGCAAGGCCACCAGCCTTGCCGCAGATCGCGCCAGCCGCATTCGTCGGCACAGAACCTCCCCAGCCGCACTCCGAATCCGCACCGAGCCTCTCGCCTGGTGAGCGAGCCGCTTCTCGTGCGCGCCGCCCGGCGCGAGCAGGTCGAGCGCACGCCGGTGTGGTTCATGCGCCAGGCAGGCCGCTCGCTTCCCGAGTACCGCGCGATCCGCGAGCGCCACCCGTTCTTCGAGGTGGCGGGCACGCCCGACCTCTGCGCCGAGGTGACGCTGCAGCCCGTCCGTCGCCACGACGTCGACGCGGCGGTGATGTTCGCCGACATCATGACCCCGGTGCTCGGCATGGGCGTCGACGTGCAGCTCGTCGAGGGGGTTGGGCCGGTGATCGACGCACCCGTACGCACACCGGCGGACGTCGCGGCGCTGCGCGTCCCGGAGCCGGAGGAGGCCTTCGCCCCGGTGCTCGAGGCGATCGGGCTCGTGCGGGCGTCACTGCGCCCCGACCAGGCGGTGGTCGGCTTCTGCGGCGGCCCCTTCACCGTCGCCGGCTATCTGGTGGAGGGTAAGCCGAGCCGCGAGTTCGCCGTCACGAAGCAGCTGATGCTGTCCGAGCCGGCGGTGTGGCACGGTCTCATGGAGAAGCTGGCCGACACGTTCGCCGCGTACGTCGCCGCCCAGGTGCGGGCGGGGGCCGACGTGATCCAGCTGTTCGACTCGTGGGTGGGAGCCCTCTCACCCGCCCACTACCGGGAGCTCGTCGCCCCGTACTCCGCCCGTATCCTCGCGGCCGTCGACTGCCCCACGATCCACTTCGGCACGGGGACCGCCACCCTGCTCGAAGAGATGGCCGCCGCGGGCGGGGACGTGATCGGGCTCGACTGGCGCATTCCGCTCGATGTCGGCTGGAGCCGCGTGCCGGATTGCGGCGTGCAGGGGAACCTCGACCCCGCCGTCCTGCTCGCCCCCTGGGAGCGGGTCGAGGCGGAGGCCCTCGACGTGCTCGTCCGCGCCGGCGGGCGGCCCGGGCACATCTTCAACCTCGGCCACGGCGTCCTTCCCTCGGTCGACCCGCAGACGCTCACACAGCTCGCGGCGCTCGTCCGCGAGCGCACCACCGCCACGGTGCCGGCGTGACCGTGACGCTCCGTCCGCTGCGGAACGAGGAGTTCGAGGCCTGGCGCGACCATCACGTCGGGTGGTACGCAGCCGATCTGGTCGACAACGCCGGCATGCCGGCGGCGGCCGCCGAAACGAAGGCGCACTCGGACATGGACCGCGCCCTACCCGACGGCCTCGCGACGCCGGGCAACGTGGTGCTGGCGGTGCTGGAGAACGGGGCCGTGGTCGGCAGCGTCTGGTTCGCGCCCCGCGAGCAGTACGGGATCCAACACGCGTTCCTGTACGCCATCGAGATCCTCGACGAGCACCGCGGGCGGGGCATCGGCCGCCGGGCGATGGAGCTGCTCGAGGGCGAGCTGCGCGAGCGCGGGCTCCCCCGGGTGGAATTGAACGTCTTCGCCGGCAACGCCCGCGCCCGCTCGCTCTACCGCTCACTCGGCTTCGCGGAGACTGCCGTCCACATGGGCAAGGACATCGGGTGACACCCGGGACGATCGTCGCGGACGGCATCGCGCGGCGGTTCCGCGTGCACGCCCGCGAAACCCGCACGCTGAAGGAGCTGCTCGTCGCCCGGGGTCGCACGGGCGGGGAGGACGTCTGGGCTCTCCGGGACGTCTCGCTCGAGATTGCGCCGGGTGAGGCGGTAGGGCTCGTCGGCCGCAACGGCTCGGGCAAGTCGACCCTGCTGCGGGTGCTGGCCGAGATCATCCAGCCGACGCGCGGCACGGTGCAGGTGGCCGGCCGGGTCGGGTCGCTGCTCGAGCTCGGCGCCGGTTTCCATCCCGACTTCACGGGCCGCGAGAACGTCTTCCTGAACGGCTCCATCCAGGGCCTCCGCCGCGCACAGATCCGGGAGCGGTTCGATGAGATCGTCGCGTTCGCGGAGCTCGAGCACGCGATCGACCGGCCCGTGCGCACCTACTCGTCGGGGATGGCGATGCGCCTCGGCTTCGCCATCGCCGCGTTCCTCGAGGCCGACATCCTGCTGCTGGACGAGGTGTTCGCGGTCGGTGACGAGAACTTCCAGCGAAAGTGCTTCGGCGTGATCGCGGAGTTCAAGCACCGTGGCGGCACGATCCTGTTCGTCTCCCACGACGCGTCCGCCGTGGAGCGCCTGTGCGAGCGCTCGGTGCTGCTCTCCGACGGCGAGAAGGCGTACGACGGGCCGACGCACGAGGCGATCGGCCGCTACCGGCGCCTGCTCGCCGACGACGTCGACCCGGCCGAGCGCTCGGTCGGCCTGCGCGAGTGGGGCACCGGCGAGGCCGAGATCGTCGACGCACGGGTCGTGACGACCGACGGCGAGCCGCGGGAGCAGTTCCTCGCGGGGGAGCCGCTCGTGGTGGAGGTGGCGATCGAGGCGCACGAGCCGCTGCCCGCGCCGACGCTGCGGCTCGAGCTGCGCGACAACGCCGGCCTGCTCGTCGCCGAGGACGCGCTCGCCACCGCCGGCGTCGGGTGGCCCTCGGCACCCGGACGGCTCGACGTGCGCTTCGAGGTGCCCGAGCCGCCGCTCGCCTTCGGGCGTTTCCAGCTTCGCCTCGGTCTCGTCGGCGCGGACGGCCGTACGCTGCACCAGCTCGACGACGCGCTCGGCTTCCTCGTCTACCCGGACGGTGAGGAGCGTGGGCTCGTCCGTCTCGAAGGAACGTGGTCGGCAGGAGCGAAAAGGGGAAACCCATGAGCTACAAGACGTGCCCCGACTGGCCCGAGCTGATGGAGCTCGCGCCTGACCTCCAGTTCAAGCACATCAGCGTCGCCGACGCGCAGCTGCCCTTCGACGTGCTCTCGAAGATCTCGCACGGGTCGCTCGGCGACGTGGAGATGTGCTGTGACCTGGATCACCACGTCTACAACGCGGAGCACACCGACGCCGAGGTCGCAGCCGCGCTCGTCGGCACGCACTGGTTCGAGGTGCACGAGTGGGCCACCTCCGGCCCGGGTAGCGGCGCCTCCAACTCCCACGCCGCCTGACGCCACCGACCGCGGGTGGCTCCCGCCGGGCGGAGCCCGGCTCCGCCACCCGCTCGCGTCCCTGCGGCCGCTCTGGTCGGGGGCCCGTGCTAGCGCACTGTTCCCCCTCCCGACGCGACCGCACGAACGCGTCGGAGGCGTCAGGGGGGCCTCGCCAGCACTATCGACTGCGTCCTTTCCATCGCTCTGGGGCGTCCCGGCGCATCGCCCTCGGGTAGCACCGAGATACCCTCAGCAGGGTGACGTCGCCCACGGTCGTCGTTCCCTTCCGCGCCGGCGGCAAGAGCCGGCTCCCTGCCTCGCTCCGCGACGAGGTCGCGCTCGCGATGCTCGGCGACGTGCTGGACGCGGCGACGGCGCTCGGGCCGGTGCGGCTCGTCACCGCCGCCGAGGCTGCCGGGCACGTCGCAGCCGAGCTCGGGGCAGACCTTGTCGGCGACCCCGGCGGCGGCCAGGGCGTTGCCGTACTGGCCGCACTCGGAGGTGTCGACGGCCCCTGCCTTGTGATCAACGCCGATCTCCCGTGCGCGACGCCCCTGGCGCTGGTACGCCTTGCCGCCGTGAGCCCGGCGCTCGTCGCCGCTGCCGACGGTACGACGAACGCCCTCGCGCTGCCCGGCCCGGACTGGTTCGTTCCGCTGTACGGGGCCGGCAGCGCCGCCCGTTTCGCAGCCGCCGGCTTCGCGCGTGTCGCGATCCCCGAGCTCGAGCAGGACGTCGACACCCTCGCCGACCTCGAGCGCCTGGGCCATCCGGCCGGCCCGCGGACAACGCTTGTGGTGAATCACCACAAGGTCGGACTGGCGCGCGTGCCGTGAGCGTCGTGTGCCTCTCAGGCGGCGTCGGCGGAGCCAAGCTCGCCCGCGGCCTCCACGACGTGCTCGCGCCAGGAGAGCTGACCGTGATCGGCAACGTCGGCGACGACGTGGAGGTGCTCGGCCTGCACGTCTCGCCCGATCTCGACTCCGTGCTCTACGCGCTCGCCGGCCTGAACGACGAGGAGCGTGGGTGGGGGCGCGCCGGTGAGACGTGGAACGCGCTCGAGTCCGTGCGGGGATGGGGCGGCGAGGCGTGGTTCATGCTCGGCGACCTCGACATCGGGCTCCATCTCGTCCGCAGTCAGGCACTCCGTGCCGGGGAGCCGCTGTCCACGGTGACCGCAGGGCTGGCCGCTGCCGCCGGGCTTGCGACGCGGCTGCTTCCCGTCACGGACGATCGCCTTCGCACGCACGTCGTCACGCCCGCCGGCACCTTCGCGTTCCAGGAGTGGTTCGTCGGCCGTGGGCACCGCGATGAGGTCGACGACCTCGTGTTCGAGGGTGCGGCGAGCACGTCGCCCGCCCCCGGCGTGCTCGATGCAATCGCGTCGGCCGACGCGATCGTGATCGCACCCAGCAACCCCTACGTCTCGATCCACCCGATCCTCGCCGTGCCCGGCGTGCAGGACGCCGTTGCGGCACGCGAGGTGCGTTGCGTTGCCGTGAGCCCGCTCATTGGTGGCCGCGCCGTCAAGGGCCCGCTCGCCCGCATGCTGGACCGGATGGCGGGCGGCACGACGCCGCAGCATGTGACAGATTGCTACGAGGGGCTCGTCGACGCGCTCGTGATCGACGGCGCCGACGCGCCGGCTGTTGCAGACCTGCCCCTCGTCGTGGCGGATACGCTCATGAGCGACCGCGACGCCGCCCGTCGGCTCGCCGAGACGACACTGGAGGCAGCATCGTGAAGATCGCCCTGATCGGGGGAACGGGAAGCTTCGGTACCGCTCTCGCCCTCCGGCTGCGCGAGGCGGGCTACGCGGTCGTGATCGGCTCACGGGATGCGGAGCGCGCCCGGGCGGCCGCTGCCGAGCTGGGGGTGGAGGGGATGACGAACGAGGACGCGTCCCGCGCCGCCGACCTCGTCGTGCTCACGACCAAGGCCGACGGCGCCGTGGAGACCGCCCGCTCGCTGCGGGAAGCGATCGGCGTAACGCCGGTGCTGTCCGTCGCAGCCGAGCTCACGTTCACGAAGGAGGGCGTCTTCCCGACCACCGAGGCGACCTCGATCGCACAGCGCCTCCAAGACGAGCTCGACGCTCCCGTGATCGCGGGCCTGCACTCGCTCGCCGCGTCGAACCTCGGCGGCGAGGAGGCGCCGGACGAGGACACCCTCGTCTGCGGCGACGATCCCGAGGCGAAGGCCGCTGTGCTCGAGCTTGCCGCGAAGGTGACGGCGGGCCGCGCCGTCGACGCAGGGCCGCTTGCGAGCGCCCGCGCGCTCGAGGGCATGACCGCGGTGATCGTCAACGTGAACAGGCGCTACAAGGCCCACGCCGGGCTGCGGGTCACCGGCGTCTCCTGAGGTGTCCGGCGAGATCCGGGTGATCCCGCTCGCCGGGCTGCCGGAGCTCGACGAAGGCGACGAGCTGGCCCAGCTGCTCGCGCAGGCCGCGGCACGAGTCGGAGGGCTCCACGACGGCGACGTCGTCGTCGTCGCCCAGAAGGCCGTCTCCAAGGTCGAAGGCCGGGTCGTCCGCCTCGCCGAAGTCGAGCCCTCGCCGCGCGCGGTCGAGCTCGCGGGCGAGGACGGCGACCCGCGCCAGGTCGAGGTGATCCTGAGCGAGTCCGCCGAGGTGGTGCGCTCGCGCCCGCCCCTCGTGATCGCGCGGACGCGCCACGGCTTCGTCTGCGCCTCCGCCGGCGTGGACGCGTCGAACGCGAAGGGCCCCGGCACGGTGATCCTGCTGCCGCTCGACCCCGACGCCTCCGCCGCACGGCTCCGCGCCCGGCTCGCCGAGCTGACGGGGGTGGCTCCCGGCGTGATCGTCAGCGACTCGTTTGGGCGGGCGTGGCGGCAGGGCACGACCGACGTCGCGCTCGGCGTCGCCGGCATGGCCGCTCTTCGCGACCTCCGTGGCTCGGAGGATGCGATCGGCTACGAGCTGCGCTCGACGATGATCGCTGTCGCGGACGAGGTGGCGGGTGCCGCCGAGCTCGTGATGGGGAAGGATCGTGGCGTCCCCGCTGCCATCGTGCGCGGCGTCGAGGCCGCCGGTAACGGCCGGGCGGGCGACCTCGTGATGCCCCGCGAGCGTGACCTCTTCCGTTGAAGTACTTGCGCGGTAAACCACTGACGGGGCTCCGCGCGCGCGCGGATGCCTCGGTCGGCCCAACGGAACTACGGTCCGCCTCAATTCCCACATCCCGAGGAAAGGGACACGAGATGCGAAGGCTTCCGGTAGTCATGATCGCTGCGTCCGCCATCGCCGTTTCCGTCGGCGCTGTCGCAGCGGACGCCGTGACTTCGAAGGGCGTCGTGCAGGTCGGTCTCAACGAGTTCAACGTCAGTCCTGCCGTGCAGGGCGCCCCCGCCGGGAAGGTCACCTTCTCCGTCACGAACACCGGCAAGGTCGAGCACGAGTTCGTCGTGGTCAAGACCGTCAGGCCGGCGGGTAGCCTCACGAGCCACGGTGGCGAGGCGAGCGAGGCCGGCAACGTGGGCGAGATCGGCTCGGTGAAGCCAGGCCAGCAGAAGAAGCTGACGCTGACTCTCAAGGCGGGCCACTACTCGCTGCTCTGCAACCTGCCCGGCCACTACAAGGCCGGCCAGTTCGTCGACTTCTACGTGCGCTGAGCGCACCCCGTGTCTCCTCTCGGCCGGACTGCCGTGCGGTCGAGGGGAGACAGGAGACGGGGTGGCGCACGCAACTCTCCCTCCGCAGGCCGTGTCCCGGTCGCTAGCCTTGGGGAAAGGTCGGGGTGCTGATCGAAGTCGTGCTGATCGGCCCTGTCGGCCTTCGTCAATCCGCCCGAGGAGAGGTTGTGTATGCGCAAGGTGGTGTTGGCCACAGCCGTGGCCGCGATCGCCGGGGTCGTAGGCGCTGGAGCGGCCACAGCGGCGACGCCGACCGTGAAGGTCAGCCTGAAGGAATTCAAAGTGCTGCCGTCGGCGAAGTCTGTCGCGACCGGCAAGGTGACCTTCTCCGTCAAGAACGTCGGCACGGTCGGCCATGAGCTGGTCGTGATCAAGACCAACGTGGCCCCCGGCAAGTTGCCGGTCAAGAACGCCAAGGCAAGTGAGAAGGGGAAGGTTGGCGTGGTGCCGGAGCTGAAGCCCGGCAAGAGCGGCAAGGTGACGCTGACGCTCGCGAAGGGGAAGTACGTCCTCCTCTGCAACCTTCCCGCCCACTATCAGGCCGGCCAGTACACCGGGTTCACGGTCAAGTAAGGGCAGGCCGGGCTCCGGCCGGCGGCAACGGTCGGGCGTGGCGCGGGTCGGGGCACCGACTCGCGCCTCCCTCGCCGTTACAATCGCGACCATGCGTAAGTACGCGATCTGGGGCACGTCCACGTCGCCCACTCACGCGGAGTGGGTGCAGAAGGTCGGCAAGGCCTTCGAGGCAGACGGGTTCGAGCGGGTCGACGACCACAGCGACGCCGACTTCGTGCTCAACATGTTCGACCCGGACGACCCCAAGGCGTTCCGGCGCTCGTCCCGCGGCACCTACTCGGCATCGTTCTACGAGCTCGCCGAGGAACCGGAGGACGTGCTGCGCACGAGCTACCCGAACCTCGTGCGCACCCTCGCCAATGTCGTCGTCCTTCACGTTCCGGGCAAGGGCGTGTGGTTCACGACGATGGAGCGTGGCACCTACAAGATCTCGGACGAACCGACCGAGGTGTTCGAGCGGCTGGCCCCGCTTGCGAAGTCCAAGCTCGTGATCGACAACGAGTTCCTGTCCGACCTCGAGCCGGAGCTGTGGGACGGCGACGAGGTGACGGCGGACATCATCTCGGCAGGCAAGCGGATGGGCGAGCTCGACCTGCTACCGGCACCATTCCCCGTCCACGAGTACCTGGACGAGCGCGACCTGCGCCACGTGATGCGCCTGTACCAGGTCGGCGGCCTCTCGTACGGCAACCTGTCGGCCCGGAAGGACGCCACCCGCTTCTGGATGAGCGCCTCGGGCGTCGACAAGACGGCGCTCGAGATTCCCGGCCGGGACATCCTGCTCGTCACCGGCTACGACGAGCTGAACGCCAAGATGATCATCAGCGTGCCGCCCGGGATCGAGCCGCGCCGGGTCTCCGTCGACGCGATCGAGCACTGGATGATCTACCAGGCGCACCCCGAGGTCGGCGCGATCCTTCACGTCCACGCGTGGATGGAGGGGATCGCGGCCACGGACATCAACTACCCCTGCGGCACGCAGGAGCTCGCCGAGTCGGTCGCCGAGCTGATCGACCGCGAGCCCGACCCCACGCACGCGGTGATCGGCCTGCGCAACCACGGCATCACCGCCACCGGCGACAGCCTGACGGAGATCCTCGACCGCATCCAGTCGGACATCCTCCGCCAGGTGCCGATGACCTAGCGGCTGGAGTGGGCCCGAGCTGAGTGGGACACGGGGTGTGTCCCACTGCTCTTCGGAGAGGCACACCGTTCGTCGTGCGGGTGCTACGGCCCGTTCAGCGCGTCGTCGAGTGCAGGCCGGAACGCGTCGGGCGTGAGCGTCGCCACCTGGATCTGGTACGGCTCCTTGTCGCCGATGCCGATGAAGAACGACGGTGTGCCCTGCACGTTGCGATCCTGGCCTTCCTGGGTGAGTGCGTCGACCTTGGCGGCGATCGCCGCTGTCTTGGCGTCGGCGAGCACCTTGTCGGCGTCCAGGCCGGGCACCGTGGCAAGGATCTCGTCGACCTTGTCGTCGGTCACCCAGCCCGTGTTCTCCACGCCCTGGTTCGCGTAGAACGCCTCGACCACGTCCCAGAGCTTGTTCTGGTTGCCTGCCGCGAGGGCGATCTTCAACGCCTTGACCGAGTCCGGACCGATGAACGAGAGGCCGCGGAAGTCGATCTTGACCTTGCCCGGCTTGACGTACTCCGCCACGATCGTGGGGAAGGCGTCGTCCGTGTACTGCTTGCAGATCGGGCACTGCAGATCCTCGTACTGCAGCATGGTCACGTTCGCGTCGGGGTTGCCGAGGACGGTGTTGTTCTGCTGGAGCCCCTCGAGCAGGGCCGAGCCGGTGCCGGTCGTGGTCGACTCGTTCGAGTCGCCGCCGGTCAGGACGATGGTGCCGACGACGAGCGCGGCGACGACGACGGCTGCGGCGACCAGGCCGATGAGCAGGTTGCGGCTCGGGCCGTTCCCGGTCGTGGGCTTGCGCGTCGGTGACGTGGACTTTCGCTGTTTCGGAGGCATTGCGGAAGTGTGCCTACCTGTGCGGCGGTCGGCGTGGGGAACGCGATAATCCGGCGATGCACCGGGATCACGACCGTCGTGCCCTCGTGGAGGCCGGCATTGCCATCGGCTCGGAGTTGTCGCTCGACGCCGTCCTCGCCCGCCTCGTCGAGGTTGCGGCGGAGCTGACCGGGGCCCGCTACGCGGCGCTCGGGGTGATCGATCGTGCCGGTGAGCGCCTGGAGCGGTTTCTCGTCCACGGCCTCGACGCGGAGGAACAGGCCGCGATCGGCGAGCTGCCGAGCGGCCGCGGCATCCTCGGCGTGCTGATCCACGACGCGCGCCTGCTCCGCCTCCACGACCTCACCGACGATCCGCGCTCCGTCGGCTTCCCCCCGAACCATCCGCCCATGCGGACGTTCCTGGGCGTGCCCGTGCAGCTTCGTGACGTCGCCTACGGGAATCTCTACCTGTGCGAGAAGGAGGGAGGCGCCGACTTCGACGACGACGACGAGGAGGTGGTTGCGCTCCTCGCTGCCCAGGCCGCGGTGGCGATCGAGAACGCGCGCCTGTACGAGGAGTCGACACGGTGGTCGCGCCAGCTCGAGTCGCTCAACGAGATCGCGACCGCCCTCGCGGGCGAGGTGGGCGTGCCGCGGCAGCTCGATCTGGTGACGTCGCACCTGCGCGAGCTGCTCCATGCCAAGGCGGTCGCGGTGGCTCTGTTGCAGCAGGACGGGACGTTGCGCGTGGAGGCGGGCAGCGGCGAGGAGGTGTCCGGGATCCTGCTCGGCCCGGACTCGAGGAGCGCGCGGGCGCTCGCGGCCCGCTCCAGCGTCCGGATCGAGGGCCTCGCGGACGATCCGACCGTCGACCAGCAGCTGGTCGCGCGCCACGGGGCGCGTGTCGGGATGATCGTGCCGCTCCTGCTCGGCGAGAGGGCGCTGGGCGTGATCATCGTCCACGACCGGGAGGAGCCCGACGCGGGGTTCACCGACGAGGACGTTCGCCTGGCCGAGAGCTTTGCACAGCGCGCGGCGGTCGCGGTCGACCTCTCGCACCGCGTCGCGCGGGACGCGCTGCGCCGCGCGGTTGCAGCGCAGGAGCTCGAGCGCCGCCGGCTCGCCCGCGAGCTCCACGACGAGACGGGCCAGGCGCTCACGTCGATGCTGCTCGGGCTGGCGGCCGTCGAGGCCGCAGGCACCCCGGAGGAAGCACACGAGGCCGTCGCGGAGCTGCGTCGGCTCGTCGTGGCGACCCTGCAGGACGTCCGCAGGCTCGCCGTCGAGCTACGGCCGAAGGCACTCGACGATTTCGGTCTGCTGCCCGCTCTCAAGCGTCTCGGGCAGACTGTGTCCGAGGGCTCGCGGCTGGACGTCCAGGTCGAGGCGCGTCTCGGCGGCGAGCGCCTGCCGGCCGAGGCGGAGACCGCCGTCTACCGCATCGTGCAGGAGGCGCTGACGAATGTGGTGAAGCATGCGGAGGCGCAGCACGTGAGCGTCCTGCTGACACGAAAGAATGAGAGTGTGTCCGTGATGATCGAAGACGACGGCAAGGGATTCGAACCTGGGAGCGAACCGGGCGACGGCCTCGGCCTGCTCGGCATGCAGGAGCGGGTCGCGCTCCTCGACGGGTCGCTCGTCGTCGAGTCGACGCCCGGCGCCGGCACCACCCTCGTCCTCGAGCTGCCGCTGCTGTGACGCGCACTCCGACGATCAAGGTGCTCATCGTCGACGACCACGCGGTCGTCCGAACCGGCCTCCGGCTTCTGCTCGAGCGCGAGACCGACTTCGAGGTGGTGGGCGAGGCGGGCAACGCCGACGAGGGCGTGCGGGCGGCGCGCCTGGAGAAGCCCGACGTGGTCCTCCTCGACGTCGTGATGCCCGGACGCAGCGGCATCGACGCGTGCGCCGAGGTTGTGCAGGCGTCGAAGGGCAGGGTGCTGGTGCTCTCGATGCAGGACGACCCGACGTACGTGCGCGCCGCGTTCGCGGCAGGGGCGAGCGGCTACATGCTCAAGGAGGCTGCCGACACGGAGCTCGTGCAGGCGGTGCGGGAGGTCGCCGGCGGCGGGCGCTACGTGCACCCCACGCTGGGGGCGCGGCTGGCGCAGGCGGAGGTGGAGGCGGCCCGGCGCGCGGCGAACGACCCGCTCTCGGAGCGCGAGCGCGAGGTGCTTCGCCTGCTGGCGCTCGGCCACACGAACCAGGAGATCGCGAAGTCGCTGTTCATCTCGGTGCGGACGGCGGAGACGCATCGGGCGCACATCATGCAGAAGCTCGGTCTCGGCACCCGGGCGGAGCTCGTCCGCTACGCGCTTGCGAACGGGCTGCTGGACGATTCGTGACCGCACCAAGATTACGAATCGCCACCTCGTAGCGGTGGCGCGAGGCCGGTGCGGGATTCCCCGGATGCGGGAGGCTCACCGAACCGTCGAAACTCTTGCCATGGACGGGGAAACCCGGCGTCACCGAGCGCTCGCCGACGCGAGTCGCGCCCGCCTGCTGGACGTCTTGCGGACGTCGGAGCGGTCTCTCTCCGCCGACGAGCTGGCCGAGGAGCTGGCTCTGCACCCGAACACCGTCCGCGCCCATCTCGACGTGCTCGAGGAGGCGCGCCTCGTCGTCGCCTCGCGGGAGGACCGTACGCGGCCCGGCCGGCCGCGGCGGCTGTTCGCTGCCGTCCCGGAGGAGGCCGAGCACGAGCACGAGCTGCTCGCGGCGGCGCTGGCGTCGTCGCTCGAGCCGCTGCCGGACGGCGACGCGCTCGCAGCTGCGTCGGGGCGGAGCTGGGGGCGGGTGCTCGTGGAGCGGCTGGAGCCGGGCCGGGAGCCAACTGGGCCGGCATGCGTCCAGCGTGTCACGTCACTTCTCCAGCGCAGGGGCTTCGCACCCGAGGCGGCCGGCGAGGAGATCGTGATGCGGCGCTGCCCCTTCCGCGAGCTCGCGGAGCGCTATCCCCGCGTCGTCTGCTCGCTGCACGCCGGCATCATCGACGGCGCCCTCGCCGAGCTCGACGCCCCGCTCGAGGTCGAGCTCCTCGAGCCCTGGGTGACGCCCACGATGTGCGTCGCCCGGCTGCGTCCGTCCGGCCGCTGAGAATCGGGCGAGGGTTCAGCGGCCCGCGGCCGCATGCGTGGGCGCAGCTCGCTCCGCGCTCACAATGGGCTCGCGCACGACCAGAACCGGGCGGGATGCCTTGCGCAGCACCTCACCGGAGACGCTTCCGAGCAGGAGCGACGCCACGGTGCCGTAGCCGTGGCTTCCCATGGCGATCATGCGGGCGTCCAACTCGTCGGCGTACGCGCAGATGCACTCGGCCGGATCGCCTGTTGCGAGGCGCGTCACGACCTCGACCTCTGCGGCCCGAGCCCGCGCGGCTGCGTCCTCCAGCGCCGCCTCGGCGTGGTCGCGCTCTGCGTCGAGCAGCTCGTTCAGGAGCGCGCCCGAGGGGTAGGCGAGGCCGAAGTCGCCCTGCAGTGCTCGCCAGACCGTGATCACCGCCAGCCGGTCGCCCGTGCCGCGCGCAATCGCGATCGCCTCGTCGAGCGCGGCGTTCGCCGCGGCCGAGCCATCGGTTGCAACGACGATCCCCTTCATGACAGGATCGTGCGCACATGCGAGTCCCTCGGCATCGGTGCTGCGACCCCGGCTGTTGCGGGAAAGCCGCAGCGGGTTCGAGGCGAAAGACTGATGCCCGGCCGTTCGGCGCCGAACGAGACTGCCCCCTGTGAACCAGACGGCGATCATCATCACCGTCGCGTACGGGATCGCCGTCGTCATCGGATCGGCGATCTCGATCGCGATCTGGCGATCGACCACGCGCCCCCTGACGGAGGATCGCGCCGGAACGTGGTCGCGCCGTGAGAGCACCTGGCTCGTCGTGGTGATCCTCGCGCTGTTCGCGCTCCTCCTCGGCACGATCTTCTACGTGCCTTACGGCGAGAGTGCCGGGCCGAACAAGCAGGTGGTTCGCGTCGTCGGCGTCCAGTACGCCTGGGCGGTCGACGCTCCCTCGGGAATCAGGACGGGCACCCCTGTCGAGTTCCTGATCACCTCGCCGGACGTGAACCATGGCTTCGGCCTCTACACGAAGAGCGGCAAGCTGATCCGGCAGATCCAGGTCGTGCCCGGGCATACGCAGACGCTCGTCCACACGTTCACGAGCCCTGGCACGTACGAGGTGCTGTGCCTCGAGTTCTGCGGGGCAAAGCACCACGAGATGGTGACGACATTCGTGGTGAGGCGGGCGTGATCGACGATCGCGACCGCGCGGTTGCCCGCAGGCTGACGCTCCAGTACATCGGGTGGTCGACGGCGATCCTGGCAGCCTCGGGGCTCCTGGGGGTCGTGATGCGCTGGAGCCAGGCGGTGCCCGATGCGCGCGTCGGCGACAACTTCTGGTACGCGATGATGACGGCGCACGGCCTGGGCGCGTTCGTCGGCTGGGCCGGGTTCGCCGTGATGGGCATCTCCTGGTGGGTTCTCGCAGGCGTCGGCTTCCCGACACGCGGATTCGGTCTCGTGATGGCGCGCGTGACCCAGTGGCTGATGGTGCTCGGCGTAGCCGGCGTCGTCGTGACCACCCTGATCATGGGCTTCGGCGCCTCGTGGGTCTTCCTCTACCCGCTGCCCTTCTTCGGTGAGAACGAATGGGGGGCTTGGGCGACCGGCCTCTTCTCCTTCTCGGTGCTCCTCTCCGGTCTCGCCATCGTCACGTGGTGCCTGGGCATCCTCCACACGGTCGCGAGCAGGGAGGCGCTGCACGCGGTCTCGTCGAACATCTTCCGGCGGCTCGGCGTCTCGCTCGGCTGGGGCTACCTGATGCCCCGCACGTTCGCCACCAATCCGAAGCCGGTGCCCTACGCGGTGATCCCGCTCGCCGTGATCGGCATCGACATGATCATCGCCACGCTGCCGCTCGCGGGGCTGCTCGTCTGGCAGATCCTGCAATCGGCCGGCTGGGTCGGCGACGCGGACATCCTGCTTGCGAAGAACATCCTCTGGTGGTTCGGGCATCCGGTCGTATACCTCCTGTTGTTCCCGGCGGTCGCGGCGTACTACTGGCTGATCCCGCGCTACGCCGGCCGCGACCTCGTCGCGGGACACGTGATCGCGATCGCCTGGACGGTGGCCGTGCTCGCGAACGTGCTGGTGTGGGCGCACCACATCTACCTCGACTATCCGGACGGCACGTTGCAGGCGCAGATCAACACGGCCATGCAGCCGATGACCTTCTCGCTCGTGCTGCCGTCGGCGCTGTCGCTGTACAGCCTGGGATTCACGATCTACCGTTCGCGGTTCCGGTGGACGCCCGCGTCCACGGCGCTCTTCTTCGGGCTCGTCGGCTGGCTGCTCGCGGGCCTGTCCGGCGTTGTCAACGCGACGATCGCGCTCGACGTCGCGGTGCACAACACGCTCTGGATCGTCGGGCACTTCCATCACATGGCGATGCTGAACATCGGGCTCCTGATCTTCGGCGCCACCTATGCGCTGCTGCCCGAGCTGACCGGCAAGGCGCTCTACAGCGAGCGGATGGCGTGGGTGCACGTGTGGACGACGTTCGTCGTCGGGATGCTCGTGTTCGGGATCTGGCTCGTCCAGGGCCTCGACGGCGCGCCGCGCCGCTGGTCGGTGCTGCCGTCGCAGTACGACACGCTCACTCGGATCTCGCTGCCGCTCGTGTTCGTGCTAGCCGTCGCGCAGGCGCTGTTCTTCTGGAACGTGATCCAGACGGTGCGCGGCAAGGCGGGCGTCGCCACGTTCGACGAGCGCGGCATTCCCGTGCCGTCGCAGCGTGGGCGCGGCTGGAGCGCGCCTGCGGCGGAGGCGGGCCTCGTGCTTGCCGCCCTCGGCCTCGCGTTCGCATTCGCGGTCGGCGGCTACCTGGTCGGTCGCGAGACCGGCGGGGGAGGCGGCGAGACCACCGTCACGCAGCCGACAGGGACGGGTGGCGCGGCAGCCGGCGATCCGGCGAACGGCAAGGAGTTGTTCGCGAGCAACGGCTGCGGCGGCTGCCATGTGCTCGCCGATGCCGGGGGCGCGGGAGAGGTCGGCCCGTCGCTCGACGGCAACGCCAATCTCACCGAGGCGCTCGTCACCGCCCGCGTCACCAACGGCCAGGGCGCGATGCCCGCGTTCGGCGACCAGCTCGACGAGGAAGAGATCGCGGACATCACCGCGTACGTCCTCGAGAGCGCCGCGAAGTAAACCAACGCGCCCGAAGGGGCGGGGCCGTGCCTCGCCCTCGCGTGCGGCCGACGTCTACCTCGTGGCGTCGCGTGCCATGGCAGCCAGGCTGAGGCCGAGCACCGGCGCGAACTTGAAGCCGTGCCCCGAGCAGGCGGAGCCGACGACCACCCGCCCGTGTCGCTCGAGCACGAAGCTCTCGTCCGCGGTGTTCGTGTAGAGGCACGTCTCGGGCTCGGTCGCGGACGGCGTGGCGCCCGGGTAGCGCCGGGCCACCCAGTCGCCCACCCACTCGGCGATGGCCGGGTCGGGGCAGCCGTCGTCGTCCGGGTTCGTCACGGGGCCGGCGTGATGAAGCCCGGCTTTCAGCCCGATGCCCGGCGCAGCGAGCGAGTAGGAGATCTGCCCGGGCCGCGTCAGCCCGTAGTCGCCGGCCGTGGGAATGGCGCTGTCCATCAGCGGCGGCAGCTCCGCTGCGCCCGGGACGTCGAAATAGGCCACCGTTTCACGCGTGGGGACGACGGGCAGCTCGATCCCGACCGGGCGCAGCAGTGCGGGCGCCCAGGCACCGGCCGTGACGACGACGGCGCGGGCGACGATCTCGTCGCGGCGGGTCGAGACGCGGACGGCAGCTCGATCGAGCGCGAGGCCGGTGACCGGCGCGTCGTCGGCGACAGTGGCTCCGGCTGTTCGTGCGCTCTCGACGAACGCCGAGTGGGCACTCTCCGCGAGCGTGACGCCGCCGTCGGGCTGGAAGAGCGCCCGCTCGTCCGGAGCCGCTGCCAGTCCCCACCGTGACGCCACCTCCGAGCCGTTCAGCAGCTCGTACCGGACGCCACACGATGCCAGCGCGCGCATGTCGTCGTCCACGAGGGAGCCGAAGTCGAGCGAACCGTTGCGGACGATCAGCGTCTGCCCGCTCTCGGCCTCGAGCTGGCGCCATGCCTCCAGTGCCGCCTGGGCGAGCCGCACGTACTGGGGGTCCGGATAGGTCAGCCGGAAGATGCGCGAGCTTCCGTGGCTCGAGCCCCGCGAGTGGCCGAGCGGGAACTGCTCCAGGAGCAGCACGTCGCTGCCGGCCTGGGCGAGCGCACGCGCGGTAGCCACGCCCGTGATCCCGCCGCCGACGACGACGATGTCGGCATCGCGCACCATCGGCGCGATCCTAGGCCGTGGCCGCAGCCGCCGTCAGCGGGAGGCGAGCGCGCGGGCGGCCGCGCCGGCCGCCTTTGCGAGCGCCCGATAGGCGCGTTCCTGCGCTGCCCGGTCTCCGCTCGACCCGGCCTCCTCGGCCTCCCGGATGCAGCGTGCGACGGTCTGCGTCGAGCGCTCTCGCTGCCGTACGCGAGGACCGTCTCCGTCAGCCCTACGCGTCGTGCGAGCTCGCGCAGCACCTGCAGCGAGGGCACGCGCTCTCCGCGCTCGATCCGCGAGATGTAGGCGGCGCTGCAGCCGGGAAAGGCGAGCTCGCGCTGGCTCAGGCCCGCCTTCATCCGTCCCTCGTAGAGGCGCCTTCCTACGGCGGACGGATCGTCGTAGTGGGGCGTGCGGGGCCGCTTGAAGCCGACATCGCGCGCAGGGCTCATGGTCGCACGGCCAGGGTACACCCGGCCCTCGCCGTTGTGAAGAAGCTCAGCTCTCCGTGCCGTTGAACACGACGAGCAGCGAGAGGTGCTCGTACGCGGTGAACCGGTGCTCGGCTCCGGCCGGGACGAACAGCGCCTGTCCTTCCCGAAGCTCGGCGGTCCGCCCTTCCACTTCGAGCACGCCGGTTCCCTCGAGGACGAGATACACCTCGTCGAACTCGTGCGGCTGCTGCCGGTCGGCCTCGGGAGCGACGAGCACGTAGACGCCGATCTCGAGCCCCGGGGAGGTGTGGAGGGCTTCGTATCCGCCGCCGCGCTCGGTCAGCCGACGGCGTGCCTCGTCGACGTCGAACGGATGCATCGGAGCCGACACTGGCGCGATTCTATGCTCAGTCCGTGAACGTCGATTTCGATGCGCTCTTCCGGCCCGGCTCGGCCCACACGAGCGGGTGGCGGCGCATGCCCGCCGTCGCCGGCGAGGCGATGATCGCGACCAGCCATCCGCTGGCGTCGCGGGCGGGCCTGCGGGTGCTCGGATCGCGGTGGAAACGCCGTCGACGCGGCCCTCGCCGCCGCTGCGGTGCTGACGGTGGCGGAGCCCACCGAGAACGGGCTCGGCGGCGACGCGTTCGCGCTCGTCTGGCACGGAGGCGTGCTGTACGGGCTGAACGGCTCCGGCCGCTCGCCGTCCGAGCTGGACGGCGGCCCGGTCGACGACGTCGGCCCCCGGTCGGTGACCGTGCCCGGGCGCGGTTCGCCTGTGGGCCGACCTCGCCGAGCGGTTTCGGCAGGTTCGGGCTCGACGAGGCGCTGACGCACGCGGCCGACCTGGCGGAGACGGGGGTCGCCTGCACGGCGCGGATCGCCGACAAGTGGTCGCGTGCGGAGCGGGCGCCGTGGCCGGCGCCCGCGCGTCGGGGTGCGCTACCTCCTACCCGATCTCGCGCCGAACGCTCCGCCGCCTCGCCTCCGGGGGCCCGGACGCGTTCTACTCCGGGCCGGTGGCTGCGGCGATCGCGGAGGCGACCTGGCTGTCCGAGGCCGACCTGGCGGCCCATCGGTCGGAGTGGGTGGAGCCGCTGCGATTCGACTACCGCGGGGTCGAGGTGTGCGAGCTGCCGCCGAACGGGCAGGGCGCGGCTGCGCTGCTCGCGCTGGCGCTCTACGACGGGCTGGAGCCGAGCCTGCACGCCCAGCTCGAGGCGATGAAGCTCGCGCTCGCCGGCACGCGCGCGGTCGTGCACGACGGGCCGCTGCCCCCGGACTTCCTCGACGCGGACCGGCTGGCGCGCCTCGCGCAGCCTCGTGCGCGACGACACGGCGCTCGACCCCGAGTCTGACGCTGCCGCGGGGCGGCACGACCTACCTGTGCGCCGTGGACGGCGACGGCAACGCCGTCTCGCTCATCCAGAGCGTGTACGGGTCGTTCGGCTCCGGGGTCGTCGCTCCCGGCACGGGCGTGGTGCTGCAGAATCGCGCCGCCGGCTTCGCCGACGACCCGTCGCATCCGAATGCGCTCGCACCGGCGAAGCGCCCCTTCCACACGATCATCCCCGGGATGCTCCTCGAGGGCGGCAAGCTGCTCGGGCCGTTCGGCGTGATGGGCGGCGCGATGCAGCCGCAGGGCCACTTCCAGGTGGTGCACCGCCTCGTCGACCACGCGGACGACCCGCAGGCGGCGCTCGACGCGCCGCGCTGGCGAGTGGACGAAGGCCGGGTCGTCGAGCTCGAGCCCGGCCTGTGGCACGCGCAGGCCCGTCTGCGCGAGCTCGGGCACGACGTCGCGCCGAGCCGAGCTCCAGCACGGCTTCGGCGTGGGGCAGGCGATCCTGCGTGTCGGCGATGCACTCGTCGGCGGCTCGGACGGCCGCGGCGACGGCTACGCCGCCGGCATCTGACGGGCCGCTAGTCCCGGTAGGTCAGCGTCGAGCTCACCTCGACGACGCCGGGAACCTTGCGCGTGAAGGTCGGCAGCAGCTCGGCGTCGGCGGCGGATGCCACCTCGCCCGTCAGCGTGACCATCCCGTTCGCGACGGTCACGTCCACGGTCGACGGGTCGAGCCAGAGCGCCCTGCGGATCACGTCCTCCTCGATGTCGCGGCGGATCTCGTCGTCCGGCCGCGCGAAGGCGCGCACGAGGTCGCCGCGGCTGACGAGCCCGATCAGCTTCCCGTCGTCGTCGACGACGGGGAGGCGGTTGATGCCCTCGTCGAGCATGACCGTGGCCGCATCGGCGAGAGGACGGTCTGCGGCGATCGTCTGTGCGGGCTGCGACATCGCCTCGCCCACCGTCACCGCGTCGAACCGCGCAGTGATCCAGGGGTCGCCGGGATCGACGAGCCATTGCAGGAAGCCGCCGCCGCCGCGCCGGTCGTCACCTTCCTTGGCGAGGATGTCGGCCTCGGAGACGACGCCGAGGACACGCCCGTCACCGTCCACGACGGGCATGCCGGAGATCCTGCGGCGCACGAGCTCGAGGGCGGCCTCCTTCAGGGGAGCGTCCGGACCGGTCGTCGCCACGTCGGTCGTCATCACGTCCTGCACCTTCATGGTTGCCTCCTGTGGTCGTCTGCTTCGATCGTCGCCCTACCACGGCTGGAAGGCATCGGGGGCGTCGCTGATCGCCCTGCGGCCTTCCCGGCGCGGCCCTGCGGTTGCTCCCACGGCAGCATGACGGGTCGTGCGGCGCGCTGCTCGAGAGCTGCTAGTGGCCCTTGAGACAACGTTGCACCTGAAAGCTTCCGTCCGCGAAGCGGGGCCACTCTAGAGGGCAAGCATCTAGTGGGGCTTGTTGCAACGATCATTTCGGGTCTAGCGTTGCAACAAGCCCCACTAGCCGTGCAGGGCCCGCAGCGCGTTGAGGATCACGGCGACGTCGATCACCTCCTGGAACAGCGCCCCCCACACGGGTGGGAGGTAGCCGAAGGCGGCGACGATCATGGCCGCGACGGAGAGCCCGAGCCCGTACACGACGCTCTGGCGGGCGATCCCGAGCGAGCGGCGGCCGATCCGCACGCTGAGCGCGATCCGGTCGGCCCGGTCGACCGTGATCACCACGTCCGCCGTCTCGGACGAGATCGTTGCGCCCTTGCCGGCCATCGCTATGCCGACGTCCGCCAGCGCCAGCGCGGGCGCGTCGTTGATGCCGTCGCCGACCATGACGACGTTCCTCAGGTCGGGCCGGGCGCGAACGGCGCGCACGACGTCGAGCTTCTCCTCGGGTGTCTGCTCCGCGTAGACGTGCTCGATGTGGGCGTTGCGCGCCACCTCGGCGGCAACCTCGGGCCGGTCGCCGGTGACGAGGGCGACGTGCTCGATGCCGGCCTCGCGGAGCTCCTGCGCGAGCGTCTCGGCTCCCGGGCGGAGCCGGTCGCCCATCACGATCACCGCCTCGAGCGCTCCGTCGACACCGACCAGGACCTTCGCTCGGCCGGCGCCGTCTCCGCCGTCCTCGGCGCGGGCCCGGTCGCGCACGCCCGTGTAGCCGTTGCGCTCGAGCCAGGCGCTCGAGCCCACAGCGACCCGGTGCCCGTCGACGTCGCCGACGATGCCGCGGCCCGGCTCCTCCCGTACGCCGCTGGGGAGCGCGAGCTGGATACCGCGATACTGGGCGCCGTCCACGAGGCTCTCGGCCAGCACATGGGCGGACATCTGATCGAGCGAGGCTGCGAGCCGCAGCGCCTCGTCTGCGTCGAGGCGGCCGACGGTGACGACCCGCTCGAGCTCGGGCGCACCGAGGGTGATCGTGCCGGTCTTGTCGAGCAGGACGGTGCGGGCGCCGCCGAGCCGCTCGAGCGCGCCTGCGCCTTTGACGATGATGCCGGCGCGGGCTGCCCGCGAGAGGCCCGCCACGAAGGCGATCGGCGCCGCCAGGATGAGCGGGCACGGGGTGGCGACCACCATGACTGCGAGGCCCCGCGTCGAGTCGCCGGAGGCGAGCCAGGCGATACCGGCGATCGCGAGCGAGAAGGGAAGGAAGTAGGCGGCGTAGCGGTCGGCGAGGCGGGTGAACCGGGCGCGGTCGGTCTCGGCTGCCCGGACCAGCCGCACGATGGCGGCATAGGCGCTCTCCGCTGCAGCGCGGGTGACGCGAAGGTCGAAGGCCTCGCCTGCGTTGGCCGTCCCGGAGCGAACGTATCCGTGGCGTGAGACGGTGACCGGTAGCGGCTCGCCGGTCAGCGCGGACTCGTCGAGCACGGCCTCGTCGGCCGAGACCGTGCCGTCGGCCGGCACGACCTCGCCGGCCCGCACCGTGACGACGTCGCCCGGCTGCAGCTCGTCGACCTTCACCTCCTCGACGGCGCCGTCCACGTAGCGGTGGGCAATGCGCGGGGCCCGCTCGACGAGCAGGTGGAGCTCGCGGCGGGCCCTCCCGGCCGCCCAGGCCTCGAGGGCGGCGCCGCCCGACATCATCAGGGCGACGATGGCGGCGGCGAGGAACTCGCCGAGCGCGAGTGCCCAGACGATCGCGACGAGTGCGATCGCGTCGACGCCGACGTCCCCCTTCGAGAGCGACCGGGCCGTCGCGAGCACGAGGGGCACGAGCACGACGGCCGCCCCGGTTGCCCAGGCGATGTCGGCCCACCGCTCTTCGTCGAGCAGCCAGAGCGCACCGCCCGCGAGAATCGCTGCGAGGGCGATCACCGGTAGCGCCCGGTCGCTCGCCTGCCGTGCTCGTGCGCGGAGGGTGGTCTCGCCCTCCATGGGCGCTACCAGCTCTTTGCGTCGGGGCGCAGGTGAGAGCGTGCGAGGCGGATACGTGCGTCGACGACGACGGCACGGTCGGGCAACCCGATCACCGGGTTGAGGTCGAGTTCGGCGAGCTCGGGGAGGTCGTCCGCGAGCTGGGAGAGCCGGTGCAACACGTCGGCGAGGCCCGCGGCGTCCGCAGGCGGCTTGCCCCTGAAGCCGCCGATCAGCCTGCCCGCCTTGCCGGAGGTGACGAGCTCGTCCGCATCGACGTCCGTGAGCGGGGTGAGCCGGAAGTGTGCGTCGCCGATCAGCTCGGCGAGCACCCCGCCCGGCCCGAACGCGACGAGCGGCCCGAAGACGGGATCCTGCGCGACGCCCGCGAGGAGCTCCACGCCGCCGGAGATCATCGGCTGGACGATGACGGGGCACCCGATGCGCTCCGCGGCCTCCCTGACCTCGGCGGCGTCGATGAGGTCGAGTGCGACTCCGCCCGTCTCCGTCTTGTGCGCGCCCGCCTCTGCGGTCTTGACGACCGCGGGGTAGCCGAGCTCGTCGGCGGCAGCCACGGCCTCGTCCGGGGTCGTGGCGAGCCGCTCGCCGACGAGCGGGATGCCGTACGCCTCGAGCAGCCGGCGCGTGGTGGGCGGGTCGAGCCATGCCTCGTCCGCATGCGCGAGCGCCTCCGAGGCGATTCGCGCCGCGGCCGCGGTGTCGACGTTGTCGAGGTGGGGGACGGTGCCTGCGGAGCGGCGGAGCCACTCGCCGTGCTCGGCGGCGCGCCCGAGCGCCTTCGCAGCCGCTTCCGGGTACGCGAACGAGGGGATGTTGGCGGCGGAGCGGAGGGTCGCGGGAGTGCCCGTCGCTGCCAGGATGGCGGCGAGCACCGGCTTGCCGGGCTGGTCGGCGTCGGCTGTGGCGCGGCTGATCGCGGCGGCGACGCCCCCCGGCTCGACGGAGACGGTCGGCACGAACAACACGATCACGGCGTCGATGCCGGGGTCGGCGAGGATGACGGGCAGAGCGGCCTCGAAGCTCTCCGCGGTGGCCGAGCCGAGCATGTCGACGGGGTTCGCGACGGACGCCTCGACCGGCAGCGAGGCTGCGAGGGTCGCGCGGCTCTCCTCCGAGAGCGGCGCCAGGTCGAGGCCGGCGGCCTCGCACGCGTCGGCGCACAGGATCCCGAGCCCGCCCGCGTTCGTGAGCACGGCGACACGTCGTCCCTGCGGGACCGGCTGGCTGGAGAGCAGCGCGGCGATGTCGAGGAGCTCGCTGAGCGTGTCGGCGCGGATCACGCCCGCCTGGCGGAAGACGGCGTCGACGGCGGTGTCGGAGCCGGCGAGGGCGGCGGTGTGCGAGCCGGCCGCCTTGCTGCCGGCCCGTGAGCGGCCGCTCTTCATGGCGAGCACGTGCTTCTCGCGGGCGAGGCGCCGGGCTATGCGGGCGAACTTGCGCGGGTTGCCGAACGACTCGACGTACATGAGCACGAGGTCGGTGGCCTCGTCGTCCTCCCACCATTCGAGCAGGTCGTTGCTGGAGACGTCCGCCTTGTTGCCGATCGAGACGAAGGCGGAGATGCCGAGGCCGCGACCCTCCGCTCGTTCGAGCAGCGCGAGGCCGAGCGCTCCGCTCTGCGACGAGAACCCGATGCGCCCGGTGGGGAACGCGCGGGGCGCGAAGGTGGCGTTGAGCCCGACGGCGGTCGAGGCGATGCCGAGGCAATTCGGCCCGACGAGCCGTGCGCCGTGCGCGCGGATCATGGCGAGAAGCTGCTCCTGGCGCTCGCGGCCCTCGGGCCCGATCTCGGCGAAGCCTGCGGAGATCACGCAGAGCGCCTTCGTCCCCTTGCGGAGCGCCTCCTCGGCGGCGGCGAGCACGTGCTCGCCGGGGAGGCAGACGACGCACAGGTCGACGTGGTCGGGGATCTCCTCGATGGAGCTGTAGGCCCGGACGCCGGCCACGGGCTCGCCCCTGAGGTTGACGGGGTACGCGGCGCCGGTGAAGCCGCCGGCGAGCACGTTGCGGAACAGCTCGCCGCCGATGGTGCCGCGGCGGGCCGAGGCGCCGACGACCGCGACGGTGGACGGCTGGAAGAACGGCCGGAGGGAGGCGGTGACGGCGACATGGTCGCGCTCGTCGACGCGCTCCCGGTAGCCCTCGGTGGACGCGAGCGGGAAGCGCACCTCGTAGACGCCGCCTTCGAGGGCGCGGGTGGCGCGGAAGCCGATGTTCTCGAAGACTCCCAGCATGGTGGCGTTCTCGGGCAGCACCTCGGCCACGAAGGCGTCGATGCCGTGATCGGCGGCCCGGGCGGCGAGCTGCTCCAGCAGGCGGGTGCCGATGCCGTTGCGCTGATAGTCGTCGGCGACCGCGAACGCCGCCTCGGCCGTGTGGCGGTCGCGCAGGCGGACGTAGTTGCCGAGTGCGACGATCCGCTCCTCGTCCGCCTCGCCCATGACGCCGACGAACGAGCCCTTCTCCTCCCAGTCGGGCTCGACGAGCGTGCGTGCGAACCGCTCTCCGGCGGCCGCGAGGCCGTGGAAGCGGAGGAAGCGGCTGTGGACGGACAGGCCGGCGAAGAACGCGACAATGGCCGGGGTGTCGTCGCTGACGGGCGCGCGGAGGCGCATGGTGCTTCCGTCCCGGAGGATCACGTCCACGGCGTCGCGCATACGGGGATCCTGCCCGAGACTCGTCATCGTGTGTAGCGTGTCCGCTTCTCCGGCGGTGTCGCATCGGCGCGGTCGCGGAGCGGCGCGCGGAAAACCCGCAGCCTCCCCTTAGCCGAACAGCTGCAGGAGCGTCCCGGAGGCGACGTCGTGGTTACATCCCGGGTTACACCCTCGGGGGAATGGTTGCCGCGAACGGGGGACAGTAGCCTCGTGCCCCATGACGGCAACGACCACCGAGAGAGGCACACGGTTGACGCAACGGCAGCGGGAGGTGATCGCGTTGATCGCGGCCGGCTGCTCGAACGACGAGGTGGGTGCGCGACTCGGGATCTCCCCCCGCACGGCGAAGGCGCATGCGGACACGCTGCGTTCGAAGCTCGGTGTCAGCCGGCGGCGGTACATCCCGGTGGCGTTTCGTGCGTTGACGGGTGAAGACCCTCTCTCTGCAAGCCTCGGCGCCCTGGTGCGGCGTCCGGGGGCCTGACGGCAGGGCGCCCGCGGGACGCATGCCCCCGCCCTCCGCGGGCGCCCACCATCCTCTGTTCGAATGAGCGAATCTGCACTAGAGTCAACGGCTTCCCGAGAGATGACTGACACGCGAGTCAAACCGACGATCCGGAGGCGCCGGATCATCGCGCGGCCTCGTCTGGTCGCTGCTCTGGAGAAGTCGCGTGCTCGGGTGCGCATGCTGGTCGCGTCGGCCGGGTACGGCAAGACGATCCTGGCGGAGCAGTGGGCAGCGCAGGACGGGGTTCGGGTGGCGTGGGTGCGAGCGCGGAGGTCGTCTGCAGACGTGGCGGTGCTTGCGCGCGATCTGGCTGCCGCCGCGGCGGAGATCGTGCCGGGCTGCGACCGTCGCGTGTGCGAGCGGCTCAACGCGACCACCGATCCGGCCGGCGAGGTGGCGGTGCTCGCAGAGATGCTCTCGGAGGATCTGATGGAGTGGCCGGACGACGCGTGGATCGCGATCGACGACTACCACCACCTGTGCGCGGCGGCGGCGCCCGAGACGTTCGTGGAGACGGTGGTGCAGCGCACTCCGGTGCAGATGCTGATCTCCACCCGGGAGCGTCCGTCCTGGGTGTCGACGCGCGCGATCCTGTACGGGGACGTGCTGGAGATCGGCCAGACGGCGCTTGCGATGCGCGAGGAGGAGGCGGCCGAAGTGCTCGCCGGTGTGCGCGACCAGATGAGCCCGGGCCTGCTCGCGCTTGCGGAGGGTTGGCCCGCCGTGATCGGCCTCGCCGGCCTGACCTCCTCTCCCGTCGGCGCCGACGTCGAGATGCCCGGCGAGCTGTACGAGTTCTTCGCCGAGGAGGTCTACCGCAGCCTGGAGCCAGACGTCCGCACGGGCCTCGGCCAACTCGCGGTTGCTCCGCTTCTCGACCGGGAGCTGGTGGCCACTCTACTCGGCGAGGAGCGGGGCAACGCAATCTGTGCGGAGGCTCTCGCGCTCGGCATCTTGGAGGAGCGCGGAGGGCGCTTGGAACTGCATCCGCTAGCGGCCGCATTCCTCGAAGAACGGACACGACGGAAGTCGCGAAATGTGCTTGTGTCGTCCGCTGAGACCGTTGCGCAGCTCTACCGAGCCCGAAGAGAATGGGATCCCGCCTTCGACGTGGTCGACAGGTTCGACCTGTCTGGAATCGAGATTCTGATCGAACAAGCCCTAGATGAGATGTTGCACAGCGCTCGATTGGCGACTGTCGAGAGCTGGGTTGAGCGTGCCGAACGCAAGGGAGTTGCGGCGCCGATCGTTGCAATTGCCCAGGCCGAGAGCGACCTTCGCCAAGGACTGCACACGAAGGCACAAGCTGGGGCTCTCGGTGCGGTGCCAAGAACCGATCCTGATTCCCAAAATCGGTTCAGGGCACTCGACCTAGCGGCGCGAGCTGCTCATGTAGGATCGCGTGAAGAAGACGCTCTCGGCCTGTACGTGCAGGCGGAGCAGTGTGCTCCGGATGCTCGATCCGAGCGACGCGCGCAGTGGGGTCGCCTCATGTGTCTCGCCGCGTTGGAGCTCGACGAAGCTCACGAGCTTCTTCATGCACTTGAGCAGACCGTGCCCCCACACGATACTGACGAGCTCGTGCGGATGGCTGACAAACAGCTCAGCCTTGGGTACAGGTTTGGCTTCCTTCGGCACCTGGATGACGCGCGGCGTGTTGTTGAACTTGTGCCAACCGTGGGCGATCCCTTTGCCCGATGCTCATTCAGGAGCATGTTTTCCTGGGCGCTGATCCTTGGGGGGTACTATGCAGAGGCGCGCGATCAAAGCACTGCACTTCTTGAAGATGCCGTCGAATTTCGTGTTGACGTCGCTCTGACCCATGGTCACGCGATGCTCGGCTATGCGTTAGCCGGCTTGCGGGACTACGACCAAGCCCATGAGCAGCTTGACGCCGCCCGCGATAGGGCTCGCCAGTTTAACGATGAGTTTGGGATACAGAACGAGTACGCCCTGCGTGTGAGGGTATTACTCCAGCAAGGACGTGCTGCCAAAGCATGTGCAATCGAACCGCCTGAGCTATCGCGCGCGGTCAAGGGGATGCAGGGCGAGGTTCTCGCATCGCGAGGGCTCGCGCTCGCCTGTCTGGGGCGCCTCGACGATGCGCGTGCACATGCCGCGCGGGCCGGCGCCTGTACCCAGGGCATTGAGACAAGAGTGCTTGTCCCAGCGATCGAGGCCGTCGTTGCGCTGAGGTCGCGCGAATCGGAAGTGATTGATAAGTCCGAGCGGTTGGTGGACATTGCATTTGACTCCGGTGCGGTTGATCTCCTGATCAACGCATATCGCTCGAGCCACGACCTGCTAGCTCTTCTCCTCAGTTCGAAGCAGGCTCAGGAGCGGACTGTGTTCGCTGTTGGCCGAGCGGGTGATGACGGACTCGCAAAGAAGCTGGGTCTTGCTGCGAGCGATCATCTCGACCCCCGAGAATCACTCTCTGTCAGGGAGCGCGAAGTCTACGACCTTCTCGTCGAGGGACTCACGAATCGGAAGATCGCTGATCGGCTGTTCATCTGTCCGACGACCGTGAAGGCGCACGTGCACCATGTATTCGACAAGACCGGTATCCGTTCCCGAACTGCGCTGGCCCTGAATGCTCGCGCCCGACAGAGTCAGGCGGCATCAGCGGCGACAACGGACGATGCTGATGTCGAGTGACCAACGCTGATCGGTTCGAAATCGGATCGCTTCGCCGTTCGGTAGAGCTCGGTGGCACTTGTCAGGATCGCCTCGAACGCAGCGACAGCTGCTGTATCGAATTGACTTTCGACCGCCTGGGCGAGCCGAAGTCGTGCAACGCGAGTTGGCATGGCGTCGCGATACGACCTATTGGATGTCATGGCGTTGTATGCGTCCGCGACAGCGATGATCCTTGAGAGCTGCGGAATGTCGTCCGCAAGGATGCCATCCGGGTAACCCTCTCCATCCATCCGCTCATGGTGGTGGCGGACGATCTTCGCCACGTCCGCATACGCTTCTACCCGTTCAAGGATGCTCTCGCCGATGGCAGAGTGCTTCTGCATCTCCTTACGTTCCTCCAGTGTGAGCGGCCCGTTCTTAAGGAGGACACTTGCCGGAAGCCCGATCTTCCCAAGATCGTGGACGAGTCCACAGAGGTACGCGAGTTCCTGAGTCTCGTCTGACAACCCCATACGTTCTGCGATGTCGCGCGAGTAGATGGCGACGGCTTTCGAATGACCGGCCGTGTACTGATCGCTTTGTTCGAGCGTCGCCACAAGTGCCTCTGCGAACTGGAGGTTCGACAGCCGGAGACTTGCATTCGCATCCTTGAGATCGGCCGCCAGCCGTCGCTGCTCCTGGTACATGGCGAAGAGCCTCTGCGCTGCGAGCGCGGGAGCGATGAACAGGGGCGCCGTCCAGGGTGAGATCTCTGTGTAGGCGATAGTCAGCAAAGCCACAACGGGTGCGTAGACACAGATCGCTGTCCCGAGAATGGGCGCAACGGCACGGGCGTAGCTTGTCCGGTTCCCGCGAAGGCGGCTCGTGATGACGGCGAAGGTCAGTTCAAGTGCCTCACCAGTAATGGAACCAATGAGAGTGGCAAGAATCACGCCCCCGAAACCATCAGGGGCAATGTCCACCATGACCATGGCCACACCACCTGTCGCTGCTCCAGCGATGAACCTTGTGCTCGTGTAGGTCATCCACTTGAGGCGCGGCGACCGGCCCATCACCGAGCGGCTAAAGAGCTCCTTGTCCCCGAGCTCGGACGCAGCGCCGACCAAACCACCGGCGAGCGGTCCGAATAGCACTGCCGCAAACAGCATGAGCACTGGTGAGATCGACAGCTCCGTCGTCTCGGTCAGTCGCACGCTCCCTCGCTCGGCGGTCGCTGCCGCGGCAGCCAAGACCAAGACGATCCATGGGTTGCCCACGGATTGTCCTGCGACCATGAGGCCGGCGAACACAACGAGGGCGAGGCACGAGAGCCCCACCACGTAGAGCATCAACGGCTGGCGAACAAGGTCGCGGACCCTTCTTGCCATATCACTCAATTGAGGGATAAGATCTACCTCGCCGTCAGTTCCCAAATCAAGGAGTAGGGTCGATGCGTAACTTCGTTCGTATCGTCCTCGGTGCCGCCATGGCTGCGGGCGTCAAGGATTGGTAGCCGTCAGATCCTCGTTTCTGCGTCCGACCCGGGCATCCCTCTAACGGGGTAACCGGAACGTCGTAGAAACCGAGGATCTGCCGACACCAACACAGTGAAGTAGAAGGTCAAGCAATGAGCCCACGCCGATAGCCCACAGCTACGGCGTGGGCTCTGCTTCGCGCCTGGAGCTTCGCGAGCAGATGACGCACGTGTGACTTGACCGTCTCTTCCGACAGGAACAGCCGCTGACCGATCTCCCGGTTGACGAGCCCGTCTGCGACGAGCTGCAGAACCTCGATCTCGCGTGCGGTCGGCTCCTGTTCGAGCTCCCGGAGGGCCGGGGCGGTGAACTGGATCACGGAGCTGCTCCGGCTCGTGCTGCGCCGGGCCGCAGCCGCCTCGAAACGGCGGCTGTGATCGCGATAGCGGCTCAGGATCTCCTTGCGTTCAGCAGCGTCCACGCAGTGCGTATCGGCCTCGTTCAGATGCCTCTTGAGGGGGAAGGTCGCTCGATCGGGGAAAATCCCCCACGGTGGGTGAGATCCGGCCCGGATCCCCGTTCCAGGCGGCTCCCAGTCGACCGGCGGCTCGTACGGCGCCGGCTGCGGGCCCGGCTCGAACGTCGGCGCGCGCTCGCGCGGCTTGATCCGTGCCCGCCTTCACGTCCTCCGCGAAATGGCACGCGACGAGGTGGCCGTCCAACGGCCGAAGCAGCGGCTCCTCCTCGGCGCAGCGCGTCTCCTGGACGAACGGGCAGCGCGTGTGGAACCTGCACGCCGCCGGAGGGCTCGCAGGGCTCGGCAGATCGCCCTCGACGCGGATGGCGACACGCTTCCGCTCCACCTCGGGATCCGGGATCGGTATCGCCGACAGCAGTGTCAGGGTGTACGGATGCAGCGGGTTGTCGTACAGGTCGTCGGCAGGCGCCACCTCGACGACCTTCCCCAGGTACATCACGACGATCCTGTTCGAGATGTGCCGGACGACCGCGAGATCGTGCGCGATGAACAGGTAGGTGAGACCGAACTCCACCTGCAGCTTCTCGAGCAGGTTCACGATCTGGGCCTGGATCGACACGTCGAGCGCCGACACCGGCTCGTCGCACACCAGGAACTCCGGGTTCAGCGAGAGGGCGCGCGCAAGCCCGATGCGCTGCCGCTGACCGCCGGAGAACTCGTGCGGGTAGCGGCCCACCGCGTCCGCCGGCAGCCCGACCACGTCGAGCAGTTCTCGCACACGGCCTGGGATCTCGCTTCCCGGCACCGTCTTGTGAACCTGAAGCGGCTCGCCGACGATCCGGCCGATCGAGTGCCGCGGATTGAGCGAGGCATACGGATCCTGGAAGATCATCTGCATGCGACCTCGAACGGCCCGCAGGTCGGCCTCGGAGAGGTTCGTGATGTCCTCGCCGTCGAACGTGATCCGACCTGCGGTGGGCTCGTAGAGCCGGAGGATCGTGCGCCCGAGCGTCGACTTGCCGCAGCCGGACTCACCGACGAGGCCGACCGTCTCGCCACGCGCGATCGCGAGCGAGACGCCGTCGACGGCCTTGACGTCGCCGACGTGACGGTCGAGCAAGGTGCCGCTCTTGATCGGGAACCAGACCCGGACGTCGTCGAGCTCGACGAGCGGTCCACCGACGTGCGAGGCGTCGCCCGTCATGCCGCGCCCCCGAGGCGCGACCGGGCCCACTCGTCCGAGGCGACCGGGTTGAAGCACGCGATCCGCTGGCCGGTCTCGACGGGAAGGAGCCGCGGGAGCTCCGCCTCGCAGCGTTCGATCCGGGACTGACACCGTGGTGCGAACGGGCAGGAGGTCGGAGGGCTCAGCATGTCTCGAGGCTGTCCCGTGATCGCCTTCAGCGCCTGACGCCGGCCGATGTCGAGCCGGGGGACGCTCTGGAGGAGCCCGAGCGTGTACGGGTGCCTGGGGGCGGAGAAGACCTCGTCGGCCGATCCGGTCTCGACGAACGTGCCGGCGTACATGACGTTCACCCGTTCGCACATGCCCGGCGACGACGCCGAGATCGTGCGTGATCATGATCAGCGCCGCCTGGGTCTCGGCGACGAGTTGGCGCAGCAGGTCGAGGATCTGCGCCTGGATCGTCACGTCGAGCGCCGTCGTCGGCTCGTCGGCGATCAGCAGCTTCGGCTCGCAGGCGAGCGCCATGGCGATCATGGCGCGCTGGCGCATGCCGCCCGAGAACTGGTGTGGGTAGTCGGACAGGCGTGACTTCGCGCTCGGGATCCCCACCTGGTCGAGGAGCTCTGTCGCGCGCCGGTCGGCCTCCTTCCTGTGCATGCCGAAGTGCGTCTCGAGCGGCTCGCGGATCTGGCGCCCGACCGTGAGCACCGGATTCAAGCTCGTCATCGGGTCCTGGAAGATCATGGCGATTTCCCTGCCGCGTACCGCGCGCAGTTCGCGGTCGGACAGTGTGAGCAGGTCGCGGCCCTCGAAGTGAGCCGTGCCCTGGGTGGCCTTGCCGGCACGCGGCAGGATGCCGAGGATCGCGAGCGACGTGACGCTCTTGCCACAGCCGGACTCACCCACGATCCCGAGCGTCTCCCCGGCGGCGATCTCGAACGAGAGGCCGTTGACCGCATGGATCGTTCCGCGATCGGTCCAGGACCGCACCTGGAGATCCTCGACCGAGAGCAGAGGCCCGGCCATCAGATGCGCCCGCGCAGCTTCGGGTCGAGCGCCTCCCGGAGCCCGTCGCCGATGAGGTTGAACCCGAGCACGACGAGCACGATCGCGAGACCTGGGAACAGCGCCAGGAACGGAGCCGTCGAAAGGTACGCGTTCGCGTTGGTGAGCATCGTCCCCCACTCCGGGGTCGACGGATCCTGCGGGCCCAACCCGAGAAACCCGAGCCCGGCTACGTCGATGATGGCGGTCGCCATCGCGAGCGTGCCGGCAACGATTACCGGTGAGATGGAGTTCGGAAGGATGTGGCCTGTGAGGATGCTTCGGCGACGAACGCCGACCGACCGGGCCGCGAGCACGTAGTCGGTCTCCTTCTGACCGAGGATCGTTCCGCGCAGGAGCCGCGAGAAGATGGGGACGTTTGCCACGCCCACGGCGATCATCACGGGCACGAGCCCTGGCCCCAGCAGCGCAACGATCCCGATCGCGAGCAGGAGCCCGGGGATCGCGAGCATGATGTCCATCATTCGCATGACGATGGAGTCGGCAGCCCCGCCGATTCCACCGGCGATCGCCCCGAGCAGCATGCCGATCGAGAGGCCCACCGCGACCGAGACGACGCCGATGACGAGCGAGTATCGGGCGCCGTAGAGGACACGCGAGAGCTCGTCGCGGCCGAGCTCGTCCACTCCCATCGGATGGCTCCACGACGGGCCCGGGCAGCAGCCGTTCGCGAGCAGCGCAAGGTTCTGGTCGGTCGGCGAGTACGGCGCGATCAGCGGCGCGAAGATCGCGACGAAGACGAAGAGTGCCACGACCGAGAACACCGACGATCGCCCCCGGGTTGCGGCGTACGCGCCGCGCCGCCTCCCGCCACAGCCCGCTCGGCAGGTGCTGCTGCTCGATCGCCCTGTCTTCGACCTCGGCGAGAGACATCAGCTCACCCGGATCCTCGGGTTGATCAGCCCGTACGCGATGTCGACGAGCAGGTTCACGATCACGAACACGAACGCGAGGAAGAGGATCCCGCCCTGCAATACCGGGTAGTCGTGGTTGAAGATCGCCTCCTTGAGCCACGATCCCATCCCCGGGATGGCGAACACGGTCTCGGTGAGCACGGCGCCTCCGAGCAGGATCCCGACCTGCAGGCCGATGATCGTCGTCACCGGCAGGAGCGCGTTGCGGAGTACGTGGCGACGGTCGACGATACGGGGTGGAAGGCCTTTCGCCCGGGCGGTGCGCACGTAGTCCTCGCTCTGGACGTTGAGCGTCGACGCCCGCGTGACCCTGGCGATGATCGCGAGCGGGATCGAGCCCAGTGCGATCGCCGGCAGGATCAGGTGCTTGGCCGCGTCCCAGGCTGCCGCCCAGTTGCGGGTGACGATCCCGTCGAGCACGTAGAAGCCCGTCGGGTGCTCGGCATCGATCAGGACGTCCTGCCGGCCGATGCTCGGCAGCCAGCCGAGCTTCACCGAGAACACGTACTTGAGGATGATCGCGAGAAAGAAGACGGGGATCGAGATCCCGATCAGCGACAGGAACAGGCTCGAGTGGTCGAAGGCCTGTCCGTACCGCTTCGCGGCGAAGAACCCGAGCGGTAGCCCCACGAGGAGCGCGAACGTCATAGCGGCGATCGCGAGCTCGACCGTGGCCGGGAACCGCTCCTTGATCTCCGTCCTCACCGGGCGCCGGCTCGCCACGCTCGTTCCGAGATCGCCGTGCACCACCGTGGTCTCGAGGTACGCCCAGTATTGGACGTAGAAGTGGCCGGTTGAGGCCGTACTGACGGTTGAAGCGCTCGATCGCAGCCGGAGTGGCCCGCTCGCCCAGGATCGCCTGCGCCGGCG
>CAVSUK010000006.1:0-428406 GCA_963731095.1 uncultured Gaiellaceae bacterium
CGCGCGCCGCCCAGAGTCCTGACGGGAAGCCGCTCGAATCGAAAGGAGCAATGGAATGAACGCGGCGACGAAGCGCAGGCGAGGGGCAGCTGCTCTTGTGGTCGTGGCGGCGGTCGTGGTGATGACGGCGGCGGGTGCGCTGGCGCAAGGTCTCGGCCCCTGGAGTGCCCCGGTCAGCGCCGAGTCCGTCTCGGGAACGAGCTCGGAGCTGAACACCTCGTTCCAAGACGGTTGCCCGATCCTCTCCCCGGACGGCTTGAGTCTGTACATGGCCTCGAACCGCCCCGGGGGGCTGGGCGGCCTCGACATCTGGGTGGCCACCAGGGCGAGCACGAGTTCGCCCTTCGGCGCGCCGGTGAACCCTGGCGCGCCGGTGAACAGCACGGCGGACGACTTCTGTCCGTCGCCGATGGCCGGCGGCTGGTTCTTGTTCGTGAGCACGCGCGCGCCAGGCTGCGGGGACGCGGACATCTACGTCACGCGCCCGGTCGGTCGCGGCTGGTGGGGAGCCGCTGCACCTGGGATGCAAGGTCAACAGCCCCGGACAGGAGGCGAGCCCGTACCTGCTCACGCTGAAGAGCGGGAAGGTGCTGCTCTACTTCTCGTCCAACCGCGTCGGCGGATTCGCTCCCGACACGGGAGCCCCCGACCACGACGTATACGTGAGCCCGCTGACCCTGTTCGGCTTCGCCCCGCCGCAGCTCGTGCCCGGGCTCAACACCCCCCAGAACGACGCCCGGCCGAACCTTCGCCCGGACGGGCTGGAGATCGTGTTCGACTCCGATCGGCCGGGCGGGCTGGGAGGTCCGGACATCTACTCCGCGACGCGAGCGGCGGTCTCGGATCCCTGGTCGACTCCGGTCAACCTAGGAGCTCCTATCAACAGCCCGGCGGGCGAGAGTCGGGCGTCATTGTCCTCGGACGGCACGATGCTCCACTTCGGGAGCACCCGGCCCGGGGTCGAGGGAGCTGCCGACATCTTCTTCGCCACCCGTCCGAAGACGCCATGACGTCGAGCTGAGCAACGACGAATGCCTGAGCCAGAGCGCCGGCGAGACCGAACGTCTCGCCGGCGCTCTCTCTGGCGGAGGAGGCGCGCTCGGCGACGGGCCTGGGACAGCTGGCGTTGCACGCCCACGAGGTGCGCCCTCTTACTTCGTGGTCACAATGGTCACACTCGTTGTTCGTTCGGGTTCGCTCGTGTTCGGTCGTCGGCTGAGAATACGCTGCAAATAGGGACTTTCAGCGAACGGGCGCGAACAGACGCGAACGCCTGCGCGCGCTTGCCATGCAGAAGGTCGTGGGTTCGAGTCCCATCACCCGCTTGAAGAGCCCCCGCTGGCCGGGGGTTTTTGTTGTCAGGTCGTCACGGTGTCGCCCGGTTCCAGGTTCGGGACCGGATGCTCTGGCTCGCCGACGTAGCCGCCATCCGTGTCGTTGAGGCGGTACCGGTACATGCGGGGACTCCAGAACCTTCACGTGTTCTGCCCGGAGTGCTGGCAGCGGAGTTCGGTAGTTGCGGGTAGGCGGTTCAGCGGCGGCGCGGATGCGGGTCGGCGTCTGCCGGTGTTTGATGGTCAGGAACGGGGCCTTGGGCCATGAGCGGGAGAAAGGCTCAGGCCATGCTCTGTGGGGCCATTGGAGGCGAGACCCGTGAGAACGCAACGAGTCCTATTGATATCGGCTGTCGCTGTCTTCACCGCGGCTCTCATGGTCGGCGTGAGTGCGGGAAGCGGCGCTTCGGCAGGGTCATCGATGGTCGCGACTGTCCCAAGCGCAGGCTGGACGATCACCGATCTCGGAACGCTCGGCGGAACGTACAGCCAGGCTACGGGGATCAACGCGGCTGGTGACGTTGTCGGCTACAGCACGAACAAGAACGGCGACACGCACGCGTTCGTGTGGAGCAAGGGAAAGATGACCGACCTCGGCACCCTCGGTGGAACGTTCAGTGCACCCAGCGGGATGAACGAGCGCGGCCAGGTCGTCGGCTGGAGCACCACCAAGAGCGGCCAGGAGCACGCGTTCCTGTGGCAGAGGGACAGGATGACTGACCTCGGGACGCTCGGCGGAACGTCCAGCCAGGCTACGGGGATCAACTGGCAGGGTGAGGTTGTGGGCGGCGCGACCACCGCTACCGGCGAGCCACATGCGTTCCTGTGGAAGCAGTGGAAGAACGGAACGATGAGAGACCTCGGCGTTCCGTACGCCACGGCCATCAACGATCGGGGCCAGGTCGCCGTCGTGGCTTTGACGGCAACGGGTGACTCGAACGCGTCTGTGTGGCAGAGCGGCAGCCCATGGCAGGACGGTACCCTGAGCGACCTCGGCAACCTCGGCTACGTGCCCGGCTACAGTTTCCCGCGAGCGATGAATCAGCGCGGCCAGGTCGTCGGCTACAGCTGGGCGGTTTCAGGGTTCGGCCACGCGTTCCTCGGGCAGCCTGGCAAGCCGATGGTTGATCTCGGGACGCTTCGTGCTGATCAGGTGGGCGCGAGCGACGCGGTGGCGATCAACGCCCGAGGTGACGTCGTGGGCAGGTCGGTGACCGACCCGGACTACTACGCGCATGGGTTCATCTGGCGTGACGGGGTCATGACAGACCTCGGCACGCTTGGTGGCCTTGGAAGCTGGGCCGTCGCATTGAACGACGGTGACAAGGTGGTCGGGGGCAGCGGAACCTCGGAGGGTGCTGTCCATGCGTTCATCTGGAGCAACGGTCGAATGGCTGATCTCGGCACGCTCAGCGGGCGAAGCGAAGCATTCGCCATCAACGCAGGCGGTCAGGTTGCCGGATTCAGCGAGACCGCAAACGGTGAGACGCACGCAGTTCTCTGGTCGCGATAGCGGGAGAATGACAGCTACGACCGGCTGCAACTCCAGTCCACGCGACCAAGATACGTTCCAAGCGAAAGGCCGGATTTGGCGGGCCTTTCCCGTTGCCCTTCTCGGCAAAGTGGACGCTGCGGCGCGGCACCTGACCCTCGGTAGTTGCGGGTAGGCGGGTTCAGCGGCGGCGCGGATGCGCTACGGGCCTATGTGCGGGAGCGTGTTGGACGAGGAGGTTGTGGGCCATGCTCAGATCCTTGCAACAGAAGTTGCGCCACTGGCGTCAGCGCCGCGCCGAGAAGTCGGTGAAGAAGGTCGCGGAGGACTTTGGACAGCAGAGTCACCCGGACGGACCCAAGACGGGAACCTACTGGGGCGAATAGGAATCCCGACGCGGCGAGCCGCTTCGGAAACGGGAGTGGAACCCCTCGTACCGTCGAGTGATGGCGCGTCGATCCCGCGAAAGGAGGAAGGCCCGCCGGGTGGCGGGCCTTCCTTGTGTCGCGAGCGAATCGGCCCAGGAATAGGCGTCGGCGTTCACTGTTTGCGTGCCGCCCAGGTTGGTTGGCGTGTCAGAGTCCGGCGCACTCGCCGATCTTGTGACCGCCGACGGTGTTGGGGATCCCCCCGTGTCGCCGATCTGGGCGGCGGGGGTGTTGAAAAGACAGATCAGGTTGCCGGAGATGGTGTTGGTCACCACTTCGGTTGAGTCAGACCCAGGTTCCTCCGAGGTGTCCGACGCTCTGTTGCCGAGCAGCACTACGCTTCCGCCGACGGTGTTGCGGATGACGCCGAACCAGAGGCCCTGCCAGCCGAGGACGGTCACGTTTCCGTCGATCGTGTTGTCCTTGATCGGGAAGTTGAGAGACGGGTCACCGCCGCCGACCGAGATCACGCTGCCGTGGATCCTGATGAAGTCCAGATACATCGTCTTCGGCTGGTTGGCGACGATGTTCCCGCCCACCGTCCAGGTCGAGGCACCGGCGAAATCCTCGCAGCCGGGGATGAAGAAGCTGCAGCCCAGGCCGAAGATCGCGCCCCTGCCGACCTTGACGTTGCCGGTGATGTTCACCGTGCTCATCGTGACGGCGTACAGGACAGCGCCGTCGGCAACGGTCACGTTGCCGTCGACTGTCACCGTGGCACCGTTGGGGATGGTGCAGTTGCCGGTGACGATCAAGCCGTTGTAGGTGCCCGAAGCGATGTCTCCACCTGAGCAGGTTTCCTGACCCGGCTTGCCTGCGAGCGCCGAGCCAGCCAACGCCATCGCCACCAGGGCCACTCCTGTGGCAACTAGAAGGGCGAGCTTGCGCATGAAGCCACCTCCTTCTGCGGGTCGAAGCACATCCCCCGCATATCGTTTTGGGGGCACGGAAGTCCCGCCTCCCCCAGGAGCGCAGTACCGACGAGTCAAGGGAGGGCAGTGACCTTCGCCAACAGGGGCCTGCGCCTCAGGCGTCGTGCCCGACTCCGCCCGCCGGTCTGGCGGCACCAAGGGGCAATCGTGCCGCAGATTGCACAGCGGGTCCAGCGCGAAAGGCGCAAGAAAACGAAACGGCAACAAAGCGGTGCGGCGCCGAACGGCATCGGGCGCACTGCGCTTCATCTGTTCTGCCCGGAGTGCTTGCGGCGGGAGTTCGGGGTAGGCGGTTCAGCGGCGGCGCGGATGACCACCGAGGCGTTACTGCGACCAGGTTGCGACTCCGAAGGCCGCAAACCCACATAGGCAGGGCGTGAGCCTTCTCGAAGGGGAACTCCTCGACAGCGTGCGATCATCCGGCTGTGGCCAGGGGAACCGCAGTCATTTCGGCCCTGGCGATCGCCGCCGCCGTGACGGCGGCGCTGGCCCTCGCGAGCTCCCAGGGCTGGATCTCCGGCGCGGTAGTGGAGCTTCTGCTCGTCGTCGGCACCCTCGTCGTGGTCGTCTGCGCCGGCTGGCTCGTGACGCTGGCCGTCGTCGCCGGGCTGCTCCGGGCAGGCCTCTTGGTCTTCGCCCCCGTGCAGCCTTGGGGACTCGAGCGCATCGTCCGGATCATGGAGCTCTACGCGCTCGAACGGGAAGCAGCGGCGGGCCCGGAGCGCAAGGACGGCCCGTAAGCGGCGTCGTGGGGCGGCGCGCGAGCAGCGCAACCGTCCGCGGCCGGCATCGCCGCCGCTGCCGCCGGAGCTCTCGCGGCGCCCATACGATGCGCGGGCACCGTCCCGCACCGCACCCGCCCACCCGACCGACGAGGGAGTATCCGCATGACGCTGCCAGGCGCCCACCTGCTGATCGAGCCCGAGGCCCTCGAGCGTGAGCTCGGCAGCCCCGACCTGCGGGTGTTCGACTGCACCGTGATCCTCGAGGTCGACCCGGAGGGCCTCAGCATCCGCTCGGGCAGGGACGACTGGGCCCGGAGCCACATCCCCGGCGCCGGCTTCCTCGACCTGCTCGAGGAGCTGTCGGACACCACGTCGCCGTACCGCTTCATGCTCCCTCCCGCGGCGCAGTTCGAGGTCGTCATGTCGGCGCACGGCGTGGGGGAGGGAACCAGGGTCGTCCTGTACGACAGCCGCGACAGCTCCTGGGCGGCGCGCGTCTGGTGGATGCTGCGCGCCTACGGCTTCGACGATGCCGTGCTCCTGAACGGCGGGTGGCACAGCTGGTCGCAGGAGGGCCGGCCGACCACCGACGAGGTGCCCGCACACCCTCGCAGCACGTTCCGGGCGCGGCCGCGGGACGGGGTGCTCGTCGGCAAAGACGCAGTCCTGGCAGGGCTCGATGCAGCGGGCACGTGCCTGATCAACGCGCTCGGCCCGGAGCAGCACCGTGGCGAGGGCGGCACCGTCCCCGGAGGGAGGCCCGGCCACATCCCGGGCAGCGCGAACGTGCCCTCGGCGTCGCTGGTCGACCTCGAGACGCAGCGCTACCTGCCCGAAGCCGAGCTGCGCGCGCGCCTGCAGGAGGCCGGCGCCACCGACGCATCGCACGTGATCACCTACTGCGGCGGGGGCATCTCCGCGAGCAGCGTCGGCTTCGCCCTGCAGCTCCTGGGCCACGAGGACGTGGCCGTCTACGACGCCTCGCTGGAGGAGTGGGCGACCGACCCGGAGCTGCCGATCGAGCTGGGCTGACGCGCCCGTCCTGACCCACCGGCGCTTCGCGGGAGTCCCGCCATGCGGGAGCGGGGAAATACGCTTGTGCGACGACCCCCCGGATGCTCGACTTGGGGTGGAGAAACCAACTCGACCCCGATCGAGTGAGTGATGACGAACGAGATGATCTCGGGCGCTCGCGCCTCGCGTGGTGACGTGGCTCCTCCCTGGCTCGGCGTCAACTTCTGGTCGCGGAGCGGGGGGCCCCGCATGTGGTCGCGCTACGACGCGGCCCTCGTCAGGGACGAGCTCTCGGTGCTGGCGGAGCACGGGCTTACGGTCACGCGCTCCTTCTGCTTCTGGCCCGACTTCGTGCCCGAGCCCGAGCACCTCGACGAGCAGATCGCCGACCGTTTCGGCGACTTCCTCGACGCCCATGTGGAGCAAGGGCTTCAGACGATCCCGACCTTCATCGTCGGCCACATGTCGGGGGAGAACTGGGATCCCGCCTGGCGGAACGGCCGCGACCTTTACCGCGACGTCTGGCTCGTCTCCCAGCAGGCGTGGTTCGCCGCCGAGATGGCGCGGCGGTTCGGCGCACACCCTGCGATCGCCGGCTGGTCGATCTCGAACGAGATGCCGCTCTACGGCGGCCCGGCCTCGAGCGACGAGGTCGCCGCGTGGGCCCGCATCCTGGTGCAGGCGGTGCGGTCGGCCGGAGCGCGACAGCCGATCTCGCTCGGCGACGGCGCCTGGGGGATCGAGGTCACCGGACAGGACAACGGCTACTCCGCTGCGACAGCTGGCCGGCGCTCGTCGACTTCGTCGGCCCGCACGTCTACCCGATGCAGGACGACGCGGTGCGCCAGCTCGCTCGCAGCAGCATTCGCCTGCGAGCTGGCCGGCGGCTTCGGCCGGCCGGTCGTGCTCGAGGAGTTCGGCGTCTCCTCCGACTTCGCCTCCGACGAGCATGCGGCGGACTACTACCGCCAGGTCCTGTACACCACGCTGCTCGCGGGCGCACGGGGCTGGCTCGCCTGGAACAACTGCGACTACGACGACCTCCGGAGCGAGGACCCCTACCGGCACCACGTCTTCGAGATGCACTTCGGGCTGACCGACTCCGAGGGCAGGCCCAAGCAGCAGCTGAAGGAGATGGCCGAGTTCGCGAAGCTCGTGCATGGGCTCACCGCCGATGGATGGGAGCCGGTCAGGGGCGACGCGGCGATCGTCGTGCCCGAGCACTTCGAGCACGCGCTCCCGTTCACGGAGCGACGCCTACCGGCGCGACCTGCGCGACGACCTCTTCCAGTCGTACATCGCCGCGCGCGAGGCCGACCTGCCGGTTTCCCTGCAGCGCGAGCGTGACGGGCTGCCCGGCGGCGCACGGCTCTACCTCGCTCCTTGCGCCAAGCTCCTGACCGCGCCGGGGATCGACCGCCTGCGCGAGCTCGCGGCGGCAGGAGCGACGGTGTACCTCTCCTACTTCGCGGGCAGCACGCCGAGCCAGCGCGGGCCGTGGCTCGCCTGGCTCGACGAGATCTTCGGCGTCCGGCACCGGCTCCGCTACGGCCTCGTCGACCCGATCGTCGGGGACGCGGCGACCTTCGAGTTCGTCGAGGACCTCGGCGACATCCCGGCCGGGACACGGCTCGTGTTCCGCGTGGCCGGCGAGCCGAGCGCGCGCTCCTACCTCCCCGTCGATGCGGCCGGCGCCGAGGTCGTCGCCGTCGACGGCCACGGCCGCCCGGCGCTCCTGCGCCACAGCCTCGGGTCCGGCAGCGCCGTGCTCTGCACCTACCCCGTCGAGCACATGGCCGCGCGGACCCCGTCCGCGAACCCGGAGAGCACCTGGCGGCTCTACTCGGCGCTCGCGACCGCGGCGGGCGTCGCGCGCCCGGTGCACGTGGCCGACCCACGCGTGCTCGTCGGGCGCCTGGCCGGGTCGACGGCGGAGACGACCCTTTTCGTCAACTGTTCCAGCGAGACGATCGCAGTGCAGCCGATCGTCGAGCCCGGCGCGGGCCTCGCTCTCCCCACGGAGACGTTGACCCTCGCCCCGTTCGGCGTGGCGGCGATTCCCTGCGACGGCGCCGCGGACGCGGAGCGGGTGGGCGCGTTGCGCGCCTCGGCCCCCGCGTTCGCCGCCGGAGAGAGGAGGAGTGCCCCGGTGTGAGCTCGTGCCGTGCGACGGCCCCTAGGCGGCCGCCAGGCACGAGGAAGACCGAAGGACGTCCGGCGCGAACCGCCTGCGATCGTCGCGGACGCGTCGCGCTCACGAAGGAAAGAACGGCATCGGAGGAGGAATGACAATGTCAACCCGCAAGAGACAGAGGGTCGGCTTCGGCGTCATCGCCGCCCTCATCGCCGTCCTCGCGGCCATGTCCGTGATGGCTGGCGGTGCGGGAGCAGGCGAGCAGGGACTGCTCGCCCTGCCCCGGGCGCAGACGCTGTACATGAGCGGCACCCAGTGGTCGCCGTACACCGACCTGAACCCTGCGAAGAACTGGGACTACGCGAGCGGGCTGGGTGGGCTCGTCTACGAGACGCCCTTCCGCTACGACCCGCTGAAGGACAAGTTCATCCCGTGGCTCGCCTCGAGTGGAGCCTGGAAGACGAAGAGCGTCTATGTGATGACGGTCCGGCCGGGTGTGACGTGGAGTGATGGCAAGCCGCTGACGGCGACGGACTTCAAGTTCACGTTCGACACGCTGAAGATCGCCACGCACCCACAGCACGCTCTCTGGCAGACAACCGGGCTGAAGAGCGTGAAGGCGGTGCGCAACACCGTCGTCTTCACATTCGGCGCCAAGCCGGGTGTGCAGCAGTTCGACAACTACCGCTTCAACGTCCTGATCGTGCCGCAGCACATCTTCAAGAGCTACACCAGTGAGGAGATCGCGACCGGCAACATGAGCGACACGAGCAAGCTCGTGGGCACGGGGCCGTACGTCTACAAGACGGGCGCGTCCACCGGCTCGCAGGCGATCGTGTGGCTGAAGCGGGACGGCTGGTGGGCGACGAAGGCGCTCGGCCTGAAGGTGGCCCCGAAGTACGTGGTCGACCTTCACAACTCGTCGAACGCGTCGTCGCTCGCGAACCTGCTCAAGGGGAACATCGACCTGTTCAACAACTTCGCGCCCAAGTCGGCGATCACCTCGAAGTTCAAGACCTACTACTCCGGGACGCCGTACCACCTCGGTGCGAACACGACCTGGCTGATCCCCAACCTGACGAAGAAGCCCCTGAGCGACAAGCAGTTCCGTCAGGCGCTGGCCTACTCGATCAACATGCAGCAGATCCTGGACAAGGCCTACCAGGGCCTCGTCGCCAAGGCGAGCCCCACGGGCCTGCTCCCGATCTGGGACAAGTGGGTCGACCAGAACCTCGTCAAGCAGTACGGGTTCTCGTACAACGCCGGCAAGGCGAAGTCGATCCTGGCCGACGCCGGCTACAAGGATGTGAACGGCGACGGCTACGTCGAGAACCTCGACGGCTCGAAGCTCGCTCTCGAGATCGCCGTCCCCAACGGGTGGTCCGACTGGATGACCGCGATCCAGGTGATCGCGGACAGCGCCAAGGTAGTCGGCATCAAGGTCACGCCCGTCTACCCGGACTACGCGACGCTCGTCGACGACCGGGGTCACGCGAACTACGACCTGCTGCTGAACAACGACCGGCAGTGGAGCAATACGCCGTGGACGTACTACCAGTACCTGTTCCAGCTGCCGATTCTCGACAACCAGACGACCGTGAACTACGAGCGGTACACGAACCAGACCGCGTGGAACCTCACGCAGGCGCTCGACAAGATCCCGTCGAACAACACCAAGGCCATCCAGACCACCATGTCCGGCCTCCAGAAGATCTTCATGCAGGATCTGCCTACGATCCCGCTCTGGTACAACGGCATGTGGTCGATGATGTCGACGAAGTACTGGACGAACTGGCCGTCGTCCAAGGGCTTGCAGGTCACGCCCACTTCGTGGCGCAACTACTGGCAGATGACGAGCATCGACATGCTCACCCATCTGAAGACCGCACCGGCCGCATGACGCCGGGCACGGGCCAGCGATGAACCGACACCCCTCTCGGCGTAGCGTCGGGAGGGGTGCCGTCGCTCATCGGGACACCACGGAGTCGACGTGAGACGCTACCTGGCGAGGAAGGTCCTGATCTACCTGCTGACGTTCTTCGTGGCCGTCACCGTCGACTGGGCGATCCCGCGCTTCATGCCCGGGAATCCGGTCGAAGGGCTGATCTCCCGCATGCAGGCGCAGCCCGAGGCCGCCGAGCAGCTCACGGGCTTCTACAACAAGGCCTTCGGCTTCGACGTGCCGATCTGGAAGCAGTACCTCAACTTCTGGGCCGCGCTTCTCCACGGTGACCTCGGCCTGAGCATCCTGAACTTCCCGACACCGGTGTCCGATCTGATCATGGCCGCGCTGCCCTACACCCTGGCGCTCCTCGTGCCGGCGATAGTGCTCAGCTTCTGGGCGGGGAACAAGGTCGGGGCGTTGGCCGCCCGCCGCAAGACGCTCGACAACACCGTGCTTCCCGCCGGGTACGTGCTCACGGCGACGCCCCAGATGTGGCTCGGTCTCGTCCTCGTCTGGCTGTTCGGCGTCGTCCTGGCCTGGTTCCCCGTCTCCGGGGCCTACGCGTTCGACCTGCAGCCAGCGTGGACCTGGGAGTTCGTGCGCAGCTTCCTCTACCACTGGGTCCTGCCGTTCTCCGCCCTCTTCCTCGTCGCCTTCGGCGGCTGGGCGATCGGGATGCGCAACATGATCATCTACGAGCTCGAGTCGGACTACGCCAACTACCTCGCTGCGCTCGGAGCGCCGACGCGGCTCGTGCGCAAATACGCCTACCGGAACGCCTTGCTACCGCAGATCACCGGGCTCGCACTCGCGCTCGGCGCAGTCGTCGCCGGCGCCATCGTGGTGGAGATCGTCTTCGCCTACCCCGGCCTGGGCTCGCTGACGCTGAGCGCGATCCAGAACCGCGACTACTTCCTGATCCAGGGGATCTTCCTCTTCATCATCGTCGGGGTCCTGATCGCGAACTTCATCATCGACATCGTCTACGTGATCATCGACCCGAGGACGCGTGTCGGGATGCAGGGCGGTAGCTGATGAGCGTCTCCGGCCCGGGAAAGGATGTTCCCGTCGGTGCCGGCGCGCCCGTCCCGGCCGCGGGGCCGGTGGCGCCGCTGGGGCCGGTGCCCGGGCCCACTCCCGCCGCCGCGCAGGGTCGCAGGCAGCGGTCGGAGCTCCTGTACTTCGCGCTGCGCAACGTGAAGTTCGTCATCGGCTCGATCGTGGTCATGTCCTTCCTCGTCCTGGCCCTCGTCGGCCCGCACCTGACCGACAACGCCCCGCTCGCGTTCACCGGCCCGACCGAGCAGCCTCCCTCCTCGGAGTACTGGCTGGGAACGACGTCGTTCGGGCAGGACGTCTTCGCCCAGTTCGTGTACGGGCTGCGGGCGGCCTTCCTTGTGGGAGTGCTAGGCGGCGGCATCGCCGCGGCGCTCGGGATGCTCGTCGGGTTCACAGCGGGGTACCGGGGCGGCTGGATCGACGACCTCCTGAACATGCTCACGAACGTCATCCTCGTGATCCCGACACTCGCGATCCTGATCATCGTCGCCGCCTATCTCAGCGTGCACAGCTACGTGACGGAGGCAATCCTGATCGGCCTGACGTCGTGGCCGTGGGCTGCGCGGGCGCTCCGGGCGCAGACGTTCTCGCTCAAGACACGGGAGTTCGTGGACGTCGCCCGCCTGAGCGGCCGCGGTACCTGGCACGTGATCACCAGGGAGATCGCGCCGAACATGAGCTCCTACCTGTTCATGATGTTCATCCTCCTGTTCGGAGGAGCGATCCTGATCGGCGCCTCCCTCGACTTCCTCGGGCTCGGGCCGTCGACATCGGTCTCGCTGGGCCTGATGATGAACAACGCGTTCCTCGCGAGCGCGCTGATCCTCGGCAGCTGGTGGTGGTTCATCCCGCCGGGCGTCGGGATCATCGCCATCGTCGGCGGCCTCTACATCATGAACGTCGGCCTCGACGAGGTCTTCAACCCGAGGCTGAGAGAGCTGTGAGCGCATGAGCCTCCACGTCGACGGCCTCCGTGTCTACTACCGGACGCTTCGGGGTGACGTCCAGGCGGTCGACGGCACGACGTTCGCCGTCGCCGACCGCGAGATCATGGGCCTTGCCGGGGAGTCCGGCTGCGGTAAGTCGACGCTCGGGAAGAGCCTGATCCGCCTCGACACCCGTATGCGGTACGTGGAGGGGCGCGTCCAGCTCGACGGCACCGAGCTGCCGATCTGGGACGACGCGGCGATGAACGCCTTTCGCTTCAAGCGCGTCTCGCTCGTGCCGCAGTACTCGATGAGCGCCCTCAACCCGACCCGCAAGATCGGGCGCATGGCGTCCGAGCTGCTCGAGTCCCGCGGCGTCGACGCGGGCGAGCTGGTCGATGAGCTGCGGCGCCGGCTCGATCTCGTGGGGCTCGAGCCCAGCGTGCTCGACATGTACCCGATCGAGCTCTCGGGCGGCATGAAGCAGCGCGTCGTGATGGTGCTCTCGACGATGCTCGACCCCTCGCTCCTGATCGCCGACGAGATCACCTCTGCCCTCGACGTCTCCACGCAGCGGGCCGTGGCGGAGCTGCTTGTCGAGCTCCGCGACCGGGGGATCGTGACGAGCATGATCGTCGTTACGCACGACCTCTCGATCCTGCATCAGATCGCGGACTCGATCACCATCATGTACGCGGGGAAGCTCGTCGAGAAAGCGCCCGCGGCCGAAATCGTCGACGAGCCGCGCCACCCGTACACACAGGCGCTGATCGCGTCCCTGCCCGCGGTCGGGATCCGCTACGAGACGACCCGGCTGAAGGGGATCGCGGGTCGTCCTCCGCCCCTGCTCAACCCGCCTACCGGCTGCCGTTTCCGCGACCGGTGCCCGCTCGCATCGGCGGAGTGCGCCGCAGAGCCGCCCTTCGTCGAGCGGGACGGCCATGCCGTGGCCTGCTGGAAGGTGCCGTGACGAGATGCTGACACTCGACCATGTCTCGAAGGTCTACCGCGTCGGCACCTTCGGCGGGAAGGCGCTCGCGGCCGTCACGGACGTCAGCTTCGAGATCGGCGAGGGAGAGATCGTCTCGCTGATCGGGGAGAGCGGCAGCGGCAAGAGCACGATCGGGAAGATGATCCTGCACCTGGCGTCGGCCACGAGCGGCACGATCACCTTCGACGGCGTCGACATCTCGGGGCTCGACCGGGGCGACCTGAAGGCCTACCACGGCTCTGTCCAGGGCGTCTTCCAGGACCCGTTCAGCTCGTTCAACCCGATCTTCAAGGTCGGGCGCGTCTTCGACATGGTGCACGACGGGCTCTTGCCCCGCGGCGTCCCGGATTGGGAGGAACGGGTGGAAAAGGCACTCGCGGCCGTCAGCCTCGACTCTGGCGAGGTGCTCGGGAAGTACCCGCACCAGCTGAGCGGCGGGCAGCTCCAGCGGCTCCTCGTCGCCCGGGCGCTCGTCCTCGACATCCGGTTCCTCGTCGCCGACGAGATCATCAGCATGCTCGACGCGTCCACGAGGATCGACGTGCTCAACCTCCTCGGCGACCTCAAGCGGCGGGGGCTCGGCGTGCTCTTCGTCACGCACGATCTCTCGCTCGGTAACTACATCAGCGACCGCACCGTGATCCTGCGTCGTGGCCGCATCGTGGAGATGGGGGAGACGGCGAAGGTCTTCGAGGGCCCGAGGCATCCCTATACGCAGATGCTCCTGGCATCGGTGCCGAAGCTCCACGAGAAGTGGGCGGGGCGCGTCCGGGTGTCGCGGGCGGGCGCGGAAGCGCCGCTCGAGCTGGACGGCGGGGACGGCGCCGCTCTGGTCGAGGTCGAGCCCGACCACCTGGTGGCGCTTCCCGAGGCGGGCGACGAGCCCCGGTGACGATTCGTACGCGCGGAAGGCCGCGCGAGAAGGAGACGAGAAGATGACGATCGAGCTGGCAGAGCGCTTCCCGCCGGAGTTCGTGTGGGGCGCCGCGACCGCCTCGTACCAGATCGAGGGCGCCGCAGGCGAGAGCGGAAGGGGAGAGTCGATCTGGGACCGGTTCTGCGACACGCCCGGCAAGGTGCGGAACGGCGACACCGGAGCGGTCGCGTGCGACTTCTACCACCGCTACCCGGGCGACATCGGGCTGATGCGCGAGCTCGGCCTGCGCGGCTTCCGCTTCTCGGTCGCCTGGCCGCGCATCCTCCCCGAGGGGCGTGGGCGGGTCAACGAGGCGGGTCTCGACTTCTACGACCGGCTGGTGGACGCCTTGCTCGAGGCGGGCATCGAGCCGTGGCTCACCCTTTATCACTGGGACCTGCCGCAGCCGCTCGAGGACGCCGGCGGCTGGCCGGAGCGTGACACGGTCGGCGCCTTCGCCGAGTACGCCGGCGTCGTCGCGCGGCGCCTCGGCGACCGCGTGAGTCACTGGATCACCCACAACGAGCCGTGGTGCGCCGCCTGGCTCGGGTACGGATCGGGCGTGCACGCACCCGGGCGCTCGAGCAGGAGGGACGCGCTCGCCGCCGCGCACAACCTGCTCCTCTCGCACGGGCGCGCGGTCGACGTGCTCCGCGCCGAGGCCCCGGAGGCGGAGGTCGGGATCACGCTCAACCTCTACCGCGTCGACGCCGCCACGGACGACGAGGCGGACAGCGCCGCGGCGCGGCACGTCGACGGCTTCCACAACCGCTGGTTCCTCGACCCCGTTCTCCGCGGCACGTACCCGGAGGACATGGTCGCCGACTACGGCGACGACGTGCCCGACATCGCTGACGGCGACCTGGACCTGATCAGGCGACCGCTCGACTTCCTCGGCGTCAACTACTACTCGCGCCACGTCGTGGCGGCGGCCCCCGACGGCGGCCGGCCGCTCTACACGCGTCCCGAGGGGTCCGAGTACACGGACATGGGCTGGGAGGTGATTCCCGAGGGGCTGGCGAGCGTCCTCCAGCGCGTGCACCACGAGTACGGCCCGCTTCCGATGTACGTGACGGAGAACGGCGCCGCCTACGCGGACGTGGTCGGCCACGACGGAGCCGTCGCCGACCTCGAGCGGGCGGCGTACCTGGAGGCTCACCTCGACGCCGTCGCCCGGGCGATCGCCGCGGGAGCCCCGGTGCGGGGGTACTTCGTGTGGTCGCTGCTCGACAACTTCGAATGGGCGCTCGGCTACGCGAAGCGCTTCGGGATCGTCTACGTCGACTACCCGACGCTCGCGCGCATCCCGAAGCGCAGCTTCGCGGTCTACCGCGACCTGATCGCCGCGGCCCGCAACGCGGTACCGATGCCCGGCTGAGCCGATCTCTCCGGAAGGCTCAGCGTTCCCCCGGCAGCGGCAGCTCCGCGCGGACACGCGTGCCGCGGCCGGGCGGGCTCTCCACCTCGAGCTTCCCGTCCAGCGCTTCCACGCGGTCTGCGAGCCCGCCGAGGCCCGAGCCGGGCGTCGCCCCGGCGCCGCCGCACCCGTCGTCGGCGATCTCGACGCAGAGCCTGTCGCCTTCGCGCACCACGCGGACCTTCGCCGACGAGGCCTTCGCGTACTTGGCGATGTTCGTGAGCGCCTCGGCGACGACGTAGTAGGCGGCGCTCTCGATCAGGGGCGGCCACCGCGTGCCGTCGTCGACCGTGACGACGGTGACGGGGATGGGCGCCCTGCCCGCGAGCGAGCGCACCGCCGGTGAGAGGCCCTGCCTCGTCAGGATCTCCGGATGCAGCCCGCGGGCGAGCTCGCGAAGCTCCTCGTGCGCGGTGTTCAGCTCCGCGAGCGCCCGCTGCAGGTGGCTCTCGGCCTTGTCCGGGTCGTCGCGGAGGAAGCGCAGCCCGAGATGGACGGCGTGGGAGACGGTGACGAGGTTCTGCTGGGCGCCGTCGTGAAGGTTTCGCTCGAGCCGCTTCCGTTCCGCGTCGCTCGCCGACACGAGGCGGGCGCGCGAGCGGCGGAGCTCCTCCTCTTGCCGTGCGCGCTCGGTGAAGTCCCGCACGATCAGCATGAACTCGTCGTCGCTGCACGCGACGACCCGCCCCTCGTACTCGCGCTGCTCGCCGGCCACTTCGAGCGCGTACTCGATGTGCTGGGGTGCGTCCTCCTCGACCGCGCTGCGGCCGGCGGCGAGCAGCAGGTCGGCAATGTGAGCCGGCAGCCGATCGTGCACGGTTCGTCCGATCACCTCGTCCGGGGGCGTCAGAAGGTCGTCCACGGAGTCGACCTTGAAGCCGCGGTAGCGGCCGTCGAGCCCGATCCGGAAGATCGGGTCGGGAATCGCCGCCACGAGCGCGCGCGCCGCCGCATCGCTCGTGCGCGGCATGTCGAGCCCCTTGTCGGTGGACTGCCCCGTCACTCCGTTCCTTGTACCACGCGACCCGTGGGAGCTCGGTACGTGGGAGAGGGGAACAGGTGCCTTCTCCCTCGCCCCGCCGTGGCTGCATTGCGGGCTCACGGTACGATCGGGGGGCGTTCTCGATCACAGGGGTGATTGGCCTTCGGGGGGGAATGAGTACGTTCGGGCACATCTCCGACTCGCGTCTCGCCGTTCGCGTCGGCCGAGGGGATCAGCGCGCGCTCGCCGCGCTGTACGAGCGGTATTTCCCTGCCCTCTACGACTTCACGCTGCAACTCCTCGCTGACAGGCGTGCATCTGCGGTAGCAGTCGAGGAGACGTTCGCCCAGGCGATGGCGCGGCTTCGGCTGGGAGTCCGCCCGGAGCGCATCAAGGCCTGGCTCTTCGCCATGGCGCGCGAGAACTCGATCGTTGCGCTGAGGAGCATCGATCACGGAGTCACCCACGATGTCCGCGACCTGAACCCCGGGGACGTGGGCTGGCCGCTGCTCCTCGTGGACACGCTAGGGCCGCTCGACCGGTCGCTCCTCGATCTGCACCTCCGGCGCGATCTGCCGGCGGATGAGCTCGCCGCCGCGCTCTCCCTCGAGCCGCGCACCGTTCGCGGCCGGCTCGTACGGCTCACGGAGGCGTTCGAGCAGGCGGCGGCGGCGCGGTGCCTTGTCCGCGACGGCCGGTCGGAGTGTTCGATCGTGAACGAACTCCTGAGCGATGTACGGCATGACGAAGCGCGCCTCTCGCGCCGTCTCCTCTGGCGCCACGCGCAGGCCTGCGGGGTCTGCCAGGCAGTGCTCCGACGCGCAGGAGCGACGCAGGACGCGATCGTCTCGCTTCCTCTCGCGCCGCAACCCGCGGGTCTCGTGGGAGAGGTCTGGCAGCGGCTGGCCGAACGTCTCGACGAGCGCCGGGCGATGTCCCCGCGGGTTCTCGTACCCGGTGTGGCGGCGGTCGTCGCTGCGGGTACCGTGGCCGCGATCGCGGTCGTGCCGGACTGGGGGAAGGACACGAGCTCGTACGCCGCGGGGTCGCCGAGCGCATCGAAGCCGAGACTCGGGGCGGCAGCATCGTCGGCAGCGGCAGGCTCACGGGCGCGGGTGGCGGCGCTGCCGCCTCCCCAGACTGCCAGCCCCTCGCAGGAGCTCGCGACGCCCAGTGAGGCGTTTCGCCCGCCGAGCCAGGCGCAAACGTTCTCCTGGGCACCCGTCGTCGATGCCGTTGCCTACTCGGTCGCTTTCTACCGGGACGGCGACGTGGTCTTCGCGCGGCGCACGCAAGCGCCCCGCCTCACGCTGCCGCCGTCGTGGAGCTACGGTGGGCGGGTCCATTCTCTTCGGGCAGGGACGTACCGATGGGTGGTCTGGCCGATTCTCGGAGCGGACGGTCGACGCGCGGACAAGGCCATAGTCTCGGCGAGCATGGTGGTGGGCTGAGGCGATTCGGTCGAGCCTCCACGGCCCGTGACGCCCCCGCGAGATCCCCTTGTTCAGCGATCAGCCCGGGTGGTACCACGTCCGTTTGAACGGAGGGACGTTCAACGAGCTGAGGAGAGGCACACCGTGAGGAAAGTCGTGAGAAACATGCTCGCAATCGGCGCCACTGCGACATGCGCCGTCGGCGTCGCCGTGGCGGCGCAGGCATCGAGCGGCGACAAGGTCATGCTCTGCCACGGGACGGCATCCGAGCGCAACCCCTACGTCCTCATCTCCGTCGACGAGAGCGCGCTCGCCGGGCACTTCGACGGGACGGCGCCCGGGCACGGGCCGAAGAACAACCCGGACATTCTGCTGTCGGTGGGCGCAACCGCCTGCCCGGGCGTCGGGCCCGAGTAGCGGGGCGCGCCCGGGCTCAGCGACGGCGCGCGACGCCGATCGCGACACGGCCGGCGGCCACGAAGACGAGGGTGAGCACGAGCGTCGTCGCCAGGAACGCGAGCTGGCGCGGCTCGTCCAGGCGGCCGAGCACGGCGGCTCGCACGGCGACGCCGAGCGGGACGCCGACCGCCCAGGTGAGGAGGAGGGCGCGGGCCGTCGCACGGGCGTAGAGCCGGAACACCGCTGCGGCCGCCGACCATCCTGCGAGCAGCGGCAGCGCGTCCTCGAGCAGGGCGGCCGGCGTGACATCACCCGTGTGGGAGAGAATCCCGATCAGGGCGAAGACGACGATCGCGGTTCCGTCGGCGAGCGCGACCACCGTCGGGGAGGCCGGGGGAGAGAGCGACGGGCGCATCGCGGGTCACCCTAGACTCACGGGCATGGCCCACGCCTCCATCGCCGGGGCTCGCTCGCGCGCTGCGTTCGCGGAGATCGCCCGCCACGTCGCGGGCGGGGAGTCGAGCTACGCGCGGCTGCGCGCAGGCCAGGAGCTCGTGATCGAGCACGCCGCGGGCCCGCGCATCCGCGACGCCGACGGCACCGAGTACCTCGACTACTGCATGGGCTACGGCGTCAACCTCTTCGGTCATGCGCCCGCGTTCGTCTGGGAGGCGGTGCAGGAGACGGTCGAGCAGCTCGGGCTGCACATCGCGTTCCCCCACCGGCTCGCGGGCGAGGTGGCGGAGCTCGTCGCCGGCCTCGTGCCCGGGGTCGAGCAGCTCCGCTTCGCCGAGCTCGGGCACCGAGGCGACCCAGGCGGCCGTCCGGCTCGCCCGCGCCGCGACCGGACGCGATCTCGTGCTCAAGTTCGAGGGGCACTACCACGGCTGGGCCGATCACGTCGGGGCGGGCAGCGGCCCGGCCTCCGCGGCACGCCCCGCCCGGCCCGATTCCGCGGGAATCCCGCTCTCGGCCATGGAGAGCCTCTGGACGGTGCCCTGGAACGACGAGAGCGCGCTCGACGAGGCGCTCGAGGCGGCAGGAGACCGTGTCGCCGCCGTGATCTGCGAGGTCGTGCCCGGCTCCGGCGGCGTGCTCGAGCCCCGGCCGGGCTTCCTCCGGCACCTGTGCCGCTCGGTGCGCTCCCGCGGCGCGCTCGTCGTGTTCGACGAGGTGATGACGGGCTTCCGGCTCGCTCCCGGCGGCGCGCAGGAGCACTACGGCGTCGCTCCCGACGTCACCGACGCTCGGGAAGATCGTCGGCGGCGGCATGTCCGTCGCAGCCTTCGGCGGCTCGCGCGAGCTGATGCGCTGGGAGGCCGAGAACCGCGTCGTCCACGGCGGCACCACCACCGGCTCGCCCGCCGGGCTCGCCGGCCTCGGCGGCCGTGCTGCACCGCATCGACTGCCGACCCGGGCCTCTACGGGAGCTCGAGACGGCGCTCGGCTCGCGCTGCCGAGCGGGATCGAGGCGGCGTTTCGCTCGGCCGGCGTTCGACGGGCCACGTGCGCCGGGTCGGCTCGATGCTGCAGCCCTTCTTGGCAGCGCGGCCCGACCGTCGAGCCGCGCGACGTCAACGAGGCGACGGCGCTCCAGGACGGTGGACACGTACACCGCCTTCTGCGACGAGCTCGAGCGCCACGGCGTCTACGCGCACCGCTATCCCCTCGGGCGCTGGTTCGTCTCGCTCGCGCACGGCGACGACGAGATCGACGAGACGATCGCCGCCGCCGCGGACGCCGCTCGGGCGCTCGCGTAGGGTGGGCGCGATGGGCCCGATCGACCGCATTCGTGCCGAGCGCCTGGTCGCCGTGCTCCGCCGCGTGGGCGACCTGGACAGGGTCGCCGACGAGCTCGTGAGGGCGGGGATCGGCGTGCTCGAGGTGACGCTCGACTCGGACGGCGCGCTCGACGCGATCGCCCGCCTCCGCAGCCGCGGTGGGGTGACCGTGCTCGCCGGCACGGTACGCACCGCCGCCGACGCGGCCGCGGCGATCGCCGCAGGAGCCGAGGCCTGCGTGGGCCCGGCGCTCGTGCCGGCCGTCGTCGTACAGTGCCGTGCGCTGGGCGTGCCGGTGATCCCCGGGGCGCTCACCCCGTCGGAGATCGAGGCGGCCTGGCAGGCCGGTGCCGCGCTGGTGAAGGTCTTTCCCGGGAGCCTCGGCGGGCCCCGCTACGTCCGTGAGCTGGCCGCGCCGCTCCACGACGTGCCGCTCATGGTCACCGGCGGCGTCGACGCCTCGAACGCAACCGAGTTCCTCGCCGCCGGCGCGTGCGCTGTCGGCGTCGGCTCCTCGTTGACGAAGGCCCCCGACGTCGGCGCCGCGGCCCGCGCGCTCGTCAGCGCCGTGCGGCCGTAGTTCCGTCGATCAGGCCGAGCAGCGCCGCTGCGATCTCCTCCGGAGTGGGCGGGCAGCCGGGGATGCGCAGGTCGACCGGGAGCACCGACTCGACGGGTCCCACGATCTCGTCGTCTGAGCCGAGCACGCCGACGCCGAGGGCGCAGTCGCCGAGCGCCGCCACCCGCCGCGGCTCCGGCATCGCCGCATAGGCGATCAGCAAGGCCTCCCGCATGCGCGTCGTGACGGGGCCGGTCACGAGCAGCAGGTCGGCGTGGCGTGGCGAGGCGACGACGCCGAGGCCGAAGCGGGCCATGTCGACCGTCGGCCCCGACATCATCGTGAGCTCATGCTCGCACCCGTTGCAGGAGCCGCAGTCGACGTGGCGTATCGCCAGCGAGCGCCCTCGGTCGGGCGCGGGCAGCGCGATCGTGCGGCGCAGTTTCCTGAGGTCGCGGAGCAGGGTCAGCATCAGCGGTCCACGCAGGCGTAGCAGAGCTCGAAGCTCTTGTTGATCAGCGGGAAGTCCGGCAGCAGGTTGTCGACCGCCGCGTAGGCGACGGCCGGCCAGTTCGCGTACGAGCCGGTGCGTAGCCGGATGCGCCCGACGCGGTCGCCGTCGCGCTCGACGATGCACGTCGTCGCGCCACGCGGGCTCTCCACCCGGCCGACAGCGATCGGCGACTCCGGCCCTGTCGCGTCGTTCGCCGCCGGTCGTACCGGCCCGGTGAGCAGGCGGTCGAGTATGTCGAGGCACGGCAGGAGCTCCAGTGCCCGCTGTTCGAGGCGTGCCTGCACGTCGCCTGCCTGCCGGCGCAGCGCGGCCGGCTCGAAGCCGTCGTAGGCGAGCCGAGGGCTCACGGCCCGCACGTCCTCGGGGACGCCCGCAGCCCGTGCCGCGGGGCCGACGACACCGAGTGAGACCGCCGTCTCCGCGTTCACGACGCCGATGTCGGGCATGCGGTCCATGAACGAGCCATTGAAGAGGAGCTCGCGCCAGGCGCGAGACGAGTCCCTGCGGATGCGCGCGAGCGTCTCCCTGGCAGCGTCTGTGGCATGAGCATCCAGTCCGAGGTCGCTGCCGCCGACCGTGACCGATCCGAACAGGAAGCGATGCCCGGTCAGCCGTGCATTCAGATCTCTTGCCTCGTCGGTCAGCGCGAGGAATCGGTTGTTGCCTGCAGCAAGCCCGACGCCGGCGCAAACGGCGCCAATGTCGTTCAGGGTGTTCCAGACCCGCTCGAGCTCGAGCAGGATCGTCCGGGCCCGGGCCACCTCGGGCAGCGGCCTCTGTCCGAGCAGCTCCTCACAGGCCTGTGCGTAGGCCACGGCGTTCGTCACCCAGCACCCTGCGCACGAGCGAGCGACGGTGCGTACGCCATACGCGAGAGGGAGCCCCTCACATGCCCGTTCGATTCCCCGGTGCTTGTGGAAGAGCCGCGCGTCGACGTGCAGGATCCGATCGCCGACGACGTGGAAGCGGAAATGGCCCGACTCGATCACCCCTGCATGGATCGGTCCCACTGCGACCTGGTACGGGTCGTGGCCGCGGACGGGGGTTGTGAAACGATCGAGAGGCACGTCGTGGTTGACGAGCGGGCGCAGCGGCTCGTGGCCGTCGAACACGACGCCGTACAGGTCGTGTGCCTCGCGCTCGTCCCAATCCGCTGCAGGCGCGAGGTCGACGATCGTTGGCACAGTGCCGTCGACGGCGTGCATGGTCTCGACCTGGACGTCGCCGACCTGCGAGACGAGCAGCGTACGCACGGTAGTACCGCCGCCGGTGTGTGTTGCATGGAGCCCGGCGAAGCGCCGGCCGTCGGCAAGGGCCGCCGCCACGGCCTCGCGATAGGACGTTCCGTCTCGAGGTGTGGCGCTCACGCGAGTCCCCGGAGCAGTCCGTCGACGATGGCCGAGTCCGGCAGCCACAGCGCAGCGACGGTCAGGGCGAGCAGCGCCGTCAGTGCGACGACCGTCAGCGCCACGACGCCGCGTAGGCCCGGCGCCGTGCCCCGCTCGCGGCGCCGTGGCTTCCCGATTACGGTTTCGATCAGCGCGTGTGCGAGTCCGAGGAAGCCGAGCGAGAGCAAGGCAGCGGCCGCTCCCGCCGCCCAGGGGCGGCCGACCTGGAACCCTCCGGCGACGATCAGCACCTCGCTCACGAACAGTGGCGAGGGAGGCAGCCCTGCCAGCGCCCCGAGCGAGATCCCGAGCGAGGCGCCAAGCGCCGGCTGCGTCCGTCCGATGCCGCCGACGGCGTGACCGGCCGCGCGCGAGTCGTGCCCGAGCAGCGGTGTTGCCGCGTAGAACCCGAGCGCCTTGGCGATAGCGTGCCCGACGATGTGCACCGCCACCCCCGCGAGGGCGAGCGGGCCGCCGAAGCCGACACCGAGAGCGATCACGCCCATGTGCTCGAGGCTCGAGTAGGCGAGCAGCCGCTTCCACGCCTGCGATCGCCACAGGAAGGGGACGGCGACGGCCAGAGAGACCAGCCCGAACGCCACCAGCACGTTGCCTGCCGTGCGCTCTCCGATCGTCGGGGCGAGCGCCTGCTGCGAGCGCCAGGCGACGAGCAGGACGGCCGGAAGAAGGGCGGCGGACAGGAGCGCCGACACGGGTGGAGGTGCCTCGGAGTGCGCGTCGGGCAGCCAGTTGTGCACGGGTGCCCAGCCGACCTTTGCGGCTAGCCCGGCGAGCAGGAGCACGTACGCGACGAGCGTGAGTTCCGGATCGAGCGTGGCATGCGGTAGCGACCGCCACGTCGAGAGTCTCGAGCCCTCCTCCGCCTGCCGCAGCCGCCAGTACGAGGATCCCGAGCAGGGCGACGCCGAGGCCGAGCGAGGTGAGGATCAGGTACTTCCAGCCGGCCTCGAGCGCCCGGGCGCGGCCGCTGAAGCCGACGAGGAGCGCCGAGGCGGCCGTCGTCGCCTCGATCGCGAGCCACGCCGCGCCGAGGTTGCCTGCGAGCGGAACGGCCAACAGTACGGTCCAGAAGGCGAACAACGTCAGCCAGTAGACGCGTTCGGCACGGTGGGGCTGGAACAGCGAGCCGTGTCTCTCGCCGAGCGCTCGGGGCGAAACGAGCGTGCTGGCGAGGCCTACGATGCCGATCACCCCGACGAGCAGACCCCCGGCCGCATCGATGACGATCCAACGGCCGAGCAGCGGGGTCTCCGGTTCGGCCAGAGAGGTCGCCGCCAATGCGACGGAGACGGATGCAGTGGCGATTGCCGTGAGCACGGCCACGCGGGCAAGCACACGCGGCGGGACAAGTGCCGAGAGCACCACGCCCATCGTCGACGTCGCGAGCACGGCAACCGCGAGCCACTCCCGGTTAGCCACGGAGACTCCCAAGGGCGGCCGAGTCACCGGCACCGAACTCGGCGAAGATCCGCTCGTGGAACACGCCCGCGACGACCGCGATCAGCAGCAGGTCGACCGTGATGCCGATCTCGATCGCGAGCGAGGAGTTCCCAGGGAGCGCGAGCCCTGCGACCGCAAGGCCGTTCTCGACGAGGACGATTCCGAGCACCTGAAAGAGAGTCGCCCGGCGTGTCGCAGCCGTGACGAGCCCGAGTGCGACGAGCGTGAGCGCCGAGCGTTCGGCTGCTACCGAATCCAGCCCCAAGTCGGGTATCAACCAGACCAGCGCCAGAGCAAGACCGATGGCGGTCACTCCTCGGGCGAGCGGCTCCGTCCCGGCGCGAACAGGGCGCAGCTCACGCGTCCGGTGAACGAGCAGCCAGAAGAAGATGGCGAGTGCGATGCCGCGTACGCCGAGCGCAAGGGAAGCGACCGCGTCTTGTGGCGATGACGCCTCGCGGAGCGCTTCGAGAGCGAGGAGCAGGGCCTGTCCCGTGACGAGGCCCACGGCCACCGATCGACGCCGGAAGACGACGACCCCGATGCCGAGGGCGACCATCGCCCAGCTGAGGCCGCCGCTCACGTCGCCTCCACGAGCCAGGCGACGATGCCGAGAAGTGCGACCAGGGCGGCGACGCCGAGAAGGCGCGGCACGACCAGGATCCGCGACTTCGCGAGAACCGACTCCGTGAGGGCGAGCGCCGCGCACAGCACGACGAGCCAGGCCGGCAGAAGGGCGAGTTGCCACCAGGTTCCACCGGGGTGGGGGAGGAAGACCTGGGCGATGAGCACCAGCACCAGCCAGTGCCGCACTGCCGCGCCCCACTGCAGGAACGCCAGGTCGCGTCCGCCGTACTCGAGCACGGGGCCCTCGTGGATCATCGTCAGCTCGAGATGCGTGTCCGGGTTGTCGACCGGCTGACGTCCCGTCTCCGCGATGACGACCAGTGCGAAGGCGGCGGCGCCCAGAGCAAGTGCCGGGCTCGACCAGACCTCGCTTCCGGCGGTGCCTGCGATGACGTCACGCAGATCGGTGGTCCCGGTGACGAGCGCTGCTACTGCGAGCGCGAGGACGAGCACCGCCTCGATGAACACCGAGAGCGTGAGGTCTCGGCTGGCTCCCTGCAGCGCGAAGCCGTTCGACACGTCCCAGGAGGCGGCGGCGACTGCGAAGCGGGCGAGTGCGAGCAACCCTGCGAGCGCTAGGGCATCGTGCCCAACGCCCCAGCCGGGCGCGCGGTCAGCGGCCGGCACGAGCAGGATCGCTGCCGCCAGGGCAGCGGCTACGACGAGAGGCGCGAGCCTGTAGACGGCCGTCGTCCCCTCGACGTCGATCGAACTCTTCCCCCACAACCGGTGTAGCTCACGGTACGGCTGCAGCGGCGTCGGCCCGCGGCGTCCCTGCAAGCGTGCCTTCAGGTGCTGGACAAGACCGGGGAGCAGAGGCGCCAGCACCACACCGCCAACGACCTGTGCCATGCCCGCGGCTGCGGTCGCGCCGCTCATCCGAGGAGTCCGATCCGTACGGAGACGAGAAGTGCGAGAACGAGCGCGATCAGGTAGGCCACGTACGTACCGAGACGACCGCTCTGGAGGCGCCTCGCCCAGCGAGCAACGGAGAGAGCGTGACGCGCGACCGGCCGGTAGAGCCAGTCGTCCGCGAGTTGGGGAACCCGTCCGCTGTAGCTCACCTCTTGCACCACGCCGCCGTGTGACCGCACGGTGATCTCGCGCTCCGGTCGCAGGACGACCTCGAGTACGAGGCGCAGCGGCTTCGTGAAGCCGGCGCTCGTCCACAGGAGTGCCGGTGTAAGGGGCTGACCCGATGCCCAACTCGGCGACGGTGCCGCTCGGCGCGGGCCGCGCCAGAGCCAGAGCAGCGGGACCAGCAGGGACAGGACGACGGCGATGCCGACGGTGGGCAGCCCGCCCGTGGCCGGGACTTGGAGGCCGGCGTGCACGGGCGTGGACGACGCCCACGGGGCGAGGCCGACGAGTTGCGAGAACAGGACGCCCGGGATGATTCCCAGCACGGCGCAGGTGGCAGCGAGGAACGCGAGTCCGAACCGCATCGATCCGGGCGGGTCGGTGGCCGCCGCACACTCCGGCCGGCGGGGGGGGCCAAGCAGCACCAGCCCGACGACCTTGACGAAGCAGAACACCGCGAGCGCAGCCGTCGCCGCCAGACCCGCGAGGGCAGCCGCTCCGAGCGTGCCGTCCAACACGCCCCCGTAGGCGGGTATGCGCAAGAGCGCCTGCAATGTGAGCCACTCGGAGGCGAACCCGTTCAACGGAGGCAGCCCGGCGATGGCCGCGGCTCCGACGAGGAACGTCGCGCCGGTCCACGGCATGCGCCGCAGCAATCCCCCGAGCCGATCGAGCTCGAGCGTGCCAACGGCCTTCTGGAAGGCACCTGCCCCGAGAAAGAGGAGCGCCTTGAACACGGCATGATTGACCGTGTGCAGGAGAGCGGCCGCCAGCGCGAATGCCGCCCATTCGTCTGCGCCCCGTGCGCGTAGTAGCAGGCACGCGCCGATACCGAGCAGGATGATGCCGACGTTCTCGATCGAGTGGAACGCGAGCAGCCGCTTGAGCTCGTGCTTGAACAGCGCATACGTGACGCCGCCGAGAGCCGACAGCAGCCCCAGCCCGAGTACGAGTGACCCGACCCAGACCGGCGGCTCTCCGAGCCACTCGACCAGCACGCGGACGAGACCGTAGATCGCGACCTTGATCATCACGCCGCTCATCAGTGCCGACACGTGCGCGGGCGCGATCGGATGGGCACGCGGGAGCCATGTGTGTAGAGGCATCACGCCCGCCTTCGTCCCGAATCCGATGATCGCGGCGAGCGCGATGACAGCCTGGACACCGGACCCATCGGCCAGCGCCGACGCATCGCCAATCGCATCCTCATGGGCGAGCAGAAGCAGGGCGATCCACACACCCGCACTGCCGATGTGGGTGATGGCGACGTACACGAAGACCGATCGACGGGCAGCCTGATCCGAGCCGCCGACGAGGATGATCGCCGCCGGTACGAGCGTCATCAACTCCCAGAAGAGGAGGAACGTGAGCGGGTCCCGTGCGCAGAGAACACCGGCGAGGGCGAGCACGAACGCCGCGGTGAGGAGACCGGTGGTACGGCCGATGCCGGTGGATTGCAGGTACGCGGAGGCGAACACGAGCGCAGGGAAAGCGATGAGCCCGAGGGTGCCGAGGAAGAGGCCCGTGAGCCCGTCGACACCGAGGTGGGGGGTCAGCGTGCTCGTGAAAGAGGCGCCCCACGTGCCGCCGTCTGCAAGCGCCCAGAAGCCTGCGACGCCAACTGCGAGCGCGCCGGCCGACTGCAACCGAAGCCCCGTCGCGAGCGATTCCCGCAGGACCGCTACCACTCCACCCACTCCGAGCGCGACGAGGCCGGCGATCAGGACTACCATCATCCGTTCTCGAGCTCCTCGAGCATCGATCGTTGCTCGTTGAGGGCGCGGGCGATGATCTTACGGCCGACCTCGAGCAGCTCGAACACCTGGGGGTCGGAGGCGCGGTAGAAGACGCTCGTGCCCTCGCGGCGCGACTCGACGAGGCCGATGCGGCGGAGCGCGGCGAGATGCTGCGACGTTCCGCCCGAGTCGAGGCCGAGCGCGTCCTGTAGGGCGCCGACGGAGAGCTCGCCGTCCCGCAGCAGCTCGAGGATCCGCACCCGCGCCGGATGACCCAGGGTGCGGAACATCGCCGCCTTGGTGACGTAGAGCGGTGTGGCCTCGTACGGCATGCTTTGACAATCTTAGAAGATATGAAGAAATGGCGGCGAGGTTCGCGTGCTGTAGGGTCGCGCCTGTGGTAGCTGCACTCGGCCCCGACGTCATCGCCTTCAGCGGTGTCCAGTGGATCCTGCTGATCGGCTTCCTGATCCCGATCGTGATCCTCTGGGGGTACGCGTTGATCAGCCTGTTTCGCCGGCCCGACCTGGCTCTCGGTGCCAGGCTGTTGTGGCTGCTCGCGATCCTGGTACTACCGGTCCTCGGTGCGCTCGTGTACTTCATGATGCGGCCTGCGCCCCAGGAGCAGAACCGCCGCGCGCAAGCGCGCCACCACTGAGCTTCGGCAGGCGGCGGCTCAGTTCGCCAGAGCGACCCACGCGTTGAGGGACGCGGCGAACGCCACCCAGGCGAGGTAGGGCAGGAGGAGCCATGCCGCGAGGGCGGAGACCCCGTGGAACGCCACGGCCGTCGCGCCGACCGCAACGAGTAGCACCACGATCTCGATCAATGCGGCGAGCGGCTGCCGGAGCCCGAAGAAGAAGAGCGTCCACCCGAGGTTGAGCACCAGCTGCACCGCGTACAGGGCGAGCGCGACTCGCACTGCCGGCTCGTCGAGCCCTTCGCGGGCGACGAGCCACGCTGCAACGGCCATGAGGACGTAGAGGACGGTCCAGGCCGGCCCGAACACCCACGAGGGCGGATTCCAGGGGGCGCGGTCGAGGCTCTCGTACCAGTCGCCGACGCTGCGCGCCGTGGCGAGCCCTCCCACCGCGGCGACGAGGGCCACGAGCGCGAGCGAGGCGCCGAGCAGCGCTGCGGAGCCACCCGTGGTCGCCAGTGTGCTCCCGGTCGTCCTCATGCCGCCACTGCCACTCTCCCCGGGCCGGCTCAGTGCAGGTACGGCCGCAGCACGTCGCGGGCGAGCAGGAATCCGCGCTTGACGAGTTCCTCGGTCTTCTCGAAGTCGCGGTCCTCGTGCTCGATCGAGACCACCCCGTCGTAGCCGGCACGGTAGAGCGCGGCGATGAAGCGGTCCCAGCGCACCTCACCGAGCCCCGGCAGGCGCGGCACCTGCCAGCCCATCCCGAGCGAGAGGGTCCCGTTCCGGTAGAGGCCGTCCCGGTCGATCTCCATGTCCTTGGCGTGCACGTGGAAGATGCGCGACGCGTAGTCGCGTACGACGCGCTCGTAGTCGATCATCTGCCAGATGAGGTGCGACGGGTCGAGGTTGAGCCCGAAGCCGGGGGAGGGGACGAGCGAGAACATCTCGTCCCAGATCGCGGGTGTCGTCGCCAGGTTCGTCCCGCCCGGCCATTCGTCGTTGGAGAAGATCATCGGGCAGTTCTCGATCGCGATCCGGACGCCGCGGTCATCGGCGTAGGCGACGAGCCGGGGCCACACCTTCCGGAACTCCTTGAAGTTTTCGGCCACGTTCTTCCCCTTGTCGCGCCCGACGAAGGTGCCGACGGTCGGCACACCGAGCTTCGCCGCCGCGTCGATCACCTTCCTGAGATGGTCGTTGGCTGCCTTGCGCTCGGCCGCGACGGGGTGGAGGTTGTTCGGGTAGTAGGCGAGCGAGGAGATCTCCAGGCCGTGCCGTTGCAGCAGCGCGTGCACGACGTCGACGTCGAGCCGGGCCACGTCGATGTGCGAGACGCCCGCGTAGCGGCGGCGCTCGCCCCCGGCGGCGGGCCAGCAGGCGACCTCGAGCATGTCGAAGCCGTTGCCGGCCGCCCATTCCGCGGTGCGCGCGAGCGACAGTCGCGGCAGCGCCGCCGTCAGCAATCCGAGCTTCATCCCGTCACCTCCTTAGTCGGTACCTGGGCCCAGGCGCGCTCCGCGTTCGACACGGCGATGGCGTCGCCGAGGACGTTCGCCCGGTGCCCGTGGGCGAACGTCGGGTAGTCGGGGTCGGGCGGAGGCCCGCCGGCCGCGACCGCTCCGTACACGGCGCGATACAGCTCGCGGAACGTGTCCACAATCCCCGCGACCTCGACTCCGAGGAGGCGCAGGGCCTGCACGTGCACGACTCCGAGGAAGCCGGTTCCTACGACCCCGGCCCTGAGCCCACTGATATCCGTCATGCGATCGTCCTCACGTCGATGGAGAGCCAGGAGTGCCGGGTCTCGCCCGGATCGAGGAACGGCATGCGGCCGGCCTCGATGTCGGCCTCGCGGCCGAGCAGCGAGCAGTTCGACGGCTCGAGCGCGAGCGCGTACGTCCCGCTCGCCGGGTGCACCCACTGCCAGAGGCGCGGCAGCGACGAGCGCACCGTCAGCTCGAGCTGGGCACGCGGACTCGTCACCCTCGCCCACGTCGCGCCGACATGCTCGACCACGAGCTCGGGGGCGCCCTCGACCGGCGCCGGTGCCTCCTCCCAGCCCTCGACCGCGTCGTCGTCGCGCGGTACCACGTCGTCGCCGTCCGTCTCGATCCAGCTGCCGTCGTCCCAGAGGGGCGCTCCGAGGCTGACGTAGTAGAGCATCGGCGCGGCCGCCGTCCACTCGCTCTCGTTGACGACGCGGTCGTCGATCCGCAGTGCCCCGGCGCCGACGGAGGCGACGATGCGCCGCGAGAGCCGGAAGGGTGGATCGACGACGACGCCCGTGACGGTGACGTCCGTTTCGGAGGGCTCCGCGTGGACGTCGCTCGCCGCCCGGGCGGTGAAGGTGCCGTTGAGCCCGTAGCCCTCGGACGGCGCGCCGACGTTGGAGAGCCCGCAGGTGGTGACGAGCCCGCCGCCCCAGCAGTCGCGCCACCGGCGTTCCGTCAGCTCCTCGGCGGGAAGCGACGCGCACTCTCCGTGCGCCGAGCTCCAGGCGATCGGGATGCCGCGGAACCAGGCCCGGCCGATGTCCAGGCCCCGGTCGGGGAGCACGCGCACGTCGACCCCGCCCAGCACGCGCACGTCGATGGCGCGGCAGCCGCTCGCGGGGCCCTCCGAGACGACCGAGTGCACCACGCTCGCGAGCGGGTCGAGCCCGGCGCGCTTCGACGCGTCGATCACGCCGGCTGCTCCGGCTGCTCGACCACGAACTCGACGTCGAGTGCGTAGCGGCCGGCCGCGTAGCGGGTCTCCGTTGTCTCGAGCGGCATCTCGTCCTGGTCGAGGATGACACGCCGCTCGACCAGAAGCGGCCAACCCTTTGGCACGTCGAGCAGTTTCGCCTCCTCCTTCGATGCCGGCTCCGCCGAGATCGTCGCACGTCCGGAGGTCGGGACGAGGCCGGCGCCGACGAGCGTCGCGTGAAGGACCCCGCCTGGAGATCGGCGCCGAGCAGAGCGGGCGCAGCGTCGATCCTCAGCACGGCATGCTCGATCGCGACGGGCTCCTCGTCGGCGAGGCGCAGCCGGCTGACGATCACGACGTTGGCGTCCAGCTCGAGGTGCAGCCGCGCGGCACTTGCCGCCGTCGCTTGCCTGATGCCCCGCGTGAGCAGCCGAGAGCTGGGTGAGCGCCCCTTGCGGCGCATCTCGTCGGAGAAGTTCGTGAGGCTGCCGGCGTGGCGATGCGTGCCGTAGTCGGCGACGAACGTGCCGCGGCCCGGCAGCCGGTAGACGAGCCCGTCCTGCACGAGCCGCTGGACCGCGTTGCGCGCGGTCATCCGGCTGACGCCGAACTCCTTGCACAGCTGCGCGTCGGAGGGCAGCGGCGCGTCGGCCTCGAGGTCGACGATGCGGGCGCGCAGCACCTGCTCGATCTCGTAGTAGCGCGGGACGAAGGTGCGGCCTTCCATCAGGTCGCCGCGTGTCCGACCGAGCCGTTGAGGGTGAGGCCTCCGTCGACGACGAGCTCGTGTCCGGTGACGTAGCGCGCCGCATCCGACGCGAGGAAGACGGCGGCGTCGGCCACCTCCTCGGGACCGGCGATGCGCCCGAGCGGGATACGCTCGCGATAGGCGGCGCGGACCGCCGGTGTATACGCCGTCCGGTTGAGCGGCGTGTCGGTGGCGCCGGGGGCGAGGGCGTTCACGGTGATGCCGAGGGGGGCGAGCTCCACCGCGAGCGTCTTCGTCAGCCCTACGACGCCGCCTTTCGCCGTGATGTACGCGGAGAGGTTGGCGAGCGGCTGGACGTCGGCGGCGGAGCTGACGTTGACGATGCGGCCGCCTCCGGCCTCACCCATCCGCCGCGCGGCGACGCGACAGCCCCACACGTACCCGAGCAGGTTCGTGGAGAGCACATCGCGCCAGTCGTCCTCGCTCGTCTCCAGGAAGGGGCGGACGAGCCCGCGCGCTGCGTTGTTGACCCAGACATGCAGGCCGCCCAGCTCGGCGACGGCGGTGTCGGCGAGCCGCTCGACGTCTGCCGGAGACCCGGTGTCGCCGGTGAGCTGCACCGAGCGGCGGCCCAGCCGTGCCAGGCCGGCATCCGTCTTCGCGCCGTCGTCGAGTGACAGACCCGCCACGTCGGCGCCCGCGGCTCCGAGCGCGAGCGCTATCGCCTGGCCGATCCCGCTCGACGCGCCGGTCACCACGGCGACGCGTCCCGTCAGGTCGAATGGTGAGGTCGCTGGCACGGACTCCCGCAGTTGTCTAGCCGTCTAGACCGACTTGCCGACGCTACCACCGGCCGTCCGTCGATTCAACCGGCCGCCCGGGGCCGCGTACGCTACCGGCATGAGGCTCGGTGTCGCCGCAGCCGTCGTGGACGGCGCTCTCGTGCGCGGCGACGTCGAGGTGGCCGACGGCGTCGTCGGCGCCGTCGGGCTCGAGAGCGGCGGGGGAGCGGGCCTCGCCGTGCCGGGCCTCGTCGACCTGCAGGTGAACGGCTTCGCCGGTGTCGACTTCCTGCACGCGACCGCGGACGACGTGACCCTCGCCGGCCGGGAGCTCGCCCGCAGAGGCGTCCTCTGGTACCAGCCGACGCTGATCACCGCGCCTCCCGACCTGACCCGGCTGGCGCTCACGACGATCGGCGAGGCCGACACGGAGGGTGGCGCACGGATCCTGGGGGTGCATCTCGAGGGCCCGTTCCTGTCGCCGGCGCGCGCGGGTGCGCACCCCCGCGAGTGGCTGCGTGCTCCCGACCTCGACCTGCTCGCCTCGTACCTCCTCTGCGGGTGCCCCGTGACGACGATGACGATCGCGCCCGAGCTCGACCGCGCGCAGGAGGCGATCGACGGCCTCCACGAGCGGCAGGTCACCGTCTCCCTCGGCCACACGGATGCGACGGCGCCGTTCGCGCACGCCGCCTTCGACCAGGGGGTGCGGACGGTCACGCACCTGTTCAACGCCATGCGTCCCTTCGGCTCGCGGGACCCGGCGTGGCCGGCGCAGCCCTCGCCCGGGCCGACGTGATCGTGCAGCTGATCGCCGACGGCGTGCACGTGGCGCCCGACGCGCTGCTCACCGCGTGGCGCGCCGCCCGCGGCCGCTTCGTGCTCGTCTCCGACGCGATCGCAGCCGCCGGGCTCGGCGACGGCGGCTACCGCATCGGCACCGTGGACGTCACCGTCGAGGACGGGGTCTCGCGCAGCGAGGACGGGTCGCTCGCCGGGGCAGTGCCGCCCCTCGCGTGGGGGCTTCGCCTGCTCGTGGAGCTGGGGTCCCGTCGCGGAAGCGGTCGACGCGGTCACGCGGCGCGCCGGCCCGCGTCCTCGGGCTCGAGGACAGGGTCGGCATCCGTCCCGGCGCGCGCCCGCCGACCTGGTCGTGCTCGACGGTCGACTTCGCGGTGGAGCGGGTGCTGGTCGGCGGCAACGCCGTCGAGTGAGCCCGCTGGACGAGCCGCGTGTGTCCCCTGCGCCCGGACGACGCCGGTGTCCCTGCTTTCCGGGAGGCACCCCTGGTCTCCCTCGACGGCGGGGCCTCCGGCGGGCTCTTCGCGCGTCCGCTCCGCGCGCGAACGCCTTCGCCTCCTCCTTCGCGCGGCGGCGCGAGTTGAGCGGCAGACCGGCGGCGACGAGGACGACCACGAGCGACAGACGGCTCCGATCAGGCTGCTGGCACCGGAAGCCGGCGGCGCCTCGACGTCCAGGGTCGTCCGCCTGCGTGTGCGGCACGCCGCGTCCGAGGACGACGCCGAGCGTGAGCAGGTTCGGGAGGCGACGAGCAGCGCCGCCGCGAGCATGACCAGGCCGCCCTTCCAGCTGGAGACGCGGCGCGGCCCGAACCAGGGCGACCGGCAGCCTCGAGCAGCGGAAGGTGAAGCCGTGAAGAGCCCGAGGCCGATACCGCTCGGAGAAGCTGCCGTTCGCCTGGTCGGCGACCCGGTGCGACCACCAGCGCGGCAGGAAGGCGCTGCCCGCGACCAGCACGAGGACGCCGAGCGCGAGCAGCACGATCACGGTGAGCGGCCGGGGCCGCGGCGGCGCTCGTCGCGCGACGCTTCGGGTGCCGAGGACATCCTCTTTCAGTCTCTCACGTCAGCCGAGCAGGTCTGGACGGGGGCCGCGAGCACGAGCTTGAAGCCGCGGCGCCGCGGCACGCGCTCGCGGTCGCCGGTGGGCGGAAGCCGGCGCGCTCGTAGAGGCGCTGCGCGCGGACGTTCGTCTCCTGCGCGAACAGGAACACGGCTCGACCCGCGTCCGCGCCAGGCGGCGACGGCACTGATGAGTCGCTCGGCGATTCCCTGCCCGCGTGCGTCTGGGATCGACCCACATCGAGATGAGCTGCGTCTCGCGCTGGTCGACGCGCAGGAAGGCGCCGACGACACCGACCCAGCGCTCGCCACGCTCGGCCACGAACAGCGTGCGCGTCTCGCCGCCGGCCGCCTCCTCCGTCCACCCCTGCCACCGCTCGTCGGGCTCGCGCGAGGCGTCCTCCCAGCGCGTGCCGAAGAAGGCGCTCTCCTCGCGCAGCATCCGCAGCCGCACCTCACGCCAGCGGCGCCACTCGTCGGCGCGGACCGGCCGGATCGTGACGCGGGGTGTCAGACACCCGGCGGGAGGATCGCGAACACGCGGGCGGGGGCGCCGGAGCCGTCCACGAGCGGCAGCGCGCCGACCACGAGCCAGGCACCGCGCGCCGGCACGCGACCGAGGTTGACGAGCCCTTCGAGGTGCCAGAGCCCGGCGGGGAGCGTGATGCGGTGCGCTGGGAAGCCTTGCGCGTGCCCGGGGTCGACGCCGAGCGTGTCGATGCCGATGCCTGCGACGCCGCGCGCGACGAGGAGCACGGCGGCGCCGCGCGCGAGCCCCGGGAAACGCGACTCACCGTCACCTGCGTAGGCGATCGGGTCGTCGCGCCGTGCGTCCCAGCCGGTGTGCACGAGCACGGCTGCCCCGGCGGGGATCGGGCCGTCCGTGGCTTCGAGTGCCTCGATCGTGCGCGGCGTCGAGCTCGTAGCCCGCGTCGCCGGCAACGCGGTCGCGGACGTCGAGCTTGACCACCGGCCGGACGAGCGCGTCGAGCGGGATCTGATCCGTCGTGGCACCGCCGCGCGCGAAATGCGCCGGTGCGTCGATGTGCGTGCCCGCGTGCTCCGGCAGCTGCAGGTCGCGCGAGTAGCTGTCGTGCGTGTCGTAGTCGCACTCGACGACGGCGGCGAACGGCGTCGAGCCGGGCCACAGCACGGTCTCGGGACCGAGCGGCTGGGTCAGGTCGACGAGGCGGTCGGCGGCGAGGAGGGCGTCGAGATCACTCACCCTGCGAGGCTATCGACGGCGAAGGCGGAGCACGGAGCGACCGTACAATCCCCGTCATGCGCATCGGCGTTCTTGCACTCCAGGGGGCGTTTCGCGAGCACGCGGCCATGCTGCGCCGGCTGGGCGCCGACGTCGTCGAGGTACGCCTGCCGGACCAGCTCCACGGGCTCGACGGGCTCGTCATCCCCGGCGGCGAGTCCACCGCGATCCTGCGCCTGATGGAGCTCTACGGGCTCGACGAGGCGCTCCGCGGCTTCGACGCGCCGATCTTCGGCACGTGCGCCGGCATGATCGTGCTCGACCGCGGGCGGCTCGGCCTGATCGACCTCGTCGTGCAGCGCAACGCGTTCGGCCGCCAGATCGCGAGCTTCGAGGCCGATCTGGAGATCGAAGGGGAGCAGGCGCCGTTCCGGGCCGTCTTCATCCGGGCACCGTGGATCGACGGCGGCGGGCCCGGACGTCGAGATCCTCGCCGAGGTCGACGGCCACCCGGTGCTCGCGCGCGAGGGCAGGATCCTCGTCGCCGCGTTCCACCCGGAGCTGACCGACGACACGCGTATCCACGAGCGGTTCTTGCAGATGGTGAGGGAGGAGCAGGGTGTCCGGGCATAGCAAGTGGTCGTCGATCAAGCACAAGAAGGGCGCTGCCGACGAGAAGCGCGGCAAGCTCTTCTCGAAGCTCTCGCGCGCGATCATCGTCGCGGCGAAGGAGGGCGGCCCCGATCCGGCCAGGAACCTGGCGCTCCAGAACGCGATCGAGAAGGCGCGCAGCTACTCGATGCCGAAGGACAACATCGACCGCGCGATCGCGAAGGGCTCCGGCGAGGCGGGTGACGGTGCCGCCTGGAGACGGTCGTGTACGAGGGCTACGGGCCCGAGGGCGTCGCGGTGATCGTCGAGGCGCTCACCGACAACCGCAACCGCACCGCCTCCGACGTGCGCCACATCTTCTCCAAGCACGGCGGCAACCTCGGCGCCACGGGCGCCGTCGCCTGGCAGTTCGAGCGGCGCGGGATCGTGCTCGTCGACGCGGAGGGCGTCGACGAGGAGGAGCTGTTCCTCGCGGCGGCCGACGGCGGCGCCGACGACGTCGAGCTCGACGGCTCGACGTTCCAGGTGTCCAGCGCGCCGGAGCAGCTCGCGCTCGTGCGCGAGGCGGTCGAGGCGGCAGGGTTCGCGATCGAGTCCGCGGAGCTTTCGATGGTGCCGAAGGTGACCGTCGCGATCGACGACGAGGCGACCGCGAAGAAGGTCGTGCGACTCGTCGAGGGCCTCGAGGACAACGACGACGTTCAGGACGTGTATGCGAACTTCGACATCCCGGAGTCCGTGCTGGAGGCCGTCGCCTCGTAGGGCGAGGCATCTCTCGTTGCCTCGGGGATCGGGCCGGTCGGAAGATTGCGCAGGATCGAGGCATGCCTCGATCCAGCGGATCTCCTGATCTGGCGAGAATCCGACACCCCGACTACGGTGCGTACGAGGACACGCAAGCGAATCGGCGCTCACGGGCGCCTTGGGAGGTCCGACGGATGAGACGGATGGGAGCGGCCGCGGTGGTCGCAGCACTGGCGCTCGTCGCCGCCGGCTGTGGCGGCTCGAGCGACTCCGGGGTCGGCCGGCACGACGGCGAGCTCGACCGATGCCTCCGGGGCGGGCAACGGGTGTGCCGCCATGGTGAAGGTCGATGCGAGGTTCAGCGCGGCGCTGGTGAAGGCCACGAGCGGCAAGAGCGCCGCGTCGCAGCGGCGTCGCAGGCGTTCGCGGACATGGCCGATGAGGTGCCGGCCGAGCTGAGCGACGACTTCCAGGCGCTGGCCGACGCGTTCGCGGGCTACGCCGATGCGTTGAAGGGGATCACGATCAAGGCCGGAACGGCGCCCACCGCCGCCCAGATCAAGCAGCTGGCAGCGGCGGCGAAGTCGCTCGACCAGAAGGCCGTCGAACAGGCCTCGAAGAACATCGACGCCTGGATCCAGGCGAACTGCAGGTAAGGGGTCGGCGATCGGGGGCGGCAGGCGCGGGGGGCGCCGCGCCCCCGGGGCGACGATCCCGTCCGCTCCGATCCATACCCTTCCACCGTGAAAGTCCTCGGCATAGACCCAGGGACGGCTGCGTGCGGGTACGGGATCGTCCACGAAAGCGACGGGCGCATCCGGGCGCTCGGGCACGGGTGCTGGCGGAGCACCGCTCGGGAGCGCCCGGAGCTTCGGCTCAAGACGATCTTCGACGGGGTGCAGGAGCTCATAGCGGCGCACGCGCCGGACGCGGTCGCGCTGGAGGAGTCCTTCGTCGGCGCCGACGCCCGCATCGCGCTCTTCGTCGGTCAGGCGCGCGGCGCCGTCCTCGTCGCCGCCGCCTCCGCCGGCATCGAGTGCGCCGAGTACGCGCCGGCGCGCGTCAAGCAGACCGTCTGCGGCTACGGCCGCGCCGACAAGGGCCAGGTCCAGCGCATGGTGAAGGTGATCCTCTCTCGAAGGCGAGCCCGCCGACCTCGCACGAGGCCGACGCGCTCGCGGTCGCGCATCTGCCACGCGCTCGCTGCCGCCGCTCGCGAGGCTCGCGTCGTGATCGCGAGGCTACGCGGCACGCCGGCGGCACGCTCGCCCGACGGGCTCGTGCTCGACGTCGGCGGCGTCGGCTACCTCGTCGCCGCGACTCCCGCCGTGCTGCGCGCAGGCGGAGGACGGGGGAGAGGTCGTCGTCGAGACGTACCTGCACGTGCGCGAGGACGCGCATGCAGCTCTACGGGTTCGCCGACGCCGCCGAGCGCGAGCTGTTCACCCAGCTCCTCACCGTCAGCGGCATCGGGCCGAAGGTCGCGCTCGCCGTCGTCTCCGGCTCGCCCGTCGGCCGAGCTCCGCCGCGCGATCGCGCTCGGCGACCACGCGCGCTTCCAGGTGATCCCCGGCATCGGCAAGAAGACGGCGGAGCGGATCGTGCTCGAGCTGAAGGAGAAGATCGGCCTCGAGGAGAGCCTCCCGCCGCGGCTGCGGCGGGAACCTCCGGGCATCTCGTCGCGCGCGACGCGCTCGTCGAGCTCGGCTACACGGTCGTCGAGGCGGAGCAGGCGCTCGCGGCGCTCGATCCGGACCTGCCGGCGGAGGAGCAGGTCCGCCTGGCCCTGCGCGGGGCGGCTGGGCATGAGCCAGTTCCTCGCACCGGTGCTCACGCCGGAGGACGAAGAGGTCGAGCGGTCGCTGCGGCCGCGCCGGCTCGCCGACTTCGTCGGCCAGGAGCGCACGAAGGAGCAGCTCGCGATCGCGCTCGACGCGGCCAAGGGGCGCGGCGAGGCGCTCGACCACGTGCTCCTGGTCGGGCCCGCCGGGGCTCGGCAAGACGAGCCTCGCCAACATCGTCCGCGAGGAGCTCGGGGTCGGGCATCCGCACCGTCGCGGGGCCGGCGCTCGAGCGCAAGGGCGACATGGCCGCGATCCTGACCTCCCTCGAGGCGCGCGACGTGCTCTTCGTCGACGAGATCCACCGGCTCAACCGGGCGGTCGAGGAGATCCTCTACCCGGCGCTCGAGGACTTCCGGCTCGACATCGTCGTCGGGCAGGGCCCTGCGGCCCGCACGCTCACGCTCGACCTGCCGCAGTTCACGCTCGTCGGCGCCACGACGCGCACCGGGCTGCTGACGACGCCGCTGCGCGACCGCTTCGGCATGACGTTCCGCCTCGGCTACTACGACCCCGGGCAGCTCGGCGCGATCGTGCGGCGCTCGGCCGGCATCCTGCGGGTCGAGATCGACGACGACGCCTCCGAGGAGATCGCGCGGCGCTCGCGCGGGACGCCGCGCATCGCCAACCGGATCCTGCGGCGCGTCCGCGACGTCGCCGAGGTGCGCCACGCGGGCGAGGTGATGACCGCGGTCGTCGCGCAGGAGGCGCTCGAGCTGCTCGAGGTCGACGAGGAAGGGCTCGAGCGCACCGACCGCGAGCTGCTGCGACGCGGTCGTCGTTCAAGTTCGGCGGCGGGCCGGTCGGGCTGTCGACGCTCGCCGTCGCGCTCGGCGAGGAGCCCGACACGATCGAGGACGTCTACGAGCCGTACCTGCTGCAGCTCGGCTTCCTGCAGCGCACGCCGCGCGGCCGCGTGATCACCGAGCTCGGCCGGGCCCACGTCGGCGCGCCGAAGGGCGAAGGAAGCCTCTTCTAGTAGCCGCTCCGGGAGATCGCTGACGCCCGAGCTGTGGACGCCCGAGATGATCGGCCCGCTCGAGGATCTCGTGAAGCGCATCCTCCGGCGCGTTGACGTCTTCGCAGCCGAGCACGGTGTCGAGAGGGTCACGGTCAGCGCGGAGCTGTTCGACGGTGCGCTGCACCGGCTCGCGTCGATCTGGCCGAGCCCGGCTTCGTGACTCTCTGCCCGCACTGCGACGAGGGAGAGCCGGAGGAGCTGATCGTCCCGCTGGGGGCGATCCGCGAGATCCGCATCGGCGTCGACGGCGGCGAGCAGCGATCGCGTATCCCTGCCCGCGGAGCCCGTCTGACGCCACCGGTGCGGGTGCTCTCGCGGGACGGAGCCCGGCGCCGCTAGCCGCGGAACTGCACGTCGTGCCAGGAGGGCGTCGGCGCGAGCTCGAGCAGCGCGCGGCCGCCCTGGGGCTCCGCGTAGCGGAAGTCGCCCGATACCTCGTCCCAGTCGACCTCGAGCAGCCCCTCCTTGACCCGGTGGTCGAGGTAGGCGCCCCGGAAGACGAGCTTGCGCAGCCAGTAGACGAGCGACTCGCCGTCCACCTGCGCGACGTGCTCCCAGTGCCGCACGAGGTACTGCCCGAGACCGCTGCGCGCCTCCAGGACGCGGGCCTCTGCGCACGAGCTCCACCAGGTCGAGCGTCTCGTCCTCGCCCAGGTCGTTCCCCTCGATCAGGCCGAGCTTGACCGCCGCCGCGGTGACACGCTCCTCGAAGTCGAGGGCGCCGAACCCGAAGCGGTAGCCCAGGAACTCGAGGACGTAGTCATCGCCCGAGACGTAGTTGATCTCGCCTGCGCGCACGCCCAAACGTTAGCCTCAGATGCATGGGGACAAGCGACTCGTCGTCGGCATGGTCGTCGTGGTGATCGCGATCTGGCTCGTCGGCGCCGCCGTCACGAAGTACTCGCTCGCCCAGATGGCCTACTTCGCGCCGATCGCCGTGGTCGTCGTCGGTGCCACGATCGGCATCGTGATGCTCTGGGTGAAGATCATCCGCGACTCGCTGCGCTCGCGACGGGACTGACGCACGGGCCCGGGTGGGTCTGTCCGGGTCCGTCCGTACCGTGACCTGCATGGCAGCGAGCTGGACGATCGCCCCGGCCGACTACGCGGCTCTCGTCGCGCTCGCGGGTGAGCTCGGCATCTCCGAGGTCACGGCCGGCATCCTCGTCCGCCGCGGCCACCGCGAGGTCGGGGAGGCGCGTGCGTTCCTCGAGCCGGAGGAGCACCCCGGCCACGACCCCCTGCTGCTCGGCGACATGGAGGCCGCCGTCACCCGGCTGCGCGCGGCCGTCGCGGCAGGTGAGAAGATCTGCGTGCACGGCGACTACGACGTCGACGGCATCTGCGCCACCACGCTCGCGGTGCTCACCCTGCGCGAGCTCGGCGCCGACGTCACCTGGCACCTGCCGAGCCGCTTCGAGGACGGCTACGGGGTCTCCGGCGGCACCATCGCCGGGCTCGCCGAAGGCGGAATCGACCTGCTGCTGACCGTCGACTGCGGCATCACCGCCGTCGCCGAGGTGGCCGAGGCGAGGCGGCTCGGCGTCGACGTGATCGTCACCGACCATCACCGGCCCGGCGACACGCTGCCCGACTGCCCCATCGTCGCCACCCGGCCGTCCGACCTACCCGTTCCCCGAGCTGTGCGGCACCGGCGTCGTCCACAAGCTCGCCCAGGCCCTGCTCGGGCCCGAGCATCCGGCTGTCGTCCGCCACCTCGACCTCGTCGCTCTCGCCACGATCGCCGACGTGGTTCCCCTCGTCGACGAGAACCGCTCCCTCGCGACCGCGGGCCTGCGGGCGCTCGCCCGCACCCAGAAGCCCGGCCTGCGCGCCCTCATGCAGTCGGCGCGCGTCGACCCGGCGATCGTCGACGCGACCGCCGTCGGCTTCCGGCTCGCTCCTCGCATCAACGCCGCCGGCCGGCTCGGGCGCCCCGACATAGCGCTGCACCTGATCCTCACCGAGGACGTGCGCGAGGCGGATCTGCTCGCCTCCGAGCTCGAGACGCTCAACCGCGACCGGCAGGCGGTCGAGGACAGGATCCTGCGCGAGGCGGTCGCGCTCGTGGAGAGCTGGCCGGAGCCGAAGCGGCAGCGCCGCGGCTACGTTCTGTGGGGCGAGGACTGGCACGAGGGCGTGATCGGCATCGTCGCGTCACGCCTGGTCGAGCGCTTCAATCGCCCCGTGGTGATGATCGCGGGCAGCGGCGAGCAGTGGAAGGGCTCCGGCCGCTCCGTCCCCGCCTTCGACCTGCACGGCGCCCTGGGCACCTGCGCCGGGCATCTGGAGCGCTTCGGCGGGCATCGCGCCGCCGCCGGGCTCACCATCCGCCAGGAGCGGCTGGAGGCGTTCGCGGACGCGTTCGCGCAGCAGGCCGACGCCGAGCTCGCGGGCGCCGACCTCGCGCCCTCCACCCGGATCGACGCGATCGTGCCCGCCTCCGCGCTCACGCTCGACCTTGCAAGGGAGCTCGACCGTCTCGCCCCGTTCGGGCTCGGCAACCCCGACGTCACCCTGCTCGTCGCGAGCTGCGAGGCCGTCGACGCGGCCACGGTGGGGGAGGGCAAGCACCTCCGCTTTCGCGTCCGCCAGCACGGTCGCGACGCCGGCAGCGCGATCGCGTTCGGTTTCGGGGGGCAGCTCGAGGAGCTGCGGAGCGAGGGCCGCTACGACGTTGCGTTCCGCCTCAAGCAGAACCGGTGGAACGGCACCGTCTCACCACAGCTCGTCGTTCGCCGCCTCTTCGACGCGCCGGCAGCCTACGACGAGCTTCGCTCCTGGCTGGCGGAGCTGTGGAAGGCCGGCGAGGAAGCGTGGACCCCGGAAGCACGGCGGATCTTCGCAGAGCTGGCGCTCGACGAGGCCGCAGGCAAGCGCCAGCTGCTCGAGTCGGAGACGTTCCGGTCGCTGCTCGACCACGGTGTGCCGCTCACGCTGCCGGCGGCCGCATAAGGGCGCTGAACGCGACATTCGAGGGTCCGGGTGTCTCCCCGGACTCAGGGAGACACCCCGTGCGCTTCGTAGGACGTGCGCGCCTCGCGACAACCCCGTGCAGCGGCTCTCGTCTACAGCAGGTGCGCCTCGACGAACCAGAGGTGCTTGTCGATCGCGCGCGAGACCTCGGTGAAGAGGTCGGCCGTGTCGGCGTCGTTCAGCTCGTCGGCGGTGCCAATCGCGTCGCGCACCCCGGCGCCGTAGGCGGCGAGCCGGTCGGCCACCACCTCGACCGTGTCCTTGCCCGCCGTCGCGTCGAGCGGGTACTCGTCGAGGGTCGACGCCGAGCCGGCCATCCGCACCGTGCCGAGCGCGAGCCCGCCGAGGGCCGTCGCCCGCTCGGCGATCTCGTCGACGTACTCGAGCACGTCGCGGCGATCGCGTCGTACAGCTCGTGCAGCTGGATGAAGTCGCTTCCCTTGACGTTCCAGTGGGCCTGCTTCACCTGCCCGTACAGATCGAACGTGTCGGCGAGCCGGGCGTTCAGCAGCTCCACGAGCTGCTCGCGGGCATCCTCGGGGAGATCGTTGCGGGTCGCGAACATGACGGTCCTGGTCTTCGTGGCAGCCATGGGTGGCCTCCTTCGTTCGTTCGGGCACGGGTGGACGGGCGGAGCCCCTCGCCCGTTACCCCGAATGCGGCCCACCGAGCATCGCAACCGTCTCAGCCGCGAAGCAGGCGTCCTGCCACCGGAGCGCGCTCGGCTCGGGCCGTCACCCGGTCCAGCTCCACGATCAGCCGGCGGATGCGGCGGCGTTCGAGGTAGCGGCGAAGCACTCCCATGGCCAGAGTAGCTTCGGCAGCAAGGCCCCCGCTCCTGTCCCCCGGAAGGGGCCGAGTACACTGAGCCCATGGCCGTCCTTAGCACGGAACGCCATCACGAAGACCTCGTCAGCGAGCTGATCGCCAGCATCGAGACGTACAACCCTGGCGTCGACAAGGGGCTGATCAAGCGCGCCTTCGACTACTCCGAGCGCGCACACCGCGGCCAGGTGCGGCGCTCGGGCGAGGAGTTCATCAACCATCCGTGGGGTGTCGCGCAGATCTGCGCGCACCTCCATCTGGACGAGCAGACGATCGCCGCCGCGCTCCTCCACGACGTCGTCGAGGACACGACGACCGACCTCGACGAGTTGCGCGCCGAGTTCGGGCCGGAGATCGCGCAGCTCGTCGAAGGCGTCACCAAGCTGACCCGGATCTCCTTCCAGAGCCGCGAGCAGGCCGAGGCCGAGAACTACCGCAAGATGATCGTCGCGATGGCCCAGGACGTGCGGGTGATCCTGATCAAGCTCGCCGACCGCCTCCACAACATGCGCACGATCGAGTACCTGGGCAAGCAGAAGCAGGTGCAGAAGGCGAAGGAGACGCTGGAGGTCTACGCGCCGCTCGCGCACCGCCTCGGTATCCACGAGCTGAAATGGGAGCTCGAGGACCTCTCGTTCCAGATCCTGCACCCGCGCAAGTACGCGGAGATCAAGGCGATGGTGGCCGACCGCCGCGCCGACCGCGAAGCACAGGTGGAGAAGGCGGCCGAGCTGCTCAAGGTGGAGCTCGAGCGGGCCGACATCCCGTCCGACATCGCGGGGCGCGCCAAGCACTTCTACTCCATCTACGACAAGATGGCCAAGAAGGGCCGCGAGTTCAACGAGATCTACGACCTCACCGCCATGCGCGTGATCGTCGAGCGGGCGGGCGACGAGGGCACGCGCGACTGCTACGGCGCGCTCGGGATCATCCACTCGCTCTGGAAGCCGATGCCCGGCCGGTTCAAGGACTTCGTCGCGATGCCCAAGCTCAACCGCTACCGGTCCCTGCACACAACCGTGATCGGGCCGTCCGGCACCCCGCTCGAGATCCAGGTGCGTACCCGCGAGATGCACGAGGAAGCGCAGTACGGCATCGCGGCGCACTGGCTCTACAAGCGCGGCCGCGTCGGCAAGGGCGACGACGAATGGCTCGCCTGGGTGAAGACGCTGATGGACTGGCAGGGAGACGACCAGGACGCTGCCGAGTACATGCGCACCCTGCGCACCGACCTCTTCGACGACGAGGTCTACGTCTTCACGCCGAAGGGTGAGGTGAAGACGCTGCCCGCCGGGGCAACCCCGATCGACTTCGCCTACGCCGTTCACACCGACGTGGGGCACAAGACGGTCGGCGCCAAGGTGAACGGGCGCATCGTGCCGCTCCACTACCGGCTCAAGAACGGCGACTTCGTCGAGATCCTCACCTCCAAGTCGGGGCGAGGCCCGTCCCGCGACTGGGTGTCCCTCGCCGCCTCCTCGCGCGCCCGCAACAAGATCCGCCAGTGGTTCCAGCGCGAGACGAAGGGCGAGACCGAGGCCAAGGGCCGCGAGATGCTCGACCACGCGCTCAAGGGCCAGAACCTCCCTTACCGCAAGCTGCAGGGCTCGAGCGTGCTTGCCCAGGTGATCCGCGAGCTCGGCTTCAAGAAGGCCGAGGACTTCTACCTCGCCGTCGGCTCCGGCAAGCTCGGCACCGGACAGGTCGTCAACAAGGTGCTCCAGCGCCTCAAGACCGAGGGGGTGGCCGAGGAGCCGGTCATCATGCACAAGCCGGCGAAGGCCCGCTCGACCGTCACCGGCGACAGCCTCGGCATCGTCGTGCAGGGTGTCGAGGACGTCCTCGTCCGGCTCGCCAAGTGCTGCACGCCCGTTCCCGGCGACGACATCCGCGGCTACATCTCCCTCGGCCGCGGCATCACCATCCACCGTGCCGACTGCCCCAACGTCAAGGCCCTCATGCGCAACCCCGAGCGCTTCACCCCCGTCGAGTGGGAAGGCAGCGCGCGGACGAGCTTTCGCGTGCAGATCGCCGTCGAGGCCTGGGACCGCGCACGCCTCCTCGAGGACGTCGCCCGCACATTCTCCGAGCACGGCGCCAACATCGTCTCCTACGGCGGCACCGTCGAGGACGGCATGGCCCGCAACTGGTACACCGCAGAGCTCGGCGACGTGAAGGACCTGCGCACGCTCCTCTCCACCCTGCGGAACCTCGAAGCGGTGTTCGACGCGTACCGGGTGACGCCCAACTAGCAGGCGGACTTTCGCTTCGCGGCGCCGCCGGGGCGACAGCCGGGAAATTTACGTCTTCCAAACGTCCGCACAGGCATCCTGCAGGCGCCGGGCGAGGGCTGCCCGGCCCCACGCTTCCCGAAAGGACTGATCATGAGCACCAGACCGCCGCGCCGAACACTGATCCTCGCAGTCGCGATCGCCGCCGTGGCCGCGATCGCCGCAGGCGTCGCGGTCGCCGCTGCTCCCGCCAAGCAGACGGAGCGCGCCGCGTGGCGCGCCTGCATGGCGCAGCACGGTGTCGACCTCACAGGCGACAACCTGCCGACGCTCGAGATGGCGCGGTCCGCGCTCGATGCCTGCGGCCTGCCGTGGAAGAAGAAGGTGCAGACCTTCGTCTCGTGCATGCGCGCCCACGGCGGCGCCGCGTCGCTCACCACCGCTCTCAGCGGCCTCGGCACCGATCGCCTCGAGAAGGCGGCGAAGCAGTGCGGCCTCGACCCGGACCGCGTCCGGTCGTCGCTGCAGCAGCGGGCAGACCGGCTCGCAGCCTGCATGCGCGACGAGGGCGTCGCGGTCCCCAAGGCCACGACAGGGCTCCGGCAGGCGCTCGGAGCGCTGCTCCAGACCGACCGGCAGACACTGAGCGATGCCTGGAAGACCTGCAGCAGCGAGCTCCGGCTCACCGAGCTGCCCGGCCTCCCGCGCGGCAGCTGACGCGACGAACGGCCAGGGCCCGCCTTCCCTCGGAGGGAGGGCTCACAGGGAACCGTAGGTTCCCTGCTTCAGGAGGCGCGTGCGCGGCGGGAACCCGCGTTAGCGGGTTCCCGGACTTGCGCGAAGCGGAAGTCCGCTTGCCGGACTAGAGGAGGCTTCGGATGTTGTCGAGGTCGGTGTCCGTCTTCGACCAGTCCGCGAAGCGCGGTTCGAGCTCGATTGCCCGGCGGAGGTGCTCGACGGCTGCGTCCGAGCGGCCCGCGAGCGACTCCCAGCAGGCCATCGAGTACAGCATGCCCGCGTTGTCGGGGAACCGCTCCAGCCCCTCCGCCAGCAGCTCCAGCGCGCTGTCGTAGGCCGCGTCCTTCCGGTACCGCTCGGCCGCGAAGTACCACTCCCAGGCCGACGGGGAGTACGGGGCTCCCGCCTTGCCGCCGATTGCGAGCACCGACGTCGCCGGCTCGGCGGCAACGGCGCCGCGGCGAACCGTCGGCTCGCGGACGAACACGGCGGTGCCGGCCGGAGCGTCGAGTGTCTCGCCGTCGAGCGTGAAGGTCGCGCGGCCCGTGAGGACGACGTACACCTCCTCGTGGCCGAGGTTCTCCTCCGTGTGCTCCTCGACGACCGGCTCGCCGGCGTTGGCGGCGACGTAGGCGTTGATCCCGAACGCCTCCACGCCGAGCGTGCGGCGCACCGGCAGCCAGGCCAGCCCGTCCGCCACCGTGACCGGCTCGATGTCGGAGAAGCGCACGGACTCGAACTTCGCGGCCATGGAGCGAAAGCGTACTGGCGAAGCAGCGCGCGAGCGTACCAGCGAAGCGAGGGTGGATCCCGGCGAGGCAGGGACGTCACGCTCGCGTGCGGCTCGAACGTGTCGGCGCGCCGGCCCTACGGCAACAGGTCTTGCGTCTCGGTTCAGGCCGAGTACAACGTGTGACAGGGGGAGGGGGAACGCTGCTGCGGCCGTCCGGGAGACCGGCCGGCCGCGCGGCGACCTCCGTCTGGAGGTTCGGGCGAATCAGGGCTCCCAGGCCTCGCCCCCCGTGTCCCAGCCGAGCAAGACGTGGGCGGAGACGAGCGCCGCGACCTGCTCCAGGAACGCGGAGCTCGCGTTCCCGTCGATCGCGAGCTCGCCGACCTGCACGCCCTGATAGGCGACCGGGACGCCGACGCGGCGGCTCTCGTCCGGCTCGCCTGCCTGCGGCCCCAGCTCGAGCTCCCCGTCCTCGAGGAAGAGGATTCCCGCCCACTCGACGCCGGGCTCACGGACGAGCTCGGCCACGACGGCGCGCAGCACGTCGTCGGCGTCGCCGCCCACGCCGACGATCCGGTCGATCTCCTCGAGCGCCCAGGTGCTCATTCGGCGAGGTCGCCCTTCTCGAAGGCGCGGACGGACTCCCGAGCAGGCTCGGGGATCGGCACGGGCCGGCGCCCGGCGACGTCCACCAGCACGAGCGTCTGCGTCGCCGTCACCATCAGCTCGTCGTCGGGGAGCCGGTACGCGGCGCAGTCGTAGGTGACGCTCGTCGTGCCTATCCTGGTGATGCGCACGAAGCACTCGAGCAGGTCGTCGAACCGGGCCGGCGCGTGGTACTCGACCGCGGAGGCGCGCATGACGAACTCGGCGCCGTCGACGGAGAGGTGCCCCAGATGCCGGTGGTACTCGATCCGGGCGTGGTCGAAGTACGGCAGGTAGCGGCCGTAGTAGACGACCCCCTGCGCGTCCGTGTCGGAGAACCACACGCGCGTCAGCGCGGAGTACTTGAACGGGGGCCGCCGCTCGGTGACCCGGCCGAGCTCGGGCGCTGCCGTCACGCGCCGAGCGGGCCGCGGGTGATCGCCGTGAGCGGCTCGTTCACGTGAAACGTCTTCGCCCGGATGTCGGTGACGCCGAAGCCCTGCAGGCGCGCCGTGTGCTCGGCGACGTAGGCGGCGGCCGTGGCGTCGTCGTCGAACAGGTAGATGCCGCCGCCCTCGCCCGTTTCGCTGTTCTCGGTCCACACCTTCCAGCGCAGGCCGGGAGCGGCCGCGATCAGCTCCGCCAGCTCGCGGTAGGCGGCGGCCATCTCGTCGCCCCAGGGGCCCTGCATGGGGAAGTCGAACTGCACCAGCGTCGGCATCGGAATCCTCCTTGTCGGCTCTCCGGGCGATGGTACTGCGCCCGTCTGCGACGCCGTCAGAGGTTGCCGTTCCGCTGCAGCCAGCGCATCGCGAAGAACCCCCAGACCGGCGGGAGGTAGAACGTCGCAGACGCGGTAGAGGAGCGCCGTCGGCGAGCGCCGCCTCCTCTGCCATGCCCGCGGCCGACGAGGCCCACCGTGAGCCCGAACTCCGCGACGCCGATACCGCCGGGGACCGGCACGAAGCGTCGCGAGCAGCGAGACCGAGATGTTGATCAGCAGCAGGTCGGCGAGGCCGATGTCGTAGCCGAGCCGCGTTCGCGAACACGCCGAGCGCGATCGCGAACAGGATCTCGGTGCGCGAGGCTGCCGCCGAGCAGGAGGCCGAGCTTGTGCCCGGCGCGCAGCGACCCGAGCGTGGCGCGCACGTCGGGCCACCAGCGGCGGACGCGCTCGACGATCGTCTCGCGCAGCCGCCGCACGAGCCACAGCGCCACCATCGCTGCGACGACGATGCCGACGACGATCACGAGCGCGCGAGGACGGGCGGCGCCCGAGGGCGTCTCCAGGTCGAGGTCGAGGCTCGACGCCGAGAAGACGAGCAGCACGACGAGCAGGACCGCCTGGATGACCGTGCTCGCGAACGAGTCGATCGCGCCCGCCGTGACGGCCGTGGCGGGGGCGATGCCCTGCCGCTGGAAGAAGCGGATGTTGATCGCCATGCGCGCGAGGTTCGACGGAAGCGCGAGGTTCAGGTAGCCGGTCGCGAGCTGCATCGCGTAGACCGGCACGGAACGGGAGGCGGGCCGGGACCGACCCGAGCGTCGAGATCGCCTGCGTGACGCGCGGCAGCTGCGCGACGACGAAGCCGACCGCGATCCACCCCCACGAGGCGTCGTCGAGGTCGCGCGCGAGGTCGTCGTAGTCGAGGCCGCTGAGCGCGCCGATGATCGCCGACACCGCGAGCGCGAGCAGGGCGAGCTGGACGAGCGCTCCACCAGGTGACGCGGCGCAGCTTGACGAGGCTCGGGCGCCTCGACGCCGACGGCGCCTCCGGCTGCCGGCACGGAGATCGTCGACGTCGATCGTCGGCCGCGCCCAGCGCCCGGCGCAGCGTGGGCCCGAACGCGGCCGCCTGGAGGTACGGCAGCAGCGCCACGACGTCGTCCGTCGCCGAGCGCGGCCACCGCTGCGGCGACGGCCCGCTCGGACGCCGACGAGCGCGGCGGTCGTGGCGAGCAGCTGCGCCCGGTCGATGAGGAGCTGGTCCGGCGGCGCCGCGATCGTCGCCCGGTCGAAGCTCGACGAGGCCCGACCTCGCCGCCGACGACGACGAGGGTCTCGGGATCGATCGCGATGGTGGGCGATGCCCGCCCGGGCCGAGCGCGGCGAGGGCCTGCCCAGGCTTCGCGGAGCAGTGCGTCGTCGCCGCCTCCGGGACGAGCCGCTCGAGCGGGCGCGAGTCGTCGCGGAAGCACGAGCACGGCGTCTCCGGACGACGACTCGGCGGCGACCACGACCTCGCGGGTCGGCACGCCGGCCTGGCGCGCGAGCAGGCGTGACGAGCGCCTCGTGCTCGACCGCCTGCGAGGCGGCTGAGCGCAGGCTCGTGGGCCGTCGCCCTGGTACATGACCGTTCGCCAGAGCCTTCTCGAGCGAGCTGTGTGTCGTACGCGTCGCGCCCGTAGACCTTGACGAGCAGCGGCCGGCCGTCGTCGTCGCCGCCGCGCGCAACGAAGACGCCTGCCGGCTGCCGGGCCGCCGGCTCGAGCCGCTCGGCGCGCACACCGAGCTCGCGGACGGCCGCGAGCACGTCGCCCGAGCGCGGGTACCCGGCGGACGTTCCGAGCGCGAGCCGGACGACCGACGCCGCGACGAGGGCGACCACGAACGCGGCGAGCTGTGCGCTCGGCGGCGCACTCTCGGAGAGAAGCGCGCCTGCGATTCCGAGCAGCAGCAGATAGCGCCCGAACCGCTGCAGCGGCTGGACGAGATGCGGGCCGACCACGAGGACGACGGCGGCGACGGCCGCCGTGCGGACGACCGGGAACGTCGAGATGTCGGCCCGGAGCCGCGCGAGCGCGCCGACATCCGGCCACTCGCCGGTCGCAAGGCGGGCTGCGACGACCGTCACGGTAGCGGCGACGGCGACCGCGCCCAGCGCGTCCAGCAGCACCGCGGGACGCCGCAGCACCGCCGCCGCCACGAGGAGGGCCGCCGCCCACACTGCGAGGCCGTCGTGGAAGAAGCCCCAGAGCGGCGCCAGCCAGTCCGGGAAGCTGCGGAGGAAGAGGTCGAACGACCGCTCGAGCCGCGACGGTGGATACGCAGCGACCAGCAGCGCCAGGGCGAGCAGCGACGGGAGGAGCAGGAGCAGGTCTGTTGCGCGCCGGAAGCGCGGCTGGCCGCGCGAGCCGGCGAAGACGCGCACCGGGCCGGACGTCCGTGGCGCGCCGAGGCCCCGGGCTGGTGACGAAGCGGGTCGGCTCACGGCGTCACCCTGCCACGTTGACGGATGGCACGTCGCGGATCGCGCCCTCTCCCCGAGTGGAGGATCCAGCGATGACCGAGGTCGGTTGACAGGACGGTCAGTACTTGGACAATATCGAGACTTCATTCCTGTCGAACTCCGCGCGAGCGCGACAGGCCTCCCGCCGTCTCCAGGAGCAGCCGTGCCGAGTCCGACCGACTCCCGTGACCTCGCGACCAGGGTCGCGGCGCTGATGCCGCAGCTGAAGCGCGACCTCGCACGGCTCGTCGCGATTCCGTCGATCTCGGTCGCTGGGCTACCCGGAGCCGACGCGGCCGGCGCTGCTCGAGGCACACGACGCGGTCGTCGAGCTGCTTCCGTGACGCGGGCGTCGAGGAGATCGGCTCGCTCGAGCTGCCCGACACCGCGCCGATCGTCATCGGCGAGATCCCGGCGCCGCCGGGTGCGCCCACGGTGCTGCTCTACGCCACTACGACGTCGTGCCCGGTCGGCGACGAGTCGAAGTGGGAGTCGCCGCCGTTCGAGGCGACCGAGCGCGACGGCGCGATCTTCGGACGAGGCTCGGCCGACACGAAGTCGAACATCCTGATGCACGTCGGTGCGCTCCGCGCCTGGGACGGCAAGCCGCCGGTCGGGATCAAGATCGTGATCGAGGGGCAGGAGGAGGTCGGCAGCGCCTTCGCCACTACCCGCCCTCGGATCCGGAGCTGTTCGCATCCGACGCGATGGTGATCGGTGACATGGGAAGCGTCCGCCCCGGCGTGCCGACGCTGACGATCGGCCTCCGCGGCATGGCGCGGTCATCGTCGAGGCGACGACGCTCGCCGGCCCGAAGCACAGCGGGCAGTTCGGCGGCGCTGCGCCCGACGCCCTGCGGGCCCTCATCCACGCGCTCGCGACGCTCCACGACGAGCAACGGGGACGTCGCCGTCCCCGGTCTGCGCCGCGAGGAGTGGACCGGCGCGTCGTACAGCGACGACGAGTTCCGCGACCTCGCAGAGGTCGAGCCCGGCCATCCCGTTCGTCGGCACGGGCGGCCTCGGCGAGCGCGTCTGGTCGGGCCCGGCGCTGACCGTCACGGGCATCGACGTCGCTCCCCGTCGACGGCGCCGTGAACGCGGTCGTCCCGTACGCGCGCGCGAAGATCAGCGCGCGCCTCCATCCCGAGCAGGATCCGAACGAGGCGCAGGCCGCGCTCATCCGCCATCTCGAGACGCTGCGCCCGTTCGGGATTCCGCTCGACGGTCACGGCCGCCGAGACGGGCAAGGGGTTCTTCGCGGCGACGACAGGGCCGGCCTACGAGGCCGCCCGCGCGGCCCTCGCGGCCGCCTGGGGAAGCGAGTCGGTCTTCGTGGCGACCGGCGGCTCGATCCCGCTCGTCAGCGCTCTCGCCGAAGCCGTTCCCGAGGCGGAGATCCTCCTCCTCGGTACCACGGACGGATTCGCCAACATCCACGCTCCCAACGAGCGCGTGCTGCTCGACGAGTTCGAGAAGGCCGTGCTCGCCGAGGCCGAGTTCTTCGGCGGCTCGCCGCTGCCTGCGGCAGCGGAGGAGAACGCGTCATGACACCGGCAGCGGACACGGCGGACGCCGCCGGGAAGACCCGCCATGATGGAGCGCGTCCTCGGCGCGATCGAGCGCGGCGGCAACAAGATGCCGAACCCGGCGATCCTGTTCCTCTGGCTCTGCGTCGGCGTGATCGTCCTCTCGGTGCTGCTCGCCTGGATGGACATCAAGGTCACCTACGAGGTGGCGAAGCCACCGCCGATCGCCGTCGAGGAGGTCGTGCAGGGCGGCTCGACGCAGCCGTCCGGCGGGCTTCCCGACGCATCCGTACAGGAGGGCGAGTACCAGATCGTCACGGAGACGGCCGCCATCCAGAGCCTCCTCTCCGCCGACGGGATCCGGTTCATGTTCACGTCGTTCGTGTCGAACTTCCGCAACTTCGCGGCCGTCGCGATCATCCTGGTGGTGATGATCGGCGTCGGCCTGGCGGAGGCGTCGGGGCTGATCGCAGCTCTGATCCGCAAGCTCGTCGCGGTCTCGTCGGAGGCCCTGCTGACGCCGATCATCGTCTTCATCGGCATCCTCTCGAGCGTCGCGTCCGACGCCGGCTACCTCGTGCTGATACCGCTCGGGGCCGCCGCGTTCAAGAGTGTCGGGCGCAACCCGCTCGCCGGGATGGCGGCCGCCTTCGCCGGCGTCGCCGCCGGCTTCGGCGTCAACTTCCTGATCACGCCGCTCGACGGCGTGCTGACGGAGATCACGAACGACTCGATCGCGCTCGTCGACCCGGAGCGCTCGATCGACCTGGCGGCGAACCTGTACTTCGGCATCGCCTCGACGATCGTGCTCACGATCGTCATCGCGCTCGTCTCGGCGCGCATCGTCGAGCGCAGCCTCGGGGCGCACGACGTCGCGCTCGAGAGCGACGACGCGTCGCTCGACGCCGACAAAGGCCCGGAGGTCTCGCCGGAGGCCGAGTCGAGGGGGCTGCGCTACGCGCTGATCGCGACGGCGGCCGTGATCGTCGTGATCGCCCTGCTGACGGTGCTGCCGGACGCCCCGCTTCGCCACCCCGTCACCGGCGACATCATCGGGGACTCGCCGTTCATGGACAGCCTGATCGTGATCATCACGTTGATCTTCTTCGCGGCCGGACTCGCCTACGGGCGCGGCGCCGGAACGATCACGACGAGCGACCAGGTGCTTGCGTCGATCACGAAGTCGTGGGCGGGCCTCGCCGCGCTCCTGTTCCTGTTCCTGCTCATCGCCCAGTTCATCGCCTACTTCAACTACTCGAACATGGCACAGGTGGCGGCCGTGAAGCTCGGGCGACTGGCTCGAGAACAGGCGAACATCGGCGCGCTGTGGCTGCTGATCGGGTTCGTCTTCGTGACCGCGCTCGTCAACTTCATCATGCCGGCGGCGATCGCCAAGTGGGCGATCCTCGCCCCGATCTTCATCCCGCTCTTCCTGCGGCTCGACGTCGCACCACAGACGGTGCTCGCCGCCTACCGGGTGGGCGACTCGCCGTCGAACGTGATCACGCCGCTGATGGCCTACTTCCCGCTGATCGTGATCTTCACGCAGCGCTACCACAAGGACGCCGGGATCGGCACCGTCGTCTCGATGATGCTGCCCTTCGTCGTCGTGCTGTCGGTGGTGTGGACGCTGTTCTTCGTCGCCTGGTACCTGATCGGGATCCCCCTCGGTCCCGGGTCCCCCGTGCACGCAAATTGACGGGTGGCTGACGGCTTGGCAGACGTGTCTTCGACCGGCGTCGCGGCGGCGCTGGAGTAGAGGCGTGCAGGACATCATCCTCGGCCTCGTCGCGATCGCGGCAGGCGCGCTGTTCTGCTTCGCCGGCTATCTCGCCTTCCGGCTGATCATCCCGCTCTGGGGCTTCTTCGCCGGGTTTGCATTCGGGGCCGGGCTGATCTCGTCGATCACAGGCGACGGCTTCCTGCGCACGCTGCTCGGCTGGGCCGTCGGCCTCGGCTGCGCGCTCGTCTTCGCGCTGCTCGCCTACCTCTTCTACGAGGTCGCCGTGGTCGTCGCGATGGGCTCGATCGGATTCGCGCTGGGGACGAGCATCATGGTGGCGCTGCACGTCTCGTGGACGTGGCTGATCGTGCTCGGCGGCGTTGCGCTCGGCGTCCTGCTCGCCGTCGGCGCGATCGTTGCCGAGTTGCCGATGGTGCTGCTGATCGTGTTGAGCGCCCTCGGGGGCGCCAGTGCCATCACGATGGGCGTGATGTTGCTCGTGGGCACGACAGACAGCGCGGACTTCACGAAGGACAGCGCCACCGAGCAGATCGACGCCGGCTGGTGGTGGTACGTCGTCTACGGCGTGCTCGCGCTCGCGGGGGTTGTGTCGCAGATCAGGGGCGCGGCACGGATTCGGGGATCGATGAGAGAGGCCTGGGCCGCCGATCGTGCGTGAGCCCGGTCCGGCGCGCGCGACGGGGCCGGCGTGAGCAACAGCACCATCACGTACCTCGTGCTCGCCGCGACGGTGGCGGTGTTCATCCTGGACCGCGTGCCGGTCGCGATCGTCGCGATCGGCGTCGCGCTCTCGCTCTGGGCCACCGGGGTGCTGGGGTTCGACCAGTCGCTCGCCGGCTTCGGCGACCCGACGGTGATCTTCATCGCCACGCTGTTCGTCGTCAGCGAGGCCCTCGACGCTTCGGGGGTGACCGCGTGGGCGGGGCAGGAGCTGATCGCCCGCGTGGGGGAGAGCCGGACGCGGCTGATCGTGCTGATGCTGCTGCTCGTCGCCTTCCTGACGGCGCTGATCTCCGTCAACGGCTCCGTGGCCGCGCTCCTGCCCGTCGTCGTCGTGCTGTCCGTGCGCCTGGGCCGACCGTCCGTCGCAGCTCCTCATGCCGCTCGCCTTCGGGGCCCACGCCGGATCGCTGCTCGCGCTGACCGGCTCGCCCGTCAACGTGATCGTCTCCGAAGCCGCGAAGGACGCGGGGGTCGGCGCGATTCGGCTTCTTCGAGTTCGCGCTCGTCGGGATCCCCCTCCTCGTCGGGACGATCGCGATCGTCGTCCTCTTCGGCGAGCGCCTCCTGCCGCACCGCCGCCCGCGCTCGATGGCCGCGGACTTCTGCGACCCACGCGCGCACGCTCGTCGAGCAGTACGAGCTCGATCAGCCCGCCGGCTCGCTGCTCACGCGGACGTCCGGCGTGGCGGAGGTCGTGATCCCGCCGCGCTCCGCTCTCGTCGGCGACACCGTCTTCCCCGGCATGGTCACCGACAGCGGCGACCTCGTCGTCCTCGCCGTCCAGCGCAGGGGCGAGGACCTCGGGCCCGGCGAGTCGACGCTGGCCGTCGGGAGACACGCTGCTCCTGCAGGGCACGTGGGGCGCGCTCGAGCACCACCTCGACGACCCGGACGTGCTCGTGGTCGACGAGCCCGTCGCGCGTCCGGCGGCAGGCGGTCCCGCTCGGGCCGGGCGCCAGGCGCGCGCTCGGTCGTCCTCGCCGGCATGGTGGTGCTTCTCGCGACCGGCGCCGTGCCGCCCGCGGTCGGCCGGGCTCCTCGCAGCCGGGGCGCTCGTCCTGCTGCGCGTGCTCACCATCGAGCAGGCCTACCGCGGCATCTCCTGGACGACCGTGATCCTCGTCGGCGGGATGATGTCGCTCTCGACCGCGATGGTCGAGACGGGAGCCGCCCAGCAGCTCGCCGACGGGCTCGTGCGACATCGTCGGCGACGCCGGCCCGCACGCGCTGCTGCTCGGGATCGTCCTGCTCACGTTCGCGCTCGGCCAGCTGATCAGCAACATGGCGACCGCGCTGATCGTGATCCCGATCGCCGTGTCCGCGCGGCGGAGATGGACGTCTCGGCGAAGCCCGTGCTGATGGCGGTCACGGTGGCGGCCGCGGCGTCGTTCCTCACGCCCGGTCGCGACGCCGGCGAACCTGATGGTGATGGAGCCCGGCGGCTACCGCTTCGGCGACTACTGGAAGCTCGGCCTGCCGCTGCTCGTGCTCTTCGGCGTCGTCGCCGTCCTGCTCGTGCCCGTGATCTGGTCGTTCTGAGGTCGTCTTGAACGGGCCTCGCACAGACGAGAAGGGACAGGGCGGACCGTTCGTCTCGACGGGGCACCTGCCGGAGGCGAGCACGGGTGCAGGCGGCCGTGGACGAGGCACACGCGCGCTTCCGCGGGCGCGACGACGGGACGACGTCGGACGTCTACCCGGCGCTCGCAGCGCGTTCCGCGCGACCTCTTCGGCAGTCTGCGTCGCCGACACGAGCGGCGGCAGCTACGCGGCCGGCGACGCAGCGGTCGAGTTCGCGATCATGAGCGTCTCGAAGCCGTTCGTCTTCGCGCTCGTCGCGAGGCCGTGGGGCCGGACGAGGCGCGGCGACAGGCTCGGCGTCAACGCCACCGGCCTCCCGTTCAACTCGCTCGCGGCGGTCGAGCGGAGCGCGGACGGGCGGACGAACCCGATGGTGAACCCGGGCGCCATCGCGACCACGAGCCTCGTCCCGGGAGCGACCGCCGGCGAGAAGTGGGAGATCATCCACGAGGGCCTGTCACGCTTCGCCGGCCGCACGCTCGAGCTCGACGAGGAGGTCTACGCGAGCGCCTCCGAGACCAACCACCGCAACCGGGAGCTCGCCGCCTGCTCGAGCGCCACGGCCGGATCTACTGCGACCCGGTCGCAGGCGGTCGACCTCTACACGCGCCAGTGCTCCCTCGAGCGTGAGCGCGCGCGACCTCGCCGTGATGGGCGCGACTCTCGCCGACGGCGGCGTCAATCCGGTGACGCGGAGCGGGTGATCGACGCCGAGACGTGCCGCTACACGCTCGCCGTGATGACGACCGCCGGGCTGTACGAGACCTCGGGCGACTGGCTGTACGACGTCGGCCTGCCCGGGCAAGAGCGGCATCGGCGGCGGGATCGTGACCGTCGCGCCCGGCAAGGGCGGGCTCGGCACGTTCGCGCCGCCGCTCGACGGGGCGGGCAACAGCGTCAAGGGGCAGCTGGTCGCGTCGTTTCTCTCGCGTCGACTCGGACTCGACCTGTTCGCGTCGAAACCCGGGGCATGAGACGCGCGGGTGTCAGCGGATCGTTCGCCCGGCACTTTGTGGTGAATCACCACAAAGTCCTCGTGCTGCTCGCGGCGTTCGCCGCCGCCGCGCTCGTGCTCGCTCCGGTCGCGGGCGCAGACCTCGCCGACGAGACCGCGCTCGCCGAGCAGGTACAGCCCGGTCGTCCGCCTCGTCGACGCAGGAGGAGGAGTGCGGCCCCGGTGAGCCGTACATCCCGACGAACGTCGACACCCTCTTCGACGAGCCGACCGTCGCCTTCGCGTGGCCCGTGGAATCGCACCGACCTCGTCAAGATCGCGCCCGGTCGCCACCGATCTCGTCGACCGCTACGAGTACCACCTCGACTTCCCCGGAGACCCGCTCGAGCCGGGCTGCAGCTACGAGCTCTGGGCGCGACGCATCACCGAGGGGAGCAGCCCGACGGTGTACGCGCACGTCGACCACCGACCCCGGCTTTCCCGGGAAGCTGGCGCTGCAGTACTGGCTCTTCTACCCGTTCAACGACTTCAACAACACGCACGAGGGCGACTGGGAGATGATCCAGCTCGACTTCGACGCCGCCGACGCGCGCGAGGCGCTCGCGGGGAGCCCCGCGACGGTCGGCTACAGCTCGCACGAGGGCGCCGAGCGCGCCGTCTGGGGGAAGGACGAGAGCTCGAGATCGTCGACGGCACTCACCCCGTCGTCTACCCCGGCGGCGGGCTCGCACGCGAACAAGTACACGGAGGCGCTCTACCTCGGGCTCGAGCGCCGAGGCCGGAGTCGGCTGCGACGACACCCGCGGGCCCGCACGACGAGCTGCGCCCGGCCGTGAAGGTGATTCCGAGCGACGTCGCCGCCGCGAGGGCGGCGTTCCCGTGGATCGCGTTCGAGGGGCGCTGGGGCGAGCTCGAGAAGGCGTTCTTCAACGGCCCCACGGGCCCCAACCTGAAGGACCAGTGGACGCATCCGATCGAGTGGTCGCAGGGCTGGCGCGACGTGAGCTACGCCGTACCGACCGGAGGCATCGTCGGCACCGGCGCCACCGACGTCTTCTGCTCCGGCGTCGCGAAGGGCTCCAAGGCCCTCAACCAGCTGCTGCGCAACCCCGTCCCGATGCTGCTCCTGCTCACCGCGCTGCTCGGCCTCGTCGTGCTCGTCGCCGTCAAGGCGACCTGGACGCCGGTTGCCCCGCTCCGCCTCGGGCGCCGCCGCAGCTGGGGCCAGATCCTCGCGGCGAGCGGACGCGCGTACGTCAAGCGCGTGCGCCTCTTCGTCGGCATCGGTGCCCTGCTCATCCCCATCACCGTGGTGATCACGCTGCTGCAGTGGCTCCTCCTGTCGCTGCTCGACGTGTTCGGCTCGGGGACGGGGGAGGGGGCCGGCAGCGTCGCCTTCGTCGCCGTGGTCGTGGGAGCGACCCTCACGCTGCTCGGCCTCGGCCTCGTGCAGGCGGCGACCGCGTGCGCGCTCGTCGAGATCGACGCCGGCCGCACAATCGGTGCGCTCGGCGCCTACCGGCTCGCCCTGCGGCGCTTCCGGCCGCTCCTCGGCGCCATCGCGGTGTTCGTCGTCGCGTGGGTGCTGTTGAGCACGACCGCGATCCTCCTGCCGGTGGCCGTCTGGCTCGCGATCCGCTGGTCGCTGCTCGCCCCCGTGATCGAGCTCGAGGGGCTGTCGGCCTTCGAAGCGCTGCGCCGCAGCGGCACGCTCGTGCGGCGCCGGTGGTTCCGCGTCGGCTCGCTCGTGGGTATCAGCGCGGTAGTGGCGATCGGTCTCGGGCCGCTGCTCGGGGCGCTCCTGATCTTCGTCTCGAACTCGTCGCTCGGGCTACTCAACCTCGTGGCGGGCGTCGTGTATGCGCTCTCGATGCCGTACGTCGCCCTCGTCACCTCGTACGTCTACTTCGACGCCCGGGCCCGGGTCGAGCTCGAGCCCGTCGACGAGCGCCGCGAGCTGCCGGCCGAGATCCAGCTGGGCGCCTCGTAGCACCGGGGGCGAGGCATCGCCTCGCCCCCTACGAGCGGATCAGGTCGAGCACCTCGTCGCGTTTCTCGGCCATGGTCTCCTTCGAGAGCGCTTCGAGGTTGAGCCGCAGCAGCGGCTCGGTGTTCGAGGGGCGGACGTTGAAGTGCCAGTCGTCGAAGTCGACCGAGACGCCGTCCAGGTGCGAGATGCGCCCGCCCTGCGCCGCGTAGCGCTCCTTGATCTCCTGCAGCTTGAGCGCCACGTCCGCGACCGGGGTGTTGATCTCGCCGGTGATGAAGTAGCGCTCGCGGAACGGCGCCAGGATCTCCGACAGCTTCACGCCCCTGCGGGAGATCAGCTCGAGCATGAGCAGGAACGGCACGACGCCGGTGTCCGCCTGGGTGAAGTCGCGGAAGTAGTAGTGCGCCGACACCTCGCCGGCGAAGACCGCGTCCTCCTTGCGCATGCGGTGCTTGATGAACGCGTGGCCGACCCGGTTGACGAGCGGGATGCCGCCGGCCGCCTCGATCGCGCGGGGCACCGCCCAGCTCGCGCGCACGTCGTAGATCACCTTGCCGCCCGGCTCGCGCGCGAGCATCGCCTCGGCGAGCAGCGCGGTGACGAAGTCGCCGGGCACGAACTCGCCGGTGTCGTCGACGAAGAAGCAGCGGTCGGCGTCACCGTCGTAGGCGACGCCGAGGTCGGCGCCTTCCTCGCGTGTCTTCGCGACGATGAACGCGCGGTTCTCCGGCAGCAGCGGGTTCGGCTCGTGGTTCGGGAAGGTGCCGTCGGGCTCGAAGTAGCAGCGGACGACGTCGATCTGCGGCAGCCGCTCGAGCACGGGCGGCAGCATCGCGCCGGCCATCCCGTTCGCGGCGTCGACGACGACGCGCAGCGGCCGCATGGCGGCCACGTCGACGAACGAGAGCACCTTCTCGACGAAGCCCGGCCAGACGTCCTCCGACCGGATCTCGCCGCGCCGCGTGACCGGGCCCGAAGCCCGCCTGGGCGCCGTGCGCGGACGTCGTCGAGGCCGGAGTCGCCGCCGACCGGCAGCGCGCCGCGGCGCACGATCTTCATGCCCGTGTACTGCTTCGGGTTGTGCGAGGCGGTGACGCAGATGCCGCCGTCGAGGCCGAGCTCGCCGACCGCGTGGTAGACCATCTCGGTGCCGACCATGCCCGAGGTCGACGACGTCCGCGCCGCCGTCGGCGGCGCCCTCGATCACGGCCGCGGCCATCGCCGGCGCCGACACGCGCATGTCGCGGCCGACGGCGATCGTGCGCGGCTCGAAGTGCTCGACGTAGGCGCGCCCGATCGCGTACGCGCCGTCCTCGTCGAGCTCCGGGCCGTAGAGGCCGCGGACGTCGTACGCCTTGAAGACCTTCGGGTCGAGCACGAGGTCCATCGTAGGCGAGACGCCGGTCGCCGCGGCACGGACGAACGGTCGGCCCGGGGGATGGCGGGCCGCCTATCCTGTGCGGATGGAACGCAAGCTGGCGACCGTGCTCTTCGCCGATCTCGTCGGCTCGACCGAGCTCGTCGCGACCGCCGATCCGGAGGTCGTGCGCTCGCGCGTGACGCGGTTCTTCGACCTCGTCGCGGACTGCCTCGTCGCGCACGGCGGCACGGTGGAGAAGTTCGCGGGCGACGCCGTGATGGCGGCGTTCGGCGTGCCGGTCGCGCACGAGGACGACGCCGAGCGGGCGGTGCGCGCGGCGCTCGCCATCGTCGACGCCGTCCACGAGCTCGGCCTCGAGGTGCGCATCGGCGTCGAGTCGGGCGAGGTCGTGGCCGACGACGCCGACTCCACCTTCGCCACCGGGCGTGCCGGTCAACGCGGCGGCGCGGCTGCAGCAGGCGGCGGAGCCCGGCGAGGTGCTGATCGGCCCGGTCGTCGCGCAGCCTCGCCCGCGACGCCGTCGTGGCCGAGCGGCTCGGGCCAGCAGTCCGCGCGCGGCTTCACGGCGCGGTCTGGAGGCCTGGCGGGCGCTCTCCGTCTCCGAGGAGGTCGGCCGCCGCGTGACCGTGTCCGTGCCGTTCGTCGGCCGGGAGGAGGAGCTCGAGCTGCTGCACAACACCTTCGGCCGCTCCGTGCGCGACGGGCGCGTCCACCTCGTCACCGTCTTCGGCGAGCCCGGCGTCGGCAAGTCCCGGCTCGCCCGCGAGTTCCTCGCCGGTGTCGAGCGGGCGACGGTGCTGAGCGGGCGCTGCCTGCCCTACGGCGAGGGCGTCACCTACTGGGCGCTGTCCGAGATGGTGAAGACGGCGGCCGGCATCACCGACGACGACTCGATGGACGCGGCGTCCGAGAAGCTGCGGGCGTGCTGCGGCGACGAGGCGGTCGCCGACCTGCTCGGCCTCGCCTCGGGCGTGCTCGACGCGGTCGGCGGCGACCGCGCCGCCCCCGAGATCGCCTGGGCCGCGCGCACGTGGGCCATCGAGCTCGCGTCCGTGCAGCCGCTCGTGCTCGTGTTCGAGGACCTCCACTGGGCGGAGGAGGAGATGCTCGACCTGATCGAGCACCTCGCCGGCGGCGTGCGGGACGTGGCGATCCTGCTGCTCTGCCTCGCGCGCACCGACCTGCTCGACCTGCGGCCGCGGGTGGGGAGGGGGCAACGTGCGCGCCAGCCGCGATCGAGCTGCAGCGCGCTCCCTCGCGGCGACAGCGAGACCCTCGTCGACGCGCTCAGCTGCGGCGCCGCCGAGCCGCTCAGCGCCGAGCAGCGCGCGGCCGTGCTCGACACGACCGAGGGAAACCCGCTCTTCCTCGAGGAGACGGTGCGGATGCTGCTCGAGCCCGGAGGCGACGTCGCGCCCGGGATCCCGCACACGGTGCAGGCCATGATCGCGGCGCGCATCGACCGGCTGCCCGCGGGGACGAAGGAGCTGCTGCAGCGCGCGGCGGTGGCCGGCCGGACGTTTCCGGCCGGCGCGGTCTCGGCGCTTCTCGACGAGCGGGAGATCGCCGGCGACCTCGAGGAGCTCGTGCGGCGCGACTTCCTGGCGCGGGAGCAGCGTTCGGCGATCCGCGGGGAGGACGCCTTCCGGTTCAGGCACGGGCTGATCCGCGACGTCGCGTACGCGAGCCTGTCGAAGACCTCCCGTGGCGCATTCCACCGCCGGCTGGCCGCCTGGCTCGCCGAGCGCTCCTCGGCCGACGAGCTCGTGGAGATCCGCGCGTACCACCTCGACGAGGCTGCGCAGATCGCGCGGGAGCTCGAGGGCCGCGTGCCCGCGGAGCTCGCCGCCGACGCGGCGGCCGCGCTCGAGCGGGCGGGACGACGTGCTCTCTCGCGGGAGGCGAACCGCGCCGCCCGCCGGCTGCTCGCTGCGGGCGGTCGACCTGGAGCCCACGCTCGAGCGCCGCTACCAGGCGGCCCGCGCCGCCTGGCGCATGACCGACATCCCGGCCATGTCGGAGGAGATGGAGGCCGTGTGCGAGCTCGCCCGCGGGGCCGGCGACTCCCGGATCGAGGGTCGTGCGCTCACGGCGCTGGCCCAGGTGGCCCTCTACCGCGACGCCGACCACGTGCGGGCGCGCGAGCTCGCGAACGCAGCGCTCGCGGTGATCGACGCGGACGACGACATCGGCAGGTTCGACGCCCTCGAGACGCTGGCGACGACGCACTGGTGGGTCGGGGAGCTCGCCGAAGTGGAGGAGCTCGCCGGCGAGAAGCTCGAGATCGCCGAGCGCACCGGCCGCCCCGACCTGAAGGCGGGCGTGCTCCTGGAGCTGGCCGACATGCACAGCGTTCGGCTCGAGCCGGTGCGCGCGCAGGAGGCGCTGGAGCGGGCGATCGAGCTCGCGGAGGAGAGCGGCAGCCCGAGGAGCCGCGCCTGGGTGCTCCGCATGGCCGGGAACCTGGCGTCCTTCCAGGGGCGGCTCGACGAGGCGGAGACGTCGCTCCGGCAGGCGTGCGCGCTCTTCGAGGAATGCGGTATCGAGCTCAGCCATGCGCGCGCGCTCAACGGGCTCGGGCGCGTCGCCTGGAAGCGGGGCGAGCTGTCGCTCGCCGAGGAGCGGTTGCGGGCAGGCGATCCGCATGCTCACGCCGCTGCAGGATCGCGGCACGCTGGTCGAGAGCCAGCGGATGCTCGCCCAGGTGCGCCTCGAGCAGGGGCGGATGGAGGAGGCCGAGCGGCTCGCGCTGCAGGCGCGCGAGACCGTGGGCGCCCACGACGTCACGTCGGACGCGACCACACGACTTGCGCTCGGCGTCGTGCGCGCCGCGCAGGGCCGGGACGACGAGGCCGAGGAGCTTCTGCGCGACGCCGTCGCGATCCTGCGCGACACCGGCTTCCGGCGCTACGAGGTCGAGCCGCTCGCCGCGCTCGCCGGCTTCCTGCGCGCGCGGGGCCGCGAGCAGGAGGCGGTGGCGGTCGACGAGGAGCTCGCCGCGCTGGCGGCGGCCGTCCCGGACGCCACCCGCGCTGATCGGGGCCTTGCTCGGCCCGGCGCTCTACGGCGCGCCGGCGAGGATCGCGCGGATCGCCTGGCTCGACGCCTCGTCGGGCGACTCGGAGATCACCGTCGCGGGCCGCTCGAAGCGGTCGAGCGCCTCGCGCAGCGGCTCTGCCCGCAGGGTGCCCTCACCGTAGGGAAGGTGGTGCTTCTCGTTCCGGTTCGCGTAGGCGATGTCGGAGAAGTGGACGTGGAACGGGGCGCCGGCCTCGAGCACGTCGTCCGCCGCCTCGAGCGCCTCCACGAACAGCCCGGTCTCGAGGTACGCGCCGTCGCTCGTCGCGTGCATGTGCGCGAAGTCGAGCACGGGCCGCACCCATCCCGTACGGCGCGAGATCTCGACGACGTCGTCGAGCGAGCCCAGGTCGCGCACCCGTCCCATCACCTCGACGCCGAAGGGCACCGCGCGTCCCTTGCTCTCCAGGCGCTCGCGCAGCATGCCGAGCTGCTCGACGACGGACGCGATCGCGTCCTCGCGCGAGCGTCCGAGCAGGAAGCCCGGGTGGAAGACGACCACCTCGGCGCCGCAGGCGGCGGCGATGCCGGCGCTGCGGTCGAGCGCGCCGACCGCGGAGGAGAACTTCCTCCCGCTCGCCTCCAGGTGCCCCATGAAGCCGAACAGCGGCGCGTGCACCGACAGGGCGACGTCGTTCGCCCGTGCGACCTCGCCGAGCCGCTCGGCCCACGGGTAGTCCATCCAGAAGCCGCCCTCGAAGTCGATCTCGCAGGCGGTGTAGCCGCGCTCGAGCAGGGCGGTCACGGCCGCCTCCGGGCTCTCGCGCGAGGGAACGCGCGCGGGACCGACGCGAATACCAGTCATTTGCGGGAACTCTATGCCGTCCGACGCCCTCCGTAGCCTGCGTGGTGTGCAGCGGCCCACCCGAATCGACCTGCTCGAGCTCGACATCGACCTGCGCCTCAGCGATCTCTGGCGGGAGGCGGCCGACGTGAGCGAGTGGAGTCTCGAGGTCGTGGCGGCCTTCATGCGGGCCGCCTACGGCAAGGGCTACTGCGATGCGTTCACGGAGGACTCGCCCGGGTCGCTCTGCCACGACCACGGCTACGAGATCCCCGCGCGACGCGACTGCATCGCCGAGCGCGACGCCGCCTGACCTGCCACCGACCGTGTACCGCGCGTAGCGCACCGTGTCCCGGTTGGCACCGTGCACCTCGTGGGCGCGCTGCATGCGCGCCGCACCGCACCTGCCACGGTAGACTGCCGGCGTGGCACGGAAGCGTTCCCCGGCCCGGCTCGTCATCGCCCTCTCGATCGCGGCGGTGCTCGCGGTCTTCCTGCTGTACACGTCGATCGCGGGCGGCGGCACGCCGTCGCTTGAAGCCGAGCGAGCTCGCCGCGCAGACAGGCAACGTGTCGGTCGCGGGGCTCGTCGTCGGCCCCGTCACGGGCGACGCCCACGCAGGCGGCCTGCGCTTCAGGCTCCGGGACATCGAGGGAGACAGCAAGACGACCGTGGCCGTGCTCTACAAGGGATCGGTGCCCGACCTGTTCAGGGTCGGGCGGCACATCGTCGTCGACGGCGAGCTCCGCAACGGCACCTTCGTCGCGAGCCCCGGCTCGATGGTGACGAAGTGCCCGTCCAAGTACACGGCCACCAAGCAGTAGCCCCGGATGCCCGAGCTCGGCCGCGCGGCTCTCGTCATCACGCTCGGTCTCTCGGCCTACGCGCTCGTCGCCGGCGCCGCCGCCGCCATGCTCGGCCGGCGGCGGCTCGCGCACTCGGCCCGGAACGCGCTCATCGCCGCGTTCGGGTCGACCCTCGTCGCCTCCGTGGTGCTCGCCGTCGCATTCGTCCGCGACGACTTCTCGCTCACGTACGTTGCCGACCACTCGAGCCGCTCGCTGGGCGGGGTCTACAAGCTCTCCGCCTTCTGGGGCGGGCAGGAGGGGTCGCTGCTCCTCTGGCTCCTGATCCTCACGGGGTACTCCGCGCTCGCCGTGTGGCTCAACCGGCGGCGCGCTCGCGACCTCGTCGTGTGGGTGGTGCCGGTGCTCGCCGGCATCTGCGTCGGCTTCAGCTGGCTGCTCGTCGCCGTCGCCAGCCCGTTCGCCGTGCAGACGGCTCCGCTCGACGGCGCCGGCCTCAACCCCAGCCTGCAGAACCCGTACATGATGAGCCACCCGCCGTTCCTCTACCTCGGCTACGTGGGGTTGGCCGTTCCGTTCGCGTTCGCGATGGGCGCGCTCCTCTCCGGGCGCACCGACGAGCGCTGGATCGTGGCCACCCGGCGGTGGACGCTGCTCGCCTGGACGGCGCTCGGGATCGGGCAGCTGCTCGGCGCGCACTGGGCCTACGTCGAGGTCGGCTGGGGCGGCTACTACGCGTGGGATCCGGTCGAGAACGCCGCCCTGATGCCCTGGCTCGCGGCGACGGCGTTCCTGCACTCCGTGATGATCCAGGAGAAGCGCGGGATGCTGAAGGTCTGGAACGTCGTGCTCGTCTCGCTCGCGTTCTGCCTGTCCCTGTTCGGGACGTTCCTGACGCGCTCGGGCGTCGTCAACTCGATCCACTCCTTCACGCAGAGCGACATCGGGCCGTGGTTCCTCGCCTTCATCATCGTCGCCGTCGTCTTCGCGACGGTGCTGATCATCTGGCGCCTGCCGCTCCTGCGCTCGACCACCCGGCTCGAGTCGCTCGTCTCCCGCGAGGCGGTCTTCCTCTACAACAACCTGCTGCTCGTCGCCCTCTGCCTGACCATCCTGTGGGGGGTTGCCTGGCCGATCCTCTCGGAGGCGGTGCGCGGCCAGTCGGTCGTCGTCGGCCGTCCCTACTACGACTTCTTCCTGCGCATCTTCGGGCTGCCGCTGCTGCTGCTGATGGGCATCGGGCCGCTGATCGCATGGAGGCGAGCCTCGCTGCCGGGCCTTATGCGCACGCTCGCCTGGCCCGGGGGGATCGCGCTCGCCACCGGTGCCGTGCTGCTCGTCCTCGGTGCCGGCTCGTCGATCCCCGGGCTGATCGCGTACACGTTCTCCGCCTTCGTGCTCGCGGCGATCGGGCTCGAGTTCGTGCGTGGCACGCGGGCGCGCCGCGCCCTCTCCAGCGAGACGTGGCCGGTCGCGTTCGCCTCCCTGATCGGCCGCAACCGGCGCCGGTACGGCGGCTACGTCGTGCACGCGGCGATCGTGCTGCTCGCGATCGGCATCGCCGGCTCGAGCGCCTACGACTCCGTCACCGAGGGCAAGCTCGCCCCCGGCCAGTCGCTCGCGGTCGCCGGCTATCGGCTGACCTACGAGAAGCTCGAGGAGCGCGACACGGACCACGCCACCGAGGTGCGCGCTCTCGTCTCCGCCCAGCGCGGCGGCAAGGACCTCGGCGCCGTCGAGGCCGGCAAGAACTCGTACAAGATCGCCGGCCCCGACCCGCAGGTCTCGAGCGAGGTCGGCATCCGCACGGACTACCTGACCGGCGAGGACCTGTTCGTGATCGCCGAGCAGGTGAACGACGACGGCACCGTGTACTTCCGCGTGTTCGTGAAGCCGCTCGTCAACCTGATCTGGCTGGCCGGGCTCGTGTTCCTGCTCGGCTCCGTGATCGCGTTGTGGCCGGACGCGCGCGAGGAGCGGCGGCTCGCCGTCCGCTACCGCGAGGCGGGCAGCCCGGCCACGACCCCGTGACCGCGGCTCTCGTGCTGGGCGGCATCCTCGCCGTCGTGTGCGTCGTCCTCGTAGCGCTCCCGTTCCTGCGTGAGCCTGCCCCGGAGTCGGACGAGCTGCACGCCTTCACGCCCGCGGAGCGCGACCGGCTCCGCCTCGCCGAGGAGCGCGACCGCGCCCTGGCCGCGCTCAAGGAGCTCGAGGCCGATCATCGCGCCGGCCGCATCGACGACGACGACTACCGGGCCTCGCTCGGCCCGCTGCGCCGCGAGGCGGCCGAGGCGCTCGGTGCGCTCGAGCGCACCGGCGGGCAGGGACGGCCGGAGTCGTAGCGAACCTACCCTGGATGGGCCGGCGTGCACCGCTCCTGGCCGCCCTGGCGGCCGTGCTGCTCCTGTCCGCGCCGGCGGCCGGCGATCCCGGCTCCGAGAAGGCCCGCATCGACGGCACGATCGGGGAGCTGCAGTCCCGGATCGACCGCGCCGACGAGCGGTCCGGCGTGCTCACCTCCGAGCTGAGCGCGGTCTCGGCGAAGGTGCGGACGCTGCAGCAGGGCGTCGACGCGCAAGTCGCACGGCTGTCCGTGCTCGAAGCGCAGCTCGCGTCCTCGCGTGCGCGTCTCCGCACGCTGGACGCACGTCTCCGCGAGCAAACGCGGCAGCTCCACATCCTCGAGCGGCAGTACGCGGTGGCGCTGAAGCGCCTGGAGCTCCGCATCCGCGCGATCTACACCTCCGACACCCCGGATGCGCTGTCGTTCGCGCTCGGTGCCTCGTCCTTCTCCGACCTGCTCGACACGATCGAGCTGATGAACCGGATCGGCCGCCAGGACAAGCGGATCGCCACTACCGTCAAGCGCACCACGCGGGAGCTCGCGCACGCGCATGCGGAGACCCGGCGAGACCGCACCGCGGCGGTGAAGGAGGCCCGCGCCGTCGAGCAGCGCACGGCCGAGCAACGCGCCGTCCGCGACCGGCTCGTCGCGAGCCGCGACGCGCTCGTGGCGGCCCGTAGCGCCAAGGAGACGGCCCTCGCCTCCGTCCAGGAGGACAGGGAGACGTTCATCGCCGAGGTGGAGGCGCTCCAGGCGCAGAGCGCCGCGCTCGCCGCGAAGATCGCCGCCGCCCAGGCCGCCGCCGCGCGCGCCGCGGTGCCGTCACCCGAGGAAGGAAGCTCGACCGCCTCCGCTCCGGCGCCGTCGGCGAGCGGCTTCGCCTGGCCGGTCAGCGGCCCGGTCACGAGCGGGTTCGGGGCGCGCTGGGGCCGCATGCACGAGGGCATCGACATCGCCGTCCCCTCCGGCACGCCCGTGCAGGCGGCGGCCGCCGGAACGGTCATCTACGCGGGCTGGATGGACGGCTACGGCAACCTCGTCGTGGTCGACCACGGGAACGGCGTCTCGACCGCGTACGGCCACAACACGAGCGTCGCCGTGGCGTTGGGCCAGCAGGTCGCGCAGGGCGAGGTGATCGCGTATTCGGGCAGCACCGGCCACTCGACCGGGCCGCACGTGCACTTCGAGGTGCGGGTCAACGGCGTCGCCGTCGACCCCATGGGCTATCTGTAGGACGTCTTCCCCGGTGGTGCGCAGCCGTCAGGCAGCGTCCACGGCAGCGGCCGGCAACGTCTCGGCGACCACGTAGCGAAGATCGGGAAACGCGCGCCAGCGCTCGTCGAGGCCGAGGCCGTAGCCGGCGAACAGCTCGTCGGGCACGGTGAAGCCGACGTAGCGGAGGTTGATGTCGTCCACGAGTCGCCGGTAGGGGCGGTCGAGCAGCGTCACCGCGGAAAGGCTCGCCGGTTCGCGCAGCTCCAGCGTCCGCATCACGAAGCGGAGCGTGAGCCCCGTGTCGACGACGTCCTCGACGACGAGCACGTGGCGTCCGTCGATCGCCGTGTCGAGATCCTTGGTCATCCGCACGCCGCCGCTGCGTCCGTCGGTGTAGCCGGCCAGCTCGATCACGTCGAGGGCGTGGTGGATCGGCAGCGCGCGCGACAGGTCGGCGAGGAAGACGGCGCTCGACTTCAGCGGTGCGACGAGCAGTGGCTCGAGGCCCTGGTAGTCGCGGGCGATCTGGCTGCCGAGCTCCGCGACCCGGGCCGCGATCTCCTCCGCGGAGAGGTAGACCTCCCCGACGGGGCCCTCTGTCACGAGGCGAGCCTCAGGCGGTAGCGCTGCGCGAGGCGCTCGATGTCGCGGCGGTAGAAGAGCTTCACGTTGACGTGGGGGTACAGCTCGCGCAGCTCGCGCAGCTTGCGGTTCTTGCGGGTGACGAGCGACTGCTTCATCACCGTGACCTCGACGTACAGGTCCGGCTCCGGCAGGTAGAAGTCGGGCGTGAAGGCTCGGGTGACACGGCCGTCCGCGTCACGCTCGAGCACGAAGGACGTCGGCTCGTACGCCCACGGGATCCCGTACCAGTCCAGGATCTTCGCGCACTCGAGCTCGATGCGGTTGGCGAAGCGCGGCGGCTTCGCGCCGCAATATGCCTGGAACCGGTCGGTTTCCTCCCGCACCAAGGCAACGGTAGCGGGGCGCTCGGACGGTGATCGCCTGGCGGACGGCGGCCACGGGGCCTTGCGCTTTGTCCTGCCCGCGTTCCTCCGTACACTGGCGTCATGACCGACGTGGCCGGGCCGGTCTTCCGCATCGCCCACCTTTCGGACCTCCACTGCGGGGGGCCGTACTTCGAGCCGAACCTGCTCGAACGGGCGATCGCCGAGATCAACGAGCTCGGCCCGGACATCGTCGTCTGCACGGGAGACCTGACGACGCTCGGTTTCAAGCACGAGTACCGGCTCGCCCGACAGTACATCGATCGGCTCGAATGCGAGGAGCTCGTCGTCATCCCCGGGAACCACGACTCCCGCAACGTCGGGTACGTCCACTTCGAGGAGCTCTTCGGCGAGCGCAGCTCCGTGCTGCGCAAGGACGGCGTCACCATCGTCGCCGTCGACTCCACCGAGCCCGATCTCGACCACGGGCAGATCGGGCGCGGGCGCTACCCGTGGATCGAGAGCGAGTTCGCCGCCGAGCCCGCCGATCTGAAGATCTTCGTGCTGCACCACCACCTGCTGCCCGTGCCCGGCACGGGGCGCGAGCGGAACGTCGTCTACGACGCGGGCGACGCCCTCGAGTGCCTGCTGCGCGCCGGCGTGCATCTGGTCCTCTCCGGCCACAAGCACGTGCCGTACGCCTGGCGGCTCGAGAACCTCTTCGTCGTCAACACCGGCACGGTGTCGTCGCTGCGGCTGCGCGGCAACACGCGACCCTGTTACAACGTGATCGAGGTCTCCGGCAGCCACGTCGACATCTGGCGGCGGCACCCGTTCCACGGGCAGGAGCGGATCATCCAGTTCTCGACGGACACCTACGAGTACGAGAAGTACACGGGCCGCATCGATTCCGAGGTCAGGTCGCGCCGATGAAGGCGGTCGCGCTGATCGACGGCGAGCACTACGCCGACGTCGTGCGCGACGCCCTCGCCGAGCTGCCGTACGAGATCGTCGCCGCCGTGCTCGTGGGAGGCGTCGAGAAGCTGAAGGGCGGCGAGAGCTACGGCGTGCCGTTGGCGGCGAGCCTGGAGGCGGCAGTCGTGGAATACGGGCCCGAGCTCGTGCTCGACCTCTCCGACGAGCCGGTGCTCGGTCCGCGCGAGCGCTTCCGCATGATCGCCCGTGCGCTCGCCCTCGGCGTGCCGTACGAGGGCGCCGACTTCCGCTTCGACCCGCCCCATTTCGAGCCGGTGCCGGTTCCCTCGCTCGCCGTCGTCGGCACCGGGAAGCGCGTCGGCAAGACGGCGGTGACGGGTCACGTGGCGCGTACGCTCGCCGTCGACCGCCGCGTCGTCGTCGTGGCGATGGGGCGGGGAGGGCCGGCGGAGCCCGAGATCGTGACCGTACCGCCGACCGTCGAAGGGCTGCTGGCGCTTTCGCGTGCCGGCCGGCACGCCGCCTCGGATCATCTCGAGACGGCCGCGCTTGCCCGCGTACCGACGGTCGGCTGCCGCCGTTGCGGCGGCGGACTGGCCGGCGCCGTCGGCCTGTCCAACGTTCTCGCGGGCGTGCGGGCGGCGGAGCGTCTCCAGCCCGACCTGCTCGTGCTCGACGGGAGCGGTGCGGCGCTGCCGCCCATCGCGTCGGCACGCCGCGTCCTCGTCGTGGGCGGGCACCAGGATCCAGCCGTTGCGACCGGCTATCTCAACGCCTACCGCGCGCTCCTGGCCGACCTCGTCGTGATCGCGATGGCCGAGGACGACGTCGACCACGCGGCCCTCGCACGCGACCTGCACGCGCTGGCGCGGCCGGGCGTGCCGGTCGTGCGTGCCGTGCTGCGGCCTCACCCCGATGGGGACGTGCGCGGCCGGCGGGTCGCGTTCTTCGGCACCGCGCCGGCAGCCCAGCACGGCCGTATCGCCTCGCACCTGCGCGACGTCCACGGCGCGGACGTCGCCCACGTCTCCGGCAGCCTCTCCGACCGCGCCGCGCTGCGTGCCGAGCTCGGGCGCGTCGACGCCGACGTCTTCGTGGTGGAGCTGAAGGCCGCGGCGGTCGACGTCGTCGTCGAGGAGGCGCGGGCGCGGGGCGTCGAGATCGTGCTGGCCGCCAATCACGTGCTGCCGCTCGCCGGCGAGCCCGACCTCGACGCCGAGCTGCTGCGGCTGGCCGACGAGGCGGAAACGGAATGCAGGGTGACTCCCCGGCCAGAACAGCCGAGGGGTGTCTCCCCTGCCTTTTCGGGAGACACCCGCTCGTCCGTTACCCGCCAGGTGGTGACATGAGCGAGCGCCGCTATCTGGCGCCGCTGCCGCTCGGCGGTGACGAGGGCCCGCCGTGGTCGAAGGGGTTGATGGCGCGTGCTCTTGCCGCCACGGGCCTCACGCCCACGAAGGCGTACGAACTGACCCGCCGCGCCGAGGCGGACATGCTGCAGCGCGGCGCCGACGTGCTCGACCTCGACCGCCTGGCCGAGATCGCCCCCGAGGTGCTCGGTGAGCGGGAGGCGGCTCGGACGATCCGTCGCCTGCGGCGGCTCCAGGCCCTGCAGCAGCTGGACCTGCCGGTGATCCTGCTCGTGGGCGGCGCCACCGGCACGGGGAAGTCGACGCTCGCGACGGAAGCGGCGCACCGGCTGGGGATTACACGCGTGACGTCGACGGACTTCATCCGCCAGACGATGCGCGCCTTCTTCTCGAAGGAGTTCATGCCGTCCGTGCACTACTCGAGCTTCGAGGCGCAGCTGGCGCTCAGCCGCGCCGACGAGGACATCTCGGACGACGCCGCCCTGATGGGCTTCCTCGACCAGACGCGCAACGTGCTCGTCGGAGTCGAGGCGGCGCTCGACCGTGCGCTGACCGAGGGTTGGTCGATGGTGCTCGAGGGGGTGCATCTCGTGCCCGGCATGATCGTCCCCGACCGGGCCAACGCTCTGGTGGTGCAGTGCGTCGTCGCGATCACCGACGAGAACCTGCATCGCAGCCACTTCTGGGTGCGGGACGCTGCGACGGACGGGCTGCGCCCGCTGGAGAAGTACCTGGACGGGATGCCGGAGATCCGGCTCATCCAGGACGTGCTGCTCGAGCGTGCGCGCCGGTTCGACGTGCCCGTGATCGAGAACGCGTCGCTCGACGAGGCGATCGGCGCGGTGATGGACCTGGTGCTCACGAGCGCCGAGCAACTGGTGCGCGTGTGACCTCCCGCGCGAGGCGCCTTCGCCCGTGAACTGTCTCTGCACGAGCTACGCGAAGGCGACGGAATGGGCTGCCCTTGCGGGTGCCCGTTGGCTCGGCCGCGACGACGAGGCCGCCGCCGAGGAGGCCGCGGCAGCCGGGATGCGGGCGGCCCTCATGGATCTGCCGATCTCCGGTCAGGTGGTCGTCGGTGCGCACGCGGGCGAGGAGCTGATGCCGGGCAGCGAGGTGGGGGCCGGGGGCGACGTCGTCGACCTGGCGCTCGACCCGCTCGAGGGCCGCGGCGTCGTCGCGCGCGGCGGCACGGGGGCGATGGCGATGCTGGCGGTCGCCCCGGCAGGATCGCTGCGGCGGCTACCCGACATGTACATGCGCACCATGGCAGTGGGGCCCAGGGCGAAAGGCGCGATCGACCTCTTGCGGCCGGTGGGCGACAACGTCGGCGCGATCGCGGCGAGCTTCGACCGCAATGTCAACGACGTCACGGCGCTCGTGCTCGACCGGGCGCGCCATCACGATCTCGTCGAGGAGATCCGTGCCTCGGGCGCCCGCATCAAGCTGATCCAGGACGGAACCGTGACCGCGGCCATCTCGGCGGCGATCCGGGGCACGAACGACCACCTGGCGGTGGGGATCGGCGGCACCCGCCAGGCGGTGCTGACGGCGGCGGCGCTCCGCTGCCTCGGAGGCGGCGTGCAGGCGCAGCTGTGGCCGACGACCCGGGCCCAGATCGACGAGGCGCAGGCGGCGGGGATCGAGGACGTCACGCGAGTCTTCGACGAGGAGGATCTCGCGCCGGGCGACGTGATCGTCGTCGCCACAGGGGTCTCGAACGGCGACCTCCTGCGCGGCGTCCGCTTTCTCGCCGACAGCGCCCGCACCCACTCGTTGATCATGTGCATGCGCTGCAACTGGGTGCGCTTCACCGACGGCATCCACTTCTTCGCGCGCGAGCGGCGCGAAGAAGTGCGGCTCCTGATCTGAGTGCGACGGTGCTCCGCGCCCGCTCCGGCCGTGTCGGGGGAACCGTGCGCCTGCAGTGGCGCGTCAGTCGCCCGGCCGTGCGTATGCGTAGGCGCTCGCCTCCGTGAGGCCGAGCGCCGCGTAGAGGGCGTTGGCCGGGCCGTTGGCCTCCAGCACCGCGAGGAGGCAGGCCGTCGCCCCGTGCTCTCCCGCCCAGCGGCCGAGCGCCCCGACTGCCGCCCTGCCGGCCCCGCGACGCCGAGCCTCGGGTCGCGTCGCGACGCATTCGAGCACGAGCAGCCCGTCCACGACGACGCCGAGGGCGACGCCCGCGCAGACGCCGCCGAGGCTCACCGTCGCGAAGGCGGTAGGCTCCCGGATGCGGGCGATGATCGCGGCCGCCGACTCGAGCTCCGGAGCCCCGCCGCGCGGGTCGACCTCCCACCACGTCTCGACCCAGGCCGGCTCCGGCCGCGGAGCGAGACGCACGTCCAGCGGGCTCTCGGCCGTCGGGACGGGCCCCGCGAGCAGCAGTGTCCGGTCGATGCCCGTCTCCCAGCCTCGCGCCGCGAGCTCCGCCGCCAGGTCCGGCGGCCAGGAGGCATCCGTCACCTGGATCCAGGGCGTCAGGCCCCGGGCGCGGTAGAGCTGCTCGGACGTCTCCAGCCAGCCGTCCAGCACCGCCGTGACGGGCGTCGGGCCGTCCCCGTGAGCCAGCACCGAGTTCGCGCGGCGGGTCACGCCGGCGTCGAGGCGAGCCGTCCACGGCCCGATCGCGGCCTGCTCGCGGGCGGGCCACGCGCGCGCGATCGCGAGATCGAGGGCGCGCAGATCCATCGGTGCATCGTACGGGCACGGGTAGACTCGGCCCATGGTCACCGAGAACGACGTCATCGAGGCACTGCACGGGGTCGAGGATCCCGAGCTCGGGATGGACATCGTCGAGATCGGGCTCTTCTACGAGGCCCACATCGACGGGCCCAGCGTGAAGATCGTCCACTCGCTCACCTCGATGGGGTGCCCCGCCGGCCCGATGATCCAGGAGGGCATCCACGACGCCGTCGCCGCGCTTCCCGGCGTCGAGCACGTCGACGTGGAGCTCACGTTCGACCCGCCGTGGACACCCGACCGGATGTCCGACGACGCGAAGTTCATCCTCGGCTTCGGCTAGGCCCGCCGGGGCTATCCGCGATCGCCCCGCGTAGACACCGTGGCGCGGGCCGGGCGCTCGCACCCGCGCGCGATGACCCGTAGCGCAGCAGTGGGGGCGCCAACGGGCTCGCGCAGGATCCGGAGCGACGTGCGGGTCGCCGCGGATGCGGGGGGACCCACGGTGTGCGACGCTCGGAAGGCAACGTGAGCACCGCCACTGACACCGAGCCGGGCCCGGGCGGCGCCCGAGCGACCTCGCTCGAGGCCTGGCGGCGAGACGCGGCCGAGCTCGTCGAGGAGCTGGGCACCGACGCGCGTCGCGGCTTGAGCGAAGCGGAGGCGGAGGCGCGGCTCGCGCGGTTCGGGCCGAACCGGCTCGAGGAGGCGGAGCGAGTGCCGGAGTGGCGCAAGTTCCTCGGCCAGTTCGCCGACCCGCTGATCTACCTGCTGCTGGCCGCGGTGGTGGTCTCGCTGGTGGCCTGGGCGCTGGAGGGCGGCGAGGCCGCGCCGTTCGACGCGATCGTGATCGCGGCGATCATCGTCGCCAACGCGGTTCTCGGCTACGTGCAGGAGGCCCGCGCCGAGCAGGCGGTCGCGGCGCTCCAGCGGATGGCGGCGGCGACCGCCGGTGTGGTGCGCGAAGGGCGCGAGGAGCGGATCCCGGCCACCGAGGTGGTGCCGGGCGACATCCTCGTGCTCGCCGAGGGTGACGCCGTCGCGGCCGACGGTCGGCTGATCGAGGCTGCCGCACTGACGGATCGCCGAGGCGTCGTTGACGGGGGAGAGCGAGGCGGTGCTGAAGGACGTCGACTCGATCGCCGAGCCGGTCGGGATCGGCGACCGGCTCAACATGGCCTTCAGCGGCACCGCGGTCGTCCGGGGCCGCGGCCGGGCCGTCGTGACCGCGACCGGGATGGCGACCGAGATGGGGAACATCGCCCGCCTGCTCGGGCGTACCGCGGAGCAGGCGACGCCGCTGCAGCGGGAAGTCCACCGCATCGGGCGCATGCTCGGAATCGCCGTGATCGTGATCGCCACGGTCGTCGTCGGCGCGATCCTGCTCACCGCCGACATCGAGACGGCCTCGGACCTGGTCTCGGTGCTGCTCGTGGGAGTCTCGCTCGCCGTCGCCGCCGTGCCGGAGGGGCTGCCGGCGATCCTGTCGGTGGTGCTCGCGCTCGGCGTTCAGCGCATGGCCCGCCGGCGGGCGATCGTGAAGAAGCTGTCGTCGGTCGAGACGCTCGGCTCGGCGTCGGTGATCTGCACGGACAAGACGGGCACGCTGACCAAGAACGAGATGACGATCGAAAAGGTCGTCACCGGCTCGAGCGAGGTCGACGTGACCGGCAGCGGGTACCGGCCCGAGGGAGATCTGCGCGTCGACGGCCGACCTCTCGCCGACCCGGTGCTGCTCGACGAGGTCCATGCCGTGCTCACGGCCGGGAGCCTGGCCAACGACGCCGTCCTGAGCGAGGAGGACGGTGAGTGGACGATCCAGGGCGATCCCACCGAGGCGGCATTTCTGGTCGCCGAGGCCAAGGTCGAGGGCCTCGCCGAGGCACGCCGTGCGCGGTTCGAGCGCGTCGGCGAGGTGCCGTTCACCTCGGAGAGAAAGCTGATGAGCACGTTCCACGTCGATCTCGAGCGCGAGGCCGGCATCGCCGTCGTCACCAAGGGCGCCCCCGACGTGCTGCTCGCGCGGTGCACCCACGAGCAGCTGCGTGGCGAGCTGCGACCGCTCACGCCCGTGCGCCGAAGCGAGATCCTGGCGGCCGTCGACCGCCTCGCCGACCGTGCGCTGCGCACGCTGGCGGTCGCCTACCGTCCGCTTCCCGCCCACGAGCAACCGCGACAGGACGAGTCGGTCGAGCGCGAGCTCGTCTACCTCGGGACGGTCGGGATGCTCGACGCGCCGCGCCCGGAGGTGCGGGCGGCGATCGCCGAGGCACGTGCCGCCGGTGTGCGCGTGATCATGATCACCGGCGACCATCCGAACACCGCGGCGCGTATCGCCGGCGACCTCGGCATCGTCGACGAGCACACCAGCGCGCTCACCGGCGCCGAGCTCGAGCGGCTGGACGACGACACGGCCACGGTGCGGACGACGTCCGTCTATGCGCGCGTCGCACCCGAGCACAAGCTACGGATCGTCGAGGCACTCCAGGCGGACGGTCTCACCGTCGCGATGACCGGCGACGGCGTCAACGACGCGCCCGCGTTGAAGTCGGCCGACATCGGGGTGGCGATGGGCATCGCCGGGACCGACGTCGCCAAGGAGGCGGCGGACATGATCCTCGCCGACGACAACTTCGCGACGATCGTGAGCGCGGTGCGCGAAGGGCGCGGCATCTTCGCGAACATCCGCAAGTTCCTGCGCTTCCTGCTCTCGTCGAACATCGGCGAGGTGTTCACGATGTTCTTCGGCGTCGTGCTCGCCGGCGTGATCGGGCTCGACGACACGGGCGAGGCGATCGCGGTGCCGTTGCTCGCGACGCAGATCCTCTGGATCAACCTGCTCACCGACAGTGCCCCCGCGCTCGCCCTCGGCGTCGACCCGCCGCCCGAGGACGTCATGCGGCGTCCGCCCCGCCAGGCGACGGACCGCGTCATCGACGCGCAGATGTGGGTCGGCATCCTCTGGGTCGGCGCCGTCATGGCAGTCGTCACGCTCCTTGCCCTCGACCTCCGCCTGCCGGGCGGGCTCGCCGGCGGTAGCGGGACCGTCGACGAGGCGCGGACGATGGCGTTCACCACCCTCGTCTTCGCCCAGCTCTTCAACTGCTTCAACGCCCGCTCCGACCTCAGGAGCGCGTTCCACCGCCTCTTCACCAACCGTCTGCTCTGGGGCGCCGATCGCCCTGTCCGCGCTGCTTCAGGTCGCCGTCGTGCAGCTGCGGTTCCTCAACGAAGCGTTCGGCACGACGCCGCTCGGAGCGGAGGAGTGGCTGCTCTGCGCCGGGCTCGCGAGCATCGTGCTCTGGGCGGACGAGGCGCGGAAGCTGGTGGAGCGCCGGCTGGTGCGCCACACGACGGGCGCTGCCGGCGGCCGCCGGGAAACCACCTGACACCGGAGCTCGTCGCCCGCCTCGGGTAGGCATCCCTGTGCCGGCGCAGCCGGCACCTCACGCGTCAGGGAATGGACAGAACGATCTTGCCGAGCTGCTCGCCCGCCTCGAGGCGGCGGTGCGCCTCGGCGGCCTCTGCGAGCGGGTACACCCGGTCGACGTGCACGCGGGCGCGGCCGCTGCGCACGAGCTCGTACGCGCCCAGGAAGTCGTCGCGCGTCCCCATCGTGGAGCCGAACACGGTCAGCTGCTTCCACCAGAAGCGGTGCAGCGCCGCCGGCGGGTTCGGGCCCGACGTGGCGCCGCAGACGACGACGCGGCCCGCAGGCGCGACGGCGGCGAGCGAGCGCGCCCACGTCGCCTCGCCGACCGTCTCGACGACGACGTGCACGCCCTTGCCCGTCGCCTCCTTGACGGCGGCGACGACGTCGCCCGTGTGGTGGTTGACCGCCACGTCCGCGCCCCATTCGCGGGCCTGCTCGAGCTTCTCGTCGCTGCCGGAGGTGACGATCGTGCGCGCCCCGAGCGCGCGGCAGATCTCGAAGGCCGCGGTGGCGACACCGCCGCCGATGCCCCAGATCAGCACCCACTCGCCCTCCTGCACGGCCGCCTTCGTGACGAGCATCCGGTAGGCGGTCTCGTAGACGAGCGGGAAGGCCGCCGCCTCCTCGAACGAGAGCGCGTCGTCGAGGGGGAAGACCTGCTTCGGCGTCGATCGCGATCAGCTCGCAGTGGGTGCCGTCGCAGTGCTCGCCGACGACCGAGATGACGGCGCCGTGCTCGAGCCCCGGGTTGATCACCACGCGGTCTCCCGGCGCGAGCCCGTCGACGCCCGCGCCGAGCGCCTCCACGACGCCCGCGCCGTCGGCACCGAGGATGCGGGGCTTCGGCACCGAAGGAAGCCCCTTGCGCACCCAGACGTCCAGGTGGTTGAGCGACGCGGCGGCGAGGCGCACGAGCACCTCGCCCTCGGCGGGCTCGGGATCGGGCACGTCCTCGTACCGGAGCACCTCCGGGCCGCCGTCCTCGTGGATGCGGATCGCCTTCACGGTCACAATCCTCTCATGAACGCAGCAGAGCTGGCCCGCCTGGCGGCCGAGCTCGGGATCGACGTCGTCGGAGCCGCTCCGGCGGAGCCCTACGAGGAGACCGAGCGCCACATCCGCGAGCGCCGCGCGCGCGGCCTCTTCGCCGACATGCGCTTCACGATGGCGCACCCCGAGGTCTCCTGCCATCCGGAGCTGCTGCTCGAGGACGCGCGCACGGTCGTCTCGGCCGCGCTCTGCTACTGGGTCGAGGGCGACGAGCCGGGACCGGGGGAGGGGCGGCTGCCCCGCTACGCGTGGACCGACCACTACGCGCTGCTGCGCGACCGTCTCGACGCGCTCGGGCGGCGCCTCGGCGGCGCCTACCGGGTGCTGGTCGACGCGAACCAGCACGTCGACCGTGAGGGCGCGGCGCGGGCCGGGGTGGGCTTCTACGGGAAGAACACGATGCTGATCACGCGCACGCACGGCTCGTGGGTGGTGCTCGGCACCCTCGTCACCGACGTCGAGATCGAGCGCACGCCGCCGCTCGAGCTCGACTGCGGTCAGTGCCGGCTCTGCGTCGACGCCTGCCCCACGGGCGCGCTCGACGAGCCGGGCATCCTCGACGCCACGCGATGCCTCTCCTACTGGACGCAGGCGCCGGCGCCCGTGCCGGAGCCGTACCGCGCGGAGCTCGGCGCCTCCGTCTACGGCTGCGACATCTGCCAGGACGTGTGCCCGTGGAACCGCGGCGTCGAGAAGCGTCGCGCCGGCCTGCCGCTCCCTGCCGGCGCGGCGCCGACCGTCTCGCTCGTCGACTGGCTCCGCCGGGACGGTGCGGAGCTGCGGGAGGAGCTCGACCGCCTCTACGTGCCGCGGAACGACCCGCGCTGGCTGCGCCGAAACGCGCTTCTCGCGGCCGGCAACGACGAGGCGCCCGGCGACGAGCTCGTCGCGGCCGCCGCGTCGTACCTCGACTGCGGGGACGAGGTGCTCGAGGATGCGGCCGCCTGGGCGGTCGCGCGCGCACGGGAGCGTGTCCGGTGAGCGTCGACCGCCTCGCCGTGCTCGCCCACGAGATCCGCAGCCCGGTCGCCGCCCTCACGGCGATCGCCGAGGCATATCCGGACGCCGACGTCGGCGTACCGGCAGCGGCTGCTCGAGCTCGCGCGCACGGCGTCCCGGAACGTCCAGCGCCTCGTCGTCGACGCGTCGGTCTCCTCCGTGCGGCATCGAGCCGCTCGACGCGGGCGGGATCGCCCGCGACGCCGCCGAGGCCGCGGCGCTCGGCGGCGCGGCGGTGCGGGCGGACGTGGCCGCCGGCCTGCCGCTCGTGGACGGCGACCCGGAGCGGTTGCGGCAGGCGCTCGACAACCTGATCGGGAACGCCGTCGGCCACTCTCCCGCCGGCGCCGAGGTGCTCGTCAGCGTCACGCACCCGCGCGGGCTGCGTGCTCCTCGCCGTCGCCGACCGGGGCGAGGGCATTCCCGAGGGTGGGCTCGAGCTCGTGTTCGAGCCCGGCGTGCGCCTGACCGGCGACCGGCCGGGATCGGGCCTCGGGCTCGCGATCGTGCGCGCCGATCGCCGACGCACACGGCGGCGCGGTCGAGGTGGAGTCGGCCCCCGGTCAGGGGGCGACGTTCACGCTCGTGCTGCCGGCTTCCGCCGCGACAGGCCTGAGCCCGAGCTCGCGCTCGAGCTCCTTCGCACGGGCGGCGACCGCGGCGCGAACCCCGGGCGGCTCGAGCACGACCGTCTCGCCGGCGTCGGCCAGCACCTCGGAGAGAAGCCACTCCTCGGTCTTGAACGGCAGCTCGCTCAGCGCCGCCTTGTCGGTGAGCAGGCGGGCTCCACGCTCGACCTTCCAGCGCGCCACGACGGGGGAGTGCCAGAGGCGGGCGAGATGCGGCTCGGTCAGGTAGTGCGGGTCGAAGCCCTCGCGTGCGGCGAACGCGGTCTTCGTGAGCCGGGCCGAGCGCATCCGGTCGAGCCGATAGGTGCGCGGGCCGTCCGCCGTGCGGTCCCAGGTGTGCACGCGCCACACCGGCAGCTCGCGTTCGAACGAGTACGGCTCCACGGCGCGCGTCGTCGGAGCCTCGTCGCCCTCCTTCAGGTACTCGATCTCCACCACCACGCGCTTCTCCGCCGCCTCGGAGAGCGTCCGCACGAGCTGCTCCTCGGCGTCACGGACGAGCGGGGCAGGCGTCTGGGCCAGCTCGAACTGGCCGAAGGTCTCCTCGAGCTTGCGGCGCACCCGGTCGAGCGGCGTATGGGCCTCGGCGGCGATCGTCGGCCCCACGTACTCGATCGCGAGGCGGATCGCGCGCGCCTCCAGGGGTGTCAGCTTGGGCGGGCGGCGGAAGACGTCGCCGTACAGCTCCTTGTCGACGCGCACCGTGCTCGCCTCCTCGTCGACCTCCGCGTACACCGTGTAGCAGCCGCCGCCGAAGTTGACGAGGTTGAGCAGCGAGAGCGTGTCCTGCAGCTCCTCGCGCGGGATCGAGAAGCGTGCCGCCAGCTCGTCGGCATCGAGCTCGGCGTCCCGGCCCTCGCCGCACGCCGAGAGCACGTGCGCGAGCAGCGCCTGCAGCACGCCGAAGCGCTCCGGCGCGATCGGCCCCGCCGGGCGCTCGCCGCGCTCCACGTGGGCGCTCACCCGGCGCTCGCGCGCGACGGACGGCACCTCGCCCTCGTGGCGTCGCGCGCAGCCGCGCGAGCCCGTCGGCGACGAGCTCCCGGAGCGCCTTCGGCTCCAGCGGTACGGCGCGGCCGTTCTGGCGCAGCACCCAGCCCGCGAGCGGCTCGAGCCGCGCATAGCCCGTCTCGAAGACGCCGTCCTCGAGCGTGCCGGCGTCGGCCAGGGTGCGATGCACCCACCAGGCGGTGTCGTCGTGCACGGCGATGCGCGCCTGCCCGACGATCGCGCCGATCTGCCAGGGGCGCGGGACGCGGTGCGCCTCGACGTCGAAGTCGGTGGGGAGCCTGAAGTCGCGCTCGCGGCGGGTCGCGAAGCGGATGTCGCTGCGGATGCGCGAGACGCGGAACGTCCGCTCGGCGTCACGGTCGAGGTCGAGGCCGATCACGTACCAGACGCCCTCGTCGAGCCGCAGCGCGTACGGGTTGAGCGTGCGCTCCGACACCTTGTCGTGCTGGGGCGACCAGTAGGAGAACTTGATCGTGCGCTGCTTCGAGATCGCCGACTCGAGCTTCGAGAGCCGTCCCGCGAGCTCCGGCGAGTAGTCGGGGGCGGTCACGCGCACCCGCTCGGCGGTGCCGGTGGGCGCCTCCAGGAAGCCGGGCCGCCCGAGGGCGAGGTTCTGCAGGGCGAGGCGCAGCGGCTCCGCGTACGCGAACTTGCCGTCCAGGTAGAAGAGCGCGGTCTGCAGCGCCGCGAGCTCGTCGTCCTCGAGGTCGAGCCGGTCGAGGAAGTAGTGCTCCGAGCGGAGCGTGTACAGCTCCTCGCCCGTGAACTCGTCGCGCTGCGAGTGGAGCGGCACGCCGAGCGCGGTCAGCTCGGCGCGGTCGGAGTAGAAGCGCCGCGCGAACGCCTCGTCCGACATCTCCGAGTAGCCCTCGACGTTGCCCTTGACGTCGCGCGCGGTCAGGGGCCGTCGCTCCGCCATCAGGAAGGCGACGAGGGACAGCTGACGGATGAGCTTGTCGGTGTCGTGCGACATGCGTGCCTGCGAGCTTATCGCTCGCAGCGCGCCGGAGGGCCGGGCGCAACCGGCTTCCAGCAGGGATTGAGGCAGGTGATCGCTACGCCGCGATCGACGCGGTGCGCGCTTCCAGGTGCTGGTGCGACGGGCAGTAGTCGCGGCTCGGCAGCGGGGTGCGCTGGCAGGCCTTGCCCTTGCGCGTCGTCGCCTTGCAGCGGGCGACGCCGCCGTCGAAGGCGCCGGCCTCGATCTGCTGCTCGATGAACGTGATCGCAGCGCTGATCCCCTCGCGCACCGTCCAGGCGACCTGGGCCTGGGCGGTGATGGGGAAGTAGCGGCGGACGTCCTGGAACAGCGCCCGGTCGGGGCGAGCGAAGTAGTGCGGGTCGGCTGCGAGGCGCGACATCGTCGGTCTCGCACTCCGCGAGGAGCGCGCGCCGGTACTCGAGGCGCGTCTCCGGGTCGACGTACGGGTCGATCAGGTCCTTCAGCGAGCGGTAGATGACTCGCGAGTACTGATACATGCAGGACTGCAATTGCGCGACATACTCTTCCATGGGACTCTATGACTCCCCGACGAAAAGGCTGTGAGCAGGTGGAAAGATGCGGTGGAGCGGCGGCTCCGGGGCGGAGTCTACCGGGTTTCGCCCGTGTTACAAACTCCGCACGAACGTTGCCCTGTGAGACGACAGACATGTCACGAGGCGACGCGCTGCGTCCGGGCGCCGCGCTGCACCGTCCTGGTCTTCTGGAGCGTGCTCGCGGCCTCCGCCTCGGTTGCGTAGATGCCGGCGAAGACGAGCCAGTAGCCGGGGTGCAGGCTCGCGTAGCGCGAGGAGTCGAGCACGCCGACCTGCTTCAGGCCTCGTTGCCGGGCCTGCTCGGCGCGCGCCACGGCGGCGCCGCGGCCCTCGAGCTTGGGGACGGAGACGAGCACGTTCGTCCAGCCGTTCGTCCCGCTCGGCCACACGGTGAGCTTCGACTTCGCCTGGACGGGGGTCGTGACGGTGACGCTGCCGCCGGTGGCCGTCACCACGATCTGGGCGGGAGCGGCGTCCTGCGTGAGGCCGATCGCGAGCGCCGCGCCGGCGACCGCCAGCACCGCGGTCGCGACGAGCGGGATGGCGAGGCGCCGCGGCTCGAGAGGCGGCGGCCCGAGGCGCCCGCGGCCGGGAAGCCGGAGGCCGCACTCGAGGCAGTACTCCTGGCCCGCCGCGACTCCGCCGCCGCACCGCGGGCAGGCGCTCAACCGGTCGCCTCCGCCGGCTCCCCCTCGTCGACGAACGAGCGGCCGCAGCTCGGGCAGAAGCGCGCGCCGATGAGGACGGGCGCGCCGCACGCGCAGATCGCGGCCCCGCGGCGGCGCAGCCCGCGGGCGCCTGCGAGCAGCGCGTCGATCTCGCTCACCCGTGCCTCGATCGCGACGAGCTCGGCGCAGCGCTCGACGACGAGCGCCTCGTTGAAGTGGTCGCGCCGGTACATCTCGAGCGTGAGGCCGCCGAGCTCCCGCAGTCGCTCCTCGCGCAGGAGCAGCAGCGCGCGGCGCTCCCGCCGCAGCTCGCTCGCCGCCGGGCGCGGCGGCTTCTTCGAGAACAGGCCCACAGCGAGGAGGATACTCGCGGCACCCGAGGGCGAGGCGCGGCCTCGCCCCTCGATCGGATCTGACGGGGCTTCGCCCGTCAGATCTGGATCACGACGAGGCGCTCCTCGGTCATCTCGCGCACCGCCCAGGCGGGGCCCTCGCGCGTGTTGCCGGAGTCCTTGACGCCGCCGTAGGGCATCTGGTCGGCGCGGAACGTCGGCGCCTCGTTCACGGTGACGCCGCCGAACTCGAGCCGGGTCGACGCGGCGATGGCCGAGCGGATCGAGGCCGGTGAAGATCCCGGCCTGCAGGCCGTAGCGCGTCGCGTTGGCGGCATCGATCGCCTCGTCGAGCGTGTCGTAGGGCTGCAGCGTGCAGACGGGCCCGAACGCCTCGTCGCACGAGAGATGGGCGTCGGGAGCCGGCTGCTCGACGACGGTGGGGCGCAGCAGCTCGCCCTCGAGCTGCACCCCCGGTGAGGATCGCGGCGCCGCCCTCGCGCGCCTGCTCGATCCAGGAGAGCACGCGGTCGCGCTCGTCGCGCGAGATCAGCGGGCCGACATCGGTGTTCCTCGTCGGCGGGGTCGCCGACCCGGAGCGCCTCGACCTTCGGGACGAAGCGCGCCTTGAAGTCGTCGTAGACGTCGCGCTGGACGTAGATCCGCTGCACCGAGATGCAGCTCTGGCCGGCGAACGAGAACGCGTTCGCCGCGCAGCGGGTGGCCGCGTCCTCGACGTCGGCGTCGGCCTCGACGATCACGGGGGTGGCGTTGCCGAGCTCGAGGCCGACGCGCTTGCGGGGCGCCCGCTCGCGGATGCCCCAGCCGACCGCGCTCGAGCCCGTGAACGTGATCAGCTTCACGCGCTCGTCCTCGACGATCACGTCGCCGATCTCCGACGACGGCCCGACGACGACGTTCAGCCAGCCGGGCGGCAGCCCCGCCTCGTGCTCGAGCTCCGCGAGCAGGAGCGCCGAAAGCGGGGTCTGCGACGCAGGCTTGAGCACGACGGCGCAGCCGGCCGCGAGGGCGGGCGCGATCTTGTGCGCAACGAGGTTGAGCGGGAAGTTGAACGGAGAGATCGCTCCCACGACCCCCACGGGGAGGCGCAGAGTGAACGCGAGCTTGCCCTCGCCGGCCTGCGAGGCGTCCATCGGCACCATTTCCCCGGTCAGCTTGCGCGCCTCGACGGCCGCCATCGTGTAGGTGGACATGGCCCGGGCCACCTCGACGCGGGCCGCCTTGAGCGGCTTGCCGGCCTCGGCGGAGATCTGGCGTGCGGCCTCGTCGGCGCGGCGGCCGAGGGCGCCGGCGACACGGACGAGGATCTCCGCCCGCTTGTGCGCCGGCAGCGGTGACTCCATCGCGCGCGCGGCGGCGTCGAGCGCCGTCCGCGTCTCGGCGGCGCCGGCCTTCGCGACCCGGGCGACGGTCGAGCCGTCGTAGGGGGAGACGACCTCGATCCACGCTCCCGTCTCGACCCACTCGCCGTCGACGAGGAGCTTGCGCTCGGTCGCGGTTGTTGCCATGGCGGGAGTGTATCGCCGTGTGGCGCCGTGACCCGCGTGTCAGCTGCCGGGCAACGGAAGGTCGCGCTCGACGGCCTCGCACACCTCGCGGGCAAGGTCGATGAACGCGCGTGCGGCCGGCGAGCGGTGCCGGTCGCGGTGCCAGACGACGGCGATCGTGCGGGGGGGCACGGGAGGATCGAGGGCGAGCACCCGCACGCGGTCGTCGCCCGGCGAGACGGCGAGCAAGGGCACGAGCGCAGCGCCGAACCCGGCTGCGACGAGCCCCTGGATGGTGCCGTTGTCGTCGGAGCGGAACGCGTAGTCGAGCTCGAATCCCTGCGTGCGGATGACGGACTCGGCCAGGTGCCCGGCCGAGCAGGACTGGCTGCCGATGACCGGGAGACCGCCCAGGTCCGCGAGGCTCGCGCGTGCTTCGAGCGGCAAGCCCGCTGTCGCCGGGAACGACGAGCACGTACGGGTCGCTCATCAGGTCGAACGCCTCGAAAGGCCCCTCGGGCAGCGGCGGGCTGCAGAACGCGAGATCGAGCTCGCCGTGCTCGATGCGCGCGTACAGCTCGGGGTCCGTCGACGGCTCCATCAGGCTGAGCTCGATGCCGGGCCAGGCTTCGACGAAGCGGCGCATCAGCATCGGCAGCACCCGCGCTCCGACACTCTGGTACGTGCCGACCCGAAGGGCGCCGCTCTCCCCGGCTCGCAGGGCGGCCATGTCCGCCTGGGCTGCCTCGAGCCGCGCCATGATCGCCTCTGCGTGACGAAGGAGCAGCTCGCCGGCATCCGTCAGCGACACTGCGCGCGGGCCTCCCGGGCGATCGAGCAGGCGCTCGCCCACGATGCGCTCGAGTGCCGCCACCTGCTGGCTGACGGCCGACTGGGTGTAGCCGAGGCGCTCAGCGGCGCGCCCGAACGTGCCCTCCCGGGCCACCGCCCCGAGCGCGGCGAGGTGTCGGACCTCGACGCCGAGCCAGCGCGTATCAGTAGCAGAGCTAATGGATGTCATGAAAACCTCGACTGGCGCTGATAGTACCTGCTCGGTCACACTGGGCCAATGGAAATCGCAGCGGTTCTCTTCATCGTCGTCGTCGGCCTCGCGGCCCTCGTGTGGGGCAAGGACTCGCGGATCGACGACGCCGCCCGCCGGCGCAAGTACCTCGGATGAGCGTGCGCCTGCCGGCGTCCCTCGCGCGCCAGGTGGGCGAGCGGGGCGAGATCGCCATCCGTCCTGCACGTCCGGCCGACGCGAACGCGCTCCGGCGCCTGGCCGCACTCGCCGACCGGCACGTGCCGACCGGCCCGGTGCTGCTCGCGGAGAGCGACGGTGAGCCGGTCGTCGCTCTCTCGACGGTCACCGGCGAGCTGATCTCCGACCCGTTCCGGGCCACGGCCGACCTCGTCGAGCTCCTGCGGGTGCGCGTCGGCCAGCTGCACGCAGCGGCTGCGTAACGCTCGTCGCCCGCGCGCGACGACGACCCTTTACGATCGCCCCCATGGGCGAGGTGCGCATGATCGGCGTCGTCGGGCTGGGCGCGATGGGGGCCGGCATTGCACAGCTCGCGATCGAGGCCGGGTACGACGTCGTCGGCCGCGAGGTCACCGCCGAGCTGGGTGAGCAGGCGGCCGGGCGGATCGGCCACTTCCTGACACGGAAGGTGGAGAAGGGTCAGCTCGAGCAGGACGTCCGCGACGCGGCCGTGGCCCGGCTGTCCGTGACGACGGATGTCTCGGCGCTTGCGGGCTGCGACCTCGTGATCGAGGCGATCGTGGAGGAGCTCGAGCCGAAGCGCGAGCTCTTCGCCGAGCTCGACCGTCTCGTTACGCCGGCAGCCGTTCTCGCCACCAACACCTCGGCGTTGTCGGTGACGGAGATCGCCGCGGCCACCATGCGGCCCGAGCGCGTGGTCGGGATGCACTTCTTCAACCCGGCGCCGTTGATGCCGCTCGTCGAGGTCGTGCGCGCCGAGCTCTCCTCGAGCGCGGCGGTCGATGCAGCCATCACGGTGGGGGAGCGGATGGGCAAGGTGGTGGTGCCCTGTCACGATACGCCGGGCTTCGTCGTCAACCGCGTCCTGATCCCGCTCCTGAACGACTGCGTGCGCGTGCTCGACGAGGCGCGCGTCACCCCGGAGTCGCTCGACGCGGCGATGAAGAACGGGGCCGGCTGGCCGATGGGGCCGTGCACGCTCCTCGACCTGGTCGGCGTCGACGTGCACGTGCACGCTTCCGAGGCGCTCTACGAGAAGCTGCGCGAGCCGCGCATGGCGCCGCCGCCGCGCCTCGTCGCGATGAAGAACGCCGGTTTGCTCGGCCGCAAGAGCGGGAGCGGGTTCTACCGCTACGACGCCTGAGGGCCGCGTCAGCCGTCGTTCGCGCGCATCGGGATGCGAAGTCGGGCCGCCACGGCCGGCACCGCGGTTCCGTGCACGAGCACCGAGAAGAGCACGACGACGAAGACGATCCCGTAGATCTCGGCCGCGTCGTCGGTGCCGCCGGTGATCGCCAGCGAGGCGAGCAGGATCGGCACCGCTCCCTTCAGCCCGCACCAGACGACGAAGAGCCGCTCGTTCTGCCCGAGTTCCGAGCCGTAGAGCAAGGGGTACACGACGAGCGGGCGGATCACGAAGCCGAGCAGGGCAGCGAGCACGAGGCCCTGCCACCACAGCCCTTCCGAGCCGATGAAGGCGAGGTCGACGGTCAGCCCGAGGGCGACGAACACCGCCAGCTCGCCGAGGTCGGCGACGGCGGAGTGGAAATGGTGCACCTCGTGGCGGCGCGGGTAGTGCACGTCCCCGAGCACGATCCCGGCGACGAAGACGGCGAGGAACCCGGAGCCGTGCGCGGCGGAGCCGGCCCCGTAGATGACGCCAGCCGAGAGGAGCGTGGCGATCGGGTACAGCGACCGGTCGGGCAGGGGGAAGCGGGAGATGAGGAGCATGAGCGCGAGGCCCCCGGCCACACCGACCGCGAGGCCGATCCCCATCTCGCGGACGAAGTCCACGGCGATCCCGCCGGCGCGGTGGTCGCTGGTCGCGAGATCGACCATGCCGATCATCAGCGCGATGCCGACGGGGTCGTTGAAGCCCGACTCGCCCTCGAGGATGGTGCCCGTCCGGCCCTCGACCTCCTTGCCGGCGAGCACCGAGAACGTGACGGCCGGATCGGTCGGGGCAAGGGCGGCTCCGAGCAGTCCGGCCACCGTCCAGTCGAGCCCGAGCAGCCAGTGGGCAGCGGCGGCGATGAGCGCCGCCGTCCCGAACGTGCCCAGGACGCCGAGCACCGCGATCGGCGCCGCGGCCGCACGAAACCGCCGGGTGCCGATGCTCATGCCCCCCTCGAAGAGGATCGCGATCAGCGCCAGCGTGGCAATCTTCTGGACGTCCTCGAACGACAGCATGTCCGCGAGCCGCGTGGAGAGGTCCGAGGCGACGGCCGCAACGATCAGCAGCAGCGCCGCCGTCGGGAGGCCGATGCGCGCGGCGACGACGCGGACGATGATCGCGATCGAGAGCCCGGCCGAGACGACCAGGATGATCTTGCCGAAGTCGAGCAGGTCCTCCATGCGGCGGATTCTCGCGCGCCGGGCGGTCGGCCGTCGCAGACTCCTGACGCGTGCGGGCTAACACTTTCCTTACGCGCGTCTCACCCTGCACACATGCCGATTGCCGATACTGCTGCTGCATGCGCTATGCGGCCCTGATCACGCTTGCTCTCGCCCTTGCGGCGGGCTCGACGGCCGCGGTCGCAGGTACCACGGCCGCCGTCGCAGACAGCAACGGGAACGAGTCGCTGACCGTCGTGGACGGGCGCGGCATCGTGCAGGTGAAGGGCAAGGGCGTGCTGGTCGGACGCATCGATCGCGGCTGGCTGCAGATCGTCGATCTCACTCCGCGCGACGAGTGGAGCCCCTGGGTGAACGGCGTCCCGCGCGGCAAGGTGGTCGGGATCCGCGGCGAGAACGTCACGTTCCGCCTCTCGAAGGGCCGCTACAAGATCGTCGCCCGCGGCGAGGGGATCTCGATCTCGGCGCGCGGCGAGGGCACTGTCGTGCTCGACGGCGAGCCCGACTCGGTGGGTGACACCGGTCGGTACGCGGTCGGCGACGCCGTTCCACAGCCGTTGCCCGCCGACGCGCTCACCCTGTCCTTCGGCGCTGCGAAGGCAGTGTCGTCAGACGGGTCGGCCAAGATCCGTCCGTGAGCAACGCACAGACGATCCTCGTCGTCGAGGACGAGACCTCGATCGCGTCCTTCGTCTCCCTCTACCTGAAGAACTCCGGGTACGCGGTCAAGGTCGCCACGACCGGCAGCGCCGCGCTGAACACGATCGCGGCAGAGATGCCCGCGCTGATCGTGCTCGACCTCAACCTGCCCGACATGGACGGAATCGAGATCTGCCGGCGGGTGCGGAAGAGCTCGGACGTGCCGATCCTGATGCTGACCGCCCGCGACGAGGACGTCGACAAGATCATCGGGCTCGAGGTCGGCGCCGACGACTACCTGACGAAGCCGTTCAACCCGCGCGAGCTCGTGGCCCGGGTGAAGAGCGTCCTGCGCCGCTCGGCGCCCGATCGCCGCCGCGACGAGGGCGAGGAGATCCGGCACGGCGACCTGGTCATCAACGCGGGCCGCCGCGAGGTGCTGGTCGGCGAGCGCGAGATCCAGCTCGCGCCGAAGGAGTTCGACCTGCTCTGGGAGCTGCTCGACCACCGCGGCATCGTGCTCACGCGCGACCAGCTGCTCGAGCGCGTCTGGGGGTACACGTTCGCCGGCGACACGCGCACCGTCGACGTGCACGTCCGTCAGATCCGCCGCAAGCTCGAGGACGCCTCGCCGATCGTCACCGTGTGGGGCGTCGGCTACAAGGTGTCCGCCGACCGCCACGCCCCGACGGCGCCGTCGTCGTAGGGGTGAGGCCGTGCCTCGCCCTCGGGGCGAGGCACCCGGGAGCGGCCGCCCCCGTCCGTACACTCTCGTCGTGCCCGGCTCGCTGCGCTTCCGGTTGCCGGCCCTGTTCCTCCTGGGGATCGTGATCGCCGGCCTCGTCGCCGCCGTCATCTCGCTCCGGCTCTTCCAGACGTACACGCACGACCAGTCGGTCGACGAGCTCCGCAGAGAGGCCTCGGGCCTGTCGCAGCTGTACGCCGACGCCGCCCTGCGCGCCGCCGACGAGGGATCCGACGCGATCGACTTTGCCGCGTCGAAGCTCGAGCTCGCAACCGGCGACCGCATCTTCTACGTGGGCGCGTCGCTCTTCCCCGGCCAGGACACGGGCCTGCAGCGGCTGCCCGAGGCGTCGCTGCCCGCGGAGGTGGCCGCTCTCGATCGGCCGGTCACCTTCCGGTTCCGGCCGCCCGGCGAGACCCGTTCGTTCGTCGCCGCCGCCGCGCCAGTGCGCCTCGAGCCCGACAGCGACGCGCTCGGGGCGATCGTGGTCGGCAAGCCGGAGACGGTGTTGCGCGACCAGTGGCTGCCGCTCGTCGGAAGGCTCACCGGTGCGTTCGCGATCGGTGCGCTGCTCGCAGGACTGCTCTCCTGGTGGCTCTCACGAAGGATCACGGGGCCCGTCATGGCGCTCTCGGGCGCCGCCGACGAGATCGCCGAGGGGAACTACTCCGTGCGCGTCCCGCTCGGTCGCGGCGGGGACGAGATCAGCCACCTCTCGGACCGGTTCAACGAGATGGCGGCGCGTCTCGCCGCCACCGAGGAACGGGAGCGCCAGTTCCTGATGTCCGTGTCCCACGAGCTTCGGACGCCGCTCACCGCGATCAGGGGTCACGTCGACGCGTTGCGGGACGGGCTGATCGACGACCCGGAACTGGTGCAGGCGTCCCTCGACGTCGTGGCCGCGGAGTCGGTCCGGCTCGAGCGCCTGGTCGGCGACGTGCTCGACCTCGCGAAGCTGAACGCGCATCGCTTCACGGTGCACGCCCAGGAGGTGGACATGGGACGGCTCGTCGAGCAGGCCTATCAGACGTTCGGCGAGGAGGCGCGGCGGCGCGACATCGATTACCGGCTCGTCGAGTCCGATGCGTCGCCGACGATCGTCACCGACGGCGACCGCGTCCTGCAGGTCATCACGAACCTGCTCGCGAACGCGTTCCGGTGGACGCCCGACGGCGGGTCGATCGAGCTCGCCGCCGCCGCCGGGAACGGCACGGTGCAGGTCGACGTGACCGATACAGGCCCCGGCATTCGAGACGAGGAGCGGGAGCGCGTGTTCACCCCCTTCATCTCCCAGGACACGCACGGCACGGGGCTCGGCCTGCCGATCGCACGCGAGATCGCGGTCGCGCTCGGCGGGCGGCTCGAGCTCGAGTCCGAGGTGGGGCGCGGCAGCCGCTTCCGCCTCGTCCTGCCGGCGGACCGCCGCCCCTTGTAGGGGCGGGGCAATGAGCGGCCCTCGATTACGATCGGCCGGTGAGCCACGCCGAGCGTCTCGCCGACGTCGTCCCGCTGCCCCGCCGCCGTTCGCCGACGCAGGCGGCGCTCGTTGCGCTACGGCCGCGCCAGTGGGCGAAGAACCTGCTGCTCTTCGCCGGCATCCTGTTCGCCGCCAGGCTGGGCGACCCGGTGCGGTGGCTCGAGGCGATCGCCGCGTTTGCCGCGTATTGCGCCGCCTCGAGCGGGGCCTACCTCGTCAACGACGTGCGGGACGCCGAGGACGACCGTCGTCATCCCGTCAAGCGGCGCCGCCCGGTTGCCGCACACGAGCTGGGTGAGCGGCGGGCGCTCCGGCTCGCCGCGCTGCTCGCCGTCGCGGCCTTCGCGCTGACGGCACCCCTCGGTGCCGAGTCGGTAGCGCTGCTGCTCGCCTTCGGCGCCCTGCAGGCCTCCTACACACTGCGGCTGAAGCACGTCGTGCTCGTCGACGTGGTCGTGATCGCCGGCCTGTTCGTGATCCGGGCCGCGGCCGGCGCGGTCGCCGTGGACGTGCGTATCTCCCCGTGGCTGCTCGTGTGCACGGGGCTGCTGGCGCTCTTCCTCGCGCTCGGCAAGCGCCGAGCCGAGCTCGTGCTGGTCGAGCGCCTGGCCCACCGCGGCCGGCCGGTGCTCGACGGCTACTCGCTGCCGCTCGTCGACCAGCTCCTGACCGCGGTCGCGGCCGCCACGATCGCCGCCTACGCCGTGTACACGCTGACGGCCCGCGACACGTGGGCGCTCGCGGCGACGATCCCGTTCGTCGTGTTCGGCCTCTTCCGCTACCTGTTGCTCCTCCATCGCCGCTCGGCAGGGGAGGAGCCGGAGAACGTGCTGCTCGGCGACGTGCCGATCCTGGTCACCGTCGGCGCGTGGGCCGTGACCTGCGCGCTGATCCTGATGGTCGCGTGAGACGAGGGCGTAGGCGTCACAGCGATTCGCGTCCGTCGTAGGCCGGCTGCGGCTTCGCGGCGACGACGACGAAGCGGAAGCCCTCGGAGCCTGCGACGACCTGCCGCGTCGCCTCGGGGGAGACCCGCAGGTAGTCGCCGGCGGCGACCGCGACGTCCTCGCCGTCGATCGTGAACGTGCCGCCGCCCTCGAGGGCGATGTAGACCTCCTCGTGGCCCGTCTCGGACTCGTCGTGCTCGAAGCCCTCGGCACCGGGCGGCATGCGCAGCTCGTTGATGCCGAACGCCGTCGTGTCGAGCGCGCGGCGGATCTTCAGGAAGACGCCGCGGAACGACTCGATCGACGGGTCGTCGCCGTGCAGGAGCGTGTACGCCATGCCGATCGGAGCCTACTGCTTGTGCACCGCCACGGTCCAGAGCAGCAGCAACCGTCCGGGCGCCAGGGAGCAGGGCCGGGCGAGGTGCGGCGGCTAGGCGATCGCGGCGGTGGGCCCGTGGGCGGCATCGCCGTGCAGCCGCACGACATCCGCGCCGGAGGACTGCTCGAGGCGCTGTAGCCGCTCGTCGACGCCCTGCCAGCCGGACGACACGAGCTCGACGAGCAGCGCGAGGTCGTCGACGCGGGCGTTGCGCTCGGCGATGACCTCCTGCTCGAGCCGCTCCAGCCGCCGCAGCGCCTGGTTCAGGAGTCCGCGGATCTCCGCCAGGTTGCGCCCCACGGGCAGCACCTCGCGGCGCAGGCCCTCCTGCACTGCCGTCCCGACGCGGTCGGGGAGCGACGCCTCGAGCTCCGCGGCCGTCGTGGCGAGCGCCTCGACCTGGTGCCGGGAGCGCTCCAGCGCCGCCTCGAGGCGGGTGGTCTCGAAGCGCCCCGCGCGGGCGTCGGCGATGCGCTGCCTCGCCCTGTCCAGTGCCTGTTCGTCCATGGCGGCAAGGCTACTCTGGCCGTCGGATGAGATCGTCCGAGCTCGACTACGACCTGCCCGGCGAGCTGATCGCCCAGCGTCCCGCCGTGCCGCGGGACGCCTCGCGGCTGCTCGTCTACGAGCGCGCCACCGGCGCCGTCCGCCACCGGACGCTCGCCGACCTGCCCGACGAGCTCGACGGCGAGCTCGTCGTCGTCAACGACACCAGGGTCGTGCCCGCCCGGCTGCATCTGCGCCGTGAGAGCGGCGGGGCTGTCGAGATCCTCCTGCTCGAGCGCCTCGACGGCGACGCAGTGGGAAGCGCTCGCGAGGCCCTCGCGCCGCCTCGGGCCGGCGAGCGGCTCGGGCCCGTCGAGCTGCTCGAGCCGCTCGGGCGAGGGGCGCTGGCGGATTCGGCTCGAGGGCGAGCCCGACGGCGAGACCCCGCTGCCGCCGTACATCGTCGAGCCGCTCGCCGACCCCGAGCGCTACCAGACCGTGTACGCGCAGGAGCCCGGCTCCGCCGCCGCACCGACGGCGGGACTGCACTTCACGCCGGAGCTGCTCGGCCGGCTCGACGTCGAGCGCGTGACCCTGCACGTCGGGCTCGACACGTTCAGGCCGCTCGCCGTCGACGAGCTCGAGCGCCACCAGCTGCACGGCGAGCGCTACCGGGTGACGCCGGAGGCATGGGCCAGGATCGCGGCGGCCGACCGCGTGCTCGCCGTCGGGACCACCACGGTTCGCGTCCTGGAGACGATCGCACGGGACGGCGTCCTCGCGGGCCGGACGAGCCTGTACGTGCTCCCGGGCTTCCGCTTCCGCCGCGTCGACGCGCTGCTGACCAACTTCCACCTGCCCCGCTCGACGCTGCTCGCGCTCGTGATGGCGTTCGCCGGGGTCGAGCAGGTGCGCGACCTGTACCGCCTCGCGGTCGCCGAGCGCTACCGCTTCTACTCCTTCGGCGACGCGATGCTGATCCTGTGAGCACCTGCTTCACGCTCGAGGCGAGCGACGGCGCCGCCCGCGCCGGGCTCGTCCACACGGCGCACGGGGACATCCCCACGCCCGCGTTCATGCCGGTCGGCACCAAGGCGACGGTGAAGACGCTCCACCCCGACGAGGTGCGGGACGCCGGCGCGCACGTGATCCTCGGCAACACCTACCACCTGCACTTCCGGCCCGGGGAGGACGTGATCGAGGAGCTCGGCGGGCTCCACGCCTTCTCCGGCTGGGACGGGCCCATCCTGACCGACTCCGGCGGCTTCCAGGTCTTCTCGCTCCGCGACACGCTGCTCGCGGTCGACGACGACGGCGTCACCTTCCGCTCCGTCTACGACGGGGCGCCCGAGCGGTTCACGCCGGAGAGCGGTCTGCGAGATCCAGCGGCGGCTGGGCTCGGACATCGCCATGTGCCTCGACATCTGCCCGCCGGCCGACGCGACCCGGCGCGACCTCGAGGACGCGGTGCGCCGCACGACCCTGTGGGCGGAGCGGCAGGTCGACGCGTCCGCGCGCGCCCGGCCAGCTCCGCTTCGGGATCGCACAGGGGGGAACCGACCCCGAGCTGCGCCGGCGCTCGCTCGAGGAGATCGTCGCGCTCGGCTTCGACGGCAACGCGCTCGGCGGGCTCGCCGTGGGGGAGAGCAGGGACGAGATGCTCGACACGGTCGGGTGGTCGGCGCCCCTGCTCCCCGCCGACAGGCCGCGCTACTTCATGGGGCTCGGCGACACCGAGGGGATCCTCGGGGTGATCGCCGCCGGCATCGACATGTTCGACTGCGTCCTGCCGACACGGACCGCCCGCACGGGGTCGGCGCTCACCGCGCAGGGCCGGCTGAACCTCCGCAACGCCCGTTACGTGCGCGATCCGCGGCCGCTCGAGGAGGGGTGCGGCTGCCCTGCGTGCACGCGCTTCACGCGGGCCTACGTCCGCCATCTCGTCAACCAGGACGAGATGCTCGGGCTCCGCCTGCTCTCTCTGCATAATCTGTGGTTCGTCCACCGACTGACCGCGGGCGCGCGGACGGCGATCCAGCGCGGGGAGCTCGCGGCCTATCGGGCTGCGGCGCTCGCGCAGCTCGCCGGCAGCCCCGAGGAGGAGTAGACCCCCGTGTCATCCCTGATCATCATCATCGCCATGTTCGCCCTGCTGTGGGTGCTTCTGATCCGTCCCCAGCGCGCGAAGCAGCAGCAGCAGCAGCAGATGCTCTCGACCGTCGAGCCCGGCGACGAGATCCTCACCGTCGGCGGCCTGTACGGGATCGTGCAGGAGCTCGACGAGGACGACGACCTCATCGTCGAGATCGCCGAGGGCATCCACGTCCGCGTCGCCCGCCGCGCCGTCGCCACCGTGGTCAAGCCCGACGACGAGGATGCCGACGAGGAGCGCCCTTGACGGCGAGGCCGACCTGGACGACGGTGAGGAGACCGTGGACGAAGGGGAAGCAGAGGTTAAGAGCGAAGTGGAAACCGTAAATTCTGAGCCGCGCCGCACCCGCGGCAGCCGACGAGCGCAGCTAACCTGCCGTCCGCACATGACCCGTCGCGCATCCCTGATCGTCGTCGCACTCGTGATCGCCGCCCTGGTGGGCGTCGCCGCGATGTCGATCCCCGGATCGCCGATCAAGAAGGACGTCACGCTCGGCCTCGACCTGCAGGGCGGGCTCGAGGTGACGCTGCAGGCGGTGCCGCCCAAGGACCGCAAGCTGACAGGCGACGGACCTCGACCGCTCCGTCTCGATCATGCGCGACCGCGTCGACCGGCTCGGCGTCGCCGAGCCCGAGATCCGCAAGCAGGGCAACGACCAGATCACGATCCAGCTCCCGGGCGTCAAGGATCCCGCCACGGCGGCGAAGATCATCGGCAAGACGGCCCAGCTCGAGTTCTTCGACCTCGAGGCGAACCTGGTGCCGCCCTCGATCAACACGGCCACGAAGACGCCTGTCGAGACCGACTCCGTCTACAAGCTCCTGGCCGGGCAGCAGGCGCTCGCCAAGAACGGCGAGTCCGACCAGTACTGGCTCTTCAACGCCAAGAAGAAGCTCGTCGCCGGCCCGGTCACGACGAAGGCGGCCGCGCTGCGCAAGTACAGCGGCAAGGTGCCGGAGGGCTACAAGCTCCTCGCGGTGCCGCCCGGCACCGTCGTCGTCTCGTGCGCCCCGGGTGAGATCTGCCCGACCTCGACCGGCGGCGGCGTCGCGACGAAGCGGCTGTGGTACCTGATGACGCTACGACCCGCCGACCGTCCCGGAGATGACCGGCGCCGACCTGAAGCTCTCCGGCACGCGCCAGGACTTCGACCCGCAGACGAACGAGCCGATCGTGAGCATGAAGTTCACGGGCGCCGGGGCGAAGAAGTTCGCGGCCATCACCCTGGCCGAGGCGCAGCGCGGCAAGCTGCTGACGAACACGGTCGGCGGCGGCACGCCCATCTTCCAGCACTTCGCCATCGTGCTCGACCGCGAGATCCGCTCGTGGCCGCAGATCGACTGGCAGCAGTACCCCGGCGGCATCAGCGGCTCGAACGGCGCGCAGATCAGCGGCAACTTCACCGTCGGCGAGGCGAAGGACCTCGCGCTCGTGCTCCAGACCGGCGCCCTCCCGGTCAAGTTCGTGACGCTCGACCAGACCGCGATCTCGGCCACGCTCGGCAAGGACTCGCTCGACCAGGCGAAGACCGCCGCTCTCGTGGGGTTGCTCCTCGTCGCGCTCTTCCTGCTGATCATCTACCGCTTCCTCGGCCTGGTGGCGGTGTTCGGGCTCGCCATCTACGCCGCGTTCCTGTACGCGGCCATCCTCGTCTTCAACGTGACCCTGACGCTGCCGGGCTTCGCCGGCCTCGTGCTCACGCTCGGCGTCGCGGCCGACGCGAACGTCGTCATCTTCGAACGCATCAAGGAAGAGGCGCGCGCGGGGCGCTCCGTGCGCGCGGCGATCCAGACCGGGTACACGAAGGGCTTCCACACGATCGTCGACGCGAACGTCGTCACCATGATCACCGCGCTCGTGCTGTTCGGCGTCGCGACGTCGTCCGTGCGCGGCTTCGCCCTGATGCTGCTGATCGGCACCGCGATCTCGATGCTCACCGCCGTGGTCGCCACGCGCGCCTTCCTGTCGCTGCTCAGCGGCTCCAGGCTGCTCGAGAACCCTCGCTTCGTCGGCGCCTCGGGCGGCGGCATCCCGTCCTGGCTGAAGATCGACTTCATCGGCAAGCGGCGCCTCTGGCTCGCGATCGCGGGCACGGCCGTCGCCGTTTCGATCCTCGCGATCGGCGTCAAGGGGCTCAACCTCGGCATCGACTTCAAGGGCGGCACCCAGGTCGCGTTCACGACGCCGCAGCCCGTCCCGATCGAGCAGGTGCGCGCCGAGGCAGCCAAGATCGGCCAGGCGGGCGCCGTCATCCAGGGCCGCGGTGCCTCGCAGAACGACGCCTACAAGAGCTTCCAGATCCGCACCGAGACGCTGACACCTGCAGGAGACGGTGGAGCTCCAGTCGGGGCTCGCCAAGTCCGTCGAGGCAGAGGCGTTCGGCGTCAAGAACGTGTCGGCGAGCTTCGGCCGCCAGATCGCGAAGAGCGCCATCCTCGCGATCATCGTCTCGCTGCTGCTGATCGTGGGCTACATCTCGATCCGCTTCCAGTGGCAGTTCGCGCTCCCCGTGATCGATCGCGCTCGCGCACGACATCATCCTCACGGTCGGCGTCTACGCCCTCGTCGGGCGGGAGGTGACGATCTCCACCGTTGCAGCGGTGCTCACGGTGCTCGGCTACTCGATCTACGACACGATCATCATCTTCGACCGCATACGCGAGAACATCCCGCTGATGAAGCGGGGCTCGTTCCGCTCGATCGCGAACGTGTCGCTGTGGGAGACGATCCCGCGGTCGCTGGCCACCACGTTCATCACGCTGCTGCCGATCGTGTCGCTGCTCGTCTTCGGCGGCGACACGCTCAAGGACTTCGCGTTCGCGCTCCTCGTCGGCATCGCGTCCGGCGCCTACTCCTCGATCTTCATCGCCGCGCCGCTGCTCGCCTGGTTCAAGGAGCGGGAGCCCGAGTACGCGCGCCGCAAGGACGAGAACCTCGCCGGCGTGCAGACCGTCGGCGGTGTGCTGCTCGCGGACGCGCCCGTTCCCGCGGCAGACCCACCCCCGGCGACCAGCGCCCCGTCACCCGCCGTCCCCGTCGGCCCGCCCGCGCCGTCCGCTTCCTCCGCGAAGCGCGAGCGCCGGCGTGCCCGCCGCTCCTCGCGGCCGCACGGCCGGGCACGGTAGGGGAGAGGCCGTGCCTCCTCTCGGGTGAGGCAGGCCCACGGAGGACGCCCGGTCTGCTACTCGTTAGGGGATGCAGACGGACGACGAGCGCGGTAACGGCGCGCCCCCGCGGTCGCTGGAGCAGCTCCTGCTCGCCGGCCTCGGCTGGCTCTCGCTCGGCGCGGAGGCGGTGGAGGAGCTCGCCGACGAGCTCTCCCGCAAGGTCGGCGTCGAACGGGACGAGATGCGCAGCGCCGTTCGCGACACGATCGCGAGCTGGAAGGCCGAGGCCGACCGGATCGGGCTGAAGCGGGAGGAGACGGGCGACCGGCTGATCGCACGGCTCGGGCTCGTCCGGCGCGAGGAGATGGACGACCTCTCGCTGCGGCTCGCCCAGCTCGAGCATCGCCTGCGGCTGCTCGAGCGGCCCCCCGGCGGCGCGTGAGGGCGCGCCGGGCGGCGCCCTTCCCGCGCCGGCTGCGAGCCACGACAATGGGCTGATGAAGACCGCGCGCCCGCAACGCAGGATCGGCCGGCTGTCCGAGATCGGGCGGGTCGCCACCCGCCACGGCTTCGGCTACCTGATCGACCGGAGGCGCAGCAACGACAACACCCAGCTCGCCGACCGCGGCCGCCGGCTGCGCGAGATGCTGGACGAGCTCGGGCCCACTTTCGTCAAGTTCGGGCAGCTGCTCTCGACCCGCCCCGACGTCATCCCGGCCGACATCGTCGAGGAGCTGCAGCGGCTGCAGGACGACGTCAGCCCGATCGGCGTTCGACGACGTACGCCGCGTGGTCGAGGCCGAGCTCGGCCTCACCGTCGAGCAGGCGTTCCTCGAGTTCGACGAGAAGCCGATCGCCGCCGCCTCGATCGGTCAGGTGCACCGCGCCGTCCTTCCGAACGGCGAGGAGGTCGTCGTCAAGGTGCAGCGGCCGGAGGCCCCGCGTCAGATCGAGTCCGACCTGCAGCTGCTGCGTTCCGCGGCACGCGTCGTCCGCGAACGCGTGCGCGCGCTCGACTTCATCGACGCAGACGAGCTCGTCGACGAGTTCGGCCGCTCGATCCGGCAGGAGCTCGACTACGGCAGCGAGGCCCGCAACGCCGAGACGTTCCGGCGCAACTTCGGCGGACTCCGACCAGGTCGCCGTGCCGAGGGTGATCTGGCGGTACTCCTCGTCGCGCGTGCTCACGCTCGAGTACCTGCACGGAACCCAGATCCGGGACATCGACGTCGCGAGCCGCTCGCCCGAGGAGCGCCGCGAGCTCGCCTACCGGATGACCGACGCGTGGATGACGATGATCTTCCGCCACGGCTTCTTCCACGGCGACCCGCACCCGGCGAACATCCTCCTGCTCGACGACGGCCGCATCGGGCTCGTCGACTTCGGCCTCGCCGGCCGGCTCACCGACGAGGACATGACGCGGCTGACGCGCCTGTTCATCGACGCCGCCACCGAGAACGTCGACGCGCTCCCGCGCCGCCTGGCGGAGCTCGGGCTGCGCTACCCGAAGGAGCGGGAGGAGGAGCTCCGCGAGGCGATCGAGGAGCTCTACTACCGCTACTACGGCTCACGTCTCTCCGACATCGACCCGATCGAGGTGATGCGGGAGGCGTTCGACCTGATCTACTCGCTCAACCTGCGGCTGCCGTCCCGCTTCGTCACGCTCGACAAGGCGATCGCCACGCTCGGCGCGGTCGGGATCGAGCTGTACCCGGAGTTCAACGTGTTCGAGGTCGCGAAGCCGTACGCCCGGGCGCTCATGGCCGAGCGCTTCTCGCCGCGCCGGATGTCGATGCGCGTCCAGCACGAGGCGCGCGAGCTCGCGGGCATCGCGCGCGAGCTGCCCTACCAGGTGCACGACGTGCTCGAGGAGACGCGCAAGGGCCGGCTCGAGGTGCAGATGCGCAACCCGGGCTTCGACGACCTCACCTACCACATCGACCATGCCGTCAACCGCCTGGCGGTGGCCCTGATCGTCGCTGGGCGGGCTCGTCGGCTCGTCCATCGTCGGCGTGCTGGCGAAGGAGGGACCGCACGTGGCGGGCCTGCACCTTCTCTCGTTCATCGGGTTCGTGCTGTCCGGCGTGTTCGGCGTCTGGCTCGTGTGGGGCATCGCCCGCTCCGGGCGACTCTGAGGGCCTCTTCACGCACCTCTTCGCCCACTCTTAGGTGCCTCTTGGGTTGGTGCGGCATCCTCTTGCCCATGACAAACCATCCCGAAACGACACAACCCGAGCCTCCGCCGGAGCGCACGACCCGGCGCCGCTCGCTCGTCAAGCTCGGCGGCGCCGTCGCCGCCGCCCTGGGGGCAGGCGCATGGGAGGCGTCGACCGACGCCGACGCCGCCGGCAACGGCCCTGCCGCCGTCGCCGCAGGGCTCGTCACCTGCGTCCTCACCCCGGAGCAGACCGAAGGCCCGTACTACATCGACGGCGCGAAGCTGCGGGCGGACGTTCGCGAAGGCAGGCCGGGGACGCCCGTCACCCTGAGGGCGACCGTGGTCGACGTGTCCACCTGCAAGCCGGTCAAGGGGGCGTCCGTCGAGATCTGGCACTGCGACGCGGCGGGCGTCTACTCCGGCGTCGACCAGCAGCAGTCCGTCGGTGAGATGTTCCTGCGCGGCGTCCAGAGGACCGACGCGAAGGGCGTCGCCACCTTCGTGACGATCTTCCCCGGTTGGTACCAGGGCCGCACCGTCCACATCCACACGATGGTGCACCTCGGCGGCAACGTCGTCCACACCGGGCAGCTCTACTTCACGGAGAAGGTGACCCGGGCGATCTACGCGAAGGCGCCCTACCGCAGCCACGCCTCCGCACGGGACACGACGAACGCGAACGACTCGATCTACCGGAACGGCGGCAGCAAGTCCGTGGTGCGAATGAGCCGCCAGGCGAGCGGCGCCTATACGGGCACGATCACGATGGGAGTGGCGCGCTCGTAGGAGCGAGGCCATGCCTCGCCCTCGTCTACACCAGGCGCCCGTACCTGGTCAGCAGGTCGAGCACGGGCTCGTGCGGCAGCGCCCGCACGAGCCGGCCGTCTCTTCCCTCCGTGTCGACCGCTGCCCAGAGGGCGTTCAGTACCGCCTCCTCCGTCGCCTCGACCGTGGCGGCGAAGAGCCCGTCGAGCAACCCGTCCGGCACGAGCCGGCGGTCGGTACGCGTCTCCGAGCCGCCGCGGGGCGCCCGGTCGGTCGAGAAGGCGAGGAAGATCTCGCCGCTGCCGTGATGGGCGACCGAGCCCGTGCGGGCGAGGCCCAGCCCGCAGCGGCGCGCGAGGCGCGAGAGCTGAGCCGCGCCCAGCGGGGCATCGGTGGCGACGACCGCGATGCAGCTACCGGCGGGCGGACGGGGATCGCGGCCGTCGCCGAGCGCCGGGAACGCGGGGACGCCGTCGATGCGCAGGTCGCGCTGGGCGCCGAAGTTGGCGAGCACGAGCACGCCGACCGTCGCCTCCGCCTCGGGCACGACACGGCTCGCCGTCCCGATGCCCCCCTTCCAGCCGAGGCAGATCATGCCGGTGCCCGCACCGACGCAGCCCTCGGCCGCGGGTCCTGCTGCCGCTGCCGAGACGGCGCGCGCCGCGTCCTCCGCCTCGACCTGTACGACCCGGGCGTCGTTGAGCCAGCTGTCGTCGCATTCGCCCACGACCGGGATCACGACGTCCTCGACGCCGACGCGCACGTCGGCCGCGCACGCGGCAGCCACGGCGCCGTCGAAGACGCGCCCCACGGCCATCGTGGAGGTGAGGAACACGGGCGTCTCGATCAGGCCCCACTCGGAGACCTGCAGGAAGCCCGTCAGCTCGCCCGCTCCGTTGAGAACCGCGGCGCCGGCGGGCGCCGGCCGGTCGAAGAGCGTGTCGGCGGAGCCGGGCAGTACCGCCGTCACGCCGGTGCGCGCGATCCCGCGGCCTTCCGGCTCGTCGCGCCAGACGGTCACGTGCCCCACCGTGACGCCGGGCACGTCGGTGATCGCGCCGGCGGGGCCTGCCTCGAGGGTGCCGATGCGCAGCCCGTGGTCGCGAAGACGGTCGCCGCTCATGGGGCCGCACCCTATCGAGATAGGCTCGCGCGATGAGCCTCTCCGTCCCGCTCGTGTGGAGCGACGCGCACCGGTTGCACGAGCCGGGGGGCGAGATCTGGGTCGGCGTCCGTACTCCCGGCACGGAGCTGCCCGCGCGGGCGGAGGCGATCCGGGAGGCGCTCGTCGCCGCGGGGGCGCCCGTCGTCGCGGCCGAGCCCCACGACGATGCGTGCCTCGCGGCCGTGCACGACGGTGCGCTCCTCCGCTTTCTCGCGGGGGCGTGGGATGCCTGGGAGGCCGCAGCACTGCCGCACGATCCGGGCCAGGATCGCGTCGTCCCCTACATCTTCCCGCTCCCCGGCCTCATGAGCGGACGCGAGCCGCTCGAGCCCGCCGCGACGTGGGCGCGGACGGGTGCGTACTGCTTCGACACGATGACGCTGATCGGTCCGGGCACCTGGGAGGCTGCACGCGCGGCGGCCGACGCCGCGCTCACAGCGGCCGACCTCGTCGCCGGCGGCACCAGGGCCGCCTACGCGTGCTGCCGCCCGCCGGGCCACCACGTCACGCGGACCGTGTACGGGGGCTCCTGCTACCTGAACAACGCAGCAGCGGCGGCGCAGCGGCTTCGGGAGCATGGTGCCGACCGGGTGGCGATCGTGGACGTCGACGCGCACCACGGCAACGGCGCGCAGGAGATCTTCTGGAGCCGCGCCGACGTGTTCACGGGCTCCGTGCACGTCGACCCTGCCACCGGCTGGTTCCCGCACTTCCTGGGCACCGCCGGCGAGGTCGGGGAGGGCGAGGGGCGGGGCGCCAACCTCAACGTGCCGCTGCCGCCGGGCGCAGGCGACCGGGACTGGCTGCGCGCCGTCGCCACGGTCACCCGGGCGGCGCAGCTCAACGGCGCCGAGGCGATCGTGCTGGCGCTGGGGGTGGACGCAGCGGCAGGAGACCCCGAGAGCCCCCTCGACGTGACCCACGCCGGGTACCGCGAGGCCGGCCGGATCGTGGGAGCGCACGGGTTGCCGACCGTCGTCGTGCAGGAGGGCGGGTACGATCTCGCCTCGATCGGTGGGCTCGTGCTCGCCGCCCTGGAGGGCCTGGAGGAGGGTCTGCATGAGCCCTGAGCCGTTGTCGGTGTGGGTCGGTAAGGACGAGGTCGAGGGAACGCCGTCGCAGCCGCGCAAGGACGTGAAGCCGCCGCCGCACTGGCGGCTCGAGGCGATCGCGGCGACCGAGCGGCCGCGCTCGCTCACGATCGGCGCCGACGGACGCACGCTTGCGTTCATCCAGGACCGCGACACCTCCGACGTGTGGCTGCTCGACCTCGCGGGTGGGGTGCCGCAACGGCTCACGACCGGCCGCGACCCGATGCCGTTCTGGGAGGACACGGAGCCGCGGATCTCGCCCGACGGAACGCAGGTGGCGTATGCCGACCAGGGCGCCGTGTGGGTCGTCGCCGCCGGCGGCGGCCCGCCGCGCAAGCTCGTCGAGGCGGGCAGCCCGGTGTGGCTCGACGACGACCGGCTCGTCGTCGCCGCCGAGCGGGACGACACCACGCGCCTCGCCGTGCTGGAGGTCGCGGACCCGTGGCCGGCGGCTCTTTGTGACACAGTGTCACGAGGAGCGGCGGCGGGCGCGGCGCTGGAGCGGTACGGGGACGAGTGGGGTGCGGCCGTCTCTCCCGACGGCACCGCGGTCGCATTCGCCTTCACGCCCCGGGACGACCTGCTGCGCACCGAGATCCGCGTCGCCGACGTGGCGACGGGGGCCGTGCGCGCTCTCACGGGCACGGCGCGGATCGCCGACCGCTCGCCCGCCTGGTCGCCCGACGGCGCCACGATCGCCTTTTCCTCGGAGCGCTCCGGCTGGTACGAGCTGCACCTCGTCGGCGCCGACGGCAGCGGCGAGCGTCAGCTCACCCGTGCGGAGGCCGACCTCGGCGAGCACTCGTGGCACCCGGACGGCAGCCGCCTCGTGGCGATCCGCTGCCGGCGCAACCGGTTCGACCTCGTCACCGTCGACGCGGCGAGCGGAGAGCTGGCGGTCGTGGCCGAGGGCGGCTCGTGGGGCAATCCCCACTGGACGGCCGACGGCGCCATCGTCGCCACCTACGAGGACGCCGGCACGGCGCCGCAGCTGCGGCTCGTGCGCGAAGGAGGCGCCGCCGAGACGCTGCACGCGCCGACGCCCGTGGCCGTACGATCGGCGCCGCACGTCCGCCCGCAGGACGTCGCGTACACGTCGTTCGACGGGCTCGAGATCCCCGGCTTCCTGTTCCGCCCGGCAGGCGCGTCGGCCGACCACAAGGTGCCCGCCGTCGTCTATCCGCACGGCGGCCCCACGAGCTACTACGGCGACGAGTGGGACGGGCACGCCCAGTACTTCCTCGACAAGGGCTACGCCTGGCTCGCGGTCAACTTCCGCGGCTCAACCGGCTACGGGCGGGAGTTCGAGCGCCGGAACCACGGCGACTGGGGCGTGGGGGACACGAAGGACTGCCTCGCCGCCGCCGACTTCCTCCGCACGCTCGACTGGGTCGACGGGGACCGCCTCGGCATCTTCGGCGCGAGCTACGGCTCCTACATGGCGCTGCTCTCCGTCACCGACGACCCGGAGCGGCGCTTCCGCTGCGCCGTCGCCAAGTACGGCGACTGCGACATCCTCACCTCCTGGGCGCAGGGCGACCGCGAAGGCGTCCAGGACATGGGGCGGATGATGGCCCACCCGTCACTCGACCCGGATGCCTACCGCGCCGGATCGCCGGTTCACCGCCTCGAGAACGTGCACGCGCCGCTCCTCATCGCGCACGGAGAGCTCGACCTGCGCGTCAACCCGAAGCAGTCCGAGCAGCTCGTGCGGGAGCTCCGCCGGATCGGCGGCAAGACCTTCGAGTACGTCACCTACCCGACCGAGGCGCACGGGTTCCTGCGCACGGGGCCGCAGCTGCACTTCTACCGGCGGCTCGAGCGGTTCCTCGACTGGTATCTGATGTAGCCGCCGCGTGCGAGATAGTGCGCACGACCGGCTCGTCTGACCAACAACGACGACGAGGATCTCGTCTTCACTACGAGGAAATCGAATTGAACGCACGATGGGACGAAGGAGGAACAGGCATGAGGGCACGCAGGCTGACAGGGACCGCCCTGGCTCTCGTCGTGCTCGCGGCGGCGATCTGGGGCGGCGTGGCGCTGGCCGGTGGGTCGGCCGCCCGTACGTCCGGGGCCGCGTCGAGCAGCGGCGCGGGCGGGGTGCGAGCGAGCGTGCTGCGCATCGGCACGGTGAACTACATCGACTCGCTGAACCCGTTCAACTGGATCGAGGCCCAGTCGGACAACGCGATGATCATGATCTACCCGCAGCTCGTCCAGTACGGCCCGGGGCTGAAGATCCAGGGCGACTGGGCGACGTCGTGGAAGACGTCCGCGGACGGCAAGGACTGGACGTTCAAGCTGCATCCGAACACGAAGTGGTCGGACGGCCAGCCGATGACCGCCGCGGACGCGGCCTGGACGATCAACACGACGCTCAAGTACGCGAACGGCGCCGACGGCGCTCGGCGCGCCGGCGCTCGTCCCACGTCACGAAGGCCACCGCCGTCAACCCGACGACGCTCGTGATCCACTACGAGGCGCCCGTCGGCAACGTGCTGGCCCAGCTCGAGCAGCTGTTCATCCTGCCGCAGCACGTGTGGCAGAAGCTCGCCGGCGCGAACGGCAAGGGGCTGAAGACGTACCACCCGGAGCTTCACCTGCCGATCGTCACGCGGCGGTGCCTACACGATCACGCAGTACGAGAAGAAGGGCACGACCGCCTTCAAGCCCGACCCGAACTTCTACGGGCCGAAGTCGAACTCGGCCGGCGTCGCGCTGACGTACTACACGAACGCCGACGCGGTGATCGCCGACCTGAAGGCGGGGAACCTCGACTGGGCCGATCAGGTCCCGTTCAAGGCCGTCAACGCGGTGAAGAAGGACAAGAGCCTCGTGGTCACGACGATTCCGGGCGCCGAGACCACGAACATCACCTGGAACTCGAACCCGGTCAAGCCGAAGAACCGCGAGCTGCTGAACCCGGCCGTGAAGAAGGCGCTGTCGATGTGCGTCGACCGCGACCAGATCATCGACGTCGTCTTCGCCGGCTACGCCAGCAAGGTCGAGAGCATCGTCGGCCACATCTCCGGTGAGCTCGAGAACCCGAACCTGGGCCCGCTGCGGTACGACTGCGCAGCGGCGAACAAGGCGCTCGACAGGCTCGGTCTGCAAGCGCGGCTCCGACGGCATCCGCGTCGTCCCGGCGACGACCGGTAAGTACGCCCAGCCGGCGCACAAGATGCAGTACGAGATCGTCACGCCGACGTCGACCGACTTCAACATCGACCGCGAGTTCGGCATCGTCAAGGCCGGCTTCGCGAAGCTCGGCGTGACGGTGACGCAGAAGGTGGGCGGCGACACGACCGCGACGTACGCGATCGAGACCGGCGACTGCTCCGGGCCGGCGAGCAAGCAGTACACCGGCTTCGACATCGCGATGTGGGACTGGATCGGGTACGTCGATCCGGACTTCATGCTCTCGATCGTCACACGCCCGCAGTGGTGCTCGTGGAGCGACACCGGCATGAACGACCCCGCCTACGACAAGCTCTACCAGCTGCAGGGAAAGACGGTCGACCCGGCCAAGCGCAAGCAGATCGTCTACCGGATGCAGAAGATCGTCTACGACAACTTCATCTACACGCAGCTCGTGAACGAGGAAGCGATCGACGCTCACGCGAAGACGTGGACGGGCTTCTATCCCGAGCTGAGCGCGTACTCGAAGCTGTACTACACATCGCCACGGCGCAGCTGAGCCGATGATCGAGCCGAGAGGAGCGGGAGAGCGCTGAGGTGAGAGGGTTCGACTACGTGGTACGAGCGCGTCGGGTACGCGATCGTCACCGTGTTCGTCGCCATCACCCTCAACTTCGTGCTCTTCCGCGCCCTCTCGGGCGACTCGGTCTCGGCGCTGCGCTGCAAGCAGTGCAGCAAGGAGTTCAAGGCGGCGCAGCGCCGTGACCTGGGCCTCGACCAGTCTCTCTGGGTGCAGTACCGGCTCTACCTGACGAGCCTCGCCCACGGCGATCTCGGGCACTCCGTGCCCTCCGAGAAGCCGGTGAGCGAAGAGCTCGCCGAGCCGATCAAGAACTCGCTGCCGATGATCGCGCTCGGCACCCTGTTCGCGATCGTGGTCGGGATCACGGTCGGGGTGGTGGCCGCCTGGCGGCGCGGCACGCTCGTCGACAAGGGAGGGCTCTACACCGCACTCGGGTTCTACTCGATGCCGACGCAGTGGCTCGGGCTGATGCTGATCTTCTTCGTCGCGAGCGCCGTCGGCTTACCGACGTCCGGGATCAAGACCGCGACGCTGGGCCTCTTCACGGACGCGTCCACCTGGGACATCTTCGTCGACCGGCTGCGCCACATGATCCTACCGGCGCTGACGCTCGGGCCTCGTTCTCTACGGGGACTACGCGCTGATCGTGCGCTCGGCGATGCTGGAGACGCTCGGCGAGGACTACGTGCTCACGGCGCGCGCGAAGGGGCTCAAGAACTGGGCCGATCGTGTGGAAGCACGGGCTGCGGAACGCGATGCTGCCGATCATCACCCTGGTCGCGCTCTCCCTGGGCTTCATCATCGGCGGCTCGATCACCGTCGAGTACGTCTTCTCGTATCCGGGGCTCGGCCTGCTGACCGTAGAGGCGATCGACAAGCGCGACTTCGCGCTGCTGCAGGCGATCTTCCTGCTGCTGACCCTGTCGGTGATCTTCTTCAACCTCCTGGCCGACCTCCTCTACTTCAAGTTCGACCCGCGGGTGACGGCATGAGCCTGATCGAGCCGCTGCAGAGCGCCGACGAGGAGGCGCTCGCCGAGGGCATCGCGCAGAGCAGCCGGCCCGGGTTCGTGCGCAGCGCCATCCTCGGCAACAGGCAGGCGGTGCTCGGGCTCGCCATCATCGCCGTCTTCGTCTTCGTTGCGCTGTTCGGCTCCTTCCTCGAGCCGTACGACCCCACCGCGAAGACGGGGCCAGTGTACGCGCCGCCGAGCAGCGACGCACTGGCTCGGCACCGACGACGGCGGCGCGGACATGCTCTCGCTCGTGATCGCCGGCACGCGCGTCTCGCTCGGCGTCGGTTTCTTCGCCGCGCTCGTCGCGATCGTGATCGGGGGCACCGTCGGTGTCGTCTCCGGCTTCTTCGGCGGGGCGACCGACACGGTGCTGATGCGCTTCACCGACTACGTGCTCGTGATCCCCGACATCCCGCTGATGATCATCGCTCGCCGCGCTGTTCGGCCGGAACCTGACCAACATCATCGTGATCATCGGCATCATCTACTGGACGAGCACGGCGCGGCTCATCCGCGCCCAGGTGAAGAGCGTGCGCGAGCGTGTGTACGTGAAGCGCGCGCAGGCGCTCGGGGCCGGCAACAGCCGACTGGTCTTCAGGCACGTGCTGCCCCAGGTGGCGCCGCTCTTGATCGCCAACACGGTGCTGATGATCGCCCTCGCCATCTTCGCGGAGACGTACATCACGTTCCTCGGCCTCGGCGACCCGAGCACGATCTCCTGGGGCAGGCTGATCGAGAACGCCTTCACCGGCGAGGCGACGATCAACGACGCCTGGTGGGCGATCGTGCCCCCGGGCTCGTGCGTCACGTCGTGATCCTGGCCTGCACGATGGTGGGCCAGTCGGTCGAGGACTCCCTCAATCCGCGCCTGCGCGTCGGGCACCTCTCGGTGCAGCGGTTCCGCCTCCGTCCGCTCGGCGGCAGGCTGGACGCCGAATGAGCGCCCGTCAGCCCGTCGTCAGCGTCGAGGACCTCCACGTCTGGTTCGACCTGCCCGGCGGCCGGGAGCTCCACGCGGTGCAGGGCGTCAGCTTCGAGCTGCACGAGGGCGCGCGGCTCGGCCTCGTGGGCGAGTCCGGCTGCGGCAAGACGACGACGATCCTCGCGATGATGGGCCTGCTGCCCTCCGACCGCGTCCGTATCCGGCACGGTGCTGCTCGACGGCGAGGACATCCTCGCCCGCGGCGAGGAGTCGATCAGCCCGCACCGCTGGAAGGACATCGCGATGGTCTTCCAGGGCGCCATGAACGCGTTCAACCCGGTGAAGACGGTCGGTGCGCAGATCGCGGAGCCGATGGAGCTGCACGGGTCGGCTGACGGGCAAGGCGTCGCGGGCCCGCGTGCGCGAGCTGCTCGAGCTCGTCGGCATCTCCGGCGACCGCGCCGACCGCTACCCACACGAGTTCTCCGGCGGCATGCGCCAGCGGGCAGCAATCGCGATGGCGCTCGCCTGCTCGCCGCAGGTGCTGCTCGCCGACGAGCCGACGACGGCGCTCGACGTGATGGTGCAGGCCCAGATCCTCGAGCTGCTCGTCGGCCTCAGCCAGACGCTCGGACGGGAGCTCGGCCTGACGATGATCCTCGTCACGCACGACCTGCCGGTCGTCGCGCAGGTCTGCGACCAGGCGGCTGTCATGTACGCGGGCGAGATCGTGGAAATGGGCGCGATGTCGACGATCTACCACGATCCCAGGCATCCCTACACGCGAATGCTGTTCGCGGCGACGCCCGACCTGCTCGGTGACGACGAGGTGATCTCGATCCCGGGTGCGCCGCCGCGACTCGACCGCGACCTCGTCGGCTGCCCGTTCCGTCCCCGCTGCGATGTGGCGTTCGCGGCCTGTGCGACGACGCATCCCCGCCGTATCGAGACCGCGCCCGGGCACGAAGCCCGGTGCCACCTGAACGACGCCACGGTCGCGAAGGCCGCCGTATGAGCGTTGCGTCTGACGTCGGCCAGCCGCTGCTCGAGGTCGAGGGCATCGTCACGCGCTACGCGATCCCGAGAGGCGTGCTCGGCACGATCGCCCGGCGCCCGAAGCTCGACGTCCGCGCGGTCGACGGCGTCTCGTTCTGCGTCCGTGCCGGCGAGATGGTCGCGCTCGTGGGCGAGTCGGGCTGCGGCAAGACGAGTACGGCGCAGACCGTGATCCGCATGGTCGAGAACGAGGCGGGCTCGATCAGATTCCGCGGTACCGAGATCGGCGGCCTCGGCGCTCGCGAGCTACGCCCCTTCCGGCGGGAGATCCAGATCATCTACCAGGATCCGTACGAGTCGCTCGACCCGCGCTTCACGGTGCGCGACACGATCGAGGAGCCGATTCGGGTGCACGGAATCGCCCCGACGAAGGAGGATCGTGACACGAGGGTGCGCGAGGCGATGGAGCGGGCGGGCCTCACGCCGCCTGGCCTCTTCGTCGATCGCTACCCCCACGAGCTGTCCGGCGGCCAGCGCCAGCGGGTCGCGATCGCGGCCGCCCTCGTGCTCTCGCCGAAGCTGCTGATCGCCGACGAGCCCGTTTCGATGCTCGACGTCTCCGTGCGGGCCGGGATCCTCGCGCTCCTCGACGGCCTGCGACGCGACGGGATGGGCGTCCTCATGATCACCCACGACCTCTCGACGGCCGCGCATTTCGCCGACCGGATCGCCGTCATGTACCTGGGGCGCATCGTGGAGGAAGGACCGGCCAAGTCGGTGGTGCGCAACCCCCAGCACCCGTACACGAAGGCCCTGATCTCGGTCGTGCCCAAGCGCGACCCGGACGAGCAGACGCTGCCTCAGATTCTGGCCGGAGAGGCACCCAACCCTGTGAGGGTGCCTCCCGGCTGCCGCTTCCACCCCCGCTGCCCGCTGGCTCAGGAGCGCTGTAGCGATGTCGATCCCGAGTTGCACGGCGTGCCCGGCGCCGGGCCGGGCCACCGGGCGGCGTGCATCCTCGTGTAGGGCACGCGCAGATGGAGGAGTCGGCGGTGGGCGTCAGGCGAGCCGGCGCGGGATCGTGCGCTCGAAGCGACGCCTGCAGCCGAACGCGGCGGCATCGGCGTCCGCGCCGAGCTCTTCGACCTCGAGCTCGACGACGACGTGGTACGCGTCCCGGTCGGAGCGCAGCTCGAGGTGCGCGTCCGTGCGCACGTCGGCCTCCGGCCAGGCGAGCCGGTACACGGCACGGCCGCGCGCGAACGCGTTGCCCGGATCGTCGCGTGACACGCCCACCGTGCCCTCGTAGCGCTCCTCGATGCGTGCGTCGAAGGGGCCGTCGTAGTCGGAGCCGGAACCGGTCACCGCGCGGGTCTCGCCGCCGATGACGTCGTCTTCGAAGCGCCACACGACGGGCGGCTGGAAACGCCCATCCGGTGTCGGGAGCGTGCGCGTCCTCGCCCGTCGTGGGCGGCAGCTCGGGCGCCGGCAGCCCGGAAGGCCCCTCCAGCACGGGCAGCTCGAGCGCGACGCTTTGCCGTTCGACGACGAGCGTTGCCGCTTCCGGTGGCGGCCAGGTGTTCGGCCAGTCCGCGCCGGAGAGGGCCAGGCGAACGCGGTGGCCGGTCTCGAACACCCACGAGGTCGCCTCCAGCTCGAGCTCGGTCTCCGTCGGGACACCCGGCTCGAGCGGCACTGGGTCGGCGTGACCGAAGCGGTGGGTGAGGTTGAGCACGCCGCGCGCCGCCAGCGCCGAGGTGCCGTCCGGGAACACGTCGCAGACCCGCGCGGACAGGTAGGCGACGGGCACGGGTGAGGTGACGGTGAGCCTCAGGCGCGGGTGGCCCATCACGTCGAGCGGCCGCCCGAGCGGCTCCCAGTCGTAGGTGAGCGAGAACGCATCGTCGACGCGCTGGTCGTCGGGCTGGCCCCACGGCAGGCGCCCGGCACACGAGATCCACGCCGCACGGCCGACGTCGCCGCGCACGTGGATCTCGTCGTCGCCCGCCCCCGCCGGCGAGAGCGTGAGCGAGGTGAGCCGCTCCGGCGGCCAGGCCGCCTCGCTGCGCCACTCGCCGCGCACCTCCGCGAGGTCGGGTGCCGGGCGGGTCGAGTGACGGGCGAACACCGCGATCGGCGGCTCCTCGTCGATCCCGTTCGGCTCGTCGGCGAGCCAGCGCCGGAACCAGCGGATCAGCTCCGGCACGAGGTCGATGTGCGGTCCCGGCAGCGACGTGGCCGTGGACGAGTGGCTCCACGGCCCGAGCAGCAGGCGCTTCGGGCAGGCGAGCGCCTCGAAGCCGCGGAAGGCGATGTTCGTGTATCCGTCCGCCCAGCCCGCCACGAGCATGGTCGGGCAGGCGATGCGCTCGTAGCCGGGGCGCACCGAGCCGTGCCGCCAGTAGGGCCCGTCGGCCTGCTCCTCCAGCCAGCGCAGGAGCCACGGCTCCGTGCCGTCGACACGGCGCTCCCACTCCTCGCGCCAGCCGTCGCCGAACACGGCCGGCACGGGGGGAAGGGCGTTGCAGGCGACCATGTAGAGCACCCAGTCGACGAGGTCGACGGCCTTCAGCACCCCGCCCATGTAGTGCACGTCGTCCGTGTAGCGGTCGTCCGACGCGTAGATGGGCACGATGGCACCGAGCGCGGGCGGCCGCTCGCACGCGACCTGGAGGCTGTTGAAGCCCGACCAGGAGGTGCCGTACATGCCCACCCGGCCCGTCGACCATTCCTGCTCCGCGAGCCACGCGATCACCTCGCAGATGTCGGAGTGCTCCTGCGCCGTGTACTCGTCCGTCGCGATCCCCGAGGAGGATCCGGTGCCGCGGATGTCGAGGCGGCACACGGCAAGGCCGCCCTCCTCGCACAGCCGCTCGTATTCCGACGCGTACGTGGCGGTGAGGTCGTCCATGCGGTACGGGAGCGCCTCCAGCACGACAGGCGCGGGCAGCTCATCGGGAAGCCAGAGCCGTGCCGCGAGCCGGGTGCCGTCGGCGACGGTGACGAAGGCGCGACGCTGCTCCACGGCGCAATCCTCGCAGGTAGGGTCGCCGCAGGGTGGACCTGCGACCGACCGACGACCAGAGCGCGCTGTGCGCCGAGGCGGCCTCGTTCTGCGCCGGCCTGCGACCCGTGCTCGAGGCCGACCCGGAGTGGTGGCGCCAGGGCATGCTCTCGGACGGCGATTCGCTCGTCGTCAACCGGGCCCTCGGCGAGGCGGGCTGGATCGGGATGTCCTGGCCCGCCGGGCTCGGCGGCCGCGGCCTCTCGCGCCTCACCGCGACGCTCGTGGAAGAGGTCTTCGGCTATCACTGGCTGCCGCTCTCGTCGTACCTGCTCTCGTACAAGACGATCGGTGCCGCGATCGAGCGGTTCGGCTCGCCGGAGCTCGTCGAGCAGCTGCTGCCGCCGATCGCGCGCGGCGAGCTCGTGTTCTGCCAGGGCTTCTCTGAGCCGGGGGCCGGCAGCGACCTGGGCGCCTTGACGACCCGGGCCGAGCGCCGCGGGGACGTCTACGTGGTGAACGGCCACAAGATCTGGACGTCGAGCGCCCATCTCGCGGACTGGATCTACCTCGCCGTGCGCACCGACTCGGAGGCGTCGAAACACCGCGGCATCTCTCTGCTTGTGGCGCCCATCGAGACGCCCGGGATCGAGGTGCGCACGTTCCCGACGCTCGGCGGGGGGCATCTCTGCGAGACGTTCCTCGACGATGTGGAGATCCCGGCGGACAACCTTGTCGGCGAGCTCAACGGCGGCTGGAGCGTGTTGATGGTCACGCTGGACTTCGAGCGCATCACGGCGGAGAAGCTCGGCGGCGTCGCCTGGGTGCTCGACGCGGTCGAGGGCCGGCTGCGAGAGATCGGTGGGCTCGACCGTGCCGCGGGCGAGCGCCTGGCGCGCCTGCGCGGCGATCTCGGGGCGGCGCGCCTGCTCTCGTTCCGCGCGGCCGACGTGCTCGACCGCGGGCTGCCCGGCAGTGCCACCTCGGCCATGGCGAAGCTGTCCGGCGCGCGGCTCGTGCAACGCGTTGGCGATGCGGCCGTCGACCTTCTCGGCCTGGAGGGGCTCGGCGACGCGAGCCCGGACGCTGTGATCCAGGGGCGTGCCGCCGCGCTCTACCGCGCGTCGGTCGGCTCCACGATCGCGGGCGGCACGGCCGAGGTGCAGCAGCTCGTGATCGCGCGGCGGGGGCTCGGGCTCCGGTGAGCATGCCGCTCGACGGAGTGCGGGTGGTCGAGGTCGCGCAGTACGTGGCGGGCCCGCTCGCCGGCTCTCTGTTGGCCGAGTTGGGCGCGGAGGTGATCAAGGTGGAGCCGCCGGGCGGCGACGCGTACCGGCAGGTGATGCCGGTCGCTCCCGGCATCGGACGCTACTTCGTGCCGCTCAACCGCGGCAAGCGGTCGGTCGTGCTCGACCTCAAGTCCGACGACGGGCGTGCCGGCCTCGCGCGGCTGGTCGGGTCGGCCGACGTCGTCGTGCACAACGCTCCGCCGCCGCGGGCGCAGGCGTTCGGGCTCGGCTGGGAGGAGGTGCACGCCGCCTACCCGGCGCTCGTCGTCGGCGTCGTCACCTCTTTCGGGCCGCACGGCCCGCTCGCGGGCGCCCCCGCGTACGACCTCGTCGCCCAGGGACGCTCGGGCCTGCTCACCTCGCACGCCTCGCACGGCGACCGGGTGCCGGTGCGTGCGGGAGGCATTCCGATGGCCGACCTCACCGCCGGCCACCTGCTTGCGACCGGGGTGCTGGCGGCGCTCGTTCGTGCGCGTACAGCCGGGGAGGGGCAGCTGGTCGAGGTGTCGCTGCTCGGCGCGGCGCTGGCCGTGCAGATCCAGGACCTCGTCTGGCTGGCGGGCGAGGCGGAAGGGGCCGCGGCCGCGGCGACGCGGGGAGACCTCGCCGCACGGGCGGACGAGATCGCGGGCGGCCTCGCCATGAACCCGTACTACCGCTGTTACGAGGCGGACGACGGCTTCCTGGCGCTCGCGTGCCTCAACCTGGCGCAGCGGCAGGCGTTCCTGGCGTTGTTCGGGCTCGAGGACGCCACGATCGAGGCGCCGGACGTCGTGCCGGAAGACCCGGCCGTCGTCGCGCGAGAAGCAGCGCGTGACGGCGGAGATCGAGGAGGCGATCGCCGCCGGGCCGGTGGAGGCGTGGCTGGCGCGGCTCGGGGCTGCGGGCGTCCCCGCAGGGCCCGTCCTCGCCCGCGAGACGGTGCACGCGGACGCGCAGGCGCGCGCAAACCGGCTCGTGCAGGACGTCGACCAGCCCGGCCTCGGGCCGGTCACGATGCTCGGCGCCGTCTTCCGGATCGATGGGGCCGACCCCGAGGCGACCCGGCCCGCACCGACGCTCGGCGCCGACACCGAGGCCGTGCTGCGGGAGGTCGGCGCTTGAGGTTCACGGTCGAGCCGGAGCTCGAGCTCTTCGCCGAGTCGATCCGCGGCGCCCTCGCCGGCTGGGAAGCGCCGCTCGAGCCCGTCTTCGGGACGTGGTGGGACGAACGGGACGACGCGCTCGCGCGGCGGCTCGGCGAGGTGGGCTGGGGCGAGCTCGGGAGCGAACCGGAGCTGCTCGGGCCGGCGGTCGCCGGCGGGATGGAGCTCGGTCGCGCGGTGGCGCCGCTCTGCCTTCTCGACGAGGCGACGCTCGGGGCTCCGCTCGCGGTCGAGGGCCGCGTCCGGCACGGGGCGGGGCGTGTCGACGGAGGGGTGCGGGAGCCGACGCTCGACGGAACCGGGACGCTGCGCGGCGTCGAGCCGACGCTTTCCGACGATGCCGCCCGCCTCCGGGCATGGGGGGTCGTGACGCTCGCCTACATGGCCGGGATCGCCGACGCGGCGCTGGCAAGGGGCGTCGAGCATGCGGCGAGCAGGGAGCAGTTCGGGGCGCCGCTCGCCGCCCTCCCGGCGGTGCAGGCGCGACTCGCCGACGCTGCGCTCGCGCGTGACGGGCTCGTTCTCTCCGCCTGGGGCGCCGCCTCGCCCGATGCCGGCTTCCCTCGCGACCCGCTCGCGTGGGCGGGATGCGCCTGCCGCGAGGTGACGGCGCACGTGCACCAGGTCCACGGCGGCGTCGGGTTCGCGCTGGAAGGGGGAGTGCACCGCTTCCATCGCCGCGCGAAGACGGTGCAGGTCTGGGCGGACGCCGTGCTCCGGGCGACCGCGAACGGCTAGCGACGGCCTGCCGTCGCACGGTCAGGGCTCGAGCGACTCGACTGCGCCCGACACGGTCAACCCGGGCTCCGGGCCGCCGGCTACCGCCCAGACGCGACCGCCGAGCGCGACGACGCCGAGGCCGTGACGGGGCGTCGGCAGGTCGGGAAGGCGCACCCAACGCCGGGTGCGGGGCTCGTAGGCGAAGACCGTGCCGATCGTGCCGCCCGGCTTCTCTCCTCCGACGGACACGATGCGGCCGGGCACGGCTGCGGCGCCCGTGCCGCCTCTGGCCGACGGAAGCCGCGGCAGCCGACCCCAGCGCCCTGACTGCGAACGCCTCCACGAGGCGTGTGTTCGTGTCGTAGCCGGCCGAGCGGCCGCCGACGGCGTACACGACCCCTGCCAGCGCGGTCGCCGCGAGATGCTCGCGCGGTGTCGGCCCGGGGGCGCTCCGCCAGCGCAGCGTGCGCAGGTCGAGGATCAGCATTCGCCCGGCCAGGCCCTCCGCGTCGCGCCCGCCGACCACGTGCAGCAACCCGACCCGCGTGATCGCAGCCGCCGCTGCGGCCCGTGCCTCGGGCGGCGGCGGGAGCCGGTGCCAGCTCTCCCCGTCGAGCACGAAGGCCGCCCGCAACGGCCGGCGGTCGAAGGAGTAGCCCCCGACCACGTAGACCCGTCCCCTCCAGGAGGCGGCTGCGGCGTGGTCGACGGACAGCGGCAGGTCGGGAAGCCGCCGCCACGTGTCCCCCCGCGTGTCGTAGGCGTCGACTCGGCGGCTGTTGCCGCCGTTGGCGAGGAACCCGCCGACGACGACGATCTCGTTCCCGAGCGGGGCCGCTGCGACCTCGGTGCGCGGCTCGGAGAGCGGCGTCCCGGTCACCCAGGCCGCGACGAGCAGGGCGAGCATCCTCACGGTGACGCGGTGCCGGATGCGGCGTCGTGCACGACCGAAGGATAGGCCGTCCCGGACGGTTGGGGAACGATCGGCACAGAGAGTTCGCAATGGACATCTGGCGCAGCACCGTCCGACGCCCTAGCCTCGAATGCATGCAGACAGCCGTGCTTCTGGCAGAGCCCGAGCCCGAGACGCGGAGCTATCTCGAGCGCCACCTGCGTACCGACGGGTTCGCGGTGATCGAGGCAGGCTGGAGCGCGCAGGCGCTCGACCTCGCGGAGCGGAGCCGGCCCGACCTCGTGATCGCCGGCGAGACCGACCTCTGCCGGAGGCTGCGCGAAGGGGAACCGGGGCGGAGCTGGGACAGGAACGTGCCCGTGATCGTGCTGACCGCGCCCGACGCCGATCCCGTCGACCGCGTCCGCGCCTTCGAGAGGGGCGCCGACGACGTCGTCGAGCGCGACATGTACGCGGAGCTCGTGGCGCGCATCCGGGCCCTTCTGCGTCGTGCGGCGGCGGGGCCGGCCGACGTGCTCGAGGTCGGCGATCTCCTCGTCGACCATCGCGCCCGCCAGGTGCGCCTGCGCGGCACGCCCGTGCCGCTCGCGGCGCGCGAGTTCGACCTGGCCGCGAAGCTCGCGAGCGATCCCCTGCGGGTCTTCACGAAGGACGAGCTCTTGCGCGACGTGTGGGGCTATCGCGGCCGCTTCGTCACGCGCACCGTCGACTCGCACGCCTGCCGCCTGCGCCGGAAGGTGCAGCTCGCGCCCACCGACCGCTTCGTCGTCAACGTGTGGGGGAAGGGCTACCGCCTCCTCGAGTAGCGGCTCCTCTGGCTAGCCCCGCGGCGCACGCCCGTGACGACGATGTACCGGCGCTCGACGCTGATCCCGTCGTCGGTGCGGTACTGCTCGAAACAGGCCTCCATGGCCGCGTCGAGGGCGGCTCGGCGCTCCTCGTCGAGGGTCGTCCAGAGGGTGAAGGACGGCCCGTAGTTGTCACGGAAGACCTCCCACATCTCGCCACCATGGTCTCCTTCGTGACGGGTGTCGAGCTCCTCGAACGAGAGCTCGAATGCACCACCGAGCATCGCCTCGACGTACGCCTCGTCGCCCCACTGGAACGGCGATCCGGCGCCCGGGGGCGGCGCAGGCATGAACGGCGCCATCGCGGCGAACATCGCCCCGACGCCGCTCTCTCGCCGCCAGGCGGTGAGCCCGACCCGCCCGCCGGGCCGGCACACGCGGGCGAGCTCACTCGCGACGCGCTCGTGGTCGGGTGCGAAGATGACGCCCACCGAGGAGGACACGACATCGAAGGAAGCGTCCGGATAGTGGAGGTTCTGGCAGTCGGCCACCTCGAGCGTCAGATCGAGGCCGTGCTCCGTGGCCCGGCGCTGTGCAGTCTCGACGAGCGTCGGTGAGAGGTCCGAGCCGGTCACGATCGCACCCGCGCGTGCCGCGTGAAATGCGACGTCGCCTGCACCGCACGCAAGGTCGAGCCAGTGCTCGGAGTGCCCGGGTGCGAGGCGCTCGACGAGTGCCAGGTGCATGTCGCTGATGAGGTCCGCGATGTTCTCGAACGGGGCAGAGCCCCACATCACGGCGTGGCGGCTGGTGAGCTCCTCGAATGCCATGTGACCCTCCTGTGGGCAGGTGACGTCACCAGTATGGGGCCCGAAGCGAGGAAGGCAAGCGATCGGCCCCGGAGCGAGCAGCGGCGCGCGGGTAGCGTGAGCCGATGGACGCCGGCCGACGCGTGCAGATCCTGACGCTGCTTGCCACGTCGCTCGGCTCGGCGGTCGCGTTCCTCGACACGACCGTCGTGGTCGTCGCGCTGCCGCGCATGGAGGACGATCTGGGGCTGGGCCTGACGGGCCAGCAGTGGGTGTACCTGGCCTACGCCCTTTCCCTGTCGGCGTTCTACCTCGTGGGCGGCGCCATCGGCGACCGTGTCGGCCTCCGCCGGACGTTCGTCATCGGCGTCGTCCTGTTCGCCGCCGCGTCCCTCGTGACCGCGCTCGCGCCCGGCGAGAGCGTGCTCGTCGCGGGCCGGGCGCTGCAGGGGGTCGGCGGCGCGGTGCTCACGACGACGAGCCTGGCGCTGCTCCGCGTCACCTGGGCCGGGGAGGCAGGGCGGGCGATCGGGTTGTGGACGTCGCTGACGAGCGTTGCCACGATCGTCGGGCCGCCGCTCGGCGGGGTGATCGTGCAGGCCGTCTCCTGGCGCTGGGTCTTCCTGATCAACGTGCCGCTCGCGGTCGTCACGATCGTCCTGGCGCTGGCGGGCCGCGGGGCGGACGAGCGGACGGGCGGACGCTCGACGCTCGATCTCGTCGGCTCCTCGCTCGTCGCGATCGGCCTCACGGGCGTCAGCTACGCCCTCGTCGAGACGCGAGACCAGGGTCTCGCGCACGTCCTGCCGATGCTCGTCGTCGGCCTGCTCGCGCTCGCGGGGCTCGTCGTCTGGACGCGGCGGTCGGCGGATCCGCTGGTACCTCCGGCGCTCCTCCGTGAGCCCGGTCTCGCGGCTGCGAACCTCGTCACGCTCGTGCTCTACGCGGCGCTCGGCGCCCACCTGCTGTTCGTCCCCGTGTACCTGCAGTTCATCGGGCTCGGCCCGACGCTGTCGGGGCTCGTGTTCGTGCCACCGGCGGTGGCGCTCGTGCTGCTCGCGCCGCGCGCCGGCCGCTACGCCGACCGCCACGGGCCGCGCCTGCCGATCGCCGCAGGCGCGCTCGCGATCGCGTTCGCGATGCTGCTCTTCCTGCCCATGACCTCGCGCGCGGAGGCGTGGACGTGGGGAACGGCCGCCATCGTCCTCTTCTCCATCGGGCTGGCCGGCGTCGTCGCCCCGATCACCGCTGCGGCGCTCTCACCGGCGCCGGCGGCGCTCGCAGGCGTCGCGTCCGGCCTCAACCAGACGGTCGCGCGCGTCGGCGGCGTGCTCTCCGTCGCCGCCGTGGGCGCGCTCGCAGGCGCCGTCTTCACGGGACACGGCGGCGTGGGGGACACGCCGTTCGACCCGGGTGCGGCGGGCGTGTCCCGTGACGCCGGGGTGACCGCGTTCCACGCAGTGGCCCTGTCGGTGGCTGTGCTCGCGGTTGCCGCGGCCGTGCTCGCGGCCGCGTTCCTTCCCGGCGTGCGCCGTCAGAAGATGACGCCCTCGAGCCGCAGCAGCGCCTCCTTGCGCTCGAGCCCGCCGCCGTAGCCGACGAGGCTGCCGTTCGCGCCGATGATCCGGTGGCACGGCAGCACGATCGGGATCGGGTTCCGGTTCATGATCGTGCCGACCGCGCGCGCGGCCTTCGGGTTGCCCGAGCGCGTGCGCGAGCTCCGCGTACGTGGCCGTCTCGCCGAAGGGGACGCGCGCCAGCTCCATCAGCACGCGCTCGCTGAACGGCGTCACGCCGCGAAGGTCGATCGTGAGGTCGAACGCGTGGCGCCGTCCTGCGAAGTACTCGTCGAGCTCGCGTCGTGCCTCCTCCACCTGCCGCGGGGCGCGCAGCACGCGGCGGCCCGCGAGCCGCGCGAGCTGCTCGACGTGGTGCTCGGCGTCGGGGTCGAAGGAGATGCGCAGCAGGCCGCGGTCGGTGGCTGCGACGAGCAGCTCGCCGACCGGGGTGTCGACGACGTCGTAGCCGGCGTCGAGCATGCCCGTCCGTACGGCTGCCTCCCGGAAGCGGCGGTCGAGCTCGGCGGGAACGGTCATCGGATCTGCTCCTTCCTCAGGCGACGCACGCCGGCCGAGGCGGCCTGGCGGGCTGCATCCGGGCTCGAGTCGAGCGCCGCCGCGATCTGCTCGTACGTCAGGTCGTAGCCGTAGCGGAGCACGACTGCCGCGCGCTCCTTGGGCGGGAGCCCGTCCGTCAGCTCGCCCAGGTCCTCGTAGGCGGGCCGGCTGTCCTCGTAGGGCAGCTCGGGCAGCTCCGCCGCCGGCTCGCCGGCACGGCGATGCGTGTCGATCACGACCCGCGACGCGATCGTGAGCACCCAGGCGCGCAGGTGCTCGGCGTGAGCGAGCCGGCCGTAGGCCCGGAGGGCGCGCAGGAACGTCTCCTGAAAGGCGTCGTCTGCCCGGTCTCGTCCCACCCGTCGCCGCAGGAAGCGCAGCACCTCGTCGGCATGCGCGTCGTAGAAGGTCTCGAACGGCGGAATCGCCACGGCGTTCATCATCACGTGAAACGGCCCCGGGCGCCCCGGCGTGAGATCCCGTGACCGCCGGTTCGGTCGTTCGTGCAGACTCAGGGCATGCGCGTCGCCGTCGTCGGGCACGTCGAGTGGATTCGGTTCGCCCGCGTCGACCATGCGCCGGCGCCCGGAGAGATCGTGCATTCGACGGAGGACTGGGAGCAGGCGGGCGGGGGCGGCGGGGTCGCGGCGATCCAGCTCGCCCTGCTCGCGGACGAGGCGACGCTGTTCACCGCTTTCGGCGACGACGAGCTCGGGCGGCGCTCGCGCGAGGAGCTCGAGGTGCGGGGGGTCAGGGTGCACGCGGTCAACGAGTCCCATCCCCAGCGCTGGGCGCTGACGCACGTGGACGAGGCCGGGGAGCGGACGATCACGACCGTGGGCCCGAAGCTGCGCCCCCGGGGGCACGACGACCGTCTGCCCTGGCACGAGCTCGCCGAGATGGACGCGGTGCTGTTCATCACAGGCGACGTCGACGCGCTCAGATGGGCGCGGCACGCGCCCGTGCTGACGGCGACCGCCCGCGACCTCGAGATCCTGCGCCGCGGCGCCGTGGAGCTGGACGCGCTGATCGGGAGCGGGGAGGACGAGGCGGAGCTCTACCACGCCGGCGACCTCGACCCGGAGCCCGGCCTCGTCGTCACCACCTCGGGCGCGCTCGGCGGCTGGATGCAGCCGGGCGGCCCCTTCGTCGCCGCACCGCTGCCCGGCCAGCGCGAGGACGCCTACGGCTGCGGCGACTCGTTCATGGCAGGGCTCACGTACGCGCTCGGCGCCGAGCTCGAGCCGCACGACGCCGTTGCCTTCGCGGCCCGTTGCGGCGCCGCTGCGCTGACGGGGCGCGGCGTGGCGCCGCAGCCGGTCGCGCTCTGAAGGAGAGGACCGGCCGGCTGCGGCCGGGCGGCCATCAGCGGTCCGTGAGAGCCTTCTCGTAGAAGACCGAGAAGCCCGTGTCCGGGTAGTCGAGGACCGGCCCGCAGCGGGTGAAACCTCCGCGCTCGTAGACGCGGTACGCCGCGTCGTGGACGTGGCCCGTCTCGAGGACGAGGTGCGTGAGGCCTTCCTCGCGGGCGAGTGCCTCGATGCGGTCGAGGATGCGGCCGCCGATCCCCTGGCCCTGCTGCGAGAGAATCGTGTACATGCGCTTCACCTCGCCGATGCCCCCGGCGTGCCGCCGGAGCGCGCCGCAGGCCACGGCGCGGCCCTGCTCGTCCCGTGCGATCCAGACGGTCGTGTCCGGGTCGGCCATCTGCTCGACGGTCATGTGCGAGCAGAACTCCGGCGGCGTCAGCTCGAAAAGGTGGGCGTTCAATGCGGCGATCAACTCGCGGACGTCGTCCTGCAATGGGCTCTCGACCTCGATCGCGACGGCCATCGCGTCACTCTAACCGGGCCTGGAGACGCGGTGCCAGCGCCATCTCGTCGGCCTCCGGGTCGTGCGCCGACCGACGATCGCGCAACCCGGGGCCTGCCGACACGGGCGTCGTATGCGTGCGGTGATCGTGGTCCACCGGGGTTGCAAAGTGGGTGATAGTGGTTTAAAGTGGGGCATCGTGGGATCAACCCGGGAGCCCCGACCATGTTCTTCGGCGAGTACGAGCACACGATCGACGACAAGAGCCGGCTCACGTTGCCGGCTCGCTTTCGTGCCGCTCTGGCCGATGGCGTCTTCCTCGCCAAGGGGCTCGACGGCAGCGTCGACGTCTACCCGCGGGAAACCTGGGAGACGAACGTCGTCGCCCACATCGGCCAGCTCGACCCGCTGCTGCCCGACACGCGCCTCCTGCAGCGCCACTTCTTCGGCGGTGCCTCGGAGGACGTCCCGGACAAGCAGGGCCGCGTACATCTGCCGGCGGCGCTCGTACGCCACGGAAAGCTGGGGAAGGACGTGACGGTGGTCGGGAACAACCACTGTCTCGAGATCTGGGACCGCGCCGCCTGGGCGGAGCGGCTGGGGGCGATCGAAGGGAGTGCAGGCGATGTTGCCGAACGTCTTGCCGAGAAGCGAAGCTGACCCGCACGTCTCGGTGCTCGCCGACGAGGTGCGCGAGCTCCTCGCCGTGCAGCCGGGGGAGACCGTCGTCGACGCCACCTTCGGCGCCGGCGGTCACGCACGCCTGCTCTCCGACGACCTCCGCGGCCACGGCAAGCTCGTCGCGATCGACCGCGACCCGAGCGTGAAGCCGTACTTCGACCGCCTCAAGGCGTCGCGGCCCGGCGTCGACCTCCGCTTCCTGCGCGGCGACTTCGCCGTCGTGCTCACCCAGCTGGCCGCGAACGGCGTCAAGGCCGACGCGATCCTGCTCGACCTCGGCCTCTCCTCCATGCAGATCGACCGGCCCGAGCGCGGCTTCTCGTACGCGACCGATGCGCCGCTCGACATGCGCATGGATCCCTCGTCCGAGCCGTCGGCCGCCGACATCGTCAACACCTGGGACGAGCGAGAGCTCGCCACCATCTTCCGGCGCTTCGGCGAGGAGCGGTACGCAGGCCCGATCGCCCGCGCCATCGTGAAGCGGCGCGCCGAGCGCGAGTTCTCCCGCACAGGCGACCTCGTCGACGTGATCAAGCTCGCGATCCCCACGCCCGCCCGCTTCGGCGAGGGCCACCCCGCCAAGCGCGTATTCCAGGCGCTGCGCATCGCCGTCAACGACGAGCTCACGCAGCTCGAGACGGCGCTCCCCGCCGCGCTCGAGATGCTCACGCCCGGCGGCCGCCTCGCCGTGATCAGCTTCCACTCTCTCGAGGACCGGATCGTCAAGCAGACGCTCGCAGCCGGTGCCCGGGGCTGCACCTGCCCGCCGGAGTTCCCCGTCTGCGTCTGCGGCAAGCAGCCGGAGCTCCGCCTGCTCACCCGCAAGGCGCTTCGCCCGTCGGCCCGCGAGATCGACGAGAACCCGCGCTCCGCCTCCGCCCGGCTCCGCGCCGCAGCGAAGGTGGCCGCCTAGATGTCGACCATCGTCGACAGCCCCCGCCTCGACGCCTCGCCCCGGCGCAAGCAGAAGACGGCCGCCTCGTCGTCGCGTCCCTTCACCGGGGGCATTCTCTGGATCGCCGCCGTCGGCGTGCTCCTCGCGGGCATCGTGGCGGTCAACGTCGTCGTGCTGCAGCTGAACGTCCAGCTCGACGGGCTCGGCCGCGAGCGCGCCGAGCTCAAGGCCGACAACGCACGACTTCGCTCCCGCCTCTCGAGTGCTTCCGCCAACGCCCGCATCGAGCGGGACGCCGCGGCCAGGCTCGGTCTGCGCGCCGCCGATCCGCTCACGCTGACCTACGTCGACCTGCGGAAGGCGAAGTGAGAGCGCAGCAGCGGAGCTCGAACCATCGGATCCGCCTTCTCGTCCTCCTCTTCGGGCTCCTCTTCGCCGTCGCGCTCGGCGCGCGCAGCGTGGATCCAGATAGTCCAGCACGACCGCTTCGCCGCCATGGCCTCGACGCAGCACCGCGAGACGATCGAGATCCCCGCCGGCCGCGGCACCATCTACGACCGCACCGGCGAGCCGCTCGCGATCGGCGAGCAGGCCACCACCGTCTATGCCGACCCGCGCAACGTCACCGACGCGCAGAAGGCGGCCGTCGTCGCGGGCAAGCTGCTCGAGCTCGACCCGATCGAGCTCTACCCATCGCTCAAGGACCGCAAGAAGGCGTTCGTGTACATCGCGCGCAAGGCGGACCCGATCCGCGCCGCGAGCCTCGAGAAGCGCGGGATCCCGGGTCTCGGCTTCTACCCCGAGGAGCTTCGCGCCTACCCGCAGGGCGCGGTCGCCGCGCACGTGCTCGGGTTCGCCGGCACCGACAACAAGGGCCTCGACGGGCTCGAGCGCTCTCTCGACAAGACGCTCGCCGGGCAGTCCGGCTTCGAGACCGTCGTCAAGGACCCCTTCGGCCGTGCGATCGACGTCGTCACCTCGCGCGAAGAGCGGCCGGGCAAGAACGTCACCCTCACGATCGACCACCAGATCCAGGCGAACGCGGAGCAGGTGCTCGCCCGCACCGTGGAGCGCTTCGGCGCCAGGGGCGCCGCCGCGATCGTGCTCGACCGCCGCACCGGTGCGGTGCTCGCGATGGCGAACTACCCGACCTTCGACGCCAACCGCTTCGCCTCCGCGTCGCCCGACGCTCGGCGCAACCGGGCTGTCACCGACATGTACGAGCCGGGCTCGACGTTCAAGATCGTCACCATCGCCGGCGCGCTCGAAGACCGCGTCGTGACGCCGCGCAGCACCTTCACGCTCGCCCCGACGATCCAGGTGGCGGACCGCGTCATCCGCGAGGCCCACATCCGCGGCACACAGCGGATGACCGTGAAGCAGATCCTCTCCGAGTCCTCGAACGTCGGCACGATCACGGTCGCCCAGAAGCTCGGCGCCGGCGAGCTGTCCTCGTGGGTCGAGCGCTTCGGCTTCGGCGAGCGCACCGGCATCGACTACCCCGGCGAGAGCCCCGGGCTCGTGCTGCCGCTGGACGAGTGGTCGGGCTCCACGATCGGCACCGTGCCGATCGGCCAGGGCATCGCGGTCACCCCGTTGCAGATGGTGGCGGCGTACGCGGCGATCGGGAACGGCGGCATCATGCACAAGCCGTACCTCGTCGAGAAGATCGGCCGCTCCAAGGCGAAGCGGGACGCCGGACGGCGCGTCGTCTCCCGGCGTACCGCGAACAGCATGATGTCGATGTTCCGTGACGTGGTCGTCGAGGGCACCGGCACCGAGGCCGCCATCCCCGGATACACCGTCGCCGGCAAGACCGGCACCGCGCAGAAGGCGGAGAACGGGCGCTACGTCCGCAAGTACGTCGCGTCGTTCGTCGGGCTCGTGCCCGCCAAGAAGCCGCGGCTCGCGATCCTCGTGATGGTGGACGAGCCGCACGGGAACATCTACGGCGGCGTCGTCGCGGCCCCGGCGTTCCGCGACATCGCCCGCTTCGACCTGCAGTACCTCGAGGTGCCGCCGGACGCGCCCGAGACGAAGAAGTCGCTGCTCGCCGCCGCCGGCGGCCCCGCCGGCCAGTAGCGGCGGCGGGCGCGGGCATCGGCGCCTTCACTCCGGCCGGGCCTCGGCTAGCCTTCTGGCCCGTGGATCTCGATGCGCTGATCCGGGCGCTCGCGCCGAACGACGTGGCGGGGCACAGGGGAGTCGAGATCGACGATCTCGCCTACGACGCTCGCCGCGTGAGCGCCGGCTCCCTCTTCTTCTGCGTCCCCGGGCAGCAGGCCGACGGCCACGACTTCGCCGCTCAGGCGGTTGCCGCGGGGGCCTCGGCCCTCGTCGTCGAGCGTCCGCTCGACCTGGACGTGCCCCAGGTCGTCGTCGACGACGCGCGCCTCGCCATGGCGGTCGCGGCCGACGTCTTCTTCGGCGAGCCGACGCGGGAGCTCGAGGTCGCGGGCGTCACCGGGACGAACGGCAAGACGACGAGCGCGTTCCTGCTGCAGGCGATGCTCGAGGCGGCCGGGCGTCGGCCGGGCCTCGTCGGCACGGTCGACTGGATCGTCGGCGGCGAGCGGCGCGCCGCCCCGCATACGACGCCCGAGGCGATCGACCTGCAACGCCTGTTCCGCTCCATGCTCGATGCGGGCGACCGCAGTGTCGCGATCGAGGCCTCCTCGCACGGCTCGGCGCTGCACCGGCTCGACCGCGTCCGCTTCGACGCGCTCGTGTTCACCAACCTGTCCCAGGATCACCTCGACCTGCACGGCACCATGGAGGACTACTACCAGGCCAAGCGGCGCCTGTTCACCGGCGCGCAGCCGCCGCCGGCAGCCGTCAACGTCGGTGACGAGCACGGCCGCAGGCTCGCCCTCGAGCTCGCCGAGTCGCACCGCGCCCCGCTCGTCACGTTCGGGATCACGGAGGCTGCGGAGGTGCGGGCCGACGATCTCGTCATCGACGCGGCGGGCAGCCGCTTCACCGCTGCGGGGATCGCGATCGAGACGCCGTTGCGCGGGCGCTTCAACGTCGAGAACGTGCTCGGAGCGGTGGCGGCCGGCCTGCTCCTCGATCTCGAGGAGGACGCGATCGCGGAAGGGGCGCGCCGCATGAGCGGGGTGCCGGGGCGGTTCGAGGCGATCGACGAGGGGCAGCCGTTCGCCGTCATCGTCGACTACGCCCACACGCCCGACTCGCTCGACATCGTTCTCCAGGCCGCCCGGGGGCTCGGCGACGGCAGGGTGATCTGCGTCTTCGGCGCCGGCGGCGACCGCGATCGCGGCAAGCGCCCGCTGATGGGCCGGATCGCCAAGGAGCGTGCCGACCTCGCCATCGTCACCTCCGACAACCCCCGCTCGGAGGAGCCGCTCGCGATCATCCAGGACATCCTGCAGGGCTCGGGCACGGACGTCGAGATCGACCCCGACCGGCGTTCGGCGATCGTGCGGGCGATCGGCGAGGCCCGTCCAGGGGACGTCGTCGTGATCGCGGGGAAGGGCCACGAGCAGGGGCAGGAGGCCGCCGGCGTCGTGACGCCCTTCGACGACCGCGACGTCGCCCGCGAGGCGCTCCAAGCGGCCGGCCGGGGGGGCTCCTGATGGCCGCTCCGGACGGTCACCGGCGCACCGCCCTGGGGACGAGAAGGTGCTAGCGCGACACAGAGGGTGTCTCCCTCCGGGAGACACCCTCCGGGAGACACCCGGCCCCGTCTCCGCCGGAGGCGCGTGCTCGAGCGGCGTTGTGGACGAGGAGTTGCGAAGCCGGCACCAGGTGGCGGGGGCGGAGGCCGGGACGTCGTCCTCGCGGGCCGGGTCCGTGCGGCCGTGGGAGGATCGGCCGGTGATCGCGGTCACGTGGGACGAGATCGCGGCGCTCGGGCTCGGGGCGCTCGAGGGCGGCGGCGAGGGCGTCGTCGTCACGGGGATCAAGGCGGACTCGCGGCTCGTCGGGCCGGGCGACCTCTTCGTCGCGCTCAACACCGGTGTCGGCTTCGTCGCCGACGCTCGCGCGCGGGGTGCGGCGACGCTCGTCCCCGACGACCAGTTCGCCGCGCTCGCGGCGCTCGCACGGCTCGTCCGCTCGAAGAGCACGGCGCAGGTCGTCGCGGTCGTGGGCTCGACGGGCAAGACCTCGACCAAGGACATCCTCGGCGCGCTCTGCTCGGCTGCGACGGCGACCGTGTGGGCGGAGGGGAGCCAGAACAACGAGATCGGGCTTCCGCTCACCGTCTGCCGGCTCGAGCCGGAGACGAAGGTGCTCGTGACCGAGATGGGGATGCGCGGCCTCGGCCAGATCGCCGAGCTCTGCGACATCGCCCGCCCGGACCTGGCGCTCGTCACCTCGATCGGGCCCGAGCACCTGGAGCTCGTCGGCACCGTCGAGAACGTCGCCCGCGCGAACGCCGAGGCGATCGACGCGCTCCCGCCCGGCGGCGTCGCCGTCGTGCCGGCCGACGTGCCCGAGCTCGAGCCGTACCTGACGCGCAGCGACGTCGACGTCAGGCGCTTCGACCCCGCCGCGGTCGAGCGCGACGGCGACCGCTGGCGCTTCACCGTCGCGGGGGAGACGCTCCTGCTCGAGCTTCCCTTCGACGCGAAGCACATGGCCGGGAACACGCTGGCCGCGCTCACCGCCTACGACGCGCTCGGGCTGCCGCTCGACCGCGCGCAGGAGGGGCGTGTCGCGCGTCGCGATCTCGCCCTGGCGCGGCGAGACGCACCGGGCTCCCGGGCGGCGGCTTCGTCGTCAACGACGCCTACAACGCCAATCCCACCTCGATGCGCGCCGCTCTGGTCGACCTCGCCGAGCGAGCGGACGGGCGGCGCCGGGTCGCGATCCTGGGCGAGATGGCGGAGCTCGGCGACGCCTCCGCGCGCCTACCACCGCGAGATCGGCGCCCTGCTCGCCGAACTCGGCGTCGACGTGCTGGTCGCCGTCGGCGACGGCCGCGCGGGACTACCTCGAGCCGGGCGTCGACGAGATGCGCTGGCTCCCGGCCGCCGAGGGCTTCGACGACCTGCTGCAACCGGGAGACGCGATCCTCGTCAAGGCGTCGCGGGCGGTCGGCCTGGAAGGCGTGCCCTCGGCGATCGCGAAAGTGGCGGAGACGATGGTCCGAGTCCTGATCGCAGGCCTGGTCGCGATGGTGATCGCCGTCGTGATCGGGCCCACCTTCATCGAGTGGCTGCGCCGTACCGGCGTCGGCCAGCAGATCCGCGAGGAGGGGCCTGCCAGGCACATCGTCAAGCAGGGCACGCCCACGATGGGCGGCCTGCTGATCCTCGCCACCGCGATCGCGCCGTTCCTGATCCTCTCGCTCTACACGCTGCCCGGCCTGGCGCTGCTCTTCCTGACGCTCGGCTGCGGCCTGATCGGGTTCACCGACGACTACCTGAAGGTGCGCAAGCGCCGCTCGCTCGGGCTCTCCGGGCGCTGGAAGATGCTCGGGCTCGTGCTGCTGACGATCGGCGTCGGCTGGGTCGTGACGAAGGTCGGCTACCTCGACACGGAGATCTACTTCCCGGTCGTCGACGTCAACATCGACCTCCACTGGCTCTACTTCCCGTTCCTCTTCGTCGTCATCGCGGGCACGGCCAACGGCGTCAACCTGACGGACGGCCTCGACGGCCTGGCCGCGGGCACGTCTGCGATCTCGCTGCTCACCTTTCTCGCGATCGCGGCGATCTCGTGGATCCGCTCGGGCCCCGTGGGCGAGCGCAGCGACAACTTCCTCGACGTCGCCATCTTCGCAGCAGCGCTGATCGGCGGCGTGATCGGGTTCCTGTGGTTCAACGCGTTCCCCGCCGAGGTGTTCATGGGTGACACCGGCTCGATGGCGCTCGGCGGCGCCATCGCCGGCCTCGCCGTGATGACCCAGACCGAGGTGCTGCTGGTCTTCATCGGCGCCATCTACCTGATCGAGGCGCTCTCCGTGATCATCCAGGTGGCGAGCTTCAAGCGCACCGGGAAACGTGTCTTCCTGATGGCGCCGATCCACCACCACTTCGAGATGAAGGCGTGGTCGGAGACGAAGATCATGGTGCGCTTCTGGATCGTCGGCGCGATCTTCTGCACGGTCGGCTTCGTCCTGTTCTACCGGTACTACCTGCGCTTCAACCTCTGATGCCCGCCCGCGGCTCGCGCGCCGGCGCGCCGGTGATCGTCGCCGTGCTCGTGATGGTCGTCTGGGGCGCGACGCCGGTGATGACGCGTCTCGCACTCGACGACCTCGAGCCGCTCGTCGTGGCAACGCTCCGCACGGTGGTCGCAGGCTTGCTGGCGGTACCGCTGCTCGCGCAGGCGCGGCTGTCGTTCCCCCGCGAGCCCGAAGCGCGGCGCCTGCTCGCGATCTCGGCGGCAGCGGGATTCGTCGTGTTCCCCGTCGTGTACACGATCGGGCAGCAGCGCACGTCGGGGCTGCACGGGGTGATGATCCTCGCGGCGCTTCCGGTCTTCACCGGGATCTACGCGTCTCTCGTCGTGCGCCGCCGGCCGGCTCGCGCTTGGGTCGTCGGGAGCGCGGTCGCGCTGATCGGCGAGGCAGTGCTGATCGGCGGCCGCGGCGGCGGGAGCGGCGACGCGACGCTCGGCGGCGACCTGATCGTGCTCGCGGCGGCTCTCGTCGTGTCGGCGGGCTACGTGGCCGGTGCCCTGCTGCCGCCGCGGGGCGTCTCGAGCCTGGCGGCGACCTACTGGGGCGTCGTGCTCGGCGCGATCGTGCTCGCACCGCTCGCGACGGCGCTGCTCGCGACGGACGGCTGGCCCGAGGCAGGCGCGACCGCGTGGGGCGCCGTCCTCTTCCTCGCCGTGATCACGTCGATCGTCGGCTACGCCGGGTGGTACTGGGCCCTCGACCGGGGCGGGATCCAGCGCATAGCGACGCTCCAGTTCCTCCAGCCGCTCTCGGGCTTCGCGCTGGCCGCGATCGTGCTGGGCGACCGTGTGACGCTGCCGATCGCGGTCGGCAGCGCGCTGATCGTCACCGGAATCGTCGTCGCGCAGCGCTCCTGACATGCCCCTCTACCCCGAAGGACCCCTTCCTCGCGAGAATTCGGTGCCGGTGCGCAACGATGTCCACATGAGAGCGCTCGTCCTCGGCCTGGCCCGCTCCGGCCGCGCCGCCGTGCCGGCACTTCGCGGCCAGGGGCTGGGAGGTCGTCGCCTACGATGCAGCCGTCGAGGCAGACGTCGCAGGTGCTCGACGCCGACGTCCATCTGGGCCCGTGGCACGACGCGCTGCTCGACGGCGTCGGGCTCGTCGTCAAGAGCCCCGGCGTGCCGGGCGATGCGCCACCGGTCGCGGCCGCCCGCGCGCGCGGCATCGAGGTGATCTCGGAGATCGAGCTCGGCGCGCGGCTGCTGCCGAATCCGATCCTCGGCGTCACCGGCACGAACGGCAAGACGACGACGACCGCGCTGCTCGGGGCCATGTTCGCCGCTGCCGGCGTCCCGGCCGAGGTGGCCGGGAACATCGGCCGCCCGCTCACGAGCCTCGTCGGCTCCGCCGCGGCGGACGCGTGGGTCGTATGCGAGCTCTCCTCCTTCCAGCTCGAGGACGTCGACACCCTGCGGCCGCGCATCGCGGTGCTGCTCAACCTCGAGCCCGACCACCTCGACCGGCACGGGAGCCTCGCGGCCTACAGCGGACGCCAAGCTGCGCATCTTCGAGAACCAGGGCGCCGACGACGTCGCCGTCGTGCCCCGCGGCTTCCCGCCCGTGGCCGGCACGGCACGGCGCGTCGAGTTCTCGCCAGACGACCCGCTGCCCGCCGAGCCTCGCATCCCGGGCGCCCACAACCGCGAGAACGCTGCAGCGGCCACGGCCGCTGCGCGGGCAGCCGGCCTGCAGGACGACGCGATCGCGGAGGCGCTCCGCACGTTCCCCGGGGTCGAGCACCGCATCGAGGAGCTCGGCGCCGTCGCGGGCGTCCGGTACGTCAACGACTCGAAGGCGACGAACGTGGCCGCAGCCCTGCGCGCGCTCGCCGCGTTCCCCGGCGCGCGCCTGCACGTGATCCTCGGCGGGCTGGGCAAGAACGAGAGCTACGCGCCGCTCGCCGCCGCCTTCAAGCCGGGCGACCATGCCTACCTGATCGGGGCGGCCGCCGACCAGATCGCGTCCGCTCTCGACGCCGCGGGCGTGCCCTTCACCCGGTCGGGCGACCTGGCGTCCGCCATGGCGGCGGCGGCGGCCGCGGCGGAGCCCGGGGACGTGGTCCTGCTCTCGCCGGCCTGCGCCAGCTTCGACCAGTTCAAGAGCTACGAGCGGCGCGGGGAGGAGTTCGGGAGGCTGGTGCAGAAGCTTCACGGGTGAGCCGAAACCAGCTCGAGCAGCGCCTGCTCGTCCTCGTGACGCTCGGGCTCGTCGCGTTCGGCCTCGTGATGGTGTTCAGCGCCACGTCGGCGTCCGCCGCGCTCGGCCAGGGCGACCCGATGACGTTCCTCGTCAAGCAGGGCGCCTACGCGATGGCCGGCCTCGTGCTGCTCGCCGCTCGCATCCCGCTTCGACTACCACCGCCTGCGCCTGCTCGCCCCGGTGCTCCTGCTCGGGGCACTCGCGCTCTGCGTCGCAGTGCTCGTCGTCGCGCCGCCGATCAACGGCGCACGCCGCTGGTTCCTGCTCGGCCCGATCAGCGTCCAGCCGTCGGAGCTCGCGAAGCTCGCCGTCTGCCTCTGGGCCTGCTCGTATCTCGCGCGCCGTCCCGCGCCGCGGACGATGGGGGAGCTGATGAAGCCGCTCGGCCTCGTCGTCGGCCTCTTCGCCCTGCTCATCCTCCTCGAGCCCGACCTCGGCACGACGATCTCGCTGTGCGTGATGACGGCGGGCATCCTGCTCGTTGCCGGGGTGCCGATGCGCCTCTTCCTGCTCGCCGGGACGCTCGCGGCGGTGCTCGGCGCCGCCGCCATCTACATGGAGCCGTACCGCCGGGCGCGCTTCCTCAGCTTCCTCGATCCCTGGCAGGACCCGCAGGGAGCAGGCTTCCAGACCGTGCAGGCGATCATCGGCATGGGCTCGGGAGGCGTCACGGGCGAGGGCCTCGGGCACGGCGTCGCGAAGATCTTCTACCTGCCGGAGGCGCACACGGACATGATCTTCGCCATCGTCGGCGAGGAGCTCGGCCTGCTCGGCTCGATCATGGTGATCGGGGCGTTCGCCGTCTTCGGCTGGGCGGGCTACCGCATCGCGCTCGCCTGCCGCGACCCCTTCGGGAAGCTGCTCGCGGCGGGCATCACGACCCTGGTCTGCGGGCAGGCTGCGGTCAACCTGATGGCCGTCCTGGGGATCGCTCCGCTGACCGGAATCCCGCTCCCGTTCGTCTCCTACGGAGGCTCGTCGCTGATCGTGCTGCTCGGTGCGGTCGGCGTTCTCCTTAACATCGCCGTCAATGGAAGAGTTGTCGAAGCCCGTGGTCGTGGTCGCAGCGGGGGGGACCGCCGGTCACGTGAGGCCGGCGCTCGCCGTGGCGGAAGCGCTCCGCGCACGCGGAGCACGCGTGACGTTCGCCGGCAGCCCCGACCGCGTCGAGTCGCGGCTGGTTCCTGAAGCGGGCTTCGAGCTCGACCACTTCGCGATCTCCGGCTTCCCGCGCCGGCCGTCGCTCGCGCTCGTGAAGGCGCTCTGGCGCGCCGTGCTCGCACCGTTCGCGTGCCTCCGCATCCTGCGCGCGCGACGGCCCGGACGTGGTGCTCGGCGGCGGCGGCTACGTGGCAGGGCCGATGGTGCTGGCCGCCCGCCTGCGGGGCATCCCCGCCGCGCTGACGGAGGCCGACGCCCATCTCGGGCTCGCGAACCGGCTCGCGGCGCCGTTCGCACGCCGCGTGTTCCTCGCCTACGACGTCCCGGGGCGCACGGGCGCCAGGTACGAGGTGGTGGGGAGGCCGATCCCGGTTGCGCACCGCGGCGCGACCCGCGCCGAGGGCCGTGCCCGCTTCGGGTTGCCGGCCACGGGAGACGTCGTCGCCGTCTTCGGCGCGCTCGCCGGGGCACGCTCGCTGAACGAGATGGCCGTCGACGCCTGGGGCGCCCACGGCCCCGCCGTCCTGCACGTCTGCGGCGAGCGCGACTATCCCGCCCTGCGCGAGCGCGTCTCGCGTCCGGGATACGTGCTCGTCCCGCAGACCGACCACTTCGGCGAGGCGCTGGCCGCGGCCGACCTCGCGGTCTCGCGCGCCGGCGGCACCGTGTGGGAGCTCGCAGCAGCAGGCACGCCCGCCGTGCTCGTCCCCTACCCGCATGCGACGGCCGACCACCAGACGCTGAACGCGCGCCACTTCGAGCAGGGGGGCGGCGCGGTCGTGGTGCCGGACGCCGAGGTGGGCAGCGTCCCCGCCCTCGTCGACGAGCTCCTCGCCGACCCGGCCCGGCTCGACGCGCATGCGCGAGTCGATGCTGGCGATGGCGCGCCCCGACGCGGCCGACGTGATCGCGGAGCGGCTGCTCGCGCTCGTGCCGGAAGGGCGGCGATGAGCGGCCACGAGGAGGACGCGGGTGAAGCGCGGCCTCGCCCCTGCAGGGCCGGCGGCTGTACTTCGTCGGCATCGGCGGGTCGGGCCTCTCCGCGTACGCCAACGTGGCCCGCGCCCTCGGCGCCGAGGTACGGGGCTGGGACCTGCGCGACACGATCTTCATGGGCACGCTCGCCGGCATCCCGGTCGACATCGGCGGCGAGCCGACACCTCCGGACGGCTGGGAGGTGATCGTCTCCACCGCGCACCGGCATCGCATCGACGGCACTCCGCGGGCCGGCTTCCTGGCCGAGCTCGTCGCCGCCCGGCCGGCGATCGTCGTCGGCGGTGCGCACGGCAAGACGACGACGGCGGGGATGATCGCGTTCGTGCTCGCCGAGACGGGCAACGACCCGTCGTGGATCATCGGCGGCGTGATCCCGCAGCTCGGCGGCAACGCCGGCGTGGGGGACGGGTGGCTCGTCGTCGAGGGCGACGAGTCCGACCGCTCGATCGGCGAGCTGCGCCCGCAGATCGCCGTGATCACGAACGTCGAGCTCGACCACCACGCCACGTACGGCTCCCTGAGCGAGCTGGAGGCGTTCTTCGACGCCTGGCTCGCCACGGTGCCGCACGTCGTGCGCAGCACCGAGCTCGAGCCCGTCGAGCTCGAGCTCGCCGTGCCGGGGGCGCACAACCGCCAGAACGCCGCCGCCGCGCTCGCCGCGCTCGAGCTCGCGGGCGTGCCGCGAGCGGACGCGGAGGCGGCGCATCGTCCGCTTCACGGGCGCCGGGCGCCGCTTCGAGCTCGTGGGCGAGAAGGGCGGGGTGGCCGTCTACGACGACTACGGCCACAACCCGACGGAGCTCGCGGTGACGCTGCGGACGGCACGAGAGCGGACGGCCGGAAGGCTGATCGCCGTCTACCAGCCGCACGTCTACGAGCGCACGCGGCACCTGCACCGCGAGCTCGGCGAGGCGCTCGGGCTGGCGGACATGGCGATCGTGACGGAGGTCACCGGCGCACGCGACGAGCCGCGCGACGGCGTCGGCGGCAAGCTCGTGCGTCGACGCGCTGCCCGCCGGCGTGCGGGCGGGCTGGGCGCCGTCCCTGGACGACGCCGCGCGCCTCGCGCTCGCCTGGGCGCGTCCCGGAGACGTCGTCGTCACGTTCGGCGTGGGGGAGCCCTGGAAGATCGCGCAGGCGATCGTGGCGGGTCTGCCGGCATGAGCTTCGAGCAGGGCGTGGCGCTCTCCCGCTTCACGACGATCGGCACCGGCGGCCCCGCGCGGGGCTACGCGGCGCCCCGGACGCTGGCCGAGCTCGAGCAGGCTCTGCGGGAGGCCGCCGCGGAAGGACTGGGCGTGGCGACGGTGGGCCTGGGATCGAACCTGCTCGTTGCGGACGAGGGCGTCGACCTGCTCGTCCTGCGGCTCGGCGGCGAGCTCGCGGAGGCGCGCTCCGACGGAGGCCTGCTCGTGGCGGGCGGCGGCGCCACGAACGCCGTCTGCCTGCACCGCGCCCGTGCGGCCGGTCTCGGCGGCTTCGAGTTCGCGTGCGCGATCCCCGGCACCGCCGGCGGCGGCGTCTGGATGAACGCCGGCGCCTACGGCAGCGACTGGAAGGACGATCCTCGTTCGTGCCCTCGTCGCCACCGCGGAGGGCGCCGCCTGGCTGACCCCCGCCGAGCTCGGGCTCTCGTACCGCCACTCCGACTTGCGCCATGGGCAGGTCGTGGCACAGGTCGAGTACCGCCTCCAACCCGGGCGCTCCGTCCGCGAGATCAAGGCACGCGTCGCCGAGCTCGTCGCGCAGCGCAAGGCGACGCAGCCCACGAACAAGCGGACGTTCGGCTCCGTCTTCAAGAACCCGGGCGGCGAGCTCGGGGCGGGGAGGATGCTCGAGCTGTGCGGCCTGAAGGGGCACCGGATCGGCGGCGCCATGATCTCGCCGGTGCACGCGAACTTCATCGAGAACGCGGGCGACGCGACGACGGCCGACTGCCTCGCCCTGATGGCCGAGGCGCGGCGGCGCGCTCGCGAGGCGTACGGGGTCGAGCTCGAGCACGAGGTCGTCTTCCTCGGTGGCCTCGAGCTGCCCCCGCTCTGACCGCGATCAGGGCCGTCCGCGCGGTGAAGGGGTGTCCGGAGCCGCGGCGAACTCGGTCACGTGGCCAACGGGGGACGAGTCGATCGCGGATCGCGCCCCCGTGCGCGCGCGGAGAGCGTCGTCGTCCCGTTCACGCCGCGAGACCCGGGTGAACGCCTCGATCTCGCCCGACTTGTCCCCACCGGCCGCTCGCTCCTGCTCGCCTTCGGAATGCTCGGTGCGGCGCTCTTGCTGTGGCTGGGTGCCCGTGAGACCGTCGGTCTTCGGGGTGCGCACGCTCGACGTGCGCGGTGCCGCGCCGGGCGTCTCGCTGCAGGTGCGGAAGGCTCTGCGGCCCGCCGCCGGCACGAGCCTGCTGAAGCTCGACGTGGCCGCCGCCGAGCGTGCCGTCGAAGCCCTGCCCACGGTGGAGTCGGCCCGCTTCGACCGCGCCTTCCCGCACACCCTGCGGATCTTCGTGACCCCGGAGCGCGCCGTCGCCGTGGTGCGCCAGGGCGCCCGCTCGTACCTCGTCTCCGAGCGCGGCCGCGTGATGGCGGCGGTGCCGCGGACGGCGCGGCCGAGGCTGGCCCGCATCTGGGTGAAGCGAAACGTGCAGCTCACGCCCGGGGCGATCGCGAGCGGCGAGCTCGCAACGGCGGTCGGCGCGGTCGCGCCGCTCGTCCGCTCACGCTTCCCCGGTCGCGTCACCTCCGTGGCGACGACGGGCGGCGAGCTCACGCTGCGGCTCCGCTCCGGCGTGCAGGTGCGGCTCGGCGACCCGGTCGACGTGCCGCTCAAGCTGGCCGTGGCGGCACGAGTGCTCCCGCTGCTCGACGACGGCACCGCCTACCTCGACGTCTCCGTTCCCGAACGCCCGGTGGCCGGCACAACCCTCTACTCTCAGGTAGAGGTTGAGGGTACGACCTCGACCACCCCTTGAGATTTGCGTTGACAATGCCGACAAGGAGTCCGTACCCTGGCTGCGAAAGCCAAGTCCATCCAACTCCACAGCTCTATCAGAGCTTGACGTCCAGGCAGGTCGAGGTGATGAAACGATGAGCACGCAAGGCGGCAACTACCTCGCGGTGATCAAGGTCGTCGGCGTCGGCGGCGGCGGCACGAATGCCGTCAACCGCATGGTCGAGTCCGGTCTCACCGGCGTCGAGTTCATCGCGGTCAACACCGACGCGCAGGCGCTCGCTGATGACGGACGCCGACGTCAAGATCCACATCGGCTCCAAGGCCACGCGCGGCCTCGGCGCAGGCGCCGACCCGGCCGTCGGGCTCGCCGCCGCGCAGGAGACGCCGCGACGAGCTGAAGGAGGCGCTCAAGGGCGCGGACATGATCTTCGTCACCGCCGGCGAGGGCGGCGGCACCGGTACCGGCGCCGCACCCGTCGTCGCCGAGCTCGGACGTGAGCTCGAGGCGCTCACGGTCGGCGTCGTCACGCGCCCGTTCGCGTTCGAGGGCCGTCGTCGCGCGGAGCAGGCGGAGGTGGGCATCCAGAGCCTGCGCGACCGCGTCGACACGCTGATCGTGATCGAGAACGACCGGCTGCTGCAGGTGGTCGAGAAGAAGACGCCCGTGACGGAGGCGTTCCGCATCGCGGACGACATCCTGCGCCAGGGCGTGCAGGGCATCACCGACCTGATCACCGTCCCGGGCCTCGTCAACCTCGACTTCGCCGACGTCCGCACGATCATGCGCGACGCCGGCTCGGCCCTGATGGGCATCGGCACCGCCTCCGGCGAGAACCGCGCCGACGGACGCCGCGAACGCCGCGGTCTCGTCTCCGCTGCTCGAGACGACGCTCGACGGCGCCACCGGCGTGCTGCTCAACATCACGGGCGGCTCGACGTCGGGCTGTTCGAGGTGAACGAGGCGGCGGAGGTGGTCACCGGCCACGCCGACCCGAACGCCAACGTGATCTTCGGCGCCGTGATCGACGAGTCGATGGGCGACGAGGTGCGCGTCACCGTGATCGCGACCGGCTTCGGCGGCCGGCCGCGGCGCCGGCGGCGTCGAGGCGCCGGTCGGGGCGGTCGCAGGGAGAACCGAGCGCAGGCCCGAGCGCGCCCGTCGTCCTCGGACAGCGACATCGAGATCCCCTCCTTCCTGCGCGAGGACTAGGCACACCCGGCCGCTCGGCGCGGCTCGTGGCGCTAGAGTCGCGCGCCGTGAACGCGCGTCGCCCGCGGACGCCGCTCTACGAGCGGCACGTCGCCCTCGGCGCGCGCATGGTGCCGTTCGCCGGCTGGGAGATGCCGGTGCAGTACGAGGGCGTCATCCCCGAGCACCTGGCGGTGCGGCGCGACCGCGGCGTCTTCGACGTCTCGCACATGGGTCAGCTCCACGTCGAGGGCCCGAACGCGCACGCGTTGCTGCAGGGGCTGCTCTCCAACGACCTCGACCGCATCGGCGACGGCGAGGCCCAGTACACGCTGCTGACGAACGAGCGGGGCGGCATCGTCGACGACCTGATCGCCTACCGGATCGGCGCCCACCACTACCTGCTCGTCGTCAACGCCGGCAATCGCCACGCCGCCTACGCCTGGCTGAAGGAGCGCGAGATCCGCGGCTCCGAGGTGCGGGACGCCTCCGACGAGTACGCGCTGCTCGCCGTGCAGGGGCCCGGCGCGATCGGCTCCCTCGGCCTGCCCGAGGCGGCCGCGTTCACGCACGCCATGGGCGACGGTCGACGGCGTCGAGGTGATGGTCTGCCGGACCGGCTACACGGGCGAGCGCGGCGTCGAGCTGATGTGCCCCGCCGAGGACGCGGTCGCGCTGTGGGACGCAGTCATCGCGCCGGGGCGGTGCCGTGCGGCCTCGGCGCCCGCGACACGCTGCGGCTCGAGGTCTGCTACCCGCTGCACGGCAACGACATCACGCAGGAGACCGACGCGATCTCGGCCGGGCTCGGCTGGGTGTGCGCGCTCGACAAGGACTTCACCGGCGCCGAGGAGCTGCGCCGCATCAGGGACGAGGGGCCGGCGCGCCGGCTCGTCGCGTTCGTGATGGAGGAGAAGGCGATTCCGCGCCAGGGGATGCCGATCGACGGCGGCGGCGAGGTCACCTCCGGGACGCACTCGCCGATGCTCGACGTCGGCATCGGCATGGGCTACGTGCCGTCGGAGCGGGCCGCACCCGGAGAGACGATCACGATCGACGTGCGCGGCAAGCCGCGGCGCGCGCGCATCGTGAAGAAACCGATCTACGCTGAAGGAGGCGAGCTGGATGGCAGCCGAGGAGAGCTACCCCGACGAGCTGAAGTACCACCCCGAGCACGACTGGGCCCGCATCGAGGGCGACGAGGCGGTGCTCGGGATCACGTGGTTCGCGCAGGACGCGCTCGGCGAGCTCGTCCACTTCGAGGCTCCCGCCGCCGGGGCGACGACGACGAAGGACGAGCCCTACGGCGAGGTCGAGTCCGTCAAGGCCGTGTCCGACGTGATCGCGCCGCTGTCGGGCGAGATCCTCGAGGTGAACCAGAAGGCGGTCGACGAGCCCGAGATCGTCAACGACGACCCGTACGGCGAGGGCTGGCTCGTGCGGATCCGCCTCTCCGACCCGTCCGAGGTCGACGCGCTGCTCGACGTCGACGCCTACCGGGCGGACGTGGCCGAGCAATGACGGCCGGCTATCTCTCGCTCACCGACCGCGACCGCGACGCGATGCTCGCCGCGATCGGCGTCGACTCGATCGACGAGCTGTTCGCGCAGATCCCCGCCGCGCGTGCGCCTCGACCGCGAGCTCGACGTGCCGCCGGCGCTGTCCGAGGCGGAGCTCGTGCGCCATCTCGAGGAGCTCGCCGCGAAGAACGCGCACACCGGCTCGGAGCTGTCGTTCCTCGGGCATGGGCATCTACGACCACTACGTGCCGGCGATCGTCGACTACGTCCTGCAGCGCGGCGAGTTCCTGACCGCGTACACGCCGTACCAGCCGGAGATGAGCCAGGGCGTGCTGCAGGCGATCTTCGAGTACCAGACGGCGATCTGCGAGCTGACCGGCATGGACGTCTCGAACGCGTCCGGCTACGACGGGCTGCACGGTCGCCGCCGACGCCTGCTTCATCGCGACGCACCACACGGGCCGCTCGAAGGTCGTCCTCACCGAGACGCTGAACCCGCAGCTGCGCCAGGTCGTGAAGACCTACGCGCCGGGCTTCGGCCTGGAGGTCGTCGAGGTGCCGCACGACGGAGGGACGACCGATCCGGACGTCCTCGCGGCAGCGGCGCAGGACGCCGCCGCGGTGATCTTCCCGCAGCCGAACTTCTTCGGCTGCCTCGAGCCCGCGCCCGAGCTCGCGGCCGCGGCGAAGGACGCCGGCGCGCTCGCCGTCGCGCACGTCGACCTGACCTCGCTCGGGGTGCTCGAGGCACCGGGCGCCTACGGCTGCGACATGGCGATCGGCGAAGGACAGGCGGTCGGCAACTACCAGAGCTACGGCGGCCCGCACTACGGCTTCCTGGCGTCCCGCACGGAGTTCATCCGCCGCATGCCGGGGCGGATCGTGGGCGAGACCACCGACCTGAACGGCGAGCGCGGCTTCGTGCTGACGCTGCAGACGCGCGAGCAGCACATCCGCCGCGAGAAGGCGACGTCGAACATGACGACGAACCAGACGCTGCTCGCGCTCGGCGGCCTCATCACCCTGTCGTGGCTCGGGCCCGAGGGGCTGCGCGAGCTCGGTGAGACCTGCATGTCGCTCGTCGGCTACGCGCGCGAGCGCCTGAGCCTGCCGCCCGCGTTCGACCGCCCCGTCTTCAAGGAGCTGGCGGTGCGGACGCCGATCCCGGCACGGGAGGTGGTGCGGCGCGCGCGCGAGCGCGGCGTGCACCCCGGCTACGCGCTCGGCCGCGACGTCGAGGGCATGGACGACGTGCTGCTCGTGGCGCTGACGGAGAAGCGCACGCCCGCCGAGATCGACCGCCTCGCCGACGTGCTCGCGGAGGTGTGCTGAGATGGAGCTGATCTACGAGAAGAGCCAGGCCGGGCCGGCGCGCCGGGCCGCGTGCCGTCGTACGACCTGCCGGTGCCGGAGGTGCCGGCCGAGCTGCGCCGCGCGCCAGGCGCCGCGGCTGCCCGAGGTGGCCGAGAACGAGATCGTGCGCCACTTCACCGACGCTCGCCGACCGGAACTTCGGGATCGACACGGGCTTCTACCCGCTCGGCTCCTGCACGATGAAGCACAACCCGCGCGTGAACGAGCGCGTCGGTGGCGCTGCCCGGCTTCGCGAACCTGCACCCGCTACCAGGAGGACGAAGGCGCGCAGGGGGCGCTCGAGCTGATGTGGGAGCTGCAGCAGATCCTCGCCGAGGTGGCGGGCCTGCCCGCGGTGACGCTGCAGCCGGCGGCCGGCTCGCAGGGCGAGCTGACCGGCCTGATGCTGATCCGCGCGTACTTCGCGGACCGCGGCGAGGGCGAGCAGCGCGACACGATCATCACCGCGGACACGGCGCACGGCACCAACCCGGCGAGCGTGACGATGGCCGGGTACAAGCTCGAGAAGGTCGCGACGACGGAGCGCGGCAACCTCGACCTCGACGACCTGCGGGCGAAGGTGAACGAGCGCACGGCGGGGCTGATGCTCACGAACCCGTCCACGCTCGGCCTCTTCGACGAGGGCATCGACGAGGTGGCGGAGATCTTCCACTCGCAGGGAGCGCTCCTCTACTACGACGGCGCCAACCTGAATGCCGTGGTCGGGATGCTCCCGGCCGGGCGACATGGGCTTCGACATCGTCCACTACAACCTGCACAAGACGTTCTCGCAGCCGCACGGCGGCGGTGGCCCCGGAGCAGGGCCGGTCGCGGTCCGCGCCGACCTGGAGCCGTTCCTGCCCTCGCCGCAGGTGGTGCGCGACGGCGACGCGTTCCGGCTCGACCACGAGCGGCCCCGGTCGATCGGCCGTGTTCGCGGCTTCGCCGGCCCGTTCGGGGTGTTCGTGCGCGCGTACGCGTACATGCGCGCGTACGGGCCGGACCTGCGGGCCATGTCCGAGACCGCCGTGCTGAACGCGAACTACGTGCTGGCGCGGCTGAAGGACGCCTACGAGCTGCCCTACGACCGCCTGTGCATGCACGAGTTCGTGCTCTCGGCGCGGGGGCTGAAGAAGGAGCACGGCGTGACCGCGCTCGACGTCGCCAAGCGGCTGATGGACTACGGGATCCATCCGCCCACGATCTACTTCCCGCTCGTCGTGCCGGAGGCGCTGATGATCGAGCCGACGGAGACGGAGTCGAAGGAGCGGCTCGACGAGTTCGTCGACGCGATGACGCGGATCGCCGCCGAGGCGGCTGCCGACCCGGCGCTGCTGAAGGACGCACCGCACACACGGCCGGTGCGGCGCCTCGACGAGGTGAAGGCGGCGAAGGAGCCGGTCGTGAAGTACGCGTTCGGCGAGCGGCCGCGGGTCGAGGCGGAGGCGCGATGACGGTCGTCAGGGAGCTGATCGACCTCTCGAACGAGCTCGTGGGAGCCGTGCGCGACCGCGACCGCGTACGGCTGGAGGAGCTGCTGGCGGCCGAGTTCACGCTCAACGGCGCCGCCGGCGAGCTGGACCGTGAGGCGTTCCTCGAAGCCGCTTCCGGCCCGTACGAGATCGACGACTGGGCCTACGAGGAGATCGACCCGGAGGTCTACGGAGACACGGCCGTGGTCGTGTCGCGCTACCGGCAGACCGCCCGCCTCTCCGGGCGCGACCTCTCGCACCGGATGCACGTGACGGACATCTGGGTGCGGCGGAACGCGCACTGGCAGATCGTGCGCCGGCACGCCACGGTCGCGGCCGACTGACGGATGGCGAGGGCCTTTCGGCCGGTCGCCGCACGCACTGGCGTAGACCTCCTGGCTCCAACTAGTGTCAGCCGAGAGTGGAGACTCTCGCACGCGCAACCATTCGGGGCCGCTGGCTCTTCGTTGTCCTGTGGGTCGTGCTGACCGTCGCCGGGGCGATGGCCGCCGGCAAGCTTTCCGACCGGTGGTTCCAGCAGTTCTCGATCCCGGGCTACAGCGCCTACGAGGCCAACCAGCGCACGTTCGAGACGTTCGGCACAGGGCGGCAGTACCCCCTTCTCGCGGTCTTCCACGTCCGGGACGGCGACATCCGCGATCGGGGCGGTATCGAGAAGGCGATCGCGGCCGGCGCCGCGGTGAACAACGGGTCGCGGGTCAGTTCGTGGTTCACGACGAAGGACGGGACGTTCGTCTCCGCCGACCGGAAGACGATGTTCGCGGCGATCTACCCGTCGGGGCAGGCGACGCTTCGAGTCCACCGTTCCGATCGAGGAGACGCGCACGGCGATCGCAGCGAGCGCACCGACCGGCGTCACGGCCCATCTGACGGGGGTCGATCCCATCTTCCAGTCGCAGGGCGAGGCGAGCGGGCCGAGCGTGCTCGCCGAGACCTTGCTCGGCGGCGTCGGGGCGCTCCTGATCCTGCTCTTCGTGTTCGGGACGCTTCCGGCCGTGCTGCTGCCGCTGCTCGTCGCGGTCTCGTCGATCCTCACGACGTTCCTGTGCGTGCTCGGCCTCACCTACGTCACCGACGTGTCGATCATCGTGCAGTTCCTCGTCGCGCTCGTCGGACTCGGCATCGCGATCGACTACTCGCTCCTGATGATCTTCCGCTTCCGCGAGGAGATAGCGCACGGCCGCAGCGTCGACGAGGCCATCGTCGAGACGATGCAGCACGCGGGGCGGTCGGTGATCGTGTCGGGCACGACGGTCGCGATCGGCCTCGTCAGCATGGTGATCCTGCCGCTGCCGTTCATCCGTTCGATCGGGATCGGCGGGATGCTGATCCCCCTCGTCTCGGTGATCGCGTCGATCACGCTGACGCCGGCGCTCCTGCGACTGCTAGGGCCGAAGATCAACCGGCTCCGGGTGATGCCGAAGCGCGTCCTGACGCCCGACGACGCCGAGGCCGGCTTCTGGATGCGTTGGGCACGCACCGTTTCGCGACGCCCGCTGCCGATCTTCCTTCTCGGCATGCTCGTCGTCGTCCTGCTCCTCATCCCCGCCTCTCGGATCAACCCGAGCGACGCGGAGGTTGCCCGACAGCCCGCCGCGGCTGACGCGGCCGCGGGCCGTCAGGTGCTCACCGAGGCGGGGATCACGCAGGGGGTTTACAAGCCGTTCACGGTGCTGGTCGAGGGCACGAGCGACCCCCGGAAACTCGCTGCCGTCACCGCCGCCGTCCGTGACACCGCTGGGATCGAGGGTGCGACGGCTCCGACCGGACCGGACTGGCGTCGGGGCGATACGGCACTGATCGAGGCGTTCTCCGCCACGGACGCGTCGTCGAAACCGAGCCGCAAGGTGATCTCCGACCTGCAGAAGCGGGTGCTGCCCGCGGCCGCGGTCGCCGCGGGCTCGGGCGTGGCGGTCACGCTCGGCGGCGCGGCGCCGGAGGAGCGCGACTTCGTGCACGCCGTCTACGGGAACTTCGGCTGGGTGCTGCTGTTCGTGATCGTGCTGACGTTCATCCTGCTGGCCCGTGCCTTCCGGTCGATCGTGCTGCCGCTCAAGGCCGTGATCCTGAACCTGATCTCGCTCGGCTGCGCCTACGGCGTCGTGGTGTTCGTCTTCCAGGAGGGCCACGGCAGTGAGCTGATCTGGAACGTGCAGGCGACAGGTGTCGTGATCTCGTGGATCCCTCTGATGATCTTCGCATTCCTGTACGGGATCTCGATGGACTACGAGGTCTTCATGATCACCCGCATCCGCGAGGCCTACGACGAGACGCGCGACACGAGCAAGGCGATCTCGCTCGGCCTCGCCCGCACCGGCAAGCTGATCACGAGCGGCGCAGGCGTGCTGATGTTCGCTTTCTTCGCGCTCTCGACAGGCCCGGGGCTCGACATCAAGCTGTTCGGCATCGGCCTCGCCGCCGGGGTCATCATCGACGCGACGCTCATCCGCCTTCTGCTCGTGCCGTCGTCGATGCAGCTGCTCGGCCGCTGGAACTGGTGGCTGCCGGAGTGGGCGGCGAAGGTGCTGCGCACGACCCCGAGCCCGCTCGAGCCGGGCCCGCGCGCGGAGCCGCAGGCCGATACGTCGTAGGACCGCGGTGTAGAGAGCGCCCTCGCGCGGTCGTGCGGTTCTCGTGCGCCTCAGGCGTCGAGGCCGGGAAGGCCGTCGATCGAGCGGGCGTTCCGCTCGCGCACGTAGGCGCGGATGCCGTCCGGGTCGTTCCTCAGCCGGCTCTCCGCCCAGCCCTCGAGCTGGGTGCGGCGCCCGACGAGATCCATCAGCGGCACCCCGTAGCCGCAGGAGTCCGAGACGCGCTCGACGTCGACGACGACGACGGAGCGCGCGACCTTCTCCTCCAGCGTGCCGGGCTCGAGCTCGAAGGGTGCAGCGAGTTCGGCGAACCCGGGGTCGCCCAGCGCGACGACACGGCCCCGGCCGTGGAGCCGGACGATGCGCGGAGGCCCCGTGAACGCGCAGAGCATGATCACGATGCGGCCGTTCTCGCGCAGGTGGGAGACTGTCTCGATGCCGGAGCCGACGAAGTCGAGGTAGGCGACCGCTCGCGGCCCGAGGATCCGCAACGTGTCGCCCGGGGCCTTGGGGGACACGTTGACATGCCCGTCGTCGCCGCTCGGGGCGGTTCCCACGAAGAACATGGGCTGACGGCCGATCCAGTCGGCGAGCTTCGGCTCGATCTCGTCGAACAGCTTGGCCATGAAGGGACGCTACCGGGTCGCTGCGAGCTGGCCGCAGGCGGCCGCGATGTCGCGGCCGCGGGTGAGCCGCACGGTGTTGGGGATCCGCGCCCGGTCGAGCACCTGCTTGAACGCCGCGATCGTGTCGCGTGACGAGCCGTCGAACATCCCCGTCGGGTTGTACGGGATCAGGTTCACCTTGAACGCGTCCTTGCCCAGCAGCGCGGCGAGCTCACGCGCCTGTGCGGGGCTGTCGTTGACGCCCGCGAGCATCACGTACTCGATGTACACCCTGCGTCCTCGCAGCGCCACGTAGCGCCGGCACTCGGCGAGCACGTCGTCGAGCGGATAGCGGTCGTTCACCGGCATCAGCCTCGAGCGCAGAGCGGGGTCGGCGGCGTGCAGGGAGAGCGCGAGCCGGATCGGCTCCTCGACCTCGTCGACGAAGCGCGTCAGGCCCGGGCATCCAGCCGACGGTCGAGATCGTCGTCCGGCGGTGCGTGATCCCGATGTCCGGCAGCCGTCGCGCGGCTGCGAGCACGTTGTCGAAGTTGAGCAGGGGCTCGCCCATCCCCATGAAGACGCAGTGATCGAGCGCCTCGGCGCGGCGGAAGTGGAGCGCCTGGTCGAGGATCTCGGACGGGGTCAGGTTCCTTCCGAACTGCATCGCCCCCGTGGCGCAGAACGTGCAGGTGAGCGGGCAGCCGGACTGGGAGGAGACGCAGATCGAGCGTCTCCCGTCCCGGTAGCGCATCAGCACCGCCTCGACGGGGTGCCCGTCGTGCGTGCGGAAGAGCGCCTTCACCGTGCCGTCCCGGGCGCGGGCCTCCTCCTGGAGCGTGAGCGTCGAGAAGGGGACCGACTCCTCGAGGGCGTCGCGCAGCCCGGCCGGCACGTTGGTCATCGACGCGTACCCGGCGGCGCCGCGCGCGGCCCATTCCCACACCTGGCGGGCGCGGTAGGAGGGCTCGCCGCGCTCGGCGATGGCGGCTTCGAGCAGCGCGATGTCCATCGGCCCAGTGTAGGGCGAGGCCATGTCTCGTCCTCGCGCCGCTCGCGCCTGCCCGGTTACGAGTGCCGCGGCGGCGGCACGACCAGCACCGGGCAGTGAGCGTGGTGCAGGACGTGATGGCTGACCGAGCCGAGCACAACGGCGCCGACGGCGCCGAGCCCTCGCTGCCCGATCACGATCAGCTCCGCGTCCTCTGCGTGCTCGAGGATCGCATGCCCGGCGGGGCCTTCCACGAGGACGCACTCGACGGACGGTGCCTTCTCGCCGGCGACTGCGTCGACGATCTCGTGGAGCAGCTCTTCGGCCTCCCGCTGCATGGGCTCCCGGTCGATGGGCGCGATGAAGCCGGGGCCCGTCATCGCGATCGGCACGGTGGGCGTCCAGGCATGGACGGCGCGCACGCGCGTGCCGCGCATGCTCGCCTCGTGGAGCGCGAGTTGCAGCGCTTCCTTGGACGCTTCGGAGCTGTCGACGCCGACGACGATCACATCTCGACCGTATCAGCGGGTTCGCGCGGCATGCAGAATGCAGCGGCCGTGATCGACCTCCGCTCCGATACCGTCACCCGTCCGACCGCGGGGATGCGCGCGGCGATCGCCGCCGCCGAGGTCGGCGACGAGCAGATGCGCGAGGATCCGACGGTCGACGCGCTGCAGGAGCGTGCGGCGGCGCTTCTCGGGCACGAGCAGGCGCTGTTCCTGCCGACGGCGACGATGGCGAACCAGATCGCTCTCAAGCTCCATGCCCGCCCGGGTGACGTGCTGATCGCCGAGGAGCTCTCACACGTGCTGATCTACGAATTCGGCGGGCCGGCCGTGCACGCCGGGGTGATCTCGGTCGGCGTGCCCGGCGAGCGCGGACGCATCGCGCCCGAGCAGGTCGCCGCGGTCGTTCGGCGAAGCGGCTACGACGTCGACCAGAGGCCGGCCGTGCTCTCGCTGGAGAACACGCACAACAGCGCGGGCGGGACGGTGTGGCCGCTCGACGAGCTCGACGCCGTCGCCCGGCTCGCGCGGGAGCACGGCCTGGGAGTGCATCTCGACGGCGCCCGGCTGCTCAACGCGGCCGTGGCGCAGGGCGTTCCGGCGGCTGAGATCGCCGGGCGCTGCGACACCGTCACGCTCTGTCTCTCGAAGGGGCTGGGCTGCCCTCTGGGGGCGATCCTGGCCGGCTCCTCAGCGCTGATGGAGCGCGCCTGGCGCGAGAAGCACCTGTTCGGCGGGGCAATGCGCCAGGCCGGGATCGTCGCGGCTGCGGGGTTGTACGCGCTCGAACATCACGTCGACCCGACTCGCCGACGACCACGCGCGGGCGCGCAGGCTGGCGCTGGGATGGTACGAGGCCGGAGTGCCCGTCGACCTCGAGCGCGTGCAGACGAACTTCGTCCAGATCGACGTCGCTCCGCTCGGGCTCACACGGCAGGAGGCGCTCGGGCGGCTGGGCGCTGTCGGCGTCGGGCTGTCGGCTACGATCCACGACTCGATCGTCCGCGCCGTCACCCACCTGGACGTCGGCGACGGCGACGTCGAGCAGGCCCTGTCGGCCGTTCCCGCAGCGCTCTGCTGACTCAGCCTGCGATGCGGAACGTCTTCGTCGCGACCTTCTTGCCGTCGAGCAAGAAGACGCAGGCGTACTTGCCGGCGGGCATGCCGCCCTGCTTTGTCACCTGCACTCCGAACACGGAGATCGCGAGCGGTACCTTGCGGGTCAGGGTGAGGCCGGTCGACTTGCCGTTGTAGAGCACGTCGGCACGCGCCTGCCGGCCCTTGGCAAGGCTGTAGACGGCGCTGCAGGTGACGGCGCCGGTGGCGGGAAGCGAGACTGTGTCGCTCCTGCACGCACGGACGGGGCCCGCGAGGACGGTGTTCTTCGTCAGGCAGGCGGCGAGGCTGGTCACCGGGCCGGTAGGGCCGCTCGTCGTGAACGACGCCGAGGCCTTCTCCGAGCCGGCCGAGACGTCGCAGCGCCACGACCCGCCGGGGAAGGAGCCGCCGCCGATCGTCAGGTAGGTGTAGGCGTTGCCGTCGTCGTTGGTGAGCTTGCCCTTCTGCACCGGGAAGGCGTTGCCCCGGTAGGTCAGGCGCCCCGTGAAGGTGTCGCCCGAGTGGCCGGAGACATGCGCCGAGCAGTAGACCGTGCCCGACCGTATGCCGGAGCGCTGGTCCGTCTTGCAGGCGGCCTTGCCGGGGTCGAACCCGGACGCGCCGCAGACCTGCACATCGTCGAGGTCGCTCGCGCTGCCGCCGAAGCCGCCGAGCGCGACCGCGCCGAGTCCGGCGACGATGAGAGCGAGGGTCGCGCGCACGGGCGGACGCTATCAGGCCGCACGACGTGCAGAATGCCCGGGTGGTGACAGACGCTCCCGACGACCCTCGTCACCCGGCTCGACGCGCTGCTCGCGACCGCACAGGCGTGCCGGCGGCTGCCTTCGGTCAGCGCCTGCGTCTTCCGGGACGGGCAGGTGATCTGGCAGCGGGCGCTCGGGCTCGCCGACGCCGCCTCCGGCGAGGCAGCGAGCGCCGATCATGCCTATCGGATCGGATCGATCACGAAGACGTTCACGGCGGTCGCGATCATGCAGCTCGTCGCTGCGGGCGAGCTCGACCTCGATTCCCGCCTGCGCGACCACCTGCCGGAAGCGCCTGCCGGGCCGACCGTGCGCATGGCGCTCAGTCACCTGTCCGGCGTCCAGCGCGAGACGCCCGGCGTCGACTGGGAGACGATGAAGCCGGCGAGCCGCGAGGAGTTGCTCGCCGGGCTCGCAGATGCCGAGCTCGTCGCGACGCCGGGCAGGTTGTGGCACTACTCGAACCTCGTCTTCGCCGTTCTGGGCGAGATCGTGGCGCGGGCCGGCGGCGGCGCCTACGGCGAGGTGCTGCGAGAGCGAGTGCTCGACCCGCTCGGTCTCGGCCGCACGCGCCTGCGACCCGAGGGTGCCCGGGCGACGCCCTACTTCGTCGACCCCTACTCCGATGCGGTGCGCGTCGAGCCGGATCCCGAGGTGACGGAGCTGACGGGCGCAGCCGGCTGGCTCTGGTCGACGAGCGGTGATCTCGCCCGCTGGGGCGCGTTCCTCGCCGACGGCGACGACGCGGTGCTGGCCCGCGAGCGGCTCGACGAGATGGCGCGGGTGCACGTGATGGTCGACGAGGAGCGCTGGACGGTCGGCTGGGGGCTCGGGCTGGAGCTCTTCCGCCGCGGCGACCGGGTCTTCGCCGGTCACGAGGGGGCGATGCCGGGGTTCCTCGCGAGCGTCGTGGTGCAGCGGGCCGAGCGTACCGGCGCGGTCGTGCTGACCAACACCGGTGCGCAGGCCGACACCAAGGCGCTCGCACTCGACCTCGCCGAGGCGGCGCTCGACGCGCTGCCGCGGGTGCCGGCGCCGTGGGCCCCGGACGGCGGCGCCCCCGAGGCGCTCTGGCCGCTGCTCGGACGCTGGTGGACGGAAGGTGAGGAGATCGTGCTGGCCGTCCGCGGCGGACGCTTCCAGGCCGAGCTCGTGGGCGGCGGCGAGGGGAGAAACGTCTCCTTCTTCGAGCCCGACGGGGACGACCGCTGGCGCGTCGTCGAGGGACGCGAGTACGGCGAGCTGCTGCGGGCGGTGCGCGAAGCCGACGGCTCCGTGCGAAGGCTGTTCTTCGCGAGCTATCCGCTGACGCGGGAACCGAGCACGTTCGGTTCCTGACGGGCGGGGCCGGCCGTCAGGAGGCCCGGTCGCCGACGGCGAGGAAGGTCGCGGCCACGGCGACGTAGCCGGCGATCAGGAGCGCCCCGCGCAGCTGTGAGGAACGGCCGCCCCAGAGGACGACGACGGTGAGGGCGAGCGAAGCGGCGAGTGCCGCGATCTCGACGAATCGGAAGCCGAGCGCGAGCGGGTCGATCAGCCAGGAGAGCAGCGCCACCACGGGAATGAGGAACACGGCGACCTGGGCGGCCGACGAAAGGGCGATCTCGGCGGCGAGCTTGATCTTGCCGCGGTAGGCGACGATGACGGCGCCGCCGTGCTCGGCCGCGTTGCCGACGATGGCCACGATCACCGCGGCGACGAAGAAGTCGCTCAGGCCGGCCTTGTGGGCGAACTCCTCCAGCGAGCCCACGAGGATCTCCGCCACGAATGCAGTCGCGACCGTCGCGACGCCGAGCGTGGCGAGCGCCTGCTTGAACGTCCAGCCCTCGATCTCCTCGTCGCTCGAGACGTGCACGAGCCGGTGGCGCCGCAGCGAGTACCAGGTGGCAGCCACGTACACGACGAGCAGAACGATCGAGACCGGCACGGAGAGCCACGCGATCTCGCGCCGGTCGGGATCGCCGTCCCAGCTGGGGATCGCCGGCACGAGGAAGAGCAGCACCGCGATACCGATCGCCGCGAACGACATGAAGCTCGACCAGCGCTCGATCTCGCCGCGCCCGCCGGCGACGAGCGAGAACCCGAGCACGAGCAGCAGGTTGCCGATCACGGAGCCGGTCAGGGAGCCGCGAACCACCTCCGTCAGCCCCTCGTTGACCGCGATCAGGGCGATGATCAGCTCCGGCGCGTTGCCGAAGGTGGCGTTGAGGAAGCCGCCCACACCCGGCCCGGTGTGCTCGGCGGCATGCTCGGTCGCCTCGCCGATCAGCCACGCGAGCGGGATCAGCGCGATCGCGGAGAGGACGAACAGGGCCGTGTCGCCGATCTCCGTGAGGTAGTGGAGCGCGACCACGAGGGGGCCGAGCGCGAGCCCGGCGAAGAGGATCCTACGGATCATCGGTCACGGAACCCTACCCGGCCGGTCACGGCCGCCGGTGCTCTCAACCGGACCAGCGGGTCCGGTTGCCGCTGCCTGAAAACAGCGCCGCTGTCAAGTCTTGCGCAGGGTGCGCACACGCTGCCACAGTTCCCTGCGTGAGCGAGACCCACGCACCGACCGAGTTGCCGCTGCGTCCCCAGGACGAGGTCGAGTGCCGCCGCTGCGAGGTGCACTGCGACAAGGTCGTGTACCCGGGAGCGTGCGTCGAGCGCGCGTGCCCCTTCGTCTACGCGTACGAGGCCTGGGGCCACACCTACATGGGGTGCCTGCAGAAGGTGTTCTCGGTCGAGATCGACCTCGACCTGCTGCGCGCCGCGGAGCGCCGCAGCGCCGGCTTCGGCGCCGTGAAGGCGCTCAAGGCGCCGCTTCCGATGTGCCACGCGGAGGTCTCGTCGTGCTACGAGGGGCGCTCCGACGAGATCGGCTGCCGCAACCCGGAGTTCTTCGAGATGCCGGTGACGCAGCCGAGCTTCCGCGTCTTCGCGCAGCTCAGGGACTAGGACGAGGCAGGAGAGGGACGCCGGCGAGGGCGAGGCACGGCCTCGTTCGACGAGTCGAACCAGCGTGCGTGGAGGTCACGGAGGCGCTGCACCTCGGCTGCGTCGGGGCCGTGCCCCTCGGGGCCGGGGGTCTCGAGGATGGCGGGCAGACCCTGGAAGGCGGGGTGTGCGAGGAAGACGCCGAGCTTCTCGGCCATCAGCCCGAGCCCGATCGAGTCGTGCCGGTCGCGGTTCGACCCGAGCTCCGCCTTCGAGTCGTTCACGTGGAGGCAGCGCAGCCGGTCGAGGCCGATGCGGGCGTCGAGGTCGGCGACGGCCGCGTGGAGCACCGCCGGGTCGGTCACGTCGACCCCCGACACGTACCAGTGGCAGGAGTCGAGGCAGACGCCGAGCCGCGGGTGCCGGTCGAGCGCGTCGAGGATGGCGGCGAGCTCGTCGGTGGAGCGCCCGATCGTGCCGCCGGCGCCGGCGGAGTTCTCCATCAGCAGCCAGAGGTCGTCGGTCGTGAGCTCGAGCAGCTCGCGTAGCGCCGGTACGACTCGCTCGAGGCCCGCCTCGAAGCCGGAGCCGAGGTGGGAGCCGACGTGGAAGATGACGCCTTCGGCGCCGATCGCCGCGCCGGCCTCCAGGGACGCGCGCATGGCCGCCACCGACTTCTCGTAGATAACGGGGTCGGGGCTCGCGAGGTTGACGAGGTACAGCGCGTGACAGACCACGCCGCCGATGCCGGTCTCCTCGCGGCGCTCGCGGAAGCGCGTGGTCTCCTCGGGCTTGTGGTTCGTCGGACGCCACATGCGCGGGCTCTGGGTGAACACCTGCACGGCGTCGCAGCCGAGCGCCTCGGCCCGGTCGATCGCGTTGGAGATGCCGCCGGACGACGAGACGTGGGCTCCGAACAGCATCCGCGTACGCTACCCGCCGATGGCTCCTCCCCTGCGTGAGAGGCTCGGCGCTCTGCAGGAGCGCGATTTCCGGCTCTTGTTCGCCGGGACGACGATCACGACCGTCGGCGACCGGCTCGCGGGCATCGCGCTCGCGTTCGCCGTGCTCGACTTCGGCTCGGCGACCGATCTCGGCATCGTGCTGGGCGTGCGCCAGGCCGTGCAGGCGCTCGTCCTCGTCTTCGGCGGCGTCCTCTCCGACCGGCTGCCGCGGTAACCTCGTGCTCGTCGGCGCCGAGATCGCCGACCAGGAGCTCGGCGGCGCCGGCGCCTGGGCGGTCATCCTCAGCGCCGGGGGCGTCGGCGCCGTGCTCGGCGGCTTCGTGGCGATGCGGGTCCGGCCGGCACGCCCGCTGCTCGCCTCCGTCCTGGCGCCGTTGCCGCATCACGCTGCCGCTCGTCGGGCTCGCGCTCGGCTGGCCGGTCTGGGCGATCGCCGGGTTGAACCTGCTCGGCGGCGTCGGGCTGTCGGTGCACCTGACGCTGTGGTTCACGGTCTTCCAGCGCGAGATCCCGGAGCGGGCCCAGTCGCGTGTGAGCTCGTACGACGCGCTCGGGTCGTTCGTGCTGATCCCGCTCGGGTTGGCGTTCGTCGGGCCGATCGCCGCGGTGACGGGCAACACGGCGGTGCTGTGGCTGACGGTTGTCGTATTCGTCGGCGCAACCGCCGTCATCGCGGCGATCCCGTCGGTGCGGGCGATCCGAGCTACCAAGGCCGGCTCGCCGCTCGCCCCTACAATGGCGCCGCGATGAGCGTCCGCGTCCGCATGGCACCCAGTCCAACCGGCTTCCTCCACATCGGAGGCGTCCGCACGTTCCTGTTCAACTGGCTGTACGCTCGTGGCCGCGGCGGCGAATGCCTGCTGCGGATCGAGAACACCGACACGAGCCGCGAGGTGGCGGAGTCGGTGGAGCAGATCGAGCGGTCGCTCGCGTGGCTCGGGATCGACTGGGACGGCCCCACCCGCTTCCAGCTCGACGGTATCGAGCGCTGCCAGGAAGCGGCGCGTCGCCTCGTGGCGGAGGGAAAGGCGTACGAGGATGACGGCGCGATCCGGGTTCGCATGCCGAGAGAGGGGACGATCGGCTGGGACGACGCCGTGAAGGGCCGCATCGAGTTCCCGGCGGCCGAGCTGGAGGACATGGTGATCCTGCGCTCCGACGGCCGTCCGGTCTACAACTTCGCCTCGCCGGTGGACGACTGGGCGGACGGGATCACGCACGTGATCCGCGGCGACGACCACGTCTCGAACACGCCGAAGCAGATCGTGGTGCTGGCCGCGCTGGGCGCCGAGCTGCCCGTGTACGCGCACGTGCCGAACGTGTTCGGGGAGGACGGCCGGAAGCTCTCCAAGCGGCACGGCGCCGTCGCGATCGACGAGTTCCGCGAGGCCGGGTACATCGCGCCCGCCCTGATGAACTTCCTCGCGCTGCTCGGGTGGGCTCCGGACGGGGAGACGACGATCATGTCCGAGGCCGAGCTCGTGGAGCGGTTCACGCTCGAGCGGGTGGGGGTCAGCCCGGCCACGTTCGACTACGCCAAGCTCGACTGGATGAACGGCGTCTACCTGCGCGACCTCGCGCCGGACGCGTACGCCGACGCTCTCGTCGGCTTCCTGCGCGAGCGGGGCATCGACTGGGACGAGGGACGGGTGCGGGCGGCCGGCCCGCTGGTGCAGGAGAAGATCGGCCGGCTGGGAGAGTTCCCGGGCTTCGCGGGCTTCCTCTTCGGCGACGTCGAGCCGGACCCGGCGCAGCTCGACCGGGGCATCCTCGAGGCTGCCGCGACGGCGCTCGGCGCTGTGCCCGCGTGGTCGGCGGCGAGCATCGAGGCGGCACTGAAGGCGCTGTGCGACGAGCTCGGCCAGAAGCCCCGCCAGGTGTTCGGCCCGATCCGGGTCGCCGTCACCGGCTCGCGCATCTCGCCGGGCCTGTACGAGAGCCTCGAGCTGCTCGGCCGGGACGTGTCGCTCGCCCGGCTCCGTGCCGGCGCGGAGCTCGCCGCGTGAGCGGCGCGCTCGTACCCGACGCCTTCGAGGAGCGGCTGGCGGCGTACCTGCGCGAGCGCTCCGAGGAGTCGCGCGCGGTGCGGGTGGGGGAGAAGGAGACCTCCGAGCAGGCGGCGATCGTGGCCCGTTACGCCGACCTGTTCACGCGCGCCGCAGCTCGAGGCGCTCGCTGCCGCCGAGGAGGGGGCCGAGGGAGACGCCCGCGAGCGGCTGTACCGGCTGCGCAAGACCTGCGAGGGCGGGATCGTGACGGCGGAGCTCGCGGAGCGGGACGACGCGCTCGAGAACGCCCTGCTCGCGGCGCGCGTCGAGTGGAACGGCGAGCAGGTGCCGTTGCGGACGGCGCAGGCGCTGCTCGCGACGACGCCGGGATACGCCGATCGCGACATCCTCGGCGAGCGCCAGCTCGCGGTCTCCGCGGGCTTCAACGACGAGCGCCGCGACCTGCTCGCCGCGCACGAGGAGCTGTACGCCGCGCCTCTCGGGGCAGCCCGACCCGGTGCGCCGCCACGAGGAGGAGAAGGGCATCTCGCTGCGGCAGCTGCGCGACGCGCTCGACACGGCCCGCGTGCAGACGACGGCCGCGTTCGACCGGTTGCGGGCCACGTGGTTCGAGCGGCTGCTCGGGCCCGAGCGGGAGGCCGTGCCGACGTCCTCGCACACGAGCTGGATGCGCCGGCTCTCGCCGCTCGCCGACACGTACACGAAGGAGCGCTCCGTGCCGGTGTGCGTGGCGACGCTCCACCAGCTCGGGTTCGACATCGAGAACGAGCGCGGCATCCGGCTCGACCTCGAGGACAGGCCGCAGAAGTCGCCGCGCGCCTGCGTGATCGCCTCCGACCCGCCGCACGTCGTGCACCTGATCACCCGAGCGCAGGGCGGCCTGCACGACTACGAGGCGTTCCTCCACGAGGCGGGGCACGCGCTGCACTACGCGGGTTGCGATCCCGAGCTGCCGTACGTGTTCCGGCGGATCGCCCGCGACCACGCGTTGACCGAGATCTACTCCTTCGTGATGGACTCGATCGTGCGCGAGCCGGCCTGGCACGCAGGAGCATTTCGGCCTGTCCGAGACGGTGGCGCGCGACCATGCCGAGGCCGCCGGCGTTCATGGACACGCTGCTGTTCCGGCGCTACAGCGCCAAGCTCGGCTTCGAGCTCGAGTTCTGGGCACGGTTCGCCCGGGACGGCGCCACCCCGGACGGGTACGCGGAGAAGCTGACGGCGGCCACGGGCGTGCGCTACCGGCCCGAGAACTACCTCATCGACATGGATGCCGGCTTCTACTCCGCCGACTACCTGCGCGCCTGGATCCGCGCCGCACAGGTGCGGCGCCACCTTCGTCGCGAGGTCGGGCACGACTGGTGGAGGCGGAAGGAGACGGGCGAGCTCCTGCGCGGCCTGTTCGCCGAGGGGACGCGGCCGACGAGCGAGCAGGTCGCCCAGCGGATCGGCTTCGACCCGCTCGACACGGCGCCGCTCGAGCGCGAGCTCGCCGCATGAGCGGGGCTCACGACCTGCTCGGGGCCTCGCTCGGGCCTACCGCGTGGCAGGAGGTCACGCAGGCGCGCATCGACGCCTTCGCGGAGGCGACCGGCGATCACCAGTGGATCCACGTCGACCCGGCTCGCGCGGCGGCGGGCCCGTTCGGGACGACGATCGCCCACGGCTTCTTCACCCTCTCGCTGTGCGCGACGCTGCTCGGCGAGGTGCTCCAGGTCGAGGGTTACGGGCTCACCGTCAACTACGGGGTGAACCGGGTGCGCTTCCCGGCGCCGGTCCCGGTCGGGAGCCGCGTGCGCGGCCGCTTCACCGTGCTGTCGGTGGAGGCCGTCACGCGGTGGCGACCAGGCCGTGATCGAGGCGACGGTGGAGCGCGAGGGGGCCGTGAAGCCCGTGTGCGTCGCGGAGCTCGTTCTGCGCTTCCTGCGCGCCGCGTAGTTCTCCGAGGCGTCTTCGCCGGTTCCCGCGGATGCGGCAGGCCGGGCCGCCGCGATGCTGAAGGTGCCCAAGCAGGAGGTGGAGCGATGAAAACGGCGCACGAAGCCGACGCGGTGGTCGGCCTGCTCCTCGTCTCCGCCGATGGTGCCCGCCTGGACGAGTGGCGGCACGGACGACGGAGGAGCTCGAGCGGTTCGAGCTCGGAGACCCGATGCGCGACCACCACGAGCTGCTCGGGCCTGCGGCTTCTCACCCGAAGGGCCGCGGCGAGGGCGCGCCTGCGTTCCGCTCGAGCCAGCAGCGCGACCTCTACGAGCACCGGCTCGAGAATCACCGGGTGGCGTTCGTCCGCGACGCGGCCGTCCGCGCGGCGGCCGTCGCACGCTCGCGAGGCTGGCCGCTCGTGATCGTGCTGGGTGACCCGCGTCTCGGCGGCCCCGCCGCCGAGGAGATCCGCCACGCAGGCGTCGAGGTGGAGCGGAGCGAACGGCTGCTCGGCTGGATGACCCATCCCGAGCTCGCGCGGGCGATCGGCCCCGACGTGGAGCGGTCGCTGCTCGAGCACGCGGCCGGCGCGGCAGGGATGAGTCAGCTGCCGGCGTCGGCCTCCATGAGGGCGAGACGCGTGTAGTAGTCGGGCAGCTCCTTCAGGTGCGCCCAGGCGATCTTGCCGGTCGTCAGCTCGTCGTCGTCGGTCACGTTCGTCTCCGGATCCCGGGCGCCGTGCTCGAGCTCGACGTCGAGGCCCATCCGGTACTGCTCCGCGTCGAACGGTGACGTCTCCCAGTCGATCCCGATGGTGGTGCCGATGCGCCGCGCGTCCTCGACGCTGAAAGTGGTGATGCCGGCCATGAGCCCGCCTCCTCTCGATGTGCCTGCATGGTCGCGCTTGGCCGGCCTGCGCGCAGCCGGTGCGTCCCGGGTCGGGCTCCGCAGTTCCTACGGATCGACGATGAGCGCCTCGCCGGCGGAGAGGAGCCGGTACTCCTGGCGTAGGCGCACGCATTCGGCCACGAAGCGTGCCGGGCTGGCCGTGTCGATCCGGAACATCTCGTAGTGGCAGGGGACGGCGATGCGTGCGCCGGACTCGTAGGCGAGCCGGGCCGCGTCGGCGCCGTCCATGTTCCCGAGCTCGCCGTTGACGGGGACGATGGCGACGTCGACCCCGTACGGCTGGACGGCCTCCGCCATTCCCTGCACGCGGCGGCTGTCGCCGGCGTGGTAGAGGGCGAAGCGGCCGTGGCGGATCACGTAGCCGACGGCCTCCGGCGCCGTCTCGTGGTAGGCCGGAACGGCCTCGACGTGGAAGCCGCCGAGCTCGACGCCCTCCCCGGGGGCGAGCACGACGTCGGGAGCCCGTCCGATGCGGTTCTCGGTGAGGATCTCGCTGCCGGCGGGGCAGACGAGCCGGGCGCCGCCGCAGAGGACGTCGGGCAGCGTGCCGGGGTCGAGGTGGTCGGGGTTCCCGTTGGTGCAGGCGACGACGTCGACGAACGACAGCCTGTCGGGTGCGATCACGCGCTCGGTCAGCCGCTCGTACGGGGTGTCGGTGGCGGCGTAGCGCTCGGTGACGCTGTCGGACAGGTACGGGTCGATCAGCAGGCGCTCCTCGTCGACCTGGACGAGGAAGCCGCTCTGCCCGAGCCACCAGAGGTGGAGGCCGGGCTCGACGGCGCCCTCGACGTCCTCGAGGAATGCGTCGTCGGCGAGGTACGGCTCGATCAGCGTGCCGGGCGGCGGCAGGTCGGGAGCCGTCTCGACCGGCTGGGCAGGTCGGGGAGCGGCACGGCCTGTGCGGCACGCCGGGTGAGGGCGCCGAGGAAGCCGAGCCGCGTCGTCGGCTGCGGTCGAGCTCGGGCTCGTGCTCCATCGCGGCGTCTCCGGATCAGGCGAAGCGGGCGTACGTGAGCCGGTAGATGTTCAGCGTCCGCTCGGGTCTTCGGCGGCCACGATCCAGAGGATGCCCTGCGCTCCGAGGTAGCGCCCGGTGCCGGCGACGACGGGGATCACGACGCCGCCCTGCGCGTAGCGCTCGACCTTGCCGCGGAAGCGAAGCGTGCCGCCCGGGAGCGTGGCGACGCCGTTGATGCGTGAGGCTGCGCGGGTTCAGGTGGAGCGTCTGCACGGCGCGGTCGCTGCCGACGACCGCCTGCGGCGGCTTGCCGAACTGCGCCACCTCGTTGCAGGAGCGTGCTCGTCTCGTGGACGGTGTCGCCGGTGCTCGCGCCCTCGGGCGGGCGGTCGACCTCGCGGCGGAGGTGGTGACGGAGACGAGCCTGATCAGCGTCGGCGGGGCGGTGCGGCGGGCGCGCCGGAGGCGAGGACGAGCGCCGCGAGCGGCACGGCGGCGAGGCCGAGCAGGCGCAGGGTGCCGCGAGACGTCATGGTGCCCAGGGTACTCAGAGCACGTTGCCGCGGCGCGGCGTCAGCTGCACGCGGTCGTGGTGATGTCGGCGCTCGGCCCGTTCTTGTAGTAGGCCTGGCCGCGGTGGATCGAGCGCAGGCAGTACGTCGACGGCGGAGCTCGAGACGACGGTGATCCCGGGCGAGACGCCCTGGTCGTAGCCCTTCAGCGCTGCGACCGTGAGCCCGGCATACGAGTCGTTGTCCGAGTGGAACGCGGCAAGGGCAGGGAGCGCGGTGCGAAGGTTCGCCTGGGCGGCGCTCTTGCTGGCGCGCCCGTCGAAGCCGATATACGTGGGAATCGCGATCGTGAGCAGCACGGCGAGCACGATCAGCGTGACGAGGACCTCGATCAGGGTGAAGCCGGGCTCCTCGCGCGCAAGGCGGCGCTGCGGATGAGGGTCATCCCGGGCACTGCTGTCGTGTTATCGCGCCAGAAGGGTGAGGCCGCGACCCCAATTCGAGGGATCTTGCGGAGGCGGGCTCCCTCGCGAGGGGGAGGTACGGGGGCGGGCCGTCGTTTCCCTCTCGGTGGAAGCGGGCGGACGAGGTGCCAGGGATTACGGATGGCAGTGCGTGAACCGGGCGCTAGGCTCGTACGTAGCACCGTCGCCGGGCGGCAGGCTCTGTCGTTGCTGCGCCTCGGGAGAGGAGGGTACGGTGCTTCCGGGTGTCGAGAACGCCCGGCCTGCCGCTCACTGATGGTCGAGGTGGCGACGGCTTGATGTGGCGATCTCGAGGGGGAGCCATAGAAACGCTTCGTTCTTGCAGCCGGAGCGGTGGAGGGCCCGCCTCGCGCGGGCCTTCCTGCGTGCATATCTGCTCGGAATGCTGGAGCTACGGCCGAATTGCGAGTGCTGCGACCGTGATCTCCCGCCCGACAGCGGGGATGCACGCATCTGCACGTTCGAATGCACCTTCTGCACCGACTGCGCCGAGGGCCGCTTCGGCGGCGTGTGCCCGAACTGCGGTGGGGAACTCGTGACGCGGCCGGTGCGGCCGGCCGCGCTCCTGGGGAAGCATCCGGCATCGAGCGAGCGCGTCGTGAAGGCCCACGGCGCCTGCGTCGGCGCCTAGATGGTTGATCGGCAATTCGGGCACACCCGGCTGACGGCCACGACGCGGCGCAGCGCGACGCGCTCGTCCAGGGCCCGTACTACCAGTACGAGCCCTGCACGATCACGCCACGCTGCTTGGGAGTGGAGCGCAATCGACCGACCTCGTTCAACTTCGAGGCGCGAGGTGATCACCCGGCGAGCCGCCTCCGCTGCAGTCGCGCGGTTCCGAGAGCCGGCTCGGCGGCTCGGCGAGGACACTCGGCGGGCCGACGCGGTGGCTTCCGCATGACAGGTGATCGGCAGCCGACCTCGCCGACGAAGGCAGCAGCCTATTCGGTCAGCGGTGTGCCGTCTACTCTCCGCCTTTCTGCATGGCGGCGAGCCGCTCGACCTCGACGGCCAACCGGTGGATGGCCAGCTCGAGCCCTTCGTTCCGGTCGATAAGCTCGGCGATCGCAGCCTGTGTCCCCATCGTGGAGCGAAACGGCCGTTGACGATGGGACTCGACCAGCTCGTCAACGCTTTCGGACAGAGTCTTTCCAGGGTCGTCATCCCCGACCTCCTACTCGTCGACAACGATGGTACTCCCCTGGCAGACCGGCGGACAGTGGCCCGCTCGATTGCACCCATTCCGACGCCCTCACTGCGCGCGTCGGAGCTGTCGCGTAGGTCCACGTCGGCCCCGGGTAGGCGAGCTGTACGTGTTCTGCCCGGAGCGCCGGCAGCGGCGGCTCCGTAGTTCCGGGTAAGCCCGGTCGGCGCTGATACGGATGCGCCACCATCGGGTGTGCGCCAGTCTGCGGGAGAAGGGAGGCACGAAGACGCGGTGGCTTCTTGCGTCACGGTCTGTCGAACAGCTTCGGGGCACCGGCGATCTCTGCGCCAACTGTGATCGTTCCCCTCGCCCCGGCGAGCATCCGGACGACGAGTGGCGGGCCGAGCCGGACGGGCGTGGCGGGCAGCACGTGTTCTGCCCGGAGTGCTGGCAGAGAGAGTTCGGGGCCGAGTAACCGCGCGGCGTGCTCCTTCGCGACCGGCGCCGCCAGCGGCTACCCGTGGAGACGAGGGCCGGTGAAGGCTGACTGCGCGAGCGTGCTCTCGCTGGTTTCGGAAACCGTCAGCCTTCCGTCGCGTTGTCGGCTGACGTGCGCCGACGGCAGGCCGCGCTGGCGGCGAGTGCTTCGTGTGCGCCCCGCCCGGGAGCGCGTGCGACCGTTCAGCCGACGGTCAGAACGAAGAACGACGTGAGCAGGGCAATGCCGGTGCGTAGCCGCAGAAGGGTCATGGAGAGGTTGTATCCGTTCGTTGCGACGACGGCATCTGCGACGTCGCGGCCATCTTCGGATTGCCTGCTTCGCGAAGCGTGTCGCGGCACCTGACCGAGAGGGACAGCGCGATACGCTTGCGAGCAGGGAACGACAACCCTGCCGGGAGAGGAGGAGTGGTGCGGGAGGATCAGATCCATACGCAGATCGAGCAGCTCGTCTCGGAGGAGCAAGAGCTCTGGCGGCGTGAGGCGCAGGGAGAAGTCGCCGACGACGATCGCCGGCGGCTCGAGGAGCTCAAGGTCAACCTCGACCAATGCTGCGGGACCTGCTGCGGCAGCGGCGTGCCCTCCGTGACGCCGGCCTCGACACGGACGCCGCCCACGTACGGGACGCCGACGTCGTCGAGCATTATCGGCAGTAGCGCCTCCAAGGCTCTCGAGCTTGACGTGGACGGCCGGTCTCCCTCCCGTCCCGAGCACCCCCAAATCATGGGCCGACGCATAGCTGCCGTCGACCCTCCGGGGAAACCGCAGCCGCATACTGCCGTTGTGGACGACGAGGCGCTGCTCCATCGTCAGGCCGACCTGCAACGGGAGGCGCGGGAAGTCGTCGAGCGGCTCGGCTGGTCGACATCCTCGGTCGGGCGGGGCGAGTCGTGCCGCTCGGCAGCGCGGTGACCGGTTTGATGGTGTGGCGTGATCTCGACTTCGGGGTCGACGGGTCGGGTCTCACCTCCGACGCGGCATGGGAGACGATCCGTCCGCTGCTCGGTCGCTGCTCGGCCCTTCGCTACGTCGACGACCGCAACGAGCGGCGGCACTACTACGTCATGCGGATCGACGACTGGAAGATCGATCTCTCCTTGTGGTCGGACGGGATGCCGCCGGAGGTCGAGGCGTTCCGGCAGACCTCGTCGCGCACCTGACCGACCAGCTGCGTCTCACGATCCTTCGCCTCAAGGATGCTTGGTACGCACTGCCCGCCTACCCCGAGACCGTCAGTGCCTGGCAGATCTACGACGCCGTCCTGAAGCACGACGTGCACACGATCGCCGAGCTCGACGCCTACCTCGCCGCCCGTGCCCTCCCGACCCGCGAGGGCTGATGCGCCCGCTGCGACTGCCGCAATCCGTAGAACGCGCAACAAGCGTATGCCCGATCGGCGAGTCTCTTGTGGAGGGCTCCGAACCCCTCGGGCGGATCTTCGTTCTCGGCGCGAAGGTCAGCGGCGGGGGTCGTAGCGGCCCGCCGTTGTGAGGGATCGCGCGTCAGACATCATCCGCTCACCGGCGCGGACGAGCTCCAGCCCTGCCTGCTGCACGAACGAGGCGAAGAGGATCAGGCGGGCGGCGTCGACCTCGGTTGCAGGCGGAGGGTCATCCGGGCCGAGCGTCCCGGTCAGGCAGCCGAGCTCACCGACGGTGTCCCATGAGGAGCGCACCTCCGATACATCGGCCGCCGTCCCGTCAACTGAGGCGCAAGCCCCCGCGACGATCTCCTCGACGAACTCGAGGCGTACTCTGTCCGGCAACGTCGGCCGGTTGTCCATCACTTCCCCCACCGGGTCAACCCTACGATGGATCGCTCGCATAGAGCAACGCGAAAGGCCGCTCCCTGCGGCCTTTTTCTTCCGCATACTGTCCGTGATCGGACGTCACTGCCTCGGACACAGTGCCGATGGGTCGGGCCCGCGGAGCGCTTGCTCGCGACAAAGCCGAGTCGCCGGCGGGTGGCAAAGACGGGCTGATCTCGGGGTCGCGGGAGCAGCCCCTCGTCCTCGCCACAACCAGGCCACCGCACCGGGGGACGACGCAGCGCCAGAGGTCGAGAGTGTGTCGCCGCGAGAGCCACTGACAACGGTGCCGGCGGATAGGTTTTCGCCGTCCTGACCCCCTGGGCCAGTGATTACCGAGCACAAGGAACGCTTTGCAATCTATAGATAACACAATGAAGATCCGCAATAGAGGGCGGAGACTCCAGCCCGTGGCCGCACCGCTCCAGCGCTTCTCGGAGCGGCCCCTCGACGCAATCGGTGAAGAGTTCCCGCGTGTGGGAAGCTGCTCGAGCGACGGTAGTCAGTCACGTTCAGGGCTCTGCTACCGAAGGTGCGGCGGCGACGCTGAATGTGGCGAGGGCGGGCCGGGGTCACCGGGGGCCGCCCTCGCAATACCGCTGGCTTCCGGTGCGGCGCCAGCTGGATTGCCACCGAGGGTACGCCTCTGACCGGGTAGGTTCACACCGCCGATCGGCCAGGATCCCGAGGTCCGCACCGCACCGCGCTCCATGCTCCTGAACCGGGCGATACGCCGTCGCGGAGGCCTCCGACCCAGCCGGTCTCCGGGCCTGCGAGGTGGTGGGTGCGGCAGCGTGCGGGGTTGCCCCCGGGCTCACGTTGACGCCTCTCGGCGTGTTCGTCAGGGTGGGCGGATGTCGATCCCTGACGCGGTGGTTCGGGCCGCGATCTACCCGGAGCTTGACCTTCCCGTCCCGCCTCCCGAGCATCCGTTCGAGCGGGTCGACCGCGAGGGGTACTCGCTGGGGGTTTTCCGTGGGGCGACGTTCGGGTTCGTGTTCGTGCAGGCGCTCGCGCCGGATGACGTCGAGCGGACGCTCTCAGAGACCCGGGCGTTCTTCGTTGAGCGAGGTATCGGACGCGGCGGGTGGATGATCCCCGAGTCCGTCTCGCCGAGCGGGCTAGCCGAGACCCTTCGCGCCCGCGGGTTGGTGCCCGCCGAGGAGCCTCCGTTCGAGCCGCGGTTCGCGGCGATGGCGATGGTCGAACCGCCGCCAGCCGGACCCGGCGACGTGGACGCGAGGCCGGTGAGGACGCTCGCGGAGTTCCGGGCGGGCGGCCGCGTCCAGGACGACGCGTTCGCTATGTCCGAGGAGGATCGCGTTGCGTTCGAGGCACAGCAAGAGGTCATGTGGCGGATCGAGAGCGAAGGAAGCCCCTTCCGCTCCTTCGTTGCAGTGATCGACGGCGAGGTGGTGGGTTGCGGCGGCGCGATCCTCGGCGCGAACGCCGTCTACCTCTCCGGAGGGGCGACGCGAGCCGACGCGCGTGGACGCGGCGTCTACCGCGCTCTCGTCAGGGCGCGGTGGGACGAGGCGGTTGCGCGTGGCACCCCCGCGTTGACGGTGGGGGCCGGGGCGATGTCGCGGCCGATCCTCGAACGACTCGGGTTCACCAACGTCGGCTGGTGCGACTGCCTCCTCGACCGGCTCGCCTGACGCGCGGCACACGGACGTGAACGAGCAGAACGGGTACTGCTCTCGCTGCTCTAGCGCTGGGCACGATCGCTTCGTTCGGAATACCAAGCGTCGGATGATGGCACCGGCAGAACACGTGAAATTAGGTCGCGCCGTGACCAAGGAGGAGCAGGTTGTTGTTGCCAAGCGTGGCTGCACCTGCTGTGGGACGGGATGCGCTCTCGTAGGCGTTGTCATCCCCGGAGCGACCTTCGCGCTCTGGAGTACCAGGGAACGTCCCTCTTGGTAGCCGGCCCGCGAGATGCTCTGACACCGGTGGAGCGCGGGTCAGGAGCTAGTGGAGCTCGCAGGCGTCGTAGTGTCAGCGTCGTTGTTCTTGCGGCGTGGGGAGGCGCGGATGTGGACGTGGTCGTCGTGCTTGCCGAGCAGGCTGAGGATCTCGACGGGTTGGTGGCCTGCGGGGCCGAACCAGTGCGGAACGCTGGTGTCGAACTCGGCGACCTCGCCGGGCCCCATGGTGATGTCGTGTTCGGCCAGGATCAAGCGCATTTGTCCTGACAGCACGTAGAGCCATTCGTGGCCCTCGTGAGTGCGGAGTTCGGGTTCGCCGAGCTCGGGCGGGATGAGCACTTTCCAGGCGTGCATGCCACTCGGCGTTTGGGTCAGGGGGACGACGATGCGGCCGTTGCGTTTTCGCGGGGCGAGCCGGATTCGGGGGTCGCCGACCTCGGGCGCGCCGACCAGCTCGTCGAGGGGCACCTGATGGGCCTGGGCGATCGGTAGGAGCAACTCGAGGCTGGGCTTACGCTGTCCGGTTTCCAACCTGGACAGGGTGCTCTTCGAAATACCGGTCGCTGCAGCCAGCTCGGTCAAGGTGACACCGCGCCGGACGCGCACCCGCCTTAGGCGGGCACCGACTTCGGCCAGGACGGCCGCAATGGCTGGCGATGTCCCCATCGTCTCCAGCTAACCACCGTTTCCCGGAACCGGCAACGTTATTCGCCAACTGCTGGGCCTGGGCCCATGGTGGAGGTAATCGCACATTCGGAGGTACCGAAATGGAAGAACAGATCTATGACGTGGTGGTAGTCGGCGGCGGAGCGGCCGGCCTGAGTGCCGCTCTCGTACTCGGTCGGGCGCGGCGCCGGGTCGCCGTGGTCGATGCCGGAGCGCCACGCAACGCTCCCGCGGCGCACATGCACGGGTTCCTGTCCCGTGACGGGATGCCGCCGGCGGACTTGTTGGCCGCGGGACGGGCTGAGGTGACCGGCTACGGCGTCGAGCTGATCGAGGATCAGGTGGTCGAGATCGAGGCCGGCTTCGTCGTTCGCCTGGCCAGTGGGAACGTGCTGAAGGGCCGGCGTGTCGTAATTGCGACCGGTGTCCACGACGAGTTGCCGGAGATCCCTGGGGTCCGCGAGCGGTGGGGACGGGATCTGTTGCACTGCCCGTACTGCCACGGGTGGGAGGTCCGCGACCAGCCGATCGGGGTTCTCGGCACCCTGCCCGGCTCAGTCCAACACGCACTGCTTGTCGGTCAGTGGTCCGACGACGTCGTCTTCTTCGTCCACACCTATGACCTGAGCTCCGCCGAACGCGTCCAGCTCGAGGCACGCCGGATTCGAGTCGTGAGCGGTGAGGTCGCACGCCTCCTGGTCGAGGACGACCGGCTGAGCGGCGTCGAGCTGACCGATGGTGAGGTGATTGCGCGGACGGCCGTGTTCATCCGGCCCGGCAACGCGCCTCACGCCGATGGTCTACTGACCAGCCTCGGCTGCGAGGCCGACGAGGCTGGATTCGTCACTGTTGATAACACGGGCCGGACTAGCACCTTCGGGGTCTGGGCCGCCGGCAACGTGGTTGATCCGCGCGCCCAGGTGATCACCTCGGCCGGCGCCGGATCGGCGGCGGCGATCGCCATCAACGCTGACCTGGTGCAAGAGGACGTCGAGCGCGCGATGGGAGAGTTCGTTCGTGCAGCTTGACCAACGAATCCCTGTGGTGTCTGTTCGTAGTCCCGACGCCGTACCGTCGGTGCGGCGGGCGCTGCCCGCGCTGATGCCGGCGTTGATGTCGGCGTGTGTGGTGGTGGTCGTCGCGATGGTTGCCGCGATCAACCTGGCTCTGCCGAAGTTGTCGAGCAGCAGACTGCACCCGAGCTCCACCGAGCTGTTGTGGATCGTGGACGCCTACATTCTGGTCTTCGGCTGCCTGCTGATCGTTGCTGGAGCGCTCGGCGACCGGGTCGGCCGCAAGGGAGTTCTCCTTGCCGGCCTGGGAGTCTTCGCGGCCGGCTGCCTGCTGTCAGCTGTCGCACCGGACGTCACGGTTCTGCTCGTCGGGCGGGTGGTGACAGGGATCGGCGCCGCCCTGGTCATGCCGGCGACGTTGTCTCTCCTCTTGCAGGTCACGCCGCACGAACGCAAACCCGACGCGATCGCGACCTGGACGGCTGCCACCGGCGCCGCCGGCGCACTCGGCACCATCGGCGGCGGTCTCATCTTGCAGTGGCTGCCCTGGCAGGGACTGTTCTTCGGTCATCGGATCACTCGCGCTGCTGCTCGGGGTCGCGGTGATGCGGGTCGCGCCTCGTGGCGAGCGGCACCCGGCCAGCCTCGACATCGTCGGTGCGGCGCTTCTCACCGCGACCGTCTTCGCGCTCCTGTTCGGCATCGTCGAAGGCTCAGACCGTGGTTGGAGCTTTGCGTTCGTCGTCGGATCGTTCGTCGCCTCGGTACTGCTTTTCGCGGCGTTCATCGCTCACGCTTTGCGAGCCACGCACCCGTTGCTCGATCCGCGGGTCTTCGCGATCAGCAGGCTACGGACCGGAGCGATCGGGGTCGCAGCCGCATTCTTCGGCCTGTTCGCCTTGTTCTTCGTGAACGCCCAATACCTGCAGTACGCGAAGGGCTACTCGCCCTTGCTCACCGGCCTGGCCATCCTGCCTTTGCCGATCGGCATGATCGTCGCGAGCCGCCGCAGCGTCGCGATCACGAGACGTGTGGGCGTTCGCTCGGTCGTCATCGTTGGCCTGGTAATGGTTTCCGCCGGCCTCGCGGCGCTGTCCTTCGTCACCTCCGAGACTCCGTACCTGCCCTACGGCCTCGCGCTTCTGGTCATCTCAGTCGGTGCTGGGCTGAGCGTGCCGGCGCTTTCAACGGGCATCATTGCCTCGCTCCCGCCGGCCCGGGCGGGGATGGGATCCGGACTCAACAGCGCGGCCCGCGAAATCGGTGCCGCCCTCGGAGTCGCCGTCGTCGGGGCCATCCTCACGGGCCACTTCGCGAACGCTCTGCCAACGGCCCTTCGCGACCACGCCGACTCCACCTCCCAGACACTCAGCGCCGCGCTCCAGCTCGGAACCGTTGTCCACACCGAGGCGGTCAACGCCTTCACAGGCGCTATGGCAGCCGGCTACCGCGTGATCGCCGTGGTCGTCCTGGTCGCCGCCGTAGCAGTCACGCACGGACTTCGCAACGAAAGGAGACAACCGTGACTGGCCCCGGCGCGGCTCAAGCTCGGTTGTATGCGGTGGGCGCGTCACGTAGGGTGAAATCAGACGCTGACCCGGGCGCGGGAATCCTCGAGGTTGAGGAGCACCGATCTGAATCTGCCGCGTCGGGCTCGATGTCGCTTACGCCGGCGCTGGCGAGTGACCCTCGAGAAGACGCGCGCCTCAGCACCGGCCGGTGCAGAGAGAGCCGCTCGAGAGGAGTCAGCATGCAAGGCCGGAGCACTCACAGCCCCGCCGCCGTCTCGCCGTCCCAAGAGGGTCGAAGGGAGCCGTCATGAGCGCCCTCACCTCCTGGGTCCTCGCCACAAGCGCCTTGTCGTCGGCTTCTGGTTCGTCGTCACGATCGCCGCCTTCGTCGGGATCAAGCCGGCGGGCGAACGCCCTCTCGCAGCAGTTCGACGTGCCGGGGCGCGAAGGGTTCGAGACGAACCAGGACATGGCCGCGATCTACGGCAACGGCGGCGACGTCGCTCCGCTCGTCCCCGTCGTGCAACTCGCGCCAGGCAAGACCGTCGACTCGCCCGGCGTCAGCGAGCAACTCGCGCGGCGCTCTCGCGAAGGTCGAGGCCGCGCTACCCGAGGCCAGGACCGCCTCCTATGCGTCGACCCACGATCGGGCGTTCGTCTCCGCCGACGGCCGCACCACATTCGCACTGGTCTACATCCCGGCACTCGGCGGTGTCGATCCGGGGAAGGCCGAGACCCGTCTGGCGCAGGCCGCGCTCGCCGGCGTCACCGTCGGCGGCTCCCGGTCGAGGTGACGGGGCTCGACGCGCTGCGCGCCGGCGCAAGCGACAGCGGCGGCGGCACCGGCGTCCTGCTGGCGACCCTGCGCGGCGGCGCTGGGCGCGCTCCTGATTCTCGTCTTCGTCTTCCGCTCGTTCATGGCGATCGTGCCGCTGCTGATGGCGCTCGTCGCGATCCCGACGACGTTCCTCCTGATCTGGCCGCTCGCGACCATCACCGACGTGTCGGTGATCGTCCAGTTCCTCGTGGCGCTGATCGGGCTCGGGATCGCGATCGACTACGCGCTGCTCGTCGTCGTCCGCTGGCGCGAGGAGCGGCAGCAGCCGAACGCGACCAACGAGGAGGCGGTGCGGAACGCGATGCAGCACGCCGGCTCCGCCGTCGTCTTCAGCGGCACGACCGTGGCGATCTCGCTGCTCGCGCTCGTCGTCGTGCCGGTGCCGGTCCTGCGCAGCATCGGCATCGCGGGGCTGCTGATCCCGCTGGTCAGCGTCGCGGTCGCGATCACGCTCCTGCCGGTCCTCCTGGCGACGATCGGGCCGAGGCTCGACTGGCCCCGCAGCCGACGCGGCAACCAGGCCAGCCGCGGCTGGTCGGCGTGGGCCCGCCTCGTCGTGCGCCACCGCTGGGTTGCGGCCGCGACCGTCGACCGCCGTACTGGCCGCGCTCGTCCTTGCGGCCTCGTCGATCCAGCTCGGGAACCCGCGCGCCGACTCGCTCGCCTACCCGGGCGCTGCACGCGCCGGCCTCGAGAAGCTCGAGGACTCCGGCATCGGCACCGGTCCGCTCTCGCCCTTCGACGCGCTCGTACGCTCAGGCGACCCCGACGCCGTCGCGAAGGCGCTCGCCGGCGTCGAGGGTGTCCGCAGTGCGTCGGCGCCGCGCGACTGGCGCCGCGGCGGGACGGCGATCGTCACCGTGATCCCGACCGAGGACGGGAACTCGCCGGCGGGGCGCGGCGACGCTCGACCGCCTCCGCGGCGGCACGGAGGCGCTGCCGGCCGAGGTGACGATCGGCGGCGAGGCCGCCCAGAGCGCCGACTTCGTCGACGCCGTCTACGGCAACTTCCCGCTCGTCGATCGCTCCTGATCTCGGTCGCTCACGTTCCTGCTCCTCGCCCGCGCGTTCCGCTCGCTTGATCCTGCCGCTGAAGGCCGTCCTCCTGAACCTGCTCTCCGTCGCCGCCGCCTGGGGCCTCATCGTGCTCGTCTGGCAGAAGGGCTTCGGCTCCGAGGCGATCTGGGGCATCGAGCCGACGGGGGCGATCAACGTGGACATGCCGATCGTCGTCTTCGCCTTCCTCTTCGGCATCTCGATGGACTACCAGGTCTTCATCATCAGCCGGATGCGGGAGGCCTACGACCGCACCGGCTCGACGGAGACCGCCGTCGTCGAGGGCATCGGCCGCACTGGACGTCTCGTGACGAGCGCGGCGCTGATCCTCGGCCTCTCGTTCGTCGCCTTCAGCGACGACCCCTGGAACCGAGGCCAAGATCTTCGCGACCGCCCTCGGCGGGGGCATCCTGATCGACGCAACGATCATCCGCGGCGTCCTCGTTCCCGCCGCCGTCGCCATCCTCGGCCGCTGGAACTGGTGGCTCCCGCACCGGCCCGCACGCCTGCTCCGCGTCGAACCGTCACCCGTCCAGCCCGAGGCAATCCCCGAACCCGCCCCTCAGACGGCGTAGGTTGGGTGCTAGCGCAAAGATCTGAGGAGTGGCCCATGGGCTTGAAGCTGCACCGCTGTGGAACCCCGTGGAAGTTCGGCCCTTGCTGGAGGGTGCAGAAGGCGCTCGATGACCAGGGCATCCCGTACGAGATCGTGCGGGGGCCCTGGCGGCCGAACCACCGAGTCGCCGTGATCGAGGGGACTGGCCAGCCGCTCTTCCCCGCAATCCAGTTCGAAGACGGCGGCTGGTACAGGGAGGAGTCGCAAGACATGGTGAGGACGGTTGTGGAGGGCCGCTTGTTTGCGAAAACACCGTTAGCTCTGCCAAGTGAAAGGAGACCGGAGATGACCCCTACCACCTCACCCGCCACCTCGGCCGCTGCTCATCGCTCTGCCTTCTCGCGCGAACTGCGCCACGAGATCGAGATCGACGCACCGGCAGACCGCGTCTGGCAGGCCCTGACCAGCACGGCCGACTACAGCTGGAACCCATTCATCCATCGCATCGAGGGTCGGCTCACAGTCGGGGAGAAGCTGCAGGTCGAGATCGAGCCACCCGGCGGGTCGCGTGATGACGTTCAAGCCGACCGTTCTGGAAGTCGAGCCGGCAAGGAGGCTTCGCTGGATCGGGCGCTTCCTCATGCCCGGCGTCCTCGACGGCGAGCACGCGTTCGAGCTCCAGCCGCTCGCGGGAGACCGCACCCGATTCATCCAGTCGGAACGCTTCAGCGGCATCCTCGTGGGACTCCTCAGCCGAACGCTCGACAAGACAGAGAACGGCTTCGCGGCCATGAACGCCGCACTGAAAGACAAGGTCGAGAGCGGTTCCGGCATAGCCGCGGCCCTACGAAATACGGGTGCCAGCCGCACCAAGCCGGACTACCAGCCCTGCGAGACTGGCCCTGACGATCGCAGAAGACGCTGCTTCGGTTTGCGGTGGCAGATGCGTAGCACCACCAATCACTCGAATCGAAGGAGCGCCAGAGCATGACCTCCCCGCAAGCTGTCTTCCCGTTCACCTGAGCGGCGAGCTCGATCCCGACGTGAGTCGCTGGCAATGGCTCTTCAAGTGGCTGCTCGCCGTCCCACACTTCATCGTTCTCTTCTTCCTCTGGATCGGCTTCGTGCTCTCGACCGTCGTCGCCGGCTTCGCGATCCTCTTCACCGGCCGCTACCCGCGCCGCATCTTCGACTTCAACGTCGGCGTCCTCCGCTGGACGTGGCGCGTCGCCTTCTACTCCTACAGCGCTCTCGGCACCGACAAGTACCCACCCTTCTCCCTCGCCGACGACCCGGCGTACCCGGCAAGGCTCGAAGTCGAGTATCCCGAGCAACTCTCGCGCGGGCTTGTCCTCATCAAATGGTGGCTGCTCGCGATCCCGCAGTACGTCGTCGTCGCGATCTTCACCGGCGGAGCCTGGTCTGCCTGGTCGAATGGCGGCAACGGCTGGCTCTACGCCACCGGCGGTGGCCTGATCGGGCTGCTCGTGCTCTTCGCCGGGTTTGCCCTGCTCTTCACGGGTCGCTACCCCCGCTCGCTCTATGACTTCGTCCTCGGCCTGAACCGCTGGGTCTTCCGCGTCGTCGCCTACGCCGCCCTGATGACCGACACCTATCCGCCGTTCCGGCTCGACTCCGGAAGCACGGAGCCTCCCGCGCCGACCCACACCGCCACGGCAGTGTCAACGACACCCGCCCCGACCGCCTTAGCTGAGGGCGTCAAGATCCCCGTGGGGCTCTGGGAAGGGAGCACGGAGAACGCGACAGTCGCGACCGCGCTGCTCTCCGATCTGGTCGAGCGCCGCCTCGACCCCGCCCAGGGGATCCTGTTCGTGATCGACGGGTCGAAGGCGCTGCGGAAGGCGATCCGCCAGGTGTTCGGGGAGGCGCCTGTACAGCGCTGTCTCCGGCACAAGGAACGGAACGGCTTGGCGAGGTCTCTGTAGCCGCATCATCGGCTACAGAGACCTCGCCAGGCTCGCAGTCGCGATCGAACACGACCTCGGCCGCACGACCGCCCCGCCCCGATCCAGGAGGCCGCTGATCGTCATCAGCGCCTGACCAACACGCCGGGACCGCGGTCGCGAAGTTCCACGACGAACGGGACATCCTCTTTGACGACGCACCTTTCTGACCGTCTGCGACCAGAGTGCGAACGAAAGCCGCCTGCACAGCGCAGCGAGGGCAGCCGCAACCAAGGCGTTCCTGCTCGGGAACGACTTGGGTAGGCCGAAAAGAGCGTCTCAGCCCCCGCGGAGCGGGGGAGACGCGAGAGAGGCCCATACGGGATTCGAACCCGTGCCGCCGCCGTGAGAGGGCGGTGTCCTAGGCCACTAGACGAATGGGCCCTGCGGCGCGGAAGTGTACCGGACGGCCCTGGCCGGGGGCTCGCGTATCGTCCCCGTCACGATGCAGGTCTACCGGATCCCCTTCTCCACGAACTGCGAGCGGGTTGCACTCGCACTCGCTCACAAGGGCCTCGAGGTGGAATGGGTCGACGTGCCTGCCGACGACCGCAGCGCAGTCGAGGCGGTCAGCGGCCAGCCGCTCGTGCCGGTGCTCGTCGACGGCGACGACGTGATCACCGACTCGCCCGTCATCCTGCGCCACCTCGAGCACTACTTTCCGGAGCCGCGGCTCTACCCGGCCGACCCCGCGAAGAACGCGGAGGCGGAGATCTTTGTCGCCTGGTTCAACGGCATGTGGAAGCGGCCGCCCAACCAGATCGCCGACGAGCTCGCGCGCGACACTCCCGACCGGGTGGCGATCGCGGAATGGGGGGCGCAGCTGACCGGATCGCTACCGCTGTTCGAGGCGCTTCTCGACGGCCGTGATTACCTCCTCGGCGACAGCTTCGGCATCGCGGACGTGACCGCTTTCCCGTTCCTCAAGTACGCCACCCTGTGGGAGGAGGGCGACCCCGACCTCTTCCACCAGGTGCTGCGCGACCACCTCGCAGTGGGCGGCCACGAGCGGCTCGCCGCCTGGATCGCCCGGGTGGACGCCCTCCCGCGCGCCTGACGGACGCCGATCGGGTGTGCCGGCTGGGCCGGCACCGGGCCGGGCATGGCCCGGTCCTCACGGTGAGCGATCGTCCCGTGTCGTAGGAGCGAGGTGTGCCTGGCTCGGGCCCGCGGGAGGCGTCAGCGGGTCGGTTCGGCGTCGCGCGCGTCGATGCGCGCCTCGAGGCTGCGGCGGATCTCCTCGCCGGTCGCGAGCAGGTCGTAGTGCGCGCGCCGCGGCGGCAGGTGCACGATCCTCACCGTCTCGTCGCGCTCGCCATGGCAGCGCGCGTAGGCGGCCGCCTCGTCGAGCGACCGCAGACGCTCACGCCTGCGCCGGAGCAATGCCATCAGGACATCCGTAGCACAGCGCGAGTCTTGGCGGGAACCCGGCCGTCACGCCGGGTTCCCGCAGTTTGCGCACGAAACCTCGTGAAAGGGGCTCAGCTCCAGGGCTTGCAGGACCACGGGCTCCAGTCGAGCCCCGACGCCACGAAGTAGCGGTAGGCGGCCCGAACCTGTTCGATCGCCGTCGCGCCGTGCCCGAACAGGCGGCGCTCGCTCGAGCCCATCTGGAACAACCCCAGGTACTGTCCGTTCTGGGCGGTCGTCGTCAACCCCGACTCGCAGCGCGCCACCTGGAGCGCCTGGCTGCAGTAGCGGCCGAACACGGTGCAGATCGCCTCCTGGGGCGACGCCTCGCTCAACGCCGCCAGCCGCCTGACCTGGGCCTGCTTGCGGATCGCGGCCTTCGCGGCCGCCACGCGGGCCCTGGCCCGCGTGAGCTTGGCGGTGTGGAGCGTCAGCTGTCGCCTGGCCTCCTTCTCGAACCGCGGGTCGGTGAGCAACCAGCGGTGGTGGTCGAAGAAGCGGACGACCTGGGTGCTGCGCTTCATCGTCGTCAGGTGGTGCGTCAGCTGGGCACCGAGGTCCGTCTGCGACTGCGCCTGGGCGGCAGCGGGAACGACCAACAGGATCAGGGCGCACAGGCCCGTCAAAAGGGCTTTCAGGATCTGACCTCCATCTCGGGGACAGGGCCACGGCTCCACCGGACAAGGGAGCCGCTCGTGTCTCTCGTTCACGCCACCCTACCGAAAGGCGCACAAGCGTTCGGTCGAATCCTTACAAAATGCTTGAAAACGCTGTCACGAGCGTTTTCGCCCCGTGCAACGTGAAAAGCCCCCTTGCGGGGGCTTCCGAGGCTGCGGGACAGGGACTCGAACCCCAACTTCCGGAGCCAGAATCCGGCGTCCTACCATTAGACGATCCCGCAGGGCTCGCAGCGGATCCTAGCAACCCCCGCGGGCGCTTCCCGCCATGCTCAGGACTCGAGACGGTACACGGGGACGAGACGCTTCTCGCTCTCCGTATCGATGTGCGCGATCACCTCGACGTACGGCTCGAGGCCGGAGCCGCGCAACTTCGCCTTGAGCAGGCCGTCGACCTGGAACAGCCCCGACGAGTTGTTCATCAGGATCTCGATGCGGACAGGCTTCTGCTCGCCGTCCTCGATCCGTACCTCGTCGATCGCCGCCGCAGAGAGGGAGTGCATCGAGACGGAGCCGCGCTCGAAGGGGATGCGCGAGCGCCCCTTGGCCATGTCGAGCGCATCGGCGACCCGCAGGATGCCGGCCTCGAGTGCGAGCGGCTCACCGTCCGCCCGGTGGCTCGTGATCGCCTGCAGCACCTCGGAGATGATGACGGTGCGGTCGGGCTCGTCGTAGATGCCCTCGAGCAGCTCGCGCATCTTCGGCTCGGAGAGGAAGAGGCTGAAGTCCTCGTGGCCGCGGCGGTGCACGGACATGCCGACGCAGTGCATCAGCGCGGCCAGCACGACCACCATCTCGGCGTCGTCGTTCGTCATTCCGTAGTCGCGCACGACCGACGGCTCGACGCCGTGCTTCGTCAGCTCGCGCAGCAGCTTCAGCGAGATGTTGGCGACGAGCTGGATGTGCACCCACGAGTGGTCGTTGATCTCGAGCCGCACGACCGCGTTCACGTTGGAGACGTGCCACCACGCCTTCAGCTGCTTGTCCTCGTGCGCGCGCTCGATCAGCTTGCGCAGCTTCCGATTGCCGCGGACGGGGAGCCGGATGCGCATGCCCTCGACCGCCTCGGACGGCGTGAGCCGCGTTTCGCGGACAGCTTCCGCGGAGACGGGCTCGTCGATGCGGTGCTCGAGCTCGGGGTCGAGCGTCATGCCGGCTCCGGCTCCGTCGTGACCTTGGCCGTCAGCTGGAAGTACATGAGGGTGACGGCGATCGCCGTGAACGGGGCGACGACGGCGCCAGTGATCGTGCCGCCGAGCCACCGCTCGAGGAACGGTGGCAGGAAGCCGAGCAGCGCCGAGAGGATGCCGGCGCCGACCGCGGAGAGGAGCGTGGTGATCAGCATCACCCCGAACACGGTCCAGCCGTTCCCGCGCACGAGCGCGCGCGAGCGCCCGAATGCCTCGCCGACGCCTGTCTTCTCCAGCACGATCACCGGCGAGATCAGCGCCCACCACGTGAGCAGGATGAGGCCGGGGACGATCAGCAGCACGAACCCGAGCGCGATGCCGAGGCCGCCGAGCAGGCCGGCCAGGATGAGCCTGCCGAGAAACGGCCTCACCTTGTGCAGGATCTCGTCGTTCGACGCGTCGAAGCGGCCGTCGCGGACGTCCTGGACAGCGAAGACCAGCGCGCCCTGCAGCCAGTACGTGCCGACCACGATCACGGCCGTTGCGGCCACCGAGACGAGGGCCGTGGTTGCCGTCGAGTCGGTGCCGACGGCCTCCACGAGGATGGCGCTCGCCAGGTTCGTGATCAGGAACACGATGGCGGCGAGCACGAAGAAGCGCACGAAGAACTTCGTGTAGAGGCTCCAGGCCTCGCCGAGGACGCTGCCGACCGTCATGCCGCCGATCTTCGCACACCCACTCTCAGAGGGCGACGAACGGAGCGGGGAACGCAGCCCACCCCGACGGGGCTGGAGCGTCCCCGAGCGCGACGACCATGAACGAGTCGCCGGCGTCGTCGTAGGGCGACCGGATGCCGTGGGGAGCGGCGGGCTCGAAGCCGAAGCGCGGGTAGTAGGCGGTGTCTCCGAGCACGAGCACGGCCGGGTAGCCGAGTTGCTTCGCGACGTCGAGGCCGTCGCGGACGAGCTCGCCGCCGACGCCGCGCCCCTGGTGTGCGGGGTCGACGGCGAGAGGCGCGAGGACGAGCGCGGTCGTTCCGTCGACCGCGAGCTCGGTGAAGAGAACGTGGCCGACGATCCTGCCGCCGTCCTCGGCGACGAGGGAGAGTCGAGGCTCGAAGCCGTCGAGCGCGCGAACGGCGTCGACGAGGTCGGCCTCCTGCGGCCGGCCGAAGGCGCGCTCGTGCACGAGGCGGATCGCGGCGCCGTCACCCGGCTGCTCGGGCCGGACCCGCATCATCCCTCGACCCGCGCGAGCTCGCGACGGACGTGGGTCAGGGCTTTTCCGAGCCGGTGACGGTTCGTCGCATCGTTGAGCCAGCCGCTCGCGCCCGAGGGATGCGGGAGCGGGATCACGATCGAGTTGCCCTGCGAGGTAGCTCTTGCCGACGCACTCGGTGAGCGTCGCGGCGCCGACCACGGCCCGCGCGGCGAGCACGCCGACGGTGACGACGAGCGCCGGACGCAGGAGGCGCAGCTCCTCGTCGTGCCAGCGCCGGCAGAGCGCCTGCTCGGTCGCGGTGGGCGTCCGGTCGCCGCGCGCAGAGGCCGTTCGGCCCGGGTAGCAGCGGGTGACCGAGGCGCAGTAGAACGTCGAGTAGAAGGCTTCCTCGTCGAGCCGCAGCCAGCGGCGCAGCGTCTGCGCCCGCACGCCCTCGCCAGGGCCGTCCCTCGGCGCCTTCCACGATGCCGGGAGCCTGGCCGAAGAGATAGGCGCGGCGGCCCGCTGCGCCGTGCACGACGGGGAGGGATTCGAGCGGGAAGCCGGCCTCGACGCACAGCCGGCAGACCGGCGAGGTCGCGGTGCAGGGCGGCGATGGAGCGGTAGCGGCGCACGGCGCCCTCGTAGAGTAGGCCCGTGACGCTGCTCGAGTCGGTGCCGAACGTGTCGGAGGGGCGGGATCCTGCCGTGATCGCCGCGATCGGCGACGCGTTCGCCACAAGCGCCCGGGTGCTCGACGTGCACTCCGACGTCGACCATCATCGCTCCGTCTTCACGCTCGCGGCCGACGACGCCGCGCTCGCGGACGCGCTCGTGACCGGTATCGCGCGGGCCGCCGAGCTGATCGACCTGCGTGCCCACGACGGGATTCACCCCCGCGTCGGAGCCGCCGACGTCGTCCCCGTGGTGCCGCTCGCTCCGGCTGACATGCCGCTCGCCGTGGCGACGGCGCGAGCGGTGGGCCGGCGGGTGGGGGATCAGCTCGGGATTCCCGTCTTCCTCTACGCAGAGAGCGGCTCCGGCCGGCGACCCGCCTTCTTCCGCCGCGGCGGCCCGGCCGAGCTCCAGCGGCGTGTCGACGCGGGCGAGGTGCGCCCCGACTACGGCCCGGCGCGGCTGCACCCGACCGCCGGCGCGGTGCTGCTCGGTGCGCGGCCGCTCCTCGTCGCCTTCAACCTCGAGCTCGCGGTAGGCGACCTCGAGGACGCCCGCGCCGTCGCCGCGGCCGTCCGAGGGTCGAGCGGAGGCATGGAAGGCGTGCAGGCGCTCGGGCTGCAGCTGCCGGGGAGCGGGAAGATCCAGGTGTCGCTCAACATCGTCGACGTCGAGAAGGCGTCGCTCGCGGAGGTCGTGGCTCGCGTGCGGGATGGAGGCCGCTCGCGTGGGTGCCGTGGTCGGCGCCGGGGAGCTCGTGGGCCTCCTGCCGGAGTGCCAGGTTGCCGAGCCGGCCGCCCTCGCGCTCACGTCGCTTCCGGACGACCGGATCCTGGAGCGGCGCCTGCGCTGCAGAAGGGCCGGTGCCACCCGGCGAGTAGGGTACGGGCGATGGCCGGGCGGATCGAGCGGCGACTGCGCGAGTTCGGGATCGAACTACCGCAGCCGAGCGCCCCTGGCGCGAACTACGTCTCGTACGTGACGACCGGCGACCTCGTGGTCGTGACCGGGCAGCTCTCGCAATGGAACGGCGAGCGGCGATTCGTCGGCAAGCTCGGCCGGGAGTACGACGTGGCCGACGGGCAGCAGGCGGCGCGGCTGTGCGCGCTCAACGTGGTCGCACACCTGCGGGAGGCGCTCGACGGCGATCTCGACAGGGTCGACCGGTGTGTGCGGATCGGCGGCTACGTGAACGCGACGCCGGACTTCCACGGCCACTCGCAGGTCGTCAACGGCGCCTCCGACCTCCTCGTCGAGATCTTCGGCGAGGCCGGCCGGCACACGCGGATCGCTGTCGGCGTGAGCGCCCTCCCGTACGACGTGGCGGTCGAGGTCGAGGGGACGTTCCAGGTGCGGTGACGCCCTCGCGCACGTCGCCGCTCCTCGCCGCCGTGCGTAGACTCGCCCCGTGCCCCACCCGCTTGCTCTGACCGGAGACGACCTTGCCGTCGACGACGTGTGGGAGGTGGCGGTCGACGGTCGCGCGGCGGGTCTCGCCGACAGCGCACGCGAGCGGATCGGTGCCTCGCGAGCCCTGCTCGAGTCGTTGCACGGCGAGCACACCTACGGCGTCAACACGGGCTTCGGCCGCTTCGTGTCGGAGTCGATCCCCGAGGAGCTTTCCGGCGAGCTGCAGCTGCGCCTGCTGCGGAGCCATGCCTGCGGCGTGGGGGAGCCGTACCCGGACGAGGTCGTGCGCGCTGCCATGCTGCTCCGCGCGAACGCGCTCGCGAAGGGGTACTCCGGCGCGCGGCTCGAGACGGTCGAGCTGCTGATCGCGCTTCTCGTCGCCGGTGTCGTCCCGCACGTTCCCGCGCGCGGCTCCGTCGGCGCGAGCGGCGACCTGGCTCCGCTCGCGCACCTCGCGCTCCCGCTCGTCGGGGAGGGGGAGGCGTCGGTGGCGGGTGAGCGGCTCCCGGGCGCAGAGGCGCTCGCCCGCGTCGGGCTCGGCCCGGTGCGACTGGCCGCGAAGGAGGGCCTGTCGCTGATCAACGGGACGCAGTTCATGGCGGCGATGGCCTCGCTCGGACTCGTGCGCGCACGACGCTTGGCCCGCGTCGCCGACCTCGCGTGCGCGCAGTCGCTCGAGGCGCTGCAGGGGTCGCTGACGAGCTTCATGCCGGCCATCCACGCCGCCCGGCCCCACCGGGGGCAGGTGGAATCGGCCGCGAACGTGCGGCTCCTGCTCGAGGGCTCCGCCATCCTCGAGTCGCACCGCTGGTGCGACAAGGTGCAGGACGCCTACTCGCTTCGCTGCGCGCCGCAGGTGCACGGCGCGAGCCGCGACCTCCTCGACTACGTGGAACGGACCGTCGCGATCGAGATCAACGCCGCCACCGACAACCCGCTCGTGCTGCTGGACGAGGGCGAGATCGTGTCGAACGGCAACTTCCACGGGCAGCCGGTCGCGTTCGCGCTCGATTGCCTCGCGATTGCCGTCGCCGAGCTCGCAAGCATCTCCGAGCGGCGGCTCGAGCGCATGGTGAACCCGTCGCTCTCGGACGGGCTGCCTCCGTTCCTGACCCGGGAGGGCGGCATCAACTCGGGCTTCATGATCCTGCAGTACGTCTCCGCCGCGCTCGTGTCGGAGAACAAGGCGCTCGCGCACCCGGCCAGCGTGGACTCGATCCCGACCAGTGCGGGCCAGGAGGATCACGTGTCGATGGGAAACGCAGCCGGGCTGAAGGCGCTGCAGGTGCTCGCCAACGCCGAGCGCTCGCTCGCCATCGAGCTGCTGGCGGGCGCGCAGGCGGTCGAGTTCCTCGCCCCGCTCGAGCCCGGCCGCGGCGTCGCGGCGACCCGTGCCTTCGTGCGGACGCTCTCGGAGCGCCTCCACGACGACCGCTCGCTCTCGGCCGACATCGAGCGGGTGGCGGGCGCGATCCGCGACGGGCGGCTGCTCGCCGCGGTCGAGGCCGAGACGGGAAGGCTGGCCTGATGCCCCTGATCCGCCGCTCCGGCGACCGCGCGCGGCCGCCGCTTCCGAAGCACCCCTACCGGGACTCCGCGATCGCCTACGGCGTGATGGCGGCCGTGCTCGTGCTCGCGGCCGTGCTCCTGGGAGGGGACGTGGCTCGCACGGCAGCGGTGGCGGCGGGCTTCTTCGTCTTCGCGACGGCGTGGAGCTGGTGGCGGTTCCGGACGCGGATTCGCATGGAGGCGGCTCGTGCCGCGCAGAAGGCAATCGAGGCGGAAGCGAAGGAGGGCGGGCAATGACCGGCCGGGAGGACGCGTGCGTCGAGTCGCTGTGCGGCAACCTCTCCTCGATCAGGGCTCCGCGGGGGACCGAGCTGAACGCGCGGTCGTGGCAGACCGAGGCGCCGCTGCGGATGCTCCTCAACAACCTCGACGCGGAGGTGGCGGAGCATCCGGAGCAACTCGTCGTCTACGGCGGCACGGGACGCGCTGCGCGCTCGCACGAGGCGCTGCGCGCCATCGTCGCCACGCTCCTGCGGCTCGCGCGACGACGAGACCCTGCTCGTGCAGTCCGGCAAGCCGGTCGGCGTCTTCCGCACGCATGTGGCCGCCCCGCGCGTGCTGATCGCGAACTCGCTGCTCGTGCCTGCCTGGGCGAGCTGGGACGAGTTTCGCCGGCTGGAGGCGGAAGGGCTGACGATGTTCGGCCAGATGACGGCCGGATCCTGGATCTACATCGGCACCCAGGGCATCCTGCAGGGCACGTACCAGACGTTCTGCGCCGCCGGCGAGGTGCATTTCGGCTCGCCCGATCTCTCGGGCCGCACGATCCTCACCGCCGGCCTCGGAGGCATGGGCGGCGCCCAGCCGCTGGCCGCGACGATGGCGGGTGCGGCGATCCTGTGCGTCGAGGTCGATCAGCGCTCGATCGACCGGCGCCTGGAGAAGCGCTATCTCGACCGGCAGGCGGAGTCGCTCGACGAGGCGCTCGCGCTCGTTCGCGCGGCTGCGGCCGACCGCCGGCCGCTGTCGGTGGCGGTGCGCGCGAATGCGGCGGACGTCTACCCCGAGCTCGCCGCGCGGGGGGAGCGTTTCGACCTCGTCACCGACCAGACCGCGGCTCACGACCCGCTCACCGGCTACATCCCGGCCGAGGTGCCCTTCGAGGAGGCCGCCGCCCTGCGCGTCCGCGATCCCGGCGAGTACCTGAGGCTCGCGTCCCAGTCGATCGTCGCCCACGTGAAGGCGATGACCGAGTTCGTCCGGATGGGGTGTTATGTTTTCGATTATGGCAACAATCTTCGAGGGGAGGCCCGTGCAGGTGGCCTAGAGAACGCCTTCTCATACCCGGGCTTCGTCCCGGCCTATATCCGGCCGCTGTTCTGCCGCGGCATCGGCCCTTTCCGGTGGGCAGTCCTGTCGGGTGATCCCGCGGACATCACCGTCATCGACGAGGAGCTGAAGGCGCTGTTCCCCGACGACGCCCTGCTCCAGCGCTGGCTGGCGATGGCGCCCGAGAAGGTTGCCTTCCAGGGGCTGCCCGCTCGTATCTGCTGGCTCGGATACGGAGACCGCGCCAAGGCGGGGCTGGCGATCAACGAGCTCGTGCGCTCCGGCCGTGTGTCTGCTCCCGTCGTGATCGGCCGCGATCATCTCGACTCCGGCTCGGTCGCCTCTCCGTATCGGGAGACGGAGGCGATGCTCGACGGCTCGGACGCGATCGCCGACTGGCCCATCCTCAACGCGCTCCTCAACACGGCTGCCGGTGCCACGTGGGTATCCGTCCACCACGGCGGCGGTGTCGGCATCGGCAATTCCATCCACGCCGGCATGGTGGTCCTGGCCGACGGCAGCGACACGGCGGCCGAGCGGCTCGAGCGCGTGCTCACGACCGATCCCGGCACCGGCGTCATGCGGCACGCCGACGCCGGCTACGACGAGGCGCTGGCAGCGGCTCGGGACGGTGGCATCGACCTGCCGAGCGTCTCACCGTGAAGCGGGTGCGCTGACCGCGTGAGCCGGCTGCTCGTCCACGATCTCGCGCAGCTCGCGACACCGGCCCCGGGGGCGGCACCACTCCGGGGCGCTGAGCTTCGCGCAGTGCGCGTGATCGAGGACGCGTTCGTGCTCTGCGACGGCGACCGCATCGAGGCGGTGGGGCCAATGCGGGAGCTGCCGGCGCTGCCCGGTGACGTCGAGGCGATCGACGGTCGCGGCCTCGCGGCGATTCCCGGCCTGGTCGACTGTCACACGCACGCGTGCTTCGCGGGCGATCGGGTGCAGGAGTTCTCGCTGCGGGCCGGCGGCGCGAGCTACGAGGAGCTGCACGCGACGGGGGGCGGGATCCTCTCGACCGTGCGTGCCACCCGGGTCGCCGGTGCCGAGGCCCTGCTCGAGGCGACGGCGACCCACCGCTCGTGGATGCGCGCCCACGGCACGACGACGTTCGAGGCGAAGTCGGGCTACGGGCTCGACAGGGAGACGGAACTGGCCCAGCTGGAGGCGGTGCGGGCGGCCGGAGGGGTGCCGACGTGGCTCGGCGCCCATGCGCTGCCCCCGGAGCACCCCGACGCCGAGGCGTACCTCGACTTCCTCCTCGCCGAGGTGCTTCCCGCCGCCGCCGCGATCGCCGAGGCGGCGGACGTGTTCCTCGAGCGCGGCGCCTTCGACGCGGCGCAGGCCCGGCGCTACCTCACCGCCTGCCGTGACGCGGGGCTCACGCTGCGGCTGCACGGCGATCAGTTCACCGAGTCGGGGGCGATCCCGCTCGCGATCGAGCTGGGCGCCCGCTCCGTCGACCACCTGGAGGCGACCGGCGCTGACGGTGTGCGTTCACTCGCCGCCAGCGACGTAACCGGTGTGCTGCTGCCCACGAGCGCCCTCTTCCTCGGCCGTCCGATGCCGCCGGGGCGGGCGCTCGCCGACGCCGGCGCGGCGATCGCGCTGGCAACCGACTTCAACCCGGGCAGCGCCTTCTCGGAGAGCCTGCCGCTCGCCTGCTCGCTCGCCTGCACGCAGATGCAACTCGCCCCGGAGGAAGCCCTGACCGCCTGCACCGCCAATGCCGCGCACGTGCTCGGGCGCGCCGACCGGATCGGCCGGCTCGAGCCCGGCTACGACGCCGATCTGGTGCTTCTCGACGCGGCCGACTGGCGCCACCTCGCCTACCACCTCGCCGGCGACATCGTGCACACGGTCGTCGAACACGGGTCGGTCGCTTTCGCGCGGCGGGCATAATCCCGTCATGGCCACCCAGAAGCAGCGGCGCCGGCGCGCCAAGGAGCACCGGCACGAGTACGACCTCGTCTACGTCGACGACGAGGGGAACGAGGTCGAGGTCGAAGAGCCGGAGGATTCGAAGATCCGCAAGCCGCCGGCGAAGGGGTCGGGGCGCGGCGGCAAGACCTCCGGCAAGTCGCAGGCGAGCGGCCGCGGCGGCCGGCCGGTACAGCCGCCCTCGTGGCCGAGAGTGCTGAAGCGCGGCGCGATCTTCGCGCCCATCTTCCTCGCCACCGTGATGCTGCTCGGCGGAGGCAAGATGGCCTTCTCCTCGGCGATCGTGCAGACGGCGCTGCTGATCGCGGTCTTCATCCCGTTCAGCTACTTCATGGACAAGCTCGTCTGGCGGCAGTACCAGAAGCGCCTGGCCAGGGGCGGCTGATCACCGGCGCCGCTAGGCGCCTTCCGTTGCGTAATGATCCTGTGCCGGCCAGGGAGCGAGCAGGAGCAGCAAGCGTGCGCCGGAGGCGCTCGTCACCGAGTGGGGCTCCCCTGGCTCGAGCATCACGAGCGTCCCTGCCGCGGCGGTCACGCACGTGTCGCCGCAACTGAATTCGACGTCGCCCTCGATCACCGTCACCCAGGCGCGCTCGCGTACCCGATGGTCGCCCATCGCCTGGCCCGGCTCGAGGCGGAGTGCGATCGCCCGGGCGTCGACCGAGTGGAGCACCGTCGGCGTCCGCACTCCTCCCGGCGCCTCGACCTCGAGCAGGTTCCACGTCCGCACCGGACCACCGTAACGCGTCGCGGGTACCGCCGGCCCGTGATGATGCCTCTACACTCGGCAGCCATGCCGCTTGCCGTCGACACCCTCGAGCTCGGGCCGATCGGCACGAACACGCATGTCGTGCGTGCTGCCGCCGGCGCCCGCGACGCGGTCGTCGTCGACCCGAGCGGCGACGCCGCCACGATCCGCCGGCACCTCGACGCAGCTCGGCGCCCGCTGCGCCGCGATCCTCGTCACGCACGGCCACTTCGACCACATCGTCAGCCTCGCCGACCTGGCCGAGCAGACCGAGGCCCCCGTCTACGCACCCGGGGGCGAGCGCATCCTTCTCGAGCAGCCGGAGACGTTCACGCCGCCCGGGATCGCCGTGCGGCCGTGGACGGACGCCACGTGGCTCGCAGGCGGAGAGACGGTCACAGAGGCCGGCATCGACTTCGCGGTCACCGCGGTTCCCGGGCACTCGCCTGCGCACCTCGCCTACTTCGCCGAGGGCCACCTCTTCTCCGGCGACGTCCTCTTCGCCGGTTCCGTCGGCCGCACCGACCTGCCGGGCGGCGACTGGCAGGTGCTCTCGGCGTCGATCGAGCGTCTGCTCGACGCCTACCCTTCCGACACGGTCGTGCACCCGGGCCACGGGCCGGCGACCACGCTGGGCGCCGAGCTCGACCGCAACCCGTTTCTCGCCGACCTTCGCGCTGCGAGGCACGCGCCGTGAGCCGGAAGATCGAGCGGCCGCGCGGCACGCACGACGTGGTGCCGGTCGAGATGCCGCTGTGGCAGCGGTCACCGGCGAGGTCGAGCGGCTCTGCGCGCTCTACGGCTACCGCAAGATGCTCACCCCGGTCTTCGAGGACACGGCGCTGTTCGCGCGCACGTCGGGCGAGGGCTCGGACGTCGTGCAGAAGGAGATGTACAGCTTCACCGACCGCTCCGACCGGCCGCTGACGCTGCGCCCCGAGGGGACGGCACCGATCTGCCGCGCCTACGTCGAGCACGGCATGCACCGCGATCCCGCAGCCGGTGAAGATGTTCACGATCGCGCCGATGTACCGCTACGGCGCGCCCGGGCGCGGCCGCTACCGCGAGCACTGGCAGGCCTCCGTCGAGGCGATCGGCACCGCCGACCCGGCGATCGACGCGGAGCTGATCCAGCTCTACGACACGCTGCTCGGCCGCCTCGGCGTCACCGACTACCACCTCGAGCTGAACTCGATCGGCTGCCGCGACTGCCGCCCCGCGTACCTGGACGCCCTGCGCGCCTGGCTCGCCGACAACGAGCAGCGCCTCGACGCCGACACCCGCATGAAGGTGGCGGCGAGCCCGCTGCGCGTCTTCGACAACTACCTGGCGAAGCCCGAAGCGGTGCGGGCGGCGCTCGACGAGGCACCGAAGATCGGCGAGTCGCTCTGCGAGGCCTGCGTCGAGCACTTCGTCGCTCGTCCGCGCCGACCTCGACGCCACCGGCGTCGCCTACACCCTCGTGCCGACGCTCGTTCGCGGTCTCGACTACTACACGCGCACGACGTGGGAGTTCATCGGCCCGATGGAGAACGAGAACTCCACCATCTCCGGCGGCGGCCGCTACGACGGCCTGATCGAGGAGATCGGCGGGCCGCCGACGCCCGGCGTCGGGTTCGGCGCCGGGCTCGAGCGGCTCCTGATCGCGATGGAGGAGGCCGGGGCGACGGCCGAGGCCCCGCGCATCGACGTCTTCTTCGCGCTGGACGACGGCGCGCCGCGCCGGCTCGTGACGACGTGGCTCGCTGCGCTGCGCGCGCGCGGGCGTCTCGTGCGACACGGACTACGCCGGCCGCTCACTCAAGGGTCAGCTGACGCAATCGGGCCGGCTCGGTGCCGCAGCGCACGGTGATCGTCCGCGAGCGACGACGCGGTCATCCGCCGTGCGGGCGCGGAGGACGAACCGCTCGCCCACGACGCGATCCTCGGCAGACTGTCGGCATGAGCTGGCGCGACCGCATGTGCGGCGAGCTCCGCCCGGAGCACGTCGGATCCCGCACGACCCTCGCGGGCTGGGCTGCGCGCCGGCGCGACCACGGCGGCCTCGTCTTCGTCGACCTGCGCGACCGCAGCGGCATCACCCAGCTCGTGATCAACCCCGAGCGCTCGCCCGCGGCGGCCGAGCTCGCCAAGGAGATCCGCAACGAGTTCGTGCTCCAGGCGGAGGGCGAGGTGGTGGCGCGCGCGCCGGAGGCCGTCAACCCGAACCTGCCGACCGGGCGCCGTCGAGGTGCAGGTCGACACGCTTCGCATCGTCTCGCGCTCGACGCCGCTGCCGTTCCAGCTCGACGAGGAGAACGTCGACGAGACGCTCCGCCTGCGCTACCGCTGGCTCGACCTGCGCCGCGACAAGCTGCAGCGGAACATCGGGCTGCGCGCCCAGATGGTCGGCGTCATGCGCCGCCACATGGAGCAGGCCGGGTTCATCGACATCCAGACGCCGATCCTGTTCAAGCCGACGCCGGAGGGAGCGCGCGACTTCGTCGTGCCGAGCCGGCTGCAGAAGGGCCGCTTCTTCGCGCTGCCGCAGAGCCCGCAGATCCTCAAGCAGCTGACCATGATCGCCGGCTTCGACCGCTACTACCAGATCGCGATCTGCTTCCGGGACGAGGATCTCCGGGCCGACCGCGTGCAGGAGATCACCCAGCTCGACGTCGAGATGTCGTTCCCCGACCGGGACGTCCTGCTCGGGCTGATGGAGGAGACGTTCGCCGCCGATCTGGCGGGAGTGCATCGGCGTCGAGATCCCGCCGCCCGTTCCCGTACATGACGTTCGCCGAGGCCGACCGACGCTTCGGGTCGGACAAGCCCGACACCCGCTTCGGGCTCGAGCTGGAGGACGCGACCGAGGCCACGCGCGTCGTCGCAGTTCGGCGTCTTCGCCGCGGCCGAGGCGGTGCGGTTCCTGCGCGTGCCACGCGTCTTCAGCCGCTCGGAGGTCGCCGCGCTCGAGGAGCGGGCGAAGGAGCTGGGGGCGAAGGGCCTCGCGTACGTGATCCGCGACGAGCAGGGCGAGGTGCGCTCGCCGATCGCGAAGTTCCTCTCCGAGGACGAGCTCGCAGCGCTCGCGCCGCAGCCGGGGGAGACGCTCCTGTTCGCCGCCGACACGTGGGCGATGACCTCACGGGTGCTCGGCACGTTGCGCCTGCACCTCGGACGCGAGCTGGGGCTGATCGACGACGACGTGTTCACGTTCCTCTGGGTGACCGACTTCCCCATGTTCGAGTGGGACGAGGAGGAGCAGCGCTGGGGTGCGGTGCATCACCCGTTCACGCGGCCGACGGACGAGTGGAAGGACCGGTTCGCCGACGAGCCCGGGCAACGCGCTTGCGGACGCCTACGACCTGATCGTGAACGGCAACGAGCTCGGCGGCGGCTCGTTCAGGATCCACGAGCCCGACCTGCAGGCGAAGGTGTTCGAGCTGCTCGGCTCTGTCCGAGGACGAGCAGCGGCTGAAGTTCGGCTTCCTCCTCGACGCGCTGGCGATGGGGGCGCCCCCGCACGGCGGCATCGCGATCGGGATCGACCGGACGACGATGGTGCTCGCGGGCGAGCCGAACCTGCGCGACGTGATCGCGTTCCCGAAGAACCAGGCGGGGCTCGACCCGATGAGCGGGGCGCCGTCGGAGGTCACCCCGGCTGCAGCTCGCCGAGCTCGGGATCCGACTCGTCGAGCCGCCGAAGGCGCCGGGAAGCTGATGCCCGCGGCCGTCGCGCAGCGTCTCCTCACGCTGGCGGCCGTCGCCTTCGTCGGTGCGATCGCCGCGCTGGCGATCGTCGAGCAGCGCTCGAGCGACAGCACCACCGCGGCGGCCGCGACCGGGCGCCGTCGCGCCGGGCGGCGGCTGGTACTCGGCCCTGGCCGGCTCCCGCGGAGTGGCGGGCGACGCCGAGCGGACCTCGTGCGGACTGATCCTCACCGCGAAGTCGCTCGGAGTCACCCACCCCGTGCTGCCCTGCGGCGCCAAGATCCTGATCCGCTTCGGCGGTGACACGGTGCTCACCGAGGTGATCGACAACAGGCTCAAGAGCACCGGGCGTCAGTTCGAGCTCACCGACCTTCTCGCCCGCGAACTCGGTCTCGACGGGACGCAGGAGGTCGACTGGCGCTTCGCGCAGGCGTCGTCATCCGGTGGGTGACGCCGCCCGGCCGTTTACGCGGGCGCAGCGATGCTCTGCCAGCCACCAGTGCGAACGTCGGGCCACTTCACCCGTCCGGTCTTGCACGGTTCGATCCCCGGACACAATCCGCTCGCAGCCCCCTGTCGCCAGGCAACGCGACGAATGGGCAACGAGGACGGGCCGCCCTCGGGGTCGCGGGAGCAGCCCTCCTATCCTCGCCGCAAGCCCGGCCACCGCAACGGGGGACGAAGCAGCGCCAGACGTCAAGGTTACGTCTGTCCGCGAGCTGCCCACAACGATGCCGACGGATAGGATTTCGCCCATTACTCCTAGCCGGTGGTTGCCTACGACCGTGGGCACCTCATGGCTACCAGATGCATCGAACCTCGCCGATATGTCGCGGTTTGCCGCGGCTCGTCGCCCTATTCAAGCCACTCCCGAACGACAACGGTGCCAAGAGGTGCTCCACCCTGCCGGTGATGCTCCGGGCCGGAGCGAACCTGGCAAGCCAGGTGGGTGCACTGCCGTCCTCCGGCAACGCCTCGGACGGACACGCGCTCCCTTGACGTGATCGTTGGTTCACGTTGAGACCCGGGGCCACGCACAGGGTCGAGCACCCACACTGTAGTCGATCGTCGCCACGACACTCCCGCTACGGAGAACGCGCTCGGCCGCCGTTGGTTCACGAGCAGAGCCCAGGCGCTGTGCCGACGGTGCGTGTGGGGCAGTGACGGCCGAATCGCGGGCAGTCTGCTGAGAAAAAGGCCGCAGTGTGCGGCCTTTCGCGTTGCTCGTACCGGGCGCGCCATCGTAGGGTCGACCCATGGGGGAGTAATGGACGAACGACCGACGTTGCCTGATCGAGCTCGCCTCGAGCTCGCCGAGGAGATGGTCGTTGGAGCTTGTGGATCGGTAGATGGGATGGCGGCCGATGTGTCAGAGGTGCGCTCGGCATGGGACGCCGTCAGCGAGCTCGGCTGCCTGACCGGGACGCTCGGGCACGATGACCCACCACTAATGACCGAGATCGACGCCGCACGGCTGATTCTCTTCGCCTCGTTCGTGCAGCAGGCAGGGGAGGAGCTCATCCGCGCCGGTGAGCGGATGATGTCTGACGCGCGATCTCTCACTACGGCCGCTGCCGCCGACCTCCGTGTTGACGCAACGCTTTCTCGAGCGGGTCAGAGCCGCGGGTAGCGCCGGGGCAGCGTCGTCGACGACTCGGGGCCGTCTTCGGATACGGGTGGCTGACGCGGTGCCGGTCGGGGCGTCGCGATGACCGACGTCGATGCAGGTGTCGTGGGCTTCGACCATGTCCAGCTCGCGGCGCCGCCTCGATGCGAGGCGACCGCGCGGGCGTTCTTCCGCGATCTCGTCGGCCTCGAAGAGATCGACAAGCCGCCGCTCCTGGCAGTCCGAGGTGGCTGCTGGTTCCGCGCCGGCCAGCACGGGTTGCACGTAGGGGTGACCGAATCGTTCGAGCCGGCGAAGAAGGCGCACCCGGCGTTCCGGCTCGCGTCCGTCGCCGATCTGCACGCTCTCGCAGGCAGGCTTGCCGGGGCCGGGATCCCTGTGGAGTGGGCGGACGAACGGGAGATCCCGGGCGCGACCCGGTTCTTCGCGCCCGATCCGTGGGGGAACAGGCTGGAGTTCCTCGCCTAGCTTGCCGCGCCAGTGCCCGAGTGCCTCGTGCCGGTGTTCGGTGCTCGCGGAGGCGGGTCGAGCCTCTCGGCCAGGCCTCTCCACCGCCTTGGACAGCTCGGCACGGTCACGGCACGAAATCGGCACACGCCCGTAACGGGTTGCGCGATAGCGTGTCTTCAGGGCACCGGGGGTGCCCCTGGGGGAGGTTGGGGCGCTCTCCGGGTGGCGGCGCCGAGGTGGCACTGCGGGGCTGCCGCTAGCCTGACCCGGTGACCCTCACCGAGTTGATCGGGGACTCTGCACGCGGCGACGAGTACGCGGCTGTCAGGCTGCTCGTCGACGGGCGACCGCATCGTCGAGGCCGACGCGCCGGGGCTCGCCCGCGACCTCACCGGGCCTGACACTGCTCGAGGCCGCCGCGGTTCCGGGAGAGACGCTCGCCGCTGACGCGCTTGCGAACGCGATCGGCCCCGTCTTTCACGCGGCGCCCGCACCTGGCCGGGTGGCGGTCGCCATGAGCGGCGGTGTGGACAGCGCAGTCGCGCTCCTACGCGCCCGTCCGGACGCGGTCGGCGTCACGCTGCGGCTCTGGCTCGACCCGGCAGGCCCGAGCGCGGAGCGCGCCTGCTGCTCTCCCGACGCCGTCATCGCCGCTCGCCGGACGTGTCACGACCTGGGGCTGCCGCACGTCACCCTCGATCTGCGGGAGGCGTTCCGCGACGCGGTCGTCCGGCCGTTCGTCGACGGGTACGCCGCCGGTCTCACGCCGAATCCCTGCACGCGCTGCAACGGCAGCTTCCGCTTCGACGAGCTCGTCGCGTTCGCCGGCCGGGCCGGTGCGGACGTCCTCTGGACCGGCCACTACGCCCGCATCGACGAGCGCGCCGGACGCCGCCTGATCGCGCGCGGCCTCGACCCCGGCAAGGACCAGTCGTACATGCTCGCGACTGTCGACCCGGCGCTGCTCGATCGCGTCGGCTTCCCGCTCGGCGTCCGAGACGAAGGAGCACGATCCGCGCCGAGGCCGCCTCGGCCGGGCTCGCCGTCGCCGAGCGCGCCGAGAGCCAGGAGGCCTGCTTCCTCGCCGGCGACGACTACCGCGCCTTCCTCGAGCGCCAGGGCCTCCGGCGTGCCGACGGCCCGATCGTCGACGAGGAGGGCCGCGAGGTCGGCCGACACGACGGGACGTGGCGGTACACCACCGGGTCAGCGGCGCGGCATCGGCGTGCCGGCGCCCGAGCCGCTCTTCGCGCTGCGAACGGACAGGGCGACGAACACCCTCGTCGTCGGCCGCCGCGCGTCGCTCGACGTGCGCGCGCGTCGAGGCTCGAGGGACGCCTGTACGTGCCGGTCGAGCGGGCCGAGGCGAAGCTGCGCTACCGCTCGACAGCCGTTGCCGCGGCCGTCGAGCCGACCGCCGGCGGCTTCGTGCTCGACCTCGAGCACCCGGCCCACGCCGTCGCCCCCGGCCAGGTCGCCGTGCTCTACGACGGAGACGCCGTCGTCGGAGCGGGCTCGATCGTCTCAGCGGCTGAGCGACGGGGTAGGATGGGCCCGTGACCGTGCTCGCATCAAGCGCCGGCGACGCCGCCTACTGGGGCCTCGCCATCTTCCTCGTCGCGATCGGCCTCGCCTCCGCCTACATGCTGTTCCGGCTCGGGCAGACCTTCGAGCGTCTCTCCTCGTTCATCGTCGGCGCGGAGGACAAGGTGCTTCCGGTCGTCGAGAAGACCGGCCTCACCGTCGACCGGATCAACTACCAGCTCGACAAGGCCGACACCGTCACCGACAGCGCCGTCTCGATGGCCGACAGTGCCGACACCGCCGTGCGCGCCGTGTCGACGGCTATCTCGAAGCCGGTTGAGAAGGTCTCCGGCCTCGCCGCGGGCGTGTCCCACGGCTTCTCCCGGTTCCGCAAGTCCCGCAGCTTCGGCGACGCGACCGCGGCCGCCAAGGACGCCGCCCGGCAGCGCGAGGCCGACCTCCGCGAGGACCTCCGCGAAGCCGGCAGGACGCCCATGCAGACCGAACGCCCCGAGCCGCAGCCGAAGCCCGAGCCGCAGCCGAAGCCCGCGCCCGTCCCGCGCCCCGAGCCGGTTCCGAAGCCGGAGCCGGTGCCCGAGCCGCCGGACGAGCCGACGGCCGCGTAGCTCCGCTCCTTGCGTCTCCGTCACGTCGAAGCCGGCGGCACCACGCTCGCCGTGCGCGAGTGGCCGGGTGACGGCACACCACTGGTCGCCTGGCACGCACTCGGGCAGGCAGCCTCGGGTGCGTTCCTCGACGTCGCGGCCGCCCGGCTCGCCGAGCACGGCCTTCGACCGTACGCCCTCGACGCGCCCGGGTTCGGAGGCTCTCCTGCGCTCGCACCGGGGCGCTACCCCGTCGAGGACCTCGCGCGGATGCTGCTCGATGTCGTGGCCGAGCTCGACCTCGACCGTCCGGTGCTCCTCGGCCACTCCTGGGGCGCGACCGTCGTGCTGGAGGCAGCGCGGAGAGACCCGGCCAGCGTCGCCGGCGTCGTGCTCATGGACGCCGGTCATGCCGACTACGCCGAGTGGCCGACGGCGAAGCCGGAGGCGACGCTCGACGAGCTGACCAACGACGCTCGCGCGCGCGACGACATCGCGCCGTCGTGGGACGTACTCGCCGCCGAGCTCGCGACCGAGTACCCGGGGTGTGACTGGCTCGTCGACTTCTTCCGGGAAGGAGCCCGCACCATGCCCGACGGCCGCGTCATCGCCGTCGCTCCGGCGGAGGTGAGAGGAGCCGCGCTCCACGGCCTCGTCCGCGCCCGGCCGAGCTCTGCCTGGCCTGTGCTGCAGTACGCAGACGTCCCCGGCCTGCTCCTGCTCGCCACCGTCCCCGACCAAACCGACGAGGTCAACCGCCGCTTCCTCCCGGCTTTCTCGGCCGCCTGGCCGGACGCCGAGGTCGTCCACGTGGCGGGTGGAACGCACTCGCTCTTCACCGAGCTCGGCGCGGAGCTCGGAGACCTCGTCGGAGGGTGGGCAGGGCGCAGGGGGATAGCCTGATCGCGGCTACGATCGCGTGATGCGCACCACCGCCGAGCTCCGCGAGGGCTTCCTCTCCTACTTCGAGTCGAAGGGCCACCTGCGGCGGCCGTCCGCGCCGCTGATCCCCGCCGCCGACGACCCGTCGACGCTGTTCATCGTGGCGGGCATGCAGCCGATGAAGAAGTTCTTCCTCGGCCTCGAGCCGCCGCCCGGGCCGCGCGTGACCACAGCGCAGAAGGTGATGCGCGCCGGCGGCAAGCACGCCGACCTCGACGACGTCGGCTCCACCGCGCGACACGCGTCGTTCTTCGAGATGCTCGGCAACTTCTCGTTCGGCGACTACTTCAAGGACGAGGCGATCGCGTTCGCGTGGGAGTTCGTCACCGACGCACATGGGCTTCGAGCCCGACGCGCCTGTGGGCGACCGTCTTCGCCGGCGACCCGGCGCTCGGCCTCGGGGAGGACGAGGTCGCCGTCGCGGGCTGGCTGCGCGTCGGCCTGCCGCGCGAGCGGATCATCGGGCAGCCGCGCTCCGAGAACTTCTGGCAGGCCGCCGACACCGGCCCGTGCGGCCCCTGCTCCGAGCTCTTCCTCGACCGCGGCATCGAGCACGGCTGCGGCGAGCCGACGTGCGGGCCGAACTGCGAGCACTGCGAGCGTTTCCTGGAGTTCTGGAACCTCGTCTTCATGGAGTTCGACCTCGACGCCGACGGCACGCCACGCCGCTGCCGAAGCAGAACATCGACACCGGTCTCGGGCTCGAGCGCGGCGCCATGCTGCTGCAGGGCAAGGACTCGATCTTCGACACCGACGGCTACCAGGAGATCATGGCGTGGGTGGCCGCCGAGTCGGGGGTCGCCTACGGCGACTCCGAGCAGGCGACGAAGGCGCACCGCGTGCTCGCCGACCACGGGCGCGCCATGACCTTCCTGATCGCGGAGGGCATCACGCCGTCGAACGAGGGCCGCGGTTACATCGTCCGCCGTCTGATCCGCCGCACCGTGCAGCAGGGGCGGCGCATCGGCCTGCAGGACGTGTACCGGTTGCCCGGTGTCGTGATCGGCCAGATGGCCCCTGCCTACCCGGAGCTCGAGGAGCACGCGGGCGAGATCGAGCGCGTGGTGCGCGCGGAGGAGGAGCGCTTCAACGAGACCCTCGAGCGCGGCATGAAGGTCTTCGACGACCTTGCCGGTCGAGACACCGTCTCCGGTGAGGACGCGTTCGCGCTCGCCGCCACCTACGGCTTTCCGTTGGAGCTGACCGTCGAGCTGGCGGAGGAGCGCGGCCAGGCCGTCGACGTCGACGGCTATCGCGCACAGATGGCCGAGCACCGCCAGATCTCGCGCGCGGGCGGCGAGTCCGACATGCAGCGCGCCGCCGACTTCGCCCGCGACGCCGGCTTCGCGACCGACTTCGTCGGCTACGCGAAAACCGACGTGCTCACGCAGATCGGCGCGCTCGAGGAGGTCGGAGACGCCTCTTCCTGGCGAAGCTCCGGAGTCGCCCTTCTACCCGGCGGGCGGCGGCCAGGTCACCGACGCCGGCACGATCGAGCTCGACGACGACGCGGCACCCGCGCCGAACTGCGCGAGGCGTACCGCTTCGGCGACGACCAGGCGCTCCTGTTCGAGGGCTCCGGCTTCGCCGCCGGCGACCGCGTGCGCGCTGTCGTGCCGTGGAGTGTCCGCTTCCCCACGATGGCGAACCACACCGCCACGCACCTGCTGCAGGAGGCGCTCCGCGAGGTACTCGGCGACCACGTGCGCCAGGCCGGCTCGGCCGTGCGGCCCGACAAGCTGCGGTTCGACTTCACCCACGCGACCGCGCTCACCACGGAGGAGCGCGAGGCGGTCGAGCGCCGCGTCAACGAGCGCGTTTTCGCCAACGCCCCCGTGCACGTCTACGAGACCCCGATCGAGGAGGCGCGCAAGCTGGGCGCGATGATGCTCTTCGGCGAGAAGTACGGAGACATCGTCCGCGTCGTCGACGTGGAGGGGATCTCGCGGGAGCTGTGCGGCGGCACGCATGTTCGCTCGACCGCCGAGATCGGCGCGTTCGCGATCCTCTCCGAGGGCTCCGTCGGCTCCGGCGCGCGCCGCATCGAGGCCGTCACGTCCGGTGAGGCCTACGCGCTGCTGCATTCGCGCTCGCCGCGAGCTCGACGAGGTGCGCGCCGAGATCGAGCAGCTGCGCAAGGACCTGAAGAAGAAGCAGGCTGCCGGTGACGGGGGAGCGGCCGAGGTCGAGGCTGTCGTGCGCGCCCAGAGCGGCGTCAACCTGATCGTCCAGGCCGTCGACGGCCTCGACGGAGACGCGCTGCTCGACCTCTCCGACCGTCTCAAGCAGAAGCACGCGCCCGCCGCCGTCGTGCTCGCGAGCGTCCAGGAAGGCCAGGTGACACTGATCGCGAACTTCGACAAGACGGTGGCAGACCGTGTCAGCGCCTCCGACGTCGTCAAGGGCGCGGCCGCCCTCGTGGGCGGCGGCGGCGGCGGCCGGCCGACGATGGCCCGGGCCGGTGGCAAGAGCCCCGAGCGGCTTCCCGAGGCGCTTGCCGAAGCCGAGCGCCTGATCGTCGAGGCACTCTGACCCTGACTCGCCGGAAGGAGCCGCGCATGAAGAAGATCGCTCTCACCTTCGCCGCCGTCGCGGCTGCGGCGGCCGTGCTGCCCGGTGCCGCGATCGCGGACGACGCCGATCTGGCAGGAACCGTGGCGACGTGGTCGCTCAAGGTGACCGGCCCCGCGCAAGCACTCCAGGAGATCAACGCGAACACGACCACGGCGCAGGCGTTGAAGGCGTCGAACCGTCTCGCCGCCGTCGCCGGCAAGGGCGCAGCCGCGATCGCCCGCCAGACGCCGTCGACGAAGAACGGCACACAGCTGAAAGTGCTCGCCGGCAGCGCCTTCGCCGACTTCGCACAGGCCGGCAAGCTGCTCGCGTCGGCGATCAGGGACGTCCAGGCCGGCAAGACCGGCGCCGCCGTGACGAGGAAGGTCAACAAGGCGGTCAGCCTCGCCCAGGAGGGCGGCACCCTGCTGAAGCGCGCGAGCAAGATCATCCCAAAGCTGCTCTGACGTGCGCGTGCTGGCGCTCGACTACGGCTCCGCGCGTACCGGCGTCGCCGTCTCGGACGCGACGGGCACGCTCGCTCGCCCGTTGTGCGTCGTCCGCAAGGCGATGAGCGACGCGGGGCTCGACCGGCTCACACAGCTCGTCGACGAGCACGGCGCCGAGCAGGTCGTGGTCGGCCTGCCCTTGACGCTGCGCGGGGAGCAGGGCAAGCAGGCGCAGGAGACGCTGCGCTTCGTCGAGGCGTTGCGCGAGCGCCTCGCCGTGCCGGTCGAGACGCTCGACGAGCGCTTCACGACCGCGCTCGCCGCCCGCACTCCGTCCGCGAGCGCCGAGGACGCGCGCGCCGCGGCACATCTCCTGCAGAGCTGGCTCGAGCGGGCGGAACGCTCGTGAAGCGGCTCGGGGCGGCGCTGGCTCTCGTGGCAGCCGGGCTTACCGCGGCATTCGTGCTGGCCGGCTGCGGAGGCGGGGGAGAGGCGGCGACGACGGCCACGGCCGCCACGGAAACGACACCCGTGCTCGAGCGGCTGCGCATCATCTTCCCCGAGGGGTTCACGGTGCGCCAGATGGCAGCCCGCGTCGCCGAGGTGCGCAAGATCGCGATCGAGACGCGCGGCGTCACGCCGCGCCTCACCCGCGCCCGCTACCTCGCCGCCGTCGACGGCGCACGGCCGCCGAACCGATTCCTGAAGGACTGGCCGAAGGGGTCGATGGAAGGCTTCCTCTTCCCGGCCCTCTACGAGTTCAGCCAGTACTCGAGCGGCGCCGACCTCGTCGCCGACCAGCTCGCCGCCTTCCGTCGCTCCTTCGCGAAGGTCGATCTCCGCTACGCGCGCTCGAAGAACCTGACGCCGTACGACGTGCTCAAGATCGCCTCCATGATCGAGAAGGAGACCGTCGCGCCGCGCGAGCGCCGCCTCGTGGCGGCAGTCATCTACAACCGGCTGCGCGCCCGGATGCCGCTCGGGATCGACGCCACCATCCGCTACGGCCTGAACATCCCCGGCACGAAGTCGTTGACGAAGGCGGCGATCGAGAGCGACAACCCGTACAACAGCCGCCGCTTCCCGGGCCTCCCGCCGACGCCGATCGCGAGCCCGGGCCTCGCCTCGCTGCAGGCCGCCGCGCACCCGGCGGACGTCGACTACGTCTACTACGTCCGGATCCCCGGCACGCAGCGGCATTTCTTCACGGCCGACGAGTCCGAGTTCCTGCGCAAGGTCTGCCAGTTCGGCTACGCCTGCGACTAGCCTCCCCGTGGCGCGATACTGGGCCGGTGATCGAGATCCGGGGAACCACCACCCTCGTCGGCCTGCTCGGCTGGCCCACCTCGCATTCGCTCTCGCCGGCGATGCAGAACGCGGGCTTCGCCGCGCTCGGGCTCGACTGGGCGTACGTCCCCCTGCCGGCGCCGCCCGAGCGGCTCGCGGACGCGGTGCGTGGTCTCGGGGCGGTGGGCTTCGCCGGGGCGAACGTGACGATCCCGCACAAGCAGGCGGTGATCGACCTCTGCGACGAGCTCGACGAGGTGGCGGAGGGCGCCGGCTCCGTCAACACCCTCGTCTTCCGCGACGGGCGGGTGCTCGGCTCCTCGACGGACGGGGCGGCGGTGACGGATCAGATCGACGCCGCGGGACGGCGGGCGCTCGTCCTCGGCGCGGGCGGCTCGGCGAAGGCCGTCGTCCATGCGCTCGGCGCCGCGGGAGCCGACGGGATCGAGGTGGTCTCCCGGCGGGACGCAGGGTGGCCGCCGTCGGGCGACGGCGTCGACGTTCTCGTCAACTGCACCCCCGTCAAGGAGGAGCTGATCGTCGCGCCCCGGGCGGGGATGCAGGTCGTCGACCTCGCGTACCTCGCGGACGGGCGGGACACAGCGCTCGTCGGGGCCGCGAAGGAGGCCGGGTGCAACGTCGTCGTGGACGGCCTCGACGTGCTGCTGCTCCAGGGCGCCGCCGCGTTCGAGCGCTGGACGGGCGAGGCCGCGCCGCTCGTCGCGATGCGCACGGCGCTTCGAGGCCAGGCGGGCTGACGCCCACGCCTGGCGAGATCACACTGGCGCAAGCCAGTCAGCTGACTTCTGGTGCAGGCGGAGGATGAGCTAGCCCGGCAGGGTGTTCAGCCGGGCCGACCGCCCCAGCTGAAGGCGTGGTGCGAGACGGCCGATTTCGGCCCGATCTGGCAACTTCCAGCGAGCAGCTTCCCGTTCGCATCAGGATTCGCCGAGCAGGTGTAGCCCTTCGGGCCGCCCGTGATCGGGTAGCTGTGACCTGGAACCTTCCCGGCCAGCTTCGTGCTCGAGAGCTTGATCGCGTACTGCTTCGCGACCGCACAGCTGACACCGACCGCGGTGACGCCGTACTTGTTCCCCGTGATCTTGCCTCCCGTCTTCGGGAAGACCCACTTGGCGCCAACGACCGTTCCACAGATCGAGATCCCACCCGCCCGGTCGCCAGCGGCGAGCGCGGATGAACCGACTGCAGTCGAAACCGTGATCAACAAGACAACCAGCAAAGCCTTCATGTCGGAACCCTTCCGCTCGGAGAACTCTTGCGGAGTAACTCGACTCGGATCTCGGAGCCGACAGAAACGAGGCTACACCCCAATCCGGAACCACGCCAGCCGATCCCTCGACGCCCCTCCGTCATGTGACGAGTACTGGGGCAGGCGACAGGGCCAACCCCCGACTCGCCACAGGATCAGCGGGCGGGCACCGCAGCCAAGGCCAGGCCAAGCTCCTGCACTGCCGCAGGCAGGCTGACGAGTATGCGACCGACGCTCGTCGTCGAAGGCTTCCCCTCAGATTCTTCACGCGATCCGTGCAGGCACGGAACAGTCGGGACGTATCGTCGCCGAATGAAGCCCCGGCCGGTCATTCTCGTCCTTGTCGCCCTCGCGGTCGCCGCGATCCTCGCTGCCTTCGCCGTCGGACTCGCCTGGAACAACAATCACAATCACAGCCACCGCGGGCATATCGTCGCGCCGTTCGTACCCGTTCGGAACTACCACCCAACAGCCGCGGAGCGCACGTGCGGGAAGGCAATCATCGAGGACTGGTACCCAGACGGTCGCGTCGACCACGTCTACCGGCTCGAATGCTACGGCGCTGCCCTGGGGATGCTTCCGACCCACCCGATCGACTATTCGAATGTCTTCGAAGACATCACCAAGGCATACCAGGCCCGCCGCGCCGATCTCATCCGCTGATCGCCGCGCCGCTCCCGAATCGTAGGCCCGGGGGACTTTCCCGAAGGCTGGCGCAGGCGAGGCCCACCTGCTTTGGGGATCTGCCGGTTCCCGTCTTGTGCCGGGAAGCGTGGTTCGCGGTTAGGGGCGGATAGCCCGGAGGGTGCCCGCGAGGGCGAGGGTTGTCGCGCCGAGCATCGTGAGTGTGAGCGCGAGCATTGTCCACGGGAACCCTGTGCCGAAGAAGTTGGAGGACGTGCCTGCGACCGCTGTCCACCAGATCGTCGCGGCGACGGTGATCGTGGCCATGGCCATGGTTACCAGCGCGGCTAGCCAGGATTCGAAGCGAAGTGTCTTCAACGGTAGGGTCAGGTGTCGTGCAGTGGTGACGGCGGCGCCAGTCCAGGCCGTGATGGTGCAGAGTCCGCACGCTGCCAGCCCGAGGAACGCTGCGCTGTAGAGCACGTCGCCGCCGTTTCGCTGCGCGCCCGAGAGGAGGTGCGCCCAGATGACGATTGCGACGAGTGCCGCGGCGGTCAGGCCCGTGGTCGAGACTGCGCGGACGAGGGGCTGCCGGATTTTCTGCCAGCCGCCTGAGCACACCAGGGCGATGAGCGGCCGGGCGACCAGAAGGACCCCGACCACGATCGCGGCGCTGCCTATGGCTGCCGCGAGCAGGATGCTGTCGAAGGCGGCCTGGGGAAGCGCCCGTCCCGACAGCGGGGTGACGGATTGCCAGTGCTCCGAGGATTTCTGCAGTGCGACGCCCGCGGCCACGAACGCTGACCAGGAGCAGAGCACCAGGAGCAAGCCGGCCCGGACCCTCGTCTCCGGCGGCAACTCGTCGCCCCGCAACCCTGAGCTGCGCATCCGTTGCGCCAGGCCGGCGCCGGACTACGTCGAGCTTCGTGCGCAGGCTGACGCGCCCACTCTCGGCCTCAGTCTCGATCAGGGCGAGGAGTTCTTGGCCGTACCGTTCGCGCCACTCCCGCGGGTAGAAGGCGAGCAACCACGCGCGTCTGTCCGACTTCATCGTGCGGCCAGTCCCGCCGCGGGGAGGGTATGCGGCGTGGTTGCTGGAACAGGCTGGCGCTGGCGCTCGAGGCGCGCGGTTGCTTCGTCCACGATCCGTCGCAGGTCGGCCAGAGCGGCTGTGAGCGAGTCGGAGCCAGCCGTCGTAATCCGATAGGGACGCCGGCGATCGTCTGATCCAAGCGGCTCGATCAGCCCGCGCTGCTCGAGCCGTGTGATCGCCCCATACAACGTTCCGGGCCCGAGCCGCGCGCCGGCAAAGGCCTCGATATCCTGAAGAAGAGCATGACCGTGCTTCGGGCCGGCAGAAAGACTCGTCAGAATCAGGAGCGTCGGATCATTCGAACGCCCTCGACCAATCTCGAGATCCCGCCTGGACACACTCCCATACTACTACGCGATACGTAGTAGTACGAGAATCCCTCAAATCGCCCAGGTGACGGCAAGACTTGGCGGGTCGGTCTGTCTGGGACCGTTGCCAGCCTGGTTGTCGCCGTGCTGCGTGTGACTCGTCAAGTGAATGGCCGCTGTGTGCGTGCCTTGGGAATGATTCGTCTGCGTGTGTGCGGCGGCGCCGGTCTGGCACCCGCTTGCTGGGCTGATCAGAAGCCTGTCCACCCCGTAGAGGGGGCGTGACCCGTCATGGTCCTACCGCCCGCGATGCGTGCCGTCGTCCTGTCAGCGAACATCGGAGGCTCCTCTCCGACGAGCCCGCAGGGCCTGCTCGACACGGAAGAGGCGGAGGTTCCGTCGCTCCTTGCTCGGCAAGACATCCACGACGTCACTGAGCGGGACGATCTCGGGATCGTCCACTTCGTACGTCTCCCCTTCGGTGATGAGCGTCGCCGAGCCCGCGGCGAGCACGTTCTTCACCCAGTCGGAGCTGGTTCCGTAGGGGAGGGCGATCACGAATCCGTCGTCGGTGGCGAACGGCCCGACCGGAGTCTCGTAGACCCGGCCCGACCGACGACCTACATGACGGATGACGCCGGCGTACGCCCCGGGTGTGCCTGCCGTCTTCATCTGCCTCGGGTTCATGAACCGGCGGTTGAACCGTCTGACCGCCCTCAGCACCACCGGTGACTTGGCCCGCATCCCGAACACGAAGGCGAGTAGCAAGAGGATCAACCCTGCGACCAGAGCGCCCACCGCTATCAGCAGCCATTGGACCATCCAACCCTCCGCGGCTGATTCTGCCGCCGCTCGTTTACTGGCTCATCGGTGCGTCCGCTGACCCGTCGTGCTCGGGACTACCGATAGTCGGCGCTTCCGGGCACCGGCTAGCACTCGTTCGTGGCCTGGTGGTCCTACGGGCGGCATAGCGCTCAACCTCTGCGACGGGAGTCCTGGCGGATCCATGGCTCAAGGCACATTCCCGCGCACTCGCGCAGCGCGAGCAGTTGTCTCCTGGTTACCAACTCGCCATTGGCTGTAGTGTCGAGCGATTGTGGAGGGTGGGATCGATCTCGACCAGCTGCCGATCGTCGTTGACGAGGACGGGGTGGAGATACGAGCCACTGAGGCCGGCGAGCTGACGGTCGCGCTCGTCCGGTTGACAAGGGGACACGATGCACGGCCGCTCTTCAAGGGACTGCCCGACGATCTGTGCCAGTGCCCGCACTGGGGCTACATCATCAAGGGCTGCCTGAGAGTCTGGACAGCTAGCGGACCTGCCGTGTTCAGCAGAGGTCAGGCGTTCTACTGGCCCCCCGGCCACGCACCCGAGGCACTCGAGGACACGGATTTCCTCGAGATATCGCCGACGCAGGAGCTTCGGGCGCTGTACGAGCACCTAGCTGCGCTCGGAGAACATTCCTGAACTCCCGGGCAGGCAAGGGCGCTGACGCTGGGTTGAGGCTCGTCGGCTCGTCGGCCGCGCTGGTGCTAGGAGATCTCCAGCCGGAGCAGGGTCTCGTTGCCGTGGAGATCTCCGGTTCGTTTGAAGCCGTATCGCTCGTAGAACGTGACCGGGCTGCCCTCGCCCTGCCCGGCGCTCGTCCACATCGTGCCGACGCCCCGGTTCCGGAAGTACTCGACGATCAGGTCGAGCGTTGCTGTACCGAAGCCTCGTCGCTGGTAGCGCTCGTCGATGAGCAGCTTCCAGAGATAGTGGGCTATGTAGTCGGGGCTGCCGACCTCGTCGGCGATCATCACGAACCCGACCGGCGTCTCTTCGGCATAGATCGCCCAGTAGAGGGCCTGAGCGTCCGGCTCCTCCGCCGCCTCGAGAATCGACTCGCGGACACCGCTTACAAACCGTCCCTGATCCGGCGTTACGGCAAGCGCCTCGACCGCTTCCCGATTCGCGTCGGTGATCGGCCGGAGAGAAACCACCGCGTGAGACTAGACCAACCGCCCATGCATCATTCCTGAACCCTGGGGCAGGCCACTGTCTGCTCGCCCGCGCGTCATTTCCACCCATGCCGTTGCGCCAGCCAGCGAGTGCGCCAGGCTCCGCGCCCGGCGCCTAGAGTGGAGCTGTGGCCTTCCGCGTGCTCCATCTGCGTGACCTCGAGTGGATCACCCGGCCGCACGAGCCCGGCGAGCCTGCGCGCCACGTCGCGGAACTGAGCGAGATCGCCGGTTTCGCGCACACACGCGCGAACGTCTGGCGCTACGAGCCGGGCGCACGGGGACGCCGTCACCGGCACACGACGCAGGAGGAGACGGTTCGTCGTTCTCTCGGGGACGCTGTCGATGTACCTCGGCGACCCGCCCGAGCGTCGGGACGTCCCCGCAGGCGGCCTCGTCCACGTCGACCCGGGCACGGCGCTCCAGTCGGCGAACCACGGCGACGACGACCTCGTGGTCTACGCCTACGGGTATCCGCCCGAGAACGAGCACGCGGAGATCCTGGACACGGCTGTGTAGGAGTGCCTGCGCGACCCGGCGCACTTGCGGGTCGCTGCTCCGTTCTACGTCGATTCCCCGATCTCGAACCGCTGCAGGCGGCGGATGGCGAACCAGACCGACGCGCCACCGAAGGCGATCATCAGGGCGACCGCTGCCACGGGCCCGAGCTTGGCCTCGAACACGCTGTCGGGGAGGTCGACGAAGATCCCCGCCACCGAAAGCGTGTAGTGGCGGACGGAAAGCAGCCGCGTCCCTGCGAAGAGCCCGTTCACGAGACCTTCCCAGACGAACACGTAGACGAGCCCCGCGATCAGCGCCCGGCTCGTGACGACGCTCAACATCACGAACAACGCCGAGTAGACCAGGCTTCCGGCCACGAGGCCGATGCCGAATCCGAGCAACAACCCGTGATTCGGCGAGCCGGCGAGGGCGATCGCCCCGGCGACGAGCCCGGAGGCGAGCACGGTGGCAGACGTCAGCATCCAGGCCGCGAGCAGCTTGGCGAGGATGATCCTGGTGCGCGACACGGGCTTCGCCAGCAGGTACACGGCCGTGCCGTCCTCGATCTCGGCGCCGAGTGCTGCCGTGCCGTACACCAGCGCGGCGAGCGGCAGCAGCGTGGAGACGATCAGACCGTCGAACAGCACCTGGGCGACCCATTTCGGCTGGTCGGTGTCCTCGCTACCGAGCCGGTACACGATTGCCAGCAGGATCGGCAGCAGGGCGAGGAGCCCCATGAGCACGGTCCGTCCGCGCCCGACCAGCTCGCGGACCGTCAGCGCCGTGATGATCGCGATCATCGGCTCACGAGGTAGGAGAAGACGTCTTCGAGCGACTCGTCTGTCGGCCGCAGCTCCCGCAGCGTGACGCCGCACGAGCGCGCGACTGCGGGGACGGCGAGCGCGAAGGCGCTTAGCTGCGACGTCCGCACCGTGAGTCGGCTCTCGCCGAACTCGACGCCGACGACGCTCTCCTCGCCGACGAGGGCCGCCGCGAGCCTCCGGTCGTCCGAGGTGCGGAGCGTGAAGGTGTGCGGACGGTCGGTCATCAGCCGGCGGATCTCGCGGAAGTTGCCCGACGCGGCGAGCCTGCCCGCGACGACCACGAGCACGCGTTCGGCCAGCCGTTCGACCTCTTCGAGGATGTGCGAGGAGAAGATGATCGTCCGCCCCTCGGAGGCGAGCCTCTGGAGCAGCTCGATCAGGTGGAGGCGCTGTCGAGGGTCGGCACCGTTGAACGGCTCGTCGAGCAGCAGCACCGTGGGGTCGTGCACGAGGGCGGCCGCGACCTTGATGCGCTGCTTCATCCCCTTCGAGTAGCCGGCTGTCGGGCGGTCGGCCGCGTCCTCGAGGTCGACTTCGCGGATCGCGGCCCGCACGGCCTCCTCCGGAGCAGCGAGACCCTGCAGCCGCGCGTTCAGCCTCACGAACTCGTAACCGGAGAGGCTTCCGTACACCGATTCGCGCTCGGGAACGAGGCCGATGCGGCGGTAGAGCTCAGGGTGGCGCCAGGCGGGCTCCCCGAGCACGGTGATCTCCCCCGCCGAAGGCTCGAGGAAGCCGGCGAGCATGTGCAGCACCGTGCTCTTACCGGCTCCGTTCGGCCCGAGCAGGCCGGTGATGCCGGGCGAGACGGAGAACGACATCCCGTTGACCGCGACGACGTTGCCGTACCAGCGGGACACGTCCTGGAGGACGATCGTCGCCCTGTTCTCGGCGGGAGCCGCTACGTCGATCGCCGCCCCGTCGGCGCGGGTCACGTCGTCACCCGCACGAAGCGCCGCAGGGTCAGCACGAACGCAACCGCGATCGACGCGAGGACGGCGACCAGGTACACCCAGCCGCCGAGGCTTGCGTCGGCGAGGACGTTCGTCGGATCGGGGTCGACCCGGAAGAGCCACAGGATCGCGCCCTCCCAGGCGACAGGGCTCACGAGCAGCACGTAGCGGGCGTAGGCCGGGTCGACAGTGTTCATGAGGATGTGCGACGCGGAGAGCGTCAGGACGAAGACACCCACGATCGCGGCGGTCGCGTACGCGCGACGGGGCAGGTAGGCGGCGATGCACAACCCCACCGCGGCGATCACCGTCGACACCAGCAGCGACCCGGCGACGATCGGGAACACGAGGTCCCACTTCTCCGAGACGTAGCCCCCGAGGTCGTCGTTCGCCATCCCGTTGCCGACGAAGAGCAGGAGCTGCGGGCCGAGCGTGAGCACGAGCATCGCGCTCGTCAGCGCTGCGAGCTTCGAGATCGCGTAGTCGAAGCGGGACACCGCACGCGAGAAGTAGAGGGAGAGCGTCCGGTTGCGCTGGTCGCGGCCGACCAGCTCGGGGGCGACCGCCGCGCAGAAGAGGACGAGGACGATCCGCACGTAGGTGAAGTAGTCCTCGTGCTTGAAGAGGTCGACCTGCTGGTCGACGCCGCTGACGATCGCGCCGACCCCGAGCTGGATGATCGCCGGGACGAACGCGAACACTGCGAGAGTGACGGGGAAGATCTTGCTCGACGTGCGCCGGCCCAGCCCGAAGGCGCTGCGCAGGCCGTGTGCGTAGAGCGTGAGCAGCGTCCCGCGACGGCCGATGCGGGCGCCGTCGTAGTGACGGTAGCCGAGGTCGTAGATGCTGCTCGAGCCGTCGTGCTCAGACATGTGCTGCCTCGGTCTCGTCGGCGGACTCGTCGCGGAACAGGTCCTCGAGGTGCTGGCGCCTCTGCTCGATCCGGATCAGGCCGAGCTGGAGCGATGCCGCGCCGTCGCGGATCGCGTCGTAGGCCTCGTCGTCCTCGAGGCCGAGTTCGAGCGTGTGGGTGTACTCGCGCGCGTCGTACCCGCGCTCCCGCAGGTAGCGCGCGAGATCACCGATCGGGCCGTCGACCTCCACCGTGAGCACCTCGGTCCGGCCCGTGAAGGTCGCGACGCTGTCCGAGCGCACGAGCCTGCCCTCTTCGATCACGACGAGATAGCCGCAGACTCGCTCGATCTCGGTGAGCAGGTGGGACGACATCAGGATCGAGATGCCGAACTCGTTCCCGATGCGCGCGACGAGATCGAGCATCTCGTCGCGTCCGGCAGGATCGAGCCCGTTCGTCGGCTCGTCGAGGAGCATCGACCTGGGATCGTGGACGAGCGCCTGCGCGAGCTTCACCCGCTGCCGCATGCCGGTCGAGTAGCCGCGCATCTCGCGGTAGCGCTCCTCGAACAACCCGACGTGGCGGAGGGTCTCCGCCGTGCGCTCGCGAGCGGCGGCACGCGGCAGGCCGTTCACCCGCGCCATGTGGGCGACGAACTCGGTGGCGCTGATCTCGAGCGGCAGGCAGTCGTGCTCGGGCATGTAACCGATCAGCTGCCGGACGGACAGCCCCTCCGTGGCGACGTCGAGCCCGAAGATCTCCGCCGACCCGGACGTCGGCTCGGTAAGCCCGAGGAGGATCTTGATCAGCGTGCTCTTGCCTGCCCCGTTCGCGCCGACGAGCCCGATCACGCCTGGTTCGAGGTCGAGGCCCAGGTCATCCAGCGCGACGATGGAGCCGAATCGCTTCGTCAGTCCTCTCGTCGCGATGAGAGACATGCAGCGAGCCTAGACGATCGATGCCGAGACATCGCGGGACAGCTCGGACCGTCGGCACTCGGGCCGCGTCGACAGTCGTCGTGCGGCAACCGGTAACCCGCGACCCGGCGGCGTCTAGGATCGGTTCGTGCCGCTCGGTCTCGTCACCGCCGGGGAGTCGCACGGTCCCGCTCTCGTCGCCGTCCTCACCGGGCTGCCCGCCGGGCTCCGGATCGACCGCGACGCCGTCGACGCCGACCTGCGGCGCCGCCAGCAGGGCTACGGTCGCAGCCCCCGCCAGCAGCTCGAGACGGACAGGGTCGAGGTGCTCTCCGGCCTGCGCCACGCGCGCACGCTCGGCACCCCGCTGACGCTCGTCGTCCGCAACGCCGACCACAAGAACTGGACCTGGGGCATGAGCCCGTGGGAGCCCGAAGGCGAGCCCCAGGGGAAGGGCACGAAGCCCGTGACCCTGCCGCGTCCGGGTCATGCCGACCTGGCCGGGGTGCTCAAGTACGGCCACGACGACGTCCGCAACGCGCTCGAGCGGGCGAGCGCCCGCCACACCGCCACCCACGTCGCTGCCGGGGCGGTCGCGAAGGCGCTTCTCCGCGAGATCGGCATCGCCGTCGAGGGTCGGCCGCTCGAGATCGGCGGGGCGCGCGGCGACGACGGCATGCGCGAGGCCACCGACGCGGCGCGCAAGGATCGCGACACGCTCGGTGGCATCGTCGAGGTGGTCGCGACCGGTTGCCCGCCCGGGCTCGGCTCGTACGCCGAGAAGGCTGGACCGGATCGACGCACGGCTCGCGTTCGCGCTGATGGGCATCCAGGCCGTCAAGGGCGTCGAGGTCGGAGACGGCTTCGCGCTCGCGAAGATCCGCGGCTCGGAGGCGCACGACGAGATCGACCCGCCGCTCGCGCGGCGCACCAACCGCGCCGGCGGCATCGAGGCCGGCATCTCGAACGGGGAGCCGATCGTCGTGCGGGCGGCGATGAAGCCGCTGCCGACGCTGATGAAGCCGCTCGACTCGGTCGACCTCGCCACCGGGGAGTCGGCTCAGGCGCTCGTCGAGCGAAGCGACGTCCAGGCGGTCGAGGCGCTCGCGGTGGTGGCCGAGGCCGCCGTCGCCTGGGAGCTGGCGCGCAGCGCCTGCGACAAGTTCGGCGGCGACGCCGTCCAGGACTTCGTGGCCGCCCACCGCGCGTACCTCGAGCGCATCCAGTGGCCGCGCAGCTGAACGCGCTCGGCCGGCACCTCGCTCTCACCGGCTTCATGGGCGCCGGCAAGTCGACGCTCGGGCCGGTCGTCGCACAGCGGCTCGGGCGAAGCTTCGTCAGCCTCGACGACGCGATCGAGGCGAGCACCGGGACGACGATCGAGCAGATCTTCGACACGCGCGGGGAGGAGGCGTTCCGCACGATCGAGGAGGAGGTGGCGGCGGCGCTGCTCGGCCGCGCCGAGCCGGTCGTGCTCGAGCTCGGAGGCGGCGCCGTCGGGTCGCAGGCAGACCAGGGACAGTGCTCGCGCGCTCGGCCTTCACGGTGCTGCTCGACATCGACCCCGACGAGGCGTGGCGGCGCGTGCAGGGCAGCGCGCGCCCGCTCGCCCGCGACCAGGAGCGCTTCCACGCGCTCCACGCCGAGCGCGAGGATCTGTACGACACCGTCGCGGACGCGCGTGCGCACGACGCCGACGGCATCGTCCTCGCCGCCGCCGGCATCCACTGCCAGCTCGGATCGCTCGAGCTCCTCGGCGCGCTCGTGCCGGGCGAGGGACCGATCGAGATCGTCGCCGACGGGAACGTCGCGGGCATCCACGGCGTCACGGCCCAGCTCGCGCTCGGTGACCGCGACGTCGCCGTCCACGAGGTGCCGCCCGGCGAGGCCGCCAAGTCGACCGCGACGCTCGAGCGGCTGTGGCGCTCGATCGGGATCGGGCGGGACGGCACCGTCGTCGCCCTCGGCGGGGGGTGCACCACCGATCTCGCCGGCCTCGCCGCCGCCACGTACATGCGCGGCATCGCCTGGGTCGCGGTGCCGACCACCCTCGTCGGCCAGGTCGACGCCGCCATCGGCGGCAAGACCGCGATCGACCTGCCCGGCGCCAAGAACGTCGTCGGCGCGTTCCACTGGCCCGCCGGCGTCGTGCTCGATCCCGCCACGCTCGAGACGCTCGCCGGACGAGGAGCGGCTGAACGGCCTGGCCGAGGTCGTGAAGACGGGCCTGCTCGCAGGAGAGCCGGTCTGGGAGCTGCCCGAGCCGACCAGGTGCGCCGGTGCGCCGCCTTCAAGGCCGCCGTCTGCCTGCAGGACCCGCACGACCGGGGCCCGCGCAACCAGCTCAACCTGGGCCACACGTTCGGCCACGCGCTCGAGGCGGCGGCCGGGTACGACCTGCCGCACGGCAGGGCGGTCGCGCTCGGCATGCTCGCGGCGCTCGAGATCTCCGGCAACGGCGAGGCGGCGGCACGTCGTCCGGCACGTCCTCGCTCCCGAGCCCGTCGAGGTCGACAGGGACGCAGCCTGGGCCGCGCTCGCGCGGGACAAGAAGGCGGTCGGCGGCGCTCCCCGTCTCGTGCTGCTCGAGGAGACGGGCAAGCCCATCTGGGGCGTCGAGGTGCCCGCCGGCGACGTTCGTGCCGCTCTCGACGGCCTCATTCGCGGCTAGGCTGCCACCCGTGCGCATCGACGTGCTCAACGGGGTCAACCTCAACCTGCTCGGCAGGCGCGACCCCGCCACGTACGGGGAGGAGTCGCTGCAGGACCTCGAGACCCAGGTGTACGCCTGGGCGCGGGAGCTCGACCTGCAGGTGCGCTGCCGCCAGACGAACCACGAGGGCGAGTACGTCGGCTTCATCCACCACGCGCTCGGCGCCGCCGACGGGCTGATCCTCAACCCCGGCGCCTGGACGCACTACGCGTGGGCGATCCGCGACGCTCTGGAGCCGTTCGACAAGCCGTTCGTCGAGGTGCACCTCTCCAACGTCGACGACCGGGAGGAGTGGCGCAGGTTCTCGGTGCTTACCGACCTCGGCGGCCTCCGCGTCGTCGGGAAGGGCTTCGAGGGCTACCGCGAGGCGCTGCGAATGCTCGCGGAACAACGCGCATGAGCCGGCTCGCACGGCTCGCCGCGACCGTCTCCGAGCCGCTGCTCGTCACCAACGGCGTCAACGTCCGCTACCTCACCGGGTTCCAGAGCTCGAACACCGCGGTCCTCGTGGAGCCCGGCGGCGAGGCGACGCTGTTCACCGACTTCCGCTACGCCGAGGCGGCACGCCTCGTCGAGGGCGTCACGTTCGTGCAGACGAAGCGAGACGTCGTCAGCGATCTCTCCGAGCGCCTCGCCGGCCGCACGATCGGCTTCGAGGCGAACCGCATCGGCTTCGCGCAATGGGAGGCGCTCGGCGCCGGCGGCGTCCGGCTCGTCGCGGCCCACGGGGTCGTCGAGCGGCTCCGCGCCGTCAAGGACGCCGGCGAGATCGAGATCATGTCCCGCGCGGCAGCGCTCTCGGACCGGGTCTACGAGGCGCTTGCCGACGAGCGGCTGAGCGGCCGGAAGGAGGCAGAGGTCGCCTGGTGGATCGAGCAGCGGTTCCACGACCTCGGGGCCGAAGGCCTCTCGTTCGCCTCGATCGTCGCCTCCGGCGCGAACGGGGCGAAGCCGCACCACCATCCGGCCGGCGACGTGATCCCCGAGGGCACTCTCGTCACGGTCGACATGGGCTGCGTCGTCGACGGCTACTGCTCGGACTGCACGCGCACCCTCGCGACGGGCGCGATCTCCGAGGAGCTCGGCGACGCCTACGAGCTCGTCTCCCGTGCGCAGCTCGACGGGCTCGCGGCCGTCAGGGCAGGCGCCCGCGGGCCCGACGTCGACGCCGCTTCCCGCGTCGCGATCGAGGCTGCCGGGCTCGCCCACGCCTACGGGCACGGGCTCGGCCACGGCGTCGGCATGGAGATCCACGAGGCTCCGACCCTGCGGCCCGAGTCCGAGGACGTGCTCGGGGCGGGGAACCTCGTCACGGTCGAGCCCGGCCTCTACCTGCCCGGTGTCGGCGGCTGCCGCATCGAGGATCTCGTCGTCGTCACGGAGGACGGCTGCGAGCGCCTCACGCATTTCACGAAGGAGCTCGTCACGGTCGCCTGACCGTCAGGGCGGGCGCCACGACCAGGTATCCTGCGCAGCCTTCATGGCCGAGGTCGTCAACACGAACCAGTTCAAGAACGGCATGCACATCGAGCACAAGGGCTCGATGTGGCGGATCGTCGACTTCCAGCACGTGAAGCCGGGCAAGGGCGGCGCCTTCGTGCGCACAAAGCTCAAGAACCTCGACACGGGCGCGGTCGTCGACGAGACGTTCCGCGCCGGCGAGAAATTCACCCGCGTGCACACCGAGATGAAGAACGTCCAGTTCATGTACGACGACGGCAGCGAAGTGCACTTCATGGACGAGCAGACCTACGAGCAGTTCGGGCTGCCGCGCGACGACGTCGCCGAGGCGCTCGACTACATGCTCCCGTCCAGCACGGTCCAGATGCTCGCCGTCAACGGCAAGCCGTCCGGCATCCAGCTGCCCGCCTCGGTCGAGCTCGCCGTCACAGACACCGAGCCCGGCGTCAAGGGGGACACCGTCTCCAACGTGACGAAGCCCGCCACGCTCGAGACGGGCGCCGTCGTGCAGGTGCCGCTGTTCGTCAACGTGGGCGACCGCATCAAGGTCGATCCCCGCGAAGCACGCTACATCAGCCGCGCCTGACGCCGCCTGACGCCACCGACCGCGGGTGGCTCCCGCCTGGCGGAGCCCCGCTCCGCCACCCGCTCGGAGACGTCAGGCCGGCGCGCGGCAGTTGGGCGCAGCGCAACCGTCGAGCGCTCTGAGAGGTCGAATGACCAGCCTCCACGCTAAGGTGCTGCAACCCGCAATGCCGCAACTCGTCGACACGACCATCCGCCTGCTGTCGCAGGAGCCTCTCGCCGGGAAGGTGCCGACCGGGGAGGTGCTGCGCATCGCCGAGATCCTCGACGAGGCCGGCTTCGCGTGCCTCGAGGTGTCCGGCGGCGGCGTCTTCGACGCTGCCGTGCGGCGAGGCGTCGAGAGCCCGTGGGAGCGCATCCGCGCGCTCGACGCGCGCACCACGACGCCGCTCGGCATCGCGCTCCGCGGCCGCTTCCTCGTGGGCTCGCGGCCCGTCTCCGCCGACATCGTGCGGCGCTTCGTCGCGTGCGCCGCCGACAACGGCATCGACGTCTTCCGCCTGCACGACCCGCTCAACGACGTCTCCAACCTCCGCGAGGCAGGGGAGGCGATCGTCGGGGCCGGCAAGGTCTTCCACGCGGGACTGGTCTACAGCCCCGGCCGCAGTGGCGAGGTCGAGGCGCTCGTCGAGCAGGCGAAGAAGATCCCCGAGCTCGGCGCCTCGCGCGTCATCGTCAACGACCCGACCGGTGCGCTGCTGCCGCATCTGACCCAGGAGCTGATCGAGCGCCTGATGGAGACGACGGGGCTGCCGGTCGGCCTGTACGTCCAGGGTGCCGCCGGCACCGGCCTCGCGAACGCGCTCGTCGCCACCCGCGTCGAGGCCGACCTCGTCGCCACCGCCGTGTACCCGCTCGCGCTCGCCCTGCACCGCGTCAGCGGCGAGTCGCTCGTCGAGGCGCTGCACGGGCTCGGGCGCGACACCGGCGTCGAGACGGGGCCGATGTGGAAGGCCGCCGACGTGATCGACGAGCACATCGGCGACGAGCCTGTCGCTCCCGTCGCCGCCCGCATCGCCGTCCGCGCCGTCGAGTACGACCTGCCAGCCGGCCTCGTCGCCGCACTCGACGTCCACCTGCGCGCCCACGCCGCCGGCGACCGCCTGCTCGACACCCTCGGCGAGGTCGGCCGCGTGCGCGCCGAGGCGGGCTGGCCTCCGCTCGCGGCCCCGATCGGCCAGATCCTGGCCTCCCAGGCGCTCCTCAACGTCCTCTCCGCACGGCGCTACGGCACGGTGCTCGACGAGTTCCGCCAGCTCGTCGAGGGCGGCTACGGCGATACGCCGGCGCCGATCGCCGAAGCGGTCGCGCGAGCGGTCGAGTTGCTCGGCGTCGACGCGCCCGCGCTCGACGAGGATCCGCCGAGCGCCGAGGACGTGCGCGAGGCGGCGGAGGGCCTGGCGGCCAGCGAGGAGGACCTCGTGCTGCTCGCCATGTTCGGCGCCGAGGCGAGGACGCTGCTCGAGACGATCCGCCAGCGCCATTCCCGCGAGGCGTCGCTGCTCGAGGGCGACGTCGACGCGACCCGCGCCGAGCGGATCCGCGAGCTCGTGAAGATCGTGCAGGAGTCCGGCGTCGGCGAGATCGAGATCGAGGACGAGGGGATGCGGGTGTCGGTGCGCCGTGCCGACGAGGTGCAGATGGTCGCGGCCGCGCCGCTCGCCGCCCTGCCGGAGGGTGAGGAGCCGGAGCTCGCCGCGGCGCCGACGAACGGCGGCATTCGCATCGAGTCGCCCATGGTCGGCGTGTTCTACCGGGCGTCGCAACCGGGCGCGCCTGCCTTCGTCGAGGTCGGCGACGTCGTCAGCGTGGGGCAGACGCTGTGCGTGCTCGAGGCGATGAAGCTCTTCAACGAGCTGAAGGCCGAGACCGACGGGCGCATCAAGGCGATCCACGCCGAGAACGCGCAGCCCGTCGAGTTCGGGCAGCTGCTGTTCGAGCTCGAGCCCGTGTCCGCGCCGCCGGCGGTCTGACCGGTGGCGCCGTTCTCCCGCGTCCTCGTCGCGAACCGGGGCGAGGTCGCGGTGCGGGTGATCCGCGCTCTGCACGAGCTCGGCATCGAGGCCGTCGCCGTCTACTCGACCGCCGACAGCGATGCGCTGCACGTCCGCATGGCCGATCGCGCCGTCTGCATCGGCCCGCCCGCGGCCGCGGAGAGCTATCTGCGGATCCCCAACGTGGTCGCCGCGGCGGAGACGACCGGCTGCGAGGCCGTGCACCCGGGCTTCGGCTTCCTCTCCGAGAACCCGGCGTTCGTGCGGGCCTGCGAGCAGAACCACCTCGTCTTCATCGGCCCCCCGGCCGAGGTGATGGAGAAGACGGGCGACAAGGCCCGGGCGAAGGCCGAGATGCGGGCCGCAGGCGTTCCGCTCGTGCCGGGCACGGAGGGCGTCGCCACGCTCGCGGAGGTGCGGGACGCCGCCTACGAGCTCGGCTTTCCGGTGCTCCTGAAGGCGAGCGCCGGCGGCGGCGGCAAGGGCATGCGCGTGGTGCACGCCCCGGACGAGCTGGAGGCGGCCTACGCCGCCGCGAGCGCAGAGGCCGAGGCGGCGTTCGGCGATGGTTCCCTCTATCTCGAGCGTGCTCTCGTGCCCGCCCGCCACGTCGAGATCCAGGTGCTGTGCGACACCTTCGGCGGCATCCTCACGCTCGGCGAGCGCGAATGCTCGATTCAGCGCCGCCACCAGAAGCTCGTGGAGGAGTCCCCTTCGCCCGCGCTGACCCCCGAGACACGTGAGGCGATGGAGGACGCGGTCGAGCGGGCGTGCCTGCGGCTCGGCTACGTGAACGCCGGCACCTTCGAGTTCCTGCTCGGCCCCGACGGCAGCCCGTCCTTCATCGAGGTCAACTGCCGCCTGCAGGTGGAGCATCCCGTCACGGAGCTGACGACGGGGATCGACATCGTCCGGGAGCAGGTCAGGATCGCTGCAGGCGAACGGCTGGCGATCACCGGGCGCGCGCCGCGCGGTGGCCATGCGATCGAGATACGCATCAACGCGGAGGATCCCGCCCGGGGCTTCGCGCCCGCACCCGGTCTCGTCACTCGCTTCCGCCCGCCGCTCGGGCCGGGCGTTCGCGTCGACACAGCGGTCGTCGAGGGGACGTCGATTCCTCCGTACTACGACTCGATGATCGCGAAGGTGGTGGTCCGGGACGACGACCGGCCGGCCGCGATCGCCCGCGCGATCCGCGTCCTCGAGGAGCTCGAGATCGAGGGGATCCCCACGACGAGGGAGCTTGCGCTCGACATCCTGCGCTCGCCGGAGTTCCGGGGAGGCGACTACTCGACCAGCTACCTTGAGGAGATGGAAGACCGCCTCCCGTCCCTGTCGGCCGCATGAGCCGGGACGACGTCGTGGTGGAAGGGCAGCTGGGCCGGATCGAGCTGACGAGCGCGGCGCTCGCGTCGCTCGTCGTTCGCGCGGCCGAGTCGGTTCCCGGCGTGCGCGTCCGCCGGCCGAGGCGCGGGCTCGACATCGTCGTCGATCGTCCGCGAGTATCCGTCGAGCTCGGTGTCGTCGGCCCGTTCGACGGCGTGCTGCCCGAGATCGGCGAGCAGGTGCAGCGCGCGATCGCGGACGCCCTTCGCTCGAGCGCAAGCCTCGACGCGTCCGTCTCAGTCGTCTTCGAGGAGCTCGCATGACGGTGGCCAAGGTGGGCAGGCGGCAGTCCCGCCGAACCGCGCTCTTCCTCCTCTACCAGTGGGACATCACCGGGCAGCCGCTTGCGTCGCTGTACGACGGCACGCCGGACGACTTCGCGCTCGACCTCGCCGAGGCGGTCGCGGCCCGGGCCGTGCACCTCGACGACCGCATCTCCGCCGCCTCCGACGCGTGGAGCGCCGACCGCCTCGGTACGCTCGAGCGGAACGTGTTGCGCATCGGTATCTACGAGCTGGAGGAGGGGACGGTGCCGCCGGAGGTGGCGATCAACGAAGCGGTGGTGCTGGCCAAGCGGTACGCGACGGACGAGGCGGGCAGGCTCGTGAACGGGATCCTCGGCCGCATCCAGCGGGAGGAGGCAGCGTGAGCGCCGGCGCCAACGAGAGCCTCGCGCGCGCGCAGGAGCTGTCCGAGCGCCTGCGCGTCAAGCTCGAGGGTCTCGACCGTCTGGCCGAGGCCGGCGACGTCGACGCCGCCGTGGACGATCTGGCGGAGATCGCCGAGATCGCGAAGGAGATCGAGGCCGAGATCCAGCGCGCGCGCGCGAGCGCCGATGCTGGCGCCTGACGCCCTCCGCGCCCTCGTCGAGTCGACCCTCTCCGAGCTCACGCTCACGTCCGAGCTCGGCGGCCTGTCCGAGCCGATGCGCTACGCGCTCGGGGGCAAGCGCGTCCGTCCCGTCATCTGCCTCGCCACCGCGGAGGCGGCCGGCGGGTCGGTGGAGGCGGCGCTGCCGGCCGCGGCTGCGCTGGAGCTCGTCCACAGCTTCTCGCTCGTCCACGACGACCTCCCGGCCATGGACGACGACGACGAGCGTCGCGGCCGTCCGACCGTGCACGTGGCCTTCGGCGAGGGGGTGGCGCTGCTGGCAGGCGACGCGCTTCTCGCAGAGGCGTTCCGACTGGCGCTCGGCTATCCCACGACCGCGCCCGCGCGCGAGCTCGCGGAGGCGACGCTCGGCATGATCGGCGGCCAGTACCTCGACATCACGGGGGCGGATGCCGACCTGGCGGAGCTACATCGCCTGAAGACGGGACGGCTGTTCGCCGCGTCGGTCGGGCTCGGGCTGTGGGCCGCGGAAGTGCCCGAGACAGAGCAGCCTCCGTGGCGTGCGTTCGGGGAGGAGCTCGGGCTCCTGTTCCAGGCGGTCGACGACGTCCTCGACGGGGACGGGTACGTCGCGCTCCTCGGCGAGGCGGCCGCGCGCGACGTTGCGACCGGCGCCGCACGACGCGCGCTGGAGCGGCTCGAGGTGATCGACGCCGACACGTCCGTGCTCGCCGAGATCGTCGCCGCGCTCGCCGTCAGGACCGCGTGAGCTCGTAGCAACCGGGCGCCTCGCGCCGGATCTCGACCGTCTCTCCCGCTGTCAGCCCTTCCACGGGGAGCGTCCAGTGCCGGTGCGGCAGATCCGGCCCCCGGCACGTGCACGCGTGCGAGCGCAGCGAGACCGTCCGGCCGTTCAGCGTGAACACCTCACCCTCGGGCGGGAAGAACGAGAGCCGGCGCTTCTCGACCAGGAGCCCTGTCCGGGCCTCCTCGCTCGTCACTCGTCGCCGGTAGGCGTCCATTGCCCGGATGGTACGAGACGGTGGATCCCACCGCGCGGGAGCCGCTCGTGCCGCAGCGTCACGATCTCCCAGCCGCCTGCCGTCGCGCCCGCGAGGAACGCCTCGGCGTGGCGCCGGCCGGGGTCTGCCACGAGCGTGGGCGCGGCCATCGTGCCGAGGAGGGCGAGCAGCGGCTCGACGTTGCGCGCCTCGTAGAGGACGTCGGCGGCGAGCACGAGGTCGAACGGCGCAAGGGAAAGGAGCGGGCACGGGTCGCCCCATGTGACCCTCAGCGTCCGGAGCCCGCTTCCGTTGCGCGCTGCGTTCTGCTCGAGGAGGACGTTCGCATCGTCCGACCAGTCGGTCGCGACGACGTCCGCGCCCCCGAGCGAGGCAGCGAGTGAGGGGAGGCCGAGGCCGCAGCCCAGCTCGACGACGCGGCGGCCCGCGAGGTCGAGCGTCGCAACGTGCTCCGCGAGCGCGAGCCCGCTCGGCCAGAGCTCGGCCCAGTACGGGATGAACTCGTCGTCGGCGAACGCCTCGTCGTCGAAGAGCGACTCGACGTCGTGCGGGCGCAGGAGCGACAGCGCCCACGAGCCGATTTCGAGCTCCTCCTCGACAAGGTCGGGTGCAGGGCCGGTCATGTGAGCTCGCGGGCGACGAGATCCATCAGCAGCCCGTCGTGCCAGGTCCCGTTCGATGACCGTTCGTACTCGCGCAGGATGCCTACCGCTCTGAATCCGACCTTCTCGTAGCAGCGGATCGCGCGAGCGTTGTCGGCGGCGGGGTCGATCACGAGGCGATGGTGCCTGCGCTCCTGAACGAGGTAACGCGCCAGCGTGCGCACCGCGTCCGTTCCGAGGCCGCGTCCCTGCCATGCGTCGCCCAGCCCGAGGTCGATGCCTGCGTGCCGGTACCCGGGGTCGTTTTCCTCGTAGAACTGCGCCAGCCCGACCATCTCACCGTCGTACACGATCGCGAATGCCACGACACCGCCCGCCCCGTCCGCCATTTGCCGCAGCTCGTCCTCGCCCAGGTCGGGCCACCAGCGGGAAAAGCCGGGCTGCCGGGCGATGCCCGCGAGCAGCGGCGCGTCGGCGGCCGCGAGCGGGCGCAGCAGCACGTGCTCGCCTCGTAGCTCCATGAGGCCTTCATAGCAGCCCCCTGCGTCGTAGGCTGATCCGGTGAAGAAGCGCCTCGACACCCTGCTCGTCGAGCGTGGCCTTGCCGAGTCGCGGAGCCAGGCGCAGGCACTCGTGCTCGCGGGCCTCGTGCCGGGGTTCGACAAGCCCGGCACGCAGGTCGACGAACGAGCCGAGCTGACGGTCGAGCGGCCGCCGCGCTTCGTCTCCCGCGGCGGCGAGAAGCTCGCGAACGCCCTGGAGCGGCTGCACGTCGACCCCGCCGGTCGGGACTGCCTGGACGTCGGGGCATCGACGGGCGGTTTCACCGACTGCCTGCTGCAGGCAGGCGCCAGGCGGGTGATCGCCCTCGACGTCGGCTACGGGCAGCTGCACCCGAAGCTGCGCAACGATCCGCGGGTCACCGTGCTCGAGCGAGTGAACGCCCGCGAAGTGACGGCGCTCCCGTTCGCGCCCGGGCTCGTCGTCTGCGACGTGTCGTTCATCTCGGTGCGGACGGCGCTGCCGCCGCTCCTGCGCCTCGCCGCGCCCGGCTGGGAGGCGCTCGTGCTCGTAAAGCCGCAGTTCGAGGCCGGGCGAGCGGAGGTGCCGAAGGGTGTCGTCCGTGACCCGGCGGTGCGGCGGCGCGTTGTCGCGGACGTCTGCGATGCGGCTGCCGGCTGGGGTGCGCGGGTCGCCGGCGTCGTAGACTCGGGGTTACCGGGACCCAAGGGGAACCGGGAGGTCGTGGTTCATCTGATGCAGAGCGAGGAGCCGACTCCTGTCGATGACGTCGAGCGCTGGATCGACGATGCGATCGTCTAGCCCCGTGAGGCGGGTCGCCGTGATCCTCCACGGCCGGAACGGCCAGGTCGGCGTGGGCCTGCAACGGCTGGAGCGGGTCGCGGAGACGTGCGGAGTCGAGCTCGTCCTCGCACCGGCCGACCCGGGAGGCGCGGCCGAGGACGTCGACCTCGCCGTCGTCCTTGGCGGCGACGGCACGATGCTGCGTGCGCTGACGCGCTTCCTCGGCACCGGCGTGCCCGTGGTCGGCGTCAACTTCGGTCGTGTCGGCTTCCTCAGCTCGATGCCGCGCGACGATCTCGAGGAGGGCATGACCCGGGCGTTCGCCGGCGAGCTCGAGCTGGTCGAGCTGCCGACGCTCGAGATCGACGCCGGAGACGAGAGCTTCGTCGCCGTCAACGACGCCGTGGTCACGAGCGCGACCCTCGGCCGCATGGTCGAGCTCGAGTGGTCGGTCGGCGGCGAGGACCTGGGCAGCGTCCCCTGCGACGGGCTGATCTGCTCGACCCCCTCCGGCTCGACGGCCTACAACCTGTCGAACGGCGGGCCGGTGCTTATGTGGGGGCTCGACGCGATGGCACTGACGTTCGTTGCGCCGCACGACCTGCACGCGCGGCCCTTCGTCGTGCCGCGCGACAAGGACGTGGTCGTCTGGAACCGCACCTCGGACGTGCCCGCCGCCGTGCTCGTCGACGGCCACCGGCGGGCGGAGGCGCCTCCGGGGGCCCGCGTGGCGATCCGCCTCGGCCCGCAGCGCTCGCTGCTCGCCACCCTGCCCGAGGCGACCTTCGTCCGCAGGTATCACCAGAGCTTCGTGAGCTGACACGCGGGGGAGGCCATGCCTCGCCGTCGTGTACCGCGGCCTTCCCGTGTCGCGGGCACGGTGTCCGCCGTGGACACTCGCCGCCGGCGGGCCGACGGGTCTACGATCCCTCCGTGCTGCGTCGCCTCAGGATCGAGAATCTCGTCCTCATCCGCGAAGCGGATCTCGAGCTGGCGCCTGGCCTGAACGCACTCACCGGTGAGACCGGGGCGGGGAAGACCATCTTCGCGCAGGCGATCGGGCTGCTGCTCGGCACGAAGGGCGATGCCGCGGCGGTCGGGCCTGCGGCGGCAGAGGCCTACGTGGAGGCCGAGCTCGACGTTCCCGACGGGTTCTTCGACGACGAGGAGCTGGCGTCGCTGGCGGAGCTGCGGCCCGAGGACGAAGCCGGGATCGTGCTCGCCAGGCGCGTGTTCGGCGACGGACGGACGCGCGCGTACGCGTGGGGGCGCGCCGTCGCCCGCGAGGACATGGCCGCCGCAGCGGAGCGCCTGATCGCCATGTCGGGGCAGTTCGAGCAGCGCCGCCTGGCTCGCCCCGCCTATCAGCTCGACGTGCTGGACGCGTTCTGCGGGCCCGAGCAGGAGGAGCGCCGCCGCGAGGCCCGCGCCGCCTGGCGCGACCTTGCCGCCGCCAGGCGGCGCCACGACGAGCTCTCTCGCGATGCGGACGCGACGGCGGCGCGCCTCGCGGAGCTGAGAGCGCTGGTCGAGGACACGGACGCCCTCGTGCCGGGCGAGGAGGACGAGCTCCGCGCCGAGCGGGAGCGGACCCGGCACGTCGCCGAGCTCGGCGAGAGCGCCGCCGCCGCCGCGCGCGCGGTCGCCCCGGACGAGGGGGAGGGCGCGGCGGCGCTGGCCGCAGAGGCCGAGAAGGCGATCGCCCCGCTCGGGCACCTCGCGCCCGAGCTGGAGCAGACCGCCGCGGAGCTCCGTGATCTCGCGCTGCGCCTGCGCGAGGTCGGCAGCGAGCTGCACCGGTTCGTCTCCTCGCTCGACACCGACCCGGACCGCCTCGAGGCAGTGGAGGAGCGCCTGGAGGCGTACGCCGAGGCGCGCCGCCGCTTCCGGGCCTCGACGACGGACGAGCTCCTCTCGCGTCGCGAGGCGGCGCGTGCCGAGCTCGACGAGCTCGGCGGCAGTACCGACCCGGTCGGGGCCGCTGCGTCGGCAGTGGCGGCGGCCGCGCAGCGTGTGGCCGATGCGGCGGCGGCTCTGCGGGAAGCACGGGCGGCCGCGGCGGCACCGTTCGCGGAGGCCGTGGCGGACGAGTTGCACGGGATCGGCATGGGGGAGGGCGAGTTCCACGTGGAGCTCACCGCCCGCGAGCCCGGACCGTCGGGGGCGGACGACGTCGCGTTCCTGATCCGTCCCAACCCGGGCCTGCCGTTCGCGCCCGTTGCAGAGACGGCCTCGGGAGGCGAGCTCTCCCGCGTCGCGCTCGCCCTGGCGGCCGTCGCCGGCGGGAGCACTCTGGTCTTCGACGAGATCGATGCGGGCATCGGAGGGGTCACGGCACACCGGGTGGCCGAGACGCTGACGCGCCTGGCAGGGCGTGCTCAGGTGCTCACGATCACCCACCTGCCGCAGATCGCGAGTGCCGCCGACCGGCACTTCCGCGTCGAGAAGGTTCCGGGCGACCCGACCCATACCCACATCGAGCAGGTCGGCGACGGCGAGCGCAAGGCCGAGCTCGAGCGCATGCTCGGTGGCGAGGAGTTTCTCGCCGCGGTGGCCGGCGAGCCGGGGCGCTGAGCGATGGCGGTCGAGATCAGCGGCCCGGCCAGGCTGGGACGGCGGACGAAGGACCTGGTGAAGCGGCTGCGGCCGGGCGATCTCGCCATCATCGACCACGCCGACCTGGACAGGGTGTCGGCAGAGGAGCTCGCGGAGTCTGGTGTGCGTGCCGTCGTCAACGTCTCCCCGTCCGCGTCGGGGCGGTTCCCGAACCCGGGGCCACTCGAGCTCGTGCGGGCCGGAGTCCGCCTCGTGGACGTGCCGGGAGCGGCGCTCTTCGAGCAGGTCAGCGACGGAGAGCTGCTGAGCGTGCGTGACGGCGGTGTCTGGCGGAACGGAACCTGTCTCGCGGAGGGCGTCGAGCTCGGCGAGGCGGCGCTGACGGAGGCGTTCGCCGACCAGCAGGGGCGTGTCACGGAGGCGCTCGAGGCGTTCGCCGACAACACCCTGCGGCATCTGCGGGACGAGGGCCGGCTGCTCGCCGAGGGGATCGAGTTCCCTTCCCTGAAGACACGCTTCCGCGACCGGCACGCCGTCGTCGTCGCACGCGGCCCGGGCTACAAGCGCGACCTGCGGATCGTGCGGCCGTACATCAGGGACTTCAAGCCGGTGCTCGTGGCCGTCGACGGCGGTGCCGACGCGCTGCTCGAGATCGGGCTGAAGCCGCACGTGATCGTCGGCGACTTCGACTCGGTCTCCGACGCCGCCCTCCGGTGCGGCGCGGAGCTGCTCGTGCACGCGTACCCGGACGGCCGCGCCCCCGGCAGCGAGCGGCTGACGGCGCTCGGCCTGCACCACCATCTCGTCGCGGCGCCCGGCATCAGCGAGGACATCGCGCTCCAGCTCGCACACGATCGCGGTGCCGAGTTGATCGTCGCCGTGGGCACCCACTTCAACCTCGTCGAGTTCATGGAGCGCAATCGTGCCGGGATGGCCTCGACGTTCGTGACGCGCCTGAAGGTGGGGGAGGTGCTCGTCGACGCGAAGGGCGTGTCGCGCCTCGTCTCTCGCCGGGTCGGCGTCTGGCCGCTCATCGTGTTCGCCCTCGCGGGCGTCAGCGCGATCGTGGTCGCCGTCGCCGTCTCGCCTGCGCTCCGGAACGTGATCGAGGCGCTGACGAGCAACATCGCGGACGCACTCGGGTTGTAGGGGCCAAGGCATCGGCTGGCCCGTGCCGCCGGCACGCTCGATCGCCTCTGGCACGCGAGAGCGAGGCACGGCCTCGCCCCTACACTCTCTGCTGGCATGTTCGACTTCCGCTATCACGTCGCGTCGCTCAGCGCCGTCTTCGTGGCCCTCGTGATCGGGATCCTGGTGGGCGTCGGCCTGTCGGGGCGCGGGTTCGTCGACGACGCCGAGCGGAAGAACCTGTCGCGGGAGATCGAGAGCCTGAAGGCCGAGCGGGATGCGGCGACCTCGCTGCTCGACGTCGTCGACACCAGGCGGCAGGCCATGCAGGAGTATGCGGCGGACACCTATCCGGTGCTCGTGCCCGGCCGCCTGGAGGACAGGAAGGTGGCCGTGCTGAGCGTCGGGTCGGTCGACCAGGCGGTCGATTTCGCCGTGCGCACGGCCGTACGGGACGCGGGTGGCACCGTCGTCCGCATGCGGGCGCTCGACGTGCCGCTGGACCAGGCGGCCCTGGAGGCGGCGATCGCGAAGCGCCCTGCCCTGAAGGGGTACGAGGGGGTCGACCACCTGGACGACCTGGGCCGCGACCTCGGCGTCGAGCTCGTCGCCGGCGGCGAGACACCGTTGTGGGACGCGCTGGACGGAGTAATGGTCGACGAGCGGGAAGGCCCGTCCGCCCCGGCCGTGGACGCCGTGATCGTGGCACGCCCGGCGGCGCCGCAGCAGGGGCGCACGAAGGAGTTCCTCGCGGCCCTCTACCGGGGCGTGGCGCGCTCGGGCGCCCCCGCAGTCGGGGTCGAGCTGGAAGGCGCGGAGCCGAGCGCCGTGCCGGCCTTCAGGCGCGGCGGTCTCTCGACCGTCGACTCGGTCGAGACGCCTGCGGGGCGCCTCGCACTCGTGCTCCTGCTCGGCGGCGGCCAGCCCGGCGACTACGGGGTCGAGACGGACCGCGAGCGACGGCGTTCTGCCTCCGGTGACCGCCGTACCGGCCGCGCAGGGGTGACGGTTCCACTCACGATCCTCGTCGCCGCTCGCGACGAGGGCGAGCGGATCGCGCTGACCGTCGAGGGCCTCCGGCATGCCTTCCCGGAGGCGCGCATCGTGGTCGCCGACGACGGCTCCCGCGATCGCACCGCCGACGCCGCCGCAGGAGGCCGGCGCCCACGTGTCCGGCTCCCGCGCCGCGGCAAGGGACAGGCGCTGACGTTGGCCGAGAGCCGGCTCGAGCCTGGGCCGCTGCTCCTCTGCGACGCCGACCTCGCCGGCGATCTCCGCCCGCTCGCCGCGGCGGAGGCGGATCTCGCGATCGCAGCGTTCGCCCGGCGGGAGGGCGGCGGCTTCGGCGTCGCCAAGCGCGCCGCACGCGAGCTCATCCGTCTGCGCTCGGGCTTCGTCGCGCGTGAGCCGCTGTCCGGCCAGCGGCTGTTGTCCGCACCCGCGCGTCGCGCGGTGTTTCCCGTCGCCGCAGGGTTCGGTGTCGAGACGCGGATGACGATCGACGCGGTTCGCGCCGGCCTGGTGGTACGGGAAGTCGAGGTCGATCTCTCCCACCGGGCGACCGGCCGCGACGTCCGCGGGTTCGTGCATCGGGGCAGGCAGCTCGCGGACCTGGTGCTCGCGTGTGGCCCTCAGGCAACGAGCTTTCGCGGCCTGCGCCTGCCGCTCGTGGGCGCGCTCGTCGGCGTCGCGCAGCCGGCGGTGGCCCCGGTGGCGGCGCTCGGGCTCGCGGACGATCTCTGGAGCGGGCCGGAGCGCGGATTTCGCGCACACCTGCGCGCCGGCCCCACGACGGGAACCCTGAAGCTCGTCGGGATCCCGCTGTATGCGCTCCTGCGCACCCGGTCGGTGTCGGCAGCCGTTCTCGTCGGCCTCTGCGCGAACATGCTCAACCAGCTCGACACGAGGCCGGGACGGGCGCTGAAGGCGTTCGGCGCCGGTGCGCTCGTCGTGGGCGGGGTGCCGCAGCGGGCGCTTGCCGTGGCCGTCCTGCTCGCGCCCTACGATCTGCGGGAGATGGCGATGCTCGGGGACGCGGGGTCGAACGCACTGGGGGCCGTGCTAGGTTTCAGTTCCGTGCGGAGATTCACGGGAGCCCGTCGACTCGGCGCGATCGCAGCGCTTTCCGCGCTCACCCTCGTCGGGGAGCGCCGCTCGCTCGGTTCCCTGATCGAGTCGACGCCGGTGCTGCGCGAGGTCGACGCGCTGGGCAGGGCTTCGTGAGCGAGCGCGCGACGAAGTACGTCTTCGTCACCGGGGGCGTCGTGTCGGCGCTCGGCAAGGGCATCGTGGCGGCGTCGCTCGGCCGGCTGCTGAAGGCGCGGGGGCTGCGGGTGCAGGCGCAGAAGTTCGACCCGTATCTCAACGTCGACCCGGGCACGATGAGCCCGTTCCAGCACGGCGAGGTGTTCGTCACCGAGGACGGAGCGGAGACCGACCTCGACCTCGGCCACTACGAGCGGTTCATCGACGAGAACCTGTCGCGCAACGGCAGCCACAGCGCCGGCGCCATCTGGGACACCGTGCTGCGCAAGGAGCGCAAGGGGGAGTACCTGGGCGCGACGGTGCAGGTGATCCCGCACATCACGAACGAGATCAAGGCGCGCATCCGGCGCGGGTCGCAGGCGACCCCGACCGACGTGGTCATCTCGGAGATCGGCGGCACGGTGGGCGACATCGAGTCGCTGCCGTTCCTGGAGGCGATCCGCCAGTTCCGGCGGGAGGTCGGCCAGGAGAACGTGCTGTACCTGCACGTGACGCTCGTGCCGTTCATCGAGGCGGCCGGCGAGCTCAAGACGAAGCCGACGCAGCACTCGGTCAACGAGCTGCGCCGCATCGGCATCCATCCCGACATCGTCGTCTGCCGCTCGCGCGACGAGCTCTCGGACGACATCCGGGAGAAGATCGCGCTCTTCGCCGACGTCGACTCGCGGGCGGTGATCGGGTCGCCGGACGTTCCGGACGTGTACCTGGTGCCGGAGCGCCTGCAGGCGGAGGGGCTCGACACGCTCGTCTGCGAGCGGCTCGGCCTGGAGACGCCTCCCGCCGAGCTCGGCGAGTGGAAGGAGCTGACCGACCGCATCGGCGAGCTGCGTGAGGACGTGGAGATCGCGCTCGTCGGCAAGTACATCAAGCTGCACGACGCGTACCTGTCCGTGCACGAGGCGCTCAAGCACGCGGGCATGTTCCAGGGCGCCAAGGTGCGGGTGCGCTGGTTCGACTCCGAGAACATGACCTACGAGGAGGCGGTCGAGGAGCTCGAGGGCGTCGACGGCGTGCTCGTGCCCGGCGGGTTCGGCTCGCGCGGCTGGGAGGGGAAGATCCTCGCGTGCCAGGTCGCCCGGGAGCAGGGGATTCCGTACCTCGGCATCTGCCTCGGGATGCACGTCGCCGTCTCCGAGTTCGCACGTCACGTCTGCGGGCTGGAGGGCGCCAACTCGACGGAGATGGATCCCGAGACCCCCTTCCCGGTGATCGACCTGCTGCCCGAGCAGAAGGAGATCGAGGACCTCGGCGGCACGATGCGCCTGGGGGCGCAGGCGGTCGAGCTGGGAGAGGGGACGCGTGCGCGGTCGATCTACGGCGAGGCCACGATCCACGAGCGCCACCGGCACCGCTACGAGGTGAACAACCAGTTCCGCGACCAGCTGATCGAGCACGGCCTGGTCGTGTCGGGCACGTTCCAGGAGGGGAGGCTCGTCGAGATCGTCGAGCTGCCCGAGCATCCCTGGTTCGTCGCGAGCCAGTTCCACCCGGAGTTCAAGTCCCGGCCCACGCGTCCCGCTCCCCTGTTCCGGGAGTTCGTCGGCGCAGCGCTGCAGCGGGCACGGGCCCGGGGCGCGGTCGCCGTCGAGGCCGCGCGCTAGCGGGTGGCGCACCCGGGCGTCCTCGAGCTCTTCCTGGAGCTTGCCGCGCTTCCGAGCCCGCCGGGGTCGGAGCGAGCGGTGGCCGATCGGGTGACGGCATACCTGGACGGGCTGGGGCTCGAGTGGGACGAGGACGGGGCCGGGCCGGCGGTCGGCTCGACGATGGGGAACGTCCTGTGCCGGCTGCCCGGCCGTCGCGAGGGCGGCACGCCGCTGCTGCTCTGCGCGCATCTGGACACGGTGCCGCCGACCGGGCCGATCGAGCCGGTCGTGGAGGACGGTGTCGTCCGCAACGCGGCGGGGACGATTCTCGGCGCGGACGACAAGGCAGCCGTGGCCGTGATGCTCGATGCCGCGCGCCGCATCGTCGAGGAGGAGCTCTCCCACCCGGGCGTCGAGCTGCTGTTCACGCCGAAGGAGGAGGTGGGACTGCTCGGCGCGATGGCGTTCGACCGCAGCAGGCTGGAGGCAGCGGTCGGCTTCGTGTACGACCAGGCAGCTCCGATCGGGGAGATCATCCTGGGCGCGCCGTCGCAGAAGGCGATCCACGTCCGCTTCCACGGCCGCGCCTCGCACGCCGGCATGTTCCCCGAGGAAGGACGCTCGGCGATCGCCGCCGCGTCGCGGGCGGTCTCCGACCTGCGTCTCGGCCGGATCGACGAGGAGACGTCGGCGAACGTCGGGGTGATCGAGGGAGGGACGGCCCGCAACATCGTGCCGGAGTGGTGCTCGTTCGAGGCCGAGGCCCGCTCCCGGGACGACCGGAAGCTGGCCGAGCTCGTGCAGGAGATGCTGGACGCGATCGCGTTCGCCGCGAGCGTGTCGGACTGCACGGTCGAGGTGGACGTGCAGGACTCCTACCGCGGCTACGTGTTCCGGGACGACGACCTGGCGATCCGCCTGGCGGCCGAGGGGCTGCGCCGGGCAGGCTACGAGCCGAGCACGAACTTCTCGGGCGGGGCGGCGGACGCGAACGTGTTCAACGAGCGCGGCCTTCCCTGCGTGAACCTTGCGAACGGGATGACGGACATCCACACGCCGGACGAGCACATTGCGGTGGCCGACCTGGACGGGATGGTCGAGGTGACGCTCGGGCTCGTCGCCGCCGCGCTCGAGGAATGACGCCGATGTTCCTGAGGACGCCATGGCCCTGAGCCTGCGGGCGGGCACCGTCACGGCCGTCGCGGAGCAGGGCGAGGAGCTGGTCCGCCTCGAGGTCGACGGGGTGGCGTGCGTGGCCTATCCGCGGATCACGGGTGCGGTGGAGGAAGGGGACGCGGTGCTCGTCAACGTCCAGGCCCGGGCGCTCGGGCTCGGCTCGGGCGGGTTCGACGTGCTCTACGCCAACCTGACGCGTGGACTGGGGCTGGCTCCGCCGGAGGGCGCGCACGTCATGGCACTCCCGTACACGCCGCTGCAGGCAGCCTGGACGGACGGTCGAGGAGAGCGGACCGCACGCCACGTCGCTGGACGGGCTTGCCGGTCGTCTGCTGCGGGCTGCACAGCCAGCTGGCTCCCGTGGCGGCCGGGATCGGCGCCGGGAGGCGGGTGGGCTACCTCCAGCTCGGCGGCGGCGCGCTGCCCGTGTCCCTCTCGGACACGGTGCGCGACCTGAAGCGACGCGGGCTGCTGGAGGTGGCGGTCGGGGTGGCGCCGTGCCACGACGGCGACGTGCAGGCGATCTCGGCCGCGTCGGCGCTGCTCTGGGCCAGGGCGCAGGGGCTCGAGTGCGTCGTGTGTGCGATCGGGCCGGGGATCGTCGGCACGGGAACGCGGTTCGGGCACGGCGGCACCGCGGTCGCCGACGCGGCGAACGCCGCCGCGGCCCTCGCGGGGAGGGCGATCGTGGCCGCCACGTGTCTCGTACGGCGATCCGCGGGAGCGCCACCGAGGCGTCTCGCACCACACGCGTGCCGCGCTCGCGCTCTGCCTCGGGCCGCGCGAGGTCGCCTGGCCGCGACGGCCTCGACGTGCCCGAGGGGCTCGGGGAGCTCGTCGTGGTCGACGTGCGACGACTGGCGCGAAGCGTGCTCGGGCCTCCCGCTCTCGCACATGGGCCGCGGGCCGAAGGACGATCCCTGGTTCTTCGCGGCCGCATTCGCCGCCGGAAGGCTCGCCGGGGCTGGCCGCGGGCGACTGATGGAGGAGCGGCGTCTCGGGCCGGTCGTGGGCCTCGGCACGTACGGCACCTTCGACGGGGACGGCGCTCTCGCGGGGGAGGTCGTCTCGGCGGCGCTCGCCGCGGGCGCCTCGGTGTTCGACTCGTCGCCCATGTACGGCGCAGCCGAGGCGTCGCTCGGGGAGGCACTCCACGGCAGGCGCGAGCAGGCGACCGTGGCAACGAAGATCTGGACGGCGAGCGTGGCAGAAGGGCGAGAGCAGTACGCGGCGCAGCGCCGCTTCTTCGGCCGCGTGGAGATCCTGCAGGTGCACAACCTTGTCGCGTGGCAGGAGCACCTGCCGTGGCTCGAGGACGAGCGCGATGCGGGGCGGATCGACCGGATCGGCGTCACCCACTACGAGCCGGGCGCGTTCGGCGAGCTGGAGCGTGCGCTGCGCACCGGCCGCTTCGACACGGTGCAGATCCCGCTCAACCCGCACGAGCGGGAGTGCGAGAAGCGGATCCTGCCGCTGGCGGAGGAGCTCGGCATCGCGGTGATCGTGATGCGGCCTCTCGGGCGGCTCCGCGGGGACGACAGCTGCGGTCCGGGCCCGGACGCCGCGGAGCTCGCGCCGTTGCACGCGCGCGGCATCGAGACCTGGACGCAGGCACTGCTGAAGTGGTGCCTATCGGATCCCCGGGTCGATCTCGTGATCCCCGCCACCTCGCGGCCCGAGAGCGATGACCGCCAACGCGCTGGCCGGGAGCCCGCCGTGGCTCGACCGCGACGAGCGCGCGCTCGTGGAGCGGCTCGCCGGCGGTTGAGCACCGTGCGCCGCCGTCCGGCGCGGGCGGAGCAGCCCGTCCGTCACGAAGGCGGCACGAAGATGGCACAGACACGTCACGCGCGCCCGGCTACCGTGACTCCAGGGGGCCCGCCGCCCCCGTTCCGGGGGCCCGCTCGGCGGGAGGGTCGGTCGTGCGCGGGTTGCGCACGCGGCGAGAACGAGGGGCAGCGCCCGTCGGGCGGGGTTCCGCTATCGTCCGGCCGCAATGCGGATCGGGGTTGCCAGGGAGATCAAGCCGCGGGAGTACCGCGATCGCGCTGACGCCTGCCGGTGCTCTCGAGCTGGTGCAGCGCGGCCACGAGGTGGTGATCGAGAGCGGCGCCGGCCTGGGCTCGGGCTTCTCCGACGAGGCGTACACGGCGGTGGGGGCGCGCACGGCCTCGGTTGACGAGGTGTGGGAGTCGGCGGAGCTGCTGCTGAAGGTGAAGGAGCCGATCGCGGTCGAGTACGACCGGCTGCGTGAGGGGCTGACGCTGTTCACCTACCTTCATATCGCCGCGGACGAGCCGCTGACGCGCGCGCTCGTCGACTCCGGCATCACCGGGATCGCGTACGAGACGGTGGAGACGCCCGACCGGAAACTGCCGCTGCTCGCTCCGATGAGCGAGGTTGCGGGCCGGCTGGCGCCGCAGATGGGCGCGTGGTCGCTGGAGAAGGCGCACGGTGGGCGGGGGATCCTGCTCGGCGGCGTGCCGGGCGTGCCGCCGGCGAAGGTGGTCGTGCTCGGCGGCGGCGTCGTCGGGCTGAACGCGGCGCTGATCGCGCTCGGGATGCAGGCCGACGTGTGGGTGCTCGACAAGTCGGTGGAGCGCATGCGCGAGCTCGAGATCGCGCTCGACGGCCGTGTCACGCTGGCGATGTCGAACCGCCTGCAGATCGAGGAGGTGCTGGCCGACGCCGACATGGTGATCGGCGCCGTCCTCATCCCCGGCGCGCTCGCTCCCAAGCTCGTGACGCGCGAGATGCTGGGCCTGATGAAGCCGGGGACGGCGCTCGTCGACGTGGCCATCGACCAGGGCGGCTGCTTCGAGACGTCGCACGCGACGACGCACGACGACCCCGTCTTCGAGGTGGACGGAATCGTGCACTACTGCGTCGCGAACATGCCCGGTGCCGTGCCGATCACCTCGACGAAGGCCCTCACCAACGTCACCCTGCCCTACGTCGAGGCGATCGCGGACAAGGGCGTCGAACGCGCCGTCGCCGACGACCTGCGCTGGCGCGCGGCGTGAACGTGATCGACGGCAAGATCACCTACCAGGCCGTCGCCGACGCGCACGGCCTGCCGTACACGCCGCTTGCACGACGTCGTGCCGTCGGCCGCGTAAGCCGCTCGCGCGCCCGCGCTGGTCCCCCAGGGACGGTCAGCTCCTTGCCGGCGGACTGCTTGGCGGACTGGGACGGCGAGATCCTCACGACCGCGTACGTGACCGCCGCCGAGAGGGCGAGGATGCTGCATACGTAGAGGGCGAGCTCCAGCAGTCCGAGGATCGTGTCCATCGGCCACGTAGAATACCGGCGTGCCGCGGGCTTGCGTCATCGTGCTCGATGCCGTCGGCGCGGGGGAGTTGCCGGATGCTGCCGAGTGGGGTGACGAGGGCTCGGACACGCTGGGGAACGTCTCTCGCGCCGTCGGGGGTCTCGACCTGCCCAATCTCGAGGCTCTCGGCCTCGGCAACGTCGAGCCGCTCGAGGGATGCCCGCCGCAGCCGGGAGCGCCCGCGGTCGCTGGTCGCCTGGTCGAGCGCTCGAAGGGCAAGGACACGACCGCCGGCCACTGGGAGCTGATGGGCGTCGTCACGCCGGTGGCGTTCCCGACCTACCCGTACGGCTTCCCCGACGACGTGATCGACCCGTTCATGAACCAGACGGGGCGCGGCGTCCTCTGCAACGCGCCCGCGTCCGGCACCGAGGTGATCCAGGAATACGGCGAGGAGCACCAGCGAACCGGGAAATGGATCGTCTACACGTCGGCGGACTCCGTCTTCCAGATCGCCGCCCACGAGGAGACGATCCCGCTCGAGGAGCTGTACGAGGGCTGCCGCGCCGCCCGCTCGATCCTGACCGGCAAGCACGCGGTCGGCCGCGTCATCGCGAGGCCGTTCGTCGGGTCGCCCGGCAGCTACGAGCGCACCGGCAACCGGCACGACTTCTCCCTCGAGCCGCGCCGGCCGAACTACCTGACGGCGATCCGCGATGCCGGCCACACGACCTACGGGGTCGGCAAGATCGGCGACATCTTCGCCGGCTGCGACATCGACGAGTCGTTCCCGACGAAGTCGAACGTCGAAGGGATCAACCGCACGATCGAGCTGCTCGAGAACGTCGACGACGGCTTCGTGTTCGTGAACCTGGTCGAGACCGACCAGCTCTGGGGCCATCGCAACGACCCCGTCAACTTCCACCGCTGCCTGCAGGACTTCGACCGGAGGCTCCCCGACATCCTCGAGACCCTGCGCGCCGGCGACCTCCTGATCCTCACCTCGGATCACGGGTGCGACCCCACCACGCCCTCGACCGACCATTCGCGCGAGCATGCGCTGCTGCTCGCGTACGCGGCGGGACGCAACGCGGCCGGGCGGGTCCACGAGGGCGAGTTCGGCGACGTCGGGGCCACCGTGTGCGCGTGGATGGGGGCGAAGCACCCCGGCAAGGGCGCGCCCGGCACGCTCATCCTCGAGCCGTGAGCCTGAACGACCCCCGAGCTCGTCTCGAGCGAGTACGCGACCGAGAACGGTCTCGAGGCGCGGCGGTCCGTCTACGAGAATGCGGTGGGCCCCGATCCGAACGACGTCGCTCTGGGATGCGATCGTTGCAGCAGCGCCGCGACGGGTGCTCGAGGTGGGAGCGGGGCCGGGCGAGCTGAGCGCCCGGATCGCCCGTGAGCTCGGGGCAGACGTCGTCGCCGTCGACGTGTCCGAGCGGATGGTCGAGCTCGCGACGCTTGCGCGGAGTGGATGCGCGCGTCGGGGACGTGCAGGATCTTGCGCTCGGGACGCGGCGTTCGACCTCGTCGTCGCCGCCTGGATGCTGTACCACGTGCCCGATCTCGATCGCGGCCTGCGCGAGATCGCGCGCGTGCTCGAGCCTGGCGGCCGTCTGGTTGCGGTGACGAACTCCGAGCATCACCTGGACGAGGTCGCGCTCTGGCAGGCATCGACATGGTCGGGCGAGTGACCTTCTCGCGCGAGAACGGGACGGCGTCGCTGCGTCGACACTTCGCGGTCGTCGAGCAGCACGACGTCGACCAGTGGGTCACGTTCCCCGATGCGGCGGCTGTGCGGCGGTACCTCGAATCGATGGTCCTCTGGAAGCGACGCCGACGGTCGCGTGCTCGAGCTCGAGCTCGACGGGCCGATGCGCGCCGGCGCTCGTACCACCGTCTTCGTGGCGGAGAAGGCGGCATGAGGATTCGGCCCGCCGACCTGATCGAGCGCAAGCGCAACGGCGAGGAGCTGCCGGCCGACGAGCTGTCCGAGCTCGTGCTCGCGTACGCGCGTGACGAGGTGCCCGACTACCAGATGGCCGCCTGGTGCATGGCCGTCTACTTCAATGGCCTGACCGGTGCGGAGACGTTTGCGCTCACCGACGCGATGATCCGCTCCGGCGAGACGCTCGACCTGCACGCGGCGCTCGGTCGCACGGTCGTCGACAAGCACTCGACGGGCGGCGTGGGCGACAAGACGTCGATCGCGGTCGGCCCCATCGTCGCCGCCTGCGGGGTGCCGCTCGGCAAGATGAGCGGTCGCGGGCTCGGCCACACGGGCGGGACGCTCGACAAGCTCGAGTCGATCCCCGGCTTCCGCGTCGAGCTGACGACCGACGAGATGGTCGCGCAGCTGCGCGACGTCGGCATGGCGATCGTCGGGCAGAGCGCCGATCTCGTCCCCGCCGACAAGAAGCTGTACGCGCTGCGTGACGTCACCGCCACGGTCGACATCGTGTCGCTGATCGCGTCGTCGATCATGTCGAAGAAGCTCGCCGCCGGCGCCGACGCGATCGTGCTGGACGTCAAGGTGGGCGACGGGGCGTTCATGAAGACGCTGGAGGACGCCCGGGTGCTCGCCGAGGAGATGCTCGAGCTCGGCCGCCGCGCGGGCAAGCAGGTCGTCTGCCTGTTCACCGACATGGACCAGCCGCTCGGCCGCGCCGTCGGCAACGCGCTCGAGATTCGCGAGGCGCTCGCCACCGTGCGCGGCGAGGGGCCTGCCGACTTCACGGAGCTCGTGCTCGACGCCTGCGCACGCCTGCTCGCGTTCTCCGACCTCGGTGTCGACCTCGACGAGGGACGCGCCCGCGCGGAGGCCGCCGTCGCGGACGGCACCGCGTTCGACGTCTACGAGCGCTGGATCCGCGCCCAGGGCGGCGACCCGGATCCGTCCGCGCTGCCGGACGCACCCGTGCGCGTCCCGGTGCCGGCCCCGCGCGACGGCATCGTCACCCGTGTGGGAGCGCTTGCCGTCGGGATCGCCGCGCTCGAGCTCGGCGCCGGGAGGCGCACCAAGGCCGACGCGATCGACCACTCGGTCGGCGTGCTGTGCTTCGCCAAGCGCGGGGATGCCGTGCTCGAGGGCGACGACCTCGCCGAGGTCCATGCCCGCGACGAGGCATCCGCGCAGGCGGCCGTCGAGGCGATCCGGGCCGCCTACGAGATCGGCGACACGGCGCCGCCGGCGCACGGCATCCTGCTCGACGTCGTCGGCTAGCGCCCGCGCCGCCGCCGGCGTCAGCCGGCTGGCCGGGGCGTCGGCCTACACTCCCGTCGTGCCCGAGCTGCCCGAGGTCGAGACCGTCCGCCGGGGCATCGCGCCCGTGCTCGAAGGAGGCAGGATCGAGCGGGCGACGATCCTCGACCCGCGGCTCGTGCGGCCGTTCGACCCGCGGATCGTCGCGGACGAGCTCGTCGGCGAGCGCGTCAGCGCGGTCGAGCGTCGCGGCAAGTATCTGGTTGTCCGGTTCCAGGAAGGACGCGCTCTCCTGATCCACCTCCGTATGACGGGGTCGTTGAGGCACGCGCCACGGGGAGCCCTGGCCGAGGATCCCCACACGCGGGCTGTTCTCAGTATGGACAACGGATCGGACGTCGCGTACCGGGATGTCCGGCGCTTCGGCACGTGGGAGCTCTTCGAGAGCGGCGACGTGGGCCCGTACCTCGCTGCGAGGCTCGGCCCCGAGCCGCTCGGGCCGTCGTTCTCGGCCGCGCGGCTCGGGGCGCGGCTCCACGGCCGCCGGGCGCCGCTCAAGTCGGCGCTGCTCGACCAGCGCACGCTCGCGGGGCTGGGGAACATCTACGTCGACGAGGCGCTGTGGCACAGCCGGCTCCATCCGCTCCGCCCCGCCGGGTCGCTCGACGGCGAGGAGGTGCGCCGCCTGCACCGCGCGCTGCGCCGGGTGCTCCGGCGCGGGATCGAGCGGCAGGGCTCGACGCTGCGCGACTACGCGGCGCCGGACGGTGCCTACGGGTCGATGCAGGACGAGTTCCGCGCCTACGGCCGCGCCGGCGAGCCGTGCGACCGCTGCGGCGCGGAGCTGACGCGCATCGTCGTCGGGGGCCGGGGAACGACGTTCTGCCCGCGCTGCCAGCCGCTCCCGGCGTGACCCGACCGCGGCAGGCCGCGTTGCGCAGGGCCGACAGCGACGTGCGCGTCGAGTATCGTCGTAGCGATGGGCACGGACGACGCCTGCGTGTTCTGTGAGATCGTTGCGGGCCGGGCTGCCGCGAGCGTGCCCTTCGAGGACACGCTCGTCGTGTGCGTGATGGACATCCATCCCGTCAACCCGGGGCACCTGCTCGTGATCCCGAAGCGCCATGCGACGGCCTGGACGAGCTCGACGAGGACACCGGCGCTCATCTGTTCCGAGTCGCGGTGCGGATGCAGCGAGCGCTGCGTGCGTCGGGGCTGCCGTGCGACGGGGTCAACTTCCTGCTCGCCGACGGCGAGAGTGCCGGCCAGGACGTCCTCCACGTCCACCTTCACGTCGTGCCGCGGCTCGCCGGCGACCGGCTCCGCATCACCGCCGAGCTCACGAAGCCCGGCCGGGAGGAGCTCGACCAGGCTGCTGCTGCGATCGGCGCTGCCTGCTGACGCCTGCTGGCCGACTGCCGTATCGGCGCCCCCGGTGCGCGAAGCAGTCGCACCCGGGCCATCGCGCAGCGGGGCATGGCCCGACTCTACGCGGCGAGCCGCCCGGCGAGCGCGCCCGAGCGATCGAGCGCCGCGAGCTCCTGATACCCGCCGACCGGATCGCCGTCGATCATCACGAGGGGCACGGTGAAACGGCCTCCGAGCTCGTACACGGTCCGGCGAAAGGCGGGATCGTCGTCGAGCGGCACCTCCTCGAACGGGTGGCCACGCGTCTCGAGCTAGCGCGGGCGCCGGCGCGGTGGCAGGTGCCGCACCAGACCGTCGTGTAGAGCCGGATCCGAGGCATCGGGCGTGTCAACGGGACGAGGGTTCCCGCTATTCCGCCCGTCGGCGCCGGCCAGGCCCGCTCGTACACTGGAGCCGTGACCCGATCGTCCACCACACACGCGGTCGTCCTGCGCTCGTTCAGGCTCGGCGAGGCCGACCGGGTCCTGCACGTCTACACGCTCGAGCGCGGGCGCGTGGGCGCCGTCGCGAAGGGCGTGCGCAAGACGAAGTCTCGTTTCGGCGGCAGACTGGAGCCGTTCTCGCACGTGGAGCTCGTCCTGCACCACGGCCGTGGCGAGCTCGAGACGGTGACGGGAGCCTCGCTCGTGCGCTCCCACGATCGCATCCGCTCGGAGCCGTATCGCCTGCAGGTCGGGATGATCGGCCTCGAGGCGATGCTGCGCCTCTTCACCGAGCAGGAGGGGAACGAGCGCGCCTTCCTCGCCCTCACGCGTTTCCTCGATGCGCTCGACGACGCGCCGTCGCGGGCGGGCGAGCGACCCGCGCTCGACCCGCTCGTGACTCTCCTTCCAGCTGAAGCTGCTGTGGGTCTCCGGCTACATGCCGCACCTCGGCGGCTGCATCGAGTGCGAGACGACCGACGGTCTGGTCGCGTTCCTGCCGTCGGGGGGCGGCGTCGTCTGCGACGCCTGCGATCCCGGCGGCATCCCGCTCCCACCCGAGAGCCTGCTCGGCATCTGGACGCTGCTGCACACGCCCATCGCCGAGGCGCCCGCGGCCGGCCTCGGCCCGCAGGCCCGTCGCGATGCGCTTGCGGTCGTGACCGCCTCATACGAGCACCACGGCGGCTTCCGCCTGAAGACGGTCACCGCGTAGCTCCGGGCACCGGGAGGCTCAGCGGAGGTCGAACGGCTCGGGCGTCCGTCCCGCGAGCACGTCGGCCAGGCCCCGCAGCGCCAGTGCCGGATATCCGTCCCGGTCGCCCGCGGCGAAGTCCTCGAGGTCGATCGTCACCGTTCGGCGCTCGCCGCCGCCACGGGAAAGCTCCAGGCCCTGCGCCGTGGGGCTGCGTCCCTCGAAGAGCGCCAGGGCGACGTCGAGCGGCAGCTGCACGATCGCGTCGACCTCGTCCGGGTGCAGGCGGTATGCCTCGAGCGGTCGATCCGAGCGGCAGTGCAAACGCCTCCTGCAGCTCGTTGTCGGGCACGGTCATGGCGCATGCGAAACGGCGCCCGAGCCGGACGAGGCTCTCGGCCGACACGTGCAGCCCGATCTCCTCCTCGGCTTCCCGTGCCGTGTCGGCGAGCGTCTCGCCGGCACGGAAGTGACCGCCGACCGCGACGTCGAGCGCGCCCGGCCACGTGTCCTTCGTCTGCGAGCGGCGCTGGAGGAGGACGAACGGCCGGCCCTCGCTCGTCGAGCCCCCCGACCCAGATGTGGAGCGCTGCGTGCCAGTCGCCGTCGCGATGGACGTCGCCGCGCCGCTTCCTGCGGCCGGTCGGCACCCCCTCGGCATCGAGGACGTCGAACTCCTCGCCCTGCGGGTCGGTGGTGTGATGCCCGCTGCTCAGAACCGCTCGAGCACGCCGTGCAGGGCGCCCTCGGAGACGAGCTGGTCCTTCAGCTCGTTGCGGCCGGGCTGAACCTCGCGGCGGACGACGCCGTCGTCGTCGATGCGGTACTGGCCGACCCAGTCGAGCCGCGGCGAGTAGACGTGAATCGTGACCGCCGGCGCGCCGTCCCAATGCTGGACGCGGTGGATGTAGGCAGGGTTCCCGCGCCGTGAGTCGCCGGGTGAGAGCTCGCGCTCGATTGCCGGCATCCCGTAGCGCATCTGATCCTCGCGGATCCGGCCCTGGGCGACGCAGACGCCGACCGACGAGATGTAGTGATCGTGGAACCCGGTCCCCTGGCCCGGCATCCACGAGAGCACCCAGGCGTCCATGCGGTCGTCCTCGTAGACGAGCTCGTAGCGGCGCTGCTCCGGATCCGCGTAGGCGAGCGGCTCCCAGATCTCGGGCCGCTCGGCGATCGCGCGGGCCACTTCCTCGAGCTCTTCCGGGTCGAGCACGCCGTCGCGAGGGAGCAGCCCGTCGAGCGAGGCGAGCGCGGGGACGAAGAGGGGCGCGACGCTCATTCCGTTTCCGATGATAGCGGAGCCGAGGGGGTTGATGTCCAGGTCTTGTCCATGTCGTGGGCGCGAGCCTCACCCGAGAGTACGCCGGTGGGCGGTCGGCGGTTTCGTCTTCGTGTCGACGCCGGCGACGGCTCAACCGTCACGGACGGCGGCGGAACGTGAGACGCGGCCGTGCGCGGGCATGGGCCGGCGTCGGCAGCAGGTCCCGGTTGCGGACGAGCCACACTGCCAGCGCGGCCATGAGCACGCCGATGCCGGTCAGCGCCCAGACGTCCGCGAGGTTGAAGGCGACGACCAGGTCACCGTCTCCGAGCACGAGCGGGTTCGGTACCCGCATCTCGTTCCACGACGCCGACAGCGCGTTCCCCAGCAGGCCGCCCACCAGCACGCCGGCGGCGGGTGGGACGAAGGGCGAGGGGACGCGCGTCAGCAGCGCAGAGCCCCGCAACGAGTGCCACGGACAGCGCCAGCCAGGCGAGCGAGCGCTCGTGATACGCCCACGGCGCAGTCGGGCGCACGGTCTTCACCCAGAGGTCGGCCACCGCGAGCGGGAGCGCGACAGCGAGAACGATTCCCACCCGACGCATGTGCCCGACGGTACCGCACGCGGTGCCCCTAACGGGCAGGATTCACTCGAATGCGCCACGCTCTGCCCGACGGCTACGAGCTGGACGACGACCCCGGCCGGATCGACCGCGCCGCCGTCCACGCATACCTGGGCGGGGAGTCCTACTGGGCGGAGGGACGTCCGCGCGCGGTGATGGACGAGCTCGTCGCCTCGGCCGGGCGGGTCGCCGGCCTCTACGCGCCCGACGGGCGGCAGGTCGGCTTCGCGCGGGTCGTCTCCGACGGACACACGGTCTCCTACCTCGCCGACGTCTACGTGCTCGCCGAGCACCGTGGGCAGGGGCACGGCCTCGAGCTCGTGCGCTTCACGGTCGACGAGGGCCCGCTCGCGAACACGAAGTGGCTGCTGCACACGCGTGACATGCACCGCCTCTACGCGAAGCTCGGCTTCGTCGAGCCGGGTGAGCGCCTGATGGAGCGCCCGCGACCCTAGTCGGTCTTGGGTGACGTCCAGGGCTGCTCGAGGCGGTCGAGCAGCACCTCGCGCGCGCCTCCGATCGGGATGCGGTCCTGCGCGAGCGAGTCGCGGTCGCGGATCGTGACGGTGTCGTCCTCGAGGGTCTGCTCGTCGACGGTCAGCGCCCACGGCGTGCCGATCTCGTCCTGGCGGCGGTAGCGGCGGCCGATCTGGCCCCCGTCGTCGTACTCGACGGCGACCGTGCGGCGAAGCTGCTCGTAGAGCGCCCGCGCCTTCTCCGTGATCGCCGCGTCACGCGGGATCAGCGGCAGCACGGCGGCCTTCACCGGCGCGATCAGCGGGTGCAGGCGCAGCACGGTGCGCTCGCGGTCGGCGACGACCTCCTCGTCGTAGGCGTCGCACAGGAACGCGAGCATCGACCGGTTGAGGCCGGCGGCCGGCTCGATCACGTGGGGGGTGTAGCGCTCGCCGCTCCCGGAGTCGACCCACTCGAGCTTCGTGCCGGACGACTGCGTGTGGGCGGTGAGGTCGAAGTCGCCGCGGTTCGCGATGCCCTCGAGCTCGGACCAGCCGATCGGGTACAGGTACTCGATGTCGCTGGTTCCGCTCGAGTAGTGGGAGAGCTCGTCGGCGTCGTGCGGGCGAACGCGCAGGTGGCTCTCACGGATGCCGAGCCGCAGGTACCAGTTGCGGCGCTCGTCGATCCAGTAGCGATACCACTCGTCCGCCTCGTCGGGCGGCACGAAGTACTCCATCTCCATCTGCTCGAACTCGAGCGTGCGGAAGATGAAGTTGCCGGGCGTGATCTCGTTGCGGAACGACTTGCCCACCTGCGCGATGCCGAACGGCGGCTTGCGGCGCGCGAGCTGGGCGACGTTCTTGAAGTTGATGAAGATCCCCTGCGCCGTCTCGGGGCGCAGGAACACCTTCTGGCCGCTCTCCTCGACCGGGCCGACCCGCGTCTCGAACATGAGGTTGAAGTGCCGCGGCTCGGTGAGGTCGCAGTCGCTGGTCTCGCCCGGGTGCTTGCTCGGCTTCTGCCCGCACTGGGCGTCGTCGAGCTGGTCCGCGCGGAAGCGCTTCTTGCAGAAGCGGCAGTCGACGAGCGGGTCGGTGAAGCCGCCCACGTGGCCGGACGCCTCCCACACGTGCGGGTGCAGGATGATCGCCGAGTCGAGCGCGACGATGTCCTCGCGCTCCCGCACCATCGCCTCGAGCCAGCGCGCCTTCACGTTCTCCTTGAGCAGCACGCCGTAGTGGCCGTAGTCGTACGACGAGCCGAGCCCGCCGTAGATCTCGGACGACGGGAACACGAAGCCGCGCCGGCGGCACAGCGAGACGATCTTGTCCATGGTCAGCGGCTCGGGCATGAGCGTCGACTCTACCCGCCGCGAGAGAGTCGGCGACCAGCTAGCGTGCGTCGTCGGTGGCCATCACCTCTGAGACACGGCGGCTCGTGCCGGGAGACCTGGAGGCTCAGGCGATCCACTGGCGGCGGCACCTGCATGCCCATCCCGAGCTCTCGTTCGAGGAGCACGAGACGTCCGCCTTCGTGGCGGACCTGCTGCGCTCCTTCGGCGGGCTCGAGATCGAGCGGCCGACGCCGACGAGCGTGGTCGCACGCCTGCGCACCGGCAGGCCGGGGAGGACACTGGCGCTGCGAGCCGACATGGACGCCCTCCCCATTCAGGAGGAGAGCGACGTGCCGTACGTGTCGACGCGTCCCGGTGTCATGCACGCCTGCGCCCACGACGCGCACACCGCGATCCTGCTCGCCGCCGCCCGCATCCTCACCGAGCGCCGGGACGAGCTGGCGGGCGAGGTGCGCTTCGTCTTCCAGCATGCGGAGGAGCTGCCGCCCGGCGGTGCGCAGGAGCTCGTCGACGCCGGCGTCATGGACGGAGTCGACTCCGTCGTCGGCATCCACCTCTTCAGCACCGTCCCCGTCGGGCTCGTGGCGGCCCAGCCGGGCCCGCTGCTGGCGTTCGCGGACACGTTCAGGATCGAGGTGCACGGCCGTGGCGGGCACGCCGCGTCGCCGCACGAGACGGTCGACCCGATCGTCGTCGCCGCTCAGGTCGTCACCAACCTGCAGCACCTCGTCTCGCGGACGCTCGACCCGCTCGACCAGGGCGTCGTCTCCGTCACGCGCATCGCCGGAGGGACGGCGAAGAACGTGATCCCCGAGGCCGTCGAGCTGCTCGGCACCGTGCGGACGTTCCGGCCCGACACCAAGTCGGAGCTCCGGGACGGGATCGAGCGTGTCGTGCGCGGCGTCACGGAAGCGCACGGAGCCACGTACTCCTTCCATTTCGAGGACGGCTATCCGGCGGTCGTGAACGACGCGGAGGTGGCCGCGGTCGTCGAGGGCGCCGTGCGCGCCGAGCTCGGTGAGCAGGCCGTGACGACGATCGCCCCGGTGATGGGCGGTGAGGACTTCGCCGCCTACCTGCAGCGGGCGCCCGGGGCGTTCTTCGTCGTCGGGGCTCAGAACGAGGCGATCGGAGCCGCGTTCCCCCACCACCATCCGCGGTTCGCGATCGACGAGGCGGCGTTGAAGGCCGGCATCGCAGTGTTCGCGCGGACGGCCCTGGACACGCTGGCCCGGTAGCACGTGGCCGGCAAGGGCACTCCGGCGATCGTCGCCGCGGAGAAGGCCGGCGTCGCGTTCTCCGTGCACGAGTACGCGCACGACCCGAAGGCGCCTTCCTACGGCCTCGAGGCGGCGGACAAGCTCGGGCGTCGACCCGGCCCGCGTGTTCAAGACGCTCGTCGCCGACGTGGACGGCGTGCACACGGTCGCGATCGTGCCGGTCGAGGCGGAGCTCGACCTGAAGGCGCTCGGCAAGCGTGCCGCGATGGCGAAGCCGGCCGACGCGGAGCGGATCACGGGCTACGTGACCGGCGGCATCAGCCCGCTCGGCCAGCGCAGGCGCCTTGCCACGGTGATGGACGAATCTGCGCTCGCGCACGACACGATCCACGTCAGCGCGGGCCGCCGCGGTCTCGAGATCGAGCTCGCCCCCGCCGACCTGCTGGCGCTCACCGGCGGGGAGGCGCGGCAGATCGCCGCGCGGCGCTGAGGACGGCTCGATCGTCCTGCCGCGGGACTGACTCTCGCCGCCCGTCGCACGGTTGCTACCGGCGAGCCACGACGTCGGCGAGCAGCGCGGGATCGACGTTCCCGCCCGAGGCCACGACCACCGTGCGACCGGCGGCCTCCAGGGCGCCGGAGCGAAGGGCGGCGAGCGTCAGCGCTCCGGTCGGCTCGACCGTGAGCTTCACCTCCAGCGCGTACCAGCGCATCGCCTCGAGCACCGCCTCGTCGCTCACCGTGACGATGTCGTCGACGAGCCGGTTGATCACCTCGAAGGTCAGCTCGCCGATCTGCTGCGTGCGCACGCCGTCGCACACCGTGCGCGCGACGTCGGCGGCGCTCCAGCGGGCGCGAGCGCCGGTGCGCAGCGACTCCTGCGCGTCCGCGGCGAGCTCCGGCTCCACCCCGATCACCCGCGCGCGCGGGCAGATCGCCTTGACCGCGGTCGCGACGCCCGAGATCAGCCCGCCGCCGCCGACGCACACGACGACGGTGTCGACGGAGCCGAGGTCGCGGGCGATCTCGAGCCCGACCGTGCCCTGGCCCGCGATGATGCGCGGGTCGTCGAACGGCGGCACGTACTCGAGGCCCCGCTCGTCGCGCAGCTCGGCGGCGACGCGCGCGCGCTCGTCGCTCGAGGCGGCGCAGCGCACCACCTCGGCGCCGAGAGCCCGTGTCCGTTCGACCTTCAGCTCGACCGCGTTCTCGGGCATCACGATCGTCGCCGGACCCCGAGCAGGCTCGCGGCGGCGGCGACGCCCTGGGCGTGGTTCCCGCTCGAGTCCGCCACGACGCCGCGCGCGAGCCGCTCGGCGGGCGTCGACGCGAGCGCGTTCAGCGCTCCCCGGAACTTGAACGAGCCCGTTCGCTGCAGGCTCTCCGGCTTCACGAGGACATCGCCGTCGACCGGCAGGCGCAGCAGCGGCGTGTGCACCGCGTAGGGGGTGATCCGGGCGGCGGCCGCCTCGACGTCGGCGAGCCCGACGGGACGCGTGGAGCTCGTCACGGCGCGACTGTACAGGCACGCGCGGCGGCGCCCGGATACCCTGCCGCCCGTGAGCACCGAGCAGGCCCCCGTCGAGCTCCACATCGTCTCCGACTCCACCGGAGAGACGGCGGCACGGCTCGTGCTCGCGCTCGAGGCGCAGTTTCCCGAGCAGGCATTCGACGAGGTGCGGCACCCGCGCGTCGAGTCCGTCGAGGATCTAGCGCTCGCCGTCAACCGCGCCAAGGGCAGGCCCGCCGTGATGGTGTACACGCTCGTCGAGCCCGGCCTGCGGGAGGCGATGCGCCAGCTCTGCCGGCGGGCCCGCGTCCACTACTGCGACCTGCTCGGCCACCCGATCGACTCGATCGCCCGCGTCTCCGGCGTGGCTGCCCGGATGACGCCCGGCGCACGGCCGCCGCTCGACGAGACGTACTTCAAGCGGATCGAGGCGATCGAGTTCGCCGTCAAGTACGACGACGGCGTCGGAAGCGGGCTCGACGAGGCGGACATCGTGCTCGTCGGCGTCTCCCGCACGTCGAAGACACCGCTCTCCATGTACCTCGGCTACCTCGGCCACAAGGCGGCCAACGTGCCCGTGGTGCGGGGGATCGAGCCTCCGCCCGCGCTGTTCGAGATCGACCCCCTCAAGATCGTGGGGCTGACGATCGACGCCGAGCGCCTTTCCGAGATCCGCACCAACCGCGTCGCCACGATGGGCGGACCGAAGAAGCGCTATGCGGAGCTGCTCGACGTGTACGAGGAGCTCGAGCACGCCACGGCGATCCACCGGCGGCTCGGCTGCCCCGTCCTCGACGTCTCCGACCTCTCCGTCGAGGAGACGGCGATGCGCGTGATCCGGGTCGTCGCCGACCGCCAGCGCGAGAGAGACGAAGCTCGCGCGTGACACCTCGCCGCAGGTCGGTCTGGAGGGCCGAGGGGCGGTCGCTGTCCGACAAGGGATGGGCGCCGCTTCGCTACTGGGCCATGTGGTGGGGGGCCCTCGGCGTCGCGGTCGTGGTCTTCTACGTGATCCTGACGCCGATCTGGATCGGCCTGCGGGCGGCCGCCTGGGTGGCCGAGTTCAGGTCGCGCCGACGGCGCTGAGAAACGCTGTCCACCTCCGCCTGGGTACAGAGCCGCACGACCCGGTACCGGGACGAGCCGCGCCGGATAGCAGCGTCGGTGCCGGAGTGGGCCCGGATCGCGTAGGGGATCAGCGCATCACGGCCCCAGACGGCTCCGCGGAAGGTCTCTCGGTTGCCGTTCCAGATCTCCTCGCGACGACGAGGCGGCGGGCCGTTCGCCGCACGAGCCGCGGCAGCCAGACGTGGAGGGGCAGGTCGATCCAGACGACGAGGTCGGCCCTCGCGAGCACGAGGTCGCCGATCTTCCCCCAGTAGCCACCATCGATCACCCAACCGTCGCCGGCCAGCACCGGCTCGAGCAGGCGGCGCAAGCTCGTCGTCGGACGTCTCGGTCCAGTTCGGGCCGTGCACGAGGGCGTCGAGCTCGACGAACGGCACGGACCGAGCGTTGCGGGCGAGCTCACGGGCGAGCGTCGTCTTGCCGTTGCCACTCGCAGAGGAGATGACGGAGACCTTCCTCACGGCCGCAGGAGGCGGGTCTCGATCGGGCTCGACGCCGTCGGCGAGACCCTGTAGCCGAGCGCGCCCGGTCGGTCGGCGACGATCTCCAGCAGCTGCGGTGCCCCGATAGACGGCGGCAGCCCCGTCGTCGCACGCGATCCCGGCCGGGAAGCCTTCGGCGACGAGACGCGTGTAGACGGGCCGGCGGCGCTCCTCGCCGTCGTAGTGGGGGCAGAAGCTGCCCGCGAGGAGCCCGAGCCCGTCCTCGAGGCCGTCGAGCTCGGCCGAGAACGAGTCCGTCACGCAGGCCTCGAACCAGCAGTTCGCCGCCGGCGGAGACGCCGCCGAGCGCGGCGCCGCGCGACCAGGCGCTCGCGAGCGCCTCGTCGATGTCGTGGAGGCGCCAGAGAGCCAGCATGTTCGCGGTGTTGCCACCGGCCACGACGACCACGTCGGCGGCGGCGACGCGCTCCGCCGGGTGGTCGGGGATGCCGAACAGGCACACGACGTCACGGGTGCACGGGCGGCGGCTCCACGCGTCCTCGAAGGCCGCCTGCGCGGCGGCCGAGTCTCCGGTCGCGGTCGGAAGGAAGACGACGTGCGGTCGCTCGGAGCCCGCGAGCGAGAGGAGCAGGTCGTCGAGCGGCGAGGTCAGGTCACCCGTCAGGAAGCCCCCTCCCCCCATCGCGACGACGTGCCCGCTCACCCGGCTATCCTCGCACGAGACCGTGCGGCAAGACGCGCAACCGGTCTGTGACATGTCACTGCGTCATCGCCTCGACGGTTGTGGGAGGATCTGACAGTGCGCTACGTGTACTCGTTCGACGAGGATGCCCCCGGGGGCCGGGAGCTTCTGGGCGGCAAGGGTGTCGGGCTGGCCGAGATGACGGCGCTCGGGGTGCCGGTGCCGGCGGGGTTCACGATCACGACGGATGCGTGCCGCACCTACATGGCGGTCGGCAAGCAGGTGCCGGAGGGGCTGGACGCGGAGGTGGGGGAGCACATCGCGGCGCTGGAGGCGCGGTCGGGGAAGCGGTTCGGCGATCCGTCGGACCCGCTGCTCGTGTCGGTGCGGTCGGGGGCGGCGATCTCGATGCCGGGGATGATGGACACGATCCTGAACCTGGGGCTGACCGACGTCTCGGTGGCGGGGCTGGCGGCGGCGACGGGCAATCCGCGGTTTGCGTACGACTCGTATCGCCGGCTTGATCCAGATGTACGGCGAGGTCGTGGACGGAGTGGACGGCCACCGTTTCGAGGGCGCGTTGTCGGCGCTGAAGCAGGCGCGCGGGGTGGCGAACGACCTCGACCTGTCGGCGGAGGACTTGCAGGAGCTGATCACGACGTTCGAGGGGATCTACCGGGAGGAGGTGGGCGGCGAGTTCCCGCAGGATCCGCGGGACCAGCTGCGCCGGGCCTACCGGGCGGTGTTCGACTCGTGGGATGCGCCGCGGGCGCAGGTGTACCGGCGCACCTACGAGATCCCGGACGACATGGGCACCGCGGTGAACGTGATGCAGATGGTGTTCGGGAACCGTGGCGAGCAGTCGGGAACGGGCGTGTGCTTCACGCGCGATCCGTCGACCGGCGAGGCGGAGCTGTACGGCGAGTACCTGATCAACGCGCAGGGCGAGGACGTGGTGGCGGGGATCCGGACGCCGGAGCCGATCGCGGCGATGCGGGAGCGGTTCCCGCAGGCATACGACCAGCTGGTGGCGACGCTCGATCGGCTGGAGGCGCACTACCGGGACATGCAGGACATCGAGTTCACGGTGGAGGAGGGCACGCTGTACCTGCTGCAGACGCGGACGGGGAAGCGGACGGCGCCGGCGGCGCTGCGGATCGCGGTGGAGATGGCGGCGGAAGGGCTTGATCTCGCGGGAGGAGGCGGTGGCGCGGATCGACCCGGGTCAGCTCGACCAGCTGCTGCACCCGATGATCGACCCGACCGCGCACGTGGAGGTGGCGGCGAAGGGCCTGAACGCCTCGCCGGGCGCTGCGTCGGGCGCGATCGTGCTGGACGCCGACACGGCGGAGCGAGCGCGGCAAGGCGGGCGAGGACGTGATCCTGGTGCGCTGGGAGACGACGCCTGACGACATCCACGGGCTGATCCAGGCGCGCGGCGTGCTGACCGCGCACGGCGGCATGACCTCGCACGCGGCGGTGGTGGCGCGCGGGATGGGCAAGCCGTGCGTGGCCGGATGCGAGGGCCTCTCGATCGACGCCAAGGCAGGCGTCGTGCACATCGGCGAGCACGTGCGTCAAGGTGGGGGAGACGATCACGATCGACGGCGGCACCGGGCGCGTGATCGTGGGCCCGGTGCGGCTCGTGCCGCCTGCGATCGACGAGAACTTCGGCACCATCCTGGAGTGGGCAGACGAGGCGCGGCGCCTGCAGGTGCGCGCCAACGCCGACACGCCGGAGGATGCGGCCAAGGCGCGCGAGTTCGGGGCCGAGGGGATCGGCCTCTGCCGCACCGAGCACATGTTCATGGCGCAGGAGCGGCTGCCGATCGTGCAGGAGATGATCCTCGCGACCGACGAGGAGGCCCGCCGTGCGGCGCTGGACAAGCTGCTGCCGATGCAGCAGTCGGACTTCGAGGGCATCTTCGAGGCGATGGCCGGCTTCCCGGTCACGATCCGGCTGCTCGACCCGCCCCTGCACGAGTTCCTGCCCTCGCTCGAGGACGCCACCTCGGACGCGATGCGGCGCCGTATCCGCGAGCTGCACGAGGCCAACCCGATGCTCGGCACGCGCGGCTGCCGGCTCGGCCTGCAGTGGCCCGAGATCTACGAGATGCAGGTACGCGCGATCGTCCGCGCCGCCCGCGCCGTCGAGGAGCGCACAGGCGAGGCACCTGTCGTCGAGATCATGCATCCCCTTGTCGGCTTCCGCGAGGAGTTGCGTCGGCTGCGCGAGCTGACCGAGCGCGTCGCGGCCGAGGAGCCCGACCGTCGCCTACCGCTGCGGCACGATGATCGAGCTGCCGCGTGCCTGCGTCCGCGCCGACGAGATCGCAGAGGTGGCCGACTTCTGCTCCTTCGGCACCAACGACCTCACCCAGACCGCGATGGGATTCTCACGCGACGACGCCGAGGGCAAGTTCCTCACCTACTACCTCGAGCACGGCATCCTCGACCGCAACCCCTTCGAGGTACTCGACACCGAAGGCGTCGGCGACCTGATGCGCATCGCTGTCGAGCGCGGCCGCGGCGTCAAGCCCGACCTCAAGATGGGCATCTGCGGCGAGCACGGCGGCGAAGCACGCTCCGTCGCCTTCTGCCACGAGCTCGGCCTCGACTACGTCAGCTGCTCCCCCTACCGCGTCCCCCTCGCACGCCTCGCCGCCGCGCAGGCAGCCCTCAAGGAAGCGGCGTCACCAACGTCGCCATCGGCGGCTAGCCGGGAGTCCTCAGGCGGCAGGGGTGTCTCCGAAAGAGCGGGAGACATCCATGGGGCGTAGCCGCGTACACGGGCGTACGCGATGCCGATGCTGACGAGCGCGATGCCCGCCACGAGAGCAGGACCGAGCGCTGCGTTGGGCGAGAAGCGCGTGCGCGCGAGGACGTAGGTGGCGGCGATTCCGCCGATCAGGCCGCCCAGGTGGCCGCCGATGGAGATGCCCGGGATGGCGAAGGTGATCGCCAGGTTGACGACGATGAAGGCCATCGCCTGCCCGGCGAGCGACCCCGTGGCGAGGTACTCGAGCACGAGCAGCGAGCCCATGATCCCGTAGATCGCACCCGAGGCGCCGACCGTGGGGGCGTTCGGGCTGAACAGGATGGCGCCGGCCGAGCCGGCGAGGCCCGAGGCGACGTACACCATCATGAAGCGCCCGGTGCCGAGCGCCTGCTCGACGGCGATCCCGAGCATGTAGAGCACGAGCATGTTCATGCCGAGGTGCAGCAGGCTCGCGTGCAGGAACGTCGCCGTCAGGATCCTCCACCACTCGCCGTAGGCGAGCCCCTGCTCCGGCAGGAAGACGTTGCTGACGAAGAGGGCGCCCTTGTAGTAGAGCGTGCCCTGCGGGTCGTTGAGGCCGACGCCCTTGACGACGGTGACGACGTAGACGAGCACGTTGAGCGCGATCAGCACCATGGTCGCGGGTGCCTGGTGCGAGGAGAGGCGGTGGCGCGTCATGCGCGCCGTCCGGGCGGGGCTCTTTGCGGGGGCGCCTATGTTCGCGTGCTCCGGACAGCGGATTCCCACGGGCGCGAACGTCATGCAGTCCTCGCAGATGGGACGGCCGCACTCCGAGCACGAGACGAGGGTTTCCCGGTCGGGATGGCGGAAGCAGTGCGGCACGTCGCTCATCGACGGCTAGCGTAGCGGCGTGCGCGTTCATGTCGCGTTCACTCCGGACGAGTCCGCAGCGGCCCCTACGGGGGTCGTCATCGACGTGATCCGCGCCACGTCGACGATCTGCCAGGCGCTCGCGACCGGGTACGAGCGGGTGCTGTGCGCTGCCGAGGTGGACGATGCGCGCGCGCTGCGCACGGACCCGGCGGCCGTCACGCTCGGCGGCGAGCGGCTCGGCGTCAGGATCGACGGGTTCGACCTCGGCAACTCGCCGCGGGAGTACCTCGACGTGCGCACGCCGACGCTCGCGATGTCGACGACGAACGGTACCCGGGCCATCGTCACGGCTGCCGAGCGCTGCGACCGGGTCGTGATCGCGTCGCTCCTCAACCTCGCAGCCGTGACCGAGGAGGCTGCTTCGCACGGGGAGGACATCGCCGTCTTCTGCGCGGGCGTGAAGGGCGCGTTCGCCCTCGACGACAGCTACGTGGCCGGGCGGATCGCCGGCCTGCTCGGCTGCGAGCGCACCGATGCGGCGGAGGCTGCGCTCCGGCTCGCTCGCTCGTACGGGAGCGCGGAGGAGGCATTCCGGGCCTCGCGCAGCGGTCGCAACCTGATCAACCACGGGCCGGAGCTCGAGGCGGACATTCCGTACTGCGCCCGCGAGAGCGTCCTCGACGTCGTGCCGCGCTTCACCGGCATGGTCGGCGTCGCCGCCGAGATCCGCCCCGGCTGACACTCGATGCGGGCCGCAGTCGTCCTCTTCACCCGCGACCTGCGCGTCCACGACAACCCGGCGCTCACGGCGGCCGTCCACGCAGGCGGAGACGGTGCTGCCGCTCTTCGTGCTCGACGAGCGCATCGGCGCCACGCGCTACGGGAGGGCCGCGAACCGGCACACCTTCCTGCTCGAGTCGCTCGTCGACCTCGACGCCTCGCTGCGCGAGCGCGGAGCCGGGCTCGAGGTCCGCCGGGGCGATGTGGTGGAGGAGACGGTCCGCGCGGCGCGAGAGGTCGGAGCGACGACCGTGTTCGCGAGCGCCGACGTGAGCCCGTACGCGCGCGAGCGCGAGCGGCGGCTCGGCGAGGCGCTCGACCTGCCGGCTCGAGAACGGCAGCTTCGTCGTGCCGGCGGGCGAGGTCGCCGCCGGCAGGATCCGACCACTATCAGGTGTTCACGCCCTATCACCGCGCCTGGAGTGCCGTTCCCTTCGGCGACCTGCTGCCCGTCCCCCGGGCGATCCGCCCGCCGGCCCCGCGGCCGCGGCAGGGCCGGCGCAGGCAACGCTTGTGGTGAATCACCACAAGCTTGGCTCGCCGGACGTGCTTCCGGGCGGCGAGACGGCCGGGGTGAAGCGGGCGCGGCGTGGCTGCAAACGCATCTCGACGGGTACGGCGCCGGCGGCCACGACGACCTCGCGGCCGACGCCACCTCGCGGCTCTCTCCGTACCTCCACTTCGGCTGCGTGTCTCGCTCGGGCGCTCGCGGTCCGGGCCCGTGCGCTCGGCGGCGAGGCGTTCACGCGGCAGCTCTGCTGGCGCGACTTCTACGCCCAGTTGCTGCACGCGCGCCCCGGCAGCCAGCGGGACGACCTGAGGCCCCGAGGCGACCGCTGGGTCGACGACCCCGACACGCTCGCCGCCTGGACGGAGGGGATGACCGGCTTCCCACTCGTCGACGCAGGTATGCGCCAGCTGCGCCGGGAGGGGTGGATGCACAACCGCGCGCGCATGGTCGCGGCGTCGTTCCTCGTCAAGGACCTCGGCATCGACTGGCGCGAGGGGGCACGACACTTCTTCGACCTCCTGCTCGACGGCGACGTGGCGCAGAACGTGGGCAACTGGCAGTGGGTGGCGGGCACCGGGGTCGACAGCCGTCCCAACCGCGTCTACAACCCGGCCGCGCAGCTGCGCAAGCTCGACCCCGCGGGGAGCTACGTGCGCCGTTACGTGCCGGAGCTCGCGGACGTGCCTGCGAAGGGCATCGCCGAGCCGGGGCTCCTCGCGCCCGGCTATCCGGCGCCGATCGTCGACCATGCCGAGGCGGTCGGGCGGTTTCGGGAGCGGCGGGGCTTGCAATGAAAAGACTTCTTTGCAAAGATTTCTTTGCATGGAGATGGAACGGTCTGTCGAGCTGCGGGACCCGGGCGCGCTGCGCGCCCTCGCTCATCCGCGCCGGATCGCGCTCCTCGGCCTGCTTCGACGCGAAGGACCGCTGACCGCGACGCAGGCCGCTGCACTGCTCCCGGGGGAGAGCTCCGGCAGCACCTCGTACCACCTGCGCCAGCTCGCGAAGCACGGCCTCGTCGAGGAGGCGCCCGGGGGGACGGGGCGTCGGCGGCCCTGGCGGGCCACCTCCCTGTACACGAGCTGGCCCGACGTGGCGCCGACCCCGGAGCTTGCCGCCGCGGCGGCCGAGTTCGAGCTCTTCGTCACCGAGCGCCAGTTCGAGGGCCTCGCCCGCTGGATCGCCACCCGCCGCGACGAGCCCGTCGAGTGGCAGGAGGCGGCGGCGTTCGGCGACTCGCTGCTCTACCTCACGGCCGCAGAGCTCGCGGGCCTGAGAGCCGACCTGCAGCGGCTTGCCGATCCATATCTCGACCGCCTCGCCGACCCTGCACTGCGGCCCGAGGGCTCGAGGCCCGTCACGTTCCTGCAGATGGCGGTGCCCACGGTGGAGGCATGAGCGAGGCGGTCGTCGAGACCGATCCCGGGCGCCGCCTCCTGCCGGCGCTCCTGCGCGAGAGCGGCACCTTCCGGCGCTACTGGGGCGCCCACACGATCTCACTCTTCGGCGACCAGGTCTCGCTGCTGGCGCTGCCGCTCGTGGCGGTGCTCGCGCTCGACGCGAGCGCCGCACAGATGGGCTACCTGACCGCGCTTGCACTGACGCCGAACCTGCTCGCACTGCACGCAGGCGCCTGCGTCGACCGCCGGGGACGCCGCCGCCAGGTGATGATCGCCGCGGACGCCGGCCGGGCGCTCCTGCTCCTCTCGGTGCCGCTCGCCTACGCAGCCGGTGCGCTCACGTTCGTGCACCTGCTCGCCGTCGCGTTCGGGGTCGGGGCTCTGAGCGTGCTCTTCAACGTCTCGGATGCGTCGCTCTTCGTCTCGATCGTGCCGCGCGACCGGTTCGTGGAGGGAAGCTCGCTGCTCAACGGCAGCCGGGCGTTTTCCTTTGTCGCCGGCCCGAGCGTCGCCGGGCTGCTCGTCCGTGTCGCGTCGGCGCCGGCTGCGCTCGTCGTGGATGCGCTCACCTTCGTCGGCTCGGCCGTGCTCCTCCGCCGGATCGCCCCGCAGGAAGCGCCGCCGGACCGGGAGGGAGGCGGCGTCCGCTCCGCCGTCCGCTTCGTCAACGGCTCTCCGCTGGTGCGTCCGATCCTGCTCGCCACGGCGACGATCAACTTCTTCAACTTCGTCTTCTGGGCGCTGTTCGTGCTGTACGCGACACGCTCGCTCGGTGTCGGGGCCGGGACTCTGGGGCTCGTGCTCGGGGCAGGCGCCGTGGGTGGGCTCGCCGGCTCGGTCGTCGCCTCGCCGCTGTCGCGCAGAATCGGCCTCGGGCCGTGCCTCGCGGCCGGCTGCGTGCTCTTTCCCGCCCCCCTCCTGCTCGTCCCGCTCGCCTCGGGCTCCGAGCGAACGATTCTCCTGCTGCTCTTCCTCGCCGAGCTCGGCTCCGGCTTCGGCGTCATGCTGCTGGACATCAGCGCCGGCACCGTCTTCGCCGCCGTCATCCCACACGAGCTCCGCTCCCGCGTCTCCGGCGCCTACACGTTCGTGAACTACGGCGTCCGCGTGCTCGGCTCGCTCGCCGGCGGCTGGCTGGGCGCGAGCGTGGGGTTGCGGCCGACGCTGTGGATCGCAACCGCGGGCGCGCTCACCGGTGTCCTCTGGCTGCTGCCCTCCCCGGTGCTGCGCATCCGCGCCGTGCCGGAGCTTCGGCCGGAGACGTAACCTCTAGGATCGGCGGCATGGAGCCCGACGCGCGTGAGGTGCGGGCGCTCTCCTTCGGCTCCGTCGCCGACGCGTACGAGCGAGCCCGGCCCGGCTACCCGCCCGAGGCGGTCGCCTGGCTGGCGGGCGAGCCGCCGCGAGACGTCGTCGATCTCGGTGCCGGCACGGGCAAGCTGACCCGCCTGCTCACAGCTGCAGGGCACCGGGTCGTCGCCGTCGAGCCGTCGCCCGAGATGCGCGCCGCGCTCGAGCAGGCGGTGCCGGGGGCTGCGCCTGCTCGTGGGCACCGGCGAGGCGATGCCGCTGCTCGACGCCTCTGCCGACGTCGTCACCGTCGCGCAGGCGTTCCACTGGTTCGACCAGGCGGCGGCGCTCGTCGAGATCGCGCGCGTGCTCCGGCCCGGCGGCACGCTCGGGCTCGTCTGGAACGTTCGCGACGAGCGGGAGGAGTGGGTCGCGGAGCTGAGCGAGGCCATGGTCGGCCGCACGGGCCTCGAGCATGCCGCAGCGATCGACGAGAGCGGGCGATACGGCGCCGTCGAGCACGCGGTCTTCGACCACGCCCAGGAGATCGACCGGTTGGCGCTGCGGGAGCTCGTCCTGTCGCGGAGCTACTGCGCCGTCCTCACGGACGAAGAGCGCGCGCCGATCCTGGAGCGCGTCGACGAGCTCTTCGAGGCACACGCCCGGGACGGCGTCGTGCGCCTCCCCTACATGACCGAGTGCTTCCGCGCCGTCAGGCTCTGACGCGTTCCTCGACCAGCTCGTAGAGCTTCCCGTCCGGCGCGCGGAAGTGGGTGTAGCGCCAGCGGGCGTTCTCGGCGATCCCGTCCGTCTCCAGGCCCGCCGCGTGGAGCTCGGCGACGGCGCCGTCCAGGTCGTCGACGAGGAGGCCGATCGTGCGCTCGGCGGCGTCGCCCTCGTCCGGGCGGGCCACCCCGAGGACGTCGCCGTTGGCTGCAGCGAAGAGCTCGGCTCCGACGCCGTCGACCGCGATCGGGGCCAGCCCGAGCACGTCGCGCAGGAAGCGGCTCATCTCCTCGTGCGCGGGGGTGTGGCTTCCCACGAAGCCGATGCCGCGTATCTCCACGCTCGTTCCTCCTCGTCCGTTTCGGGCATCTTGACAGGAGAACATGTGTTCGTATAGAACATATGTTCCTGTGATCGCCTGTCTCGTCATCCCGGGGTTCGAGCTGCGGGCCGCTCTGCGCTCCCGGCCGAGGCTGGCGCTCGAGCCCGCGGCGCTTGCGCCGGTGCCCGGCAAGGAGCCGCTGCTCGGGCCGGTCACGGCGGCCGCCGAGGCCGTCGGCGTGCGATCCGGCATGCGCCTGGGGGAGGCGCTCGCCACCTGCCCGGAGCTCGTGCTCGTGGAGCAGGACCCGGCCGCGGTCGAGCGGGAGTGGGAGGGAGTGCTGCGGCGCCTGGAGGACGCCGGCTTCGCGGTCGAGACGATCGACCCCGGCGTGGTCGTCTTCGAAACGGGGGGCGTCGAGCGGCTCTACGGAGGTGTGGAGGCGGCGCTCGTCAAGGCGCTCGCCTCCGTGGGGGCTGCCTGGGACACACGCGCGGGCGCGGGGCAGCGCCGTTTCGTCGCCCTCGCGGCGGCGAGCGTGGCCCGTCCCGGGCAGGCGGTGATCGTCGAGGGGAAGGAGGAGCAGGGCTTTCTCGAGCCGCTCCCGCTCTCGTTGCTGCCGCTCCCGTCGAACCGGTACGCCGAGCTCGAAGGGCTCGGGGTGCGCCGGCTCGGCGAGCTGGCGTCGCTTCCGGGCGGCGCCGTCGAGGAGCGGCTGGGGCCGGAGGGGAAGCGGGCGTGGAGCCTCGCAGGCGGGGAGCGCCACAATGCTCATACGACCCGTGTGCGCGGGCGATCTCCCGCGGCAGAGCTGGCCGAGGCCCTCTCCTTCCCCGAGGCGGTCGCGAACGAGCTGACGCTGCGGCGGGCGTTCGGCGTGCTGCTCGACCGGCTGCTGGCGCGGCCCGAGCGGGCGGGACGGCCGCTGCGCAAGATGGCGGTGTCCGCGAGGCTCGTGGGAGGAGGGTCGTGGCGGCGGACGGCCACCCTACGCGAGGCGACCGCCGAACGGGGCAGGTTGCGGGCGGCGCTCGGGCCGAAGCTGCTCGAGCTGCCGGCGCCGGTGACGGAGCTCCGCCTCGAGGCGGTCGAGCTCGCCGACCACGCCGGCGACCAGCTGGCACTCGTGCCACCCGAGGGCGCGGAGCTGGACGGCCGCCTGCGCGAGGGGCTGCGCCAGGTGCGTGCCAGCACGGGGACGGGATCCGTCTGCGCGGTGGTGGAGGTGGCGCCCTGGTCGCGCATCCCGGAGACGCGGGCGCTCGTCGTCCCACGCGACGTGTGAGGGCGGGCTGCGGCCTGCTCGGCGGATGACGTCCACGGTCTCACGCGCCCACGCCTACACGCGCGCCGCCGCAGGACGGCTCAACGCGCCTCGCCCTGCCCTCGTCGAGGCCGCCGTCGACGGCACACCGGCCGTCGTCAACCGCGAGGCGGTGACGGTCGTCCGCGAGGAGTGGCGGGTCGTCGACCGCTGGTGGACGGACGACCCCGTCGACCGCCGCTACTTCGATGTCGTGCTCGAGTCCGGCCGGAACGTGTGCGTCTACCGCGACCGCGACCGTGCCTGCTGGTTCACGCAGCGAGCATGAGACCGTGAGGCCAGGCATGGGGCGAGTGCCGTGCGCCGCGAAGTGCCGTGCGCCGGGGTGTCTCCCCTGCTCTTCGGGGAGACACCCCGCCGGGTCAGGGAGAGCTCGGGAGGGTCGTGTGATCCTGGATGAGCGCTTCGTAGGCGAGCGCCTCCCACTCGTCCGCCTGCTGCGGGGGCACGACCACCCACTGCCGGAACGACTCGCCCCGGCCGGACGGGTCGAACAGGTGCGCACCCGGCACCGACAGCGCACGCCGGTGGGTCTCCGGGTCGGTCAGCTTGAACACCATGCCCGTCCGCGAGAAGCCGAACACGACCCGACCGGAGCGCTTCACGCACGGCATCCCGAACACCTGCGAGGAGCGTGCCTCCTCGTGCCAGGCGCAGATAGCGTCGACGATGTCGTCGTAGCGTTTCCGCGCGCCCACCGCCCTGGAGTATGTCCGCCGACGGCGGCGTCAGGCGCCGAGGCGGACGATCAACGAGTGTCGCGTCCGACTCGAGACGGGGTGCCATGGGGGCAGTCCATGGGCTTCGAGAGCTCGTTTCAGGACGAAGCCGTGTGCCGCCGGGACACGCTGTGTGCACATGCTGTTTCGCGCCCATCGCGCCTCATCGGCGAAGCGTCATCCTGAGATGAGCTCCGAGTACGTCGAGCTCCACTGCCATTCGTCGTACTCGTTCCTGGACGGAGCCTCGCTGCCCGAGGAGCTCGCAGCGCGCGCCGCCGAGCTCGGCTACCCGGCGCTGGCGCTGACCGACCACGACGGCGTCTACGGATCGCTCGAGTTCGCCCACGCCGCGAAGGCGCTCGGGGTGCGGCCGATCACCGGCGCCGAGGTGACGCTCGCCGGTGGCACAGGCTCGACAGAGCCGCACAGAAGCGAAGGCGCCGGCTTTGTCGGCGCCGGAGCGGGATACCGCCACGTGACGCTGCTCGTCGAGACGGGCCGAGGCTATGCCAACCTCTGCCGCATCCTCACCGAGGCGCATGCCGGCACGCGGCGGCCCGGCCGGGAGGATCGCGAGCCGCTGCCGCCGCCGTGGGGCAGTCCTTCGTGGAGGAGCACGCCGAGGGCCTCGTCTGTCTCTCCGGCTGCGCGCGCAACGGCCTCGCCGTGCACGACCCGGCCGCTGCCGCCCGGCTTGCCGGCGCCTTCGGCCGCAAGCGCTTCCACGTCGAGCTGCAGCGCCCCTTCGCACGCGGCGACGCCCGCCGGAATGCGACGCTGCGCGACCTGGCCGAGCACCTCGGCGTCACCACCGTCGCCACCGGAAACGTCCACGCGCACGCCGCACGCCGCACGCTCCTGCAGGACACGCTCGTCGCCATCCGCTGCCGCACCTCCCTCGACGGCTGCGAGCAGGAGCGCCGCGGCAACCGCGAGAGCGTCCTGCGGGCGCCCGCCGAGATGGCCGAGCGCTTTGCCGGCATCGACCCGGATGCCGCCGCCCGCACCGTCGCGCTCGCCGAGCGGCTCGAGTTCGACCTCACCCGGGAGCTCGACTATCGCTACCCGGACTTCTCCGGCGCGGCCGAGCCCGCCATCGGGCAGCTCGCCGCGATCTGCAACGACGCGTTCGCCGACCGCTATCCGGCGAGCAACCGGCTGCTGCTGGCGCGGGCCCGCGCCCGCCTCGAGAGCGAGCTCGCCCTCATCGACGAGCTCGGGCTCGCGGGCTTCTTCCTGCTCCACTGGGAGGTGCTGGAGCTCGCCCGCGCGTGCGCGCTGCAGGTGCGCGGCCCGGGCTCGCCGCGTCGCTTCCTGCCGCCGGGCCGGGGCCGCGGCAGCTCCGTCGGCTCGATCGTCTGCTACCTGACAGGGCTCTCGCACGTCGACCCGGTCGCGAACGACCTCTCGCTCGGGCGCTTCCTCAACCGGGAGCTCGCCTCCGTCCCCGACATCGACCTCGACTTCCCGCGCGACATCCGGGAGAAGCTGATCGTGGCCGTCACCGAGCGCTACGGCCACGAGCACGCCGCGCTCGTCGCGAGCTTCGCCACCTACCGCTCTCGTGGTGCGATCCGGGACGTCGGCAAGGCGCTCGGGCTGCCGTTCGCCGAGCTCGAGCGGCTCGCCAGGGTCACCGACGGCTGGGACGCCGGCCGCGTCGCGGACGAGATGGCGGCGCTGCCCGACGCAGATCGCAAGTTGCTCTCCAGGCGCTGGCGGGCCTTCCGCTTCCTCACCGCAGAGATCTCCCGGCTGCCGCGGCACGTCTCCCAGCACCCGGGGGGCATGGTGATCTCCTCCCGGCCGCTGATCGACCTCGTCCCCGTGCAGCCGGCGGCGATGGCCGGGCGTCAGCTGTGCCAGTGGGACAAGGACTCGTGCGCCGACGCCGGCTTCCTCAAGATCGACCTGCTCGGGCTCGGGATGCTGTCCGCCGTCGAGGACTGCGTCGAGCACATCGCAGAGGCGTACGGCGAGCCGATCGACCTCTCGCGCATCCCGCTCGCCGACCCCGACGTGTTCGCGGAGATCCAGCGTGCCGACACCGTCGGCACCTTCCAGATCGAGAGCCGGGCGCAGATGCAGAGCCTGCTGCGCACCCGGCCCGAGACGATCGACGACCTCACCGTCCAGGTGGCGCTCGTGCGGCCCGGCCCCATCCAGGGGAAAGCGGTGCACCCGTACATCGACAACCGGCAGCGGCTTCGCGAGGACCCGTCGTTCGTCTACCCGGTCGACCACGAGCTGCTGCGCGAGCCGCTCGCCGCGACGCTCGGCGTCGTCGTCTTCCAGGACCAGGTGCTCGACGTGGCGATCGCGCTCGCCGGCTTCACGGTGGGCGAGGCCGAGGGGCTGCGGCGGGCCATGAGCCGCAAGCGCAGCCGGGCCGCGCTCGAGGCACATCGCGCCCGCTTCGTCGAGGGCTCCGTCGCGAACGGCGTCACGGAGGAGACCGCGACCCTCGTCTACGACAAGCTCGTCGGCTTCTCCGGCTTCGGCTTCCCGAAGTCGCACGCGGCCGCGTTCGGGCTGCTCGCCTACCAGTCGCAGTGGCTGCGCCACCACTACCCGGCGGAGTTCCTGTGCGCGCTCCTGAACGCGCAGCCGATGGGGTTCTACCCTCCGGCGAGCCTCGTGCGCGACGCGCAGCGGCGTGGGGTGGAGGTGCGCTCCCCCGACGTCAACCGGAGCGGCGCCCGCTGCTCGCTCGAGCCGCTCGACGAGGAGACCGACGGGCGCATCGACGGCGCAAGCGGCTCAGAGCCACAAACCTCTCTCGGGCGCCAGGCCGTCCGCGTCGGCCTCGCGTACGTGCAGTCGGTGGGGGAGGACGAGGCGGTCGTGCTGGTCGGCGAGCGCGACGCGAACGGGCCCTACGCCGACGTCGGCGACCTGGCCCGCCGCACGCGGCTCTCCCGGGACGGGCTCGTCGCGCTCGTCGAGGGCGGCGCCTGCGACGTGCTCGGGCCGCGGCGGCGCGACCTCCTGTGGGAGCTCGGCCTCGCCACCCGCCCCCGCCCGGTGCCGGGGACGCAGGGGGAGGAGAGACAGCTCACGCTGGCACTCGACCCCGACGGCGGCGACCCCGCCGCTGCGCGACCTCACCCGCTGGGAGCGGATGCTCGCCGACTACCGGCAGACCGGGCTCTCCGTGGGAACGCACCCGCTGGCACTGCTGCGGCCGCACCTGCCGGCCGGGACGCTCTCGAGCACCGAGCTGCACGAGGCTCGCCACGGCGCCACCGTCGCGTTCGCGGGGCTTGCGATCGCCCGGCAGCGCCCCTCCACCGCGAAGGGCATCGTCTTCATGCTGCTCGAGGACGAGCACGGGCAGGTCAACCTGATCGTGCCGCCGCAGGTGTACGAGCGGCACCGGGCGATCGTGCGCGGGGAGCCGTTGCTGCTCGCCGGCGGCCGGTACGAGCGCGTGGGCGCGAACCGCAACGTCCTCGTCGCCACGATCGAGACGCTCGGCCCGCTCGCCCGCCGCGTCGCCGAGGGTGACGTGGGCGCCGCGCTCCCGCGGGCTCATCACTTCGGGCACCGCTGAGCCCACGCGGGCGACGACGCTCAGGAAGGGGCCCGGAGGGCTGCTTCGCCGGCGTCGAGCTGCAGAGCGGCGTCGACGAGCGCGAGATGGGTGAACGCCTGCGGGAAGTTGCCGACGAGCCGCTGCGCCTCCACGTCGTACTCCTCGGAGACGAGGCCGAGGTCGTTGCGCAGGCCGAGCAGTTGCTCGAAGAGCGTGGCCGCCTCGTCACGGCGACCCTGCAAGGCCCGCACCTCCGCGAGCCAGAACGAGCACGGCAGGAAGGCGCCTTCCCCCGGCGGCAGTCCGTCGACGTCCGAGCTCTGCTCATCCGGGCGGTACCGGCTCACGAAGCAGTCGTCCACGAGCTCGCGCTCGATCGCGGCGACCGTGCCCGCGATGCGCTCGTCGTTGGCGGGCAGGAACCCGACGAGCGGCATCATCAACAGGCTCGCGTCGAGGCGATCCGAGCCGAACGACTGCGTGAAGGCGCCGAGCCCGCCGTGCCAGGCCTTCTGGCACACCTCGGCGTGGATCTCGTCGCGTTGCGCACGCCAGCGGCCGACGGGCCCGTCGAGGCCGAAGAGCTCCACGCTGCGCACGGCACGGTCGAACGCGACCCAGGCCATCACCTTCGAGTGGGTGAAGTGGCGGCGGGGCCCTCGTACTTCCCAGATGCCCTCGTCCGGCTCGCGCCACCCGGTGTCGAGCCATTCGAGCAGCTTCGAGTTCAGAGCCCAGGCGTGCGCCTCCGGCTCGAGGCCGTTCATCCGCGCGTGGAAGAGCGCGTCTCCCACCTCGCCGAAGACGTCGAGCTGCAGCTGATCGGAGGCGGCGTTGCCGATGCGCACCGGGCGTGAGCCCTCGTACCCCTCGAGCCACGGCAGCTCGATCTCGGCGAGTCGCCGCTCTCCACCGACGCCGTACATGATCTGCAGCGCCTCGGGCGAGCCGGCGATCGCGCGGAGGAACCAGTCGCGCCACGCGCGCGCCTCGTCGGTGTAGCCGGCGCGGAGGAAGCTGAGAAGCGTCAACGTGGCGTCGCGGAGCCAGCAGTAGCGGTAGTCCCAGTTGCGTACGCCGCCGATGCACTCGGGCAGGGAGGTCGTCGGCGCTGCCACGATGCCTCCCGTGGGGGCGTACGTGAGCGCCTTCAGTGTGATCAGTGACCGCAGCACGTCGTCGTGCCATCTGCCCTGGTCGGCGCAGGAGGCGGCCCAGTCGCACCAGAATCGCCCGGTCTCGAGCAGCGCGTCTTCGGCGTCGACCGGCGCCGGTGGCGGGTCGGGCGACGGGAACCAGGTGAGCACGAACGGGATCCGGTCGCCGGCTGCGACCAGGAACTCCGCCCGCGTGTGGAGGTCACGGCCGAAGAGGTGGACGGGCGTCTCGAGCACCAGCGCGTCGGGGCCTGCAACGGCGTGGAGGGTGCCGTCGAGATTGCGAACCCACGGCACGATCGACCCGTAGTCGAAGCGGATGGTCAGTTCGAGCTCCATCTCCACGCGCCCCTCGATTCCTTCGACGATGCGCACGACGTGGGGGAGACGGTGGCGCGGCGGCATGAAGTCGATCAGTCGTACCGTGCCGCCGTCGGTCTCGAGCTCGGTCTCGAGGATCAGCGTCCCATCGCGGTAGCGGCGCCCGGACGGCCGGAACGTGCCGCGCGGCCGCAGGGCGAAGCAGCCGTTACCCTCGTTGCCGAGCAGCGCGGCGAAGCACGCGCCGGAGTCGAAGCGCGGGAAGCACGCCCAGTCGATCGAGCCGTGACGGCTGACGAGGGCTGCCGTGTGCAGGTCGCCCACGAGCCCGTAGTCCTCGAGCGGGCTCGTCAACGGCGCCGTTCCCGCATCGCGTGCGGTGAGGCCGACCTCGACGTACTGGCCCGCCACCTCGAACCCGAGCTTCCGGTAGGCGGCGACCGCCGATGCGTTGTCGGCACGCACGTTGAGCGCGATCGTGTCGACGCCGTCCGCGAGCAGCAACCGGCACAGGGCGCCGCAGGCTCTCGTTGCGAGGCCCCGTCCCCGCAGCTCGGGCAGGGTCGCCACGTTCCCGAGCGCCGCCACCCGCCAGGCGGGCGAATGCACGTGGACGCCTGCGACGCACGCGAGCGTGCCGTGCTCGCGGACGCCGACGTAGCGGCCGGTGTCGAGCATGCGTGGCACGAACCAGGTGCCCGGATAGGCGCGCTCGTAGAACGCGGTGATCTCGTCGAGATCGGACGGCCCGAGCAGCTCGGCCGGGGCCGTGCCGAGGCGGGACGTGTCGGTCAGGCCCATCTTCAGGTGGAGGCCGTGCGACTCGACGGCGTAGCGGGACACGAGCGTCTCGAGCAGGAACGGCGTCACGTGCGCGTACAGGCAGGGCGGCAGTCCGGGCAGCAGCGACGCGACCAGGGCCGCCATGTCCTCCTCGGGGCGCTCTGCGATGGCGAGCAGCACCGGCGGCTGCGGCTCCGTGTAGAGCAGCGCGACCTGGGTGACGCCATCCCCGCCCTCCCAGCCCACGAACCGCGTGTGAGCCCAGAAGAAGTCGTCGAGGTCGCCGAGCTCGTAGACGTGGCGGAACGGGTTGCGCCGGCAGATCTCCGCGATCGCGGACCGGTCGCGCAGCTCGACGACGGCCATCGGCCGTACGTTACGCGGCGGCGTCGCCTGCGACCCGGCGAACCTCGGAGAGCGTCGTGACTCCCGCGACGGCCAGCCGGATGCCGTCCTCGCGCATCGTGAACATACCCTGGGCGATCGCCATCGCCTCGATCTCCCGGGTGGGCGCTCCGACGAGCATCGCGATCTCGTCCGTCATCGTCATCACCTCGAACAGAGGTACGCGGCCGCGGTAGCCGGTATCGCCGCACTCGTAGCAGCCGGTGGCGCGGTAGAGCGTGAGCTCGCCGTAGCCGTCCGGCACGCGCAGCGACCGGAGCTCTTCGGGCTCGGGCGTGTACGGCTCGGCGCAGGTCTGGCAGATGCGGCGCGCGAGGCGCTGTCCGACGATGCAGTTGATCGACGTGGCGAGGATGCTGCGGTCGATGTTCATGTCGGTGAGCCGCTGGATCGCCGAGGCTGCCGTCTGGGCGTGCAGGGTGGTGAGCACCAGGTGCCCGGTCATCGCCGCCCGGAACGCGATCTGCGCGGTCTCCTCGTCGCGGATCTCGCCGACGAGCAGGACGTCGGGGTCGGAGCGGAGGATCGTCCGCAGCCCGTTCGCGAAGGTGAGGCCCGCGCGCGGGTTCACCTCGATCTGGTCGAGGCCGGCAGCGCGGTACTCGACCGGGTCCTCGATCGTGGTCAGCTGCCGGTCGGAGGTGTTGAGCACCTGCAGGCACGTGTAGAGGGTGGTCGTCTTGCCGGACCCGGTGGGGCCGACGACGACGACGGCGCCGAACGGCTGGCTGATGGCGCGCTCGAGGGCCGCGCGGCTGCGCGGCCACATGCCGAGGGCGTCGATGGAGTCGGGTGCCTCGCCCTGGGCGAGTATGCGCAGCGTCACCTTCTCGCCGTGGGTGGTCGGCAGGATGGCGATGCGGACGTCGATGCTCTGGCCGCCGCGCTTGATCGAGACGCGGCCGTCCTGGGGCGCGCGTCGCTCGGCGATGTCGAGGCCGCCCATGATCTTGAGCCGGCTGGAGATCGCCGACGCATGGGACCCGGCGATCGAGGTCAGCTCGCGCATGACGCCGTCGACGCGGATGCGGACGAAGACGCGCCGCTGCTGCGGCGTGAAGTGGATGTCGGAGGCGCCGAGGTCGAGCGCTTTCGAGATGGCCCGGTTGATGAACACGACCGCCGGCGTGTCGTGCTCGAGGTCGAGCACGGTCGCGTCGTCGTCGCTCTCGGCGGCGTCGGTGACGACGTCCTCGATGTCGACGGTCGCCTCGGCGTGGATGCGGTTGATCGCGGCCTCGATCGCGTCCGCCGCCGCCACGCAGACGCGCACCGGGACGCCCAGGGCGAGCCGAGCTCGTCGGAGAACATGACGTTGGTCGGGTCGGCGACCGCGACCATCACGGAGCCGTCCTCGAGGAAGTGGATCGGCAGCGCGAGGTAGCGCCGGGCCAGGTTCTCCGGCAGCAGCATGGCGGCCTCGACCTCGATCGAGGGGAAGTCGAGCTCGATGAACTCGAGCTCGTGCTGCTCGGCGAGCACGCGCGTGACCTGCGTGCGCGTCGCGTAGCCCCGCTCGACGAGGATCTCGCCGAGGCGCTTCTCGGGCGTGACACGCTTCTCGGCGAGGGCGTCGTCGAGCTGCTCCGGCGTGATCGCGCCGTCACGGATGAGCAGCGCGCCGAGCGCGGGAAGGGGATTGCGAGCGGCTTCCACGGTGCTCATATCGGCAGGGAACGTCACTGGGATGAGGGATTCGGGAGAATTCGCGCATGCGCGCGGTGATCCAGCGGGTGACGGCCGCGTCCGTCTCGATCGACGGTCTCGCGGCGTGCGCCTGTGGCCCCGGATTGCTCGTCCTGCTGGGCGTCGCGGACGGCGATCGGGCCGCCGACGCGGATCGCCTGGCGGGCAAGGTGGCGCGCCTGCGGGCTGTTCGAGAACGACGACGGCAAGTTCGACCGCTCGCTGCTCGACACCGGCGGCGAGGCGCTCGTCGTGAGCCAGTTCACGCTCATCGCGGACACGTCGAAGGGGAACCGGCCGAGCTTCTCTGCCGCCGCGCGTCCCGAGGTCGCCGAGCCGCTCTACGAGCGCTTCTGTCAGGCACGCTCCGCGATCTCGGCGTACCGGTGCAGACGGGCGTCTTCGGCGCGCGGATGGAGGTCGAGCTCGTGAACGACGGGCCCGTCACGATCATTCTCGACACGTAGCTCACCCCGACGTAGGCCGTGTCGATCCGACGCTTGCTCCGCGCGTCGCTTTCACGGCGATCGTCATGCGGACGTCCGTGCGCCGGCGTCTGCGATGGGCGTCGGTCCGCAGGCGCCGCCGGCCGCGAAACCGGTGCTATCCTTTCCGCACCGCATTTCACCTGTTTGGGAAATGGGCGCTCCGCGCCCATTTTTGTTGAAGGGACAGCTTTGGCAGACATGGTCGCAACCGAGAGGACACTCGCGAAGGAGATCGCCCCGGCGGTCGAGCGCGGCGTGCCCGGTGTCGAGGTGCTTGCCGTCGAGCTGCTCTCCCCGACCAGGTTCTGCGTCTACGTCGACCATCCGGAGGGCGTCGACCACGCCCTCTGCTCGCGGGTCACCCAGCTGCTCGACGGCTACCGGGAGGCGTACACGATCGACGTGTCGTCGCCGGGCCCGGAGCGGCCGCTCCGCACGCCGGCGCACTTTCGCGCCGCCGTGGGTCACGAGGTGCAGGTCCGGACGGCGAGCGAGATCGCCGGCAAGAAGCGGTTTCGGGGCCCGGTGGTGGCCGCCGACGAACGGAGCTTCCGCATCGGGGGCGGAGAAGAGGCGCTCGAAATCCCGTACGAGGCGATCGTCCGGGGCAACCTGATCGACGAGGGGTAGGTGGAGAGATGAGCCAGGAGATCATTGAGGGCATTCGGACGATCGAGCGCGAGAAGGGCATCGAGACGGGCACGCTCGTCGCGGCGCTCGAGGACGCGCTGCTCGCTGCCTACAAGAAGACACCCGGCGCCGCCCGGCACGCCGAGGTGATCCTCGACGACGAGGGCGAGTTCCGTGTCTTCTCGATCGAGATCCCCGCGGACCTCGAGGAGCGCCTGCTGGACGAGGCGCGCGAAGCCGCGATCGACGAGCTCGAGCGGATCGAGGAGGAGACGGGCGAGCGCCATCACACGCTCGTCAACGACGACGACCTCGACCTCGACTGGTCGCAGGTGCCGGAGGAGCAGATGGTCCGCTCCGACGTCACCCCGCACGACTTCGGCCGCATCGCCGCGATGACCGCCAAGCAGGTGATCCAGCAGCGGATCCGCGAGGCCGAGCGGGCGATGATGTACGACGAGTACGTCGACCGTCAGGGCGAGGTCGTGACGGGCATCGTCCAGCAGGCCGGCGACCGCAACAACGTGCTCGTCGACCTCGGCAAGGTCGAGGCGCTGCTGCCCCGCTCGGAGCAGGTCGACGGCGAGCGCTACGAGCAGGGGTCGCGCATCAAGGCCGTCATCACCGAGGTGCGCTCCGGCACGAAGGGCCCGCAGGTGATCCTCTCCCGCCGCGATCCCGAGCTGATCAAGACGCTGTTCGAGCTGGAGGTGCCCGAGATCGCCGACGGTCTCGTCGAGATCCGCGGCGTCGCCCGTGAGCCGGGCTACCGCTCGAAGATCGCGGTCGAGTCCCACGCACAGGGCGTCGACCCGGTCGGCGCGTGCGTCGGGCCGCGCGGCTCGCGCGTGCGCATGGTCGTCTCGGAGCTCCGCGGCGAGAAGATCGACATCATCCCGTGGAACACCGAGCCGGCGCGCTTCGTCGCGAAGGCGCTCTCGCCCGCCCGCGTGCGCGAGGTGTACATCGACGACGACACCCGCGAGGCCACCGTCGTCGTCCCCGACGACCAGCTTGCGCTGGCGATCGGCAAGGAGGGCCTGAACGCCCGCCTCGCCGCGCGCCTCACCGGTTGGAAGGTCGACATCCAGTCGGACACGGAGTTCGCGCAGGCAGAGGCCGACGCGGCCTTCGCCGGCGAGGACGACTCGCAGGAGTTCTCGGGCCGCTGCGCGGCCACGCTCTCGAACGGGAAGCGCTGCCCCAACGCGGCGCTGCCCGGCTCGTTCTACTGCGGCGTGCCCGCCCACCAGGCGCTCGCCGACGAGCCGGTGCCGGCCGCAGTCGTAGGCGAGCCGACGCTCGCGGACGTGGAGCAGGCGATCGAGGGGGCGGCTGTCGGAGGTCGCCGCCGAGGACCTGGCCGCCGCCGCGGTGCTCGTGGACGCCGTCGAGGAGGCGGTCGCCGCCGGCGAGATCTCCGTCGAGGACGCGGCGGTGATCGAGGCCGCGATCGAGGAGACCGCCGCCGAAGCCGTCGCCGAGGACGTCGCCGCCGCCGTTGCGCTCGAGGAGATCCTCGAGGAGGACGCCGCGGAGGAGCAGGCTGCCGAGGAGGGCGAGCGCGCTGACTCGTGAGCGAAGCGCCGATCCGGACGTGTGCGGGCTGCGGGCGCAAGGCGCCGCAGGGCGAGTTGCTGCGGTTTGCGGCGGTCGACGGCACGCTCGTGGCCGGCCGTGGCCTGCCCGGACGCGGCGTCTACACGTGCCGCAGGCTGGCCTGCTTCGAGCGGGCGGCGGCGGCGCGGGCGTTCTCGCGGGTGCTGCGCACGACCGTCGATCGTCGAGCCGGCGCTCTCGCGCCTCTACACTGATCACTGATGGCCGACGGACCCAACAAGCCGAACCGCCCCATCCGCCCGCGCGGAGGCCCCTCGGGGCGCAAGCGCCGCGTCGTGATCGAGGGCGGCAGCGCACGCGGCGGCGGCCGCCAGGCACGCGACCGCAGCGCCGCTCCGGCCGCGCAGCCGCGTCAGCAGCCGGTCGCGGCACCGACCGGGCCCGGTCACCGTGCCGTCGGGGGTCAGCGTCAAGGACCTGTCCGCGGCGCTCGGCATCCCGGTCGCCCAGATCATCAAGATCATGATGAACCTCGGCGAGATGGTGACGATCACGCAGTCTCTCTCGAACGAGTCGGTCGAGCTGATCGCGGCGGAGGTGGGCCGCGAGGTCGTGATCAAGCACGCCGCCGACGAGGAGATCGAGCCGGAGAGCTACGAGGACGCCGAGGAAGACCTCGCCGCCGCGGCCGCCGGTCGTCACGATCATGGGCCACGTCGACCACGGCAAGACGACGCTGCTCGACGCGATCCGCAAGGCCTCGGTCGTGGAGACGGAGGCCGGCGGCATCACCCAGCACATCGGCGCCTACCAGGCCGAGGTCGACGGACGCCGGATCACCTTCCTCGACACGCCCGGCCACGAGGCGTTCACGGCGATGCGGGCACGCGGCGCCAAGGTCACCGACATCGCCGTACTCGTCGTCGCGGCCGACGACGGCGTCATGCCGCAGACGCGCGAGTCGATCTCGCACGCACGCGCGGCCGAGGTGCCGATCGTCGTCGCGGTCAACAAGATCGACGCGCCGAACGCCAACGTCGACCGCGTGCTCTCGGAGCTCGCCGCCGAAGGGCTGCAGCCCGAGTCGTGGGGCGGCACGACCCAGATTGCGGAGGTCTCGGCCAAGCAGAAGCTGAATCTCGACGAGCTGCTGGAGAAGGTGCTGCTCGTCGCAGACGCCGAGCTCGATCTCCGCGCCAACCCGAAGGTGGACGCGTCCGGGCCGATCGTCGAGTCGCGTCTCGACGTCGGCCGCGGCCCCGTCGCCACCATGCTGATCCATCGCGGCACGCTGCACGTCGGCGACGCGATCGTCGCCGGCGACGCCTCCGGCAAGGTGCGCGCCCTCTACGACTACCGCGGCGAGAAGGTGAAGGAGGCGAGGCCCGGCGAGCCCGGTCGAGATCCTCGGCTTCGACCGCCCGCCGCCGGCCGGCGAGCTCGCGCGGGTCGTCGAGCACGAGCGGCAGGCGAAGGACTTCGCGCAGAAGCGGGCCGAGCGCCTGCGCCGCGAGCAGCTCGCCCAGCGCTCCAAGCGGGGCGTCTCGCTGGAGACGCTGTTCACCCAGATGCAGGAGGGCGTCGTCCAGGATCTCAACATCGTCCTCAAGGGCGACGTCCAGGGATCCGTCGAGGCGCTGCTCGGCGAGCTCGGCAAGATCCAGCACTCGGAGGTGCGCGTCAACGTCATCCACACCGGCGTCGGCGGGATCACCGAGAACGACGTCAACCTCGCGTCCGCTTCGGACGCGCTGGTCGTCGGCTTCAACGTGCGGCCGAGCGCCGAGGCGCGTGCTCTCGCCGAGCGCGAGGGCGTCGACATCCGCACCTACCGTGTCATCTACCAGCTCACGGACGACATCCAGCAGGCGCTCGTCGGGATGCTCGCCCCCGTGCAGAGCGAGGAGACGATCGGGGAGGCGGAGGTGCGCGCGCTCTTCAAGGTCTCCCGTCTCGGCACGATCGCCGGGTGCATGGTCACGACCGGCGTCGTGCGCCGCAACGCGCAGGTGCGCGTGGTGCGGGACGGCACCGAGATCTACGACACGTCGATCTCGCAGCTGAAGCGGTTCAAGGACGATGCGCGCGAGGTCTCCGAGGGTTTCGAGTGCGGCATCCTCCTCGACGGCTTCAACGACCTCAAGGAAGGCGACGTGCTCGAGGCCTACGAGACGCGCCAGACGGAGCGCACCGACCTCGAGGAGACCGCCCGGCCCGCCGAGCCGGCTGCCGCTGCCGACGAGTAGCGGGTCACGGGCAGCTCCTGACGAGGCGCGCCAGCTCCGCCGCGCGCTTCCTGTAGCCGTCGGCGTTCGGGTGCACGCCGTCGGGGCCGAACCACTGCGGGTTGGATCGCGCCAGCGCCTGCCAGTCGAACACGTGCAGGTCTGGCATGGCTCGCGGGCGATCCGGCGCAGCGCCCGGTTGTACCCGTCGTACGAGACGCCCGCGAACGGAGGCCTGACGATCGTCGACCAGATCACGCAACGGCGCGGCCCGGCGATCCGGACGACGTCGCGAATGGTACGCGCGAAGCGGGAGGCGGCGCCGGGGTCGTCGTTCGTGCCGAGGCTGATCACGACCACGCGCGGGAGCCTCGCGCCGTACGAGCGGAGCCCGGCCGGGCCCTCGTCGGCGTGGCGGCTGACTCCGACCGACGTGCTGACGCTCCAGCCCCGGAGGGCGGAGGGAAGGAAGATGCCGGTACCCACCGCGAGCGAGTCGCCGAACTGCAGCACCGTGCGCGACGTCTGCGCGGCGGGGGCGGCGACCGCCGTCGCAAGGGCGCGCACGCGCGGCAAGGGCGCAGGCCAGGAGCGCCGGTCTGGCGAAGCGGCCCATGGAGCCACGGTACCGCCGGCCCGGCACGTCTCCTGCGCGCCCGAACAGAATCCGAACGGTTCGCCGACTCCAGTGGAATCCAGGTTCAATAGCGCGATGACACGGGGCTACGTGGGCATCTACTCGTTCGAGCTGTTCTTCCCCGAGAGCCACTCGCTGAAGGAGAAGCGGATGCACGTGCGCTCGGTCAAGGCCCAGCTGCAGAACCGGGTCGGGCTGCGCGATCGCCGAGGTCGACCACCACGACATCTGGCAGCGGGCGCGCCTCACGCTCGCGTGCGTCACGCGCGAGGCGGGGGAGGCGGAGCGGCTGATGGACGTCGCCGAGCGCTGGCTCGCCGGGCGCGACGTTCGAGCTCCTCTCGCACGAGCGGGAGCTGGTGGGGCCGGATGACTAGGCAGGTGTCCGGCCGCATGCGGCGAGTCAACGAGGCCATGCGGGCGGTCGTCTCGGAGACGATCCCGACGCTGAAGGACCCGCGCATCGGGTTCGTCACCGTGACCGGGGTGGAGACGACGTCCGACCTCGCCCAGGCGACCGTGTGGCTCAGCGTCTTCGGCAGCGAGCGGCAGCGGAAGGCCACGCTCGCACGCGCTCGAGGGGGCTCGCGGCATTCTGCAGGGACGGATCAACCGGGAGCTGCACCTGCGCCGCACCCCGCACCTCGTGTTCGCGTACGATCAGTCGGTCGAGCACGGCGTCCGCATGACGAAGCTCATCGACGAGCTCGACCCGGGGCCCGAGAAGACGGATCATGACACAGTCGAGTGACATGCACGCCGTCGTCGAGGCGCTTCGCACGCACGACCGCTTCCTCGTCACGTCCCACGAGAACCCCGACGGCGACGCTCTCGGATCCCTGCTCGCGACGCATCTCGCCCTGCAGCAGGCGGGCAAGGACAGCGTGATGGTGCTCGTCGGGACGATTCCGCTGCCCGCGGAGTACTCGTTCCTGTTGCTCCCGGAGCGGGGGCTGCGTGCGCGAGCTTCCCGGCGACCACGGCGACCGCGTGCTCGTCGCGGTCGACTGTGCGCAGGAGACGAGGCTGACCGACGAGCGCCTGCTCGAGGCGCCGTTCGTCGTCAACATCGACCACCACCACGACAACACCCGCTTCGGCCAGGCGAACCTCGTCGTCGCGGAGGCGTCCTCGACCGGCGAGCTGCTCGCGGACGTCTTCCGCGGAGCTCGGGGTGGAGCTGACGCCGCCCATCGCCGAGGCGCTCTACACGGCGCTCGTCACCGACACCGGCCGCTTCCAGTACACGAACACGACGCCCAAGGCGCTTCGCCTGGCCGCCGACCTCGTGGAGGCCGGCGCAGACGTCCACACGGTCTTCCAGGGGGTGTACGAGAGCGTCCAGTTCGCGAAGCTGAAGCTGCTCGCGCGCGCGCTGGAGCGCGCCGACGTGGTGGAGGGCGGCCGGGTCGTCGTGTCGCACCTCGTGCGCGGCGACTTCGAGGAGGTCGGGGCGGTCGAGCCGTACGCGGAAGGGATCATCGACTACCTGCGCTCGGTCGAGGGAGCCGTGCTCGCGGCTCTGATCAGGGAGGTGCCGCAGGGCGGCAGCCCCGCCCGCAAGATCTCGCTGCGCTCCTCGGTCGACGAGATCGACGTCTCCGCGATCGCGCGCAAGTCCGGCGGCGGCGGCCATCGCCAGGCGGCCGGATTCTCCAGCGATCTCCCCGTCGACGAGATCACGAGCTTCATCGTGCGCGAGTTCGTCGCGGCGGCAGGGCACGGCGACGGCCACACCGGCTGATGGCGATACCGAAGGGACTCGACCCGACGGGGATCATCCTCGTGGACAAGCCGGCCGGGCCGTCGTCGTTCGCGGTCGTCGCCGACGTGCGGCGCCGGACGCAGGCGAAGACGGGCCATGCCGGAACGCTCGACCCGTTCGCGACCGGCCTCCTCGTGCTGTTGTCCGGTAGGGCAACTAGACTGGCATCGTGCTTCGTCGGGCTGGACAAGCGGTACCTCACCGAGATCGACCTCACCGCGCGCACGACGACCGGCGACCCGGAGGGGGAGGTGATCGAGCACCACGCGCCGCTCGCAGGGCGCGACGCTCGAGGATGCGCTCGCGGCCCTCCGCGGCGAGATCGAGCTGCCGATCCCCGCCGCCTCGGCGGTGAAGATCGGCGGCGAGCGGGCCTACCGCCTGCACCGGCGCGGCGTCGACGTGGAGATGCCGCTGCGGCGCTCGCGGGTCGACTCGCTCGACCTCGTCATCACGAGAGAGCGTGAGCAGCGCGACGGCATCGTGACGCTCGACCTGCGGGTCAGCTCCGGCACGTACGTCCGCGCGATCGCAGACGCGCTCGGTGGGCACTGCGTGTCGCTGCGTCGCACCGAGGTGGGGCCGTTCCGGGTCGAGGAGGCCGACCCGGCGAACGTGCTCCCCGTCGACGAGGCGCTCGCACGGATCGGGCTCACGCCGGCGGAGGCCGAGCTCGTTCGCCGCGGCGGTCCACGGCCCGTGGAGGCGCAGCGTTGAGGATCGCCCATTCGCCCGGCCAGCTCGAACGTCAGCCGCGCGCCGTCGCGATCGGCACGTTCGACGGCATGCACCGGGGGCACCGGGCAGTGGTGCAGTCGGCGATCGACACGGGGCTGGCCGCGACGGTGATCACCTTCGACCCGCACCCGCGCATCGCCCTCGGCAACAACGTGGAGCTGATCACGACGCTGGAGCGGCGGCTCGAGCTGCTCGCCGACGCGGGCGCGGAGGCGACGCTCGTGGCGGGCTTCACCCCGGAGCTGATGGCGCTGCGCCCGGAGGAGTTCGCCGAGCGCTACCTCCGGGCGATCGGCGCCGAGGCCGTCGCGGCCGGCGCCGATTTCCGCTTCGGCTCCAGACGCAGCGGCGATCTCGAGCTGCTCGACCGGTTGGGCTTCGAGGTGCTCGAGGTGCCCCAGGTGCCGGGGGTGTCGTCGTCTGCCGTGCGCCTCGCCCTGCACGAGGGCGACGTCGCCGGGGCCGCCGTGATGCTCGGCCGCCCGTACGAGCTCGACGGCGTCGTCGTGGCCGGCGACCAGCGCGGCGGCACGCTCGGGTACCCGACCGCGAACCTCGCGCTGGAGGCGCACCTCGTCTGCCCCCGCTACGGCATCTACGCGGGAGCGGCGCTGGGGCACCGCGCCGCGGTGTCGATCGGGACGAACCCGCACTACGGCGGCACGGAGCGCCGCATCGAGCCCTTCCTGCTCGACTTCGACGGCGACCTCTACGGCAAGCGATTGCTCGTGGAGGTGTGGGAGCGACTGCGGGACGAGGCCGTCTTCGACTCCGAGGAGGCGCTCGTCGCCCAGATCGGCCGCGACGTCGACGCCACCCGCGCGGCGAAGCGGCCCGTGTAGGGGCGAGGCACGCTTCGCCGTCGCTCCCGGCCGCGCAGGCTGTGGGGCAGCCGGGCGCGGTCGCAGCCGCGATCGCGAGCGCCGGCGACCGGGCCACGACTTGCTACGAGAGCACGATGCCGAGCCCGCTGCGGCGGGGGTCGCCCGCCGCGCCCCGGCGGCCGACGCAGCTCGCGCCGCCGAAGAAGTGGTGGCGGTCGGGCCAGCGCCGCACCGTGCGGCCCTGCTGCTCGAGCTGCACGAGCGCCTGCTCGTCGATACCCGGCTCGGCGTGGATCGTGCCGGCCGGGTGCACGCGCGGCCGCTCCACCGCCTCCTCCGGCGTCAGCCCCTCGTCCAGCACGCCGGCGAGGACCGTCACGAGCGCCGTCCGCAGCCGGGTGCCGCCGGCCGATCCGGCGGCAAGCGCAAGCCCGTCGCCGGTCGAGCACGATCGTCGGCGCCATCATCGACTCCATGCGCTCCCCGGGAAGCAAGTGAGCCCACGACGAGGTCGCGCTCGCCGAGCATGGAGTTCAGGTGCAGGTCGAAGCCGGGCGTCCAGACGCCCGCACCGAGGCCGAGGCTCGACGTGAGCACGCAGGCGCGGCCGTCGGCGTCGACGGCGACGAGGTTCGTGGTGTGCGTCTCCGGGCCCGCCGTGTCCTCGAGGGCCGCGACGAGGGTGAGCACCCGGTCTGCGGGCGGCCGGCCGGCCAGCCGCGGCAGGCGGCCGAGCAGCTCCGGGACGCGAGATAGGCCGCCGCGCGTGTGCACGTGGAGCTCGTGCCACTCCTCGACCAGGGGATGGTGCCACCGCGGCGAGTACGCCTTCAGGTCGTCCGAGCGTCAGCGTGACGCCGTCGACCGAGAGCAGTGCCTCGGCCAGCGTGCCGCGGTAGACGCTCATCGGCCCCTCCTCTGCAAGGCACTCGAGCGCCTCGACGAGGCCGGGCTGCACCAGCGGCTCGCCCGCGCGCAGCGCCGTGCCCGACGGCGCGTACAGGGCGGTGCCCCGCCCGGTCACGAACGCCGGCTCGAGCATGGCGAGGCACGTGGCATGGGCCTCGGGCATCGGCACGCCGGCCCGGGCCAGGCGCAGCGCCGGTTCGACCAAACGCGCCCAGGGGAGCCGCCCGCCCGCGTCGTGGAGCGCAGCGAGGCCGGCCGGCAGCCCCGGAACGGCGCACGACCCGGGTCCGACCGCGTAGTGGACGGTCTCGTCGCCGAACGGCATCGGCAGGTCCACCATCGCTCCCGTCACCCTCGGCACCGCGACGAAACAGTCCAGGTTCGCCGCCCGGCGGCCGTCGAACCAGATCGCATGCCCGCCGCCGAGGAGGCCGGTCATCACCGTCTCGGCGACGCACGAGGCGAGCCCCATCGCCACCGCCGCGTCGGCGGCCGTGCCGCCGTCGGCGAGGACCTCCGCGCCCGCCTCCGCCGTCGCCGGATGCCCGGCAGCCACGGCGGCGCGCATCGTCACCGGCGCTCCAGCGCCCGGGGGTCTATCACGGGTATCTCTCGACCGTCCGCGAAAGCGGCCACGCGGGCGAACGCGTCGGCGAAGTACTGCTCGTAGGTGTCCCGCTCGACGAAACCGATGTGCGGCGTGCAGAGCGCATTGTCGAGTGAGAGCAGCGGCTCGTCGCCGGGATGTGCCGGCTCGTGGTCGAACACGTCGACCGCTGCGAGCCCGGGGCGGCCTGCACGGAGAGCGGCGGCGAGCGCGCCGGGCTCGATCAGCTCGGCCCGCGCCGTGTTGACGAGCAGGGCCGTCGGCTTCATCAGCGCGAGGTCTGCGGCCGTCACGCCGCCACGCGTCTCGGGGGTCAGCTTCACGTGCAGGCTGAGCACGTCCGCATCGGCGAAGAGCGAGCGCCGGTCGGCCGCGACCGCGTGCCCGTCCGCCGCGGCACGTGCGAGAGAGCCCTCGCGTCCCCACACCACGATCCGCATCCCGAATGCAACCGCATAGGAGGCGACGAGCGCGCCGATCTCGCCGTAGCCGAGGATGCCGAGCGTCCTTCCGCGCAGCCCCGTCCCCAACGTCTCCTGCCAGCGTCCGGCCCGCAATCCGGCCGCTTCGCGCGGAATGTGCCGCAGTGCGGCGAGAACGAGGCCGAACGTGAGCTCAGCCGGCGCGACCGGGGAGCCCTCGCCGCTGCTGACGGCAACGCCGCGCTCGGTGCACGCGGCGACGTCGACATGGGCCGTGCCGCGGCCCGTCTGCGCGATCAGGCGCAGGCGCGGCACCCGCTCCAGGAACGCCGTGTCGACTCTGGTGCGCTCACGGATCGGCACGAGCGCTTCCGCCTCGCCCAGCACGCGCTCGATCTCGTCGGGCGGCCGTCCAGGGCCGCCGAGGATCGTCACCTCGTGCCCGTCGAGCAGCGAAAGGCAGGAGAGGCGCGAGACCGCACCCTGGTAGTCGTCGAGGACGACGACCTTCACGTCGCCCGCGGCCGGCCGAAGAGCACGGAGGTGCGCACGAGCCGAGCCTAGACGATCGCTGCCGGAGGACGATTCCGGCGGCGGCAGGCCGCATGGCTGCTAGCCTTCCGGCTGACCGCTCTCTCGGCCGGCCGTGTCTTCCTTCACGCCGCGCGGGGACTGCGGCGATTGTCGATAACGAGGAGGAGACATGGCCCTCACCAAGGAAGTCAAGCAGGAGCTGATCGACAAACACGGCCGGAACGCCACCGACACGGGCTCGACCGAGGTCCAGGTCGCGATGCTGACAAAACGCATCAACGATCTCACCGAGCACCTGCGCACCCACCCGAAGGACCACTACTCGCGGCTCGGGCTGCTGAAGCTCGTCGGCCGCCGGCGGCGGTTCCTCGTGTACATGCAGAAGCACGACCTCGAGGGCTACCGCGCTCTCATCAAGGAGCTGGGCCTGCGCCGCTAGGCGCGACGGCCCGATAGGGGAGGTGGACGTTTGATCGAGCCCCGGAGCGCAGCGGCGGAGTGCCGCGTCGCGAGCGAGGCTGGCTCAAACCTCCACCTTCCACAACGCACGGAAGAGTGAAGGGAACAGACATATGAGCATCGCCACCGGGCGTCAAGCCACGGTGTCGGTCGAGATCGGTGGTCATGAGATCACGTTCGAGACCGGCAGGCTCGCCAAGCAGGCTGACGGCGCTGTCCTCGTCAGAAGCGGCGACACGATGATCCTCGCGACGGCCGTGGGCCGGCAGGAGGCCCGCCCCGACGCGGACTTCTTCCCGCTGACCGTCGACGTGGAGGAGCGGATGTACGCGGCCGGGAAGATCCCCGGCGGCTTCTTCAAGCGCGAAGGCCGCGCCACGGAGCGCGCGACGCTGACCGCGCGCATGATCGACCGCCCCATCCGGCCGCTCTGGCCCAAGGGCTTCAAGAACGAGGTGCAGGTGATCTGCACCGTCCTGTCGGCGGACATGGTCAACCCGCACGACATCCTCTGCATCAACGGTGCCTCCGCGGCGCTCGCGATCTCGCCGCTGCCGTTCCTCGGCCCGGTGGGCGCAGTGCGCGTCGGGCGCATCGACGGGCAGCTCGTGCTCAACCCCGACCTGGTGCAGCAGGACGAGGAGTCCGATCTCGACCTGATCGTCGTCGGCACCCGCGACGGCCTCACCATGATCGAGGCGGGCGCCGACCAGGTCGACGAGGACACGATGCTGGCTGCCTTCGAGCTCGCGCACGCCGAGATCCGCCGCATCTGCGAGGCGATCGAGGAACTGCGGGCCCAGGTCGGCAAGCCCAAGTGGCTCGACGCCGACCTCACGGCCGACCTCGAGGCAGCACACGGCGACGCCATCTGGCGCCGCATCCAGGAGCAGGGCCTGCGCGAGGCCGGCACGATCGTCGACGAGCTCATCGGCGAGCTGTGCCCGGACATCACCATGGACTCCACCGAGGACGACATGGTCAAGGAGATGCAGGTCAAGTCCGGCCTCACGAGCATCCTCGAGAAGCAGCGGCTCGTCGCCGTCGAAGGCCCCGTGCGCGAGCAGTTCGAAGGCGAGCTCCGCGTGCTCACGGACGCCGAGCAGGACTCGAAGGAGCTGAAGTCGCGCAAGCGCGGCATCCTCTTCGACCGCATCCTCGAGGATGTCCGGCTGCCGTTCCCGGTCGGCGCCCCGGCCGGCGAGGGCGAGGCGCCCCAGAAGGACGCGCTCACGAAGCAGTACGTGAAGAAGGCGGCCGAAGCGGTGTACAAGGATCTCGTCCGGAAGAAGATCGCCGTCGAGAAGCGGCGGCCGGACGGCCGTGGCACCGAGGAGATCCGCCCGATCGACTGCGACGTCACGGTCTCGCCGCGCACGCACGGCTCCGCGCTGTTCACGCGCGGCCAGACGCAGATCATGACGCTCTGCACCCTCGGCACCGCCAAGGAGGGCCAGCGCATCGACGATCTCTCGCTGGAGCAGGATCGCCGGTACATGCACCACTACAACTTCCCGCCCTACTCGGTCGGGGAGACGGGCTTCATGCGCGGCCCGAAGCGGCGCGACATCGGTCACGGGGCGCTGGCGCAGAGGGCGCTCGAGGCCGTCATCCCGGGGCCTGAGGAGTTCCCCTACACGATCCGTCTCGTCTCCGAGACGCTCGAGTCGAACGGCTCCTCGTCGATGGGCTCGGTGTGCGGCTCGACGCTGTCGCTGATGGACGCCGGCGTGCCGATCGCGGCGCCCGTGTCGGGCATCGCGATGGGCCTCGTCAAGGAGGGCGACGACTACGTCATCCTCACCGACATCCAGGGCGCCGAGGACCATCTCGGTGACATGGACTTCAAGGTGGCCGGCACGGCGGAGGGCATCACCGCCCTGCAGATGGACATCAAGATCACCGGCGTGACCCAGGAGATCATGAGCAACGCGCTCGAGCAGGCGAAGCGGGCGCGCGTGTTCATCCTGGGCCGGATGGCGGAGGCGATCTCCGAGCCGCGCGAGCAGCTCGCCGACCACGCTCCGCGGATCTCGAGCATCCAGATCAACCCGGAGTTCATCGGCATGGTGATCGGCAAGGGCGGCGAGACGATCCGCGGGCTCGAAGCCGACTACGACGTGCAAATCGACATCGGCGAGGACGGCACCATCCTCGTGTACGCAACCGAGGGGACGAACGCGGACGCCGCCATCTCGGCCATCAACGCGCTCACGAAGTCTCCGGAGGTCGGCGACACGTACACCGGCAAGGTCGTGAAGACGACCGAGTTCGGTGCCTTCGTCGAGCTCAAGAAGGGCACCGACGGCCTGCTGCACGTCTCCAACGTGGGCCCGGGCCGCGTCGCACACATCGAGGACGTGATCACCCGCGGCGACGTGCTCGACGTGCTCGTGCAGGAGGTCGACAAGGAGCGTGGCCGCATCGGCCTCAAGCTCGTCGCCAAGCACGAGGACGACAGGCTCGTGCAGCCCGAGGAGCTCATCGAGCGGGCGAAGAACGCGCCGCCCCGCGAGCCGCGCGAAGAGCGGCCCCGCAGCGGCGGTCGTGACCGCGGCCGTGACCGCGGCCCGCGCCGCGACTGACGACCGACGCACCGGCAGCACGGGAGGGCGGGGGAGACCCCGCCCTCTCGCGTCGAAGGAGACCGCTCGAGAGCCGCCCCGCAGCGCGGGGCGGCTCTCGGGGCGCCTGCGGCGTCGATACCATCGACGCGATGGAGAAGCACCGGCTCACCACGCTTCCGACAGGGGAGCGCATCGTCAGCGAGCGCATCGAGGGCGTGCGCTCGGCTGCGCTCGGGCTCTGGATCGGCGCCGGCTCGCGCGACGAGACACACGCGAAGGCCGGCGTCTCCCACTTCATCGAGCATCTGCTGTTCAAGGGCACGGAGCGGTACGACGCGGTGCAGATCGCGGAGCTGTTCGACACGATGGGCGGCGAGCTCAACGCGGCCACCTCGCGCGAGACGACGGTGGTGTACACGCGCGTGCCGGACGACCACGTCGACGTCGCCCTCGACGTGATGGTCGACATGGTCTTCGCACCGGTGTTCTGCGACATCGACTCGGAGCGCGAAGTGGTGCTCGAGGAGATCGCGATGGTCGAGGACAACCCGCACGAGCTCGTGCACGACCTGGCCGCCGAGGCGGTGTTCGGCAACCATCCGCTCGGTCGCCCCGTGATCGGGCGCGCCGAGGTGATCTCGTCCATCTCGCGGCGGTCGCTGCTCGGCTACCACGGGAGCGCGTACAGGAGCGAGAACGTCGTGCTCGCGGCCGCCGGCCACGTCGACCACGACAGCATCGTGCGGGCGCTCGAGGAGCGCCGCGGCGCCGTACCGGGCACGCTCGCCCGTGCGCGCAAGACAGCCGGCCGGGCGCCTCGGCCCGACCTGCGCTTCCTCACGAAGGACACCGAGCAGTATCACGTCTGCTTCGCGGGCCCCGGGCTGCGTCGCGACGACCCGCGCCGCTATGCCGCAGCCCTCCTCGACGCCATCCTCGGCGGCTCGGCCTCGTCCCGGCTGTTCCAGGAGATCCGCGAGAAGCGCGGGATGGCCTACTCCGTGTACACGTACGGCTCGCAGTACGTCGATGCCGGGCAGGTGGGCCTCTACGTCGGCACCCGGGAGGAGAACCTGCGTGAATGCCTCGAGGTCATCGCCGCGGAGCTGCGGGACGTCGGTGCCGGCAACATCCGCCCCGGGGAGCTCGAACGGGCGAAGGAGAACATGAAGGGCCGCATGCTGCTGTCGCTCGAGTCGACGTCGGCGCGCATGAACAGGCTCGGCAAGGCGATCGTCACCGGCATGGAGATCGTCTCCATCGAGGAGACCGAGCGCCGCATCTCCGCTGTGACCCTCGACGAGGTCGCCGAGCTCGCGCGGGCCGTGTTCACGCCGGAGAGGCTCTCCGCCGCCGGCATCGGCCCGAGCGAGCAGCGCTTCCGCGCCGCCGTGGAGGTCCTCAATCCCACCATCGCGGAGCGGGCCGCATGAAGATCCTGCTGTTCGGCCGAGACGGCAAGGTCGGCACGGTGCTGGCCCCCGCGCTGCGGGCGGCCGGCCACGCGGTCACCGGCATCGAGGCCGGCGATCCCGTCACCGCCGCCGGGCACGACGTTGCCGTGGACTTCACCGCCCCTGCCTCGGTGCTGGGGAACGCAACGGCCGCCCTGTCGGCGGGCGTTCCCTGCGTGATCGGGACGACCGGCCTGACCGACGAGGGCCTGGCGCAGCTCGACGCACTCGCGCGCGAGCGTGGCGTCGCATGCTTCGTGGCACCGAACTTCGCGCTCGGCGCCGTCCTGATGATGCGGTTCGCGGCCGAAGCCGCGCGGTCGCTGCCGCGTGCGGAGATCATCGAGCTGCACGCCGACACGAAGGTCGATGCGCCTTCGGGCACCGCGAAGGCGACGGCGGCCGCCATGGGAGGCGACGTGCCCATCCACTCCGTACGGCTGCCCGGGCTCGTGGCGCATCAGGAGGTGATCCTCGGCGGGCGCGGAGAGACGCTCACGATCCGCCACGACACGACGTCCCGCGAGGCGTTCGTGCCCGGGGTGCTGCTGGCGCTGGAGCGGATTCGCGGGCTGCCGCCCGGGCTCACGGTCGGTCTCGACGCAATCCTGTGATCGAGCTCGTCGTCGGCGACCTGACCACGCGAGCCGGTCGACGCCGTCGTCCTTCCGGCCAACGCCGAGCTGTTGCCCGGGGGAGGCGCAAGCGGCGCCCTGCACCGCGCGGGCGGGCCCGAGATCGCGAAGGAGTGTGCGGCGCTCGGGAGATGCGCCACGGGTGACGCGAAGGCGACGACCGCCGGCCGGCTGCCGGCCCGGTACGTGATCCACGCGGTCGGGCCGGTGTGGCGAGGGGGCGAGCACGGGGAGCCCGCGCAGCTCGCCTCGGCCTACCGGCGCTCTGTCGAGATCGCCGCCGAGCTCGGCTGCACGTCGATCTCGTTTCCGGCCATCTCGTGCGGCATCTACGGCTATCCGCCCGAGCTCGCCGCGCCGGAAGCCATCGGCGCCGTCGCCGGCGCCCTCGAGGCGAGCCCCGTCGTGGAGCGCGTCCGCTTCGTCTTCCTCGACGAGGGCCTACGTCGCGTCTTCGCGGAGGCGGCGGAAGCCCTCGGGATCGCGGTCGCGTAACACGGGGGAGTTCCCGAGGCGAGCAGAAACGGAAAGAGGGCGTCTCCCGAACGGCAGGGGAGACACCCTCTTGCTGTCGTTTCTTGGCTAGTTGCGGCTGCGCAGAGCCGCGAGCAGCTCCTGGTGGCGCCGCTCCTCGTCCGAGATGCCTGCTTCCTCCTGCTTCCTGGCCTTCTCCATCACCATCTGAAGCGGCTTCACGACGAAGAAGAAGACGGCGGCCGCGATCGCGGTGAACGTGATCACCTGCGTGAGGAACGACCCGTAGCGGAACACGGCGTCGTTGATCGTGAACGTCAGGTCATTGAAGTCCGGCTTGCCGATGATCATCGCGATGATCGGCATGATCAGGTCCTTCACGAGCGAGTTCACGACGGCGGCGAACGCGACACCCATCACGAACGCGACTGCCAGGTCGAGGATGTTCCCCTTCATGAGGAAGTCCTTGAACTCCTTGAGCATGTCTCGCCTCCCTCAGGTTGGTGTTCGACCCAATGATCGCACGGCGAACGACGGGGTGAGAGGCGCCGGCCAGGGTATGATCGGCGGGTGCTCGGTGAGGTTCTGACAGCGATCGTGACGCCGTTCCGGGCCGACGGATCCGTCGACCTGGAGCGCTTCCGGGCTCTCTGCCGGTACCTCGTCGAGAACGGCTCGGACGGGGTCGTCGTCACCGGCACCACGGGCGAGGCGCCGACGCTGGCCGACGACGAGCGCTTCGCGCTGTTCGAGGCGGCCGTCGACGAGCTCGGCGGCAAGCACACCGTGGTGGCCGGGTCGGGCACCAACGACACCGCGCACTCGATCCACGTGACCGAGCGCGCGCACGAGATCGGTGTCGACGGCTTCCTGGTCGTGACGCCGTACTACAACAAGCCGCCGCAACGCGGCATCGTCGCGCACGTCGACGCCGTCGCGGCCGCGACCGACCGGCCGATCGTCTTCTACGACATCCCCGCCCGCGTAGTGGTCGACGTCGAGCCCGCCACGATCGAGGCGCTCGCGAGGATCGACAACGTGCGCGCGGTCAAGCAGGCGAAGCCGTCCCTCGACGCCGCCCGCACCGTCGTCGCGTGCGGGCTCGACCTGTACGCGGGCGACGACGACCTCATCTTCCCGTTCCTCGAGGTGGGCGGGGTGGGCGGGATCTGCGTGCACACCCACGTCGTCGGGCCGCAGGTGAAGGAGATGATCCGCCGTTACCGCAGCGGCGACGTGGAGGGCGCACGTTCGCTCGACGAGGAGCTGCGGCCCGCCATCGATCTCCTGCGGGTACAGACCAACCCGATCGCGATCAAGTGCGCGCTCAACCTGCTCGGACACGACGTGGGCGGGCTGCGCCTGCCCCTCGTCGAGGCGTCGTCGGAGGAGACGGCCGCCGTACGCGACTGCCTCGAGCGCCTCGGCCTGCTGCAGGCCGCTGCTGTCTGAGCATCCGCCTCCAGGCCGTCCGCCCGCGGGCAGCAGGGAGCGTGGCCCGGAGACACGCTCGTCGGCGGCGAGACCAGGAGCCCGGACCGCCGACGGGCCGCGCCCGTACACTGCGACGCGATGAGTGACGCACTCCGCATCATCCCGCTCGGCGGGCTCGGCGAGGTCGGCAAGAACATGACCCTCTACGAGTTCGGCGGCGAGCGGCTGCTCGTCGACGCCGGCCTCGCGTTCCCACGGGACGAGCACCTCGGCGTCGACCTCGTCCTGCCCGACTTCTCGTATCTCGAGGACCGGCCGCTGCGGGCGATCGTCCTCACCCACGGGCACGAGGACCACGTGGGCGCGCTGCCGTACGTGCTGCGCGAGATCGAGGTGGGGGAGGTGATCGCCACCCGCCTCACGCTGGGGATGATCAAGTCGAAGCTCGACGAGCACGGCCTCGGCGCCTCGACTGCGCTGCGAGAGGCTCAGCCGGAAGGCGACGGCATGCAGATCGGGCCGTTCCGCCTCGAGTTCGTCCGCATGGCGCACTCCATCCCGGACTGCATGGCGATCCTGCTCGAGACCCCCGCGGGGCGCGTCCTCCACACGGGCGACTGGAAGCTCGACCACACGCCGGTCGACGGGCTGAAGACGGACGTCGGGAAGCTCGCCGAGCTCGGCACCCGCGGCATCGACCTAATGCTCGGCGACTCGACCAACGCGGAGCGGCCGGGGATGACCGGCTCGGAGCGGCTGGTCGGCGAGGCGTTCCGCCAGATCTTCCCGACCCGCTCGGGGCGTATCCTGGTCGCGTCGTTCGCTTCCAACATCCACCGGATGCAGCAGGCGGCCGAGGTCGCCATCGCGAACGGCCGCAAGGTCGCGCTCGTCGGCCGATCGCTCCGGAAGAACATGAACATTGCGCGCAACCTTGGCTACGTCGACCTGCCCGAAGACGCGCTCGTGTCGCCGCGGGAGGCGATGGAGCTGCCGCCGGACAAGGTGGTGGTGCTCTGCACGGGCAGTCAGGGCGAGCCGATGTCGGCGCTCACGCGGATCGCGTACGGCGACCACCAGAACGTGAGCGTGGAGCGAGGCGACACGGTCATCATCTCTGCCAAGCCGGTGCCCGGGAACGAGCTGCGCGTCCACGACTCGATCAACCGGCTGGCGCAGGCCGGGGCGGAGGTGCTGCACGAGGAGATCGCCCTCGTCCACGTCTCGGGCCACGCCTGCTCGGAGGAGATGCGGACGCTGCTCTCGCTCGTGCGGCCGAAGGCGCTGATGCCGATTCACGGCGAGTACCGCATGCTCGCCGCGCACGCACGGCTCGGACGGGACGCCGGTATTCCAGCCGACGGGATCGTGATCGCCGAGAACGGCTCGGTCGTCGAGCTGACTCCCCGCGGCGTCGGCATCGTCGACCGCATCGAGGCGGGGGTCACCTTCGTGGACGGGCTCGGCGTCGGCGACGTCGCAGGACGTCGCGCTGCGCGACCGCCGCAGGCTCTCCGAGGACGGCGTGCTGATCGTGGTCACGACGCTCGCGCTGTCCGACGGCGGCGAGATCGCCCCGCCGGAGCTGATCGCCAGGGGGTTCGCCGAGGACGAGGAGCTGCTCGACGACCTCCGCGAGGAGGCCGATCGGGTGGCGCTCGAGCTGGCGGCAGGCGGGATCACCGAGATCAAGCTGCTGCAGGAGCACATGCACGACGCGATCGGGCAGCTCGTCTACGACCGCACGCGGCGCCGCCCCATGATCCTGCCGGTGGTCGTCGAGGTCTGAGGCCCGCGGCCCCGAGCGCGTCGCCGGTGCCCTGTCTCGACATCCTCGCCCGCGCGGCCGATGATGTTCACATGAGCCACTCCGAAGCCTCGACGACGGCCGGCTGGCCGGAGGTGCTGCGGGCGCACGCGGCGACCGACCTCACCGCGCGCCGGCTCACCGCACAGCTGCGGGCGTGCGAGGCGTCCGCGCTCGCGTTCTGCCGCCTGCTCGAGCGCTGGAACCGTGGCGACGCCCAGCCGGCGACGGCGGGGCAGCGCGAGGCCGCGCTGCGTCACGCCGCGGACAGGGTGGAGACGGCGATCGCCGGCCTGGAGGGGCCGCTCTCCCGCTACCTGCTCGAGCTCGAGCCGGAGCGCGCCGAGGGCCGCTCGTGGTACCTCGGCCCGGGTGCCGGCGAGCTCGTCGAGTGGCGGCCCGTGCTCGACCGCGCGGGCGTGCACGCCTGCCCGCACCGCGTCGCCTCGGTCTATCTCGAGCTCGCCGTGCTCGTGCGCGCGCTCGAGGGTCTCGCGGACTCGGCGCGTCTCGACATGGAGCTCGACCGCTCGTCGCTGTGGGCGGGCCTGTTCGACCTGCGCGACACGCTGCTCGGGTCGACCGTGGACGACCTGCGCGCGCTCGCTGCCGACACCTCCAGCCCCCACGGGCACCAAGCCTCTAGGCTGCGCAGGTGGCAGGACCCCGCATCGTCGTCGTCGGTTCGATCAACCTCGACCTCGTGGCGCGCTCGCCAGCGCCTGCCGCGGCCGGGCGAGACGGTGACGCAGGCGCGGTCTTCGACCGCGTCCCGGGTGGCAAGGGCGCGAACCAGGCGGTCGCCTGCGCGCGGCTCGGCGCCGAGGTGACGATGATCGGCGCCGTCGGGCGCGACACGTTCGCCGACGAGGCGCTGGCCGGCCTGCGCGAGGCCGGCGTCGAGCTTCGGCTGCAGAGTCCGACCGGCCGACCGGCGTCGCCCTGATCACGGTCGACGCGGCGGGGGAGACGACGATCACCGTCGCCCCCGGAGCGAACGACACGCTCGCCGACGTCGAGGTGCCGCCCGCCGACGCCGTCCTCTGCCAGCTCGAGATCCCGGACGCACGCCGTCGTCTCCGCGTGGGAGCAGGCGTCGGGGATCTTCTGCCTCAACGCCGCGCCCGCCCGTCCGATCGCGGTCGACGCCGATCTCGCCGTCGTCAACCGCTACGAGCTCGAGACGCTCGTGCGCCGGGACGGGCTCGTGGCGCTCACGCTCGGCGCCGAAGGGGCGGTGCTGCTCGAGGACGGCGAGGAGGTGGCCCGCGCGACGCCTCCGGCGGTCGAGGCCGTCGACGGCACGGCCGCCGGGGACGCGTTCACGGCATGCCTGCTGGTCTCGCTGCTCGAGGGCCGCGACCGCGAGGAGGCGCTCCGCCGCGCGTGCGCGGCCGGCGCGCTCGCCGCGTCGCGCCCGGTGCCCAGCCGTCCCTGCCGACGGCAGCCGAGGTCGACGCGATACTGGGGGCATGACCGGCGAGCGGATCCCCGTCATCCTCGACTGCGACCCGGGGCACGACGACGCGATCGCCCTGCTGCTCGCGCTCGCGAGCCCCGAGCTGGAGGTGCTCGGCGTCACCACGGTCTACGGGAACCAGACGCTCGAGAAGACGACGGCGAACGCGCTGCGGGTGCTCGACCTCGTCGACCGGCGCGACGTCCCCGTCGCCGCCGGGGCCGACCGTCCGCTCGAGCGCGAGCTCACGGTCGCCGCGCACGTCCACGGCGAGAGCGGGCTCGACGGGCCCACGCTGCCGCCGCCGCGGGCGGCGCCCGTCGCCCAGCACGCGGTCGACTTCATGGTCGAGCGCATCGTCGGCGAGCCCTCATCCGGTCACGCTCGTGCCGACCGGCCCGCTCACGAACGTCGCGCTCCTGCTCGACCGCATCGGCGGCGAGAACATCGAGCGGATCGTGCTGATGGGCGGCGCGATCGCCGAGGGGAACATGACCCCGGCGGCCGAGTTCAACATCTGGGCCGACCCCGAGGCCGCCGCACGGGTCTTCGGCTCGGGGCTCGACGTGACGATGATCGGCCTCGACGTGACGCACCGGCGCCGTGACGAGCCCCGCGGTGCAGGAGCGGCTGCGTACGACGGGCACCGTCGGCGCCTTCGTCGCCGACCTCGTCGACTTCTTCTCCGTGTACCACCAGGAGACGTACGGGTGGGACGGGGCTCCGATCCACGACGCGGTCGCGGTCGCGCACGTGCTCTGGCCGAGGCCTCGTGCACGACGGTCGACGCGCAACGTCGAGATCGAGCTGCGAGTCGGAGCTCTGCCGCGGCCGCACGGTCGTCGACCTCTGGAACCGCACCGGCCGGCCGCAGAACGCGCACGTGGGCGTCGACCTCGACGCGGATCGGCTTCTTCGAGCTGCTCGTGGAACGCATCGGGAGGCTCGGGTAGGCCGATGTCCGACGTCGTCGTCTTCGTGGAGGTGCCGTCCGGCTCGCGGAACAAGTACGAGCTCGACCCCGAGCTCGGGCACATCGTGCTCGACAGGCGCCTGTTCACCTCGATGACCTATCCGGCCGACTACGGGTTCATCGAGGGAACGCTGGGCGAGGACGGTGACCCGCTCGACGCGCTCTGCCTCGTGGGCGAGCCGACCTTTCCCGGCTGCCGGATCCGCGTGCGCGTGGTCGGCGTCTTCTACATGACCGACGAGAAGGGCCCTGACGAGAAGATCATCTGCGTTCCCCTCAAGGACACCGCCTTCATGCGCGTCCACGATGTGCACGACATCGCGCCCGAGTTCCGGGACGAGATCGAGCACTTCTTCCAGGTCTACAAGGACCTGGAGGAGAAGAAGACGGAGACGCGCGGATACGGCAACCGTGCCGAGGCCGAGCGGATCATCGACGAGGCGAGGGCGCGAGCCGCGGGCTGACGGTTCCGGGGACCGGCCCTTCGCACCCGCTGTCGTCCCACTGCATGGACACCCCGACCGCCCTCCCTGCCCGCGCGACAGGCCGCGCGCGTGACGGGGTGAGGCAGCGGCTGCTGCTCGCCGTCTTCGTGGGCGGCGCCGCCGGCGGCCTGGGGAGGGCTGCACTGGAGCGGGCGATACCGGCGTCGGGGCACGGCTGGCCCTGGGCCACGTTCGTCGCAAACGTCGTCGGCACGGCGCTGCTCGCGTACTTCGCGACTCGCCTGCAGGAGCGCCTGCCGCCGTCGACCTATCCGCGGCCGTTCCTCGGGACGGGCCTCTGCGGCGCGTTGACGACGTTCTCGACGCTGCAGCTCGAGACGATCGACCTTGTCCGCAACGGCCACGTCACGCTGGGCGTCTCGTACCTGGCCACGAGCATCGTCGCGGGTCTCGCCGTCGTCCATGTGATCACGGCCCTCGTGCGCCGGGAGACGTTGCGATGACGGGCGTCCTCGTGTGGACCGGGGTGGCCTTGCTCGGCGGCGTCGGTGCCGTGCTCCGCTTCGAGCTCGACGGCTTCGTGCAGGGACGGCTCGACACCGAGTTCCCGTTCGGGACGCTGGTCGTCAACGGCGCTCGGCTCCTTCGCGCTCGGGCTGCTGACCGGGCTCGGTGTCGGAGGCGACGGTCTGCTGCTCGCCGGCGTCGCCGCCCTCGGGTCGTTCACGACGTTCTCGACCTGGATGCTGGAGACGGAGCGCCTCGCCGAGGACGGCGAATACGGGCTCGGCGTCGCGAACATCGTCGGCAGCGTCGCACTCGGGCTCGCGGCAGCCGGGCTCGGGTGGGCGATCGGGGCGTCGCTGTGACCGCCGACCACCTGAAGCTGACGGTGTACTTCGGGGAGCGTGACCGGGCCGGAGGCCGGCTCGTCTTCGGACCTCCTGCTCGATGCGCTCGAGCGGCACGGGGTGCAGGTCCGCCGTGCTCGTGCGCGCGACGGAGGGCTTCGGGATCAAGCATCAGCTGCACACCCAGCGCCTGCTGACGCTGTCGGAGGACCTGCCGCTCGTCGCGGTCGCGATCGACAGCCGCGAGAGGATCGAGCGGCTGCTGCCCACGGTCGAGGAGCTCGTCGACGGCGGTCTCGTGACGCTCGAGCGGGCGCGGCTGCCGTCGACCCGGCCGCGCTGGCGACGGTCCGCGGCCGAGCCCGGAGAGGAGGCGAAGGCGACGCTCCTGCTCGGAGGCGGGAGCGGTGGAGGGGCGACCGGCCCTTCGGCGGACGGTCGACACGCTGCGCCGCCACGGCGTCGCGGGCGCCACGGTCGTCCTCGGCGTCGACGGGCACTGCATCCACGGCGAGCGCCAGCGGGCTCGGTTTTTCTCGCGGAACGCCGACGTGCCGCTGACGGTGGTCTCGGTCGGAGCCGCGACGGCGCGATCGCGCGCCCTCGCCGAGCTGCGACCGGCCTCGATCGGCCCGCTGTTCACGCTCGAGCGCGTCCGCGTCTGCAAGCGCGACGGGCGACGGTCAGGGAGCCCTGACCGGCCGCCGTCGACCGACCCCAGCGGCCTCGGAATCTGGCAGAAGCTGATGGTCTACGCGAGCGAGCAGGCGCGCCACGGGCGGCACCCGCTCTACGTCGAGCTCGATCCACCGGCTTCGCCTCGAGGGCGCTGCCGGCGCTACGGCCCTGCGCGGCATCTGGGGCTACTCGGGCGACCACGCCCCACACGGCGACCGGCTCCTGGCGCTTCGCCGCCAGGTGCCGATCGTGGTCACCGTCGTCGACCGCCCGGAGGAGGCCGACACTGGTGGCGACGTGATCGACGAGACTCACCGACGAGGCCGGGCTGGTGACGAGCGAGATGGTGCCTGCCTTCCGCGCCGTCGGCCCGGGCATTTCCACCGGCGGGCTCCGGCTGGCCCGGCTCGACGCGCGACCCTGACCCTCCGTTGCGGCACGAGCGGAGGAAGACGCTCGTCGCCGCAGAAGCAGCAAGTCCATGCCGGCGACCCGGAAGAAGACCTCCAAGCGGCCCCTGCGGCCGCGCACGCCGTCCCGCGTCAGGAAGCGGACGGCGAAGAAGACCCGATCGCACCACCATCCCGAGCTGTGGGGGCTCGGGATGGCCGCGGTCGGCCTCTTCCTCGCGACCGTGCTCTGGCTCGGCTGGGACGGGGGCGTCGTCGGCCCGAAGATCTCGGAGTGGCTGCAGGACGCGGTCGGCAGCGCCGCCTACGTGCTGCCGCTCGTGCTCATCGGCGTGGGCGGGTTGATGCTCGTCCGCAGCGCGCTCGTCGACTTCAAGCCGTTCCGCACCGGCCTCGTGGTCGCCGGCATCGGGCTGATGATCGCGCTCGGACGCGACCAGGGCGGCGCCGTCGGCTCGCTCCTCGGCGGCGGCCTCGCCAGGGTCGTGGGGGAGACCGGCGCGGTCATCGTCGGCGCCGCTCTGCTCCTGGCCGGCATGCTGCTCCTCTCCGGGGCGTCCGCCGGCGCCCTGCTGCGCGGCTCCGGGCACGCCGTGCGCCGCGCCGGCACCGCTGCGCGGCGCTCCCTGGACGGGCTCGAGCTTCCGGAGCGGGCATCGCGCACCCACTCCCTCGAGGACGCAGCCGCCCGCCTCGCACATGCAGCGCCCGCTCGTCGACGCCGTCGAGAGCTACCCCGATGTCGTCGCCCCGGCAGCCGCGTCGGCCGAGCCTCCCGCTCTCGTGCTCCACGAGGACAGCACCGAGGACGTCACGGCCGAGGACGAGATCGTCTTCGACACGCCTTCTCACAGCGAGTACAAGCTGCCCGAGCGCACGCTCCTGAAGCCGTCTCCGGCCGTGAAGAGCGACAGCGGCGAGGCGAGCGCCCGCACCGCGAAGCTGCTCGTCGAGACGCTCGCCCACTTCGGCGTGGACGCGACCATCGTCGGGCAGATCGCCGGCCCGCGGGTCGTCCGCTACGAGCTGCAGCTCGCACCGGGCACGAAGGTCTCCAAGGTGGCGGGCCTCAAGGACGACCTCTCCTACGCGCTCGCCACCACCGAGATCCGCATCCTGGCGCCGATCCCCGGCAAGCAGGCGGTCGGAGTGGAGGTACCGAACCTCTCGCCCAAGCTCGTCACCCTCGGCGACATCTTCGGCGACATGCCGGGGCAGGCGAGCCCGCTGTCCGTCTGGCTCGGCAAGGACATCTCCGGCAACGCCGTGTGGACCGACCTGGCGCGCATGCCGCACCTGCTCATCGCCGGCACCACCGGCGCCGGCAAGTCGGGGTGCATCAACACGCTGCTCACGTCGATCCTGCTCCGCTCCACGCCCGACGAGGTGCGCCTGATCCTGATCGACCCGAAGCGGATCGAGCTGAACTACTACGAGTCCATCCCGCACCTGCTCACCCCGGTCGTCTCCAACCCCAAGGAGGCCTCGGCGGTGCTGCAGAACGTCGTGGCCGAGATGGAGCGGCGCTACGAGCGGCTCTCGATCATCCGGGCACGCAACCTGCCCGAGGCGAACCGTGCCTTCAAGGCGCGCGGGGAGGACCCGCTGCCGTACCTGCTCGTCGTCATCGACGAGCTCGCCGACCTGATGATGGTGTCGCCGCAGGCGGTCGAGGACGCGATCATCCGCCTCGCCCAGAAGTCCCGCGCGGTCGGCATCCATCTCGTGCTCGCCACGCAGCGTCCGTCCGTCGACGTCATCACCGGCATGATCAAGGCGAACGTGCCGTCGCGCATCGCCTTCGCGGTCTCCAGCCAGACGGACTCGCGCGTCATCCTCGACACCTCCGGGCGCCGAGAGCCTCCTCGGCCAGGGAGACATGCTCTTCAAGCCGCTCGGCACCTCGCGCATGCAGCGCGTGCAGGGGGCGTACGTCTCCGAGGAGGAGGTGGCGATGATCGTGGAGCAGTGCCGCCGCCAGCGCGGCCAGGATCTCGACGAGAGCCTCCTGGAGGCGCCCGAGAGCTATGCGGACGAGATGGCCGACGGCGACGACGACGCGTTCGACCCGGACGAGGACCCGCTGCTCGACAAGGCGATCGAGATCGTCGTGCAGACGCAGACCGCCTCCGTCTCGCTCATCCAGCGCAGGCTGCGGGTCGGCTACACGCGCGCCGGCCGCCTGATCGACATGCTGGAGCGGCGCGGCATCATCTCCGGCTACGAGGGCTCGAAGCCCCGCCGCGTGCTGGTCGAGGAGTCGCAGCTGGCCTCGGTCGTCGTCCGCGACTGACGTCCCGGGAGGATAGGGCAGCCCGGCCGGACGCCGCCGTCGTAGGAAGAATGCGGGTTTCCACTGCGCAGTGTGGTGATTCCCGGTAGAAAGCGCGGAGCCGCGGCTGTAGTCTTCCCGCGGGTTCCGGCAAGGCGGTCGGCCCGGCCAACAATCAGCCGGATACCACGTCACTAGAAGCGGATACCGAAACAAGAGAATCACGTCTCCAAGGAGGGCACGTGTCACAGAGGAAAACGACGGCGACAGTGCTGGTAGCGCTCATTGCGCTCATCGCACTCGCCGTGACGGCGACCAGCTCGGCCAAGCCGGCGAAGCAGTCGGCCGACACGATCAAGATCGCGGTCGTCACCGACATCGGCGGCCTCAACGACAAGGGCTTCAACGCCCTCGCCGCGAAGGGCCTCGCCAACGCCAAGACGCAGCTCGGCGTCACCGGCCGCATCTACATCTCGAAGTCCGCGGCCGACTACATCCCGAACCTGTCGGCTGCTGCACGCTCGGGCGCCGACCTCGTGATCGGCAACGGCTTCCTCATGGGCGACGCGCTCGCGGCCGTAGCGAAGCGGTTCCCGAACACGAAGTTCGCGATCATCGACTTCCCCTGGGTTGCGCTGAAGGGCAAGCCGAAGAACGCTCGCGGGCTGATCTTCCGTGAAAACGAGGCCGGCTACCTCGCCGGCGTCGCCGCGGCAACGGTCACGAAGACCAAGACCGTCAGCTTCGTCGGTGGTCAGGCCGTTCCGGCTGTTGTCGCCTTCCGCGCCGGCTACTTGGCGGGCGTGCCGAAGACAAAGCCCGGCACCAAGGTTCTCTCCGGCTACTCGGAGGAGTTCGTCGACCAGGCGAAGTGCAAGGAGCTCGCACTGAACCAGCTGTCGCAGGGCTCCGACGTCGTCTTCGCAGCCGCCGGCCAGTGCGGCCTCGGCGCGCTGCAGGCGGCGAAGGAAGACGGCAAGTGGGGCATCGGCGTCGACAACGACCAGTCGTTCCTCGGCACGCACATCCTGACGAGCGCCACGAAGAAGGTGGACCTGGCCGTCTTCAAGACGATCGAGCAGGTGCAGGACAACGCGTTCGTCGGCGGTGCCGACGGCGTCTTCACGGTCAAGAACGGCGGCGTCGGCTTCGGCACCGTCAGCACCAAGGCGCCGAACCGCGCTGCGCTGATCGCCAAGCTGAACGCGGTCTCGAAGCAGATCGCGGCCGGCAAGATCAAGATCCCGACCAAGTAATCCGGGACCGGTTCGACTCGAACGGAGGGCGGGCAAGATGCCCGCCCTCCGGCTTTTGGGCCGGGCGCGGGTCACCTTCACGCGCGGGCCGCCGAACACCATAGAATCTCCGCCCATGGCGTCCACCCGTCCGACCGTCCTCGAGTTGCGCCACATCACGAAGCGGTTTCCGGGCATCGTCGCGAACGACGACGTCTCGATCGACCTGCGCGAGGGCGAGGTGCACGCGCTGCTCGGCGAGAACGGCGCCGGCAAGTCGACCCTGATGAACTGCCTCTACGGGCTGTACCACCCGGACGAGGGGGAGATCCTCATCCGCGGCTCGAAGGTCGTCCTGGGCTCGCCGCGCTCGGCGATCGACCACGGCGTCGGCATGGTGCACCAGCACTTCATGCTCATCCCCGTGATGACGGTGGCCGAGAACATCGTCCTCGCGACCGAGCCGCGCACCGCCGGCGTGCTCCTCGACGTCGCCACGGCGGAGCGCCGGGTGCGTGAGATCTCGGAGGAGTTCGGCCTCAAGGTCGACCCCCATGTCCACGTCCAGGACATCAGCGTCGGCCAGCAGCAGCGCGTCGAGATCCTCAAGGCGCTGTACCGCCACGCCGACATCCTCGTGCTGGACGAGCCGACCGCGGTGCTGACGCCGCAGGAGGCGAAGGAGCTGTTCGAGATCGTGAAGGGCCTGACGGACCAGGGCAAGTCGATCATCTTCATCAGCCACAAGCTCAACGAGGTGCTCGAGATCGCGGACCGGATCTCGGTGCTGCGGCGCGGGAAGCTGATCGAGACGCTGCCCGCCGAGGGCGCGACGGAGGAAGGGCTGGCGCGGCTGATGGTCGGTCGGGAGGTGCTGCTGAGGGTCGAGAAGGGGCCCTCGCAGCCCGCCGAGCCGCTGCTCCAGGTCGAGGACCTCCACGTCTTCGACGACCGCGGCATCGAGAAGGTGAAGGGCGTCTCGTTCGAGGTCCGGGCCGGGGAGATCGTCGGCATCGCCGGCGTCGACGGCAACGGGCAGACGGAGATGATCGACGCCGTGACCGGGCTGCGGAAGCCGCACAACGGAAGGGTCGTCGTGGAGGAGCGCGACGTCACCCACGCGACCGCCCATCAGCACTTCATGGCGGGCCTCGGCCACATCCCCGAGGACCGGCAGCGTCGCGGCCTCGTGCTCGAGTTCTCGATCGCCGAGAACATCTCGCTGCACGACTTCCGCGAGCCGCCCGACTCGAGATACGGCTGGCTCTTCCCGCGGGCCGTGCTCGACCGCGGACGCCGGCTGATCCGGGAGTTCGACGTGCGCGGCGGCAACGCCAAGACGCCGGCAGGTGCGCTCTCCGGCGGCAACCAGCAGAAGGTCATCCTCGCGCGCGAGATCGACCGCAACCCGCGTGTGCTCCTCGCCGCGCAGCCGACGCGGGGCCTCGACGTCGGCGCGATCGAGTTCGTCCACCGGCGCCTGATCGAGGAGCGTGACGAGGGCCGTGCCATCCTGCTCGTCTCGCTCGAGCTCGAGGAGATCCTCTCCCTCTCCGACCGGATCCTCGTCATGTACGAGGGCGCGATCGTCGGCGAGTTCACGCCCGACGCGACCGAGGAGGAGCTCGGCGTCGCGATGACGGGCGGCGGTCGCCGCCAGGAGCACGCCGCGTGAGCGAGCCCACGACGCCGCCCGGCGAGGATCCGTCGGGCCTCGGCCCCGAGGTGCGCCAGAGCTGGGTCGAGCGCTACGCCGTCGCGCAGAAGACCGAGGGCATCCTGGCACCGGTGCTCACCGCCGTGCTCGCCTTCCTCGCCGGCGGCATCGTGGTGCTGATCACGACCGGGAAGAACCCGCTCACCACCTACAAGGCCATCTTCGAGGGGTCCGGGCTCAACTACCTGCTGCCGTGGGTGCAGGGCGACGCCCGCTTCCTCGCCGAGCTCAACCTGCAGCAGACGCTGCTGATCACGACGCCCCTGATCCTGACGGGCATCGCGGTCGGGTTCGCGTTCCGCTGCGGCATGTTCAACATCGGCGGACAGGGCCAGTACCTGGTCGGGTCGATCTTCGCCGTCTGGGTCGGCTCCTCGTTCGGCGAGATGAATTCCGTCCTGCACATCCTGCTCGCGACCGTGGTCGCGACCCTGGCCGGGGCAGCATGGGCGGGCATCGCCGGACTGCTCAAGGCGACCGTCGGCGCCCACGAGGTGATCTCGACGATCATGCTGAACTGGATCGCGATCTGGGTGGGCCAGTTCCTGTTCGGGCTCGGCGGCCCGCTCCAGAACGACGCCCAGAAGTCCGTGCCCATCTCGAACGACATCTTCGACAGCGCGAAGCTGCACGTGTTCTGGGGCGACCCGCTGCTGCAGGGCCTGTCGATCGGCATCTTCGTCGCGCTCGCGGCGCTCGTCGTCTACTGGATCGTGCTGAACCGGACGACGCTCGGGTTCAGCGTCAAGGCAGTCGGCTTCAGCCCCGAGGCGGCGCGGTACGGCGGCATCAGCGTGAGCCGCAACTACTTCCTGGCGATGGCGATCTCCGGCTCGTTCGCCGGCCTCGCCGGCGCGCTCGACATCCTCGGCTGGCAGTTCCGCCTCTCCACTACGGACATCCAGACCTCCGCGATCGGCTTCACAGGCATCGCGGTGGCACTGCTCGGACGGAACACCGCCGTCGGCATCGGCCTCTCGGCTCTGCTGTTCGGCGCCCTCATCAACGGCACCTCCACGCGCAACCTCGACCCCGAGGTGTTCCAGCCCGAGCTGGCGTCGAACCTGACGCTTCTGATCCAGGGGCTCGTCGTGCTCTTCGTCGGCGCCGACGTGATCGTGCTCACCATCTTGCGGAAGCTCAGGCGCGTCCGCGCACCGCGGGCCCCTGACGGCAAGAGGGCGGCGGCGGCGCGATGAGCGCCGAGACGAAGATCGAGAGCGCGCAGCCGGCACCGCAGAGCCGCGGCGCGCGCATCCTGGCGCGGTTGCCTCACGGCACACGCGCCATCTCGTGGGCGGGCATCCTGCTCGGGCTCCTCGCCGCGTGGGTCGCGCTGCCTCCTCTGACCGTGCGCTCGCTCGGCCCGTCGATCGCGATCGCGGCCGTCGGCATCACGCTCGGCGCCGTGGCGATCGCGAGGCGTGACATCCGCTACGGCATCTTCGCGATCGTCGCCGGCATGTTCGGGATCACGATGGCGATCCTGGCCGGGCTCTCGGGCGTCGACAAGCTCGAGAGCGTCGTCGTCTGGTCGGCGCTCTTCGCCGCGATGCTTCGCTTCGCCACGCCCCTCATGTTCGCCTCGCTCGGAGGGCTCTTCTCCGAGCGCTCCGGAGTGGTGAACATCGGGCTGGAGGGGATGATGCTGACGGGGGCGTTCTTCGCCATCCTCGGGGCGGACAAGACGGGCTCCTGGCTGCTCGGCCTGCTGATCGGCGTCCTCGCCGGCGCCGTCCTCGCCTCGGTGCACGCGTTCTTCGCGATCCAGCTGCGCGCCGATCAGATCGTCGGAGGCACCGCGATCAACTTCCTCGCGCTCGGGATCACGGGCTATCTCTTCATCGACATCTACGGCACCGAGGGCACGCCGACCGACACGCCGAGCATCCCGAGCGTCCACCTCGCCTTCCTGGAGGACGTGCCGTTCTTCGGCGAGATTTTCGGCAACCTCAACCTGATGATCTGGCTGGCGCTCCTGACGGTCCTCGTGACGTGGGTGGTCATGTTCCGCACACCGATCGGGCTCCGCATCCGCTCGTGCGGAGAGCACCCGCGGGCTGCGGACACGGTGGGCATCAACGTCTACCTGGTCCGGTACACAGCGGTCATCGTCTCCGGCGCTCTCGCTGCCGCGGGCGGCGCCTATCTCTCGATCGGGTTCGTCAACTCGTTCAACGAGAACATGACCGCGGGCCGCGGTTTCATCGCCCTCGCCGCGCTCATCTTCGGCAACTGGCGCCCGTTCACCGCAGCAGCCGCATGCTTGCTGTTCGGCTTCTCCAGCGCCCTCGCGCAGCGGCTGCCGGAGTACTCGCAGGCCGCCTCGGTGCTGTTCCAGGCGCTCCCGTACGTGCTCACGCTGATCGCCGTCGCCGGCGTGGTCGGCCGCTCCATCCCTCCCGCATCTGTTGGCCGTCCCTACAAGAAGCAGTAGCGACCGTCCCGCCGCCGGCAACGCCCCGGCAGTCTGGGCCTCCGTGCTGGGCGTGCTCTCGGTCGCGACGATGCCGGCCGCGATCCTCGCCACGCGCTATTCCGGCTCCTACGATCTGTTGCACGCGGGCTTCGCGATCCCGGTCGCCCTGGTACTCGGCTTCGCCGCCGTCGCGCTCGCACGACGCGCCCGCGCCAGGGACGACCTCACGCTGGGCCGCGCCGGTCGCCGCCGCACGGCGCGCGTGGGACGGGCGCTCGGGATCCTCGGTGTGTGCATCGCGTCGGCCGCGACCGTATCGCTCATCGTGTACGCGCTGCTGAAGTCGGTGGAGTGACCGCGGAGGCGCGAGGGCACGGCATGCCGCGCCCTCGCGCCGCACGTGTGGTGTGCCGGCTGGGCCGGGACGGGCCGAGCACGCGCGGACCTCGTCTACACTCCCTCCGGTGTTCGAGATCGGCTCCAGCCTGCGTGAGGCGCGGACGCGCCAGGGCCTCGACTTCAACGAGATGGAGTTCCGCACGAAGGTGCGGGCGAAGTACCTGCGCGCGCTCGAGGCGGAGCAGTTCGACCAGCTGCCCGCGCACACGTACATCAAGGGCTTCCTCCGCACCTACGCGGACGCGCTCGGCATGGACGGCCAGCTCTACGTCGACGAGTACAACTCGCGCTTCGTCGCCGGCGACGACGAACAGCCGCTGCGCACCCGCCGCGTGCCGCAGACGCGGGCGCGCAGAGAGAAGCGCGAGTCCCGCATCGTCGTCGTCGCACTCGCCGCGATCGCGCTCGTCACCGCGCTCGTGATCGCCGCGTGGCGCTTCGGCGGCACCGACGAGCCGCAGGTGCAGGGTGTCAACACTCCCGCCCAGGTCGCGGGCGTAGGCGCTGCCACGACCCCCAGAGGCCAGGTCACCGTGGACGTCAGCGCGGTACGCGGCGCGTCGTACATGGAGGTTCGCGTCGGCTCTCGGGCCGGCAAGCCGCTCTACCGCGGCACGCTCGAGCGTGGCCAGTCCAAGCAGTTCACCCGCGCGAAACTCTTCCTCTCGATCGCATCGTCGGCAAATCTCGACGTCCGCGTGAACGGCGACCGCGTGCGCGTGCCCGCCGACGGCGAGCTGACCGTGTCGCTGCGCACCGCCGACGGCTCTTGACCCGTCCCCGCGCGGCCATCGTCGTCACCGGGAGCGAGCTCGTGCGCGGCGAGCGCACGGACCTGAACGGCCCCTTCTACGCCCGCGAGGCCCTCGCGCTGGGGCTGCAGCCGGCGCGCGTGACCATCGTCGGCGACGACCCGGTGGAGCTCGAGGAGGCGCTGCGCGAGGGGATGCAGGCCGACGTCTGCCTCGTCTCGGGAGGGCTCGGGCCGACACACGACGACCGCACGCTCGAGCTCGTGGCCCGGGTGGCCGGACGTGCCATGCTGGTCGACTCGGAGCTCGAAGCGGAGATCGAGCGCGTCTCGCGCACCGTCGCCGAGCGCCTTCGTCGACCGTACGCCGATTTCGCTCCCGGAGTCGTCAAGCAGGCCACGCTCCCCGAGGGGGCGGTCTCGCTCGGCCTCGCGGGCACGGCTCCCGGGCGTCGTGCTCGACACGGGCACGTGCGTCGCCGTCGTGCTGCCGGGCCCGCCCGGGGAGCTGCGCCGGCTCTGGCCGCGCGCGCTCGAGACCGAGCCGCTGCGCCGCGTGCTCGCCCGCACGAGCCCGCCCGGGCGGCGCGTCCTGCGCTTCTACGGGGCGAGCGAGTCCGCCGTCGCGCGGGCGCTCGCCGACGCGGGGGGCGACGGCGACGGCGTCGAGGCGACGATCTGCGCGCGCGACTTCGAGATCCACGTCGACCTGATCGTGGAGCCGGGAGCCGAGCAGCGAGCCGACGCGCTCGCAGCGCAGGCTGCGCGAGCCGCTCGAGCGCTACCTGTTCGCGGAGGACGAGCGCACGGTCCAGGAGATCGTGCTGGAGCTCTGCCGCGAGCGCGGCCTCTCGCTCGGCACGGCCGAGTCGTGCACCGGCGGGCTCGTGGCCGCGCGACTGACGGCGGTGCCCGGTTCGAGCGACGTGTTCGAGGGCGGGATCGTCGCGTACGCCAACGAGGTCAAGGCCGAGCAGCTCGGGGTTCCCCGGGACGTGCTCGACGAGCACGGCGCCGTCTCGGCCGAGACCGCGCGGGCGATGGCGCACGGGGCCTGCGAGCGGCTCGGCGTGGACGTCGCCGTCGCCGTCACCGGCGTCGCCGGTCCCGGGGGCGGCACCGACGAGCGGCCGGTCGGGCTCGTCCACTTCCACGCCGCCGGCGCCGCACGGCGAGAAGGCGCTCAGCTTCGACCTTCCGGGCGAGCGCGAGTGGATCCGCACCCGCTCGGCCGTGGCCGCGCTTCACCTCGTGCGCGCACTTCTGACACAGAGTCGGCACGAAGGCGTATGACCTCGGCGGATAGCGTCGGAGGCGATGCATCGCTCCGGCTCTTCCTCGCGCTGCGGCTGCCCGACCCCGTGCTCGACGCCCTCGAGGCGTGGGGCGCCGAGGAGCTCCGTGACTGCCGCCGGCTCGGCCGCGAGCAGCTGCACGTCACGCTCGCCTTTCTCGGGCGCCGCCCCGAGAGCGACGTTCCCGCGATCGTGGAGGCGCTCGACGCGGCCGCCGGGCCCGTCGAGGCCATTCCCGCTCGCGCCGCTCCGCTGGCGAGAGACCGCGGCTGTCGGCATGGTCGTGCTCGGCGACCCCACCGGCCGGGCGACCCTGCTCGCCGATGCGCTGCACGGTCGGCTGGAAGGGCTCGGCCTCTACCGGCGAGAGCGCCGGCCGTGGCTGCCGCACGTCACCGTCGCCCGTTTCCGGGTGCGGCCGCGGCTCGACCCGCCGCTTCCCCCGGTACGAACGTTCGTTCCGTCCGACGCGGCTGCTTACCTGTCGGAGCTGCACCGATCCGGCGCCCGGTACACGGTGCTGCACACGGCCCCGCTGGGTCACGCGGCCGGCGAGGGTACGACGAGGGACGAGGAAGGACGCGCAGGGCAGGTTGACGGCAACGACACCATGACGACAGCACCATGACGACAGCGGCACCATGAGGAGGATGGACGGATGAAACGCGAGGAAGCGCTCGACGTCGCGCTCGGCCAGATCGAGCGGCAGTTCGGCAAGGGCTCGGTCATGCGCATGAGCGACCAGGCGCAGGTGTCGGTGGGCGCCGTCTCGACCGGCTCGCTCTCGCTCGACATGGCGCTCGGCATCGGCGGGCTGCCCCGCGGCCGCGTCGTCGAGGTGTTCGGCCCGGAGTCGTCGGGCAAGACGACCCTCGTCTACCACGTGATCGCCGAGGCACAGCGCCGCGGCGGCATCTGCGCCTTCATCGACGCCGAGCACGCGATGGACCCGCAGTACGCCCGCCGCATCGGCGTCAACATCGACGACCTGCTCGTGTCGCAGCCCGACACGGGCGAGCAGGCGCTCGAGATCTGCGAGCTGCTCGTCCGCTCCGGCGCCGTCGACGTCGTCGCCGTCGACTCGGTGGCCGCGCTCACCCCCAAGGCGGAGATCGAGGGGGAGATGGGGGACAGCCACGTGGGCCTGCAGGCCCGGCTGATGAGCCAGGCGCTACGCAAGCTCGCGGGCACCCTCAACCGCACCGACACGATCTGCCTGTTCACGAACCAGCTTGCGGGAGAAGATCGGCGTCATGTTCGGCTCTCCCGAGACGACGCCCGGTGGTCGCGCGCTGAAGTTCTACGCGTCGGTGCGTCTCGACATCCGCCGCATCGAGACGCTCAAGGACGGCGCGGAGGCCTACGGCAACCGCGTGCGCGTCAAGGTCGTGAAGAACAAGGTGGCGCCGCCGTTCAAGCAGGCCGAGTTCGACATCATCTACGGCACGGGCATCCCCTGGGAGGGCACCGTGCTCGACGTCGGCATCGAGAAGAAGGTCGTGCAGAAGTCGGGCTCGTACTTCAGCTTCGGCGACGAGCGCCTCGGGCAGGGCCGGCAGAACGCCGCCGCCTTCCTCGGCGAGCACCCCGACCTCGTGCAGCAGATCCTCGGGCGCATCCAGCTCGAGGCGGCCGAGGGGCAGATCGTGTCCGCGCGGCTCCTGCCGCAGTCGGAGGGCTGCCGCGGCGAGCGACGAGGTCACGCCGGTGGAGGACGAGGTCACGCCGGTGGAGGACGAGGTCGCGCCGGTGGAAGACGGGGTTGCGGTCGGCTGACCGTCACGTCACGGCCCGCGAGCCGGTCGTCACCGCCCTCCGGGCCAGCGGCCGCGGCCGGGTCGAGATCGAGCTGGACGGCGCGCGCTGGCGCGTCGTCCCGCTCGAGGCCGTTCACCGCGCCGGGCTCGCCGTCGGTGGGACACTCGGGCGCGCGAGCGCACGCGCGCTCCGCGACGAGATGCGCCGCCAGCAGGCGCTCGCGTCGCGGTCGGGCACGCTCCGCCGCGAGGGAGCACACGGCGTCGTCGCTCGACGAGCGGCTCGAGCGCCACGGCGTCGCACCTGCCGAGCGCCGCCGCACCGTCGACACGCTCACCCGCGCCGGCCTCGTCGACGACGAACGCTATGCGCACGCACGGGCCGCGCTGCTCGCCGAGCGCGGCTGCGGCAACCTCCTGATCGCCGACGACCTCGAGCGGCACGGGGTAGCCGCACCACTCGCGAACGAGGCCATCGAGCGCTCTCGAGCAGGAGGCGAGCCGCGCCGCGTCCCTCGTCGCCAGGCACGGTCTCACGCCGGCGACCCTGCGCCGGCTCGCCGCCAGGGGCTTCGACGAATCCTCCCTGGAGTCGCTCGTTGCGGAGATGGGGGACGGGGCGTAGGATGAGTGGGCTTCATCCGACAGTTCTCCACACACAGTTCTGCTGCAAACCGAGTCTTTCCGAAACCACGAAACGACCATGAACCTCGCTCGTTCGACCGAATCACTCGACGCACGACGCCGTGCCGCTCTGGAGGGTGCTCGGGCCTAGGCACGACCCGCACGCCGAATCGACGCCGCCGAACGTGGAGGCGGACTACCGGATGTGAGCATCCGCGGCACCCGCCGCGGCCAACCGAATCCCACTCGAAGGAGCGGGCATGCTCACGGTCATCGGGGTGCTTGTCGGAGTCGCGGTCGGCGCGCTCGCCATGTGGGGCTGGCTGCGCGCAGCGAGCGCGTCCCGGTTGAGCGCGGCCGAGGAGCGCCGGCGCGCGGTGCTCGCGGACGCGGAGCGCGAGGCCGAGGCGACCCGCCGTGAAGCCCAGATCGAGGCGCGCGAGCAGGCGGTCAAGCTCCGCAGCGAGATCGAGTCGGAGGTGCAGGACCGGAGGCTCCAGATCGCCAAGGTGGAGGAGCGCATCGTCCAGCGGGAGGCCGAGATCGACACGAAGCTCGTCGAGCTGGAGCGCCGCGAGCAGGGCATCGCCGACCGTGAGACGCACCTGAAGCAGCTGCAGGACGAGATGAAGGAGACGAAGGAGCAGGCACTCCGAGAGCTCCAGCACGTCTCTGGCCTGACGCTCGGTGAGGCGAAGAAGCAGGTGCTCGAGCGCAGCGAGGACCTCGTCCGGCACGAGCTCGCGCGCAGCGTCCGCCAGATGGAGGAGGAGGCGCGCACCGACGCCCGCCGCCGCGCCCGCGCCCTGGTGGCGGACGCGCTCCAACGGGTCGCGGCCAGCCACACGGCAGAGACCACCGTCAGCGTGGTCGAGCTGGCCTCCGACGACATGAAGGGACGCATCATCGGCCGTGAAGGGCGCAACATCCGCGCCCTGGAGCACCTCACCGGCGTCGACTTCATCATCGACGACACACCGCACGCGGTCGTGCTGTCCTCGTTCGACGGCATCCGACGCGAGATCGCCAAGACGACGCTCGAGAAGCTGATCGAGGACGGGCGCATCCATCCCGCCCGCATCGAGGAGATGTACTACCAGTCGAAGGCAGAGCTCGAGGAGCACGTCCGGCTGGCGGGCGAGCAGGCGGTCTTCGAGGCCAACTGCGGCGAGCTGCACGAGGAGCTCGTGAAGATCCTGGGTCGGCTTCGCTACCGCACGAGCTACGGGCAGAACGTGCTCAAGCACACCCTCGAGGTCGTGCACCTCACCGGGTTGATGGCCTCGGAGCTGGGAGCGTCGGTGAAGACGGCGAAGCGGGCTGCGCTCCTGCACGATCTCGGCAAGGCGATGACCCACGAAGTCGAGGGGTCGCACGCCGCCGTCTCGGCCCAGCTCGCCAAGCGCTACGGGGAGACCGAAGGCGTCGTCCACGCCGTGGAGGCGCATCACTACGAGGTGCAGCCGCAGACCGTGGAGGCGGTGCTGCTGATCGCGGCCGACGCGATCTCGGCATCCCGCCCCGGAGCGCGCGGGGAGAGCCTCGAGCACTACATCAAGCGGCTCGAGTCGCTCGAGGAGATCGCCTCCGGCAAGCCGGGCGTCGCGAAGGCGTACGCGCTGCAGGCGGGCCGCGAGATCCGCGTGATCGTGGAGCCGACAGAGGTCGACGACGACGGCGCCGTGCTGCTCTCGCACGAGATCGCGAGGGAGATCGAGGACTCGCTCGAATACCCGGGCCAGGTGAAGGTGATCGTGATCAGGGAATCGCGCGCCGTCGAGGTCGCGCGGTAGAGGCGAGGCCCGTGTCGCGCCCCCGTGTTACAACACGCATGGGGTCGGGGTGCGCCTCGCCCTCGTGGCCCCACATCGACCAGGAGGTGGCGGAGTGTCCGAATACGAAGTGATCGGCATCGTGCTCGGCGTCGTCTGGTTCGCGATCATCGTCGCGGCAGCGAAGTGGGCAGACACGACCGAGACGCACGCGTAGCCACAGGCTCGGCGTGGGGGAGGGCGAGGAGGCCTTCCGTACAATCCGTCTCCGTGCGCCGCTACCACGTCACCACGTTCGGCTGTCAGATGAACAGCCACGACTCCGAGCGGATCAAGGGGATGCTCGAATCGCTCGGGCTCGGCGAGAGCGTCTCGCCCGACGACGCCGACGTCGTCGTCTTCAACACGTGCACGATCCGCGAGAAGCCCGACACCAAGCTCGCCGCCTACCTCGGGCAGGCAGGGGCGCGCAAGCGCGAGAACCCGGAGCTCGTGATCGCCGTCGGCGGCTGCTACGCCGAGGCGCAGCAGCAGCGCATCTTCGACCTCTACCCCTTCGTCGACGTGGCCTTCGGCCCCGGCTCGATCCCCCACCTGTCCGACTGGATCGGCGCGGGCGGAGAAGGAGTCGAGCGCGGCCGCTTCGGTACCCACGAGCACTTCGCCGGCCACCTTCCCGAGCACCGGGAGCGGCTGTTCCACGCATGGGTGCAGGTGTCGATGGGATGCAACTCCACCTGCTCGTACTGCATCGTCCCGGCCGTGCGCGGGCGTGAGCAGAGCCGGCGCCCCGGCGACATCGTGGCCGAGGTGACGCGTCTCGCCGCCGCAGGGGTGCGCGAGATCACCCTGCTCGGACAGAACGTGAACTCGTGGGGCCGCGACCTGCTGCCCGGCGTGCACACCGAGTTCGGCGAGCTGCTGCGCGCCTGCGACGCAGTCGACGGCATCGACCGCATCCGCTTCACGAGCCCCCATCCGAAGGACTTCCGCGAGCCGGTGATCGCCGCCATGGCCGATTGCGACGCGGTCTGCGAGCACGTGCACCTGCCGCTGCAGTCGGGCTCGCAGCGGATCCTCAAGGCGATGCGGCGCACGTACACGCCGGAGCGGTACCTCGCCCTCGTCGACCGACTGCGCGCCGCCATCCCCGACCTGGCGCTCGGCACGGACGTCATCGTCGGCTTCCCCGGCGAGACGGAGGACGACTTCCGGCAGACACTCGAGCTCGTCGAGTGCGTGCGGTACGACAGCGCCTTCACGTTCATCTACTCGCCTCGGCGAGGCACCGACGCGGCCGAGATGGACGGCCAGGTGCCGGACGAGGTCAAGCACGAGCGGCTCGAGCGCCTCGTCGAAGTGGTGCAGCGGATTGCCGCCGAGCGGAACGCCGCGCGGGTCGGCGGGGTGGAGGAGGTGCTCGTCGAGGGGCCGAGCCGGAACGGCTCCGGCCTGCTCCGCGGACGCACCCGCAGGAATACGACGGTGAACTTCAGCGGCGCCGCGTCCGCCGGCGACCTCGTCGACGTGGTGATCGACGGGGCGACCTCGACGACGCTGCGCGGGCGCGCGCACGCGCTCGCCGCCGCGTCCGGCTGAGCGAGTCCGTGCCCGCTCCGGCGGTGATCGCCGTGTTCGGCCCGACCGCGTCCGGCAAGTCCGCCGTGGCCGAGCGGCTCGCAGACCTGCTCGGCACCGAGGTCGTCTCGTGTGATGCGCTGCAGGTCTACCGTGGCCTACCGATCCTGACGAACCAGCCACGACGTCCGACTCGCCTCGTGGCCTTCCGGGAGCTCGACGAGGAGATGTCGGTGGGCGCCTACGCCAGACTCGCGCACGAGGCGATCGACGAGCTCGTGGCCGCCCACGGCGCTGCCGTCGTCTGCGGCGGCACGGGGCTGTACCTGCGTGCCGCCCTCGCCGACCTGGCCGTCCCACCCGCCCCCGCGGCCGGTGCGCGCGAGCGCTGGGAGCGGCTCTACGACACCGACCCGGCCGCCGCGCACGAGCGGCTGCGCCTACTCGACGACGCGGCCGCCACCGCAGTGCACCCGAACGACCGTCGCCGCGTGGTGCGTGCGCTCGAGCTCGCCGAGGCGGGGTCCAGCCTGGTGCCGGCCGACGATCGCCTGTGGGGGCCTGGCACGCGCCTGCCGACGCTGATCGTGGGGCTGGAGCTGCCGAAGGAAGAGCTGGAGCGACGGATCGAGGAGCGCACCGACGCCATGTTCGCCGCAGGCGTCGTCGACGAGGTGCACGCGGCGCTCCGGGGGGCGGTGTCCCGGACGGCCGAGCGCGCGCTCGGCCTGCGCGAGATCGCCGAGCTCGACCCGGAGGCGGCCCGGGCTGCGATCGTCGTCAGGACACGTCGCTACAGCGCCTACCAGCGCAAGTGGATGCGCCGCATCCCCCGCCTCGTCGGCTTCGACGCGACCGGGGCCCCTGACGAGGTGGCCGAGGCGATTCTCGCGCGCGCGAAGCACGGCAGCGCTCACGGAGCGGCGGCGGGCTGAAGGCCGAGGGCACCTTTCTTCGCGCGACCGGGCACAGTCGGAGGATGGAGAGGAGTTGACAGCGTCACGGCGAAGTACGAGGTTCGGAGCGGGCCGATTTCTTGTTCACGGGGGAGGGCATCAACCGGCCCGCTCCTTCTGCGCTCGCGATCCGGTCACCCGTTTCCATGCGATTCTCGAAGTGGCACGCGCTCGGCAACAGCTACCTCGTCGTCGAGCGCGACGAGGCGGGAGCGCTCGGACCGGAGCGGGTACGGCGGCTGTGCGACGGCGACACCGGCATCGGCTCCGACGGCGTGCTCGAGGTGGTGACGCGTTCCGAGACCCGGGCGGAGATCGTGATCTGGAATCCTGACGGCTCGGTCGCGGAGATGTCGGGCAACGGCACCCGCATCGCCGCCCGCTGGCTCGCGCGGGAGACCGGCGCCGACGAGGTGACGATCGTCACGGCGGGGCGCGAGACCGTCGCGACCATGCTGGGAGGCCTCGACGCGTGCATGGACATCGGCGAGGTGACCGTGGGGACAACCGAGGCCCTCGACGCAGGGCAGCCGGTGGAGATCGTCACCGCCCGCGTGGGCAATCCGCACGCGGTGATCCGCATGGACGCGCCGACCCGTGCCGACCTGTTGCGTCTCGGCCCGCTGGTCGAGACGCACGAGCGCTTCCCCGCGCGGACGAACGTGCAACTGGTACGCGTGGCGGGCAAGCACGACCTCGAGGTGCTCGTATGGGAGCGCGGCGCCGGAGAGACGCGGTCGTCGGGGTCGTCCTCGGTCGCGGCCGCCGCCGTCGCCGTCGCACGGGGCTGGTGCGAGAGCCCCGTCACGGTTCGTCTTCCGGGTGGCAACCTCGTCGTCGCGCTCGCCGGCGATCGCGCGACGCTGACGGGGCCGGCAGAGCTCATCTGCACGGGAGAGACGCCTCTGTAGGAGACATCTGGATTTTCCCTGCAAACGGCCTACCATCCGGGCATGGGGAGACTCGCTGCCGTAGTTGTGATCATCGCGCTCGTCGCGGTGGGCGTCGCGCGTGCGGCAGACGAGCACGTCGTCGTGTCGGGCACGGTTGCGGTACGCGTTGCCGACGAATGGGCCCGCGTCGCGCCGGCGGCGGGAACGGCGGGGGCTGACGCCGATCCGCGCACCGTACTCGTGGTAGGCACCCACGGCGTCGTCGGCCGCTCCTCGCAATGCCAGGTCGCCTCGTATCGCATCCCTGCCGACGGGGCGGCGGTCGTCGTGCTCGCGTGGCGCGGGGTCGCGCCGGCCGGGCTCCCGCGCGATCGCAGCCAGCTTCTGTCGCTGCGCCTCAAGCGGCCGCTCTTCGAATGCTTCGACGGTCGCGGCGCCGTGGCGCAGATCGTGGTCAATGGCCGCGCCTATCAGGTCAACGTGATGGTTGGAGACCGCGCGACGCGCGAGACGATTGCCGACGCGCTCGCGGCCGCCCGCTCGTTCGGCGCCGCCTCGTCGTAGAAGACAGCGGAAGGGGGTGTCTCCCGAAAAGAACAGGGGAGACGCCCGCACGCTGGTCACACGGCGATCTCGAACTCGCGCAGGACGTCGTTGAGCGACGTCTTCAGATCGGTGGAGGCACTGCGCTCCCCGACGATCAGCGCGCACGGCAGGCCGTAGGAGCCCCGCCGGGAACTCCTTCTGCCGCACGCCCGGCAGCACGACCTTGCGGGGCGGCACCTCGCCGCGGTACTCGACCGGCTCCGCTCCGGTGACGTCGATCACGGGCACCGTCGAGGAAAGCACCACGTTCGGGGCGATCACCGCTCCCTCGCCGATGCGCACCCCTTCCACGATGACGGCGCGGGATCCGATGAAGGCGCCGTCCTCGACGATCACCGGGGCGGCCTGCGGCGGCTCGAGGACGCCGCCGATGCCGACACCTCCCGCCAGGTGCACGTCCGCGCCGATCTGGGCGCACGAGCCGACCGTGGCCCACGTGTCCACCATCGTCCTCGGCCCCACCCAGGCGCCGATGTTGACGTACCCGGGCATCAACACGCAGCCCTCGGAGAGGAACGACCCGTACCGGGCGACGCCGGGCGGCACGACCCTGACGCCGCGGTCGGCGTAATCCGACTTGACCGGGATCTTGTCGAGGAACTGCAGTCCGCCGGCCTCGCATCGGCTCCACCTTGCGCAGGCGGAAGTACAGCAGGATCGCCTTCTTCACCCACTCGTTGACGTGCCAGCCGCCGTCACGGGGCTCTGCGACGCGGATCTCGCCGGCGTCGAGCAGCCGGATCGCCTCCTCGACGGCGTCGGCGTCGAGCGTGCCGGTGTCCCAGCTCTCGGTGACGGCGGTTGCGAGGCTCATGCGAGCCCATCCTGCAGGATCTCGACGGCGCGTGCGCATTCCTCCTCCGAGGGGACGAGCGCGAACCGCACGAACCCTTCGCCGGACGGGCCGAGGAACGAGCCGGGCGCGACGAGCACGCCGAGCTCGAGCAGCCGCGTCGCGTAGGCCTCGGACGTCTCGCCGGGGGGAACGGCCACCCAGAGGTACATCGTGGCCGGGCCGCCCGCGTCGCGGAGCCCCACGCGCTCGAACAGCTCGAGGAAGAGCTGTCGCTTGCGCGCATACGTCGCGCGCGCGCGCTCGACGTGCTCCTCGTCGCCCCACGCGACGACGGACGCGCGCTGGACGAACTCCTGCGGGGCCGTTCCGACGTTCGGACGGTACTGCCGCAGCGCCGCGATGAGCTCGGGGTCGCCGGCGACGAAGCCGGAGCGGAAGCCCGTCATCGACGAGCGCTTCGAGAGCGTGTTGAACGCGACGAGCCCCGTCCAGTCGGGAAGCTGCAGCGCCGACACCGGCGGCTCGTCGAACCAGAGCTCCGTGTACGCCTCGTCGGAGGCGAGCACGAACCCGTGCTCGCCGGCCAGGGCGGCGACGCGCTCGTAGAAGGAGAGCGGTGCCGTCACCCCGGTGGGGTTGTTCGGGTAGTTGACCCAGAGCAGCGCCGTCCGCTGCCAGTCTGCCCGGGGCAGCACGTCGAGATCGGGGAGGAAGCCGTTCTGCTCGAGCAGCGGCAAGGCCACGACGCGCGCCCCCGCAAGCTCGGCCCCCCGCTCCGGTACCGGGTAGCCGGGCTCGGTCACCACCACCGTGTCGCGGCCCCCTGGAAGGTCGAGCACGACCTGGGCGAAGGAGAAGATTGCCTCCTTCGAGCCCAGGGTGGGGATCACGTGCCGGTCGGGGTCGACCTCCACATGGAAGCGCCGGCCCAGCCAGTGGGCGACCGCCTCGCGCAGCTCGGGCAGCCCGACCGCGGCGGGATAGCCCATCCGCTCCCGCACTCCGTCCTTGAGCGCCTCGATGATGCGCGGATCGGTCGGCTCTCGCGGGTCGCCCATGCCGAAGTCGATCACCTCCAGGCCGCGTGCCCGCCGCTCGGCCGCAGCCTGGTTGAGGCGCACGAACGGGTAGGTCGCCTGGGCGCGCAGGATGGGCGAGACGGGCACGACCGGACGCTACCCGTCCGGCGCGAGCAGCCGGTGCAGGGTGGTGTAGGCGTGCACGAGCCCGTCGATCTCGACGAGCTCGTCGCGGCGGTGGGCGTAGCGCGGGTGCCCGGGGCCGAAGTTGACCGCGTCGAGGCCGATCTGGCTGAAGTCGGCCACGTTCGTCCAGGCCTGCTTCGGCTCGGTGCCGCGGGCCCCGGCCTCGAGCAGCGCCGTGACGACGGGCGACTCGGCGGGGACGGCGCCCGACGGGGCGGTGCCGAGGATCGTCAGCTCGGCGTCGCCGGGCACGATCCCCCGCAGGTATTCGACCGCCCCGGCCTCGTCGCGGTCGGGGGCGAACCGGAAGTTGAGGTGGGCGACCGCCCGATCGGGGATCACGTTGTCGGCGATGCCCGCGTTGAGCCTCGTCACCGACAGCACCTCCCAGAACGTGAGGCCGCCGACGACCGCTTCCCGCCGCTCGTGGGCGATCACCGGGGCGAGCCCTTCGATCGCCCGCTCGATCGCGTTCTCTGCCAGCCACGGGCGGGCTGAGTGCCCGCTCGTGCCGTGGAAGGTCAGCGTCGCGTTGGCGTTGCCGAGGCAGCCCGCGTGCACGGCTCCGTCGGTCGGCTCGAGCAGGATGACGAGGGACGCCTCGTGTACGAGCCGTGACCGCTCGAACAGCTCGGGCAGGGGGTTCCACTCCTGCGGCAGCTCCTCCTTGCCGAACAGGAGCAGCGCCACGTCGAAGGGGCCGCGCGGCTGGCGCGCCAGGTCGCGGACGAGCTCGAGCGCGACGGCGAGGCCGCCCTTCATGTCGGTGGCGCCGAGGCCGTGTACCGCGCCGCCGTCGATCCGACCGGGCAAATTGTCCTGCGCCGGCACCGTGTCGTAGTGGCCGGCGAGGACGACGAGAGGGGCTCCGGGGCGCCTCTCGCGCGCGTAGAGGGCGGCGTCCTCGAGCACCACCTCGGGCTCGAAGGCGCCGGGGACGAGGCCCCGCACGTGCGCGCGGACCTCGGCCTCGTGCCGGCTCTCCGACGGGATGTCGACGAGCTCGAGCGTGCGGGCCGCGAGCCGCTCCGCGAGAGATGCCATTGGGCGAGCGTACCGGCATACTGGCCCCGTGACGACGCGCCAACCAGACCCGCTGCCGGGCGCCGAGCCGGAGCGCGGGCTTCCTGCTCGCAGTGCTGCCGCGGGACGTCGACGCCGAGGAGGAGCTCGGAGAGCTCCGCGAGCTCGCTCGCACCGCCGGCGTCGAGCCCGTGGCGGAGCTCGTCCAGCACCGGATGCAGCCCGACCGGCGCACGTACGTCGGCAAGGGCAAGCTCACCGAGCTGAAGCAGGCGTACGCCGACTCGGCCGCCGACGTCCTGCTCGTCGACGACGAGCTCGATCCCACCCAGCAGCGGGTGCTGGAGGACGAGCTCGAGGCGCGCGTCGTCGACCGCACGCTGCTGATCCTGGACATCTTCGCCCAGCACGCGGTGAGCGCCGAGGGGAAGCTGCAGGTCGAGCTCGCCCAGCTCGAGTACAGCCTGCCGCGCATGCGCGGCATGTGGAAGCACCTCGAGCGGCTCGGCGGCGGCGTCGGCACCCGCGGCCCCGGCGAGTCGCAGCTCGAGACCGACCGGCGTATCGCCCGGCGCCGCGTCTCCCAGCTGAAGCAGCGCCTGCGGGGTCTGCGTGCGCAGCGGGCGGTTCGCCGCAAGGAGCGCAAGCGCTCCGAGACGCCGACAGTCGCGCTCGCCGGCTACACGAACGTCGGCAAGTCGACGCTCCTGAACGCGCTCACCGGAGCCGAGGTCTCGGTCGAGAACCGGCTCTTCGAGACCCTCGACCCGACGACGCGAGGCTTCGAGCACGACGGCAAGCGCTACCTCGTGACCGACACGGTCGGGTTCATCCGCCGCCTGCCGACCCAGCTCGTGGAGGGCTTCGCCTCGACGCTCGAGGAGACGCTCGTCGCCGACCTGATCCTGCACGTCGTCGACGGCTCGCTGCCCGCCGACACGCTGGGCGAGCAGATCGCGGCCGTGAACGCCGTGCTGGAGGAGATCGGCGCGGACGACGTGCCGACGGAGGTCGTGCTCAACAAGGTGGACCGGCTCGACCCGCTGGCGCGGCGCCGGCTCGCGAACCGCTTCCCGGAGGCGCTCCAGGTCTCAGCGATCACCGGCGAGGGCATCGACGAGCTCAAGCAGCCGGGTGGCCGAGCTGTTCGCCGACCGCTTCGACGACGTCTGGCTGCTCGTCCCCTACGACGAGGGCAGCGCCCTGTCGGCGCTGTACGCGCTCGGTGCGCCGATCGACGAGCGTAGGGACACGGAGAGCGGCGTGCTCGTCCGCGCCAAGCTGCCGCGGCGGGAGGTGCAGCGCTTCGGTGCCTACCTCGTCGCCGGCGACGATGTCGAGACCGTCGCCACCACGTGATCGAGCTGGCGATCACGCGGCTGCACGAGGATGCAGTGCTGCCCGTCCAGGCCTACACCGGCGATGCCGGGCTCGACCTCGTCTCCCGGGAGCACGTCGCGTTGCCGCCCGGCAGCCGCGCGGTGGTCGGCACCGGGCTCGCGGTGGCGATCCCGCCCGGGCACGCGGGGCTCGTCGTAGCCGCGGTCGGGCCTCGCTGCGAGTGCCGGCATCTCGGTGGTCAACGCCCCCGGCCTCGTCGATTCCGGCTATCGCGGCGAGGTGAAGGTGATCCTGCTCAACACCGACGGAGCGGCGACGTTCACCGTGGAGCCGGGCATGCGCATCGCACAGCTCGTGATCGTGCCCGTGCCGGCCGTCGCGGTCGTCGAGGCCGACTTCCTGCCGGGCAGCGAGCGCGGGGACGGCGGCTTCGGCTCCTCGGGGGTGCGATGAGGCCAGAGCCCCGCGTTCGCGTCTCCGCGATCCTGCGCTGGCACGGCCGGATCCTGCTGTGCCGCCACGAGAAACGGGGGTCGGAGCACTGGCTGCTTCCCGGAGGCGGAGTGCGTAGCGGCGAGAGCCTCGTCGAGGCGCTGCAGCGCGAGCTGTACGAGGAGACCGGCCTCGTGCACGAGCGCGACGAGCTGCCGGTGGAGGGGCCTGTCGCGATCGTCGACTCCATCTCGCCCGAGCGCAGCCTGTGGTCGAAGCACGTCGTGCACATCATCTTCGCGGGCGATCTCGGCGGCTCTCTCGTGTCGGTGTCCTCGCAGGACGACGCCGTTCGCGGGCACCGGCTGTTCGACCTCGAGGAGCTCGACGGCCTGGCGCTCCATCCGCCGATCGGGCGGTTCCTGCGCCGCTTCCAGCCGGGCGATCCCTGCGTCTACCTGGGAGCGCTCTGGGCGCCGTGAGCGGGCGTGCTCTCTCGTGGGAGGGGTGCGTCAACGTCCGTGACCTGGGGCCGCTGCCGGCCGTCGGCGGCGACCGCACGCGGCCGGGGGTGGTGGTCCGTGCGGACAACGTCGGCGGCTTTCGGCAGCGGGCTGGGAGACCGCGCTCCGCTTCGGCGTGCGGCGCGTCGTCGACCTGCGCTTCCCGGGCGAGGAGCCGGGAGAGCCCGACGCCCACCCGGGAGTCGAGGTCGTCGCGGTGTCGCTCTTCGGCGAGCACGATGCCGACCCGGGAGGCAGCGTTCGACGAGCGTGTCCGCGCCGGCGGCGACACGGCGACGACGTTCGCGGAGCTGTACGTCGACGTGCTCGAGGAGCACGGCACCCGGATAGCCGAGGCGGTCACGGCGGTCGCCGAGAGCGACGGCGCCGTGGTAGTCCACTGCGCCGCCGGGAAGGATCGCACGGGCATCGTCTCGGCTCTGCTGCTCTCGCTCGCAGGGGTGCCGGACGACGAGGTGGTGGCCGACTACGCGCTCAGCGGGCCCAACGTGGCACGCCTCTTCGGCGGGTGGGTGGCGGAGGCGGCCCACGACCCTGCCGAGCACGACCTGCGCACACGGCTGCTGCAGTCGCCGGAGATCGCCATGCGCACCGTGCTCGGCCGGTTGCGGGAGCTGGGCGGGGCGGAGACGTACCTGCGCGCGGCGGGGGTCGAAGCAGCAGCGCTGCGGGCGGCTGCGGGCCAGGCTGACCTCGTCGGATCCGCTTAGCCGGACTACGTCCGCCTAAGCTAAGTCCGCCCGCCGCGCTCGCGTGCGCGCCGTGCGGACACCTCGTGGGCGCGGGCCTCGAGCGTGTCGTCGAGCGGCGGCAGCGGCTCGGCAGGCGCCTCCGCGGCGGTGGGCGAGAGCCTGGGCGAGGAGCCAGTCGGCGAGCCACGGGTTGCGGGGCAGGAGGGGGCCGTGCAGGTACGTGCCGATCGCGCGCCCGAGCCGGCAGCCCTCGAAGCCGGAGTCGACCGTCGTTGCCGAAGCCGGCGACCACGCGCCCGAGCGGGGCGGCGCCCTCGTCGAGCAGCGTCCGTCCGGCGTGGTTCTCGAAGCCGGCGACCGTCGTCCGGAGCGCCCGGCTCGAGCTCGCACTCGAGCAGGACGTCGCCGATCATGCGCGTCTCGCCGGCGACCGTCTCGTGCGGGAAGAGCGCGGCTCCCGGCATCCAGGAGCCGTCGCGGCCGCGGTAGCCGCGGCCGAGCAGCTGGTAGCCACCGCAGACGGCGAGCAGCGCGACACCGGCGGCGACGGACTCGCCGATCGCGGCGCCCTTCGCGGCGAGGTCGGGAGCGATCGAGCGCCTGCTCGCGGTCCTGCCCGCCGCCGACGTAGAGGAGGTCGTGCGCGGCCCGGGTCGAAGCGGTCGCCGAGGCCGATCGACGTCGACGTCCAGGTCGTGCCCGCGCAGCGCGGCACGGCGGGCGAGAACGGCGATGTTGCCGCGATCGGCGTAGATGTTGAGGTAGTCCGGGTAGAGGTGCGCCGACGCGGATCCTCATGCGCTCCGTCCTCCCAGTACGGTCGCACGAGCCCGCGCTCGGTCGCGACCGCGCGCAGCCGCAGCATCGCCGTGTAGGTCGGCAGGACGACGAGCTGCGCCACCGGGCTCGACGAGCTCGAGCCCGCGGTCGAGCGCCGCCTCGAGGTCGGGGATCGACCTCGAGCCGGTCGGCGGGGAAGCCGGCGTACGTGAAGCGAAGCGCGAGCTCCGCCGCCCGGTCGCCGCTCGCCACGATGCGCTCGGCGCCGGTCGAGCAGCGGCTCGAAGTCGACGTCCCAGATCCACGACACGTCGCGTCCGTCGGCGATCTCGTCGTTGAGCGCCACGACGAGCGTGGGGGGGACGCCGCCCTCCTCGAGCGTGCGCACCGCCTCGTTGGCGCCGGCCGGGTTCTTGATCAGCAGCATCAGGATCCGCCGCTCACCCGCCTCGATGCGCTCGAAGCGCCCGAAGGCGGCGCGAGAAGCCCTCGAGCCCGGCGACGATGTCGTCGAGCGACGCCTCCAGCGCGAGGCACAGCCGACGCGGCGGCGAGCGCGTTGTAGACGTTGTAGAGGCCGGGCAGCGGCAGCCGCACGCGCCGTGACCCGGCGGGCGTGACGAGGTCGAAGACCGAGGCATCGAGGCCGTGCAGCTCGATCGCGCGGGCGGCGACGTCGAGCGGCGGGCGGCGCGTGACCGCAGGCCGGGCAGCGGTAGTCGCCGAGGTGACCGACGTACGCCGCCGCGTACGCGTACGGCGTGCCGCAGCGGATGCAGTACTTGGAGTCGGCGGCGTGCTGCAGGGCCGTCCGGGCGAGCCGCGGGTCGTCGACGCCGAAGCGGAGCGCGCGGGTGCGACCGTCGGCGAGCTCGGCGACGAGGGGGTCGTCGGCGTTGACGACGAGCGTCGTCGTCCTGCGGCAGCGCCGGCGACGGCGGCGCGCCAGCGCTCGGCGATGTGCTCGAGCTCGCCGTAGCGGTCGAGCTGGTCGCGGAAGAGATTGCCGAGCGCGACGACACGCGGGCGGACACGGCGCACGATCTCCGGCAGCGCGAACTCGTCCACCTCGAGCAGGCCGAGGTCGGCGTCGCCGGCGACGAGGAGGGTGGAGGCGACGCCCGAGGCGAGGTTCGCGCCGGAGTGGTTCCAGGCAAGCCGATGCGTGGCGCCGAGCATGCGTGCCGCCATCGCGCACGTCGTCGTCTTGCCGTTCGTCGCGGAGACGACGAGCGGCGCCGTGGGGAAGCCGGGCCGACGAGGGCATCGACCGCGCCCGGGATCGATCTTCCAGAGCAGCTTGCCGGGCAGCGTCGTGCCGCCGCCGCGACCGGCCGCGCGGGAGAGGCGCCGACGAGACGGGCGGCGCGCGTCTCGAGCGCGAGGCGGGCTCCCATGCGGTCGAGCGTAGCGGCACGCGTCGCCGCGACCCGTGCCGTGCAGCTCCGAAAGCCCCCGCTCTGGCCCACTTGCACATCTAGCAGAATGCTCTACAGTGATTGCACATGGCCAGGTCCCGTCGCCGGCACCCGGCGCTCGCCGGGATCGACGAGGCGGCTCTCGCGGAGTTTCGCGCCGGCTGCGACGGCGCTACACGGACGAGCAGATCCTCGACGAGCTCCGCGCGAGCGCGTCCCGGCTCGGGCGCTCGCCGACGATGCGCGAGTTCGCCGCCGATCCGGAGGCCCACGGTGCACCCGCAGACGGTGATCGAGCACTTCGGCACCTGGAACGCCGCCAAGCGCGCCGCGGGCCTGACGCCGCGTCGCTTCATCAGCCGGGAGGAGCTGCTCGAGCAGCTGCGCGAGCTCGGGGCGGAGCTCGGCCGCACGCCGACCGCGCGCGACGTGGACGCGAACCGGGGGCGCATGGCGTCGAAGTCGCTCATCTGGCACACGTTCGGCTCGCTCACGCAGGCGCTCCGGGAGGCGGGCTTCGACGTGCCGGTGGGGGAGGAGCGCCTCGAGCGCGCCGTCGCCCAGGGTGCGGTGCTCGCGCGCGAGCTCGGTCGGCTGCCGAAGATGGCCGACTGGAAGGAGGCGCGGCGGCGAGACCCGCGGCCTGCTCGCGAATGGCAGGTCTACCGGATGGTCGACATCGACCAGGGCCCGTGGGCGGCCTTCCAGTTCCTCGTGCGCGAGCGGCTGCGCGAGGAAGGCGTGCGCGTGCGGCCGGACGGCGCGCTCGAGGCGATAGCGGTGAGGCGTGCCTCGCGCTCCGGGCGCGTTCAGGCGGCGAGCGCTGCGAGCCGCGCGAGGCACGAGCGCGCCCTCGTGCGGCGCGCGCACGGCGGGGAGACGTGCTCCGCTCGCGGTAGCTGCGGTCGGGGCGGAAGCGGCGCTCGCCGACGATCTCGCCGCGCGTCGAGGTGGAGCAGGCGCCCCTCGGCGAGCTCGTGCTTGCGCAGGTTCAGGCGCAGCGCCCGCTCGACGACCTCGAGCGCACCTCGCGTGGACGCGAAGAAGATCCTCGCGGCGCCCGCGCCCGAGCCAGAGCGGCCGGCCGACGCCACGGGCGACGTAGAGCGTGCGCGCCGTCGCGCTCGTCGACCCAGGCGGCCGCCATCGCGCCGGTGAGCTCCTCGAGCGCCCGTGGTCGCTCCGGGTGGCGTGCATGAGGGCGAAGATCGCCTCCGAGTCGACGGTCATCTCGGGCTCCGCGCCGGTCGAGCCGGTGGCGCGCGAGGATCTCCTCGTCGTTCTCGATGATCCCGTTGTGGATGCCGACGACGGCGCCGTGCCGGATCGGGTGGTTGTTGGCGAGGATCGTGGGGTGGCCCTTCGTGTAGTCACGCACGTGCACGAGCGCCTGCGTCGCGGCGTGGGGGAGGGCGACGGCGTCGAGCAGCGCGCTCGCGCCGGTTCGCTGCTTGTGCACGGAGACGCCGGCCGCCGGGCGACGCGGTGGGCGTAGCCGACGGCGTCGGCGCCGCGCTCGGCGATGCCCGCGAGCAGCGCCTGCGCGGCGAGCGTGCGGCCGACGGTCGAGTCGGGGTCGACGCTGATATCCTGCTATGCCGCACATGTCGGGATCCGTCACCTCGTCCTGTCGAACGCTTCAGACGCAGGTGCCGTGGCCGGGGTGTGAGAGATCTGTTCGGATCTGCAGCGGCGTTTCCCGGCCCCCGTTCGGGGGAGCGCACCCTATGCCTCAAGCAAGGGACACGATCGCGCCGATACCCCCATCCGTGGAAGCGAACCCCGCAGAGCCGCTCTTCGACGACGAGCTCGAGACCGCCGACGAGCGACCCGACCGACCGATCGTCCAGGATCCGCTCAAGCTCTACGTGCGCCAGATCGGCGACGGCCGCCTGCTGACGCCGGCGGAGGAGCGCGAGCTCGCCCGGCGCAAGGACGCTCGGCGACGACGAGGCGAAGCGGCGGCTGATCGAGTGCAACCTGCGCCTCGTGATGTCGATCACGCGCAACTACACGCGCGCCGGCGTGCCGCTGCTCGACCTGATCCAGGAGGGCAACCTCGGGCCTGATCCGCGCCGTCGAGAAGTTCGACTACACGCTCGGCTACAAGCTCTCGACGTACGCGACGTGGTGGATCCGCCAGTCGATCTCCCGCGCGCTCGCGGAGCAGGGCCGCACGATCCGGCTTCCCGTCCACGTCGCCGACCAGGTGCGCAAGGTCACAGCGTGCCCGCCGCGTCGCTCGGCCAGAAGCTGAACCGCGACCCGTCGATCGACGAGATCGCGAAGGAGAGCGGACTTCACGCCGCAAGCGCGTCGCGGAGCTGCTCGAGCTCGTCCAGGACCACGTCAGCCTCGAGACGCCCGTCGGCGACGGCGAGAGCATGATGGCCGACCTGATCGAGGATCACAACGCGGCCGGCACCCGAGGCGGAGACGTCCGACCAGCTTCGCTCGACCGAGCTGGCCGAGGCGATCGCGCGCCTCAAGCCCCGGCAGCAGCGGGTGCTGATCGAGCGCTTCGGGCTCAACGGCGGCAAGCCGAAGACGCTCGAGGAGGTGGGCACGATCCTCGGCATCACGCGCGAGCGCGTCCGCCAGCTGGAGACCCGCGCCCTGCGCGAGCTGCGCACGGTGGCGCCGGCGCTCGAGCTCTACCTGCGCACGTAGCACGGCCGGGGCATGCCCGGCCCTCGCGCGTCAGACGTGCCGTCACGCGTCCGCGACGGCCTGCATCTCGCGGACCGTCGGCGAGTCGGCGCAGCGAGTCGAGCTCGATCTGACGGACCCGCTCGCGCGTGAGCCCGAGCCGGCGGCCGATCTCCTCGAGCGTCTTGCGGCTCGGTACCGCCGATGCCGTAGCGGAGCACGACGACCTCGCGCTCGCGGTCGGGAAGGCTGCCGAGCGCCTGCCGGAGCGCCTGGCTGCGGAGCTCGAGCTCGACCGTCTCCTCGGGCAGGAGCTCCTCGCCCGCCACGAAGTCGCCGAGCACGGCGTCCTCGGCGTCGCCGACCGGCGCGTCGAGGCTCGTCGAGGCCCGCGCGGCGGCCCGCACCTCGATCACCTGCTGCAGGGTCAGTGAGGCCTCGTCGGCGATCTCGGCGAGGGTCGGCTCGCGCCCGAGCTGCGTCCACAGCGTGCGCTCGGCACGATTCATCTTCTGCATCCGCTCCACGATGTGGACGGGCATGCGGATCGTCCGCGCCTTGTCGGCGAGCGCGCGCGCGACCGCCTGGCGGATCCACCAGGTCGCGTACGTCGAGAACTTGAAGCCGCGACGCCAGTCGAACTTCTCCACGGCCCGGATCAGGCCGAGCGTGCCCTCCTGGATCAGGTCGAGGAAGGGCAGGCCCTGGTTGCGGTAGTTCTTCGCGATCGACACGACGAGCCGCAGGTTCGACTGGATCATCTGCTGCTTGGCGACCGCGTCGCCCTGCTCGATCCGCTTCGCGAGCGCGACCTCCTGCGCGGCGGTGAGCAGCTGGTGGCGGCCGGCCTCGCGCAGGAACAGCTGCAGGGCGTCGGTCGTCGCCTCGGGGGCCGCGGGCGCGTGGTGCGACCTCGACGTGCGGCACGTCGACGACGTCGATGCCGCGCTTGTCGAGCTCTCGCAGGAGCGCCTCCTGCTCGACGAGCGAGAGCTCGTGCGTCTCGACGATGCTCGGCGAGCTCGTGCGCACGGATCGCGCCGGCCTGCTCGCACGCCTCGAGCAGCGCCTGCACCTCGTCCTGCGCGAGCAGGGTATCGATGTCGACGGTGGTCACGGGGGAACGCTCGTGCGAGCTGTCACAGCTACTTTCCCACCGTCGGAGGCCGCTTGTCCAGAGCCCGCGGCCTTCGCAGCCCGACGCACGATAACGTGCGTTATGTCAAGTTGAGGGAGAAATGGCTCGCCGAGGCCCTTCCCCTCGCCCGGGCAGCCCCGGAAGTAGATCGCTCGGGAGCGCGCACGCGTCAGGCAGTGCTCGCGTCAGAGGCAGCTCCCGTCGGCACCCGACTCCGTGAAGGCGCAGCCGAGATACTCGAGGGCAAGCAACACTTCGTCGGCGAACCGCAGTGCTCGCTCGTGCGTCGGAAAGTCGAAAAAGAGCCACTCCGGCGCGATGTCCTCGCGCGCGGTGCACGGGTACGTCTCAGCAGCCACTCTCACCTTGTGATCGTCGCTCTCGAAGCCGTACAGGCGGGTGACGACCCTGTCCTCCTTCGAGACGTCGTAGGCGAACAGCGTTCTCGTCCTGCCGCCGAAAGCGCCTGCTGACGGGACCAAGCCCTTGGGGGTGTCGACGGCCACGAGTTCCTCTGTCATCGGTCGATCGGCGCCGGCCCCACATCCACCCGGAAACGGGAACGAGTGAGCGACCTGACCGCCCACCGACTCACCCGCGACGAGGGACGTCGGCCACCACGAGGCGGTGGCAGAGGCGGCCGCAGCGACGCTGCCCCCTCCGCCGCTCGGCGGGCCGGGCCTGGCCCCGGGAGCGGCCAGATGGTTAGAAGGTCGCCGAGCGGACGCCGGTCGCGATCAGCAGCAGGATCGCAGCGGCGACGACCAGCCGGTAGACGACGAACGCGTCGTAGCTGTGGCGGCGCACGTAGTCGAGCAGGAACAGGATCGCGATCAACCCCGACGCGAGCGAGGCCAGCACACCGACCGTGAACGGCCCGGCCATGCCCGACGGCATGTCGGCCAGGATCACGTCGGTTATCCCCTTGAACACGACCGCCCCGACCGTGATCGGGAGCAGCAGCAGGAAGGAGAAGCGCGCCGCCGAGTCCCGGTCGAGCCCGAGCAGGCGTCCGGCAGTGATCGTGATGCCCGAGCGCGACACGCCCGGCATCAGCGCGAGGCTCTGGGCGAGCCCGACGAGCAGGCCCTGCCGCAGAGACAGGTCGACCCATCGCGTGGCGCTGCGGGCGCCGGTCGGCCCAGCCGAGCAGCAGGCCGAACGACGGCCAGGAAGATCGCGATCTGCCATGGCTCCCCCATGTGCTCGGCGATCACGTCCTCGAGCAGGAAGCCGGCGAGCGCGGCCGGGATCGTGGCAACGAGCACGACCCAGGCGAGCCGCTCGTCCGTGGTCCTGATCGAGCGCCGGCGCGAGCGTGCCGAACCACGCCCGGATCAGCGTCACGACGTCGTGCCAGAAGTACGCCCCCACCGCGACGCACGTGCCCAGGTGCAGCGAGACGTCGAACGTCTGGTTGAACGCGTCGTTCTCCTCGAGGTACGTCCAGTCGAACAGCCACGGCACGAGGATCAGGTGGCCGGACGACGAGATCGGCAGCAGCTCCGTCATCCCCTGGACGAGGCCGAGCACGAGGGCCTGCCAGTTCGACAGCTTCGTCGGATCGTCTCCCACGCCGGCGACGCAGAGGGCGAGCGCGACGGCGAACGTGGCGCCGGCGGCGACGAGGACGACAGGGCGGCGCACCGTGCGATCCTACCCGGCCCTCCCCTGACCGGGCCGCAGTGGAAAATTCGCGCAATTTGCGGCCATGCGCTACGGCCGGCCCTTGACCGCCTCCCTCCCGCTCTCTAGGTTCTCCCTTGCACCGAGCACGGAGCGCGATTAGGTCGAAGCTCAGCCCGGAGGCCGTACGCGGAAGCGGAAGGTCGACGAGTTGAGTGGACGAAAGCGCCACCGGCTCGGTGAATTTTTTTTGCCCGCGGCCGGCGCGACCTCACCGCCCGATCGTCTAGGATGGCGCGCGATGCACCTGCGCAGCCCCAGCATCGATCGCGGCGTCCAGTCGTTCCTCTGGGCACTCGTCTTCTTTCTGATCATGTACTTCGGCATGGTCGCGGTCGACGTGACGAAGGCGACGGCGCTGATCATCTCGCTCGTCGCGTCGTTCCTGATCTTCCTCTTCGTCCGCATCTGCGGCGGCGACGCGCCGTAGGCTCTCCGGCGGCGCGGCCGGGCCGCCCTACCTGCGGTTCGCTGCGGTGAGGCTCGTGACGAGCCGGCGGGCGAGCTCCGGGCCGAGCGCCTCCTCCAGCCGCGCCCGTGCCGGCGCGCGCCGGGGCTGCGCCTCGTCGAACGCGAGGCAGTGGCGCAGCAGGAGATCGAGGTCATAGGAGCGCTGTTTCACGGGTGGCCTGATGTCGGTTGCCTGCACACCACTGGTCATCGGCTCTGGGCCCACCGGACGACCATCCCTCCCATCAGGGAACGGAGGGCTCAAGGTTCCAGCCCGAGCCGGCGCTCGTCGAAGGCGGCCGACTCCAGCTCGGCCCTGAACTGCTCCAGCGTCCGCAGGCTGTCCGCCGCGAAGACGTGGGCGACGACCCCGACGCGGTCGTCGTTCGCGAACGGCACGTCCACGTGCGTGCGCGACACCACGTTGACGGAGACAGCCCCGCAGACCGGGCACTGCACGGCGATCCCGACCATGCCGCCTCCGCTCGCGAGCAGGTTGAACGAGGACGGGCACACGGGGCGCGGGCGGTCCTCCGGGTAGCAGAAGAAGCTCCAGGGCCACTCCCCCGCCCTGATCCGGGCCGTCGCGATCGCCGCCAGCTCCTCGGCGAGATCGTCGTGTCGCGCCGTCATCAGGTTCAGGAAGCTGCCGCCGCTCTCGAGGCCGAGCGGCGCCCAGTCGAGCGACGTCGTGGCTGACGAGCGCCGGGATGCTCTCCCCCGCAGCCGCAGTCGAACTCGACCCGGTACACGGCGGGGTGCACGGCCCCGGCGAGCCGCTCGATGCGGTGGAAGGCCGACAGGCGCACCGTCGTCGTCCCGTGCCTGGGGCACGAGAGCGTGAACGTCCCCGTCAGGGCGTCCATGGTGGCCATGATGGAGTCATAGACGACCGTTCGGACGGGATGTTGAGCCCCCGGACGGGCAAACGGCTTGCCCAGGCGGTCTGCGCCTCGCGCGAATCCCTCGTTCGAGGGACGCCCGGACGCACGCCGACGCGCCCCCTTCCGCGAGAATGCCGCAGGCTCCCCGGAACGCGCGCGCGTTCAGTACTCGATCAGCGCGTGCACGTCGTAGCCCGCCAGGCCGTCGCGGCCGTGCAGGAAGCCGAGCTCGATCACGAACAGCGCCCCGACGACGGTGCCGCCGAGCTGCTCTACGAGCTCGATCTTCGCCTTCGCCGTGCCGCCCGTCGCGAGCACGTCGTCCAGGACGATCACGCGCGAGCCGGAGCCGAGCGCGTCGGCGTGGATCTGGAGGGAGTCGGTGCCGTACTCGAGGTCGTAGGTCGCCTCGACCACCTGCCACGGCAGCTTCCCGGGCTTGCGCGCCGGCACGAAGCCGCAGCCGAGCGCGTAGGCGAGCGCGCCGCCGAAGATGAAGCCGCGGGCCTCGGCGCCGAGGATCACGTCGGGAGTGCGGGGCCCTGCCCAGGCAGCCAGCCGGTCGATCGTCTGCCTGAACGCCGCGGGATCCGCGATCAGCGGCATCACGTCCTTGAAGACGATGCCCTGCTTCGGGAAGTCCGGCACGTCGCGGATCATGCTTCGCAGGTCGATCGCGCTCATCGGTCTGCCACCTCTCGCAGGTCGCGGGTGAGGAGGAGCTGCGAGAGCTCCTGCGCGGCCGCCGCCAGCACCTCCAGGTCCTCGAGGGCGGCGTTGCGGCGCTCCGGGTTGCGGGAGCGCAGCGCCGGCGCGACGAGCTGCTCGAGGAGCGCGGACTGCCTGCCCGCGGCGGTCCGGAACGCGCGCAGATGGCGTGCGTCGATGCCGTGCCGGGCGATCTTGCCGCAGGCGAGCGCGATGTCGCGCCTCGCTCTCGCGGTAGAGCCTCTCTCCCGCCTCGATGCGTGGCGTGAGCAGGCCGAACTCCTCCAGCTGCGCGCGCGAACTCCGGGCTGACGCCGGCCCGACCGCACAGCTCCTGCAGGTCGATCTCCTCCTCCTCCGCCCGCAGGCCGCGCCGGCCGGCGCTTGGCGCGCTCAGCCGTCGGCGAGCGCAGCTCCTCGCGGATCACGCGCAGCGGCAGGAACTCGTCCCGCTGCAGGCGCAGGATCGTCACGAGCCGCTCCACGTCGGCCTCGGAGAAGAGCCGGTAGCCGCCCCGCGTGCGCCGCGGCGCCAGCAGGCCCTGGTCCTCCAGGTAGCGGATCTTCGAGATGGAGATGTCGGGGAACTCGTCGCGCAGCTGCTCGCAGACGGCGCCGATCGTGTGCAGATGCTGCGAACCGGGCGCGGTTGTCGGCTCGGTCGTCGTCATCGGCGGAGGAAGGTGAGTCGGTACTTGCCGATCTGCACCTCGTCGTCGTCCTGCAGGGTGGCGGACTCGATGCGCCGGCGGTTGACGAACGTGCCGTTGAGGCTGCCGAGATCGCGGATCGTGAACGTGTCGGCGTCGCGGGGAGAGCTCGGCGTGACGGCGGGAGACGGTGACGTCGTCGAGGAAGATGTCGCATTCGGGCGAGCGGCCGATGACCGTCCGGCCGGCGCCCGGCTTGAAGCTCTCACCCGCCCGGCCGCCGCCGGAGCGGACGACGAGCGCCGGCCCGCGGATGCCCTCGTCGGGCGCGGGCGTCGACTCCCCGGTGAGCTCCTCGGGCGCGAGGCTGAGCGTCGTCTCGCCGGCCACCTCGACGACGAGGAGCGCGCCGCAACGAGAGCAGTAGTGCGCTGCCTCCGGGCTCTGGAAGCCGCATTCGGGGCAGTAGATGTGGCTCATGCAGCTCCGTCAGGCCCGCCGCCGAGGATGGGCCCGAGGTCGGCCGGCGCCACGTGCCCGTCCACGCCCTCCCGCGAGCGCTTGGCGCGCTCGGCCCGCAGGATGTCGACCTGGCCCTGGTAGAAGCGCCGGGTGAGCGAGATGTCGTCCTCCTCCTGCTCGAGCGCCCGGATCATGGTGCGCAGGTCGTCGTCGGAGAGGGTGGTGAGATCCGGGAGGGGCGCCAGGTCGTCGTCGTCCGGCAGCGTGCCCGTGCCGGCATAGAGCGGCCGGTCGAGGCTCGTGGGCGGCGTCAGGTGAACGTCGCCTGCGGCCACCTGGGCCTTGAGGCGGGCCGTCCGCTCGCCGCGCAGGATGTCGATGCGCCCGTGCAGGAGGCGGCGCCGCCTCGAGATGGCGTCCTCGTCCGCCTCGCGCTGCCGGAGGAGCTCGCTGAGATCGTCGTCGGAGAGGGTCGAGAGGTCGGGCAGTGGTTCCACGGACAGCCTTTCCGGGTCGGGAGAGCCATTGAAGCAGTCCCCGCACAGAGGGGTCAACCTCAGCTTGAGGCTTGCATCATCCCAGTTCGCGCCGGCACGGCATCTCCCTGCACGATCGCCTCGACCAGCGCGGAGATCTCGTCCGCGAGCTCCGTCGACGTCGGCCGCATCGGCACCCTCTGCGAAGAGGTGGACGACGGGCTCGTCGGGGTCGGGCAGCGCCTGGACCCAGCCTCGGTCGTCGAACGCCTTGATCCCGTCCATCAGGTCGAGCCGGCGGTCCCCCAGCTGCTCGTTGAGCATCCGCATCACGAGGCCCTTCTTCGCCCAGGGGCAGTCGAGCGAGCGTTGCGTGAGAACGGGCTCCGGCACCCCGGCCACGAGCTCGGAGAGCGGCCGGCGCGCGCCTGCGAGCAACTCGAGCAGCTTGCAGAGGCTCGTGACGGCATCGTAGCCGGGCACGACGTCGGGGAACACGTACCCGCCGCTCGTCGCGCCCGCGAAGACGACGCCGCCCGCGGCGGCCGCCCGGGTGAGGTCGCTGAGCGAGTGCGGCGTCCGCACGACGCGGAGCCTCGAGCCTTCCAGAAGCTCCTCGACGAGACCGGTGGTGGTCACGGGCACCGCCACGGAGCCGCTGCGGCCGGCGTCGGCGAGCAGCCGGACGAGCAGGAGCAGGGTCCGGTCGGCCGGAATGTCGATGCCGTGCTCGTCGATCAGCAGCAGCCGCTCGGCCGAGCGGTCGAACACGACGCCGAAATCGGCCCCCATCGCCCGCACGAGACGGCTCGCGGCGTCCGGCGAGGCCATCACACCTGCCTGGGCGAAGAACCCGTGCATCGTGATCGCCTCGACGCCGAGCGGGCCAAGCACGAGCGGCAACGTGAACGAGGCGGCCGAGAAGCCGAAATCGACCGCGACGCGGAACCCGCGCGCGAGCACGGCACCGGTGTCGAGCGAGTCGAGCAGGTCCTGCGCGTAGCTCTCCCGCACCCGTGCCGGATACGTGGTCTCCCCCACGTCGGCGAAGGTCGCCCGCCTCAGCGTCTGCCGCGTGAAGTGCTTCTCGATCTCCTTCTGCAGCACCGTCGTCAGCTGGATGCCCGGCGACTCGAAGATGCGGATCTCCACCAGCTCGGGATCGGCCTGGCTCTGGCCCACGTGGACGCCGGCGCCGAGCGCCTGCGTCTTGAGGACGTGCCGCGTCACAGCGGCCGGCGAGATGCGCAGGTCCGAGACGGCGACGCCGGTCGAGGTGAGGCCGGCGATCAGCGCCCTCTGGATCATGCGGCAGGCGTCGGGGGAATCGCGGCTCGCGACGACCTGGGCTCCCGGCTCGAGGGCCGTGCCGAGCGCTGCAGCGATCCGCACCGCCGTCTCCGGGGTGAGGTCGACGTTGACGAGGCCGGTGACGCCGTCCCTCGCGAAGAGCCTGTTGGAGGCGCGGCTCTCCCACACGATGTTCTCGTGGATGTGCGCCCCCGTCTCCACCTCCTTGAAGGGGTAGATGCGCACGCCGGGCATCACGTTCGCCTCGGGACCGATCGTGACGCCGTCCCCGATCGCCACTCCCTCGTGGATGCGGACACGGTCGCGGATGTCGCAGGAGCGGCCGACGATCGCCCCCTCGATCACGGTGCCCCGGCCCACGTACGTCGACGCGTCGACGACGGACCGCTCGACCCGGGCCCGGTCGCGGACCGTCACCCCGGCCGAGAGCACGGTATAGGGGCCGATCACGGCGTCGGCTGCGATCCGGCAGTTGCTGCCGACGAAGGCAGGCCCCGTCACGTGCTCGACCGCCTCGACGTCGACGCCGTCGCCGATCCACACGTTGCCGCGCAGGCGGATTCCCGGCACGTTCAGCCGCACCCGCTCCTCGAGTGCGTCGAGGTTGGCCTGCCGGAACTGCTCCAGCGTGCCGATGTCCTGCCAGTAGCCCTCGAGCACGTGCCCGTAGATCGGCCTTCCCATCTCGAGCAGGAGCGGGAACAGCTCCTGGGAGAAGTCGTAGGAGCGGCCGGCGGGGACGTGCCGCAGCACCTCGGGCTCGAGCACGTAGATGCCGGTGTTGATCGTGTCCGAGAACACCTGGCCCCACGAGGGTTTCTCGAGGAAGCGCTCCACGCGCCCGTCCTCGTCGGTGACGACGATCCCGAAGTCGAGGGGGTTGTCGACGCGTTTCAGCCCGATCGTGACGGCTGCGCCCCTGGCACGGTGTGCGGCGACGAGGGCGCCGAGATCCACGTCGCAGAGCGCGTCTCCGGAGATGACGACGAACGGCTCGTCGAGCCGCTCCTGCGCCAGCTTGACGGAGCCGGCAGTGCCGAGCGGCTGCTGCTCCACCGAGTAGTCGATCTGCAAGCCGAGCGACTCGCCGTCGCCGAAGTACGAGCGGATGGCCTGCGGCATGAACGCCAGCGTGACCACGACCTCCTCGAAGTCGTGGGCGCGAAGGAGCTCGAGGATGTGCTCCATGCACGGCTTGCCCACGATGGGGACCATCGGCTTCGGCTGGTTGGACGTCAGCGGGCGCAGGCGCGTGCCCTCGCCCCCGGCCATCACGACGGCCTTCACGCCGTCCCCACCTCCCGGCGCGCCTTCAGCAGGTACTGGCCGGCCGCGACGACCGCGAGGGCGAGGTTGATCCAGAAACAGGCGAGTGCCCACCACGTGCCCTGTTCCGTGACCAGCACGAGCCCGAGCGATGCGTACAGGCCCCAGGTGGCGATCTTCCCGAGGCGCGAGACCTGGAAGTCGTACCCGCGCGGGACGACGAAGCGGTAGCCGGCGATCAGCAGCACGTCGCGCAGGAGCAGCACGAGCGCGAGCCACGGCAGCCGGTCGAGCGCGACGAGCATGACGACGGCGGTGGAGATCATGAGCCTGTCGGCCAGAGGGTCGGCGACCTTGCCGAACTGCGACTCCACCTGCCACCTGCGCGCCAGGTAGCCGTCGAGCTGGTCGGTGATGCCTGCTGCGGCGAACACGGCGAAGGCCCACCAGCTCGGCCCGTCCTGCTCCTGCAACAGCAGCACGACGAACACGGGGATAGCGAGGAAGCGCAGGATCGTGAGCGCATTCGGGATCTGGCGCATCTCCCGTAAGCGTAGTGGTGTAGCGTCGTCGCCAGCGTGCCGTCCACTCTGTCGCTGCCCGGCTTCGTCAACGCGCACACCCACACGTTCCAGCGCGCGTTGCGCGGTCGCGCCGCGGGGACGGACTTCTGGGCCTGGCGGGACGGCATGCTCGAAGAGGCGGGCCGCGCGACCGCCGACGGCGTGCGTGCCGCGTATGCCGACGCGTACCGGGAGATGCTTGCCGCGGGGTACACGGCCGTCGGGGAGTTCCACTACCTCGGGGCAGCGGAGGGCCGGGCGGCGGCGGAAGCTGCCGCCTCGGTGGGCGTGGAGCTGGTGCTCCTGCACGTGGCCTACGCGCGCGGCGGGCTCGAGCGCATGCGCCAACCGTCCGTCGCCGCGTACCTCGACGAGGTGGAGGCGTTGCGGGCCGACGGCATCCGCGTCGGTCTCGCCCCCCACTCCGTGCGCGCGTGCCCCCGCGACTGGCTGGAGGAGATCGGCCGCTACGCCGACCGCGAGGGGCTCGTGCTCCACGTCCACGCGGACGAGCAGCCGCGCGAGATCGAGGAGTGCCTCGCCGAGCACGGCTGCCGGCCGGTCGAGCTGCTCGCCCGCACCGGCTGCCTGACCGAGCGGACGACGGTCGTGCACGGGACGCATGCCGACGGCGCCGAGCTCGACCTGCTCGCCGTGGCGGGCGCCACCGTGTGCGCGTGCCCGACGACCGAGGCCGACCTCGGCGACGGGTTCCTGCCGGCGGTCCGAATCAGGCATCGCGGCATCAGGCTGTGCATCGGCTCGGACTCGAACATGCGCATCGACCCGCTCGAGGAGCTGCGCCAGATCGAGGGCATCGCCCGCAGGCAGAGCGGCACGCGCGGTGTCTTCTCGACCGAGGCGCTGCTCGAGATGGGCGGCGCGGCGGGCGCGAGAGCGCTCGGCCTCGAGCGCTGGCCCGACGTCACCATCGACCTGGGCCACCGCTCGCTCGCGGGCGTCGCCCGCGAGCACGTGCCGGCCGCGCTCGTGGCCGGCTGCGGCGCCGACGTGATCGTCGCGGCACCATCGTGACGGGCGGCCATGCCCAGCCCGTCGGGCGAGGCATGGCCGGGACGCGTCACGTGAAGATGATCTGCCCGCCGGCCGCCTTCTCGTAGAACTCGCCGACGGTGATGATCTCGTCCACCTGTGGCACGAAGGAGTCCTCCGTGAGGCCGAACATGTCGACGGTGGCCTTGCAGGCGTAGAGCCCGGCGCCGGAGTCGGAGATCATCTCGACGAACTCCGGGATCGGCGGGATGTCGAGCTTCTCCATCTGCTTCTTCATCATCCTGGTGGCGATCGCCGACATGCCGGGGATCGCGCCGATCCACGTCGGCATGTGCATGCCGGGGTTCCCGACCGTGGCGACCTTGATCGAGTCGCTGCGGTCCTTGCGGATCGCGTCCAGGCCGAAGAAGGTGAAGAAGACGTCGGCGTCGATGCCTTCCATGCGGGCGCCGTTCGCCATGATCAGCCCGGGGTAGATGCCCTCCAGCGACCCCTTCGAGATCACGATGCAGACCTTCTCGATCGTCTTCGGCTGCTCGGCGGCCGCCGGGGCCTCCTCAACCATCTCGAGCATCTCGGTCATCGGTTCCTCCGCTCGCTTGTCTAGATGCAGCCGCGCGGCTTGGGAATGCCGCCCACCTTGGCGGCAAGCTTCGCGGGGCCCTTGGGGAAGAGTTGGTAGAGCTCCTTGATCGGCACGCCCGACTCCTTGCCGAGCGAGCGGATCGAGGGCGCCGTGCCGTTCGCCATGTAGGCGTCACGCATGAAGCGCACGACCTGCCAGTGCTGGTCGGTCAGGGTCGGGATGCCGTTCGCGGCGGCAATCTCCGCCGCCACCGCCTCGTTCCACTGGCTCGGGTCGACGAGGAAGCCCTCCGCGTCGAGCTCGACGGTCGTGCCCCCCATCTCGGTCATCGTCATGCCACGTCCTCCTTCGCGCTACGCGGATTGTCCGGCCCGCTGCTTGCCGGCCATCTGCATGGTGGGTGCGATCCCGGGAATGTCACGTCCGGGCAACAGCATGTGCCAGTACATCCACTGGAACATCAGCTTACCGAGGTGGTTCAGCCGCGATTCCCTCAGCAGCGGCATCGGTCCCGCGCCCGTCGGGAAGCGGCCCGGCAGCGGCTCGGTCTCGTAGTTGAAGTCGATCAGCAGCGCCTTGCTGAAGCCGGTCTCGATGAAGCAGTTCGCGTGGCCGTCGTAGGTGCCCTCGAGCTCCTGGCCGGCGAGGAAGCGGCGGACGTTCTCGGTCAGGATCTCGCCTTCGAAGTGGGTCACGGAGCCCGCTTTCGAGGTGGGCACGTTGGTGGCGTCGCCGAGGGCGAACACGTTCGGGCGGGCGAGCGACTGCAGCGTGCCGGGGTCGGTCGGGACGAAGCCGAGCGAATCGCCCAGGCCCTCTGAGCGCTCGACGTACTCGGCGCCCGCGTGCAGCGGCACCGTGACGAGCAGGTCGAACGGGATCTCGCGGCCGTCGAACGAGACGAGGCGTCCGCCCGGCCCGTCGACCTCGCCGGCGGCGAACTCGACCTCGAGCCCGATCTCCTTCTCCTCGAGCAGGTAGGTGAGGTGCTTGGAGGCGATCGGCTTGGTGAAGCAGCCGTCGAGTGGCGTCGCGAGCGTGATCTCGCTGCGGTCGCGGATCCCCCGCTCGCGCAGGTGCCAGTCGGCGAGGAAGGCGAACTCGATCGGGGCCACCGGGCACTTGATCGGCATGTCGACGATGTTCACGACGAGACGCCCGCCGTCGAACCGCTGCAGAGCGTCGTGCAGCGCCGACGGCGCCCTCCGGCGTGTAGAAGGTGAAGACGTTCTCCATCCAGCCGGGACCGGTGAGGCCTTCCGTCTCCTCGGGCGCGAGGCGGGCACCGGTCGCGACGATGAGGACGTCGTACGGGAGCCTCGTCCCGTCGGCCAGCTCGACGCGGCTCTCGTCGAGGTCGACGCGGTCGATCTCGGACTGATGGAAGGCGATTCCCTTGTGCAGCTGTCGCCGCCGCGGCCGCACGATGTCCTCGGGATGAGCGAGCCCGAAGGGGACGAAGAGCAGTCCCGGCTGGTAGACGTGGTTGTCGTCCTTGTCGACGACGGCGATGTCGGCCTCGCCATGGTCGTAGAGCCGCCGCAGACGGTTCGCCATCAGCGTGCCTCCGGTGCCGCCGCCGAGGATGACGATCCTGTGTGCCATGTTCAACACCTCGCTCGCTCGCAGTGCGGTCGAGACGCAGTGTCGCGTCGGCGGCTGGCCGGAGGCAACCGAGATAAATCCCCCGATCGGTGCGGGCAACTACGCGCAGGGATCCGTACCACCACGGGCGCCGCGGCCGGTACGCTCAGGGTCGTGGACGTGACCACGGAGACCTTCGAGCGCGACGTCGTCGAGCGCTCGCGCGACGTGCCGGTGGTGGCGGACTTCTGGGCCGAGTGGTGCGGGCCGTGCCTTGCGCTCGGGCCGGTGCTCGAGGAGCGGATCGCCGCCCGCGCAGGCGCCGTCGAGCTCGTCAAGATCGACGTGGACGCGAATCAGGAGCTCGCCCTGCGGTTCGGCGTCAGCGGCATACCGGCCGTGAAGGCGTTCCGCGACGGACGCGTCGTGTCGGAGTTCACCGGGGCCCGTTCCCCCAGCATGGTGGACGCGTTCCTGGACGAGCTGCTCGCGTCTCCGCGCGCCGACCTGCTCGTGGAGGAGCTGCGCCAGTCCGGCGAGCTCCCGGAGGTCGTGGCGGCGCTCGACCGTGACGACGTCGAGGCCGCCCTGGCGTGGATCGTCGAGGCCGTGCCTCCGGCGCCGCCGGCGCAGCGCGATCGCCTGCGCGAGGTCGCCGTCGCCCTGTTCGACCGGTTGGGGCCGGACGAGCGAACTGGCCTCCGCGTATCGCCGCCGACTCGCCCAGGCGCTGTACTGACCTACGCGCGGGCGACGAGCGAGCGGTAGCGGGCCGCCCAGCGCGCGGTGCTGTCGAGGTAGGCGTGCTCGGCCGCTCGCCCGACGGCGCCCCACGCGCCTGCATACGAGGCGTAGCCCGGCACGCCGGCCCGGGCCGGCTCGATCTGGGTGCCCTCGTGCCACTCGTTGTAGCTCGTGATCGTGACGATGTCGGCCCGGGCGCGTACCGCTGCACGCCACATGCGGTCGTAGCGCGCTCCCCGGAGCCGCGGCTGCACGCGCTGGTCGCCGGTCGCCCGCCGCGCGTCGTAGCCCGGCCCGACGGACGGAGCACAGGCGAGGCCGTGGCGGCGTGCCGACGCGCACACGCGCGGGAACGACGAGCCGTCGAAGAGCAGCACGTCGTAGGTGTAGAGGCCGGCGAAGCCGCCCGCGAGCGCCTTGCCGGGCAGGCCGGTGTTGGCGAACAGGCGCACGCCCTCGAGCGAGGCGTTGAGCTCGCGCCAGCCCTCGTCGGGGGAGCGCCCGAGTCGTAGACGTAGAAGTCGTGGACTCCATCGGCGGCGAGACGCTGGAGCTCGGGCGCGAGCGTCAGGGGGTCCCGCCCGCCGAAGGGCTCGACATGGACGGCGACGCGGAGGCCGGCGGCGCGAGCGGCGCCTGCGACGAGCGGCAGGCGCGCGTCCTCGGGTGATCCGGGGCCCCACCAGGAGACGATCACCGTGTCGACACCGGCCGCAGCGATCTCGCTCATCTGCGCGCGGAGGACGGACGGGTCGGACGACGAGTAGGCGCCGCGGGCGGGATACCAGCCGGAGGCAATCGCGGCCGGCGGCTGACGGCCCCCCTGGTTCCAGTGCTGCCAGGAGCCGTCCCGGGCCGGCGTGCCGTACCACGGGTAGAAGAAGATGGCGACGGAGCCGGCGCGCGACGGCCCGGTGGGCTCCGTCGGGTGCGCAGCGGCACCGGCGGCCAGGACGAGCGCCGCCGCTGTCGCGCACACCGCCGCAGTCGCGCATCGCAAGGCGCGCGGACTCTACATCGATGCGGCGTCGAGCGGAAGCCGCTTCGGCGGAACCCCCGGTTTTCGCCTGCTCGCTCAGTCGGCCCGGTAGCTCGTCTGCTGGTGCTTGTCGTACCGCCAGGCGATGAAGACGAGAATCGCGACGATGACGATCATGCCGCCGAGGAACCCCAGGCCCACGAGCAGCTTGTCGATCAGGATGAACAGGACGAAGAGCGCGACGCCGAGCAGGAGCACGCCCCCGATCAGCTTGAGCCACAACCCCTTGCCGAGTCCGTCGTCCACGGTTTCCTCCTAGTCGTTGCTCCGTCCCCCAGCGGGAGGGGCTACGTCGCAGTCTGACGGATCAGGCGGCGGGACGTGCGTAGCGGGCACGTCCGACCGCGACGAGCGTCCCGGGGTCGTCCCACGGTGCGATCTCGACGTCTGCGGTGGCGAGCGTCCTGCCGGCGCGCAGGCAGCGGGCGAGCACCCGGTGCGGCGCCGGCTCTGCGAGCCGCAGGAAGTCGCAGCGCAGGTCGACGGCGATCCAGTCTCCCGGGCTCGCGTGGGCGACGGCGTACCACCCGGCGGTGTCGACGCAGGTGGCGAGCGTGCCGCCGTGCAGGAAGGGACGTGGCTCGTTCCCGCCCAGGGACAGCGGCGAGGGGTCGAGACGCATCACGACGGCGTCGTCGAGCAGCTTCACGACGACGAGGCCGATGGCGTCGTCGAGCGGGGACGGCGGGTCGGCGAGGAGGTCCACGGCGCCGCGATCCTACCGGGCCCAGGCTCCGGCACGCTCTAACGTGATCCCTCGATCGGGCCGATACACGGGATGGGGGCAGGTCCTGATCGGGGGCTGCCCCCTCCTACTCGAGTCAAATGCGCGGGGCACGCGACCCTGCCAAATCGGGGGAACGGCAAGATCGGCCTGGGCCCCCGGGGGGGAGAACTCGAGGCCGCAGCAGTGTGCCCCGCGCCTAGCCATTTTATGCATGCTCGCACGCGAACGCACAAGCGGCAGTTTCGGCCACGTGCGTCGACGTCGTCGCAGCCCTCCGCAATCCCGGGAACCGGGTGCCCGGCAACCGGCGTCAGTGCGCGTCGAGCTCGATCCCGCGCCGGCGGAGCTGCGTGATCATGTTCTGCCGCCAGCGGTTGGTCGAGGGCGAGAAGGGCACGAAGCCGACGATGCCTCCGTCCGGGGCCGAGACCCTGTAGTGGCCGCCGCCGGAGCGCTCGACGGTCAGCCCGGCCCGCTCCAGCTCGCGGCAGAACGCCTTCACGTCCTTGTTCACACCGTCAGGATACGACGGGGACACGGCGTACCGGGATTTCCGGGGCCGGCGAATGCGGCCGTCAACATCGCACGCGCCGGCCCCGCGACGCGATCCTACGGTTTACCCGGGGCAACTCCAAGCAGGTCGGCGTAGATCGTCCCGGCGATGCGGATGTCGCCTGTGGCTTCGATGCTCGCAGGGACGGCCCGGGTGACGAAGCAGGCGTGCTGGGAGACGGGCGGCCGGATGGCGGTGCCGACTGCCGGCAGCCGGTCCAGCTCGACCCGCTCGATCGGCAGCTTCGCCCCGTCCGAGGCCTGGATCACGAGGTAGAACCGCATGTCAGCCCCGCACGACGACGACGGGGCACGGCGCGTGCTCGATCACGCGGCTGGAGACCGACCCGAGCAGCGCGGACGCCAGGCGCCCGTGCCCGTGCGAGCCCACGACGATGAGCGTCGCGCCGGCAGCCTCGTCGAGGATCGCGTCGTCCGCGTTGCCGGGAACGACGCGCCGTTCGACGTCTACCCCGGCCGGGAGCGTGGAGACGGCGTTGTCGAGCAGCGTGCGGGCGGCCTGCTCCTCCCGCTCGAGGTCGTCCGCGACGAAGGTGGGCGGAAGCTCCATGGTGTCGTAGCCCGTCTGGATCGGCGCCAGAGGCACGTACGACCACGCGTGGACGGCGACGAGGGTCGCGTTCCGCAACCGCGCCTCCTCCACGGCGAAGCGCAGGGCTGCGGCCGCATGCTCCGATCCGTCCACCCCGACGACGATCCGCTGCGCCACGCGCTCAGCCTAGCGTCGGTAAGGAGCGCCGGTCAGGGGCCGTTCTCGATGTAGCGGAGAATCGACGCGCTCAGGCCGAGGTCGATCGACACCGATCCGCCGCTCAGCCGCAGGCGCGCCGAGTCGTCGGTGATCTCGGCGTGCCAGTCGTGCAACTCGACGGTGCGCAACGCCTCCTCGAGCACCCGACCTGCGCGCTCCGCCGGGCTGTGGCCCGCGGTGTCCACGTTGAGGGCGATCGCGAGCGCTTCCGCGATCTCGGCAGGCGACTTGTCCCGCAGCGGCTGCAGGTTCAGGTCGACCTCTGCCGCCACGGGGGCGAGCATCAGGTCCTTCGGTGTCTTCGGGCGCAATGTCACGCCCACATCCTCCCACAGGTGATACCCCCGGCCAAGCGGGGAGAACGAAAGCTCTCGGTGCCCTTGCGGCCTCCCGAGACGACAGAAGTCTCAGCTGGTCATGCGAACCGCGAGAAGCCACCCCACGGGCCGAGGTACGTGGGGCCGAATCCCGCGAGGAGTTCTCGTGCCGCTGCGCTCGGGTCACCGTAGACGACGAATCGGGTCACGTCGACGCAGGCCAGGAAGCGTCCTGCCCACTTCTCCAGGAAGCCGTTGACGTGGCTGATCATTGCATCCGAGTCCGTGTACTTCTCGAAGATATGGACAGAGCTCTCGTCGTCGGTGATGTACCACTCGTAGCCGAGAGTCAGCGGCTCGTCGCTCGTGCCGGCGACCATCTCCTCCATCAGCTCCTTGAACGTGTCGAGCGCACCGTCCTTGACGGCGAGTTCGATCACCCACGAAACGTGCCCCTCCATGGTTCGTCTCCTTGTCTGGCGTGACGCGTCACCCTATCGTGCACACCCGCTGGCAGGAACCCCGCCGGGTAAGCACCTCGCCTCGGCGCGGGGACCGCGCGCGTCCCGCCGCCACGCTGCAGCGAGCGCATTCGCGAGCGCGGACGCTCCCCGATCGGCCGGGTGTCGGGGTGCATCAGCCTCGGCTGCTCCGTTCACGAGGGACTTCACCCAAGCTGGCGGGCATGCATCACACCGCGTGCATTAGATGCGTAAACACCGCATATCCTGCGTTCAGACTACGGACGGTATCCAGTAGTTGCCCACTACGCAAACTCCCGGCTCACCGACGACAAAGGTAAACGCGCGTGCCATGCTCAGAGGGCGAGGAGGAGGTGAGAGCAATGAGAAAGGCTCTCGCAGTAGGGCTATCAGTCCTTGCCGTGCTGATGGTGGGCACCGCTGCAACCGGCAGCGTCCAAACGCTGATCACGGGCGCGGACATCAAGGACGAGTCGATCGGGTCGAACGACATCAGGCCCGGCGCGATCCAGTCCCACGACATCAAGAACGGAACGATCGCACAGATCGACTTGTCGAAGATCCTGCTCACCACGCTACACGGTGCAACAGGCGCGCAAGGCGCCAAGGGCGACACCGGCGCAGCCGGCGCGCAAGGCGCCAAGGGCGACACCGGCGCAACAGGCGCGCAAGGCGCCAAGGGCGACACCGGCGCAACAGGCGCGCAAGGCGCCAAGGGCGACACCGGCGCAGCCGGCGCGCAAGGCGCCAAGGGCGACACCGGCGCAGCCGGCGCCCAGGGAGCCAAGGGCGACACCGGCGCCACGGGCCCGGCCGGTCCTGCCGGCCCCAAGGGCGAGAAGGGCGACAGGGGCTCGCCCGGTCTGAGCGATCTCGAGGCTGACGGGCCGTACCCCGGCCGCTCCGACCCCGAGAACAACCTGCACGGCAACCAGGGAGCCCAGTCCACCTTGATGTGGATGCACGGCCAGCCCACGGTGCTTCAGGAGTCGTGGGTCATGTGTGCGCCCGGCAAGGTCGCGCTCGGCGGCGGCTTCGGTCAGGACGACGTCCAGACGGACCAGCTCGTCATCGTGACCTCGACGCCGATCAATATCACCAAGGACGGCGTGAAGTACCCCGCCAGCACACCCACTGATGAGGTGGGCTCGTTGCTGGCGCCGAACGGCTGGCTCGTTCAGGGCTACAACAAGAGCGATCTGGACCTCATCGTCCGGCCCTGGGTGATCTGCGCGAAGGTCAGCGACGCACCAACACATCACTGACCAGCTCCGGGCAACCTCGTAGGAACGCCGGAGCGACGAACACGGAGGGCGCAACCAGACGCTGCGCCCTCCCATGCTCACGGACCACCACAACCGACACGTCGCCGCGCACGTACCAGCGCCGCGACTGAACCCGCCGTCTACCCACGCGACGGCGCTCTCGGGCGCGTTATGCCGGCAGCCCCCGCGTCTGGACCGTCGAACCGCGGCGGCATACGCAGTTACATCGGTCATCTCCCTGTCTCGCGTGACGAGTCGACGCTACATCGCCTACCCGAACCAACGTAAACCCGCTCGTAGCGCCCGAACGGCACCGAACGGGGGACAGCGGCACGGCCCGGCGCGCTATCGTCGACGTGGGGTTGACGGCAACGGCGCTCGGGGCGCCGTTCGCCGTTCCGGGCGAACGGTCGAAGTGTGTTCGCAATACGTTGGCAAGATGCCACGCGGGCGCCCACATGCCCGGGGCATGCCCCCCAGGCTCCGACATCCTCGAACGGGGGATGCTTGGCGGGCACCAAGGGGCGTAAGCTCCATGACTCGAGAACGAGGGTGGGCCGCACCTCTCGGGCTCGCGGGGGGACGCGCCCAGCCGTAAGAACGCGTCTCTCGTCGCCGGAGAGGCGCGTCCGGTCCCTAGCACAGCGGACGTGCCTCTCCTGCGGCTCTGCGTCTACCCGTATGACGGTCAACCGGCCGAGTGGCCGACGTGCTGGGATAATCTTGGGTGGCAGCATCCGGCCGGTATCTCAAGGGCCGGAACGCCAGCGTGAGTACCTCGAGGGCGGTGCAATACAGCCGGGTATGTGGCAGGTGGCCCTACTGGGCCAACACTTGTTACTAGCTTCCATGCGCGTCCTCGGAGCAGACCCGCCCACCCTTGGCGCGGTAGGTCGGCGTAGGGCTCGGCGTCAGTCTGGCTAGCAGGACTTTCGGTGAGGATGGATCCCCGTCATTTTAGACGCCGGCCACGTCGGCGCGGCCACGGGGGAGGCACTCATGGGACATCGCAGGCTGAGCACCCGCCTCCGGGCGGGAGCGGTGCACGCCGACTGCCGCTGAACGGGGGGAGCCGGTGAGCGCCCCTCTGTTCCGGCGTTGATGCGCTTGTCTGAGCGTGAAGGAACGGCCGGCGCCGCACCCGCACGGGGGGAGCGGGCGAGGAGCGGCGCCAGCACGACTGCGGCTAGTGCGATTGTCTCCCCACCGAAGCGCGCCTTCCATCCGTAGAAACCCCGACGGCTGCTCGCAGCACACCGAAATACCCCCCGCCCGGCCTGTCGACTGGGCGAAAAATCCCGCCTACGCTGGGAGAAATGTTCGTGCTCTACGGTGAGCCCGTCACGCGCTCGGACGCCTGGTACCTCGTCGGCCAGCTCCGCATCGTCGGACGCGCCGATGAAGCCACCGCCGCAGTTGCAATCGAACACGCGCTCATGGACGAAGCCGTAGGCGTCAAGCTCACCCCGGAGCAGTGGAACGCTGTGCTGTCGGTGCTCGAAGATCCACCTAACGGCCTCGTCCGCCTCCGCGATGCTCTCGCGCGTGGCCAACAGCACCGTCTGGCCTGAGGAGGTCGAGACGGGCCGACAGCGAGTAGCGACCTTCACAATGGCATCCCCTCGGGGGGCATGGCAGCAACGCGCAACGCAGAAGTCGAGCGCCGCCACCCGGAGTCGGCCCGGGCAAGTTGTCCCGTTCCCATTTTTCTTGGTTCGGCGTCGCCCCCGCGAATGTGTTTCGCGAAAGACTCGAGGGTGAGGCTGACGCTTTCCGGCGCGTTAGGCGGGTAGTCGCCCCTCCGCAAGTCCCATCGTTTCGCGTGGAAGGAACGAGGGCGACGCCTGGGACCCCAGCGTCCACAAGCGGGTGCCCTACGCGATGCGGCACACGTTCGCCTCGTTCTCGATCGCCGCAGGGGTGTCGCTGTTCTACCTGACGCGGCTGCTCGGCTCGAGTGTGGAGCAAATCGACCGCAACTACGGCCACATGCTGCCCGACACCGAGGAATACCTGCGCGGCCTGCTCGACAGCTTCGACACGACACAGAGAGACTTCAATGCCGCCTCTGGATGAACTCCAAGCCTGTAAGCGTGAACTCGCCCGACTGGTAAGAGCTCGTTTTGACATCCACTGTGCGGATGCTCTCGCATCAGTCCTTGCGGATCGTCAGGATTCTCACGACGCATACGCCTGGGGGTTGCTCACAGGCATGGTCGTTTCCTACGTCCGACCGAGGCGCAGTTTTGAACACCGTTTGGGCCACTAGTGGGCCAGGCGGGTCGCGGCCAAATTGCCGCAATCCCACATGAACACTCGATCGGGGCGCCGAGATTCGAACTCGGGACCTCTAGTCCCCCAGACTAGCGCGCTAACCAGGCTGCGCCACGCCCCGCGACCGCCCCATCCTAGCGGCCATCCCGATTCCGAGGTGCGCCCTCCCCCACGCCGCAAGGTCACCGGGGCTTTGGGTAAGCGTTGGGTAAGTCTCGCGCTGACAGCCCGATCCACACGTCACGGAGTGGACGGCTGTTTCTTGACCGAGATCCGCAAGGCAGCGCCCTCGCGAATGATCGGGGCGACCCGCGCAGATCGCGTTCAGTGCCGTTCGGACGCTACGAGCGCTTTGAGACGCTCGACCTCCTCGGCCAATTCGTGGATGGCGAGCTCGAGCCCCTTGGTCCGGTTGATGAGCTCGGCAATCGCAGCCACCGTCCCCATCGAGTGGCGAAACGGCTGGTGACGATGAAACTCGAGCAACTCGTCAACGCGTTCGGACGGAGTCTTTTCCAGGGTTGGCATCAGCGACCTCCTACCCGTCAACCCCGATCTTACTCCCCTGGCAGACCGTCGAGGGAACCGTTACGAGTGCTGGTCGGAAAACCGGTCGCGATGGTCTCGCAGGAGCGCGCCGCACAGCCCGACGAGTCCTTCCGGCGGATTGCCAAGTACGGCGATGACGGCTCCCTGCTGCCCATCGGTGAGCATGACACCGGGAAGATCCTGGGTGATCGCGTTCTCGATCGAGGCTGCTGCGGTTGCCTCCTCGGCGCGTCCGACGATACGGAGCTGGTCGACCAGCCACCACGCATCCCTACACCTGACGGGTTCACCCTGGATCTCGAACACCAGTCGCAGGGTATGCGGGCTCTCGACGCCGGTCGACTGGCAGGCCGGGGAGTCTTGATGGGGGTGCTGCGCTGACCGATCCGCTCACCCTGCTCGGCCAGCTCGTCGGCGAGGTGGACGTGTTGCGCGCCCGTGTCGACGAGCTCGAGCAGCAGCGCACCCGCGTCGCGATGGCTAACGGTCGACCAGGCCGCCGACTACCTCGGCACGACCTGCCGACTCTCGTGTGCGAGCGAGATTGCTGAAGTCGGTGCCCGCTACCGCGGCGGAATCCGTCGACCGCCGGCGCGGGGCCGCGATCCCGGTGGGCGCTCGTGCGGTGTGCACGCCGTGACAGCTCGAGCTGGGGATCAGCGCCTTGAGACCAACGGGCGGGAGTGCTGCGGTACCACCCCCGCCCGTTGCCCCCGACGCGCATGACCATCCATGCGCCGCATGCGGGATGGCGAACGAGCGACCCGTCGAGATTAGCGCGCTGACGAGCAGATGAAAAGGCGGTGTCGTGGCGGACCAATCGCCGTGGGAACATCGTGGCAACGGCCGGGGGAATCATGTGAGCCGCGCGCCCGCCCCCAGGGTAGCCCGCTGACCAGGCGGCGCCCCGCGACCGGTCGCCGAAGCTGCGGGGTCAGCCGAGCTTCTTGTAGAGCCGGTCGATCAGCTCGGGCATCTGCTCGAGCTTGTCGGTGATCACGCGGATGCGGTACTCGCGGAAGTGCTCGGCCTTGACGTCGAACGCCTTCGCCAGCCGCTCCAGCACGTCGTTCGACGGCACGGGTCGGTTGCCGTGCACGATGTGGTTCAGGTATCCGGCCGAGAGATCCGTCTTGTCGGCGAGCGCCCGGTAGGTGAGGCCGGTGTCGGCCATCAGCCTCTCGATCGTCGGGCCCAGGGCCTCGTCGCTGTACGTCCGTCGTCTCGCCACTAGCGCTCCTTCACCCATGTAATCACGGATTGGCGCGGAATGCGCTCGTCCGCGCCCGTCGCACGCACCCGCACGTCGACGGCGTCGTCCTCCAGGGTCTTCTTCCCGACCGTCACCCGCACCGGCATGCCGAGCAGGTCGGCGTCGGCGAACTTCTCCCCGGGCCGCTGGTCGCGGTCGTCGAGCAGCACCGTCAGGCCGTCGGCCGAGAGCGCCTCGGCCACGCTCGGCGGCCCGGTCGAGCACCTCCGGCGCGCCGCCGTGCAGGGCCAGCACGTGCACGTCGTACGGGGCGAGCGGCGCGGGCCAGACGATGCCGAGCTCGTCGTGGCTCTGCTCCACGGCGGCCGCCATCACGCGCCCCGGCCCGATGCCGTAGCTCCCCATCACGAGCGGCCGCTCCGTCCCGTCCTCGTCCAGGAACATCGCGCCGAGGGGCTCCGAGTAGCGGGTGCCGAGCTTGAAGATGTGCCCCACCTCGATCGCCGTCTGGAAGCGCAGGCGACCGCCGCAGTGCGGGCAGGCGTCGCCCTCCTTCGACTCGCGCAGGTCGGCGAACCGCGGCGCGTAGTCGCGTCCCGCCTCGACACCGCGCAGGTGCCAGCCGTCGCGGTTCGCGCCGGCGACGAACTGGCCCGTCGCGCAGGGCCTCGTCGGCCACGATCTCGCCGGCGAAGCCGACCGGGCCGAGCGACCCGCCCGACGCGCCGAACGCCGCCCGGATCTCCTCGTCGGTGGCGGGCCGGGACGGCGCGCCCAGGGCCGCGTCCAGCTTGTTCGGCTCGAGGCGGTCGTCGCCGCGGACGAGCGCGAGCACGACGGTGCCGTCGTCCTTCGTCACCGGCATCGCCTTCGACGTCGCCGCCGGGTCGATGCCGAGCATGCTCCGCGAGCGCCTCGATCGTCGCCACGTTCGGGGTCTCGACCTCCTCCGGCGCGTCGAGCCGCGCCGGGAAGCTCGGGGCGCCGCGGCACGCCGCGCGCCACCTCCAGGTCGGCCGCGAAGTCGCCGTTCTCGCAGGTGACGAGCGTGTTCTCGCCCGAGCCCGACGGGGCGAGGAAGTCGACCGACTCGCTCCCCCCCATCATCCCGGACTCCGCCTCGACGCCGACCGCCTCGATGCCGCAGCGCTCGAAGATGCGCTCGTAGGCGCCCCGATGCGCGGTGAACGCCTTCGCCAGCCCCTCCTCGTCCCGGTCGAACGAGTAGGAGTCCTTCATGATGAACTCGCGCACGCGCAGGAGGCCGCCGCGGGGCCGCGGCTCGTCGCGCTCCTTGACGGAGAAGTGGTAGAGGATCTGCGGCAGCTGCCGGTAGCTCTGCAGCTCGCGCGCGTGGAACGTGAACGTCTCCTCGTGCGTCATCGGCAGCACGAACTCGCGGCCGTTGCGGTCCTGCAGCCGGAAGATCTCCTGGATGTAGTCGCGGCCCGTCTGCTTCCACAGCTCGAACGGGGTCAGCACCGGGCAGAGCATCTCCTGCCCGCCGATCGCGTCGATCTCCTCGCGAATCACCTGCACCACCTTCTGGTGCACGCGCCCACCCGAGCGGCAGGAACGTCCACACGCCCGCGCTCACCTGGCGGATGTAGCCGCCGCGCACGAGGAGCTTGTGGCTCTCGGCCTCGGCGTCGCTCGGCGCGTCGCGCAGCGTGGGCTGGAACAGGGCTGACTGGCGTCTCACCATCGAGGTCACAGGGTAGTCGAGGGCAGCGAACGGCGGCGCGGTTCGTTGCCTTGATCGAGAAACGTAGGGACGAGGCCATGCCTCGCCCTCGCCCTGCGGATTACTCGAGCGGAATGAGCGACGCCTCGGCCATCGCGAGCGCGGCCGGCTTCGCCATCTTCAGCCGCTTCGGGCGCGGCATGCCCCCCTCGATCCAGCGGTCGATCTCGCGGAAGAGCTCGTCGATCAGCACGTCCGAGGCCACCTTCTTCAGCACCCGCCCGTGGGCGTAGATGAAGCCGACGTCGCGGCCGCCGGCGATCCCGAAGTCGGCGTCGCCCGCCTCCCCGGGGCCGTTCACGGCGCAGCCCATGACGGCGACCTCGAACGCCTCCGGATACTCCCGCAGGCGCTCCTCGACGACGACGGCCAGGCTCTCGACGCCGACGTTGTCGCGGCCGCACGACGGGCACGCGATCATGACCGGGCCGCGCTCGCGCAGGCCGAGCGCCTTCAGGATCTCCCAGGCGACCTCCACCTCCTTCACCGGGTCCGCGGTCAGCGAGACGCGGAACGTGTCGCCGATGCCGTCGGCGAGCAGCGAGCCGATCCCGACGGCGCTCTTGATCGCGCCCGGCGAACGGCGTGCCCGCCTCGGTCACTCCCAGGTGCAGCGGATACGGCACCTTCGCGGCCAGCATCCGGTAGGCGCGGATCATCGTCGGCACGTGCGTCGCCTTGACGGAGATCTTGAAGTCGCGGTAGTCGAGCTTCTCGAGCAGCTCGACCTCCTCGAGCGCGGCCGCGACGAGCGCTTCGGCCTGATCCTGCCGGGCCAGCTCGTGCAGGTGCTCCGGCAGCGAGCCGGAGTTGGCGCCGATCCGCATGGCGATGCCCGCCCGCTTCGCCGCCTCGACGACCAGCGCCACCTTGTCGGGGCCGCCGATGTTGCCGGGGTTGATGCGCACCGCCGCGACGCCCGCGTCGATCGCCTTCAGGGCGAGCGAGGCGTTGAAGTGGATGTCGGCGATCACCGGCAGCGGCGAAAGACGCACGATCTTCGCCAGCGCCAGCGCATCCTCCGTCTTGGGCACGGCACAGCGGACGATCTCGCAGCCGGCGGACGCGAGCGCGGCGATCTGCGCCGTCGTCGCCTCGACGTCATGGGTCTTCGTCAGCGTCATCGACTGCACGACGACGGGTGCGCCGCCGCCGATGGCCACGCCGCCGACCCGGATCTGCTCGACGCTCGGCATCCCTGGCAGTGTAGAGACGGCCCTCGCGTCGAAGGCACACCCGACCGCCATGCAGGAACGACCACCTCCCACCCGGTGGGCGCTGGAGCGCCCACCCGACGACCATCCACACGACGTGTGGGCGCTCGGTGCCGACCTCGAGGCCGGCACCCTCATCGCCGCCTACGAGCTCGGGCTGTTCCCGATGGCCGTCGACGAGCGGCTCGTCTGGTGGTCGCCGCAGGCCCGTGCCGTGCTGCCGCTCCGGGGCCTTCCACGTGTCCCGCTCGCTGCGACGGTCGGCGCGGCGCTTCGAGATCCGGGTCGACACCGCGTTCGAGCAGGTGATGCTTGCCTGCGCCGACCCGTCACGCCCGGGCGGCTGGATCGACGATGCGTTCGTCTCCGCCTACGGCGAGCTGCACCGCCTCGGCTACGCCCACTCGGTCGAGGCGTGGGACGTGGACGGCCTCCAGGGAGGCGTCTACGGCGTCGCGATCGGCGGGCTCTTCGCCGCCGAGTCCAAGTTCCACCGGCGCACCGACGCCTCCAAGGTCGCGCTGCTCGGTCTCGTGCAGCCTGCTCTGCGCCGCGGACGGCGCCGACGAGCGTGTCCTCGACGTGCAGTGGCAGACGCCCCACCTGGCCTCCCTCGGCGCCGTCGAGATCCCGCGGGCCGAGTACCACCGGCGCCTGGACGCCGCCCTCCGACTGCCCGACGCCTTCTAGATGGTTGATCGGTGATTGGGGTGCGACCGGGGGCGGTCACGACCAAGCAGCGTGGCGTGATCGTGCAAGGCTCGTACCGGTAGTACGGGCCTTGCACGAGCGCGTCGCGATGCGCCGCGTCGTGGCCGTCAGCCGGGTGTGCCCGAATTGCCGATCAACCATCTATGGCCGGGCCGAGGCGAGACCGGCCTACGAGAGGCGGCCGATGTCGTTCGTGAGCCCGATGAAGAACAGCACCAGCACGAGACCGATGCCGACGATCGAGATGCGCTCGTAGATCTCGCGGCGGAGCGCCCGCCCCCGGATCCCCTCCACGATCGCGACGGCGATGTGGCCACCGTCGAGGGGCAGCAGCGGCAGCAGGTTGAGCAGCGCGATCGAGAGCGAGATCAGGCCGAGCACCCAGAGGAAGTTGCTCGTCCCTGCCTTGGCGGCGTCGGACGAGCCCTGCACGATGCCGACCGGGCTGGAGATGTCCTCGCGGCCGTCACCGGTCACGAGCCGTCCCAGCGAGCGCGACGATCTCGCCCGTCACGACCCCGGTCACCCGCACCGACTCCTTCACCGCGGCGGGCGGCGAGAGCCCCTCGCCCCGGAGCACGAAGCCGAGGCGGTACACGCCGTCGCTCTCCTTCGCCGCCTGCGGGCCCAGCGTGACGAGCTTCCCGTCGCGGGCGACGACCACCGTGAGCGGCTTCCCGTCCGAGGACGAGATGGTGCGGGAGACGTCCTCCGGCCCGACGGTGACCCCGTCGATCGAGACGATGCGGTCACCCGCGCTCAGGCCCATGACGGCCGCCGGCGTGCCCGGCGAGACCGTGTCGACCGTCGTCGTCGCCTTGCCGTCCGAGGTCATGAACAGCCCCGCGAAGAGCACGAGGGCGAGCAGGATGTTCGCAGCCGGGCCGGCGAAGATCGACGAGCACGCGCTTCCACGTCCTGGCGCGCCAGTACGCGTCCGGGCCGAGCGCGTCGTCGAGGTCGGTGAGCGCCCGCTCGGCCGCGCGGGACGCTCGCTCCGAGAGATCCGCCTGCGCGACGAGGTCGGACAGCGTCCGGAGGGCGTCGCGGGCGGCGTCGTGGTCGCCGGCGGAGAGCGCACGGCGCAGCCGGTCGGCGGACGGGGCCAGGTCCGGCGCCTCCTCGATCGCGAGCACGAAGGGATGGTCGACGTCCGTCGGCGCCGGCCGGTGCATGCCGGGGATCTTCACGAAGCCGCCGAGCGGGATCGTGCCGACGCCGTACTCGATGCCGTTCCGGGTCGTCTTCCAGAGCGGCGGCGGGAAGCCGACGTAGAACTTGCGCGGCCGCATGCGCAGCGCCAGCGACGCAGCGAAGTGGCCGAGCTCGTGAACGAAGACGAGCAGGCCGAGGCCGACGATGGAGACGAGGATCGTCATGCCGGGACGAGCCTCCGCCCGGCTGCGCGGCGCGCAGCCGCGTCCGCGTCGACCAGCTCGTCGACGTCGCGGGCCGGAGACCCGTCGACGTGGTCGAGCACGTCCTCCACCGTGGCGGCGATGTCGAGGAAGCCGATGCGGCCCTCGAGGAATGCGGCCACCGCCACCTCGTTCGCCGCGTTGTAGGCGCACGGGAACGTGCCGCCCTGCTCGCCGGCGCGACGCGCGAGGGAAAGCAGCGGGAAGGCGTCCAGGTCGGGCGCCTCGAACCGGAGCTCGACGCCGGCAGCGAGATCGAGCGGACGGACGGGCGTGGGAGCGCGGTCCGGGTAGGTGAGCGCGAACGAGATCGGCACCCGCATGTCCGGGTGGCCGAGGTGCGCGAGCAGCGCGCCGTCGCGCAGGCGCACGAGAGAGTGAACGACGGAGGTCGGGTGCACCACCACCTCGATGCGGTCGTACGGGATCCCGAACAGCCAGTGTGCCTCGATCAGCTCGAGGCCCTTGTTGGCGAGCGTGGCCGAGTCGATGGTGATCTTCGGCCCCATGTTCCACGTCGGATGGGCGAGCGCCTCGGCAGGCGTGACGCCGGCGAGGCCGGCGCGGTCGCGGCCGCGGAACGGGCCGCCCGACGCGGTCAGCACCACCGACTCGACCGTCTCGGGGGCGCGTCCCTCGAGGCACTGGAAGAGCGCCGAGTGCTCGCTGTCGACGGGGATCAGCAGCCCTCCCCCACGCTTGCCGGCCGCCACTGCGAGCTCACCGGCGGCGACGAGGCTCTCCTTGTTCGCGAGCGCGAGCGCGACTCCGCGCTCGAGCGCCCACAGGGTCGCCCGCACCCCTGCGAAGCCGACGATCGCGTTCAGCACGACGTCCGGCTCGCAGCGCATCGAGCAGCGTCGTCGCGTCGCCCCCGACCTGCGCGTGCTCGAGCCCGTACTCGGCTGCGATCCGGTCGAGCGCCGTCGAACCCGACAACACGCCGCAGAGCTCGAGCTCCGGGTTGCGATCGACGATCTCGAGCGCCTGCCGGCCGATCGAGCCGGTTGCCCCGAGGAGTGCGACCCGCTTCACGACGACACAATGCCTGTCGAGAGGGCGCTCGCGCGGCCCGTCTTCACCGGGTGCTCACGTCAGCGCGAGCACGACGAAGTACGCCGCCGGCCCCGCCCACAGCAGCGAGTCGAGCCGGTCGAGCATGCCGCCGTGCCCCGCCAGCACCCGGCCCGAGTCCTTGACGCCCAGGTCGCGCTTGATCGGCGCACTCGAACAGGTCGCCGAGCGTGGAAGCGAAGGCGATCGCGGCCCCGAGCACGAGCGCCTCCCAGTTGGAGACGAATCCCTGGTCGTACATGGCGAAGAACGACACGGCCATCGCGACGATCGTGCCGGCGACGAACCCCTCCCAGGACTTGCCGGGAGAGATGCGCGGCGCCATCTTGTGGCGGCCGATCATCCGGCCCACGAAGTAGGCGCCGGTGTCGTCGGCGAACACGGTCAGGAGCACCGTGAAGATGACGAGCCGCCCGTCCTCGGGAATGTCGCGCACGAAGCAGGAGCATCCCGAGCCCGCCGCCGACCCAGACGACGCCGAGCAGGGTCAGCGAGATCGCCGCGGCCGCCGAGGGCCGCGCGTCGGAGAAGCCGAACACGACGAAGGAGACGAGCACGGCGGAGAAGATGCCGCCGAGCATCCACGGGACGCCGCCCACCTGCACCCCGACGAGCGTCAGCACCAGCCCGACGTAGCCGCCGAGCACGATGGGCCGCAGGCCGCGGCCCATCGCGTACAGCTCGTGCAACGCCACCAGCCCGCCTGCCACCGCGAGCGCGAACAGCCACCAGCCACCGAGCCAGACGACGCCGAGCACGAGCGGGAGCAGCACGAGGGCGACCACGATCCGCGACCAGAACGCGCTCATCGGGCCCCGAACCGCCGCTGCCGGCTCGCGTACTCGTCGAGCGCAGTCGCGCAGGTCGTCCGGCGCCGAAGTCGGGCCAGAGCGTCTCCGTGAAGACGAGCTCGGCGTACGCGGCCTCCCACAGCATGAAGTTCGAGAGGCGCAGCTCCCCCGAGGTGCGGATGAGGAGGTCGAGCTCGGGCAGACCGGGCGCGTACAGGCGCGCCGCGATCGCGTCCTCGTCGACCTCGTCCACCGTGAGCCCGTCGCTCACGATCCGTCTGGCCGCCTCGACGATCTCCGCACGCCCGCCGTAGTCGAACGCGATCCAGAGCTGCAGCGTGTCCCTGTCCGCCGTCTCGTGCCTCGAGCGCGCTCATCTTCGCGCGCAGCTCGTCGGAGACGCGGTCGCGGCGCCCGATGAACCGGGTGCGGACGCCCTGGCGCGGCGAGATCGGGGAGCTCGCGGTCGATCGTCTCGTCGAGGATCTCCATCAGCGTCGAGACCTCGTCGGCGGGCCGGGCCCAGTTCTCCGTCGAGAACCCGTAGACGACGAGGGAGCCGACGCCCAGGTCGATCGCCGCCTCCACGGTGCGGCGCAGCGCCCGCGTGCCCGCGCGATGCCCGTCGGCGACCGAGAGGCCGTGCGCCTTCGCCCAGCGGCCGTTCCCGTCCATGATCACGGCGACGCTCAGGGCAACGCCCCGAGCGTCGCTAGCGGGTGTCGCTGGCGCCATGCGGCATGCCGCCGGCATGGACCCCGCCGGCCGGAGTGAGTTCGTGACTGGGCATCTGCAGAGGCTCGTCCGCGCGAGCGGTCAAACCTCCATGATCTCGGCTTCCTTGTGCTTGAGCAGGTCGTCGATCCGCTTGACGTGATCGTCGGTCAGCTTCTGCACCTGGGTCTCCGCCCGCCGCTCCTCGTCGTCGCCGACCTCGCCGTTGCGGACGAGCTCCTCCAGGTGCTTCATCACGTCACGGCGGACGTTCCGGGTCGCGACCCTGCCCTCCTCCGCCAGCCGCCGGACGACCTTGACGAGCTCCTTGCGGCGCTCCTCGGTCAGCTGCGGGATCGGCAGGCGGATCATCTTGCCGTCGTTCGACGGGGTCAGCCCGAGGTCGGACTCGAGGAGCGCCTTCTCGATCGCCTTGATCTGGGAGGCGTCGTACGGCTGGATCGAGAGCAGCCGTGGCTCCGGGGCGCGAGATCGTCGCCATGTTGTTGAGCGGCGTCGGTGTCCCGTAGTAGTCGATCGTGATGCGGTCGAGCAGGGCCGCCGAGGCGCGGCCGGTGCGCACGCTGTTGAACTCGGCGCGCGTCGACTCGATCGACTTGTCCATCCGCACCTCGCAGTCTGCGAGGAAGTCCTCGATCGCTCCCATTCAGGCCTCCTTCGGGGTCGCCACGATCGTTCCGATCCGCTCGCCGCCGGCGACGCGGACGATGTTGCCTTCGGCCAGCTCGAACACGTGGATCGGCAGGTGGTTGTCCATGCAGAGCGACAGCGCCGTCGTGTCCATCACCTTGAGCCCGCGCTCGATCGCCTCCAGGTGCGTCAGCTCCGGCAGGAAGCGAGCCGACGGGTCGGTGCGCGGGTCGCCGTCGTAGACGCCCTGCACGCCGTTCTTCGCCATCAGGATCGCCTCGGCGCCGATCTCGAGCGCACGCAGCGCGGCGGCAGTGTCCGTCGTGAAGAACGGGTTGCCGGTGCCTGCGGCGAAGATGACGATCCGCCCCTTCTCCAGGTGCCGCATGGCGCGGCGCCGGATGTACGGCTCCGCGACCTCGGAGACGGCGATCGCGGACTGCACCCGCGTCTGCGCGCCGAGCCGCTCCAGCGCGTCCTGCAGCGCGAGCGCGTTCAGCAGGGTCGCCAGCATGCCGGCGTAGTCGGCGGTGGCGCGGTCCATGCCCTCCGCCGCGACTGCCATGCCCCGGTAGAAGTTGCCGCCGCCGACGACGATCGCCAGCTCGGTGCCGAGCGTTCTGCACGGCGACCACCTCGCGTGCGATCGCCGTCACCGTGCCGGGGTCGACGCCGTAGTCGCGCTCGCCCATCAGGCTCTCGCCGGACAGCTTCAGCAGAACACGTCGGAACGGTGGAGCGGCGCCTGCCGGCGCGCGCTCGAGGGTCTCCTCCGGCCGGACGCTCACGATCCCGCGACCGACACCCGCTTGAAGCCCTTCACCGACGCACCGGCCTCCTGGAGCGCCTGGCCGACCGACTTGGACGCGTCGTGGATCCACGCCTGGTCGACGAGAACGCCGCCGGGCGATGCCGCGAAGAAGCGCTTGCCGAGCATGCCGTCCACGATCTTCTCACGCGCAGCCTCCGGCTTCGAGAGCACCTCGTCGGAGTTGAGGTAGATCTGGCGCTCGGCCTCGACTGCCTCCGCCGGCACGTCGTCCCGCGTCGTCCATTCGGGAGCGGCGAACGAGATGTGCATCGCGAGCTGGCGGCCGAGCTCCTCGCTGCCGCCCTCGAGGTCGACGAGCACGCCGATCTTGTTGGCCGGAGGGTGCACGTAGGCGGCGATGGTGCCGCCGTCGTCGAAGCGAGTGGCGCCGATCACGACGATGTTCTCGCCGAGCTTGCCCATCAGCTCGAGCCGTTCCGCGTCGAGTGCCTCCAGCGCCTCCACGCCGTCCGCGTGCAGGGCGCGCAGCACCATCTCGCAGAACGCCTTGAACTCGTCGTTCTTCGACACGGGCTCTGTCTCGCAGCCGACGCCGACGATCGAGCCGACGGTGCCTTCGACGACCACCCCGACGAGGCCCTCGGTGGTGGCACGGTCGGCCCGCTTGCCGGCGGAGGCGAGGCCCTTCTCGCGCAGCAGCGTGCGGGCCGCGTCGATGTCGCCGCCCGTCTCCTGCAGCGTCCGCTTGCAGTCCATCATCCCCGCCCCCGTGAGCTCGCGGAGCTCCTTGACGAGGCTGGCGCTGATCTCGGTCACGCTTCCTCCTTCACGTCGGCCGGCGCCTCTGCGGCGGGCGCTTCCTCGACTGCCGCCTCGGCAGCAGCCTCTTCCACCGGTGCCGGAGCGGCCGGAGGCTCCTCGACCGGGGCCGGCTGCCTGCTCCTGGCCTCGCAGCCTCTGCGGCCTCTGCGGCAGCGGCGAAGTCCTTCGCCGACACCTTGTTCTGGCCGGCCGCGATGCCGTCGGCGACCGCGCGCACGATCAGCGAGCACGACCGGATCGCGTCGTCGTTGCCGGGGATCACGTAGTCGGCCTCGTCCGGGTCGCAGTTCGTGTCGACGAGCGCGATCACCGGCAGCTTGAGGCGCTGCGCCTCGCGCACGGCGAGCGCCTCCTTCTTCAGGTCGACGATGAAGATGGCGTCCGGCTGGCGCCGCATGTCGGCGACGCCGCCGAGGTTGAGCTCGAGCTTCTCCAGCTCGGCCTCCATCGCGATCCGCTCCTTCGCCGGGAGCAGGGCCAGCTGACCCTCCGTCTTGAGGCGGCGCAGGTCGTGGAGATAGCCGATGCGGTCGGTGATCGTGCGCCAGTTGGTGAGCAGGCCGCCGAGCCAGCGGTTCGCGACGTACGGCATGCCGACCCGCGTCGCCTCGTCGTGCACCGCGTTCTGCGCCTGCTTCTTCGTGCCGACGAAGAGGATCGTGCCGCCGCGCTCGGCCACGTTGCGTGCGAAGTCGTGCGCTTCCTGCACGAGCTGCTGCGTCTTCTGCAGGTCGATGATGTAGATGCCGCCACGCTCGGTGAAGATGAAGCGCTTCATCTTCGGGTTCCAGCGTCGCGTCTGGTGGCCGAAGTGAACTCCAGCCTCCAGTAGCTCCTTCATGGAGACGACTGCCAACGGGACCAGCCCCTTTCGTGATGGTTTCGATTGCACTGCTCCGGCGGGCCAGGGCGGAACCGGCCCGGGCCTCGGCCGCAAGCGCGGACGGGCGTGGACGCGGCACCGCCGCCCGGGCGCTGATCGCCGGTTCGACGGGAAGAGAACGCGTCAATGGTAGCGACCCGGCGTGGTGCCCGGCGGCCTACCCCACGCTCCGGGCACGCTCCAGCGCCGCCTCGAGGTCGGGCGGCAGGGGCGAGGAGACGTCGAGCTCCTCGTCCGTGAAGGGGTGGGTGAAGCGAAGCCGGTGGGCGTGCAGGAACTGCCGCTCCAGGCCGAGGGCGCCCGCGACCCCGTAGACGGGGTCTCCGGCAACGGGAAGCTCGATCGCCTCCAGGTGCACGCGGATCTGGTGGGTGCGGCCCGTCTCCAGGCGCACCTCGAGCAGGGCATAGCCGCCGAGCTGCTCGCGCAGCTCGAACCACGTGACCGCGTCGCGGGGCGTCGCGGTGTCGAGCGAGTGCCGCGACCGGTCCCGCCGGTCACGCCCGATCGGCGCCTCGATACGGCCGGTGCGCGAGCGTGGCGCGCCGGCGACGAGGGCGAGGTAGCGGCGCTCGACCTGCCGCTCCCGGATCAGCCCGGCGAGCCGCTCGTGCGCCTCGCTCGAGCGTGCCACCACGAGCAGCCCGGACGTGTCCTTGTCGAGCCGGTGCACGATGCCCGGCCGGTCCTCGTCGTCTCCGCCCTCGGCGCCCAGCTCGAGCAGCCCGTGCACGAGCGTGCCGGTTCGCGTCGCCGCCCGCCGGGTGCACGACCAGGCCCGCGGGCTTGTCGACGACGAGCAGGTGCTCGTCCTCCCACACCACCGGGACGTCGAGCGTCTCCGCCACCAGCACCTCCGCCGCGGGAACCTCGACCTCGATCCGTTCCCCGCCGGCGAGCCGGTGGCTCTTCGGCCGGCGGTCGCCGTCCACGAGCGCCGCCCCCGACGCGATCAGGCGCTCGGCGAGCGCCCGCGAGCCGATCTCCGGCCGTTCGGCGAGGACGCGGTCGAGGCGCGCTCCCGCGTCGCGCTCAGAAGCGCGAAAGCGGAGCGGTGCCAACGCGGGGGCTCGTGCGGTCGGCCGCCACGAGACGAGGCGAAGAGGAGGCCGACGCCGACGACGATGAACGTGTCCGCGAGGTTGAACGACGGCCAGTAGTCGAAGTCGAGGAAGTCGGTCACGTGGCCGAGCCGGACGCGGTCGATCAGGTTCGAGACGCTGCCGCCGATCACGAGCCCGAGCGAGACGGGCAGCAGCGGGTGCCGCTGCGCCGCGCGCGCGAAGAACACCAGCATGCCGCCGACCGCCGCCGCCGTCAGCGCGATCACCACCGTCGTCGAGTTCGAGAACAGCCCGAACGCGATGCCCGTGTTGTGCACGTGGTGAATGCTGAACGGCCCGAGCACGGCGATCGCATCACCCAGCCCGAGGCGCCGGGCCACGACCCATTTCGTCAGCTGGTCGGCGAAGACGGCGGCGCCGGCGATGACGAGCAGCGACGCCCACTGCACCGCGCCCGCGCCGAGCGGTCGCTCGGCGCTCGAGATCGGCTGGAGCGCGTTCGTCGCAGAGCCGACGCGGATGTCGAGCTGCCGCGGGCCCGCGCCCGTGTGCGCCTGGTCGCTCAAGCGCGCTCGAGCTTCCGCTTGTCGTCGACGCAGAGGGTGGCGTACGGGACGGCGGCGAGCCGCTCCTCCGGGATCGCTCCGCCGCACCTGGCGCAGAGCCCGTAGGTGCCGGCGGAGATCCGCTCGAGCGCCTCGTCGATCTCGAGGATCATGCGGCTGACGTTCTCCTCGAGCGTCTCGTCGACCTCTCGGTCGAGGATGATGCTGGCGTGATCTGCGAGATGCTGGTCGCCGGCGGCCGAGTTGATCTCACCGCTCTCCTCGTCGTCGGCGACGATGCCTTCAGCCGCGCCGAGGATTCGCTCGCGCAGGGAGACGAGCTCCGCCCGCCGCGCTTCGAGATCAATGGTCACACGGTCTCCTTTCCGGCGGCTTCGAGCCGCCGTTCTGCTTCCTCGAGAGTGATACCGGAGAGCTCCACCACCTTGTCGCGCGACGACTGGCCCGCGACGAGGCGAACATCGGGCCTCACCACGCCGAGCGAGTCTGCGATCAGCTCGACGACGTCGTCGTTGGCGCGGCCCCGCTCGGGAGCTGCAGTCACGCGCACCTTCCAGGCGTCACCGTAGCGGCCGACGACGGCGGCGCGGGTCGCTCCGGGCGAGACGCGCAGGCGCAGGCGGACGGTTCGGGGCTCCATCGCCCCCAAGGATAGTCGCGTCGGCGACCATCCCGTTCCGAAAGGGGATCTCAGGCGAGCCGGCGCAGGCCCGGGTCGGTCGACTCGTCCGCCGTCGCCGGCGGAGCGGTGACCGCCGTCTGCTCCGACTCCGCCTTCGGTGTCGCCTCGACTCCGGGCGACTCCTCGATGGCGCCGAGTGCGGAGCGCAGCAGGGCCTGGATGCGGCGGACGTCGCCCATCAGCGACTCCTTCTGGGTGATCGCGTCGCGGAGGATCTTCCGCGCCTCGCCGTTCGCCTCCGTCACGATCACGTCGGCTTCGCGGCGTGCCGCGTCCTTCATGTCGTGGGCGGCACGCTCGGCCGAGACGAGCGTCGAGCGCAGCAGCCCCTCGAGCTCGACGTGGCGGGAGACCTCCGTCTCGAGCTCCTCGACGCGCTCCGCCAGCTGCGAGCGCTCGCGCCACACCGATTCGAAGCTCTCGGCGATGTCGTCCATCATCCGGTGCACGACCGATCGGCGATACCCGAAGAGCCCGCGCTTGAGCTCCAGGTGCCTGATCTCCACGGGGGTGAGTGCCATGACTACTCCCTTCTCCTTCGCTTCGCTCTCACAAGAGTCGCCCGATCAGGTCGACCAGCACCTGCTGGGCGATGACGAGCGTGAACACGGCCACGATCGGCGACAGGTCGAGCGGGCCGAGCGTGGGCAGGAAACGGCGGAAGAGCCGCAGGAACGGGCCGCAGACGTCGTCCAGGAACCGCTGCACGGGGCTGAGCGAGTACGGCAGGCGGATCCAGGAGGTGAGCACGTACGCCAGGATGAGCAGGATGTAGATCGTGAAGAACACGTCCACGAACCGCTGCAGCGACGAGGCCGTATCGGCGAGCAGGAAGAGGATGGCGCAGATGTCGCCCACGTGTGGGCATTCTGCGCGCTCGCGGGCCTTCCTTTCGGAACCGTGTCAGGCCTGGTTGAAGAAGCCACCCGGATCGAGCATGCGCGCTCTCTCCTCGGCCGAGACCTCGACGTTCCGCGGCGTCAGCAGGAACACCTTGTCGGCGACGCGCTGCATGCTGCCGTCGAGGGCATAGGTCAGGCCGCTCGCGAAGTCGATCAGGCGCTTCGAGAGCTCGTTGTCGGCGCTCTGCAGGTTCAGGATCACCGGCACCTCGGCCTTGAAGCGGTCGGCGATCTGCTGGGCGTCGTTGAAGCTCCGCGGCACGACGAGGTGCACGCTGGCGCGCCCCGGGTCGACCCCTCTCAGCCGGGACGACTTCGAGGAGCGCGACGGCGCGGCGGGCGGCGCTTGCGTCGCCGACACGTCGCTGACGCTGTCGGAGTCCGCCCACGAGTCCGCCTCGCGGCGCCGCGGCAGCCGGCGGACGTTCTGGCGGCTGGAGCGGGAGCGGTAGTCCCGCTCGAGCTCCTCCTGGGTGGCGAGCCCGTCCTCGTCCCACTCCTCGTCCTCGGCGATGCCGAAATAGACGAGCGTGCGGTTCCAGACGTCGGACAATCCCATGACGAGGGGATGGTAGACGAGCGGGACGACGGTTCAGGAGCGGAACAGCGTGCTGCCGACCCGGATCAGCGTCGCGCCCTCCTCCACGGCGACCCGCCAGTCCTGTGAGGTGCCCATCGAGAGCTCCGCAGGCCGTGGTCGCGAGCGAGCCGTGCGAGCCGCGCGAAGACGGGCCGGCTCGCCTCCGCGTCCTCGGTGAACGGCGGCATCGTCATGAGGCCGCGGATGAGCGGATAGCGCTCCAGGAAGCCCTCGATCTCGCGCTCGTCGACGCCGCTCTTCGACTCCTCCCCGGCCAGGTTGACCTCGAGCAGGCGCCGGTACCGTGAGCCGGCGGGCCGCGGAGTCCGTGTCGACCGAGTGCACGAGCTCGCAGATGCCGTTGACGACCTTCACCTTGTTCGACTGCAGGGCGCCGATGAAATGCCAGCGGAACGCGTCGCCGAACTCCGCGTGCTTGCGGGCCAGGTCCTGCGCCCGGTTCTCCCCCACCACCTCGATGCCCGCGGCGACCAGGGTGCCCATCTGCTCGAGCGGCACGTACTTCGTGGCGGCGACGACGGTGACGCCGGGCCCCGCCTCTGCCCGGACGGACTCGTACGCCTCGCGGACGCTCGCGGGTGTCACGCGATCTCCTTGCGCCGCCCGGGCGAGCAACCAGTCGCGCTCGTTCCGGCCCGGATCCTCGACCACCTCGTCGAGCAGCAGGCGCAGGACGCGGCCGACCTCCGGGCCCTCCTGCAACCCGAGCGCCTTCAGGTCGTCGCCGCGCACCGCCAGGTCGGACACGCGATGCGGGCTCTCCCGCTCGTGCTCGAGCTCGTGCCCGCAGGCGCGCGACCGCGTCGAGCTCCTCCGCGGCGACCGCCTTGGCCGCCAGGTCGGCCTCCTTGTGCGTGACGAGGTCGAACGCGAGCTCGTCGCCGTGAGCGGCGAGGAACCGACGAGCGGCGAGGCCGTCGACGGGCCCGTCCAGCGGAACGCGTGATGGCGCACGATGTGCTCGACCCGGTGCCGCAGCCGGGTCGGGTAGCGCAGCCGCGCGATGACGCGCCGGGCAATCGCGGCACCGAGCGCCGCATGGCTTCGCGCCGGCGCTCGACCTCGCGCGGCTTGCCGATGTCGTGCAGCAGGGCAGCCAGCCGCACGGCGAGCGGCGCCTCGGCGTCGGCAAGCGGCCTGCACGACGCGGAACACGTGCTCGTCGAGCGGCACCGGCTGCCGCTCCGATGCCGAGCTCGTAGCCGAGCGACGGCTCGAGCTCCGGGATCACCTGGACGAGCACGCCCGTGTCGCGCGCGAGCCGTAGCGCCTTCGCCGGCTCCCGTCCCAGCAGGAGCTTGGAGAGCTCCCCCAGACCGTCCGCTCCGAGGCCGCCGCCGATGCGCTCCGCCGAGACGTGGTCGAGGCCCTTCGCCTCGAGCCGCATCTGGGTGAGCGTCTCGCCGGTCGGCTCGAGCCCGAGCTGCGACACGAACCTGACCGCGCGCACGAGCCGCAGCGGGTCCTCGGCGAAGCTGCCCTCGCTCACCGTCCGCAGCCGTCGGCGCGCCAGGTCGCCGAGCCCGCCGAACGGGTCGACCAGCACGCCGTCGGCAAGCCGTCGCGCCATCGCGTTGACGGTGAAGTCGCGGCGGGCCATGTCCTCCTCGATGCCGATCGACGGGTCGCTGACGATCGCGAAGTCGCGATGGCCCGGCCCCGTCGACCGCTCCGCCCGCGGCGGCGTCAGCTCGATGCCGGCGGGAGCCAGCAACCGCACGTGCCGGTCGCGCGGGTGCAGGCGCACCCCCACGAGCTGGCCGTGCACCTCCATCTCCTCGACCCGACCGTGCGGCTCGAGGAGCGCGCGCAGCCCCGCCTGGTCGACCCCGGGCACGAGAAAGTCCTCGTCGGCATGCGGGAACGCCGAGCAGCTCGTCGCGCACGGCCCCGCCGACGACGTAGGCGTCGAGGTCGAGCGAGCGGACGTAGCGGCGGATCGCGGTCGGCATCTGCCGATTCTGCCGGGAAACACCAGCAAGGGGTGTCTCCCCTGCTCTTTCGGGAGACACCCCTTTCCGTTTCGATCGTCCGGACGAGCGCCCCCGTTTCGTTCCTACAGGTGCGCGACGGCCTCGATCTCGACGAGCGCACCCGAGGGCAGCTTGGCAACCTCGAAGGTCGAGCGTGCCGGCGGTCGCTCGCCCACGTGGCGTGCGTACACCTCGTTCATGGCCGCGAAGTCGCCCAGGTCCTGCAGGAAGACGCTCGTCTTGACGAGCTTGTCGAGCGAGCTGCCGGCCGCCGTCGAGGATCGCAGCCAGGTTGCGGAGCGCCTGCTCCGTCTGCGTCGCGATGTCGCCCTCGACCGCCGTGTCGCCCGGCTTCAGCCCGAGCTGGCCCGCCACGAACACGAGCTCGCCGGCGCACGATCGCCTGGTTGTACGGCGCGCCCTGGAACGGCGCGGGCGCGTCCTCGGTCCGAACGACGACTCTTCTCCATCGCGGGTCTCCTCTCGATCAGTCGGCAGCAGGGACGACGGTGGCGCGGCGCAGCGCGACGCCGAGCGCCTTGAAGATGGCCTCCAGCACGTGATCGGTGTCCTCGCCCTCGATCAGGCGCACGTGCAGCGTCAGCCCAGCGGCCTCGGCGAGGCCGCGCAGGAACCGCGCCGCGAGATCGGTGCCGAGGCCGCCGGCGCCGGTCAGGTCGGCGTTCGACGCCACGAGCGGCCTGCCCGACACCTCGAGGACGACCATCGCGAGGGCCTCCGCGGAGGGCACGGCCCCGTCACCGTGCGCGCCCGCCGGCAGCAGCGGCCCGAAGGCCGTCCCCAGGGCGCGGCCGGCGGCATCCACCTCGGCCCCCGGCTCGTCGGGCTCGATCTCGAGCGTCAGGTCGAAGCTTCCCGCCTGCGCCAGGCGTGCGACCAGGTGGTCCAGCACGGGCAGGCCGGTGGCGACGTTCGTCTCGCCCGACCCGTGCGCCACCCGTGCGCCGCTCACAGCTCGCCGCGCTCGATGTCGGCGCCGAGAGCGCGCAGGCGCTCGTCGATGCTCTCGTAGCCGCGGTCGATCTGACGGATGTTGCCGATCGTCGAGCGTCCCTCGGCGCACAGCGCGGCGATCACCATCGCCATGCCGGCCCGGATGTCGGGGCTCTCGAGCCGCTGGCCGTACAGCCGGGAGGGGCCGCTCACGACCGCCCGGTGCGGGTCGCAGAGGATGATCTTCGCCCCCATCGACACGAGCTTGTCGGTGAAGAACAGCCGGCTCTCGAACATCTTCTCGAAGATCAGGATCGTCCCGCGCGCCTGGGTCGCGGCCGTCACCGCGATCGAGGTCAGGTCGGCCGGGAACGCGGGCCAGATGCCGCGACTCGATCTTCGGGCACCTGCCCGCCGAGGTCGTCCTCCACGTGCAGGTCCTGTCCCGCCGGCACACGCACCGTCGTCTCCCCCACCTCGAGCCGGATGCCCAGCTTGCGGAACGCCGGCACGATCGAGATCAGGTCGTCGGGGCTGACGTTCTCGATCGTGACCTCGCCGCCCGTGACGGCGGCCAGCGCCGCGAAGCTCGCCACCTCGATGTGGTCGGGCCCGATGCGGTAGTCGCCGCCGCCGAGCCGCTCGACCCCCTCGATGCGGAGGATGTTCGAGCCGACGCCTTCGATCCGCGCGCCGCAGTGCGACGAGGAAGCGGCAGAGATCCTGGATGTGGGGCTCGCAGGCGGCGTGCCCCACGATCGTCTCGCCCCGGGCGAGCACCGCGGCCATGATCGCGTTCTCCGTGCCCATCACCGACGCCTCGTCGAGGTACAGGCGCTTGCCCACGAGGCCGTCGCTGGCCAGCTCGTAGGCGCCGTTCAACGTCACGTCGGCACCGAGCTCGGCGAAGGCGTGGATGTGGGTGTCCAGGCGTCGGCGGCCGATCACGTCCCCTCCCGGCGGGGGCACGACCACGCGGCCGAAGCGCGCGAGCAGCGGGCCGGCGAGCAGGAACGATGCGCGGATCTCCCGGCACAGGTCGGGGTCGAGATCGGTCTTCGTGACCCCCGCGGCATCGACGCGGACGTCGTTCGGCCCCGTCCACTCGGCGTCCGCGCCGATGTCCTGCAGCAGCTCCACCATCGTCTCCACGTCTCGGATGCGCGGCACGTTCGACAGGCGCACCTCGTCGGAGGCGAGCACGGTGGCGGCGAGGATCGGCAGCGCGCCGTTCTTGTTCCCGGCCGCGCGAACGGTGCCGGAGAGCGGGCGACCGCCCTGGATCACGAACGACAGCATGAGGCGGGCGGTATCGTACCGTCCCCGTGGACGTGACCCGTGACCGAGCCTGGGAGACGCTGACGCGCTACACGAAGAGCGAGTCGCTGCTCCGGCATGCACTCGCCGTCGAGGCGTCGACGCGCTTCTACGCCCGCCGCTTCGGCGAGGACGAGGAGTTCTGGGGCTGCGCCGCGCTGCTGCACGACTTCGACTACGAGATGCACCCCACGCTCGACAAGCACCCGCAGGACGGCGCCCCGCTCCTCCGCGAGGAGGGCTATCCGGAGGAGCTGATCGACACCGTGCTCTCGCACGCCGAGCACCTTCGGATCCCTCGCGACACGCTGCTCAAGAAGACGCTGTTCGCGTGCGACGAGCTCTCCGGCTTCGTGCACGCGTGCGGGCTCGTGCGGCCCACCGGCCTCGAGGGCCTCGAGCCGAAGTCGGTGCGCAAGAAGCTGAAGCAGCCGTCGTTCGCGGCCGGCGTGCACCGCGACGAGGTCTACGCGGGCGCCGAGCTCCTCGGCCTCGAGCTCGACGAGCACATCGCGAACGTCGTCGCGGCGCTGCAGCCGATCGCCGCCGAGCTCGGCCTGCCGACCTCCGCCTGAGAGCCGGGCGGGCTGCCGGTGTCAGCGCCAGACGGGCGCCGGCGCCGTCTCCGGGTAGCCGCCGGCATACGCCGGCACGTCGCCCACCGCCTCCCATCCCTGCGCATCGGCGACGTAGATGTGGGCTGCGAGCTCGAGGCCCGTGGCGTCGTCGAGCGACCCGGCGCCGATCGACACGGTCGATCGGCCGGGAGCCTCCCAGAACAGGCTGGAGCCGCACACGGCGCACGTGCCACGTCGCGCCGACGTCGCGGAGTCGGGTGACGGCTCCCAGCGCACCGCGGCTTCCTCGTGAAGCTCGAGCTGCTCCCTCCGCGCCGCTGTGGCCGGCCACGGCCCACCGGCCCAGCGCCGGCACTCGACGCAGTGGCAGACGATCACGTCCCGCAGCGGGCCGTTGACGACATAGCGCACGGCGCCGCACAGGCACCGGCCCGAGCGACCGCTCACGCCAGCCCCGCGACGAGCCGCTCGAGGTCGCCGTCGCTCGTCCACCAGCCGCAGGACACGCGCACGAGCCCCGAGCCGGGGATCTCGCGCACGTGCACCCCCTGCCCGGCGAGCCCGGTGACGAGCGCAGCAGGGTCACCCCGTGGCCGGAACGACACGAGCGTCGAGCGCTGCTCGGGTACGACCACCTCGACGAGCGGGGCAAGCAGCGTCCGGCAGCGCTCCGCCGTCGCGGCTGCCTGCTCGAACGCCCATTCCGGCCGCCCACGCAGCGCGGCGAGCAGGCCGCTCAGCGAGGCTGCCGACCACCAGTTCGGCTCGAAGCGCGCCGCGCCCTCACGGGGAGTGAACGTTCCTTCCGGCTCGTATGCCTGCTGGGAGAAGTAGCTCGGCGCCGCCACCCGCAGGCGCTCCGGGTCCGCGACCACGAGCGCGCCGGTGGTGTCCGGTCCGCATAGCCATTTCTGCCCGGAGACGGTGAGGAAGTCGAGGCCGGAGGCATCGACGGGCACGGCGCCGACCGACTGGGCGCCGTCGACCAGGACCGGTACCCCGGCACGCTCCCGCAGCTCCCGCACCGGCAGCACGCGCCCGGTCGTCCACAGCACCTGCGAGACGGCGACGAGCCGCGTTCGCGGCGTTACCGCCGCCAGGATACGTTCGGGATCCGGCTCGGCGACGACGACCCGGGCGGCCGACGTCCCGAGCGCACCGAGCAGCCCGAAGTGCTCCTCCGACGTCGTCACCACCTCGTCGGCGGCTGAGAGGCCGAGCCCCGCGAGGACGATGTTGCAGCCGTCCGTCGTCGACGACGTCAGCGCCACCCGGGAAGGATCCGCACCGACGAGCGCGGCGATCTCGCCGCGGAGCTCGGCCCGAAGGGCCAGGGTACGCAGGAAGTACGAGTCGCCGGAGCGGCCCTCCTCGAGATCGCGCTCCAGCTCCGCTCGTGCCGCGTCCATCGTCCCGCTGGCGAGCGGGCCGAAGGTGCCGGCGTTCAGGTACGCGATCCGCTCGAGCACGGGGAACTGCGCCCGCGCCTCGGCGAAGGTCATGCGACCTCCAGCTCGACCGGTGCGTGATCGGAGAGCACGACGCCATTCTGCACGCGTAGCTCGCGGGGCCACGTCACGAGCGGCCCCGCGGCCGCGCCGCGCACCAGGATGTGATCGATGCCCGGGCCCGGAGCCGAGTAGCCGGGGAGCACGGGACCTCGGAGGTTGAAGTCGCCCACGAGGACGACCGGCTCGCCCGGCCCCGCCGCCGCCTCGGCGATCAGCCGGGCCCGCCCGAGCTCCGCCGCGGGCACCTGCGGGTCGCGAAAGTCGTTCGTCGCGTGCAGGTTCGCGACCACTCCGAGTCCGCCTACCCGCACGCATTGCACGACCCGTCGCTCACGGCCGGCGTCGCTGATCCGCTCGTGCCCGAGGTTCTCGAGGCCGTGGCTCCGCGCGACGAGCACGGCGTTCGCCTGTCCCGCCACTGCCGAGCGGAGCATTCCCTGATGCAGGCGCGTCACCCAGCCTGCGACCGCCTTCGGGCCGAAGGGCAGGCGGGTGACCGCCACGACGGCCCGCATCCCGCTCCAGTCGTCGAGACGCGGCAGCGCCCACACGGGCACCTCCTGCAGACACAGGACGTCCGGCTCGTCCGCGCTCGCGCGCCGCACCATCTCGTGCAGGTAGCCGCGGCGCCGTGGCGGGTCGGCGTTCCCGTGGAAGACGTTCCAGCTGCGCACGATGAGGCCCACGAGCGCCTCTACTCTAGGAGCGATGCGCGTCGTCCTCGCCGATCCTCCCGCCTATACACCCCCGTACGACCACGCGCTCGCAGCCGCGCTGGCCGCCGCGGGCGCCGACGTGCGCCTGCTCACTTCCCGCTTCCGCTTCGGTGCAGTCCCGGTGCCGGACGGCTACGAGCTCGACGAGAGCCTCTACGGCCTCTCGAGCCGCCTCTCGCGGCAGCGTCTCCGGCTCGCCGTGAAGGCCGCAGAGCATCCGCTCGTCCTTGCGCGGCTCGCCGCTGCCCGGCCCGATGTCCTTCATCTGCAATGGCTCGGGATGCCGGAGGCCGACGCGTTCCTGCTGCGGCCCCGCGCGCCGCTCGTGTTCACCGCGCACGATCTGTTGCCGCGGCGCACGGCACACCGGACCGGCACCTGGAGGCGCCTCTTCGCCCGCTGCGACCGGGTCATCGTCCACAGCCAGAGCGGGAAGAGAGCGCTGGCGGGGTTCGGCGTGCCGGAGACCAGGTTGCGGGTGATTCCGCACCCGGTCTTCCGTGGCGACCCCGTACACCGGGACGACGGGCGTACCGCCCTGGCGCTCGGGGTGATCCGCCCCTACAAGGGCCTCCCCGACGCGGTCGAGGCCGTCGGGCGCGTCGACGGGGCGCGGCTGCTCGTTGCCGGCGACCCGCGCATTCCGCTCGACGAGCTCCGCAGGCGGGCGGGCGACCGCGTGGAGTGGCGGCTTGGATACCTGGCTGCCGCAGAGCTCGAGCGTTCGCTCGCGGAGGCGACCGTGGCGGTGTTCCCCTACCGCGCCGAGATCGACCAGTCGGGAGCGCTGCTGCAGGCGCTCGGGGCAGGTGTCCCGGCCGTCGTCTACGACGTCGGGGGCCTCGCCGAGATCGTCGGCGCCTTCGGTGCCGGCCGCGTCGTCCCCGCGGGGGACATTGCCGGCCTCGAGGCGGCGCTGCGCGAACTGCTCGACGACGCCGACGAGCTGGCACAGGCGCGCGCGGGTGCGCTGCAGGCCCGTGACGCGCTCACCTGGGAGAGTGCCGCCGCCGCCCACCTCGCGGTGTACGAGGAGCTCCTGTGAGCCTCTTCCGGCGCGGACGCTTCGACGAGCTCGTCACGCGCCAGCTCGACCTCTTCGCAGCGGACGACGCGGAGCTCCTGGAGGAGGCGGCCGAGGCGGAGGAGGCCTGGAACCGCGTCGAGCGCGATGCCGCAGAAGAGGCGTACGGCGACTACCAGCTCGTCGTCGACGCGATCGCGGACCGGCTGCTCGACATACGGGAGAGCTACGCGCACACGCTCGACGCCGACGCCGCCGCGGAGTACGCGGCGGCCTTCAACCGCGCCGCGACGAAGCGCTTCCGCCGCTATGCGACGCTGCTGTCCGACCTGGAGTCCTGACGCCCGCCGTCGTCGTCGACGCCCGGTAGGCCGCCCGGCGCCGGGGGGCGCATCCACCGCGCGAGCTTGAGGTGGCGTCCGGCCTCCTCGAGGCGCCCCTGCTTCTGGAGCGTGCGGCCGAGCGCGTAGTGCGCGTAGTCGTCGACAGGTGAGATCTCCAGCACCTTGCGGAACTCGGCCTCGGCCTCGGCCCAGCGGGTGATGCGGAAGTAGGCGATGCCGAGCGCCTCGCGGATCGAGGCCTTCTCCGGCTCGAGCCGCTTCGCTTTCTCGAGCGCGACGGTCGCCTGGGCGGCCCGGCCCTCCCGCAGATGGTTCTTGCCCTGCTGGTAGAGGTCGTACGCGTCGCTCATGTCCTCATCGTGCCCGAGGAGTCAAGAGCCCCGGAGCGAGCGGAACGCCAGGAAGCCGCGGACGCGGCGGCCGCGGCCGAGGCTTGTTCGCAGTGCGCGCAGGACATCCGCCAGCTCGGCCCGGACATCCGCGGCTGCGGTCGCAGCCCCCTCCGGCGGGCCGTAGCGCGCCCGGGAGAATGCCGCCGCGAACCCGTCGGCCCTGACGCCGAGACGCACGAGCTCCCGCCGCAACGAACCGACGCCCGCGTCGGAGGGGACATCGGCCCCCTGGTCGCGCAGGAACCCCGTGAGCTCCGCGCGAGCGGCGGAGGCACGAAGGCGCGGGTCGTCGCTGCGATAGGCGCGGCGGCGCCGCCATCGCTTCACTCCTGCGAGACCCCCGAGCAGGAGCACCGCGAGCGCGACCGGCGCGATGTACGGCCATGGCGACGAGGACGATGTGGGCTCCGCCGTCGGGCGCCTCCGCGGCGTGTCGCCGAGTCCGCCTGCGCCGGAGAAGTCGAGGAAACGGCCGGTGCCGAGGGCGCGAACGGCGTCTGCCGAATCGGAGGCGTTCGTGTACGAGCCGCTGAGACGCCCGCGGCCGGGGGTGGGATCGAACGGCAGCCACCCGTACCCCGCGAGCCATACCTCTACCCATGCGTGCGCGTCGTGGTCGGTCACCGTCCACACGCCGTCCTTCCAGGTGCCGCTCGTGAAGCCGACGGCGACGCGCGAGGGGATGCCGAGCAGCCGCAGCATCAGCGCCATCGAGCCCGCGAAGTGCTGGCAGTAGCCGAGCTTGGAGTGCTCCAGGAACTCGACGAGGGGCGGCACGACGACCGCCTGCGGCGGCCGCTCGTCGTACTGGAAGCCGCCCCGCGAGCGCAGCCAGCGCTCGATCGCGATCGTCGCCACGTACGGCGTTCGTGCGCGGCCGGCGACCGCCTGCGTCTGCTTCCAGACGCCCCGGTAGGGCCAGAGAGCCTGGTAGCGCACGTCCTCGAAGAGAGCGTCGATCATGGCCGCGCGCCCGGCCGTGCCGAACGGCGGCGTCTGCGTCCGGCCGAGCCGAAGGTAGCGCGCCGCCTCCTGCGGGTAACGGGCCGGCGAGCGCACGAGCTGCGCCGGGGTGGGCTGCGGAACTGCGCTCCACACCGTGTACCTGTCCCCTCTGGCGACCCGGTGGACGGCGCGCATGACTCCGCCCTCGAAGTAGACGAGACGGTCGATATCGGTTCCCTGCACCTGTATCGGATCGGTGGCCGCAGCCACGTGGTCGTCGACCAGCGCCGCCACCTCGACCCGTTGCTCGACCCACGTCGCCTGGGCGCGCGCCGACGCCGCCTGCAGGGGGCTCCCGGGGAGCCGGCGGGCGGCCGAGTCGATGGCCACCGGGCGGAGGTCCTCGATCCAGCGGTCGCCCACGAACGTGTCGAGCGTCGACGCGCGCCAGTAGAGGGCGCGATGCGGCGCCCGGATCCGTAGCACCGTCGTGGCACGGTCGGGGAACCTGATGCCCGCGTAGCTCGCGTCCCAGACGAGCTTGACCCCTGCTGCGGTGGCCGTGTTGTCGAAGAGCGTCCACTGCTGCCACGCGAGCGCCGAGCGCGTCGGGCGCATCCCCGCGTCGGCGGCTGCCGACGCCGCGCCGACGACCGCGAGGAGCGCCGCCAGCGCCGGCACGAGGCTCCGGCGGGAGCGGGCACGCGCCGCGAGAGGGGGCCACAGCGTCGCGGCGAGCGCGAGCGCGCCGACGGCGATCGTGTCACGCCCCGGTGCGATCGTCACGGGCCAGCACACCCCCACCGCCGCCCCCGCGGAGCACACGAGAGGGCGGCCCCACAGTGCGGCGAGCGCGATGACGAGTGCGAAGGCGAAGACCGCGGCCAGCGCGAGCCCGCCCATCTCGGGATGCACACCGGCATCGAACGGGAGCGTTGTCAGGTAGAAGTCCCGGAGCCCACGCTCCGCCGCCGCGACGACGTCGCCGAGCCAGATGCCGTCGCGCCCGGGCCACGCGGAGAGCGCGAGCACAGCCGCGAACAGGGCTCCGGCGATGACCGCGGCATTCCGTCGCGAGATCCCGCCGAGCGCGATCGGAGCAAGGCCGAGAGCGGCTGCCGCCGTCGTCCGCCGCCAGTCGGGCGTCTCCTCGAGACGTGTCCACGCGTACGCCACGGCCACGGCCGGCGGCAGTGCGACGAGCAGTGCCCTCGCCCTACCCATTGCCGGCCCTCCTCGCGGACGGCCCTGCGAGCGCGCCGGCGAGGTCATCGCCGGCGCGGACGACCGCCACGGGCACCCCTGCTGCACTGGCGCGCAGCAGTCCCGGTGACGCCGGCGAGGCTGCGGCTCCGGCGAAGGTGGGCACGTCCACGGCGACGAGGGCGGCGAGCCGTCCGTCCCGGCGGCGGTCGCACAGCGCCTCCACGACGGTCTCGGGACGTCCGGTGACGACGACGAGGTCGGCGACGCGGGCCGGAGGCAGGCGCGGGTCGGAGAGCACGCTCGTGAGCGGCGACCGGGCGTCCGCCTCGGCGGCGGCGAGCGCGTCCAGCGCGAGCGACCAGTCCTGCGCGAGCGACCGCACACGCACGACCTGCGGCTCGGCCCCGGTGAGCAGCAGCGCCGTTCTGCGCCCCCGAACGGCGTGGGCACGCAGGAGGGAGCCGGCGGCACGCACGGCCGCGTCGAAGCTCGAGGAGCCACGCAGGCCCGCAACCGCCGACGGATCCTGGTCGAGCACCACGACGACGTCCTCCTGCGGAGCGTCGTCCATGTCCTTCACCATCAGGCGGGAGCGGCGCGCCGTGCTGGGCCAGTGAACGGCGCGCAGCGGCTCGCCGTCCCGGTACTCGCGGACGGCGTGCAGCTCGAACCCCGACGGGCTGCGCAGAGTGGCACGCCGCCCGCCGTGCTCCCGCAGGCCTCCATCGGCGAAGAGCGTGGACAGCTCGACGATCCGCGGGCGTACCGTGATCCGAAGCGGCGGGCCCGCCGTCACCGTCACGCGCTCGAGGGCGAGCGGGTCGTCGACCTCGACCTTCGCCGGGCCGAGGACGTAGCTCCCGCGTGGCACCGCCTCGAGCCGCACCTCCGTGCGTCCAGGGCGGGCCCTGACCTCCGGTGCCGCGAGCGTCTCGCAGGCCTGCCGTACGGTGATGCCTCCGAGCGGCAGCAAGCGGCGTGCGCGGACGTCCACCTCGAGCGTGACGTCGTCGCCCTCGACGTACGCCGCGCCACTCGCACGGCGTACGGCGTGGACACCCTGCGCGGCGAAGCGCGCCCACACGCGGGCAGACGCCCCCGCCACCACGAGCCCGACCGCGACGACCGCCGCCGGCACGGAACCGAACGACCACGCGGCAAGGAGGGCCACGAGCCCGAGGGCGAGCACGCGACCGCTCCGGCGGCTCACACCGGGACCGGTGTCCCCTCGATCGCCTCCCGCACCACGTCCTCGGCCGACAGACCGGCCGAGCGTGCCTCGGGAGCGAGGATGAGCCTGTGCCCGAGCACCGACGCCGAGACCGCCTGCACGTCCTCCGGCGTGACGAACCCGCGTCGTTCCACGAGCGCACGCGCCTTCGCGAGGCGCAACAGGGCAATGCCTGAGCGCGGGCTCGCGCCGAGCGCGAGGTTGCCGCTGGCACGCGTGTGGCGGAGCAGGCCGACGACGTAGCCGGCGACGCTCTCCTCGACGTACACGCTCCGTGCCGCCTCGATGGCGGTGAGCAGATCGTGCCGGTCGGCAACGGGCAAGAGGCTGTCGAGCGGCGGCTCGGTCGTCTGCTCGGCGAGCATCCGCGCCTCCTCGGCATGCGGTGGGTAGCCGAGAGCCATCCGCACGGCGAAGCGGTCGAGCTGAGCCTCGGGCAGGGGATACGTGCCCTCGTACTCGAGCGGGTTCTGGGTCGCGATCACGAGGAACGGGCGCGTCAGCGGATAGGTCTCGCCGTCGACCGTCACCTGTGTCTCCTGCATCGCCTCGAGCAGGGCCGACTGGGTCTTCGGCGACGCCCGGTTGACCTCGTCCACGAGCACCACGTTGGCGAACACGGGGCCGGCCCTGAAGCGGAAGCGCCCTTCGCGCTGGTCGTACACGTTGACGCCGGTGACGTCGGACGGCAACAGGTCGGGCGTGAACTGCAGGCGCGAGAACTCGAGGTCGAGCGAGCGGGCCAGCGCCTTCGCGAGCACCGTCTTGCCGACCCCGGGCACGTCCTCGACGAGCACGTGCCCCTCGGCGAGAAGGCAGAGCAGCGGCAGCCGCAGCGTCTCCGTCGGCGCGTGCACCGCGCGGGCCAGGTTCGCCACGACGCGGTCCGCCAGGTCGGGGACCACGGTCGCAGACAGCGGCTCCGGCACGGCGGCCCCGTCCATCAGCGCCCGCCGTCCGAGACGCCGTCCGCGCCGTTGCCACCGCCGAGGAGGAGCTCGACCTCGTCGAGCACCGCGGCGGCGATCGCCTGCTTGGACGCCTTCGGCACGTGCCGGTCGCCGGCGCGGGTGACGAGCGTGACCTCGTTGTCGTCGCTGTCGAAGCCGATGTCGTCGCGTCCGACGTCGTTGTAGACGACGAGGTCGACGTTCTTCTCGTCGAGCATGCGGCGCTTCCGCTCGAGCCCATCGGGACCGTGCTCGGCGCCGAACGCGACGAGCACCTGGCGCTCGCCGCGTTCCGCGCCGAGTGCCTGCGCCACGTCGGCGGTCGGGACGAGCTCGAGGCCCCACGTGTCGCCGGCCTTCGGGCGCTTGCCCACCACGACTTCCGCCGGACGGTAGTCCGCCACCGCCGCAGCCATCAGCACGACGTCCGCGCCGCGGCGGGCGAGCGCCTCGCGCTCGATGTCTGCAGCGGTGGGCGTCGACACGACGACGATGCCCGCCGGCGTCGGGACACCGAGGTTCGCGGCCAGCAGGGTGACCTCCGCCCCGCGTCGTCTGGCTTCGTTCGCGAGCGCGACGCCCATGCGGCCGGACGAGCGGTTGCCGAGGTAGCGCACCGAGTCCAGCGGCTCCCGGGTGCCCCCCGCGCTGACGAGGACGGTGCGTCCCGCGAGAGGGCCGTCCGCCGCCGGCCGGAGCAGGGCCAGCGCCGAGGCAACGATCTCCGCCGGCTCCGCCATCCGCCCCATGCCGACCTCTCCCTCGGCGAGCTCCCCGGCGACGGGGCCGACCACATGGACGCCGCGCTCGCGCAGCAGCGCGAGGTTCGCCCGGGTGGCGGGGTGTTCCCACATGCCGGTGTTCATCGCCGGTGCGACGAGGACGGGGCCACGGTGCGCGAGCGCCGCCTCGGTGAGCAGGTCGTCGGCGAGGCCGTGCGCGAGCCGCGCGAGGGTGTGCGCGGTGAGCGGCGCGATCAGCAGGAGGTCGGCGCGCTGCAGGTGCGGGTACGGGTCGGCAGGTCGTTCCCGGCGCGCGAGCGCGTAGAAGGTCTCGGCGGCGACGAAGCGCTCGGCGCCCGCCGTCGGAACGGGCAGCACCTCGTGCCCCTCCCGGACGAGCAGCCTCAGCACCTCACAGGCCTTGTAGGCGGCGATGCCGCCCGTGATGCCGAGGACGATGCGCGCCATCGTCACATTGTGCCGTTCCCGGGCCGCCGCCGGGTCCTGTCTTCCCTGACGCCTCCGGGAGGGTGGCGGAGAGGGGCTCCGCCGGGAGCCACCCGCAGTCGGTGGCGTCAGGTCAGGTCGCGTACTGGTACGCGATCTTGCCCTGCGCGACCTCTTCCATCGCCATCGTCAGGTAGTTCTTCGAACGCGACTCGATCAGGGGCGGGGGCGCCGCTTCGAAGCCCATGCCCTCACCGAGCTGATGGTGATAGCTGTTGATCTGCCGTGCGCGCTTCGCCGCCACGATCACGAGGGCGTAGCGCGAGTCGACGTGCTCCAGCAGGTCATCGATGCGAGGTTCGATCATCGGGCGCCCATGGTACCTGTCGGAGCGGTGCCGATGACGAGCTCGCGCTCGACGATGGCCGTGAGCACCTCGGTGGCCCGGTGCACGTCGTCGTTGCGCACCATGTAGCGGAACCGATGCGCCTGCTCGAGCTGCCTGCGCGCGAGGGTGATGCGGTCGCCGATCTCGCCGGTCGATTCGGTCGCACGCTCGCGCAGTCGCCGCTCGAGCTCCTCGACCGGGGCGGCGATGAAGATCGTGACGCTGCCGGGAACCTCCTCCTGCACTCGCAGCGCGCCGTCCAGCTCGAGCTCGAGCACGCACACGCGCCCCTCGTCGGCGATGCGCGTCATCTCGGAGCGGAGCGTCCCGTACCGCTTGCCGGACACGTAGCGGACGTGCTCGAGGAACTCCCCCGCCCCGATGCGTGCCACGAACTCGTCCTCCGTCGAGGAACCAGTACTCGACACCGTTCGACTCACCCGGCCGCTGCTGCCGCGTCGTCGCGGAGACCGCGACCTCGAGCTCGGGCACCCGCTCCACGAGCGCCCTGATCAGCGTGCCCTTCCCCGCCCCGGACGGGCCGGTGATGACGAACACGGGGCTGCTGGAGGTCACGCGCGCTGTTCCCTCGTCTCCGGCGCGCCGGCGGCGGCTACCGGTTGAAGAGGGAGACGAGCTCGGCCCGCTGCCGCTCCGAGAGGCCGCCGACCGTCTTCGACTGGCTGATGCGGCACTGGTTGAGCATCCGCGCAGCCTTCACCCGCCCGAACTTCGGCACCGCCATCAGCATGTCGAACACCTTCGCCGTGGACACGTACTCGGGCGGGTCGAGCAGGATGTCCTCGATCTGCGCATGCCCGTCCTTGAGGTCCTTCTTCAGCTGCGCGCGACGCACCCGGATGTCGTTCGCCCGCTTGAGCGCTTCCATCCGCTGGTCGAGCGAGCGGGCGGGCGCCTGCAGCTGGGTCTTCGACGTGACCATGAGCGGTCGAGTCTAGCAATCCCACGGCGACAATCAAGGAGAACTGTTATAGGCCATTTGCAGGGATTTCCTCTTGTTGCCCAATGGCAATTGCCCGCGCGGCCAGCGCATTGCGGAACCCGCGGGCCGTCGCCTCGGCCGTCGAGCTCCTCCCGGATGCGCCCGGGCGCTCCCGGGTCGGCGAACAGGATGGTGCCAAGCGCGACAACGGATGCGCCCGCCGCGACGAGCTCGAGCGCGTCGAGCCCGGAGCCCACTCCGCCCATCCCGACGATGGGGACGTCGACGGCGGAGGCGCACGCGTGGACACACGCGAGCGCGACCGGCTTGAGCGCGGGACCGGAGTAGCCTCCGGCGCCGCGGGCCAGGCGCGGGCGCAGCGTGGCCGGGTCGAGCGCCATCCCCCGCATCGTGTTGACGAGGGAGAGCCCGTCCGCGCCCGCGGCGACGACCGCCCGGGCCGACTCGGCGATGTCCCAGGTCGCGGGCGAGAGCTTCGCGTACAGCGGCTTCGACGTCGCCGCTCGGCACGCGCCGACGATGTGCGCCGCCGACTCGGGCGCCTCGTCGACGTTCGGGCACGAGAGGTTGAGCTCGATCGTGACGACGTCGGCGCGCTCGTCGAGCCGCTCGCAGATGGTGACGTAGTCCTGCGCGGAGAAGCCGCCCACCGACACCCAGACCGGCAGCTCGAGGGCGGCGAGCCGCGGCAGCACGTCTTCGAGCAGCGCGTCGATACCGGGGCCCTGCAGGCCGATCGAGTTCAGCATCCCGTGCTCGGTCTCTGCGATCCGGACCGGCGGGTTGCCCTCGCGCGGCAGAGGCGTGATCGTCTTCGTCACGAACGCGTCGAGCTGCGCGGCGACCGACGGGCGCGGCGAGCGCGTCGAGGCAGCCCGACGCATTCAGGAGCGGCACGCTCACGCGGCGTCCTCTCGCCCCGTCGGCGCGGCGGACAGCACCGGCCCGTCGAGGCACAGCCGCTCGTAGTGCCCCTCCAGCCGCGACGACGCAGCCGTAGCAGGCGCCGTAGCCGCAGGCCATCGGCGCCTCCCAGGCGAGCTGTGCGCTCGGGCACGAGGCGCGCGCAGCGCCAGCAGCATCGGCTCGGGCCCGCACGCGAGCACGTCGCCGGGGTCGTCCGGCAGCAGCTCGGTCACGTAGCGTCGGCTCGAGCACGACCTCGCGCGCCCGGCAGGAGCGCCGCCGCCTCCGCGTGATGCGCGGAGCGGAAGCCGAGCAGGGCAGGCGGCCCTCCGAGCGCCTCGGACAGGTACGGGAGCGGCGCGATCCCGATGCCGCCGCCGACGAGGAGCGGGCGCGCGACGTCGAGGTCGAAGCCGTTGCCGAGCGGGCCGAGCACGTGCAGCTCCGTCGCCCGGGCTCGAGCGCGCAGAGCGCACGCGTTCCCGGGCCGATCGGGTCGATCAGGAAGGCGAGCTCGCCGGGCGGCGCGAGGCAGAGCGACATGGGTCGCGGCAGCACGCGCCCGGGCGCCTCGAGCATGAAGAACTGCCCGGGCACGGCCGGGGTCGAGCTCGCCCCGCTCGAGCCGGAGCAGCCGGTAGCGGCCCGACGGGCTCGACGCCCGCGACCGTGAGGCGCTCGCGTCTCAGGCCGCCGGTCAGGCGCCGGCTCCGATGCGCTCCTGCAGCGACAGCGCCGTCTCGGCGCGCGCGTTGGCGATCGCGTGCACCGCCGCCGCCGCTCCGGAGATCGTGGTGATGCACGGGCACGCGGCCGGTGATCGCCGCCTCGCGGATGCGGTAGCCGTCGGCGCGGGCGCCCGAGCCCTGCGGCGTGTTGACGATCAGGTCGCAGCGGCCCTCGCGGATCGAGGTCGACGACGGTCTGCTCGGTCGCGTCGGCGTCGGCCACCTTCGCGACCTCCTCCACCTCGAGGCCGGCGGCGCGCAGCGTCGCCGCGGTTCCCGCGGTCGCCACGAGCTCGAAGCCGAGGCCGGCGAGCGCCGCGGCGATCGGCGCGACGGCGGGCTTGTCGGCGTCGTTGACGGAGATGAACGCCGTGCCGCCCGTCGGGAGCGGCCGGCCGGCGGCGCGCTCGGCCTTGGCGAAGCGCGGTCGGCAGGTCGCTGGCGCTGGCCATCACCTCGCCGGTGGAGCGCATCTCGGGCCCGAGGATGGGGTCGGAGCCGGGGAAGCGGGCGAACGGCAGCACCGCCGCCTTGACGCTGACCTGCTGCGGGGCGCGGCGCCGGCAGGTCGAGCTCGCGCAGCGTCTCGCCGGCCGCGAGCTTGCAGGCCGCCTCGACGAGGTTGATCCCGATCGCCTTCGAGGCGAACGGGACGGTGCGTGAGGCGCGCGGGTTCGCCTCCAGCACGTAGACGGTGGCGTCGGCGATCGCGAGCTGGACGTTGAGCAGCCCGACCACGCCGAGCGCGGGCGCGAGCCGCTTGACGACGTGCTCGACCTCGAGCGCGTTCGCGAGCGTGAGCGACTGCGCGGGCAGCACGCAGGTGGAGTCGCCGGAGTGCACGCCCGCCTCCTCGACGTGCTGCATGACGGCGGCGACGTACACCTCCTCGCCGTCGCAGAGCGCGTCGACGTCGATCTCGATCGCGTTCTCGACGAAGCGGTCGAGCAGCACCGAGCCCGACACCGCGGCCATCGCCTCGCGGAGCTGCTCGTCGTCGTAGCAGACGCGCATGGCGCGCCCGCCGAGCACGTACGAGGGGCGCACGAGCACCGGGTAGCCGATCTCGGCGGCGGCGGCGAGCGCCTCGTCGGCGCCCTCGCACGATCGCCCACGGCGGGCAGCGGATGCCGAGCTCCTCGGCCAGCGCGCCGAAGCGCTGCGCGGTCCTCGGCCAGGTCGATGGCGGCGTGCGGCGTGCCCATGATCCGGTAGCCGGCGCCCTCGATCCAGCGCGCGAGGCGCAACGGTGTCTGCCCGCCGAACTGGGTGACGACGCCCTCGGGCTGCTCGCGGTCGATCACGGCGAGCACCTCCTCCGGGGAGAGCGGCTCGAAGTAGAGCCGGTCGGAGGTGTCGTAGTCGGTGGAGACGGTCTCGGGGTTGCAGTTGATCATCACCGCCTCGTAGCCGAGCGCCCGGAACGTCTGCACGGCGTGCACGCAGCAGTAGTCGAACTCGATGCCCTGGCCGATCCGGTTCGGGACCGGAGCCGATGATCACCACGCGCGGCTTCGTCGCAGGCGGCAGCCCCTCGTCCTCCTCGCCCCAGGTCGAGTAGAGGTAGTTGGAGCCGGCCTCGACCTCGCCGGCGCAGGAGTCGACCCGGCGGTAGGAGGGGCGGATCCCCTTCGCGTAGCGCACCCGGCGCACCTCGTCGCCGCTCGTGCCCCAGGCGGCGCCGATCGAGTCGTCGCCCCAGCCGGCGCGCTTGGCCCGCCAGATGTCGCGCGAGGCGAGCTCGCGCCGCGCCTGCGCCAGCTGGCTCGTGAACCACGGGTGCACGCCCTCGGGGATGTCGTCGAAGGTGGCCCACGGCGTCGGCGCGCCCGGGTCGAGCTCGCGCGAGCCGAACGCCTTCAGGAACGCCTCCGTGAACGTGCGCCCGATCCCCATCGCCTCGCCCACCGACTTCATCTGCGTGCCGAGCGTCGGGTCGGCGCCCGGGAACTTCTCGAACGCGAAGCGCGGGAACTTGACGACGACGTAGTCGAGCGTCGGCTCGAAGCTCGCGGGCGTCGTCTTCGTGAGGTCGTTCGGGATCTCGTCCAGCGTGTAGCCGACGGCGAGCTTCGCGGCGACCTTGGCGATCGGGTAGCCGGTCGCCTTCGACGCGAGCGCCGACGAGCGCGAGACGCGCGGGTTCATCTCGATCACGCGCAGCTCGCCCGTCTCGCGGCTGCGCGCGAACTGGATGTTCGAGCCGCCCGTCTCGACGCCGACCGCGCGGATGATCGCCGACGGACGCGTCGCGCAGCTCCTGGTAGGCCTCGTCGGAGAGCGTCATCTGCGGCGCCACCGTGACCGAGTCGCCGGTGTGCACGCCCATCGGGTCGAGGTTCTCGATCGAGCAGACGATCACGACGTTGTCGTTGCGGTCGCGGATCACCTCGAGCTCGAACTCGTCCCAGCCCGTCACCGACTCCTCCACCAGCACCTGGCCGATCGGGCTCTCGCGCAGGCCGCGCTCGACCTGGTCGCGCAGCTGCTCCGGCGTGTCGGCGAAGCCGCCGCCGTGACCGCCGAGCGTGAACGCGGGCCGCACGACGGCGGGCACGCCGACGCCGTCGAGCTCGTCGAGCGAGGTGACGATCCGCGACGCCGGCATCTGCGAGGCCGCAGCTCTGCACCGCGGCCCGGAACAGCTCCCGGTCCTCGGCGCGGCGGATCACGTCGACCGGAGCGCCGAGCAGCTCGACGCCGAGCTCGCTCGAGCACGCCCGCCTCGGACAGCTCGATCGCGAGGTTGAGCGCCGTCTGGCCGCCGAGCGTCGGCAGCAGCGCGTCCGGCCGCTCGCGCCGCAGCACGTCGGTGACGCCCTCGAGGTCGAGCGGCTCGATGTACGTCCGGTCGGCGAAGCCCGGGTCGGTCATGATCGTCGCCGGGTTCGAGTTGACGACGATCGTGCGGTAGCCGTCCTCGCGCAGCACCTTCAGCGCCTGGCAGCCCGCGTAGTCGAACTCGCAGGCCTGCCCGATCACGATCGGGCCCGAGCCGATCACGCAGATCGAGTCGATGTCACGGCGCGCCGGCATCAGGCCGCCTCCACCAGCCCGGCGACCCAGCGCTCCAGGATCGGCCACGCGTCGTGCGTCCCCGGCCCCGCCTCCGGATGGAACTGGACCGAGCGGGCGTCCAGGCTCGGGAAAGTCGAACCCCTCCACGGTGCCGTCGTAGAGCGAGACGTAGCGTCGCCTCCTGCGCGTCGGTGGCGCGCACCGCGAAGCCGTGGTTCTGGCTCGTCACGAGCACGCGGCCCGTCGCTCCGCTCGAGCACGGGATGGTTCGCGCCGCGGTGGCCGAACGGCAGCTTGTACGTCTCGTGGCCGGTCGCGAGCCCGAGCAGCTGGTGCCCGAGGCAGATGCCGAGCACGGTCGTCCGCCCGAGCAGGCGCCCGATCGCCTCCACCTCCGCCGTCAGCGGCTCGGGGTCGCCGGGCCCGTTCGAGAGCAGCACGCCGTCGTAGCTCGGCGAGCTCGTCGGGGCTCGCGGAATGCGGGAACACGGTCACCGCGGCCCCGGCCTGGCGGAGGCGGCGCATGATCGAGCGTCTTCGCGCCGTAGTCGACGACCGCGACGCGGACACGGCCGTCGCTCGTTGAAGACGTACGGCTCCACCCGGCGAGACGGCGGCGACGAGGGCCTGGCCCTCCATCAGCGGCTGTGCGCGCACCTGCTCGAGCGCCTCGGCGACCGGCGAGCACCGAGTCGTCCGCGACGGCGACGGCCCGCATCGCACCCTCCTCGCGCAGGCGCAGCACGAGCGCGCGCGTGTCGATCTCGTCGAGCGCGACGATGCCGTGGCCGTGAGCCACGCCGCCCACTCCTCGCCGCCGCAGCGGCGCATCAGCACCGCGTTCGCTCGGGCGCGCCGACTCGAGCCGGCCGTCGGCGACGCCGTAGTTCCCGACCATCGGCGCCGTGAAGCAGACGAGCTGCCCCGCGAAGCTCGGGTCGGTGACGGTCTCCTGGTAGCCGGTCATCGCCGTCGTGAACACCGCCTCGCCGAACGCGACGCCCGACGCGCCGACGGACCGACCCGGGAAGACCGTTCCGTCCTCGAGCAGGAGGTACCCGCTCACAGCGCGTGCACCACGCTGCCGTCGGCGACCGTCTTCACGACGACGCCCCTTCAGCGTGCGGCCGAGCAGCCACGAGTTGACGGAGCGCGACCGGAAGCCGTCCTCGGTGACCCTCCACTCCGCCTCCAGGTCGAGCAGGACGAGGTTCGCGCGTCTCGCCTACCGCGATCCGCGGCACCGGCAGGCCGAACGCGCGGGCGGGGCCGGCGGACATCCGCTCGAGCAGCGTCTCGAGCGGCAGCGCGCCGGGCACGACGAGGTGGGTGTAGAGCGCCGCGAACGCCGTCTCGAGGCCGGTGACCCCGAACGGCGCCTCCTCGAAGGGCGCGTCCTTCTCGTGCCGCGCGTGCGGTGCGTGGTCGGTCGCGACGCAGCAGATCGTCCCGTCGCGGAGCGCCTCGAGGAGCGCGGCGCGGTCGACTTCCGTCCGCAGCGGCGGGTTCATCTTCACGTTGGTGTCGAGCGTGCGCACGGCGTCGTCGGTGAGGCAGAGATGGTGCGGCGTGACCTCTGCCGTGACGGCCACGCCGCGTGCCTTCGCAGCCCGGACCGCGTCGACCGATTCCGACGCCGAGACATGCATGATATGCAAAGGCCGCTGCTCGTATGCAGCAAGGTCGAGATCGCGCTCGATCATGCTCGACTCGGCCACGGAGGGCCAGCCGGCCAGCCCGAGCTCGGCCGAGACCGCGCCCTCGTGCATCTGGCCGTCGCGCGAGAGGCTCGGGTCCTCCTCGTGCAGGGCGAGCGTGCGGCCGGCGACGGCCGAGTACTGCAGCGCGCGCCGCATCAGGCCGGCGGAGGTGACCGGGTGGCCGTCGTCGGTGAACGCGACGGCCCCGAGCGCGGCGAGCTCCCCCATCTCCGTCAGCTCCTCGCCCCTCAGGCCCTTCGAGATCGAGGCCATGAAGCCGGTCGGGACGACCGCCTCCTCGCGGGCCAGCTCGACGAGCGCCCCGAGCACGGCGGCGGAGTCGACGACCGGATCCGTGTTCGGCATGGCGAGGATGGCGCAGTAGCCGCCGGCCGCGGCCGCAGCGGTGCCGGTCGCGACCGTCTCCTCGTCCTCGCGGCCCGGGCGTGCGCAGGTGCACGTGCGGGTCGACGAAGGCGGGAGCGAGCACGAGGCCTCGCGCCGCCTCCGCCGCGGGCTCGAGCCGCGTCACGACGCCGTTCTCGACGGTCACGTCGAGGCGCTCCGTCGAGGCCGGCGGCCGGATCGACGACGCGGGCGCCGCGAATCGTCAGCGTGTCCCGCGGCGTCCGTCGCGGCAGAACAGCATCACGCGACCTCCAGCGGCCAGCGGCACCTCGACCGGGCCGCTCGTGAGCAGGTCGTACAGCACGGCCATGCGGACGACGAGCCCCGAGCGCACCTGGTCGTGATCAGGGCAGCAGCCGAGTCGGCCACGCGCGGGTCGATCTCGACGCCGCGGTTCATCGGGCCGGGATGCATCACCACCTGGCCCGTCCGCACCCGCTCCGGCGTGATGCCCCAGAGCGCCGTGTACTCGCGCAGCGACGGCACGTAGGCGGCCCCGGCGAGCATCCGCTCCTGCTGCATGCGGAGCACGTAGATCACGTCGGCCGCCGCGACGGCCGCGATGTCGGAGGTCGTCTCGCATCCCATCGCCTCGATCCCGCGCGGGATCAGCGTCGGCGGCCCGACGAGCGTCGTGCGGGCCCCGACGAGCGCGAGCGCCTCGATCAGCGAGCGGGCGACGCGCGAGTGCAGGACGTCGCCGACGACGGCGACGTGGAGGCCCTCGAGCCGGCCCAGCGCCTCGCTGCATCGTGTAGAGGTCGAGCAGCGCCTGGGTCGGATGCTGGTGCTTGCCGTCGCCGGCGTTGACGACGTGGGCTCCGGTGACGGCGGCGACGAGCTGCGGCGCCCCGATGTGCGGGTGGCGGATCACGATCACGTCGGGGTCGTAGGCGGCGAGTGTCACCGCCGTGTCCTTGAGCGACTCGCCCTTGTCGACGGACGAGCCCGACGAGCGCAGCGACATCGTGTCGGCCGAGAGCCGCTTCGCAGCCAGGTCGAAGCTCGAGAGCGTGCGCGTGGAGGACTCGTAGAAGAGGTTCACGACGAGCCGCCCGCGCAGGGCGGGCAGCTTCTTCACCTCGCGCTCGAGCGAGCGCGAGAGCGTGGCGGCGGTGCCGAGGATGCGCGTGACGTCGGCGCGGTCGAGGTCGGAGACCCCGAGCAGGTGCCGGCGCAGGGGCCGCGGCGGTGTCTCCTGCTCGCCGGCGAGGCGGATGTCGGTCATTGCAGGCCCTCCTCTCCGGGCACGAGCAGCACCCGGTCGGCCCCGTCGACCTCGAGCAGCTGCACGTGCACGCGCTCCGACAACGAGGTCGGCAGGTTCTTGCCGACGTAGTCCGGTCTGATCGGCAGCTCTCGATGCCCGCGGTCGACGAGCACCGCGAGCTGCACCCGCGCCGGGCGCCCGTACTCGAGCAGTGCGTCGATGGCGGCACGGATCGTGCGGCCGGTGAAGAGCACGTCGTCGACGAGCACGACGGTCCTGCCCTCGAGCGGGAAGTCGAGCGTCGTGCCGCGCACGATCGGCTGGGCGTGCAGCGGCGCGCCGCCGGAGCGGACGAGCACGTCGTCGCGGTGGAAGGTGATGTCGACGGCGCCGAGGTCGACCTCGACGCCCGAGCGCTCGGCGACGAGCCGCCGCAGCCGCTCGGCGAGCGGGACGCCGCGCGTGTGGATGCCGACCAGCGCGAGCGTCGTCGAGGTCGGCGTTGCGCTCGATCAGCTCGTGCGCGATCCGGGAGAGCGTCCGGGAGAGAGCCTCGGCGTCGAGCAGCAGCCTCGGCGCCGGCCGGCTCGGGAGGTGCGTCGTCATCGTGCTCCTTTCCGGCCTCGCTGGACCGGCTTAAAGGGGTTACGCCTCGAGTGTAGACGACTGCCCGGCCGGCGGCCCCGCACACGGAATCCTCACACGCCGCTCATGGTTGTCCGGCACCTACGGTGGGATCATCCAGGGGTGTCGCCCGCCGCCCGACACGCAGGCCTCGCCGTGGCCGCCGTCGTGGTCGTCTCGGCGTGCGCGCGTTTCGCGGCGTCGCTCTCGTTCCACGCGCCCTGGGTGACGCCCGACGAGATGGCGTACGGCCTGCTCGGAGAGTCGCTCTGGGAGACGGGCCGCCTGACGATCCGGGGCACGACCGTCGGCTACTACAGCCTCGTCTACCCCGCGCTCGTAGGCGGCCCGCTCTCGCTCGGCGGCACGGCGTCCGGCATCGTCGCCCTGCAGGCGACGCAGGCGCTCGCGATGTCGCTCGTCGCGGTTCCCGTCTTCCTGTGGGGACGGCGGCTCGCGGGGCCGGGGCCCGGGCTCGCAGCTGCGATCCTGTCCGTGCTCCCCCCTGCGCTCGCCTACTCGGGCCTGATCATGAGCGAGGCGGCGTACTACCCTGCCGTCGCGGTCGCGCTGCTCCTGCTCGCGCGGGCGGTGGAGCACCCGACGCTCTTCCGGCTCGGGGTGATGCTTGCCGTCGTGACGTTCGCCGCCGCGATCCGCCTGCAGGCGCTCGTGCTGCTGCCGGTGTTTCTCGACCGCGCTGCTGCTCGACGCCGTGGTCGCCCGCGACTCGCCGCTGCTCCGGCGCCGGGCGGCGCTGATGATCGGCGTCTCGGTCGTAGCCGCCGCGTGCCTCGCCGCCTGGCTCGCGGCCGGGCGCCATCTCTCCTCGTCGACGGCCCTGCTCGGAGCGTACGGGGCCGTGGGCGGCGAACGGCCCGGGCCGTTCGCGGTGGCGAGGGAGCTCGTATGGAGCACGGGCGGTCTCGTGCTCGTGTCGTGTGCGATCCCGCTGCTCGCGACCGCGATGCTGGCGTCGCTTGCGTTCGCCGAGGGAGAGCCCGACCCCGCCGTGCGCGCATTCGTCGCGACCACGGTGGCGTACCTCGCGTGGCTCGTACTCCAGGTCGCCGTCTTCGCGGCCTCGTTCGTCGGCTACGTGCCCGAGCGGTACCTCGTCACGGCAATGCCTCTGGCATTCCTCGGGCTGTGCACGTGGGTCGCGCGCGGGGCGCCGACGGCCGTGGCGGGTGCTCGTGCCCGTCGTGGCGGCGGCGGTCGCCCTCGTGGCGGCGATCTCTCCGGACCGGCTCTTCGCGGACGCCGGTGTCCACGACCTCCTGACGACGCTGGCGTTCCGGGGCGTCGCCGAAGACGCCCCGGAGGTCGTGGTACGGGCCGCCGTGGTGGGAGCCGTGCTGGCCGGCGCGGCAGTCGTGGCGCTCGTCCCTCGGCCTCGGGCCGGCCTGGCCGTGGTCGCGGCGGCCGCGGCTCTGGCAGCACTGTCGGCCGGCGCCGCACGCGAGATCGCCTGGCATTCGCAGCAGGAGGAGGCGAAGGCATTCGGCACGGCCGACCGCGACTGGATCGAGGACGCCGCGCCCGGACAACGGGTGGCGCTGCTGAACACGGGCGACCGTGAGTGGCCGATCGCGCCCCGCACCCAGTTCTGGAACGCCAACGTCGTCGGCATCGCCCGGCTGCCGGACGCTCCGGGCTCGGGGGCGATCCCACAGAAGGTCGTGGAGCCGGGCACCGACGGCGTGCTCCGCGCCGGTGACGGTCGCCCGCTTCAGGAGCCGTTCGTCGCAGCCCCGGCCGGCGTCGCCCTTGCGGGCGAGAAGGTGGCCGAGATCGCGCCCACCTCCGTCGCGGCCGGCACGGTGTTGTGGCGGGTATCGCCGCCTGCTCGCCTGGAGACCAGTGTGGCCGGCCTCGCCGCCAACGGAGACTTCGCCGGATCCGTGTACGTGACGGTGTACGCGTGCGGGCCGGGACGGCTCGAGCTGACGCTGCTCGGCAAGTCGGGGGCGCCGATCGCGATCCGGGCGAACGGCATTCCGCGCCTGGTGGTGCAGCCGCCGCCTGGCGGCCTCTGGCAGGGCAGCGTTCGCGCGCCCCCGGGCGCGGACGGACGCTCGACCTGCGTCTACGAGCTGTCGCCTTCTGGGCTGGCCGGGCTCCACGCGTATCGCGTTCGTGCGCGACCGCTGACGCGGCCGGCTACGCCGCCGCGACCACGACGAGCTGCTCGAGACGGATCTCGACCCGGGCCGGGAGCTCCCGCTCGGCGCGCGCGGTGCCTTCTCGCAGCTCGTCCGGCGGAAGCAGGTCGAACGTGGAGATGTGGCGGCCCCGGACGCGAGCGAGCGCGGTCTCGCGGTCGATCTCCTCGACCGCGCTCACGGGCACGACGGCGACGTGTCCGAGCCCGGCCTCCTCGAGCTCGCGCTGCAGCTCCTCGCCGGTGGGGAAGCGCATCCGGTCGAGCTTCCCGATCGAGGGGAACCACGGGTTGAGCCAGTACGCGTCGAAATGCGCGGGCGCGAAGGTGGCGATGGCGAGGCGGCCGTCGTCGCCGAGCACCCGTCGTGCCTCCGCGAAGGCACGCGGCCGGTCGACGAGGTGGACGACGAGGCACATGGTGAGGCGCTCGAACCACCCGTCGCGGAACGGAAGCTCCTCGGCGCGACCCTGCCTGAGGCCCACGCCGGAGGGCAGGGCGGCCCGGGCCACCCGGAGCATCTCCTCGCTCGAGTCCACCCCCCACGCCCTTGCGTGCGCTCGCTCGACGAGCGCGACGAGCAGCTTGCCGGTGCCACAGCCGACGTCGAGCACCTTGCGGCCGCGTAGGTCAGCCTCTGCGACGAGCACCTCGAACAGCCTCCACCAGGCGGTCCCGGCGGGCCGCAGGCTGTCATAGGCCGCCGCCCGGGCGTCGAAGTCCGGGATCTGCGCGGTCACGTCCTGCGCTTGCGGGCTAGGCCTGGGCCCTGGCCTGGTCGTCCGGCTCGATCAGGTCGTCCGGCTCGGTGAGCGCCTCGATCGCGTCACGTGCCGCCTGGACGTCGCCGTCCGCGACGAGGACCCGCAGGGGCGGGTCGTCGGGGACGGCTGCGTCGTGGTCGACCGCCGGCTCGAGCTCCGACTCGATGCCGGCCGTGAGCAGGAGGCTCTGCATCTCCTCGGCCTCGGCCACGCCCCCGGCCATCGCTACTTGCACGAGTTGCGTCATGTCTCCGACACTACACCCGATCGGGGCTGTCGCGCGCCCCGCAGGATCAGCTCGGGCTTGCCGCGCTCGGCGAACGGGATCGCAATCACGTCGAAGTCGCGCGGTACCACCGTGTCGAGGAAGAGCTGACGCGCCTCGTCGGCGACGTCGCCGCCGTGGTAGCGGCTCGAGAGGTGCGTCAGCGCGAGCATGCGAACGCCTGCCTCGCGGGCGGCGAGCGCTGCCTCGCCCGCGGTCGAGTGCCCGGTCTCCCGCGCACGCTCCCGCTCGTCGGCGCAGAACGTGCCGTCGTGCACGAGCAGGTCGGCGCCGTCGGCGGCCTCGACGACGGACGCGGCGGGTGCGGTGTCCCCCGTCAGCGCCACCTTGCGGCCCGGGCGAGGCGGCCCGAGCAGCCGGTCGGGCGTGACCACCCTCCCGTCTGCGAGCGTGACCGGCTCTCCCCGCTGCAAGGCGCCGCGTTCCGGCCCGTGCGGGATGCCCAGCTCGTCGGCGACGGCGGCGTCGAAGCGGCCAGGGCGGGCCTCTTCGACGATCGCGTAGCCGAGCGCCGGCACGCCGTGGGCGACGGCGAACGGGACGACGGCGTAGCCGTCACGTGGAAGCGCCTCCCCGGGCTCGAGCTCGACGGCGGCAACCGGGTAGGTGAGGCGCCCGAAGATGCGGCGCAGGTCGCCGAGGAGATCTCGCATGCCGCGTGGGCCGTAGACGGTGAGCGGGACCTCTCGGCCGCGGAGCGCGAACGTCTTCAGCATCCCCGGCAGGCCCAGGTAGTGGTCGGCGTGGAAGTGCGTGACGAGAACCTCTTCCAGGTCGACGAGGCCGATGTCGGAGCGCAGCAGCTGCCGCTGCGTCCCCTCGCCGCAGTCGATCAGGAGGCGGTCGCCGCCGCGGCGCACGAGCGTGGCTGCGGGCGCACGGCGTGCGGTGGGCGCGGAGCCGGACGTCCCGAGAAACACGACGTCGAGGTCCACGGGGCGGGATTGTACCCGGCCTCTCCGCGTTCCACGCGCCCGCCGCCTACGAGATAGGCTCGCCGCGTGGGCGAGCGACTGCAGGGTGGCCGGCTGGCGGCGCAGGCGATTGCGGCCGAGGGCGTGGACGCGATCTTCACGCTCTCGGGCGGGCATGTGATGCCGATCTACGAGGGCTGCCGCCTCGAGGGCGTCCGGGTCGTCGACGTGCGTCACGAGCAGTCGGCGGCGCATGCGGCGGAGGCCTGGGGCCGGGTGCGGCGGCACTGCGGCGTCGCGGTGGTCACGGCCGGGCCGGGCGTGACCGGGACGGTGACGGCGGTGGCGAACGCGTTCGCGGCCCAGGTGCCGCTCGTCGTGATCGGCGGCGCCCGGCCGCTCGTGCAGGCCGAGCAGGGTGCGCTGCAGGAGTTCGACCAGCTCTCGGTGTTCAAGCCGATCACGAAATGGGCCGGTGTCTGCGCGCACACCGCGCGGATCCCGGAGCTCGTGGCACTCGCGTTCCGGCACGCGCTGGCCCGGCCGTGCGGCCCCGTGTACCTGGAGCTGCCGATGGACGTGCTGTTCGAGGAGGCCGAGGCCGACCGGACGCCGGCGCCCGCCCGCGTGTCGGCGCGCGCGTTCGGCGACCCGGATGCGGTCGAGCGCGCGGCGGCACTCCTGTCCCGGGCGGAGCGGCCGGCGATCGTCGGCGGGTCGGGGATCTGGTGGGACGACGCGGCCGGGCGCGCTGGCGCGGCTGGCGGAGGCGGTGGGGGCGCCGGTGTTCCTGAACGGCTCGGGACGCGGCTCGCTGCCGCCGGAGCATCCTGCGTTCTTCCAGCATGCCCGCGGGAGCGGCGCTCGGTGCCGCCGACGTCGTGCTCGTGGCCGGCGCAACGCTCGACTTCCGTCTGCGCTACGGCCGCTTCGGCGAGGGAGCGCTCGTCCACGTGCACGGCGACCCGCGTGAGCTGGGCCGCAACCGGGTGCCGGAGGTCGGCATCGCCGGCGACTGCGATGCCGTGCTCGGCGCGCTCGCCGACGTGGTGACTCCGCCGGGAGGCGAGCGGGCGGACTGGTTCGGGGCGCTGCGCGAGGCGGAGGATGCCTGGTGGGCCTCGCATCGGGAGCAGATCGACTCCGACGCGGCGCCGATCCACCACTACCGGCTGGGCCGGGAGCTCGATCGGGTGCTCGAGCCGGGCACGGTCGTGATCGGGGACGGCGGCGACGTCGTCGCGGCGGTGTCGCGGGTGCTGCGCGTGCACCGGCCGGGCCACTGGCTCGATCCCGGGCCGTTCGGCTGCCTGGGCGCCGGGCCCGGGTATGCCCTCGGCGTGGGCACGGCCGGGTTCGGCGACCGGATCGTGATCGTGATGGGCGACGGCGCGTTCGGGCTGAACGGCATGGACTTCGACAGCCTGGTGCGCTTCGGGATCCCCGCGGTGGTGGTGATCGGGAACGACGCGGCATGGGGCGAGATCCGTGTCCCGCAGGTCGGGATCTACGGCGAGGAGGGCGAGGTGGCGACACGGCTGGCGCCGAGCCGCTACGAGCGCTTCTGCGACGTGTTCGGCGGTCACGCCGAGCACGTGGAGCGCGCCGCCGAGCTCCGCCCCGCGCTCGAGCGGGCGCTCGCCTCCGGGCAGCCGGCGATCGTGAACGTGATGCTGGACCCGGACGCGATGGCCGGGCACGCCTACCGCGGCATGTAGCAAGCACCGACGAGCAGCGCAGCAGGCGGGTGTCTTCCCGACACGAACAGCAGGCAGCGCGTCTCCCGTCCTCTTTCGGGAGATACCTGCGTTCCGTTTCAAGCGCCAGGGCGAGGCACGGCCTCGCCTCTACGGGATGCGCAGCACCTGGCCGGGCGTGATGGTGGTGCCGGCGAGATGGTTGCGCTGCTGGAGCTCCCAGACGCCTTTGCGCGGGTCGCCGGCGAGGTGTGACGCCGCGATCGACCACAGCGTGTCCCCGGCCTTCACGCGGTAGGCCTGCTCCGGGCCACTCGCGCCGGAGTCACGGACGAACAGCGCCCACATGCCGACCGCGAGGACGGCGACGACGATGAGTCGAGCGAACATGTGTTCGATGATACACCGAACACGTGTTCGCTGTCAAGGACCGACCGGCGCTCCCACGAACGACGAGCCGCGCAGGGGGTTGGCCTGCGCCGAGATGACCGCCGCGACGGCGACCTTCCCGCGCACCGGCACCGGCACGTCGAGCTTGACGGAGATGCGGAACTGCGGCGTCAGCTTGCCCTTCCAGCACGGCGCCACGGCGCGGGCGAGGAGCGAGCGCACGGAGGCGACGATACGCTTGGAGCTCGAGTCGGCCGGAACGAGGCAGACGACCGCCCGTGCCGCCTCCTTGGCCCCCACGAGCGTCCTCACGGCGCCGGAGCGCTGGAGCTTCGGCGTGCTCATGCCGGCGCCGCTGACGCGCGTGGACGGGATCCAGGCCGCCGGGCGTGCGCACGGCCGGGCCCGGGTCCGTGCGATCGCGGCCTTCACCGAGGAGGCGGCGGGGCGCGGCGTGCCGTCGACGCGGTGCAGCGCGGCCTGGAAGCCCGAGCCGCGGGTGGCGTCGTCGTAGAAGCCGAAGAAGTTCAGCTCCGCCACGTCGGAATCGCAGGAGACGCGGCGCACGAGGTCGGCGTACGTGGCCGCCTGCTTCTTCTCCGTCGTCACGGGCACGTTCTCGACGCCGTCGTACCCCGCCCGGCCGGAGGTGTCGACCTGCCACCCTGCCTCGTTCAGGTACAGGCGCAGGCCGTCGACCGTCGTGGGCTGGGCCGTGTCGTGGAAGGCATCCCAGAACGCCTGCTTCACGCGCGTCAGGTCGGCGTACCCGGCGTTCGGCCAGTCGTAGCGGCGCAGCAGCGAGTCGGTGGCGGCGCGCGGGTAGAGATGGAACGCAAGGCCGTCCATGAGCGGCTTCGTCCGGCCGCTCTTGCGGTACCACGCGCCGAGCGCGCCGAGGAAGCGCACCGGCGAGGTGGAGAGGTTGCTCCGCGCGGCCGGATTGTCGTTGCCCCGCGGCGAGAGCCCGACGCCCACGACCGTGATGTCCGTGTCCACCTGCTTGAGCGAGTCGTAGGCGGCGGCGAGGTAGCGGCCGAACGAGGGGGCCGACAACACCGCCCCGGAGCGCGAGAGCTGCGGCCGCCAGAAGGCCGGCTGGTTCGGCTCGTTGCCGATCACGAACTGCTTCACCTGCGGGTAGGCGCGTGCGACCGCGGCGGCGTAGTCGGCGAACGCTGTCACCTCGGCCTGCGTCCGCGTCAGCGAGCGGGGCGGGTACGGGTACACGGCGAACACGACCTTCAGCCCCTGCAGCACCGCCTCGGGCACGGCCTTGTCGAGGAACACCTTGCCCTGGATCGTGTTCGGCTCGTTCGGGAGGAACCGCACCGTCATCACGGTCTGCTTGAGGCCGATCGCGCCCATGCGGCCGAAGAAGTAGGTGCCCCCGTCCTCGGCGTACTTGCCCGTGTCGTCGTTCGCCCCGATGTCCGCTGCCCGGACGTTGCCTGCGAGCGCGAGCGCCACGAGGGCGAGCACGAGGGCAACGACGGCATGCGAACGAGTGTTCTTCCCCATAAGCGGTATCCCGGCTCCCCCGAACGGGGAAGGGCCACAGGTTAGCCGACGGCCAGGACTTCGTCGAGTAGGTACCCGGAACCGAACCGAACCGGGTCGTCCGCCGGCAGGCCGGTCTGCGCCGCGGCTTCGTCGATCGCGGCCCTTGCTCGAGCGTCGTCCAGGTGGGCCGTGTTGATCGCGAGACAGGCCACCACGGGCCTCCGTGCCGGGAGACCGACGCGCTGGTACAGGTCGACGAGCTCGGGGAGCGGCAACAGCGGATGGCCGGCATAGCCCTCCACTTCGACGTCGCCGGCACGGTGGCAGAGCACGAGCGCGTGGGGCGCCGCCCCGTGCAGCAGGCCGAGCGTGACCCCGGAGTAGGCGGGATGGGTGATCGCTCCCTGCCCCTCGACGAGCAGCAGCTCTCCCCCACGCGCCGGCGGCCTCGACGACGAGCCGCTCGGCTGCGCCCGCGATGAAGTCGGCCACGACCGCGTCGACGGAGAGGCCCCAGCCGGCGATCGCGATGCCGGTCTGCCCGGTCGGCACGAAAACGGCCGCGAGCCCGCGCGCACGGGCCTCGCGCTCGAGCTCCAGGGAGACGGTCATCTTGCCGATGGCGCAGTCCGAGCCGACCGTCAGCACGGTGCGGCCGGGAAGCTGGAGGTTGGCGCCGGTCGGAACGTTGAGGCCCTTCGGCGCGCGCCGGAGATCGGTGAGGCTCGCCCCATGGCGCCCGGCCAGCTCGACGAGCTCGGGGTCGTCGGCGACGAACTCGTGCAGGCCGTTCTCGATCGAGATGCCCTCGCGCAGGCACGCCTTCAGGATCTCGCGCCATGCGGGCGGGAACGTGCCGCCCTGCGTGGCGACCCCGACGAGCGCCACGGTCGGCTCGAAGCGAAGCGCCTCGCTCACGGCGGCGACGATCGAAAGGCCGTCCATCGTCTCGCCCGCGTGCTCCGAGTCGAGGATCGCGACGACGTCCTCGCGCCGGTAGCGCAGCACGCCACGCATCGTCTTGCCGTAGTGCGGGTCGGCCGAATAGCCCTCTGCGAGGATGAGCACGCGACGTGAACCTGCCATGTGTCTACACGCCCAGGCCCGGCCGGTCGGAGGGAACTTGCACGCCGTCTCTGAACGCGACGCCCGGGCAGGGGTCGTCGGCGATCAGGAGGTTGCCGTCCAGGTCGACGTGGTCGCACAGCGGGGCGACGACGCAGCCTGCGGCGATGCCGAGCCCGGATTCGACCATGCAGCCGAGCATGACTCCGAGCCCGAGCGCCCGCGCGGCATGGGCCATCCGGATCGCCTCGCGAATGCCGCCCGACTTCGCGAGCTTGATGTTGATGCCGTGGGCGATCTCGGCGCAGGCTGCCACGTCCGCCAGCGTGTGGCAATCCTCGTCGACGTAGACCGGCACCGGCGAGCGGCGGCGGAGCTCGGCGCCCCCGGGGTCCCCGGCCGGCAGCGGCTGCTCCACGTACTGGACGCCGAGCTCGCCGAGCTGCGGGATCGCGTCGAGTGCCTCGTCCAGCGACCACCACTCGTTGACGTCGACCTGCAGCGGCAGGTCCGTGCGCGAGCGGACGGCGCGCACCCGTTCCACGTCGAGGCCGTCGCCACCGCCGAGCTTGAGCTTCAGTCGCCGGAACCGCCCCGCCACCCGCTCCGTGCGGCGCGCCATGTCGTCCGGGTCGCCGAGCCAGATCGTCCACGAGGTGGGCGGCCCCGTCCGCGGCAGGCCCAGGAGCCTCCAGACGGGGACGCCGAGCAGCTTGCCCTGCAGGTCGTGCAGGGCCGCGTCCAGCGCCGCCTTCGCCGCCTGCTCGCCAGGCACCGCTGCCAGCCGCGCGCCGATCTCCTCCAGTGCGAACGGGTCGTCTCCGAGAAGGTGCCCGTGCTCCCGCACGAACGAGAGCGCCGACGCCGGCGACTCGGAGTACCGCTCGATCGGGGCGGCTTCGCCGCGGCCGGTGAGGCCGCCATGCGCGATCTCGACCTGGACGACGTCCTCCTCGTCGCGCGACTCACGCGCGATCACGAACGTCTCCGCGAGACGGAGGCGGACGAGGCGGGCTTCGATCTGCACCGGGGCAGCCTACTTCGACGCGACGGGGATGCAGTCCACTCCCTGGATCGAGTGACGAGCGCCGCCGGGCGCACTCCGATATCGCTCACGTGGTCACTGCTGCCGTTGCGCCACGGCTCCCGCGCGTTGCCTGCCTCCCCGGCGAGGCTCCACGCCCGTGAGCGAGCAGGCAGCCGCCCCGCTGCAGGCCCGGCCCACGATCGCGGACATCCTCGTCGCGCACGGGTTCGTCACCGAGGAGGATCTCGCCGGCGCCCTCGAGGTCTCCGACCGCACGGGGCAGCCGCTGGGCCAGGTGCTCGTGGCGGCGGGGACGATCACGCGGCTCGAGCTCGCGAGCGCGCTCGCGGAGCAATGGTCCGACCCCGACAGCTCCATCACGCTGCTGCCGCGGCCGTCCCCTCAGCCCCCGGGCGTCAGGGTCGCCGCGACGGAGGCGCCGTCCGACCTTGCCGCCGGTGACGACGCCGCGTACCTGGGCAGGCTCCACGACGCCGTCGCCGACCTGGCGCGCCGTGTGAGCGCGGCAGAGCCGCTGCTCGCGGAAATGGAGCGCCGCACGTCCGAGACCGACGTGCACGCACTCGAGGCGCGGCTGACCGCGCTGGCCGGGCAGCTGGAAGCCGCGCTGGGCCGGATGGCCGACGTCGAGGGGACACTCGGCGCGACGGCAGACCAGGTCGAGGGACTGACCGAGGGCGTCGAGAAGGCGTTCGCGTCACTGCAGTCGGGCACCGGCGAGCTGGCGGAGCGTCTCGGTGTGATCACTTCCATCGTCGAGACGGCGCCGACGAGCGGAGAACTCTCGGAGCTGCGGACCGCCGTGGGCGAGCTCGCCTCCCGCCGTCTCCCGGATGAAGGGCTCGGGGCGCGCCTCGACGGCGTCGCCGCGACGCTCGACGACGCGCTCGCGACGCTCGGCAGGCTGGGCGCCGCCGTCGAGGAGCTCGCCGAGCGCCCGCGGGCGAACCCGGAGCTCCCGGGACGGCTCGAAGCGCTCCAGGATCTCGTAGCCGAGCTCGCCGCCCGGCCCGCAATCGCTCCCGAGCTCGAGCGGCGGCTGCAGGAGCTGGCCCAGCGGCCGCCGGCCGACCCCGCGCTTCCGGGCCGGCTCGACGAGCTCGTGGCGCGCGTCGAGGCGCAGGCCACGCTCTACGACACGGTCGCCGGCGAGCTGCGAGCCTCGATCGACGCCGCCGCGGCACGACCCGGAGCGGACGCCGAACTGGGCGAGCGACTGGACGAGCTCTCGGGCCGCGTCGGCGAGCTGGGCGCGCAGGTGGAGAGCCTGGCGGCCGTGGCCACCTCCGGCGACGACGGAGTCGCGATCGAGGAGTTGCGCGGCTCCCTCGAGGAACTTGCGCGCCGCCGCGCAGGCGACGAGGAGACGACGGAGCGGCTCGCGGCCCTGACGGAGGCCGTGGACGAGCTGAGGATGCGTCCGCAGGCCGATCCTGCGCTCGCCGCCCGCGTCGAAGAGATCGCCGCCACCACCGCCTCCCTCGCCGAGTACACGGACCTCGCGAAGCTCGCCGCGTCGGTCGAGGCACTCGCCAACCGCGCCGACACGGGCGATGCCGCGCTCGGCGAGCTCGGCCGGCAGGTCGAGGCGCTGGCCGGGCGGCCGGCCCTCGATCCGGGCGCGGCGGCACGGCTCGACGAGCTGGGCGAGGCGGTCTCCGAACTGCGCGCCGACGAAGCGACCGCCCGCCTGCACGAGGACGTCGAGGCGATCAGAGCGCGACTCGAGGCGGACGACGCCTCGTTGTCCGAGCTGCGGGCGGCTGCCGCGGAGCTCGCCGCACGGCCCGCCGGCGACCCGGAGCTCGCCGCGCGCCTCGCCGCGCTCGGCACACGGGTGGAGGAGCTCGCTGCGCAGGCCGCTGCGGCAGCCGAGTCCTCGCCGGATACGACGCAGGTCGACCAGCTCGGTACCGCCGTGGCGTCGCTCCAGGCTGGAGTCGACACGACCCTGGCCGAGATCGTTGCACGCCTGGACGCGCTCGAGACCGCTCCCTCCGCAGGACCGGACGATGCACCCGCAGCGGAGGCTGCCTGGGCGGCGGAGGCGGCGAAGCTCGCGGAGCGGCTCGACGACCTCACCGCCCGCCTCGAGGATGGTGCCGAGGCAGCTCCCGCGGCCGCACAGGCGGCCGGTGCCGCGCCGCCTCCTCGACGTCTGGCGCACCCCGCCGAGCCCGGGGACGAGACGGAGCAGGAGCTCGAGCGCCTGCGCATGGCGATCGAGCGGATGAGCCTCCATCTCGGCGAGCAGGAGCGCGCTATCGCCGAGGTGATGCGCTCGCGCGGCGTCACACAGCGGCTCGACGAGCTCGAGGCCCGGATCGACGACGTTGCGGCCGGAGCGGTCGCCGGCGGCGCTCCCGCGGCCGACGGCAGCATCCCGGCCGCGGCTTCCGGAGGCCCGGACATGCGAGCGCTGATCCGCCGCCTGGACAGCGCGGAAGAGGCGCTCGAGGCGGAGCGGGACAAGCTGCTGACGAAGCTCGAGCGGATCGCCTCGTCGCTCGACTGGCGTATGCGCCGGCTCGAGTCCGGCGACGACCCGACCGCCTGACGGTAGACTCGGCCCTCGAGCGCCCGTAGCTCAGGGGATAGAGCGCGCGCCTCCGGAGCGCGAGGTCGAAGGTTCGAATCCTTCCGGGCGCATTGGGACTGCTTCTCTACGACAACCCGGTTTCGTCCAACGCGCTCAAGGCACGCTTCATGCTCGCCGAGCTGGAGCTCCCCTACGAGCGCCGCACCGTCCCCTTCGACCAGCCCCGCCCGGACTGGTACCTGGCGGTCAATCCCGTCGGCGGCATCCCCACGCTCGACGACGGCGGCTTCGTCGTGTCGGAGTCGAACACGATCCTGCGTTACCTCGCCATGCGCGAGGGCCGCGATGATCTCTACCCGTCCGATCCGGCGAAGCGTGCCCTCGTGGACGAGTTGCTCGACCGCTGGTCGCTGACGTTCCGGCCCGCGTTCTTCCGCTACGAGGCGTCGGCACTCGGCTTCGCACCCGGCAAGGGGATGGGCGGCGCCGAGCCCGACCCCGCGGCGCTGCCCGCTGTCGCCGAGGCGATCGCCCCCGTGCTGCGGACGCTCGACGCCCTCGTCGGCCCCTCGGGGGCGCCGCGCGGCCGCTTCACGATCGCCGACGTCGCCGCCGCACCGGTGCTCTACCGCACCACGCACACGGGCCTCGACCTCGGCCCCTACCCGAACGTGGCGCGCTGGCGCGAGGTACTCGTGGCCCGGCCCGGCTTCGCCGCGGCCGGTCCTGTGCTCTGAGAGAGCAGGCGCCAGACGGTTGATCGAGCCTCTAGGGTCGCGGGATGAGGCTCTGGCGGCGCCTGTTCGACGTGCGTCTCCCCCGGCCCGTGCAGACGCTCCAGCTCGGCGGGCTCTTCAACGCCTTCGGAAACGGCGTCGTCCTGCCCTTCACCCTCATCTACCTCCACAACGTGCGCGGCATCTCACTCACCGCCGCGGGCCTCGTGCTGGCCACGAACGCCGTCGTGGCGCTCGTGTCCGGCCCGTTCTCGGGGCCGCTCGTCGACCGGCTCGGAGGCAGGGCGGTGCTGGCGCTGGCCCTGCTGCTGCTCGCGGTCGGCTTCGGCTCGTACATGCTCGTGCGCGAGCCCTGGCAGGCGTTTGCCGCCGCCACCGTCACCGGCCTCGGGAACGGCTTCTTCTGGCCCGCCCAGTCGACGCTGATCGCCGGCCTCACCCCCGGCGACCGCCGGCACGTCGCCTTCGCCATGCAGCGCGTGGTGATGAACCTCGGCATCGGCCTCGGCGCGCTCGTCGGTGGGCTGATCGCGTCGGCCGAGCACCCGTGGACGTTCACGGTGCTGTTCGCGGTGGACGCCGCGACCTTCCTCGCGTACCTCGCCATCCTCTACGCCTTCGTGCCGGCTCCCGACCTGGGCCACCGCGCGGAAGACGCCAGCCCCGGCACGTACCGCGACGTGCTTCGCAACCGGGCGTTCATGCTCGTGATCTCGCTCAACGCGCTCTTCATCCTCGCGGGCTTCTCGGGCTTCGAGCTCCTGCCCGTCTACGCGAAGAACGAGGCAGGGGTGACGGAGACCGCCATCGGCGCGGTCTTCTTCGTCAACACCGTCGTGATCGTGCTGACGCAGCTTCCCGTCTCGCGCGCCTCCGAGGGGCGCCGGCGCATGGCGATGCTCGCCCTCCTCGGTGTCACGTGGGCGGGCTCCTGGCTGCTCGTCCCCATGGCCGGCATCTGGCTGCAGGGTGTCGCGGCGGCCGTCCTGATCGCCGCCGCCATGGCTCTGTTCGGGCTCGGCGAGTGCCTGCACGGCGCCGTGCAGGCTCCGCTCGTCACCGACCTCGCCGAGCCGCGCCTGTACGGCCGCTACATGGCGCTGTCGGCGCTCTCCTGGAGCGTGGGCTTCGCCCTCGGGCCGGCAGTGGGCGCGCCGATCCTGGACGCCTGGCCGAACGCCGTCTGGCTCGGCGCCGCGGCCCTCTGCCTGGCCGGCAGCGCGTTCGCGCTCACGCTCGAGCGGGCGCTGCCCCCGCGGGCGCGCCGCACGCCGGTCAGCGCGGCCACGTCGTAGGGGGACACGAGCAGGCACCGGGGCTAGAATGACGAACATGCTGTACACGACGGATGAGCCCCTCAGTACCCATGCCGAGCCTGCCCCGCATCACGCGGAGGGCCCGCGGCCGCGGCACGGCGGAGGTCGTCGCACGCACCGGCTCACCCCACGAGCTCACCGCTAGCGGCCTCACCTGGGTGAACGTCGTCCAGCCCGGGCTGGATACGGCCAACGAGCTGTCCGCGCGCTTCGGCTGGCATCCCCTGGACGTCGAGGACATCGTCTCCAAGCGCCAGCGGCCCAAGGTCGACGACTACGAGGACGACGGTTACCTGTTCGCCGTCCTCCACTTCCCCGTCTATGACAAGGCGGTTCAGCGCCTGAACGCCGCCGAGCTCGACGCCTTCATCGGGCCCGACTACCTGGTCACGATCCCGAACCGCGAGCTGCTGCCCGTGACCAGGCTGTTCGGACGCTGCGAGGGGGACGAGGCGTTCCGCGAGCAGCTGTTCGCGAAGGGCACCGGTCGCCTGCTCTACGAGGTGCTCGACGACCTGTTCGACTACTGCTTCCCGATCCTCGACAAGATCGGGCACAAGCTGGATTCGATCGAGGACGAGATGTTCGAGGGGCGCGCCGAGGACGTCGTCCGGGACATCTCGAACGTGAAGCAGGAGATCATCTCCTACCGCAAGGTGATCAAGCCCGAGCGCACCACTCTGCGCGTGCTGGAGCGCCGCGTCGACAAGTTCCTGCCGGAGGAGCTCGAGCTCTACTTCGACGACATCGTGGACGCGTCCGAGCGGATCTGGGACCAGCTCGACAACTACAAGGAGGTCGTCGACGGCCTCGAATCGACGAACGAGTCCGTCATCTCGCACCGCCAGAACGACGTGCTGCGCCTGCTCACGATCATCAGCGTCACGATGCTGCCGCTCACCGTGATCACCGGCCTGTTCGGCATGAACGTGCTCTACCCCGGCGAGGGCACGCACGCGGCGTTCTGGGTCATCCTCGGCGTGCTCGTCGTCTCCGTGGTCGGAATGCTCGGGTTCTTCCGCCTGAAGCGCTGGATCTGACCGGGCGTCAAGCGGCCCACGGGCCGATGCCGCCGAGGCGCTCCACCGTCGTGCGCATGATCACGCCGGGCGGCGGGTCGGGCATGTTTGGGAAGACGACGTCCGGGCCGAGGTAGACGCGCGCCAGCTGCTGCAGCAGCTCCGGTGCGCCGCCGTCGGTGAGCCGCGCCGTGCCGTGGACGACGAGGTACTCCTTCAGCCCCCACGCGTTCACCTTCGTGCCCTCCAGCGACATCGTCACCCGCGGGTTGGCGCGCACGTTCGCCAGCTTCCGCTGGTTGGGGCGAAGATGAGCCGACACGATCTCGTCCCCGTCCAGTCCGACCCAGACGCAGGTCACCTGCGGGGTGCCGTCGTGGTTCAGGGTCACGAGATGGGCGAGGGCCCCGGACTCGATCACGGCGCGGGCGCTGTCGGGAAGAGCGGTCATCGGTCACCTCTGAGCGTGGGGTCTGCCCGAGCGTAGCGCGCGGCGGCGACTCACCCACGGTGGGGGATGCGCGATCCCCTCTATTGGATGACCCTTTGCCTGCCGATACGTGCACGGTCCCCGTCACGAATCCCGTCCAGGAGGACGGCAATGTCTGCGACCGAGTCCGAACAACTCGAGGCCCCGGAGATGGAAGAAGTGCTCCGCTGGCGGTTCGAGGTGCTCGTGCGTGCCGGCTATGACGCCGGCAACGCGATGATCCTCGCAAGCCATGCGGAAGTCGACCTGCACGAGGCGACCGACCTTCTGCTCCGCGGCTGCCCGCCCGAGACGGCGCTCCGGATCGTCCTCTGACGAGGATCACTCGCGCGGGGCCGGAAAGTCCCCTCGAATGGGTGATAGCCACATCCCCCGCGGCATGGGACAACTTCGTCCACACATGAGCAAGGTTCGGAGAGGAGATTCGGCGAATGACTGCGGCTCAGTTTGAACTGCTCGAGGCGACCCAGGCAGAGGAGCTCCTGCGCGCCCGGTTCGAGACCCTGGTATGGCACGGTTGCCCGCCCGGCAACGCGCTCGTGATCGCAAGCCACATGGAAGTGGAGCTGCTCGACGCGGTGTCGCTGCTCACCCGCGGCTGCCCCGCCCACCTGGTGCTGCCCATCCTCGTCTGACGCGCAGGTGCCGCGGAGCCTCCCCCGGCGCGTGGGATGCCATTCCCCCGGAAGGGCGATGCACAGGCAACGCCGTCCGGCGACAACGAGAGGGCACGTCCCTGCGGCAACAGGAAGAAGGCGTCACATGACTGCGGCACAACTCGAGTCACTCGGGCCGACGGTGGCCGACGAGCTGCTCCGCGCCCGCTTCGAGGCGCTCGCGGAGTGGAACATCCCGCTGGAGGAGGCGCGCACGATCGCTGCGTGCGTCGAGGTCGACATCGTGGAGGCGGTACGGCTCCTGCAGATCGGCTGCCCGGCGGAGATCGTGCTCCCCCTGCTCACCTGAGGGGAGGGGCCCCGTCACGTGATCTTCAGGCCCTCGATCCCTTCCTCCGGTTCGGGCAGCTGCGGGTCGATGCGCTCGAGCGCATCGACGAGCAGCGTCGCGACGGCGGTCGCCTTGACCCAGTTGCGGTCGGCCGGGACGACGTACCAGGGGGCGTGCTTGCTCGAGGTCTGCTCGATCACGTCCTCGTAGGCCGCGACGTAGTCGTCGAAGCGCTCCCGCACCTTCAGGTCGTCCCTCCGGAACTTCCAGCGCTTCTCGGGGTCGTCGACCCGCTCCTGCAGGCGGTCGCGCTGCTCGTCCTTGGAGACGTTGAGGAACACCTTGACGAGCGTCGTCCCCTCGTCGACGAGCATCTTCTCCCACTCGACGATATGCGCGGGCCGGCGCTTCCACACCTTTTCGGGCCGGAGCCCGAGCATGCGGACGGCCACGACGTCCTCGTAGTGGGAGCGGTTGAAGATGCCGATCTCGCCGCGGGCGGGCAGCGCCGCGTGCACGCGCCAGAGGTAGTCGTGCGCGAGCTCGGTGGAGGTCGGTGCCTTGAAGGACGCAACACGGCAGCCCTGGGGGTTGACGCCCTCGAACACCCTCCGGACCACCCCGTCCTTGCCCGAGGCGTCGAGCCCCTGCAGGACGAGCAGCACACTGTGCTCCGCTTCCGCGTAGAGGCGTTGCTGCAGCGTCTCCAGCCTCTCGCGCAGCTCCTCGAGCCGCTCGCCGGCCTTCTCCTTGTCGCCGAAGCCGAGCTCGTCCGCCGCATCGCGCTCTGCGAGGCGGGGCGCCGTGCCGGGCTCGATGCGGATGCGCTCGATCACGTGGGCGCAGAATAGACTCGCAGCGTGGCAGACCGCGGCTCCTTCCATCTCGGGAAGGTCATCGACCCGGCGACGGGGAAGCCGGGCGCGGACGACCTCGTCGTCGGCTCGAGCGACCTGACCACGCACGGTGTCGTCGTCGGCATGACGGGCTCCGGCAAGACGGGCCTCGCGGTCGTGCTGCTGGAGGAGGCGCTGCTGGCGGGCATCCCCGTGCTCGTGCTCGACCCGAAGGGCGACATGGGGAACCTCGCGCTCACCTTCCCCGACCTCGCTCCCGAGAGCTTCAGGCCGTGGGTGAACGAGTCGGAGGCGAGAGCGGAAGGCCTGTCCCCGGACGACTATGCGGCGAAGACGGCGACCGTGTGGCGCGAGGGCCTCGAGGCGCAGGGCATCGGGTCGGAGCGGATCCAGGCGCTCCGCGACGCGGCCGACGTGACGATCTACACGCCCGGCTCGACCGCAGGCGTGCCGCTGAACGTGATCGGCTCGCTGCGGGCTCCGGCGCTCTCCTGGGAGAGCGAGTCGGAAACGCTACGCGACGAGATCGAGGGCACCGTCACGAGCCTCCTGGCGCTGATCGGCATCGCCGCCGACCCGCTCTCGAGCCGCGAGCACGTGCTGCTCGCGAACCTGATCGAGAACGCCTGGCGCGCCGGCCGCGACCTCGACCTGGGGACGCTGATCGGCGAGATCCAGTCTCCCCCGCTCCGCAAGCTCGGCGTCTTCGAGATCGACGTGTTCTTCCCGCCGAAGGAGCGCACCGAGCTGGCCCTCAAGCTGAACGCGCTCGTGGCGGCGCCGTCCTTCGCAGCCTGGGGCGAGGGCGCGCCGCTCGACCCGCAGACGCTCCTGTTCACGCCGGAAGGGAAACCGCGCGCGGCAATCGTCTACCTCGCGCACCTCTCCGACGAGGAGCGGATGTTCGTCTCCACGCTGGTGTTCTCGAAGCTCGTCACGTGGATGCGCGGCCAGTCGGGCACCTCCGACCTGCGCGCGCTCGCGTACATGGACGAGGTCGCGGGCTACGTGCCCCCCACGGCGGCGCCGCCCGCGAAGAAGCCGATCCTGACCATCTTCAAGCAGGGGCGCGCGTTCGGCCTCGGCCTCGTGCTCTCCACGCAGAACCCGGTCGACCTCGACTACAAGGCGATGTCGAACGCGGGCACGTGGCTCGTCGGGCGCCTGCAGACCGAGAACGACAAGGCGCGGGTGCTGGAGGGGCTGCGATCGGCGTCCGGCGGCGCCGACATCGGCGCCCTCGACGCCTCCATCGGCGCGCTGCAGAAGCGCCAGTTCATGCTCGTCAGCGCCAAGAGCTCGACACCGCGGGTGTTCGGCACACGCTGGGCGATGTCGTACCTGCGCGGGCCGTTGACGAAGGAGCAGGTGGAGCTGCTCATGGAGGACGCGCCGCGGCCCGCCGCCGCTGCACCGCCGGTCGCTGCGGCTGCGGCGCCGGAGAGCACGTCCACTCCTGCAGAGCCTGCGGCCCCGACCGCGCCGGTTGCAGCCCCGGCGCTCGCAGCCGACGAGACGTCCGTGGCGCCGGCCGTGGCGCCGGGCGTGCCCGTCGGCTACCTGGACACCGCTGCGCCGTGGGCGGCGCAGGTCGGTGCCGTCACCGGCTCGACGCGAATGCGTGCCTTCCTCGCCGCGCGGGTGGCGCTGCGGTACGACGACTCGGCGGCCGGCATCGACGAGCAGCAGGAGTTCGAGGCGCTGTACGGGCCGCTCGACGACGGCCTCCAGCTCGACAGCGAGACGATCGTCGACTACGACGACCGCGACTTCCGGCCCGACGCACCGGAGGGCGCCGCGTACGTGCTGCCGCAGGCCGCGATCGCCGAGAGCAAGCTCTTCACCGCGGCGGCGAAGGACATCCAGGCGCGGCTCGTCGCCAACCGGGCGCTCGAGCTGTACCGCAACCGGGAGCTGAAGCTCTTCTCACGACCCGGCGAGTCGCAGGAGGACTTCCTCGAGCGCTGTGACGAGGCCGGCCAGGGGAAGGCGGACGCGGAGACGGCAAAGATCCGTGACCGCCTGGAGGCGAAGGAGGAGCGGCTGCAGAAGGCGCTCGAGCTCGCACAGCGGAGGGTCGAGGAGCTGGACACCCAGACGCGGTCGCGTCAGGCCGGCACGCTCATCAGCGGTGCCGGCGCCGTGCTCGGCGCGCTCTTCGGCGGCAAGCGCAGCGCACGCTCCATCTCGAGTGCCGTCGGCTCCGTCGCGTCGAAGGGCGGTCAGGCGATGACCTCGTCGCAGCGGCGCAACACGGCGCAGGCGAAGGTGGATCAGACGGCCGACGAGCTCCAGCAGGTCGAGCAGGAGATCCTCGACGAGGTGGCCGAGATCGACGAGAAGTGGCGTGCCGTGGCCGAGTCCGTGGAGACCGTCGCGATCCGGCTCGAGGCGACCGACGTCCGCGTCACCGAGACGAGGCTCGTCTGGGTGCCAGTCGATCGCTGATGCGATCGGCGTGCGCCGCCGCCATCGCGCTCGTGCTCGCCACCGCGGGTTGCGGCGGTCGGACGCAGACGGGCACGGACACCGGGCCGGCGGCCTCCACCCCGTCCGAGGGCGGCGTCGTCGCGTACGTGAACGACGGCGACACGCTGCGCCTGCGCGACGGCCGCAAGGTGCGTCTGGTGCAGATCGACGCGCCGGAGCTGCACGGAGACTGCTACGGGAAGGCGGCGCTCTCGGCACTCCGGCAGCTCGCGCCCGAGGGCACGCGCGTGACGCTGGAGCGCGATCCCCGGCTCGACGCGCGCGACGGGTACGGGAGGCTGCTTCGCTACGTCTTCGCGTCCGGGCGCAACCTGAACCTGGCACTGGTGCGCCGGGGCGCCGCTTCGCCCTACTTCTTCCGCAAGGAGCGCGGCCGCTACGCGGAGGAGCTGCTCGACGCCGTCGCCGAGGCGCGTCGCGAGCGGCGGGGATACTGGGGCGCCTGCCCGGCCGCGGAGCTGAACACCGGCCTCGGCTCCGTGACCGGCCCCGCCTGACGCCGCGCGCCAGGCAACGCTCGTGACACTGTGTCACTTGCAGCCTGCCTGCGACCGCCTGTGGCGAGCCTCGCTAGGGTTGCCGGGGTGACGCGCTTCTGGCATCCGGTGGCCGACATGCACGCGGTCGCAGCGAGCGGCGAGCTGCTCCTCGACCGCGCCGAGGGCTGCCACCTGTGGGACGAGCAGGGACGCCGCTACCTCGACGCGACCGCCGGCCTCTGGTACGCGAACGTCGGCTACGGCCGGGAGGAGATCGTGGCGGCGGCCGCCGCCCAGATGCGCCGCATGCACGCCTACTCGCACTACGGCGACGTCTCCAGCCGCCCCACCACCGAGCTCGCAGAGCGCATCTCGTCGTTCGCGCCGATGGAAGACGCGGCCGTCTTCTTCACGAGCGGCGGCGGCGAGTCGGTCGAGACTGCGGTCAAGCTCGTGCGCCGCTACTGGAGCCTGCTCGACCAGCCCGAGCGCACCGTCGTCATCTCGCGCGAGCGCGCCTACCACGGGCTCGCCGGCTACGGCACGAGCATCGTCGGCTCGGACGTCTTCAAGGTCGGTGTCGGGCCGCTCGCCGGCGACACGCTCCGCGTGCCGTGGGACGACGCCGGCGCGCTCGCGGAGGCGATCGACCACGTCGGCGCCGGGCGCGTGGCAGCGTTCTTCTGCGAGCCGATCATCGGCGCCGGCGGCCTGCTGCTGCCGCCGGAGGGCTACCTGCAGGCGGCCCGTCGAGGTGTGCCGCGAGCGCGGCGTGCTGTTCGTCGCCGACGAGGTGATCTGCGGCTACTGCCGGGTCGGGGACTGGTTCGCCTCGAGCCGGTTCGGCCTCGACCCCGACGTGGTCACGTTCGCCAAGGGGATCACCTCGGGGTACGTGCCGCTCGGCGGCGTCATCGTGGGCCGCGCCGTGCAGGAGCCGTTCTGGCAGAGCGGCGCTGCCGGCGTCTGGCGGCACGGCTACACGTACTCGGGCCACGCGACGGCAACGGCCGCCGCGCACGCCAACCTCGACATCATGGAGCGCGAGCAGCTCGCCGCCCGGGCCCTCGAGCTCGAGGGCGAGCTCACCGAGGCGCTCTCCCCACTCCTCGCGCACGAGCTCGTCAGCGAGCTGCGCTCGGGCCTCGGCGCCGTGGCCGGCGTCCAGGTCGACCCGGCGCGTCTCGCCGACGACCCGGGCCTGACCGACCGCGTGACGCTCCGTGCCCGCGACCACGGCGTGCTCACCCGCACGCTCGTCGGCGGCGGCCTGCAGATCTCGCCGCCGCTCGTGATCACCCGGGCCGAGCTCGACGAGCTGGCCTCAGGCCTTCGTGGCGCGCTCGACGACGTCGCGGCCGGACGCTAGGCGCATCAGCCGCAGGAAGCGGCTCCACGGGAAGGCGGGCCCGGGGTCCCAGTGGTCGGACTTGCCGTAGGCACGGCTGACGTCGACGTGCCCGGCGAGCCCGCGGCGACCCGCGACGAGGTCCGGCGGCCGCAGGCGGCGCAGGGGCACGTCGTGGCGGGCGCACACGTCGGACGCCAGCGACGCGGCCCGCTCGAGCACCGCCCAGCTGTAGTCGTCGTCCCACCCCCGTGGCCCCTGCCCCGCGTATCCCGCCAGCTCGATGCCGATCGAGGCCGTGTTACCGCCGCGCGCGTGCCAGGCGATGTCCTGCTCGCGCACGCACTGGATCACCTCCGATGCGTCCACGCAGTAGTGGGCCGAGACCTCGGACGCGGGACTGGCGAACCAGCGTGCACAGGCCTCGGCGGCGGCGCCGTGCTCCGCGATCTCCATCGTGTGGATCACGACGACGTCGATGGCGCGGCCGTCCGTTCGCGTCATGTTGGGGCTCTCGACGAACGGGTACGGCACGGCACCTCCCTTCTCTGGCGCCGCAGCCGAGCCGAGCATAGTGATACAAGGCCCGTATGACCAGGCAGCTGTGGGCTCCGTGGCGCCTCGCCTACGTGCAGCAGGCGAGCGAGCAGGAGGGCTGCGTGTTCTGCGTGGAGGCTTCGGGAGCGCTCGGCGACGACAGCCTCGTCGTGCATCGCGGTGACGCCGTCGTCGTGCTGCTGAACAAGTTCCCCTACTCGTCCGGCCACCTGATGGTGGCGCCGATGCGCCACACGCCGTCGCTCGGCGACCTCTCTCCGGACGAGGCGGCGGAGATCCACGGGCTCACCGTGGTCGCGCTCGACGTGCTCGGGACGCTCTTCTCGCCCGACGCGTTCAACGTGGGCTGGAACCTCGGCGAGGTGGCGGGAGGCTCGATCGCCGGCCACCTGCACGAGCACGTGGTGCCCCGCTGGAGCGGCGACACGAACTTCATGCCCGTGCTGGCCGACGTGAAGGTGCTGCCCGAGCACCTGCTCGCGACACGCGACCGCATCCGGGAGGCCTGGCCGGAGGCGTGATCCGGGAGCTCGCCGAGAACCCGAACGTGCACCAGCCCATGTCGCCGGGGCGCGAGCTCGTTACCGATCCGCGCGGCCGCTGGGCCGTCTACCTCGGTTCGGGCACCGGGCCGCACAGCGCCACCGTGCAGCGGGTCCGCCTCGGCGAGAGCGAGGTCGAGGCGGCGCTGGCCGCGATCCGCTCGTTCCTGCGTGAGCGGGGCCGCGGCGGCGCGGAGTGGGAGCTCGGCGAGTCGTGCACTCCGGCCGACCTCGTGACGCGGCTGCTCGACCTGGGCCTGCGCCGGGATGCCGAGGAGCCGTTCGCGACGGGCATGGTGCTGAGAGGGCCGCTGGGAGGATCGGCCCCGCCGGAAGTGACGACGCGCCGGGTGGCGTCGCTCGACGAGCTCGTGCTCGCCCGCGAGATCCAGCGCGCGGCGTTCGGCATCGACGACGAGGAGCTCGGGCTCGAACAGGCCCGCGCTGACTTCGAGGCGGAGGGCGTCACGGGCGCGACGTTCCTCGCCTTCGTCGACGGCGAGGCGGTCTCCGCCGCCTACGCCTCGTACACCCCACTCGGGCTGCTGCTCTTCGGCGGTGCCACGCTGCCGGCATTTCGCGGTCGCGGCGCCTATCGCGCGCTCGTCGCGGCGCGGGCCGAGGAGGCAGCCGCACGCGGTACGCCCGCGCTCGTCACGCACGCGGGCCGGATGTCGCGACCGATCCTGGAGCGCCTGGGTTTCGAGCCGGTGGCGCGCATCGACCGGCTGATCGACGTGCTCGACTGATCGTCAGCGGGTGCCGCCGAGCGGCGCGAGCGCCTTCCAGGCTACGGGGGGCGTGGTCGCGAAGTCGTAGAGGCTCCAGCCGGTCGACGCGTGCCGTCGTCGAGAACGGCGTCGGTGAACGCCTTCAGCTCCTCTGCGCTCATGCGGTTGGCGACGCCGCCCGCCGCGTGCACGGGCACGTCGGGCCCGACGGCGGCGCGCAGCAGGCGCAGCGAGCGGGCGACGTAGCCGTAGGTGGCGTCGTAGCCCTTGAAGCCGCCACCCGTGTAGCGCCATCGGCACGAACGCGTCGAAGAGCGGCGTCAGGTCGCTCCACGGGAAGCCGGGCCACCAGCTCAGGTGCCGCTCGAAGGCGCGGCCCGGATAGGTGATGGCCGCGACGGGCACGTCGCCCGCCTCCGCGTCGAGCCTGCTCGCGCAGTGCGAGCAGCCGCCGGTTGCGCAGGCCGACGCTCTTCAGCCGCAGCGACTCGACGTCGAGCGCGACCGCGTCGAAGGCGCCGCCCTCGGCGTGCGGAAGGAGAGCATCGCCCGGGTGCGCCGCACGTCGAGCGCGGGCTTGACGAAGCCGGGCAGGTACCAGCCGACGACCGCGATTCCCTGCGCGTGGAGGGCGTCGACGAAGCGGCCGAGCGCCTCCGGCCTCGACGACGTCGACCGTGCTGCGGTCGTTCGCGGTCTCGGCGAAGACGGTGCGGACGCCGCGGGCCGCGATGCGCGCCGCGGTCGCCTCCGGCGTCGCGGTAGACGGCGCCGTCGTAGACGTCGACCCAGGTGGCGAGGCCGTCGAACACGGTCCCTGCGGCTCGGCCCGCGTCGCGGCGCCGGCACCCGAGACGAGGAGCGCCAGCAGCGACGGTGGCTGCGGCAGCGAGCGCGAGGCGTCTCATGCCGCGAGTCTAGGGCCGCTCCTGTGAAGGTTCTTTGAGCGCGCCCGCTAGAATCTCCGGCGCGCGGGCGTAGCTCAGTTGGTAGAGCGTCGGCTTCCCAAGCCGTAGGTCGAGGGTTCGAGTCCCTTCGCCCGCTTAGGTTTCAAGCCGTTTCCGGCATCCGACGCCGTCAGCCGTGCCCACTCATGCCACAAACGTTCGCCCGATCAGCACGCGACAACGGTCATAGGGCCGCTAAAGGTGCGCCGCCGGATCGTGGAGTGGTTCGGTACGGTGCAACGGTCTTGCCATCTCCATGAATGAGAGACGAGCGCGGGTGGAGTCCCTTGGGGTCTGAGATCGAAACCACGTTGGCGGCGGTGAGCTTCGAAGCGACACCGCTACTCGAGATCAGCGCGAAAGCTGCCGCGATCGAGGCACTTGGCTGGCGCGAGTACGACCGCCTGCCGCACCGATGGATCGTGAAATACGAGAAGGTCGGCGCCCACGCCGACCGTCCCCCCGCCGACGAACTCGCGAGCGTTATGGGCGACTACTGGGTCGATCCGTCCGACATTCCGGCGGATGATTTCGTCACCACGGAGGAAACCGACGCTCTCCGATCGGACGCGCGTTCCCTAGCGCCCTCGGGCGTCGAGCCGGGTCAGGATCGCGTCGTGCGCCGTGTCGATCAGGGCGCCGTCGTGGGCCTCGATCATGGCGATGGCGTCAGTGCCGCTCGGACGCCACGAGCGCGGCGAGCCGCTCGACCTCAACGGCCAGTTGATGGATGGCCAGCTCAAACGCCTCGTTCCGGGTGATGAGTTCGGCGATCGCAGCCTGTGTCCCCATCGTGGATCGAAACGGCCGTCGATGATGAGACTCACCCAACTCGTCAACACGTTCGGACAGAGTCCTATCCAGGGTTGGCATCTCCGACCTCCTATTCGTCGACAGCGGCGATGGTACTCCCCTGGCATGTCCCCGGGGGATTACGGGTGCTGATCGGGATGTCGGTCGCGGTGGTCGCGCTCGGGAGACAGAGCTCGAGACAGAGCTCGAGGCGTGGCTCGAGGAGCGGCCCGGTTTGCGATCCGCTCCTCGATCCGCAGGTGCTCCGCGTCCGACAGCGTCACTCAGGCGCGTTCAGGCAATGGCGATGATCGAGTAGACCTTGCCTCCCATCGGCTGCTTCTCGGCGTGGCCTGAGGGGCACGTCAGGCACGTCCAGTCGAAGACGCCGTACTTCTGCGTGACGAACGTGACTGAGGCCTTCCCAGGGACGCTTCCGTGCGCCGGGCCGACGATCATGCTCACGCCCAGGGCCTTGACGGTGAAATTGTGGAAATCGTGCGTGCGGTTGACGAGCGTTATCCGTACCGGGATGCCAGGCTGGATCGCGAAGTTCTCGCTTACGACCCGCTCGGCAGCCATCGAGGTACTGCTCGACGTAATCGTGATCGCGACCTGCTGCGTGTGACGGCTCGTCTTCGCGATCGGAGACGCTGCGAAGGCCGACCCGGCGAAGACAACGCCGACCAGCACGACGACGATCAAGAGGAGGGGCTGGACGGTTTTCCGGCTCGGCCGACCTCCTAGAGGTTTGTGACGCACGATACAAAGTACGTCGGTTGGCCGACATCGGAGAGACCCCCGCTCTCCGATGCGGAGAACTACGTAATCGAGCTGATCGCGCCCGACGACGAGAAGGCGCCGGCCGCCGTGCTGGAACGGTTCGAGGCCGAGGAGCTGTGGGCCCGTGCCCCATTCATGCCCCAAACGTCCGAGAACGCACCCGCACAGCTATGCGGGTCGACGGGCTCCGAAACGCCACCCCCCGCTGAAATAGCGGGGTGCGGCGTCATCGGTCGTTACCCGTTGCCATCCTCGCCAGGGCTTCCCAAGCCGTCGGTCGAGGGTTCGAGTCCCTTCGCCCGCTTAGGTTTCGAGCCGTTTCCGGCAGTGGCGATTCGGTCGTGCCACATTCGTGCCACGAACGTCCGGCCGCAGCTTCGCGCACCGTGTCGATGGGAGCGCCGTAGTCCGCCACGATCGTGGCGATGGCCGTGCCCATGGGTTCGGACGAGCCCGAACGTCGCGCCGGTCGGCGATCAGGGAACCGGAAATCGTCCGTCAGCTCGCGCCCGGTGGATCGAACCTTCTTCGCTCCGCGTGTCGGCCTTTTCGCTCCGACCTCGAGCGCCGCCCGGATCCGTCCCGCGGTGATCGTCCCGTCGACCGGGTAGTCGCCCGCGGCAAAGCTCAGAAGGTGAAGTGATCCTTCTACAGCGAGACCAACGGGCGGGAGTTCTGCGGTACCACCCCCGCCCGTTGCCCCCGACGCGCATGACCATCCATGCGCCGCATGCCGGATGGCGAACGAGCGACCCGTCGAGCGTAGCGCGGTGACGAGCAGATTGAAAGAGCTGGATCGGGAGGCATGGCGAAACTCCGCGGCGGCCAGCGAGCTCGACCGCTTCGCCTGTGGCCACGCCGTCGCACCGACAGCCCACACAAGATCGACGTGGCCGTCGCCGCCGCGATCGCCTCCGACCGCGCCGCCTGGCACCGGCAAACCCTGCCACCACACCCCCGGTCGAATTCTTCGCCCCCGACCGAGGGAGTGTGATTGGCGGTTTGCAGCCCGTGACAAGCCGTGCTGGTGGACGCTGCGGCGTGCCACCCACTCTCCTTCGTTGCGGGCAGGCGGGTTCAGCGGTGGCCGCTGCCGTACGTAGTTACGCGAATCATTCAGGGCGCTGCTACCGATGAAACCGGCCACGGCGTGCGAGAGGATTGTGGGGACAAGCCGCGCAGCATCTGGGCTGACGTGGCGCCTGACGTTGACGCGGCGCTTGACACGGGAGGCGCACGATCATGCGTAGGCTCACGCTTCTCCTCGCTCTACTTGGGGCACTCGTTGCGTTGTCCGTCGCGGGCGCGGGTCAAGCCTCGACGGTAGCCTCGACCCTCCCCGCCTTCAGTGGCGCGACCTTCCAACTGACAGATCCATACCCTCGGCCGGCAGTGACTGTCGGCACCTTCACATACTCCGTTTCGGCGTGGAGAAGTGATCGTCGGCGCAACGATTTCCGGATATTTCGGGAATAGCGCTGTTCCCAACAGCGCCGGCGTCGATGTCCGCTTGAACGGGGCTCTCGTCGGGCAATGTGTGATGTACGACACCTGCTACTGGCTCGGCGCGCCCTGGAGCCACACGTTCTCGGCGTCCGAGGCACGGGTCTCTTGCTCGGAAGCGGCTCCGCTGTTTCACGGCAGTTCAGACCTCGCAGTACACGATCCGCCTGGCCCCGACAACGCTGACGATCCAGACCGCCGCTCCGCTGACCGTTCGCGGCTGCGGGGACGCTCCGGCAGCCGTGGACGACGGCGGTGTCGTCGTTCACGGTGGATGTGACGGGTGCGACCGCCCCCAAGTGCGGGGACGCCACACCGGCCACGGGCAGCATGGAGATCGAGCAGATGCGCGTGACCTACAGGGGTATGAGCGCATCGCTGTCTGCCCTCGATGACCTCGCCGAGCTACGTGTACGCGACGCAAGTCACGCAAGGTCCCAGCCCGGGGCCTTCGGCGGTGATCGCCGGGAACGGCTCCTACACGATCACCACGTTGCGCGGGTCGTTTCTGGAGAAGGGTGCCGGCTACATCAAGGCAGGAATCGACGCGGGCACGGCGGGCAGAGTCTCCGGGTACGTCGATCCGGACGGGCCGCAGGGCCTGGTGGAGTTCCCCGGCGGCCGGTTAGGGCACGACATTCACCGGCAACGTCGCGATCCTCAACCACAACTGCGCCACTCCCGGCCCAGGGCCAACACCCGGACCGTCTCCTCCTGACGCATCACTAACGGGGCGGCACCCAGCGTGCCGCCCCTGCACGTCGAGGCGAATGGACTCTGCAGCGCAGCACTTCAACTTCGGCAGCTGCGAGTAGGCACGTTCACGCCCGTCTCCGCGAGCGGCTTCGAAACCTGCGCTGACGGCAAACCGTCGACCCGTACGCCGCTGGAAGTTCGTCGCGAGCTCATCGCAGAAGCGCTGCTCGGCAGCCCGCTCGAGCGAGTGCAATGAGCGACGCGCCCCAGCGGGGGGTTGGGTGCGCGCCGCAATCGAGCCCGAGAGCTGCGGCCCTCTCTTGGTCTCGAATGATGAACTTTCCTCCCTCGATCCGGTCCAGACATCCCCTGGAATGTTGAGATCGAGAATCTGTCCGAGCGACTCTGCGTCAGTGTCGGGACAGAGGGGCGCTCACCGACTCCCCCGTTCAGGTGCAAGCCGGCATGCGCCCCTCGCTCTCACCGTAGGTACTCGTGGTGAAGACGCAAGAGGGCCGCGGAGCTCTCGCGAGCACTCGGGCCGCGCAACTAACCCTCGGATGGATGTACGGGTGCGTTCAGAGAAGCTCAGGCCGGTGCGGTTCCGCGGGCGACCACGTCCGCCACGATCTCCGGGTAACGACCCACTGCGAGCGAGAGGTGCCCTTCTTCGGGGAAGAGCATGGGAACGGCTCTCGGGACGTGCGCGACCAAGCCAATCGCCGTGGGCCGGCGGCACCATCAGGTCCTGTGATCCCTGCCAGACCACGACGGGACAGGTGATCGCGGCGAGTCGAACCCCCAGTCGCGCGTGAAGGCGAGGTCGTCGTCGATCCAGCCGCCGGCGCCCGCATGCACGGCCCAGCGGAACCGTGCCGCGGTGATCTCGGCGAAGTCGCCGGTCAGGCAGGCGCGATCGACGTCCGAGACGAGCCCGCCGAGCTCGTCGGCCACCGCCTCGGCGGTCACGTCGGCGAGGCCCGCAACCATCGGCGCGAGCGCGGTGGTCAACGCCTCCTCGCCCGCAAGTGCAGCACCGAACTCCTCGATGTTCTCCTGGGCCATCCCCGCGAGCCAGTCGAGGCCCTCGGCGCCCCAGGGGGCGACGCCCGCAATCGTCGCAGCAGAGGCGACGAGCCCCGGGAGCAGGGCTGCGCAGGCGAGCGCATGCGGCCCCCCACCCGAGTGCCCGACGACGTGCAGGCGATCGATGCCGAGCGCCGCTGCAATCAGTCGCACGTCGGCAGCGACATCCGCGACGGAGCGTCCCGGCAGACGTGTCGACGTACCGTACCCCGGCCGCGAGAAGGTCACGTAGCGCACCCCGGCCGCCGCCGCAGCAGAGGCCTCGGCTTCCCAGGGGAGAGCGCCCACCGGCGTCCCCGGGATCTGGAGGAGGCCCGACCGCGACGTGCCGGGCGCAGCCCACACCTCGAGCGTCCGCCCATCCTCGGTGGTCAGGTCGACGCGCTCGGCGACCATGCACGACATCGTACGGCCGGTGTGGGACGTCCGCCTCGAGCGCGGAACGGGACGAGCTAGGCCGCGAGCTGCAGCGTGACGGTGACGTCGACGTCGGCCACCCAGGCCGAGACGTCGACGCCGGCGGCGCGGGCGAGGTCGAGGCAGTCGACGCAGATGACCGCGAGATCCGGCTCGCCGTCGAATGCCACCTCCTCGCCGCACAGCCCCTCGTTGAAGAGGCTCGTGTGCGTCAGGTGAACGGTCGAGTTCCTCCCTCGCAATGGCCCGGCTGCAGGAGCATGCATCCAGTGTGCTGGCACGACCGGACGACAGGGCCGACGCGGCCGCGGAAGCTAGCCGGAGCCGGGCCGGTCTCCACCGGAGGGCGAGGGACCGGGCCCCTTCGCCGGCCGGCCTCGCAGGACGTGCACGCGCGCAGCGCCTTCCTCCCCGGGACGTGGGTCGTCGAGCCACGCGGCCGAGTACAGGAGCTGCCGGTCGATCTCGCGCAGCCCCCTCCCGAGGATGCGCACGGCTCGACCGGAGCCGGAGAATGGCACTGAGCTGTCCGTGGTCTTCCCCCGTTCACGGCGGCATCGCCCGCGCCCGCAGGCGCCTCGCCGCAGGTCTCAGCATACGACGCCGGGGCGCCGTCGACCATAGCTCGCGATGGGGGATCCGTCACCGCCGTCGCTTACGTGGCGCACGGCCGTCGCCCGCTCGGGCAGACTCGTTCCCGTGAGCACATTCACCAGCGAGCTCCACCAGGCCGTCGCGGCCGTCGTCGCCGATGCCGACCGCGTCAGCGCCGGCGACTCCGAGCGCGACCTGCACTCCGCCGACCTGTCGTTCCATCACCCGCACCGGCCCGACCTCGTCGTCTACCCCACCTCGACCGAGGAAGTCGCAGGCGTGCTGGCACTCGCCGACGAGCGCGGCGTCCCCGTCACGCCGTTCGCCGCGGGCTCGAGCCTCGAGGGGCACGTGATCCCGGTCGAGGGCGGCATCTCGCTCGACCTGACCCGGATGAACCGGATCCTGGCGCTCTCCCCCGGCGACCTCACCGCCGTCACCCAGCCCGGCGTCACCCGGATGGAGCTGAACCGCGCCGCCGGCGAGCACGGGCTCTTCTTCCCCGTCGACCCGGGCGCAGATGCCACGATCGGCGGCATGGCGGCGACGAACGCCGCCGGCACGACGACGCCGCGCTACGGGAAGATGCGCGCCAACGTGCTCGCCCTCGAGGCCGTGCTCCCCGGCGGCCGCATCATCCGCACCGGCAGCCGGGCCGCCAAGACGTCCGCCGGCTACGACCTCACGGGGCTGCTCGTCGGGTCGGAGGGCACGCTCGCCGTGATCACGGAGCTGACACTGCGCCTGCACGGCCTGCCCGACGCAGCCGTCGCGCTGCGCATCTCCTTCCCCACGCTCGAGGCCGCCTGCCGTACTGCCGCGGGCGCCGTCGCCGCCGGAGCGGCCGTCACCCGGCTCGAGCTCGTCGACGCCGCCACCATCGCCGCCGTCAACGCCTACAAGGGCACCACCTTCCCCGAGGCCCCCTGCCTGTTCGTCGAGGCCGCAGGCAACGCCGGCGCCGTCGAGGCGGACGTCGAGCTCGTGCGCGCGATCGCCGAATCGGAAGGCGCGGTCGCGCTCGACACCGAGCGAGACCCCACCGCGAGGACGCGCCTCTGGCAGGCGCGCCACGACGTCGCCTACGCCGTGCAGCACTCCGCGCCGGGCTCCAGGCACAAGTACACCGACGTGTGCGTGCCCGTCTCGGAGCTGGCCGCCGCGGTCACGTTGGCCCGGGCCGGCGTGAGCGAGCTGGGCCTGCGGGCGAGCATCGTGGGGCACGCGGGCGACGGGAACTTCCACGTCGGCATCTCCGTCGACCCGGACGACCCGGCCGAGGTCGAGGCGGCCGAGGAGCTCGGCCGGCGGCTCGTCGCGGACGCGCTCGCGCGCGGCGGCACGTGCTCCGGCGAGCACGGGATCGGGCTCGGCAAGATCGACGCGCTCGAGCAGGAGCACGCCGACCTGGTGCCCCTCTACCGCGCTATCAAGGGCCTGTTCGACCCGAGCGGGATCATGAACCCCGGCAAGATCGTTCGCCGTAGGCGCCTGCGGCCCGTCCGACCGAAACGGACGGCCTGGGTGTCTGCCGACGGCAGGGTGACACCCGCCATGGTGCAGGCTCGACGACCGTGGCGCGTTTCGCTGGCCTCGTAGCTACGTGAGCGCGTCGAGCCCGCGGGCGGCGCCGAGCTGCACGAGGTCCTGCTCCGAGATCCAGCGCGCCGCGAGGCCGCGCCCCCCCGCCCGGCGCACGGCGTCGCGGACGGGGATCGCCCAGCGGTGCTCGACGAGGGCGATGATCGCGCCCGCGCCGCGCGGGATCGCCTCCGCGATCTGCCACTTGTCGTCGTCGTCGAACACGTGGCCGTCGGCGAGCTCGCGCATGCCCCAGACGGCGCCGGCCTCGAGCCCCTCCTCGCCGGCGGCGCCGAGCCCGATCAGCGCCCCCACGGCGGAGCCGAACGCGAGCGCCTCGTTCGGGATGCAGGTCGCTCTCCTGAATCGCCTCGATCACGCCGTCCTCCGTCTTGTGCACCGCGAGGAAGTCGACGAGCCGCAGGATCTCGTTGTCGCGCAGCCGGTCGAGCTCGGCCCGGATCTCCCCGTGGAAATCCGGGTCGTCGAAGGCGATCACGAAGATCTCGATCGGGCCGACGGTCATGCGGGGACGAGCTCTTCCATGCCGGCGGAGTAACGCCCGCCCGCGGCCGCGGCGTTGCAGCGCGCCCGGTGCAGGAACACCGCCTGCGCGGCCTCCACGTTGTCCGGCGACCCGCTCCAGGCCTTCAGAGCCGACGCCTGCAGCGCCCGCCCGTACGAGAACGAGAGCGGCCAGGGCCGGCCCTCGAGCCGGTTGATCGCGTCGAGGTTGACCGTCGCCTCCACCTCGGACTGGCCGCCCGAGAGGAACACGATGCCCGGCACGGCCGCCGGCACGTGGCGCCGGAAGCAGTCGAGCGTGGCACGCGCGATCCGCTCCGGGCTCGCCTGGTCGGCGTTGCCCTTGCCGGGGATGACCATGTTCGGCTTCAGCAGGGTGCCCTCGAGGTCGACGCGCTGCGTCGAGAGCTCGGCGAAGAGCGCCTGCAGCGTCCGCGCCGTCGCGTCGAAGCACGCCTCGAGCGAGTGGTCGGTGTCCATCAGCACCTCGGGCTCGACGATCGGGACGATGCCGGCCTCCTGGCAGAGGGCGGCGTAGCGCGCGAGCGCCTGGGCGTTGACGCGGACGCAGTAGCGGCTCGGCAGGCGGTCGCCGACCGACAGCGTCGCCCGCCACTTCGCGAAGCGGGCACCCAGCTCGTAGTACTCGGCGAGGCGCTCGCGCAGGCCGTCGAGGCCCTCCGTCACCGTCTCCCCCGGCGCGCCGGCCAGCGGCTTCGCGCCCGTGTCGACCTTGATGCCGGGCACGACGCCCTTCGACGTGAGCAGCTCCCCGAACGGCGTGCCGTCGTCGGAGCTCTGGCGGATCGTCTCGTCGTAGAGGATCACGCCGCCGACGTACTCCTCGAAGCCGGGCGTCGTGAACAGCAGGTTGCGGTAGGCGCGGCGGTTCTCCTCGGTCGACTCGACGCCGATCGAGTCGAAGCGCTTCTTGATCGTGCCGGTCGACTCGTCCGCGGCGAGGATGCCCTTGTCGCCGGCGACGATCGACTCCGCGATCGCCTTCAGATCGTGTCCCATCAGCGTTCCTTTCGCAGGTTCGTCAGCTTGTGAGAGGGATGGTAGGCATCGATGCGCCGCACCGTCCCGGAGCGGGAGCGCATCACGATGGACTCCGTCTCGATCCCGTGGGAGCTGACCCGCACGCCGCGCAGAAGCGAGCCGCCGGTGACGCCGGTCGCCGCCACGAAGACGTCGTCGCCGCGGACGAGGTCGTCGGCGGTGAGCACGCGGTCGATGTCGAAGCCGCCCTCGATCAGCGCCTGCCGCTCGGCGTCGTTCCGGGGCCAGAGCTTGCCCTGGATGGCGCCCCCCATGCACTTGATCGCGGCGGCCGCGATCACGCCCTCCGGCGTGCCGCCGACGCCCATCAGCATGTCGATGCCCGTGAACGGCTGCGCGGCTGCGATCGAGGGCGCCACGTCACCGTCGCGGATCAGGTTGACGCGGGCGCCCGACTCGCGCAGCTCGGCGATCAGGTCGTCGTGGCGGTCGCGCTCCAGCACGACGACGGTGAGGTCGGTCACCTCCATGCCCTTGGCCGCCGCCACCGCATGGACGTTCTCGGTGGGCGAGCGCTCGATGTCGATCGCGCTGCGCCGCTTCCGGGCCGACGGCGATCTTGTCCATGTAGAGCGCAGCACCCGGGAAGAACATCGAGCCCCGCTCTGCCACCGCGATCACCGAGATGGCGCCGGGAATGCCGAGCGCCGTCAGCCGCGTGCCCTCGAGCGGGTCGACGGCGACGTCGACCTCGGGGCCCCAGCCGGCGCCCACCCGCTCGCCGTTGAAGAGCATCGGCGCCTCGTCCTTCTCGCCCTCGCCGATCACGACGACGCCCTGCATGGTGACCGTGTTGATCATGCGGCGCATCAGGTCGACAGCGGCCGCGTCGGCAGCGTTCTTGTCGCCCCGTCCGATCCAGCGGGCGGCGCCCATCGCGCCCGCCTCGGTGACGCGCACGAGCTCGAGTGCGAGGTTGCGGTCGGGAACGGTCGGATCTTGCACGGGAGTCACGGCAGCGTCGATCCTACTCCCGCCGGCGCCTCGGCGGCGGCAGCGTCGGCCGGTTCGAGCATCACCACGATCGCACCGGCGAGCACGACGAGCACGCCACCGGCGAGCGTGGCCGCTCCGACCTGCTCGTCGAGCAGCGCCCAGGCGAGCAGCACTGCTGCAACGGGCTCGAGAAACGTGAGGATGCCCGCGGCCTGCGCCGTTACGTACCGCAGGAGCGCCGTGTACGCGAGCGTCGAGAGGCCGGTGAAGACGACCCCGAGCAGGAGCACCGCGCCCCACTCGCGGCCGCCCTGCGGCAGCACGCGCCCGGCCGCGAGCAACGCGGGCGCGACGGCGACCGCGCCCACGAAGCAGTCCCAGAACGCCACCGTCAGCGGCTCCACCATCCCGAGCAGCAGCCGCTTCGAGAGGATCACGAGCACGGCGTACGTCACGGCCGAGCCGAGGCCGGCGGCGATCGCCCAGCCGCTCGCCGATCCACCCTCCTCGCCGCTGCCGAGCGCGACCAGCACGATGCCCGCCGCGCCGGGCACGAGAGCGGCGAGCGCGACGCGCGACAGCCGCTCCGGCAGCACGGCCGGCGCGAGCACGGCCAGCACGAGCGGGGCCGTGTAGAAGGTGAGCACGGCGAGGGCGACGGAGCCGAGCTTGACCGCCTCGAAGAAGAGCAGCCAGTGGGCACCCTGCATGACGCCGAGCACGACGAGCGCCGGCAGCCGGTCGCCCGGCCGGAGCGCATCGGTGCGCGAGAGCAGGACGGCTGCGAGACCGAGCGTCGCAGCGGCCAGCGCGAGGCGCAGGAATGCGAGCGGCTCCGCCTCGAGGTCGACCGCGGCGACGAGCACGGCGATCAGCCCCCACGACGTCGCGAGCCCGGCGAGCGCGAGGTTCGCCGTCGAGCGGGACACCTACATCCGCTCGGGCGCCTCGACCCCGATCAGGTCGAGGCAGCGCGCGACCACGGTCTTCGTGGCCAGGCACAGGCCGAGGCGGAACTGCTCGCTCTCCGACCCGAGCACCTTGTGGTGGTGGTAGAAGCGGTGGAAGTCGTCGGCCACGCGGATCGCGTAGTTCGGGATCGCGTGCGGCGCGCGGCGCTCGGCCGCCTCGGCGGCGACGGCGGGCAGCTCGGCGAGCCGCTTCACGAGGTCGCGCTCCTCCGCCGCGAGCGTCACGCCCGCCGGGAGCTCGTGGCCGGCCGCCGCGACTCCCGCAGGCGCGTTGCGGAGGATGCCGGCGATGCGGGCGTGCGCGTACTGGACGTAGAAGACGGGGTTCTTCGCCGACTTCTCCGCCGCCAGGTCGACGTCGATCTCGATCGTCTGGTCGTGCCCGCGCGAGACGAGGTACCAGCGTGCGGCGTCGACCCCGATCTCGTCCACGAAGTCGTCGAGGAAGACGACGTCGCCGCGGCGCTTCGACATCTTCGTCGCCTCGCCGCCCCTGGTCAGGTGGACGAGCTGGTAGATCAGCACCTCGAGCGAGTCACGAGGGCGGCCGAGCATCTCCGCGAGCGCCTGCAGGCGCGCCACGTACCCGTGGTGGTCGGCCCCGAGCACGTAGACGAGGCGGTCGAAGCCCCGCGCGTACTTGCGGCGCACGTAGGCCGCGTCGGCGGCGAAGTAGGTGTGGGTACCGTCGGAGCGCACGAGCACGCGATCCTTCTCGTCGCCGTGGGCGGACGTCCGCGCCCACAGCGCCCCGTCCGCCTCGTAGGTGTCGAGCAGCGCCAGCGCGTCCGGTATCTCCGTCTCGACCCGACTCTCGCGCTCGTACGAGTCGAAGTGGATCCGGAATCGCTCCAGGCTCGCGTCGATCAGCTCCAGCATGCGCGACACCGGATCGCCGGTCTCGCGCGCGAGATCGGCGACGTATGCCCCGCGGTACCCGTCCTGCGGCGGCTCCTCCCCGCGTCGTACGGCCTCGACGGACGCGCGGAAGCGGTCCATCTGCGTGCCGGCGTCGTTGTAGTAGTACTCCCGCTCGACCTCGTGGCCGGCGAAGGCGAGGAGCCGCGCGACCGCGTCCCCGTAGGCGCCGTTGCGCGCGGAGGCGACCGTGATCGGCCCCGTCGGGTTCGCCGACACCATCTCCACCTGCACGCGCTCGGGGACTGCCGCGGAGCCGCCGCCGAACGCGTCTCCGGCGCCGAGCGCCTGCCCGAGCGCGCCGACGAGCCACGAGTCGTCGACGAACACGTTGAGGAAACCGGGGCCTGCCACCTCGGCCCGCTCGACGCCCGGCAGCGCCGAGACCTTGCCGGCGAGCTCCTCGGCGACGTCGCGCGGCGGCCGCTTCAGCTGCCCCGCGAGGCGGAGCGCGACATTCGTCGCGTAGTCACCGTGGGACGGGTCGGACGGCCGCTCGAGCTCGACGGGGACGCCCGCGATCTCGCCGAGCGCGACGGCGAGACCGCTGCACCGGCGCGTCAGCCCCCAACGCTCGCCCCCGGCGCGAACAGCTCCTCGAGCCGGCCGATCTCCTCCTGGGTGCCGACGCCGATCAGGACGTCGCCGTGCTCCAGCACGGCGTCGGGCGACGGCGTCGTGTCGAACCGGCCGTCGCCCTTGCGGATCGCGATGATCATCGCCCCCGTGGCGTCGCGGACGCGCAGGTCGCGGATCGACCTGCCGCAGGACGCGGCACTCCTGCTTCACCTCGATCTCCTCGAAGCGGAGCTCGTGCCCTCCGGCGGTGGAGACGATGTCGAGGTAGTCGGCCACCTGCGGCTTGAGCACGAGGTTCGCGATCTGGAGCCCGGCGGAGGAGTACGGCTCGACGACCCTGTCGGCGCCCGCGAGCCGGAGCTTCCGGGCCGCGGAGGCGTCGGAGGCACGTGAGACGATGAACAGGTCGGGGCGGGCGGCACGTGCCGAGAGCGTGATGAAGAGGTTGTTCTCGTCGGAGTCCGCGCAGACGATGAGAGCCCGCGCGCGCGCGATCCCGGCGGCCTCGAGCGCGGCGTCCTCGGTGCCGTCGCCGTGCACGACGAGCGCGCCCAGCTCGACGGCGGCCGCAACCGACTCCTGGTTCGTGTCGAGCACGACGAAGTCCCTCCCGGTGAGGTTGAACTCCGCGGCGACACGCCTGCCGACGCGGCCGAAGCCGCAGATGATCGTGTGGTCCTGCAAGTCGTCGATCTGGCGCTTCCTTCTTCGCTCCCCGAACACGTCCTGCACGACGCCGCGGGTGATCATCTCGACCACCGCACCCGCGAGGTACAGGAAGATTGCCACGCCCGAGATCAGCAGGAGGATCGAGAACAACATGCCGGCGTTCCCCTCGGGCGGCGTGTCGAGCCCGGTGAGCGTCGTGGTGACGACCGCGCGGTAGAGCGAGGCGACCCAGCTCTCGTCGAGGATGAGGCGGAAACCGACCGTGCCGACCGCGAGCACGGTGACGAACGCGACCTGCGCCCACCAGAACCTGCGGAAGCTGAAGCGCTCCATGGGGCCATCGTACGGCCCGTTTCCCGGAGGCGATGACCGAGGCTACTCGGTGATCGTGCCGGTGGCGACGCGCGGGCCGGTGTGCGTCGCGATGCTGATCCCGTCGCGCTCGAGCGCCGCCTGTACTTCCTCGCGCGCCTTGTAGATGCGCCACTTGACGGTCGCGAGCGTGATCTCGAGCGAGTCCGCGATCTCGGTGTACGAGAGGCCGACGACGTCGCGGAGCAGGAGCGCCATCTTCAGGTCGACGTTGAGCGCGCCGATCGCGCGCCAGAGCGCGTCGATCAGCTCGGAGCGCTCGAACGGCTGGTCGACGACCTCGAGCGGCGGGATGTCATCGAGCGTCGCGACACTCCGCGGCCGACGCTCCAGCGCGCGCAACTCGTCGAGCACGCGGTTCTTCGTCACCTGGAACAGCCAGGTCGTGAAGCGCGACCGCAGCGAGAAGCCGGGCAGGCCCTGGTAGACGCGGAGGAAGACCTCCTGCGTCAGGTCCTCGGCCAGAGCACGGTCGCCGACGAGGCGCAGCACGTAGTTGTAGACCGGCCGCTCGTAGGTGCGGGCAATGACCGCGAACGCCCGCTCGTCGCCTCGCTGGGCTTTGCGGAGCAGACCGGGATCGGGTTGTTCCAGGGCCAATGCGCGGCGAGCATACAGCCGATCTCAGGTTCGATACCAACTATTTACGAGTTACTGAAATGTCAGCGATTGTCGTCGCCCGGAAAGACAACGAGCGACCGGCCCGTCATCTCCTCCGGGACGTCGAGCCCGAGCAGCTCGAGCACGGTCGGCGCGAGGTCGGACAGCCCACCGCCCGGGCGCAGCGACACGTCCGGCAGGGTGAGCACGAGCGGCACCGGGCTCGTCGTGTGCGCGGTGTGGGGGCTGACGCCGTCCGCCTCGAGCATCTGCTCGGCGTTGCCGTGGTCGGCCGTGACGAGACAGGCGCCGCCGGCTGCATGCACCGCCTCCACCACCTCCCCGAGCGCCGCGTCGGCCGCCTCGACGGCGGCGACGACCGCCGGGATCACGCCCGTGTGGCCCACCATGTCCGGGTTGGCGAAGTTGACGACGCAGAAGCCGTACCCGTCGCCGACCCGGCCGGCCACCTCCGCGGCCACGCCCGCGGCGGACATCTCGGGTGCGAAGTCGTAGCTCGGCACGTCCCGCGGCGAGGGAACGAGCACTCGCGTCTCGCCCTCCCACTCCGCCTCCTGGCCGCCGTTGAAGAAGTAGGTGACGTGCGCGTACTTCTCGGTCTCCGCCGCATGCAGCTGGCGGACGCCTGCCGCCGACAACGTCTCCGCGAGCGTGTGGGTCACCTGCTGCTCGGGGAACACGACCGGCGTCGGGAGGTCGTCGGCGTAGCGCGTCATCGTGGTCAGGTCGACGCCGAGCTCGAGCAGCCGGTGCGAGAGCTGGCGCCCGCGGTCGGGCCGGAAGTTGAAGAAGACGGCAGCGTCGCGCGACGGGTCGAGCCGCGGGCGGCCGGCGAGCACGATGGGCTCGACGAACTCGTCGGTCACGCCTCGGTCGTAGCTCGCCTGCACGGCCGCGATCGGATCGGCGGCCTCCTCCCCGACACCGTCGAGGATCGCGTCGAGCGCGCGGTCGGTCCGCTCCCAGCGCTTGTCGCGGTCCATCGCGTAGTAGCGGCCCACAATCGTGGCGATGCGGTCGGGGGGCAGCGTCGCGAGGTCGCCGACGGCGGCGTGGGGCGAGACGTCGCGCCCGTCGGTGAAGGCGTGGATCCAGGTGCTGTCCCCCATCCCCTCCCGGGCTGCGAGCTCGAGGAGGGCGCGGAGATGCTCGATGTGGGAGTGCACGCCCCCGGTGGAGACGAGCCCGAGCAGGTGAACGGCGCCGCCGCGCTCGGCGGCCCTGCGGAAGGCGCCGAGGAGCGCCTCGTTGGAGAGGAAGGAGCCGTCACGGACGGCCGCGTTCACGCGCTGCAGGTCCTGGAAGAGGATGCGGCCGGAGCCGATCGTGAGATGCCCGACCTCCGAGTTGCCCATCTGCCCCTCGGGCAGGCCGACCGCCTCCCCGGAGGCGCGGAGCTGCGTCGTCGGATACCGGCTCGTGAGATCGTCGAAGACGGGCGTGCGCGCCAGCTCGACGGCGTTCCCGGGCCCGGCCGGGGCGAGGCCCCAGCCGTCGAGGATGACGAGCGCTACGAGCGGGAGCCGGCCAGGCAAATCGCCGCGAAGCTTTCGGGATCGAGGGACGCACCGCCGACGAGCGCGCCGTCCACGTCGGGCTGCGTGAGCAGCTCGTCCGCATTCTCCGGCTTGACGGAGCCGCCGTAGAGAACGCACGTGTCGTGCAGCGACTTGATGAACGCATGCGCCTCCTGCGCCATCTGCTTCGTCGCCGTCTTGCCCGTGCCGATCGCCCACACGGGCTCGTACGCGATCACGAGGCCGGCGTGACGCGGCAGCACGGCCACCTGCCGCGCGAGGACGTCCTCGGTCTGCCCGGCCTCGCGCTCCGCCTCGCTCTCGCCGACGCAGGCGATCACCTTCAGGCCCGCCTCCAGCGCCGCCTCGGCGCGTGCGCGAACGGAGTCGTCGGTCTCGCCGAAGTACTGGCGCCGCTCCGAGTGGCCGACGAGCGTCCCCTGCACGCCGAGCTCCACCAGCATCGCGGCGGAGACCTCGCCGGTGAACGCGCCCTCGGCCGCCCAGTGCACGTTCTGCGCGTAGATCGGCCACTCCTCGCCGACGGCCGCCTCGAGGGAGACGAAGGGCGGGCACAACACCACCTCGACGCCGTCCGGCGCCTCGAAGCGGTCGAAGAACGCCAGCGTCTCCGCCGGCCCCTTGAACATCTTCCAGTTTCCTGCGATCAGCTTCATCTCATGCCTCCGGAATGGCGGCGACGCCCGGCAGCTCCTTGCCCTCGAGCAGCTCGAGGGACGCGCCGCCGCCGGTCGACACCCACGACACGCGGTCGGCGAGGCCGAGCTCCTGGATCGCGCGGACCGAGTCGCCGCCGCCGACAACCGAGTACGCGTCCGCGCCGGCCACGGCCTCGGCCACGGCGCGGGTGCCGGCTGCGAACGCGTCCCATTCGAACACGCCCATGGGGCCGTTCCAGAAGATCGTCCGGGCCGACGCGATGCGCTCGCCGAAGGCGGCCGCGGTGGCGGGGCCGATGTCGAGGCCGAGCCAGCCTTCCGGCACCGCGTCCACCGGTGCAACCCGGCTCTCCGCGTCGGCGGCGAACGCGCTCGCGGCGACGACGTCCGAGGGAAGCTCCACGGGGAACGACAGCGGGTTCTCGACCCGCACCTGCTCCGCCATCTTGCCGCCGATCAGCACCGTGTCGGCGCGGCCGCCGAGATGCTCGAGGACGGCGAGCTTGTCCTCCACCTTGGCGCCGCCGGCGATGAGCACGAACGGCCGCTCCACCTCGCCGAGCAGCTGCCCGAGGTGCTCGAGCTCCGAGAGCAGCAGCAGCCCCGCGTAGGCGGGCAGCAGGTGCGCCACCGCCTCGGTGGAGCTGTGGGCGCGATGGGCCGAGCCGAAGGCGTCGTTGACGTAGAGGTCGTTGCCGTCCGCGAGCTCGCGCGCGTACGCCTCGTCGTTCCTCGTCTCGCCCGGATGGAAGCGGGTGTTCTCCAGCACGCGGAGCCGGTCGTCGGGCGCGAGCTCGCGCAGCCGCGCCTCGACGGGCGCGATCATGTACTTCGCCCGGTCCTCCTCGGTCTTCGGCCGGCCCAGGTGCGAGCAGACGGTGACCGCGGCAGCCCCCCGGTCGAGCAGCAGCCGCAGCGTCGGAATCGCGGCCCGGATGCGCGTGTCGTCGGCGACGCGGCCGTCCTCCAGCGGCACGTTGAGGTCGGCGCGGACGAGCACGCGCTTGCCCGCGACGTCAGCCGTCTCGACCGAGCGCGGCAGCCTCATCTCAGAGCAGCTTCCCGATGAGGTCGACGAGCCGGCAGCTGTAGCCCCACTCGTTGTCGTACCAGCCGAACAGCTTGACCATGCGGCCGTGCACCATCGTCAGCTTGGCGTCGTAGATGCACGAGTACGCCGAGCCCTGGATGTCGCTGGAGACGATGCGGATCGGGCTGGTACTGGAGGAGGCCTGCGAGCGGGCCGTCGGCGGCAGCGCGGTAGGCGGCGTCGACCTCGTCCACGGTCACGTCCCGGCCGACCCTGACCACGAGGTCGGTGAGCGAGCCCGTCGGGACAGGAGCGCGCACGGAGACACCGTCGAGCTTGCCCTGCAGGTGCGGCAGCACGAGGCCGATGGCCTTGGCGGCACCCGTCGATGTCGGGATCAGGTTGATCGCGGCGGCACGGGCGCGGCGCAGGTCCTTGTGCGGCAGGTCGAGGATGTTCTGGTCGTTCGTGTACGCGTGGATCGTGGTCATGAAGCCCGACTCGATCCCGGCCAGGTCGTCGATCACCTTGGCGAGCGGCGCGATGCAGTTCGTCGTGCAGGACGCGTTCGACACGATGTGGTGCTGCTCGCGGTCGTAGCCCGCGTCGTTGACGCCGAGCACGACGGTGTAGTCCGGGTCGGTCGCAGGGGCAGAGATGATGACCTTCTTCGCGCCCGGCGTCGATGTGCTTCTGCGCGCCCTCGCGGTTGGTGAAGAACCCGGTCGACTCGAGCACCACGTCGACGCCGAGCTCGCCCCAGGGCAGCGCGGCGGGGTCGCGCTCGGAGAGCATCTTCATCTCCTCGCCGCCGGCGCGGATGACGCCGTCGCCGAGCGAAACGTCGCCCGCGAACGGCCCCATGACGGAGTCGTACTTGAGCAGGTGCGCCATCGTCTTGGCGTCACCCAGGTCGTTGACGGCCACGATCTCGACGTCCGCTCCCAGCTGCTGCTGGGCCCGGAAGAAGTTGCGGCCGATGCGGCCGAACCCGTTGATGCCGACGCGAATGCCCATGTTCCTTCGCCCTCGCTTTTCGATGTCGATTTGGTCTCGCATCGAGTCTAACCAGGCCGGACCAGGGGCTTGTTCGTACCCTCCACGGATTCTGCGGGATTTCTACGGGCACGAAAGTTGAGGAAACACGCGCCGGGTCTCATACTCCCTCGGAGGTGGGCTCGCGCTCCCGGGTCGGTGGATCCAGACCCCGTCCGCCGCCTGGTCTCGGAGCGCGCACGTCGGGGGAGGAGATCGTCCTCGGAGCTCCTCCCCCGGCCCGCCTGTGGTGGCCGGCGGACGCGGAATCCCCCGGTGAGCTCCCCAATACCCGGCTCTGCCGGCACGCAATTCAGCTGTCGGCCGAGCTCGACGATCTTGGCCAGGCGCCGCTGCATGGCTGCCTTCGTGGCGGGCGGGGTCGCGCGTCCCGCGAGCTCGCGCAGGGAGAGCTCCGGGTGCTTGAGACGGAGCTCGGCCGCTTCGCGCAGGCGGTCGGAGAGAACCTCCAGAGCGCCGTCGGCCTGCAGCCGGCGGGCTGCGGCGAGCTGCTGCTGAGCCGCTCTCGCCGTGCCGCACGAGGTTCGCGTGGTCGGCGTTCGCCAGGCGGTTCGCCTCCGCGCGCATCTCGGCGACGACGCTTCGCTCCTCGAGAGCGAGCACGGTGTCGATCGCCCCCGCGGCGACGAGGTAGCCCTCGATCTCCTCCCACCCCTTCGCATAGGCGATCGCGTGAGACGCGCGCCGGACGACACGCAGGTTCACGTCCTCGACGTGGGCAACGCTGCGGAGGAAGGTGGCGCCGGCGAGCGTCGGCGTGCGGAGCTCCAGGTGAGGCGACCGAGGGCCTGAGAGCGAACCGGCCCCGAGGAACGCGCCGCGCAGGTACGCGCCCCGGCAGCACTCACGAGCGACGACCCGGCCCGGAGGCTTCTCGAGCGGACGGTGCCCCGCGTCGAGCACGCCCGCTTCCTCGAGCACCTCGAGCGCGTCCCGGCTGCCCGTCGACGTGGAGCTGGTAGCGCGTGGCGCCGTCGAACGCCCGTCGCCGGTAGGTGCGGATCTCGGCGGGAACGCGAAGCTCCGCGAGCAGGGCAAAGGCGCGGCGCGCCACCGCCGAGCTCGCCACGTCGAGGTGCAGAGCGACCGCGCCGCGGCCTCGCAGGTGCAGGGCACCGGCCGTATGGAACAGCCCCGAGATCTCCGCGAGCCGGTCGCAGCGACGGGCCGGCGCGATCGCCGCGAGCTCCGACCGCACGTCGTCGCCGAGTGTCCCGGCGCTCACAGCCTGACGCCCTCCAGCCCGAGCAGGCGCCGCTTCAGCTCCACGCCGCTCGTTCCGTAGCCGCCGATGCCGCCGGCGGCGACGACCCGGTGGCACGGCACGATCAGCGCGTACCGGTTGTCGGCGCAGAACGACCCGGCCGCCCGTGCTGCGCCCGGGCGGCCGGCCAGGGCGGCGAGCTCCCCGTAGCTGACGACCTCACCCCACGGCACGGCCTGGAGGGCGGCGGCGAGCGCCCGCTGAAACGGCGTCGCCCACTCGAGGTCGAGCGGGACGTCCTCGTAGGCGACGGGATGTCCGTCGAGATGCAGGGAGAAGCGCCGGACGAGCTCGGCCACGAAGCGGGGCACGTCCCCCGGCGCCCGACTCTTCCAGCCCGTACGACGCCAGCTCGTGCTGGACCACCACGTCCCCGCGCGTCCAGACCTCCCCCACGCCCCAGCCGTCGACCTCGTAGAGGTGCCGCGTCACGCGCACGCCGCCGAGAATACAATCGGTGCCGATGAGCGCTCCCGGCACCTTCCGCCCGCCCACCGCCGTGAACGAGCCGGTCAAGGGCTACCTGCCGGGCTCGCCCGAGCGCGTGGAGCTGAAGGCGCGCCTCGAGCAGATGTCGGCCGAGCGCCTGCACGTCCCGATGGTGATCGGGGGCGAGCGCGTCGAGTCGGGCACGACGTTCGAGGCGGTGATGCCGCACAGGCGCTCCCACGTCCTCGCCGACGTCGAGCGCGGCGACGCCGTCGCACGTCGACCGGGCCGTCGCCGCCGCCCGCGCCGCCCATGAGGAGTGGTCGCAGACGCCGTGGCACGAGCGGGTCGCCGTGTTCCTGCGCGCCGCCGAGCTGCTGGCAGGCCCGTGGCGCGCGACGCTGAACGCCGACGACGATGCTGAACCAGTCGAAGACGGCGCACCAGGCGGAGATCGACGCCGTCTGCGAGACGTGCGACTTCTTCCGCTTCAACGCCGAGTACCTCGACCCGGATCTACGCGGAGCAGCCGGTGTCGTCGCCCGGCGTCTGGAACCGGCTGGAGTACCGGCCGCTCGAGGGCTTCGTGTTCGCGATCAGCCCGTTCAACTTCACCGCCATCGGCGCCAACCTGACGACGTCGCCGGCGATGATGGGCAACACGATCGTGTGGAAGCCGGCGTCGACGGCGGCGCTGTCGGCGTGGTACACGATGCGCCTGCTCGAGGAGGCCGGCCTGCCGCCGGGCGTGATCAACCTCGTGTTCGGCGCCGGCGCCGAGATCGGCGACGCCGTGCTCGCGAGCCCCGAGCTCGCCGGCGTCCACTTCACCGGCTCGACCGCGCGTCTTCCACTCGATCTGGGGCACGATCGGCGGCAACATCGCGCGCTACCGCAACTACCCGCGCATCGTCGGCGAGACGGGCGGCAAGGACTTCATCCTCGCGCACCCCTCCGCCGACCCGGACGCGGTCAGCACGGCGATCGTGCGCGGCTCGTTCGAGTACCAGGGGCAGAAGTGCTCGGCGGCGTCGCGGCTGTACATCCCGTCCAACCTGTGGCCCGCGGTGCGCGACCGGCTCGCCGAGCAGGTCGGCTCCATCCGCATGGGCGACGTGAGCGACTTCACGAACTTCATGGGCGCCGTCATCGACGGCAAGCTCGTTCGCGACCCAGCAGGAGGCGATCGCGGAGGCCCGCGCCGCCGGAGCCGAGATCGTCGCCGGCGGCGGCACCGACGACTCCGAGGGCTGGTTCGTCGAGCCCACCGTGATCAAGACCGAGGACGCCGGCTTCCGGCTGATGCGCGACGAGCTGTTCGGGCCGGTCGTGACCGCGTACGTCTACGACGAGAAGCGCTGGGACGACACGATCGACCTCGTCGACGCGACCGGCACGTACGCGCTCACCGGCGCCGTGTTCTCGAACGACCGCTACGCCCTCGCCGACGCCCAGTCGCGCCTCCGCTACGCGGCCGGCAACTTCTACGTCAACGACAAGCCCACCGGCGCGGTCGTCGGCCAGCAGCCCTTCGGCGGCTCCCGCGCATCGGGCACGAACGACAAGGCCGGCTCGATGTGGAACCTGATCCGCTGGGTCAGCCCGCGCACGATCAAGGAGACGCTCGTGCCGCCGACGGACTACCGCTACCCGTTCCTGCAGCCGGACGCGTAGC
>CAVSUK010000007.1:0-41657 GCA_963731095.1 uncultured Gaiellaceae bacterium
CTGCTCGACCTGCTCGACCCGGAGCGGCGCCTGCTCGGCATCACGCCGCGGGCGCCGCTCTCCCTCCCGCCGGGTGGCGCGCACTGGTATCGGCTCGGCGGGATCCCGACGCCGGAGCCGGAGACCTTCCTCGCCTCGGCACGACTGCTCGCCGACTTCGTCGACGGACTGCCGGTACCGATCGAACGCGTCGTGCTGGGCGGATTCTCGCAGGGCTGCGTGATGAGCTGGGCGACGGCGCTCGGCCCCGGGCCGGCCGCGCCCTGCCGGCATCATCGGCATGTCGGGCTTCCTGCCCCGGGTACCGGGCTTCGCGCTCGACCTCGGCAGGGCGGAGGGATTGCCGGTCGCCGTCGCACACGGGTCGCTCGATCCGGTCATCCCGGTCCTGTACGGGGCCGAGACGGCGAGACGCGATGAAGGCGGCCGGCGCCGACCTGACCCGGCTCGAGACGCCCGTGCCGCACACGGTCGACCCTGCGTGGCTCGCGCCGCTGCGGGCACTGGTCGACTCGGCCATTCCGTAGGCTGCCGCCAATGGGCGGCCGCTTCGATCCGAGCACGCTCGACGACGAGCCCTCGCTCGCGGACACGATCAGGGAGCTCACGAACCAGCCGGCCGGCAGCGGACGCCTCGCCCGCAGGCGACGGAAGCTGCTCGAGCTCGCCGAACGCCTGACGACGCGCGGCCCGCTGGCGCCGGCGGCGGAGATCGGCTGGGGCGTCAACCGGCGCATCCAGAGGGTGGGCGGCAGCGCGCTGCCCGCGCTCCTCGCGTACCGCATCTTCGTCTGGCTACTCCCGCTCGCGCTCGTCGTCGTGTTCGTGACCGGGCTCTACCGTGACGAGCCGCTCGACCCGCAGCGCGCGATCGAGCGCTTCGGCGTGGCGGGGTACGTCGCCGCCTCGATCTCGGAGGCGACGGCAGAGGCGGGCGGGCCGGGGCTGATCTCGGGAGCGGTCGTCGGCGGCCTCGTACTGCTGTACATGACATACGCGCTCGTGCGCGGGCTGCGCGCCGTGCACGCGCTCACCTGGCGGGTCCGGCTCACGCGGGCCCGAAGCCCGTTCACGACGACGCTGCTCGCCCTCGCGACGCTGGTCGCAATCGTGCTCGGCGCGCGGGCTCCTCGACGGGCTCGGCGAGCGGGCCGGTGGCGTCACGCGCGTAGCGCTCGCGCTGGCGTCGTACCTCGTCATCCCCGCGCTCTGGCTGGGCTTTTCCACGTGGCTCCCGCACCGCGGCTCCCGCTGGCACGACCTCGTACCCGGCGCCGTGCTCTTCGGAGTCGCGATCGCCGCGATCCACGCGCTCGTCACCCTGCTGCTCTTCCCGTACCTCGAGCAGAAGCAGGAGACGTACGGGGGCCTCGGTCTCGCCGCCGGCATCATGCTCGCGCTGTACGGGGTCGGGTGGGCGATCACGGTCGCAGCGGCGCTCAACGCGGAGCTCGTCGAGCTGCGGGAGGAGCGCGCCGGCCCCGGTGGCGGCGCCGCGTAGACTGCGCGCCGTGATCCTCGAGGGAGAAGGGCTCGCCGAGCTCCACACGCATCTCGGCGGCTCCGTCTCCTCCGACACCCTCTGGAGCCTCGCGCACGAGCAGGGGATCGCGCTGCCGGTCAAGGACTACTGGGAGTTCGACCGGCTCGTCACGGTCTCCGACCCGCGCGGCGTCGAGAACCTCGACGCACTGGACGCGATCTACCACTGGACGGAGCTGATCCAGTCCTCGCCGCTCGCCGTCGAGCGATCGGTGCACGGCGCGATCGGGGGCGCCTACCGCTCGCAGGGGATCACGACGCTCGAGCTGCGCTTCAACCCGATGAAGCGAAATCGTGGCGGCGAGCGGGATCTCGACCACATCATCCTGGCGGCGATCCGCGGCCTCGACCGGGCCAGCCTCGAGTACCCGCAGGTGCGGCGCGGGGCTGATCCTGATGATGGATCGCACGTTCGACGCCCGGCAGAACACGGTGATCGTGGAGAAGGCGATCGCGTGGTCGCTGCGGGGGATCGTCGGCGTCGACATCGCCGGCCCGCGCCCGGGCGGCCGCCGCTACGACTACACGCAGGTCGCGCCCATGGTGGAGCTCGCCCGCGAGGCGGGGCTCGGCGTCACGATCCACGTCGGCGAGGAGGGCGCCACCGGCGGCGAGGAGCTCGGCGAGGTCGTCGAGCACCTGCGGCCCGACCGGATCGGGCACGGGATCCTCGCCGCACACGACCCGGAGCTGATGCGGCTCCTGCGCGACACGGGCACGGTGCTCGAGATCTGCCCCACCTCGAACCTGCTCACGAAGGCGCTGCCCGACGAGGAGGCGGTGCGCGCCACGATCCGCACGTTCGTCGAGCACGGCGTCGCGTTCACGATCGCGACGGACGGGCCCGAGATGATGCGCACCCACCTGCGGGACGAGCTGGAGCTGCTCGAGCGCATCGGCGCGCTCGACGCCGGCGAGCTACGGGAGGCGAACGCGCGCGGCCACGCCGCGAGCTTCATCAGGTAACGGCAGCGGGAGCGCTGCTACGAGGGACGATCGGTGCCGTCGACGTCCGCACCGTCGAGATGGATGCGCTCGGCGATGTCCCGCGACTCCTCCTCGACCGCCTCGAGCGTGCGGCCCACGCGGCCGCCCGTGTGCTCGTCGGCGACCTCCTCGACCTTGTCGATCGCCTCGATGGCCGAGTACTCGAGCTCGTTCGTGGCCTCTTCGACCTTCCAGATCCACCGGCGGAAGCGCTCCAGGTATCCCATACCGCGACTCTAGCTCTCAACCTCGGTTCGCTGGTGCGCGAGGAACTCGAGCAGGTCGGAGCGGGTGAGGATCGCGACCGGGGTGCCGGCGGAGCCGACGACGACGGCGGCGTTCGGGCCGGAGAGGTCCGCGAACACCTCGTCCAGGGACGCGCGCACGTCGACGGCGGCGAGGGGCGGCTGCATCGCCACCGCCACGTCGTCGTTCAGGGCGTCCGGGCTCTTGAACACCCGGTCGAGCAGGCTGCGCTCCTGGATCGAGCCGACGATGTCGGTGAGCGCGGCTGGCGGGACCGGTGCGCACCACCGGCAGCTGGGAGATGCCGTAGCGCTGCATCAGCTCGATCGCCGCTCCGACCTTCTTCGACGACTCGATCGTGACGAGGTCGGGCAGGTCGTGCTCCTCGCCGCGCTTGAAGCGGAGCACGCCCTCTACGGTGGGCGCGGGCGAGGTGCGCTCCATGAAGCCGTACTGGATCATCCAGTTGTCGTCGTAGAACTTGGACAGATACGAGCGGCCGCCGTCCGGGAGCACCATCAGCACGTTCGCTCCGCGTACCGAGCCGCTCGGCGACGCGCAGCGCCGCCCACGCGGTGGAGCCGCACGAGCCGCCGACGAGCAGGCCCTCCTCGCGGGCGAGCCGGCGGGCGGTCAGGAACGAGTCGCGGTCGGAGACGCGGATCCACTCGTCCACGACCTCGGGGCTCATGGTGCTCGGCCACGTGTCCTTGCCGATGCCCTCGACGAGGTAGGGGTGCATCGGGTGCGCGTCGTCCGCCGTGTACACCGAGCCCTCCGGGTCGGCGCCCACGATCAGCACCTCGGGCCGGCGCTCCTTGAAGTAGCGGCCGATGCCCGAGATGGTGCCGCCGGTGCCGACCGAGACGACGATGGCGTCGATCTCGCCGCCGTCTGTCTGCTCCCAGATCTCCGGCGCGGTCGTGCGGTAGTGGGCCTCGGGGTTGGCCCGGTTGGAGTACTGGTCGGGCTTGAACCCTCCCGGGATCTCCTCGGCCAGCCGGTCCGAGACCGAGTAGTACGACTCCGGCGAGTCGTGGTCGACGGCGGTCGGGGTGATCACCACCTCGGCACCGTAGGCGCGGAGCGTGGAGATCTTCTCCTGGCTCATCTTGTCCGGCATCACGAAGATGCAGCGGTAGCCCTTCTGGGCCGCAGCGATGGCGAGGCCGACGCCGGTGTTGCCCGAGGTGGGCTCGACGATGGTGCCGCCGGGGCGGAGCTTGCCCTCGCGCTCGGCCGCCTCGATCATGGCGAGCCCGATGCGGTCCTTGTTCGAGCCGCCCGGGTTGAGGAACTCGAGCTTCGCGAGCAGCGTCGGGGCCACGTCCCGGCCGAACCGGTCGAGCCGCACGATCGGGGTGGAGCCGACGAGGTCGAGCAGCGTGGGGTACTCGCGGGCCATCGGGCGAAAAGCCTACTCGCCGCGCGGCAGGCAACGCTCGAGGTGGCTCACCACAAGGGCCGTCGGCGCTCCGTACCTTCCCGCAGGGCGATCAGAGCGGTGACCGATGGCAGCCGCGCGGCGCGGCGGCACGATCGGGGCATGCACAAGGAGCACGAGCGCGCCCATCGGCAGCTGTGCACGATCGAGCTGATCGCGGAGGGGCACGCCGAACGCTGTCCGGGGGCGGAGTGCGTGTTCTGGGAGAGCGGCTGCGCCCTCGCCCGGATCGAGACGGCGCTGGACGGCCGGCCGGAGGTGGCGCAGATCCTGCTCGACTTGCGCCGTGAGCTCGAGGCCGGCCGCACGATCGAGGTCGACGACGCCCGCGCCCGCCTCGTGCGACGTCCTCGGCGAGGACGACGAGGTCGACTCGGCGCCGGCCTGAGGCAGGCGTCAGGAACGGACGAGGCGCCGCGCGCCCTCGACGCTGCCGCTGCGTGAGGCGAGGCTCTGGATCTCGACCCGCTCCCCGGACTGCGGCGCGTGGATGATGCGGCCGCGGCCGACGTAGAGGCCGACGTGACCGAGCCCGTGGAAGAAGACGAGATCGCCGGGCCTGAGGTGGCGGCGATCGACGGCACGGCCGTACGCGTACTGGGCGGCGGCGTTGTGGGGGAGCCGGACACCGAGCCTGCCGTAGACGTAGGCGACGAGCCCGGAGCAGTCGAACCCGCTCGGAGAGATTCCGCCGTAGCGATACGGCGTACCCAGCTCCCTCGCTGCGAGGCGGACGGCGCGCCGGCCGAGTGACAGCGCTCGCCGGGGGTGCTTGCGGCCGACCGTGAGCGGCACGGAGCCGGCGAGGCGCGCCGGGCTCGAGACGGTGGCAAGCGCCGTCCGCTGCGAAACCGAAGACGCGCCCGCGATCGGGACGAGCGCGAGGCCGAGCGCGAGGCCGAGCGCGAGCAGGCAGATGCGAGCGAAGGGAGTCATGAGGTGACAAGGGGAGCGGAGCGGGCGCAACCAGGAGGCCCGTCGCAGCACAGTGACGCGGGGCACCGTAGCAGCGCCCCCGACCCGGAGCCGCTGACCTCACGGCTTCCTTACAGGCTGTTCGTGCCTCGTTCGAGGGAGCGGCGGCCGCCTTGGTGCCCTCGGCGACCGGTGGCAAATGCGATTCGCGCACCGTCCGCGGGCTTCTCCGAGACCGGAGACCCCCGCGTCTCGCCCGCGCCGAACGTCGCTGTCAGTGCCGGAAGTGCCGGCGGCCGGTGAAGACCATCGCCGCCGCCGGCGGCGGTGACGGCGGCGACCACCTCGTCGTCCCGCTTCGAGCCGCCCGGCTGGATCACGGCGGCGACGCCCGCCTCGAGCGCGAGCGCCGGCCCGTCGGCGAAGGGGAAGAACGCGTCGGAGGCGAGCACCGCCCCCTCCAGCGAGTGCCCCAGCTCGCGGGCCTTCTCGACCGCGATCCGCACGGCGTCGACGCGGCTCATCTGGCCCGCCCCGATGCCGAGCGTCTGCCCGTCCGCGGGCGATCACGATCGCGTTCGAGGTGACGTGCTTCACCACCGTCCACGCGAAGAGGAGGTCGTCCCACGCGTCCGGGCCGACCTCGCCGCAGACGACCTCCATCTCGTCGATCGGGTCCGGCTCGAGGTCGCGGTCCTGGACGAGCACGCCGCCGAGCACGCGCTTGAAGTCGGGCTCGGACGCGTCGGAGAAGCGGCGCTCGAGATCGTTCAGGATCCGCGTCGCCGGCTTCTGCACGAGCGCCTCCAGCGCCGACTCGTCGTAGCCGGGCGCGAACAGCACCTCCACGAACTGCTCCGCGAGCCGCGGCCCGAGCGCCGCGGTGACCGCATGCGTGAGCACGACCACGCCGCCGTAGGCCGAGACCGGGTCGGCGGCGAGCGCCTTCTCGTACGCCTCCTCGATCGTCTCCGCCACGCCGACGCCGCACGGGTTCGCGTGCTTGACGATCACGCAGGCCGGTCCCCTCGAGCTCGAGGGCGAGCAGGCGTGCGGCCGAGAGGTCGTTGAGGTTGTTGAAGGAGAGCGGGCGGCCGTGCAGCTGCTCGACGCGCGCGAGCAGGTGCGTGCGGGTGCCGCGCTGCGCGTAGTAGGCGGCGCGCTGGTGCGGGTTCTCGCCGTACGACAGCTCGGCGACGCGCTCGAACGCGGCGACGACCGACTCCGGGAACGGCTCGTCGCCGCCCAGGAAGCCGGCGACGGCGGCGTCGTAGGCTGCGGTCGTCGCGAACGCGCGCGCCGCGAGCGGCGCGGCGGGTCGACGTCGAGACGCCGCCGCTCGCGCGCAACTCGCCCAGAACGATCTCGTAGTCCTGCGGCCGGCACAGCGGGATCACGTGCGCGTGGTTCTTCGCGGCGGCCCGGAGCATGGCGGGGCCGCCGACGTCGATCTGCTCGATCGCGTCCTCCCACGACACGTCCAGGCGGGCGATCGTCTGCTCGAACGGGTAGAGGTTGACGCAGACGAGGTCGATCGGGTCGATGCCGTGCTGCGTCGAGGTCGGCCACGTCGGCCGGCACGTCGCGCCGGGCGAGGATGCCGCCGTGCACGCGCGGGTGCAGGGTCACGACCCGGTGCCCGAGCATCTCGGCGAACCCGGTCAGCTGCTCGAGCGGGGTCACGTCGATGCCGTTGTCCGCGAGCGTGCGGGCGGTGCCGCCGCTCGCGACGAGCTCGAAGCCGAGCCGCCGCAGCTCCTCCGCGAACGCCGCCACGCCCGTCTTGTCGTACACCGAGAGGAGCGCGCGCCTCATGCGTTCGCCAGCTCCCGCACCACCTCGGGCAGCAGGCGGTGCTCGACCGCGCGGATCCGCGCGTGCAGGGTCTCGGGCGTGTCGCCGGGCAGCACCGGCACCGCCTCCTGCCGCAGCACCGGCCCGGTGTCGATGCCCTCGTCGACGAGATGGACGCTCGCCCCGGTCTCCCCCACGCCCGCCGCGAGCGCGTCCTCGACGGCGTGCGCTCCCGGGAACGAGGGGAGGAGCGCCGGATGCACGTTGACGACGCTCTCCGGGAAGCGCGCGAGGAAGACGGGGCGCAGCAGGTGCATGTAGCCGGCGCAGACGACGAGCGACGACGCCCCGGCTGGCGAGCCAGTCCGCCATCGCGGCGTCGCGGGCGTCGCGGTCGGGATAGTCCTCGAGCGGGAACGCTGCGGTCTCGGCACCGGCGGCCTCGGCGCGCGCGAGCGCCGGCGCTCCGGCCGCGTTGGAGGCGACGGCGGCGACCGGAAGGCCTGCGTCGATCAGCGCCTGCAGGTTCGAGCCGGCACCGCTCACGAGCACGCCGATCACCCGGCCCACGCGACACCCTCGACGCCGCGCTCGACGCGGCCGATCACGAGGTCACCGGGGCCGGCGTCGGCCGCTGGCACGACGGCGCAGTAGCCGATCCCGATGTTGAAGACGCGGCGCAGCTCGTCCTCGGGCACGCCGTTGTCGGCGAGCCAGCGAGAACACGACCGGCCGCTCCCAGGCCGACGGGTCGACGACCGCGCCGAGCCCGTCCGGCAGCACGCGCGCCAGGTTGCCGGCGATGCCGCCGCCCGTGACGTGCGCGAGGCCGCGCACGTCGGCCCGGGCGCGCAGCTCCCGCACCTCGTCGAGGTAGAGGCGGGTGGGCGGCAGCAGCAGGTCGGCGTCGAAGTCGCCCTCGCCGACGATGCGGCGCACGAGCGAGAAGCCGTTCGCATGGATCCCGGCCGAGGGCAGGCCGATGACGACGTCGCCGTCCTCGATGCGCGAGCCGTCGACCACGCGCTCGCGCTCGACCACGCCGACGCAGGTGCCGCAGAAGTCGATCTCGTCCTCCCGGTAGATGCCGGGCAGCTCGGCCGTCTCGCCGCCGAGGATGGCGCAGCCGGCGGCGCGGCAGACGTCCGCCGCGCCCTCGATCAGCTCCGCCACCTGCTCGACGTCGATCGTGTTGGCGGCGACGTAGTCGAGGAAGAAGAGCGGCTCGGCGCCGGTCGTGAGAACGTCGTTGATGCAGTGGGCGGCGAGGTCGGCGCCGCACCAGCGCAGCCGCCCGCCGCGCCGGCCGAGCACGAGCTTCGAGCCGACCGAGTCGGTCGACGCAGCGAGCAGCCGCCGCTCGTCGACGGCGAAGAGGCCGGCGAAGGCGCCGAACGCGCCCAGCGACACCTGGTGTCCGGTCGAGGCGACGGCGTCCCGCAGCCGCTCGCACGATCGCGTCGGCGGTCGCGAGCGAGACCCCTGCGGCCGCATAGGTCTGCTCCCCGGGCTTCACGCGTCGAGACTACCGCGCGGTGACGGGTCGCGCGCGAGGACGACAACTGGTGTCAGACACCGATTGCTGCCAAGGGCGAATCGTGCCAACTGTGAGCCGGTTTGCCCACAGCGAACATGCTCGCAGTGCGGCAGAACCCCGGAACGACGTGTCCTCCGCGGCGAGCGTGTGCTGCGCAGACCCCACCAGCGTGCCTGACACCGCCGGGCCGCCCCCGCGCGAGCCTCGGGCATCAGGGATGTGCCGGCTGCTACCGCGCCACGGCCGGCGCCGGCTCGAAGCGCAGCTTCGCGAGGTTGCGCTGCTCCGGGACCCGGGTCGGGTACTCGCGCGTGAAGCACGCGCGACAGACCGACCCCTCGGGCATGCGGGTGGCCGCCTGCATCCCGTCGACCGAGAGGTAGTGCAGCGAGGTGGCCCCGATGTGCTCGCGCATCTGCTCGACGGAGCGGTGCGCTGCCGCGAGCTCGTCCTCGTCGGCCATGTCGATCCCGTAGAAGCACGGCGAGACGACGGGCGGCGACGAGACGCGCACGTGCACCTCTGCGGCGCCCGCGTCGAACAGCATGGACACGAGCTGCCTGCATCGTGTTGCCGCGCACGATCGAGTCGTCGACGATGACGACGCGCTTGCCCGCGATCTCGTCGAGCGGATTGAACTTGAGCCGGATGCCCTGGCGGCGCAGCTCCTGGTCGGGCTGGATGAAGGTACGACCGACGTAGCGGTTCTTGATCAGGCCCTCGTCGTAGGGGATCCCCGACGCCTTGGCGAAGCCGATCGCGGCCGGCGTGCCCGAGTCCGGGATCGGCATCACCAGGTCGGCCTCCGCCGGCGCCTCCTCGGCGAGCCGCTCGCCCATGCGGACACGCGCCGTGTGCACCTCGGTGCCGCCGAGCCGGGAGTCGGGCCGGGCGAAGTAGACGTGCTCGAAGACGCAGAGCGCTCCCCGCCCTTCGGGCAGTGCCTGCGCCGAGCGGAGCCCCGCCTCGTCGACGAGCACGATCTCGCCGGGCCGGACGTCCCGCTCCACGGTCGGCGCCGATGAGGTCGAGCGCGCAGCTCTCGGAGGCGACGACCCAGTCGTCGCCGATGCGGCCGAGCGAGAGCGGCCGGATCCCGTGCGGGTCGCGGAACGCGACGAGCGTGTCCGTCCACGAGCGCCACGACCGAGTAGGCGCCCTCCAGCCTCGCCATCGTGCCGGCGACCGCGTCGGCGAGCGGGCGCGGGTCGTTCGCGATCAGCGCGCGCGATCACCTCGGTGTCGGAGGTCGACCCGAGCCGGATGCCGTCGGCGACCAGCTCGTCCCGCAGCGCGCCCGGGTTGGTGAGGTTGCCGTTGTGCCCGAGCGCGACCGTGCGCGACGCGGCCGTGGTGGACGAGCGGCTGGGCGTTCGACCAGTGCACGCCGCCGGTGGTCGAGTAACGGGTGTGGCCGATCGCGACCTCGCCGGGGAGCGCCTGCAGCTGCTGCTCGTTGAAGACCTGCGCCACGAGGCCCATGTCGCGCAGCACCGTCAGCCGGCCGCCTTCGGACACGGCGATGCCGGCCGACTCCTGACCGCGGTGCTGCAGCGCGAAGAGGGCGAAGTAGGAGAGCCGCGCCACGTCGCGCTCCACCGAGCGGATGCCGAAGACGCCGCACATCAGCCGCTCTCCCACGCTGCACGGAGCTCGGCCACGGGCACCCCGAGGACGGCGTCGCCGCCGACCTCGCCGATCCGGCGAACGCCGACGTCGGAGCCGAGCGGGTCGACCTCGACCTGGTCGGCGGGCAGCGCCAGGATCACCTGGCCGGCTCCCTCGCCGAAGAGCGTCGCCGCGTCGTCCGGAAGGTCGAGCCGCGCCCCGACGCCGGAGTGGATCGCCGCCTCGGCGAGCGCGACCGCGAGGCCGCCGTCGGCAGACGTCGTGGGCGAGCGAGCAGCGCGGCGCCATGCGGACGACGAGGCGGACGAGCGCCGCCTCGGCCGCGAGGTCGAGCGGCGCCGGCCGGCCGGAGACGATGCCGTACCGCGCCTGGTACTCCGAGCCGGGCAGGGCCGGCGTGCCCGCCGCCGCGAGCAGGATCGCGTCGCCCTCCCGCCACGCGCCCGGCACGCGGCGGACGTCGGGGACGAGCCCGACGCACCCGACCGACGGCGTGGGATGGATGGAGCGGCCGTCGGTGTCGTTGTAGAGCGACACGTTGCCGGAGACGATCGGCAGTCCGAGCGCCTCGCACGCCTGCGCCATGCCCTCGATCGACTGCGCCAGCTCCCAGCCCACCTCGGGCTTCTCGGGGTTGCCGAAGTTGAGGCAGTCGGTGAAGCCGAGCGGCTCGCCGCCGGCGCAGGCGACGTTGCGCGCGGCCTCCATGATCGCGAGAGCGCCCCCGGCGAACGGGTCGAGCGACCCGATCCGCCCCGTTCCGTCGAGCGTCAGCGCGAGCCCGCGGTACGAGGGGCGCAGGCGCAGGACGGCGGCGTCGAGCCCGGGCCGGCGCACGGTGCGCGACTGGACGAGATGGTCGTAGCGCCGGTACACGAACGCGCGCGAGCGCAGAGCGTCGGAGCCGACCAGGTCGACGAGCGCCCGCGCGGTGGGCGGCGCACCGTCGACGGGCACCTCGGGCGTCGCCTCGCGCGGCTCCTGCCGGACGGTGTAGCGCGGGCAGTCCTCGGTGAGGAGGCGGGCGGGGACGGAGCCGACGACCTCGCCCTCCCACAGGGCGCGCAGCTCTCCGGTCGACGTCACCTCGCCGATCACGGCGCGGTGCAGCTCCCAGCGGTCGATCACCGCCTCGACCTCGGCGAGCCGCTCGGGAGCGACGATGGCGACCATCCGCTCCTGCGACTCGGAGATCATCACCTCCCACGGCTCCATCCCCTCCTCGCGCTGCGGGACGCGGTCGAGGTGGACGTCGATGCCGTAGTCGGCCGCCATCTCGGAGAGCGACGATGCGAGCCCGGCGGCACCACAGTCCTGCAGCGACTCCACGAGGCCGCGTTCGACGAGCTCGACCGAGACCTCGATCAGCCGCTTGCCGGTGAACGGGTCGCCGACCTGCACGGACGGGCGCTTGTCCTGCGACTCCTCGCCCAGCTCCTGGCTCGCGAGCACGGAGGCGCCCCCGATCCCGTCGCGCCCGGTGGTGGCGCCGTAGAGGACGAGCAGCGAGCCGGCGCCCGTCGCCTTCGCGCGGGTGAGCCGCTCCACGGGGAGCAGCCCCACGCACATGGCGTTGACGAGGCAGTTGGACGCGTAGACGTCGTCGAACACGACCTCGCCGCCGACGTTCGGCACCCCGACGCAGTTGCCGTAGTGGCCGATGCCGCCGACCGCCTCCGAGAAGTGGTGGTCGGGCGCGCCGAAGCGCAGCGCGTCGAGCAGAGCGACGGGCCGCGCGCCCATGGCGATGATGTCGCGCAGGATCCCGCCGACGCCGGTGGCCGCCCCCTGGAACGGCTCGACGGCGGACGGGTGGTTGTGGCTCTCTGCCTTGAACGAGACGGCGAGACCGTCGCCGAGGTCGAGCACGCCCGCGTTCTCGCCCGGGCCCTGCAGCACCCGGGTGCCGGCGCTCGGCAGGCGGCGCAGCAGCAGGGCGGAGTGCTTGTAGCCGCAGTGCTCCGACCAGAGCAGCGAGAAGACCGCGAGCTCGAAATGGTTCGGGTCGCGATCGAGCAGCTCCCGGATACGGTCGGACTCCCCGTCCGTGAGGCCGAGCTGGCGATGGAGCGGCTGTTCCGCGACGGAGCTCAGAACGTCAGTCTACCGGCGCCTCCCGACGGCCTCTGCCACCTCGGACGGCGCCGCAGGATGCCGGCGCCGCCGGCCGCGTGATCGCGGGCTCGACGTCGCCGCGACCGTACCTCACACGGCGCCGCGCTTCGGACGTTTAGCCTCACCGACAGCCCGTGACGCGCCGTGACTCCATGCTGCTGCTGCTGCTCTCGGCGATCTGGGGATCGTCGTTCCTGTTCATCAAGCTCGGCGTCGACGAGCTCGAGCCCTCGGTCGTCGTGCTGGGACGACTCGTCTTCGGTGGGCTCGTGCTGCTGCCGCTGCTCATCGGCCGGGGCGGACTCGCCCCGCTTCGCGGCCGCCTGGTGCCGCTCGTCGTGCTGGGGGCTCTCAACAACGCGGTGCCGTTCTGGCTGCTCGGCTTCGCCGAGACCCGGCTCGAACTCGGGTCTGACCGCCGTGATCCAGGCCGCCGCACCGATCTTCACCGTTCTCCTCGCCTCGCGCATCGACGCGACGCAACGGGTCGGAGGCCTGCGGCTCGTGGGCGTCGCGGTCGGCTTCGTCGGCGTCGCCCTGCTCGTCGGCGTCCAGCGCGGCGGCGAGCTGGTCGCCGCGGTCGCCGTGCTCGGCGTCGCGCTCTGCTACGCGGGCTCGGTGCTGTACGCCGGCCGCACCGTCCGCGACGTGCCGCCGCTGCAGGTCTCGATCGGGCAGCTTGCGTGCGCCGCCGTGCTGATCGCCCCGTTCGGCCTCACCCAGCTTCCCGACACGGTGCCCGCCACGGAGACGATCCTGGCGGTGGTGGCGCTCGGCGCGCTCGGCTCCGGCATCGCCTACCTGCTCTACTTCGCGATCATCGCGAGCGCCGGCGCCTCGCGGGCCATCCTCGTCACCTACCTCGTGCCTGCGTTCGCGCTCCTCTACGGCGCCGTCTTCCTCGACGAGGCCGTCACCCTGACGGCGCTCGTCGGTCTCGCCCTCGTGCTCGGCGGCACGACGCTCGCGACCGGGCTCGCCCGGATGGGACGCGGGTAGCCTCAGCGCATGAGCCGCAGCTACTGGCCTCTGATCCTCGTGCTCGCGGGTCTCTGGGGCGCGTCCTACCTGTTCATCAAGGTCGGCGTCGACGGTGGCTTCTCGCCCGGCGCCCTGATGGCCGCCCGCGCCCTGCTCGCCGCTGCCGTGCTCCTCGGATACCTCGTCGCGACGCTCGGCGCCGCACCCGCGGCGGCACAGCTCGCCGGCTCCTGGCGGCACGCGATCGCGCTGGGAGCCCTCAACGCGGCGCTCCCCTTCTGGCTCGTCGCCTGGGGCGAGAAGCACATCGACTCGGGCGTCGCTGCCATCGCCCAGGCGACGGTGCCGATCTTCTCGCTGCTGATCGGGCTGCGCTTCCTGCCACACGAGCGGATCGGGCCGACGCGCATCGCCGGCGTCTTCGTCGGCCTCGTCGGAGTGGGCGTCGTCGCCGGAGTCGCGCCCGCGGGCGACCCGTGGGCGGTCGCGGGAACGCTCGCCGTCGTGCTCGCCTCCGTCTTCTACGCGTCCGCCGGGATCTACGGGCAGCTGCATATCGCGGGGACGTCGGGGCCCGTGCTCGGGACGGGGTCGATGCTCGTCGGAGGCCTGATGCTGCTGCCGCTGGCGATCGCCGAGCCTCCTACGGAGATGCCGACGACGGGGGCGATCGTGTCGCTGCTGATCCTCGCGCTCGCCGGCACAGCGCTCGCGCAGCTGATCCTGTTCCGCGTGATCGCGCTCTTCGGCGCGCGCCGCCTCAGCCTCGTCACGTACCTGATGCCGGCCTTCGCCCTCGTCTACGGTGCACTGATCCTCGACGAGTCGGTCACCGCCGCGGCTCTCGCCGGCCTCGCGCTGATCCTCCTCGGCGTCGCGCTCGGGTCGGGCACGTTCCGCCTGCGCCGAGCCGCGGGGGCACCGGCCCCGTGACGGTCACGCTCCGCCGTGCGACGCGCGGACGACGTCGCGTTCCTCGTCGAGCTCGTCAACGACGAGAAGGTGGCACCGTTCCTCGCCGCCGTGCGCCCGTCCGACCGCGAGGGGATCACGGCGCTCGTCGCCCGCTCACTGGACGAGCCGGACGCGTTCGGCGTCTACGTGATCGAGGTGGACGGGGAGCGGGCAGGGACGGTCGAGTTCGAGGTGGCGAACCGGCGCTCGCGTATCGCCAACCTGGGAGGCCTGGCCGTACACGCGTCCCATAGGGGCAGCGGCGTCGCGCTCGAGGCGAGCAGGCTGTTCCAGCACCACCTGATCCGGGAGCTCGGCTTCCACCGGCTCCAGCTCGAGGTCTACGCGTTCAACGACCGTGCCCTGGCGCACACCGAGCGCGCCGGCTTCGTGCGCGAGGGCGTGCGACGCAAGGCCTACTGGCGCCACGGCGAGTGGGTCGACGGCGTGCTGTTCGGCCTGGTCGAGGAGGACCTGGACGAAGGGGACTGACGGCCGTCAGCCGGCCGGGAGCGCCGGCCCGCCGCCGCGGCCGCGCAAGCCCGCCCGGTTCTGCTCCTCGACAAAGCGGGCCGTCGCGTACGCGACCGCCTCGGCGTGCCCGAGCTCGAGCGTCCGCCGGGCGAACCGGTACCAGTCGATCCATGTCGTCAGTCTCGTCGCATCGCTCACCGCGATCGCTCCTTCGAAAGCCGCTTTCGTGTCGTCGACGATCGTTATCGGCAGCCGCGCGGGAAGACGTGCACCCCGAATCGGCCGATTCGAGCTCAGGTCAGGATGCGCACCGCGGTGGCGACGGGGCATCCACGCTCGACGAGGTCGGTCGCCTGGTGCAGGTCGACGGTCGTGTCGAAGGCGAGCACGAGCGCCGCCTCCCCGTCGTAGCCCGCGGCGATCAACCGCTCGGCGCGCCAGTGGAGCACGCGCGCGTCACCGTCGTCGACGGGGCATTCGACGTCTTCGAGCTCCGTCTCGTGATGGCGCAGGTCCCCGTTCATGCCGCTCTCCCTTCCCGCAAGACCTTTCGGTTCTGCTCCTCGACATATCGTGCCGTCGCGTACGCGGCAGACTCGGCGTGCGCAAGCTGGAGCGTGCGGGTCGCGAACCGATACCAGTCGATCCACGTCGTCAGCCGCTGTGCCTCCGTCATCGCCGGATCTCCTTCGCTCGCCTCGGGCTCGGTTCCTGCAGAGGTGTACCGGCGCGATGTGTGGAATCCGCGTGGTTCGGTTGCGGTAATACGAGCGGGCAGTTAACGGTGAATGAAGCCGAGGGAGGCCCGCTGGGGATCCGGGGCCACTGCAGTCATTGCCGGTCGAGCCAGGCCTCGAAGCGGGCGAGCGCCTCGGGCATGTTCTCCCGGCCGAAGCCGAGCCGCACGTGCTCGGGCTCGTCGTACACCGTCCCGGGTAGCAGCAGTACGCCTGTCTCGGCGACGACCCGCTCGCAGTAGGCCAGAACGTCCCCCGCGTCCTCGATCCGCGCAAAGCCGATCGGGCTCGCGGTCGGCCGCACCCACGAGATGATCCGGTGGTGCCGGTCGAGGAAGGCGTCGAGGAGCGGCAGGTTTCGATGGACGATGGCGCGGTTCCGCTCGACGAGAGCCTCTCGGTGGCGCAGTGCGATCTCGCTGAGAAGCTCGCTGGGGGCGCTCGAGCAGATCGTCGTGTAGTGCTTGAAGTCGAGCACCCGGTCGAGCGCCTGGCGATCGTGCGACGCGAGCCAGCCGAGCCGCAGGCCGGGCAGCCCGTAGGTCTTCGACATGGAGCCGAGCGAGATGGCGCGCTCGTACAGGTCGACGGCCGCGGGAAGGCGGTCGGCGGGATCGTGCTCCAGCTCCCGGTAGACCTCGTCGCAGAACAGCCACGCGCCGCGCTCGGCGACGAGCTCGACGACACGCTCGAGGACGGGTCGCGGCATCAGCGTGCCCGTCGGGTTGTGGGGGGTGTTGACGTAGACGAGACGGGTGTCGGGTCGCAACGCCCGCTCGAACGCCTCGAGATCGTGCGCCCAGCCGTCGGCGTACGAGCGCCGCCACTCGGTCACCTCCACGCCGGCAGAGCGCGCCAGCTCGAGCGCGGACTCGTAGCACGGCGTCTCCACGACGACGTGGTCGCCGGGACGGAGCAGCGCGTGATAGGCGGTGAAGATGCCCTCCTCCGCCGCCGAGACGACGACGACGTCCTCGGGCCCGGCAGTGCCGTAGACGGCGGCGATCGGCGCGCCGGAGAGAAGGGCTACCGGGCGACTCCGTGTAGCCGAGGCGCATGCTCTGGAGCCGTTCCTCGGCGCCGGGCTCGAGCGCCAGCAGGTCGACGACGGCGACGGATTCAGCGTCGCTCGACGAGAGCATGAACGCGGCGGTGAACTCGTGACGAGCGTAGTACTGCTCGATCCGGAAGGGAGCGACCTGCATTCGATCGATCCTAGGGAACTCTTAGGTGGCTATCACTGCGCTCTCATCTTCCGGCGGTCAACTGGGACGGTCACCACACACCGTTGGAAAGGAGCACGAGATGGGAATCACCACGAAGAGCAAGCTGACCGCGTTCGGAGCCGCCGCTCTCGCCGCCGCCGCGGTCGGCGGCGGCGCCGCGCTGGCGGCCGGCGGCACGGGGGCGCCGAGCGAGGAGAGCAAGAAGATCGTCGACGCGGCCGCCGAGGATCTCGGCGTCACCTCGACGGAGCTCACCTCGGCGCTGAAGAAGGCCCTGCTCGCACGCGTCGACGCCCAGCTGGACGCCGGCACGATCACCGAGGAGCAGGCGACGGCGATGAAGGAGCGGATCAACTCCGACTCGTTCGCCCTCTTCGGCCCCCTCGGCGGCCACCGCGGCGGCGGCCACCACGGCATCGGGCTGGCTACGGCTGCGACCTACCTCGGCCTCACCGAGGAGGCTCTCCGCACGTCGCTCGAGTCTGGCAAGTCCCTCGCCGACGTGGCGAAGGCAACGGACGGCAAGAGCGTCGACGGTCTCGTCGCCGCGATCGTGGCGGCGGAGAAGAAGCAGCTCGCAGCCGCGGTCGCGGCGGGCCGGATGACCGAGGCCCAGCAGACGGAAATGCTCGCGAACCTCGAGGAACGGGTCACCGCGATGGTGAACGGTGAGCGGCCCGAGGGCATGCCCGGCGGTCCGGGTGGCCCCGGCGGCGAGCTTGGCGACGCCGCCGCGCTGCCCTCGGACGAGGCGGCGTAGCCCACCACGACGAGCCGGCCGCCCTCGCGCGCGGGGGCGGCCGGCAGGCCAGAGGCCGAAACGAAGAGGAGCGAACTCGATGGACACGCAGGTCGCACCGGTCACCACCCCCTGTCCGGGAGAGCGCAGCGATCGTCGCCGACGTCGCCGCGCAGCTCCGCATCCGCCCCGCCCTGGTGGCCGAGTCGCTCGAGCAGGCGCTGTTCGAGCGGCTGGAGCGGCGCGTCGTCGAGGGCACGCTCGCGCCCGAGCAGGCGTACGTGCTCGAGCGGTGCCTGCTGGACGGCTCACTGCTGACCCTCGGCACGGAGGCGGGGGTCGACACGCCGCGGCCCGGCCGCTACGACGCGGGGAGCGGCTCGACGCGCGCGACGGCCCTGACCCGGTCGCCGGCGAGGAAGGCGACCGCGCGGCCGTCGTCGTCCCGGGCATCGACGAGCTCGAGCCGGTCGGCGAGGTCGACCGGCTCGCGGTAGTCGAGGAACGCGCGGTGCGCCAGGCGTAGATCGGGATCGCTCCCCGCGAGTCGATCCTCGACTGCCTGCCAGTAGACGGCGTTGTTGACGTGGCCGTGGACGTCCACGTCGGTCGCACGGAGCGGCCACGAAGACCGCTCGAGGCCCGGCTGCGGATCGGGAAGGACGAGCTTCGTCGAGACCGACCGCCCTCCGGTCGCCGCGGCGTAGATGCCGAAGGCCTCGATCCGGGCCGGCCGCTGGTCGGGGCCGAGATGGATCCAGACGCTGTCCACCTCGATGCGCCCACCCCTGTCTCCCGTCACCGACCAGCGCCGTCCGGCCGCGATCGCGGCAAGCCCGCTGCACCAGGTGACGAGCTCGAGCTCGCGGTCGCGGAGGAAGGGAGAGATCACGTCGAGCTGGATGCGCCGCACGAACCACAGGTGCTCCGGGATCCCCCAGCCGGTCTCCTGCACGTCGTCGATGGCGGTGTCCTGCAGGAAGCGCGCGACGGCGTCGAGCCGCAGTCGCCCGTTCGGATCCGTGTCGGAGAGGCGGACCCGGCGGCGGGCGGTGAACGTCCTCCCGGCCTCCGGGAGCGGCAGGCGAGGGTCCAGCACCGCGTCAGTCCGAGGCGTAGGGCGTGAGCGTCTCGATCGGGACGACGTCCAGCGCACGCGCGTGGGTGGCGCCGAGCACGACCGGCGGCGCGCACCCGGCGCGGTGCGCCTCGAGCCAGCGGGAGGCGCACACGCACCAGCGGTCGCCGTCGGCGAGCCCGGGAAAGCCCCACTCGGGCCGCGGGGTCGAGAGGTCGTTGCCGGCCTGCCGGCTGAAAGTGAGGAACTCCTCGGTCATGACGGCGCAGACCGTGTGGCTGCCGACGTCCTCGGGCCCGGTGGCGCAGCACCCGTCCCGGAAGAAGCCGGTCAGCGGCTCGCTCGAGCAGGGCAGCAGCGCCCCGCCGACGACATTCGAATCGGGCTCCCGCCTCACGGGAGCACTCTGCCCGATCTACGCGTCCCGCGCCCGGGCTACCCGGCGACGGTGACGGGTGCGCCTTCGCTCACCGCGGCGACGTCGGAGCGGCGCAACGTGAACCGCAGCACGACAGCGGCGACGGCGAGCACGATCGCAGCCGTGAGGTAGGCGACGTGGAAGCCCTGTACGAGCGCATTGGCCGTCTCTGCCTGGCTCGGCTGCCGGCCCAGGCTCGAGAGCTCGTCGGAGGTGGCGCTGGTGGCGAGCGTCGAGAGCACGGCAAGGCCGAGAGCGCCCCCGACCTGCTGGGAGGTGTTGAAGATCCCGGACGCAAGCCCGGCGTCCGAGGGCGGCAGCCCGCTCGTAGCGATCAGCGTCACGGGCACGAAGACGAGGCCCATGCCGATCGAGGCCAGGAGGATCCCGGGCAGGAGGTCGGTCAGGTACGAGCCGCCCGGCTCGAGCCGCAGGAAGGCGAGCATCCCGAGCACGGCCAGGCACGAGCCCGATCACCGGCACGTCGCGGGCCCCGAGCCGCGGAATCAGGCTCTGGGAGAGGACCGACCCGACGATGATCCCGGCGGTGAAGGGGACGAAGGCGAGGCCGGCCTTGAGGGCCGAGTAGCCGAGGACGTTCTGCACGTACAGCGTGTTGAAGAAGAACATCGCGAAGAGGCCGGAGGCGACGAGCAGCATCACGATGTTCGCGGTCCGCAGAGAGCGGATGCGGAAGATGCCGAGCCGCAGAAGCGGCTCCTTCGAGCGGTGCTCGATCACGACGAACGCCGCAAGGAGCACCGCCGAGGCCGCGAGGATGCCGATCACCTCGCCCGATCCCCAGCCCTTCTCCGCGGAGCGCACGATTCCGTACACGAGCAGGATCAGCGCGGACGTGATCGTCACCGCGCCCGCCACGTCGAAGCTCTTGTGCGCGTGCTCGTCCTTCGACTCCGGCACGAGGCGCAGCGAGAGGACGAAGGTCGCGATGCCCACCGGCACGTTGACGAAGAAGATCCACGGCCACGAGAGGTAGTCCGTCAGCGCGCCGCCGAGGATGAGGCCGACCGCCCCGCCTCCGACCGCGATCGCCGCCCAGACCCCCATCGCCTTCGTGCGCAGAGGCCCCTCGGCGAAGGTCGTCGTGACAATGGAGAGCGCGGCCGGGGAGACGAGCGCCGCGCCGAGGCCCTGGATGCCGCGGCCGATGATCAGCATCTCCTCCGAGGAGGCGATTCCGCACAGAGCCGACGCAGCCGTGAACAGGACGACCCCGGCGAGGAACACGCGCTTGCGGCCGATCAGGTCGCCGGCGCGCCCACCGAGCAGCAGGAAGCCGCCGAACACGAGCGTGTATGCGTTGACGATCCACTGCAGGTCCGCGTCGGACATGCCGAGGTCGGCCTGGATCGAGGGCAGCGCCACGTTCGTGACCGTGGCGTCGAGCACGACCATGAACTGCGCCAGGCAGACGAGGACGAGCACGATCCACGGATTTGTTCCGCGCGAGGTCACGAGCTCGAACCTAGCAGCAGGGGTAGGGTGCGACGGTACGGTTCCCCGCACCTTCGCTGGACCCCGGAAGCCCGAGGAGTGAGCGCCGATGGAGATGATCCACACCTGCTACCGCATCACCGATCCCGAGCGGTCGATCGCGTTCTACGAGGCGCTCGGCCTCGAGAAGCGCCGCGAGCTGCCGATTCGCGAGGAGGCGATGAACTATTTCCTGGGCGTGCCCGGGAAGCCGTTGCCGGAGCTCGAGCTGACCTACAACTTCGGGGTCGACTCGTACGAGCTCGGTACCGCCTACGGGCACATCGCGCTGACGATCGAGAGCATGGAGGAGACGCTCGCGGCGCTGGCGGAGAAGGGGATCACCCCGGAGCGCCCGCCCTACTCGGTGCGCGAGGGCGGCTCACGGATCTGCTTCGTCCGCGACCCCGACGACTATCGGATCGAGCTGATCGAGCGCAACGACTATTGACGCCAGGAGGCGGGCCGACGCGAGGCGTCTCGATCAGCCGACCGAGACGCCTCGCGCATGATCCAGGTCGGCTCAGGCGGTAACGGGGGCCGGGGCGCCCTGGTTCAAGACCGCGATACCGAACGGCTGGACCGGTTCGTCGAAGCTGGAGATGATCTCGGATTCCGAGAAGAAGCCGACGACCTTGACCGTCTCGGTGCCGACGTTGACGAGGCCGTGAGGGACCATGGCGGGGATGACCGCGAGGTCACCCGCGAAAAGGCGCCCGCTTTCGTCGCCGACCTCGGCCTCTGCCTCGCCGGCCACGATGTAGAGGATCTCCTCGGCGCTGTCGGTGTGGCGGGCGAGCCGGTCGCCCGGCTTGACCTCGAAGTAGACGACGGCGCTGTCGTGCGAGCCCGCCCACTTGTTGATCGGGAACGCCACCTGGACGCGTGCGTGCTCCGGGTCGCTGTCGAACCAGCCTTGCATCAGCTCGAGCTCGGTGGTCTTTGCGGTCAGCATGCGATGCTCCTTTCATAGAACAGTATATGGTTGATGGAAATGCGACTATACGCTGACTCGCCGAATCTGTCAATATTGGTTGCACAGCTATGGACAACCAAAAGACACCGAAGCGCAAGTACGAGCTGAAGCAGCGCGCCGACGAGATGGCCGACACGCGACGCCGGATCACCGAGGCAGCCGTCGAGCTGCACGGGACGGTCGGGCCGGCCCGTACGACGATGAGCGCGGTCGCCCAGCGGGCAGGCGTGCAGCGCCACACCGTCTATCGGCACTTCCCCGATGAGGAAGCGTTGCTCAGGGCCTGCTCGGCCCACTACTTCACGGCGAACCCGTGGCCCGACGTCGAGCCCTGGCGCACGATCGGCGACCCCCGACAGCGGCTCGCGCGGGCACTCGACGAGCTCTACGCCTACTACGAGCGCACCGAACCGATGTTCACCAACGTCCTCCGCGACCTCGAGCTCGTCGACGCCATCCGTCCCGCGATCGCCCCCCTCCAGAGCTACCTGGCCGAAGCGGCCAAGATCCTGGCAGCCGGCTGGCCCGCCCGCGGCCGCAGGCGACAGGTCCTCGACGCCGCGCTGCACCATGCCATCGACTTCCAGACATGGCGCTCGCTCACGACGAACGACCGCATCACCCGAACCGAGGCCGCCGAGCTCGCCGTCGCGCTCGTCGCAAGCGCAGCCGCTCGGCGACCTGGTATGACTGCCTGAACACGACGCCTCTCCCGATCCCGCCAGGAGACCGAATCGTTGCTCAACGTTTCCAGGTACCCAGACGACTACCGCATCGAGCCGATCGGGCGGAACGACGACTGAGATGACCGAGATGGCGGAGCACCGCACGGCAGAGGAGCTGGCGGCCGGGCTCGACGAGATCCGGCGCTCGCCCGCGGATCGGGGAACGGTCGAGCTGATCGTGCGCCGGCCGGCCGAGAACGAGCGCGAGGTGATCGACGAAGGCGTGCTCGACCTCGAGCACGGGCTCGTCGGCGACCGGTGGCGGAACGGCTCCGCCAAGCCGGACACCCAGGTGACGCTGATGAACGCGCGCACGATCGACCTGATCGCAGGCGACCGCGAGCGATGGCCGCTCGCCGGCGACCAGCTCTACGTCGACCTCGACCTCGGCGTCGACAACCTGCCCCCGGGCACGCGGCTGGCCGTGGGCGGCGCGGTGCTCGAGATCACGGCCGAGCCCCACACGGGCTGCGCGAAGTTCAGCGCCCGCTTCGGTAGCGACGCGATCCGCTTCGTCAACGGCGCCGACGGGCGGCCGCTGCGGCTTCGCGGTGTCAACGCGCGCGTCGTCGAGGGCGGCACGGTCGCACGCGGGGACGCCGTAGCCAAGCTGTAGCCGAGGGCCGGGCATGGCCCGGCCCCTAGGGCGGGCGATTGCGGCGTGTCACGAGAGCGGGGCAAGCGCAGCGCGGCCTGCGAACACGGCGTCGGGCCGTTCGGCCTCGATCCGCAGGAGGCGGTTCCATTTGGCGGTGCGCTCGGAGCGCATCGTCGAGCCGACCTTGATCTGGCCGGTGCGCCAGCCGACGGCGAGGTCGGCGAGCCAGGCGTCCTCGGTCTCGCCGGAGCGGGCGGAGAGCACCGTGGCGTACCCGGCCTCCTTCGCGATCTCCACCACCCGCCGCGCGTCGGAGAGGGTGCCGACCTGGTTCGGCTTCACGAGCACCGCGTTCGCGACCCCGGCCCGGATGCCCGCCCGCAGCCGCTCCGGCGAGGTGGCGAAGAGATCGTCGCCCAGCACCTGGATGCGGTCCGCGAGGCGGCCGGTGACGAGGCCCCAGCCCTCGCCGTCGTCCTCGCCGAGCGCGTCCTCGATCGAGACGATCGGGTACTCCTCGCTCCAGGCCGCCATCTCCTCCACCAGCTCGGCCGCCCGCAGCGACCGGCCCTCGCTGGCCAGCGCGTAGCCGTCCGACGCGACGAGCTGGGTGGCCGCGACGTCGACCGCGATCGCCGCCTCGGCGCCGGGCTCGAGGCCGCTGCGCTCGATCCCGGCGACGAGCACGTCGAGCGCCGCCCGGTTGGAGGCGAGCGGAGCGGCGAGGCCGCCCTCGTCGGCGACCAGGGCCACCTCGTGGCCGTGAAGACGAAGCTCCTCCGCCGTGGCGGCCCGCACGCGGCCTGCCCACTCGACCGCCTCGCCGAAGCTCGACGCGCCGACGGGGACGACGAGGAAGTCCTGCACGTCGATCAGGCGGCCCGCGTGGGCGCCGCCCGAGATCACGTTCACCATCGGCAGCGGCAGCAGCGGCGCCTCGCCGGGGGCGAGCGCCTGCCACAGCGGCAGACCGCGCGACCGGGCCGCCGCGAGCGCGCAGGCGACCGAGGCCGCGAGCACGGCGTTGGCGCCGAGGCGGCTCAGATCGGGCGTGCCGTCGAGGGCGCGCAAGGCGGCGTCGAGCTCCTCCTGTCCGGCGGCGTCGCGGCCCATGAGCAGCGGGCCGATCTCGTCGCGCAGAGCCGCGACGGCGCCGCGCACGCCCTTGCCGCCGTAGCGCTCGTCGCCGTCGCGCAGCTCGTGCGCCTCGTAGGCGCCCGTCGACGCGCCCGAGGGAACGATCGCCTCTCCCTCCGCGCCGCCCTCCAGACCCACGATGCATCCGACCGTGGGCGTCCCGCGCGAGTCGAGCGCCTCCCAGGCGAGCACCCGCTCGATCACGCCCACGACCAGAGCCCCCGCTCGGGCCGGCGTAACAGCTCGATCCCCACGTCCCGCGCGCGCTCGCGCGAGAGCGGATCGAAGAACTGCGCCGGCGACTTGCCGTCCGTCCGCGCCAGGATCAGGCACGCGGTGTGCGCTGTGACCGAGGCGGCATCGCCGGCGAAGCCCTCCCCCACGGCGGCGTGGTACGCCGACAGGAACCCCTTCCCGAGCTGCTCCAGCTCGCCCCTCAACCCCGGCCAGCGGACGGCGCTGAGCACCACGAACGAGAGGAAGAAGGCGAGGTCGAAGACGGGATTGCCGTAGTGGGCCACCTCGAAATCCAGCACCCACCGCCCCGGCGGGCCGACCAGCATGTTCTTCTTCGCGTAGTCGCCGTGAACGAGGCAGCGACGCTCCGCCCGCAGCTCCGCCAACCGCGGGCCGATCTCGTCCGCCAAGTCCGGGCGCCGCTCCATCGTCGTCTCCAGGAACGGCCGCAGGCGGAGCTGCTCGAACGCCTCGAAATCGTCGAAGGCGCGCGCCGCTTCGCGGCTGCCGGCGGTCGCCACGTGCCAGCGGCCGAGCGTCGAGCCGGCCCAGCGGCCCGCCTCGGCATGCGCGCGCCCCTCGCCGATCTCGGCCTGCCAGTTGCGCGCGCCGGCCGGCAGCAGCTCCATCACCATCACGTGCTGCTCCGGGTCGGCGTCCAGCACGCGCGGCACCGACCCGGGCGTCAGCTCCCCGCAGAGGCGCATGGCCGCCACCTCCGTCTCGGTGCGGCGCTGCGTCGCGAGCCACTCGTCCGAGACGCGCAGCCGGGCGAGCGCCTGCTTGACGACGACGGCAAGGCCCGAAGTGGGGTGGCGCACCGCGATCACCGATGCCGACACCCCTCCCGCCAGCTCTTCGGCCTCGATCGCGGGGTCGAGCGGCGCCAGCCCCCGGTAGGCGAGATATGCAGCCGCGTTCCCCGCGTCGAGCTCGAATGTCATGCGGCGAACCTATAACTACGGCGTGGTGGATGACCTGCTGACCGGCGAGGACGGGCTCACGCGCTGCTCCTGGTGCGGCGACGACCCGCTCTATATCAGCTACCACGACCGCGAATGGGGGCGGCCGCTGACGGGCGACGACGCCCTCTTCGAGCTGCTCGTGCTGGAGGGATTCCAGGCGGGGCTCGCATGGATCACGATCCTGCGCAAGCGGGAGGGCTTCCGCAACGCGTTCGCCGGCTTCGCGCAGGAACGCGTGGCAGCCTTCGCCGAGCCGGACGTGGAGCGGCTGCTCGGCGACGCCGGCATCGTCCGGCACCGCGGCAAGATCGAGGCGGCGATCGGGAACGCCCAGGCGGCGCTCGAGCTGCCGGGCGGGCTATCCGAGCTCGTCTGGTCGTTCGCGCCGCCGCAGCCGAAGCGCCGTCCCGTCTCGTTCGCCGAGGTGCCGGCCGTGACACCCGAGTCGACGGCGCTCTCGAAGGAGCTGAAACGCCGCGGCTTCCGCTTCGTCGGCCCGACGACGATGTACGCGTTCATGCAGTCCGCCGGCCTGGTGAACGACCACCTCGCCGGCTGCGACGCTGCCTGAGCCGCGCTTCTGCCGGTCCCGACGTTCTGACCGGTCGGTAGAAGACCCCGAGCAGGTTCAGTGGAGCCGCCGATTCGAACGGCGGCGGCTGGGGCGACACTGGAGCGGAATCCGGCACCCAGAGGAGGTGTCCCGTGACACGTGTCCCGATCCCGCACCGCAAGCCGCGCACGCTGCGCGAGCGGACGCAGGCACGATTCCACGCCGTCCGTCACGACGTGGGCCGGCGCTGGCAGAGGCTGCGCCACCGGCGGAAGCACCGCGCCGCCCACGCGCGGATGCAGAAGCTCTTCCTGCAGCTCCAGCACAGGCCGCACCCGCAGGCCGATGTCGTGGTCGAGCGGGCGCGCCGCCCGCACCTGCGGCACACGAAGGCGTAGATGCACCAAGGGCGAGGCACAGCCTCGCCCCTATGAGCTCACCTCGACCTCCACGCTCTCCAGCACGACGCCGGTCGCATGCGGAGCGGTGAGGTCGGTGCCGAGCTCGGCCTCGATCTCGGCTCCCTCGGCGAGCGTGCCCCGGGCGGCGTCCTCGAAGTGCTCGCGGAAGTGCTCCGACGTGAAATGCGACAGCGCGCCGAGGTGCACGCGGATCCGCTTCACGCGCCCGCCGCCCTCCGCGTCGGCGACCTCGAGGATCTTGGCCATCAGGTCGTCCATGAGCGCCTTCTCGTGCATCCGCTTATCCCGCTTCCAGCTCGCCGAGCACGGCCTCGGCGACACCATCCAGAGCCGCCGCCACCGCCGGCGTGAGCGGGTCGCCCATCCCGAACGCCGCCCCCTCGACCCCGATCACGACCACGCGCCGCGGCGCCCGCCCGAGCGTCCGCCCGAGCTCGAGCGCATCGGGGACGGAGAAGGCGTGCGTGGACGCGAGCCCGAGCTCACGGGGCAGCGGGCCGTCCCCGGCGTCGAAGCGGTGCACCGTGCCCGCCGGGACGGTGCCGACCGCACCCGACGACACCGCGTCAACGATCACGACGAGGTCGAGCCCCGCCCAGGCGTCGAGCAGCCTCGTCGGCTCGTCGTCGCAGTCGAGCACCTCGGCGCCGACCGAGCGGAGCCGGTCTGCGACGAGGGGGCCGACGGCGTCGTCGCCGCGATAGCGGCTCCCCAGGCACGCGGCCGCTCTCATCCGCGCACGACCTCGAGCCTGAGGAAATGCGTCGCGCAGGAGATGCAGGGGTCGTAGTTGCGGATCGTCTGCTCGCAGCGGTGTGCCAGCTCGTCGTCCGGAAGGTGCAGGGACTGCTTGACGACGCCGACCAGGTCTTCCTCGATCGTCTTCTGGTTCTGCGAGGTCGGCGGCACGATCTTCGCGTCGAGGATGGTGCCGGCGTCGTCGATCTCGTAGCGGTGCCAGCAGATCCCGCGCGGGGCCTCGCTGCAGCCGTGCCCCGTGCCCGCGCGCGGAACCGCCTCCACGCCCGGCGGGTCGGGCGGCTCGTACTGCGCGATGATGCGAAGTGCCTCGTCTGCCGCGTAGACGGTCTCGACGGCACGCACCACGATGCTGCGAAACGGGTTGCGACACACCTCGCCGAGCCCTACTTCGGCCGCGAGCTCACGCGCGAGCGGCGACAGCTCCCGCTGGTTGAGCGCGTACCGCGCGAGCGGGCCGACGAGGTAGTTGCCGACGCCGGCGAGCGTCGAGTGCAGCGCGTTCGAGCGCTCCACATGGGTCTCGGTGAAGTGCTGCTCGTATTCGGAGACGGCGATGTCGAGCCCGGTGCTCGTGACGATGCGCCCCCGCTCGATCGCGTACTCGCCGGGCTGGCGCAGCGCCACGAACGCGTAGTCCTGCTCGAAGTCGGGAAAGTCGAAGCCGGCCACGAGCCGGGTGAACTCGACCGCGGCGTCACGCGCCCACTCGAGCTCCGGCACGAGTGCCTCGAGCTCGGCTCGCGACGGCGACCTGTACATGCCTCCCACGCGCAGGTTGATCGGGTGCACCTCGCGTCCGCCGACGACGCGCATCAGCTCGTTGCCCGCCTTCTTCAGCCGCAGCGCCATCTCGACGAGGTCGCGCCGGTCGCGCGCCAGCTCGATGGCGCCGTCGTACCCGAGGAAATCGGGCGCGTGCAGCATCGCCGTGTGCAGCACATGGCTCTCGATCCACTCGCCGCAGTAGATGAGCCGCCGCAGCAGGCGCACCTGCTCGGGCAGCTCGATCCCGCAGACCGCCTCCATCGCGTTGCACGCACTCGCGATGTACGCGATCGGGCAGATGCCGCAGATGCGGGCCGTGATGTCCGGCGCCTCGGTGAACTGCCTGCCGCGGAGCAGCGCCTCGAAGAAGCGGGGCGGCTCGAAGATCTTGAACTGCACCTCCTCGAGCTCGTCGCCGCGCAGGCGCACGAGCATCGCCCCCTCGCCCTCCACGCGCGCCAGGTAGTCGGTGCGGATCTCCCGCGTCTCGCGCTCGTCACTCATGCTTCAGGCTCGCCTCCCGGAACTCCTCGGCGTTGGCGTTGAAGGTTCTCAGGGCGCGAAGGATGCCGTCGTCGTCGACGCCGAGCGCCTTCCACTGCGCCGCGAGCGCGGGCACGTTCGGGCTCTCCATGGGGCCGAAGCAGCCGTAGCAGCCACGGTTGTAGGCCGGGCAGATCGCGTTGCAGCCCCCGTGCGTGACCGGCCCGAGGCAGGGCGTCCCGTGCGCGACCATCACGCAGGTCGTGCCCCGCGCCTTGCACTCGAAGCAGACGCTCGTCGAGGCGAGGTTCGGCCGACGACCGTGGAGCAGCGCGAGCACGGTCTCGACGAGCTGCGCCTTGGAGATGGGGCAACCGCGCAGCTCCAGGTCGACCGTGACGTGGTCGGCGATGGGTGTCGAGGTCTCGAGCGTCGTGATGTACTCGGGGCTCGCGTAGACGATCGGGATCCACTCCTTCACGTCGGCGAAGTTGCGCAGCGCCTGGATGCCGCCCGAAGTCGCGCAGGCGCCGATCGTGACGAGCAGGGCCGACTGTTCGCGGATCTCCCGGATGCGTTCGACGTCGTGCGGGGTCGTGACCGAGCCCTCCACGAGCGAGATGTCGTAAGGCCCCTCCACCTCGGCGCTCGTCGCCTCGGGGAAGTAGGCGATCTCGAGCGCGCCTGCGATCGCGAGCAGCTCGTCCTCGCAGTCGAGCAGGGAGAGCTGGCAGCCGTCGCAGGAGGAGAACTTCCAGACGGCGAGCTTCGGCTTCGTGGCGACCGTGGTCACAGCTCCCTCACCCCCATCAGGGCTTCCATCTCGTCGTAGCGGAACACGGCGCCGTCGCGGCAGATCAGCACGGGCCCGAGCTGGCAGTGGCCGCAGTGGCCGAGGCCGCAGCGCATGTTGCGCTCCATCGACACGTAGATGCGGTCCTTCGGGATGCCGCGCTCGAGCAGCGCCTTGGCGGTGAAGGTCATCATGATCTCGGGCCCGACGACGAGCGCTGTCGCTGCGGCCGGATCGAAGCCGGCAGAGGGGATCAGGCGCGGCACGACGCCGACGCGGCCGTGCCAGTCGCCGACGGCGCTGTCGACGGTCACCCCCACCTCGACGTCGAAGCGGCCGCGCCAGTCCTCGAGCTCGCGTACGTACAGCAGGTCGCCGGGCGTCCTGGCGCCGACCAGGAGGCAGAAGGACCCGTAGTCGTCGCGATGGGTGAGGGCGTGGTAGATGGCCGGTCGCACCGGCGCGAGGCCGATGCCTCCCGCCACGATCACGAGGTCGCCGCCGCGGGCCTGCTCGAGCGGCCAGGTGGTGCCGAACGGGCCGCGGACGCCGATCACGTCCCCGGGCTCCGTGGCGCACAGCGCCCGCGTCACCGGGCCGACGGCGCGAATCGTGTGGACGAGCTCGCCGCCCGGCTCCGGAGCCGCGCTCGTCGAGATCGGCACCTCCCCCACCCCGAACGCGTAGAGCATGTTGAACTGGCCCGGCGCGGGGACGACGGGTGCCCCCAGCGGCTCGAGCAGCAGCGTCCACGTGTCGGCCGTCTCGGGCGCGCGCGAGACGACCCGATAGGGCTCGGGCGCCATCGCGCCGCTCGGGCGTGAGCTCAGCTGTCGGAGCCGTCGCCATAGACGTCCAGGAGAAGCCTGCGTGTGTGCTGGAGCCGGTCGATCATCACCTGGGCGAACCGCCGCATGAGCTCGAAGCCGAGAGCGTGGTCGGCGTCGCACTTGCCGCGCAGGCAGGCGCCGTCGAAGGCGACGACGCCGGCGTCCTCGACCGCCCGCGCGTCGAAGTGCCACGTGTAGGGCGGGAAGAGCCACGACCAGCCGAGCACCTCGCCCGGCTCGACCGTCTCGATCGTGACGTCGCCCCTCGCGGGAACGTGCGTGGTCAGGGCGACCCGGCCCCGGCGGACGAGATAGAAGGTGTCCGCAGCGTCCCCTTCGCGGAAGAGCCGCTCGCCCTTGAAGAAGGCGACGTTGTGCGCGCAGCCTGCGATCAGCTGCAGCTGCGTCCGGTTCGAGGCCCTGGAACACCGGGCTCTCGGCGACGATCTCGTCAAGCGTTTGCATGATCGACCTCCCCGTCGGCCGCACGGATCGCCGCCAGCTCCTCCGTCACGTCGATCCCGACCGGGCACCAGGTGACGCAGCGGCCGCAGCCGACGCACCCCGACGTGCCGAACTGGTCGATCCAGGTGCCGAACTTGTGGGTGAGCCACTGGCGGTAGCGGGCCCGCGAGGAGGGGCGAACGGCACCGCCGTGGATGTACGAGTAGTCGACGGAATAGCAGGAGTCCCAGCGGCGCCACCGCTCGGCGGCGCCGTCCTCGAGCACGTTCACGTCCTCCACGGACGTGCAGAAGCAGGTGGGGCAGACGAGGGTGCAGTTGCCGCAGGTGAGGCACCGCTCCCCCGCGTCGGCGAAGCGCGGATGGTTCACGTTGCGCGCGAGCAGGTCGCGCAGGTCGCCCGACTCGACAGCGCGGCCCATCTTCCCGATCGCCTCGTCGGTGACGCGCAGCGCGGCGTCGACGTCGCCGGATGTCGCATCGACGCCCGGGAGGGCCGCGAGCACCTCGGCGCCGCGCTCGGAGCCGGCCTCCACGAGGAAGCGATGCTCCCCGTCGAGCAGCTCGGTGAGCGCCAGGTCGTAGCCGCTCTCGGCGCGAGGTCCGGTTTGCATGGACACGCAGAAGCAGGTGCCGCCGGGCGTGCCGCAGTTGACGGCCACCAGGAAGGCCCCTTCGCGGCGGCCGGCGTAGTCGCGGTCGACGTAGGCGCCCTCGAGGAAGACACGGTCCTGCACCGCGATCGCGTGGAGGTCGCAGGAGCGCACGCCGAGCAGGGCGAACGGCCGCTCGGGCGCCGGCTCCTCGACGATCTCCGGCGGCGCGCCGTCGCGCTTGCGCGCCTGCCACAGGCGCACCCGCGCGGGCATCAGGTAGCGCTTCCACGACTGCGGGCCGACCGGGTAGCCGAAGCGCGCCTCGTCGTCGCGCCGCTCGAGCCGGTAGGTGGCGGCCTCCTGGATCTCCGTCCAGCCGGCCGGCAACTCGTCGGCAGAGGCGATCTCCTCGTAGACGATGGCGCCCTCCCGCCGCGTCGGCCCGATCACCTGGATAGCCGCGATCGCGGAGCGCACCCACGAGGGCGTCCAGGCCGTCCAGGTCGATCGTTACGCGCGATGGTCTGTCAGAAAGGGCTCCTCATGCAAGCGGCATCAGCATCAGCGTGGATTCTGACGAGCACGCTGTCATCGGTACAGCCTCCCCCGGACGGTACGGGAATGCCGCAGTCCCGTCAGCGGCCCACCCGTTGCGGGTCCTGCCCGGACCGGGCAGCCTTGGGACGTGGCGCGAATCGAGGCCGTCGAGCGGAAGCGCCTGCGCGTGCGGGGGGTGGTGCAGGGGGTCGGCTTCAGGCCGTTCGTGCACCGGCTCTCCGCGAGGCACGGGCTGACGGGCTTCGTGCTCAACGACGCGGACGGCGTGCTGATCGAGGCGCAGGGCGACGTCGCGTCGCTGGAGGAGTTCTCGGCAGCGCTCGTCGCGGAGGCTCCGGCGCTCGCCCGCGTCGACGAGATCGTCGCGACCTCGTGCCCGGTGCGGCCGGACACGGGCTTCGCGATCGTCGCGAGCGACGGACGCGCCCGCGGGCCGGCCGACCCTGATCCCGCCCGACGCCGCCACCTGCGACGACTGCCTGCGCGAGCTCTTCGATCCTGCCGACCGCCGCTACCGCTACCCGTTCGTGAACTGCACGAACTGCGGGCCGCGCTTCACCATCGTCACCGCCGTCCCGTACGACCGCCCCAGCACGACGATGGCCGGGTTTCCGCTGTGCGCCGCCTGCCGCCGCGAGTACGAGGACCCGGCCGACCGTCGCTTCCACGCCGAGCCGACGGCGTGCCCGGACTGCGGGCCGCGTCTCTCGCTGCCGCTGGAGGAGGCGGTGGGGCTGCTGCGCGCAGGGCGCATCGTGGCCGTGAAGGGGCTCGGCGGCTATCACCTCGCCTGCGACGCGACCGACGAGAAGGCGGTCGCACGCCTGCGGTCGCGCAAGCTCCGCGAGGAGAAGCCGCTTGCGGTGATGACGGCCGACCCGGGCGCGCTGGCAGAGCTCTCGGCGGAGGAACGGGCACTGCTCGAGAGCCCCGCACGCCCGATCGTGCTCGTGCGGCGTCGTGACGGAGCGACGCTCGCTCCCTCGATCGCGCCCGGCTCGCCGTGGCTGGGGCTGATGCTGCCGTACACGCCGCTGCACCACCTTCTCTGCCACGACGTCGGCAGGCCGCTCGTGATGACAAGCGGGAACCGCACCGACGAGCCCATCGCGATCGACGACGAGGACGCGCGACACCGCCTGGAGGGGATCGCCGACGCCTTCCTCTCGCACGACAGGCCGATACACCGCCGCTGCGAGGACTCCGTCGTCCGGGCGGCATTTCCGCTGCGGCGCTCGCGCGGGCACGTGCCGGGAGCGCTGCCGCTTCCCGAAGCGACGGACGCGGCGATCGTGGCGGCCGGCGCGGAGCTGAAGAGCACGTTCTGCGTGGCCAGGGGGGCGGAGGCGTTCCTCTCCCCCCATCTCGGCGACCTGGACGGCGAGGCCGCCTTCCGCGCGTTTCGCGCCGACCTGGCGCTCTACCTCGACATGCTCGGCGTGGAGCCGGCCGCGGTCGCGTGCGACCTGCACCCCGAGTACATGGCCACGAAGTGGGCGTGGGAGCAGGGCCTGCCCGTCGTCGAGGTGCAGCACCACCACGCTCATGCCGCCGCCTGCCTGGCCGAGCACGGGGAGACGGGCGCCGGCGCTCGCGGTCGTGCTCGACGGCACCGGCTTCGGCACGGACGGGACGCTGTGGGGCGGGGAGCTCCTGCGGTGCGACCTGGACGGGTTCGAGCGGATCGCACACCTCGAGGCGGTGCCGCTGCCGGGCGGCGAGGCGGCGATCCGCGAGCCGTGGCGCATGGCCGCCGCCTATCTCGAGCAGGCGGGACGGCCGGTGCCGTTCGAGCGCTGGCCGCTCGTGCGCGAGAGCCTGAAGGTGAACGCCCCCCTCTCGTCGGGAGCAGGCCGCCTGTTCGACGCGGTGGCGGCGCTGCTCGGCGTGCGTGAGCAGGTCAGCTACGAGGGCCAGGCGGCCATCGAGCTGGAGCACCTGGCAGGCGATGCGGCGTCGGCGCCCTACGAGTGCAGGACGATCGGCGGGACCATCGTCGGCACCGACCTGGTCGCCCGGGCGCACGACGATCTCGCAGCGGGCCGCCCACGCGCCGAGATCGCAGCGGCCTTCCACGAGGGCGTCGCGGCCGCGTTCGCCGCCGCCTGCCTGGAGGCCGGCTCGCCGGGGACGGTCGTGCTCTCGGGCGGAAGCTGCCAGAACCTGCGCCTCACGGAGTCGCTCCGGCACCGGCTCGAAAGCGAAGGGCTTCGCGTGCTCTCGCACCGTCTCGTCCCACCGAACGACGGCGGCGTGAGCTACGGTCAGGCGGCTGTCGCAGCTGCGAGGATGTCACGATGTGCCTAGGGATTCCCGGACAGGTGATCGAGCTGGTCGACCGCGAGGTGGGTCTCGCGAAGGTCGACATCTCCGGCGTGCGGCGCGACGTCAGCATTGCGCTCGTCGACGATCCGGCGGCGCCGATCGAGGTGGGCGACTGGGTGCTGATCCACGTCGGCTTCGCGCTGGCGCGCATCGACGAGGACGACGCCCGCGAGACCCTGGCGCTGCTCGAGCGCGGCGCCGACCTGCAGCGGGAGCTCGACGAGCTGAGACAGGGAGCGGTGTGAGGAGGCCCGGGCGAGGAGCGCTGCATCACCTGCTCGGACGAGGCCGTCGAGGCCGTGGTCGTCGCGAAGGTCGGCGCGGAGGCCATCGTCCGGGTCGCCGGCGAGGAGGAGCGCGTGGCGATCGACCTCGTACCCGGCGCCGCCCCCGGCGACGTGCTGCTCTGCCACGCGGGCATCGCGCTCGAGCGCCTCGAGCGCACGGACGAGGAGGCGCAGGTGACACAGTGCCACGAAGTCTCGTCGGCGCCCCCGGATGTGGGCGCGGCGGTGTCGTGAGGTACGTCGACGAGTACCGCTCGGCCGAGCTCGCACGAGGGCTCGCCGCCGAGATCACCTCGCTCGTGCGGCCCGGCGAGACGGTGCGGGTCATGGAGGTGTGCGGCGGCCACACGCACGCGATCTACCGGCACGGGCTCGAGGACCTGCTGCCGCCCGAGGTCGAGCTCGTGCACGGACCCGGCTGCCCGGTGTGCGTGATCCCGATGGGACGGGTCGACGACGCGATCGCGATCGCCGAGGAGGACGGGGTCACCCTCGCGACCTTCGGCGACATGCTCCGCGTCCCCGGCGGGCGCGGCTCGCTGCTCGAGGCAAAGGCACGCGGCGCCGACGTGCGCATGGTCTACTCGCCGCTCGACGCGCTCGCACTCGCCGCGAAGCTGCCCGACCGCCGCGTGGTCTTCTTCGCGATCGGCTTCGAGACGACGGCGCCGGCCACGGCCGTGACGCTGCTCCGCGCCCGTGCCCAGCAGACACCGAACTTCGCGGTCTTCTGCAACCACGTCACGATCGAGCCGCCGCTGCGCGCCATCCTGGAGACGCCCGGGCTGCAGGTCGACGCCTTCATCGGCCCCGGCCACGTCTCCACCGTGATCGGCACGGAGGCCTACCGCTTCATCCCCGAGGAGTACGGCCGCCCCGTGGTCGTCTCCGCCTTCGAGCCGGTCGACCTGCTGCAGGCGATGGCGATGCTGCTGCGCCAGCGCACGGAAGGGCGCTGCGAGGTCGAGAACCAGTACACCCGCGTCGTCCGGCCCGAGGGCAACGCCCGTGCCCTCGCCGCGATCGACGAGACGATGGAGCTGCGGGAGGATTTCGAATGGCGCGGCCTCGGCGCCCTCCCCCGCAGCGCGCTGCGGATCCGGCCGGCCTTCGCCGACTGGGACGCAGAGCGGCTCTACACGCTGCCGGGCGCCCGCATCGAGGATCCGAAGGCGTGCCGCTGCGGCGAGGTGCTGACGGGGCAGATCAAGCCGTGGGAGTGCGGCGTCTTCGGGACCGCGTGCACGCCCGAGCGCCCGCTCGGCACGTGCATGGTCTCGAGCGAGGGCGCCTGCGCGGCCTTCTACGCCTACGGCCGGCAGAGGCGCCCCGCGGAGGAGCCGGTTGCGACGTAGACGGGCGGTCGTGCGCGACGAGCTCGTCACGCTCGCGCACGGCGCCGGCGGCAAGGCGACCCGGGACCTCGTCGAGGGCCTGTTCCTGCAGGAGCTCGGCAACGACGTCCTCGCGCCGCTCGCCGACGCGGCCGTCGTCGCGGGTGCGGGCCGCCTCGCGCTGACGACCGACGCCTACGTCGTGCACCCGCTCGAGTTTCCCGGCGGCGACATCGGCGAGCTCGCAGTCAACGGCACCGTGAACGACCTGGCGATGGTCGGCGCCCGGCCGCAGTGGCTGACGGCCGGCGTCGTGATCGAGGAAGGCTTTCCCGTCGCGAGCCTGCGACGCATCGCCGCCTCGATGGGCGCGGCGGCGAGGGCCGCGGGCGTTGCGATAGCCGCCGGCGACACGAAGGTCGTCGAGCGTGGCAAGGCGGACGGCCTCTACGTCGTGACGAGCGGCGTCGGCTCGCTCGCCGACGGTGTCGAGCTCGGGCCGGAGCGCGTGAAGGCAGGCGACCGGGTGCTGCTCTCCGGCACGCTCGCCGACCACGGCATGGCCGTCATGGTCGCCCGCGGCGACCTCCAGCTCGAGGCCGAGATCGAGAGCGACACCGCCGCCGTCCACGAGCTGGCGGCCGCGCTCGTCGCCCTCGGCGACGGGCTGCGCTGGATGCGCGACCCGACGCGCGGCGGGCTCGCCACGGCCCTGAACGAGCTCACCGCCGCGGCCGGCCTGAACGTCGTCCTCGACGAGGCCTCCCTGCCCGTCCGGCCCGCCGTGACCGCGGCGTGCGAGATCCTCGGCATCGACCCGCTCTACGTCGCGAACGAGGGCAAGCTGATCGCCGTCGTCGCGCCGGACGCCGCCGATGCCGCGCTGGCAGCGCTGCGCAGCCACCCGCTCGGCCGAGACGCCGCGCTCGTCGGCGAGGTGCGGGCGGAGGCGGAGGGCTTCGTCCTGCTCGACACCTCGCTCGGCGGCTCCCGGATCGTCGACATGCTCGTCGGCGACCCGCTGCCGCGAATCTGTTAGCCCGCAGACCGGGAATCCGCTCACACGCCGATTCCCGATCGCGAGAACACCTGAAACCGGGAACCTACGGTTCCCTGTGCCCCCTCCCTTCCGAAACACGAACTCCGACGGGTCGGGCGAGGTGCCGTGGCCGCCCTGTGGTCGCCTGCATACGCGACGAACGGGGCCGGCCATCAACCTCCTTGTGACACAGTGTCACAAGGGCTCTCGGCATCGGCCTACGGGCGACCGGCGGCCGCGACGATCTCGGCACCGCGCTCGGCGACCATCACCGTGGGCCAGTTCGTGTGACCGCGCGGGAGACGCGGGATCACGGACGCGTCGATCACCCGCAGCCGGTCGATGCCCCGCACCCGCAGCTCCGGGTCGACGACGGCGTCGTCGTCGAGCCCGAGCCGGCAGGTGCCGACGGGGTGGTAGAGGGTCTGGCTCCGCGCTCTCAGGTGGGCGAGGAGCGCCTCGTCGTCCAGCGCCTCCGCCCCGGGCAGGAGCTCCTCCTCGACGTAGCGGGCGAGCGGCTCGGTGGCGGCGATCTCCCGCGCGAGCCGCACGCCGTGCACCAGAACGCGGACGTCCTCGCCGCTCTCGTCCGAGAGGTAGCGGGGATCGATCACGGGCGCCGCCAGCGGGTCGGCCGAGCGCAACCGCACCTCGCCGACGCTGCGCGGCTGCAGCAGGATCGACGCGACCGTGAAGCCGTGGGCGGACGGCTTCTGCAGACCCTCCTCCTCGAAGAGCACCGGCGCGAAGAGCAGCTCCAGGTCGGGAGCCTCGAGCGCGGGATCGGTCTTCACGAAGGCGACCGCCTCGGCGACGTTCGAGGTGAGCGGCCCCCGGCCGGCGGCGAGCCAGCGCACCAGGTTCGGGAGGGACTCGGCGCTGTACAGCGTCTCGACGCCGCGGGTGCGCACGAGGATGCCGTTCGCGAGGTGGTCGAGCAGGTTGCGGCCGACGCCCGGGAGGTGGTGGGCCACGTCGATGCCGTGGCGCTCCAGCTCCTCCGCGCGGCCCGATGCCGGAGAGGAGCAGGAGCTGCGGTGTGTTGACCGTGCCCGCCGCGAGGATCACCTCGCGCCCGGCCTGCGCCTCCTCCTCCTCGCCTCCGGCGAGGTACGCCACGCCGACCGCGACCCCGCGCTCGTGGAGCACGCGCGTCACGTGGCAGCCCGTGACGACCGTGAGGTTGGGCCGGCGCCGGGCCGGCTTCAGGTATCCGTCTGCGACGGAGAAGCGACGTCCGTTCCGTTGCGAGACGGGCACCATTCCGACGCCCCTCGGATCGTCCCCGTTCAGATCGGGGCAGTGGTGGATGCCGGAGGCGACCGCGGCGTCGACGAACGCGCCGGTCAACGGCGAGGGCTCCCGCAACGCGGCCAGCGGGAACGAGCCGCGACTCCGCTCGTAGGCGGGCGCGACATCGTCGAAGCCCCAGCCCGGCACCCCCCACGCGGCCTGGTCGGCCGGGTGGCCGCGCAGCACCATCATCGCGTTGATCGCGGCGGAGCCGCCCAGCACCCTGCCGCGCGGGAAGACGATCTCACGCTCGTCGAGCGCCGCCTGGGGCGCGGTGTCGTAACCCCAGTCGACGTTGGAGCGGAAGAGCTTCGAGAAGGCAGCCGGAATGCGGATCTCGAGCTTGCCCCCCTTCGGGCCCGCCTCGAGCAGCAGCACGCTGACGTCGGGGTCCTCGGTCAAGCGTGCCGCGAGCACGCACCCCGCCGTCCCCGCGCCCACGATCACGTAGTCGTGCACGCCGCCATCGTACGGCGCTCGCGGATCGACACATGCGCACCCAGGATCTGCCGCTCGCCGAGTTCGGCATTCCGGGCCGGCTGCGGCGGGTGCCGATCGACGACGAGACGGTACTCGTCTGCGAGACGTTCCGGCTCGTGGAGGCAATCCCCTGACCGCGGTTCCGTAGTCGCCCGCACGAGGACGGGGAGCTTCGCCCGATGCCCGACGGAGACACGCCGGCGACGATGGCCTGGTGCGATACATGGTCGCGGCGCTGGCGGCGCTGATGCTGATGGGCGCGGGCGGCGCAGGTGCGGATCCGCTCCTGCCGCTCGAGCCGTGCACGATCTCCGGAACGGTGCGGGCGCTCTGCGGCACGCTCGGTGTCTGGGAAGACCGTGAAGCGCAAGCCGGGAAGCGCATCTCTCTGCGCGTCGCGGTCGTCCCCGCGACGCGGCAGGCGGCGACACGCGTGCCGCTCTTCTACCTCGCCGGCGGGCCGGGCGGGGCGGCGACCGCCAGCGGGGCCCTCGCGGCGAGCGTCTTCAGGCAACGGAACCTGACCCAGGACCTGGTCTTCGTCGACCAACGCGGCACGGGCGACTCGAACCGGCTCACATGCCCCCCGGCGCCTCCGCAGCTGATCTCCTCCGCGACACCTGCGGCGATCGCCGCCTACATCAAGGGCTGCCTGGCCGGACTCGCCGGCGACCCGCGCTTCTACACGACCGCCGTCGCCATGGACGACCTGGACGAGGTGCGCGCGGCGCTCGGCTACGAGCGGATCGACCTCTACGGCGGCTCCTACGGGGCAACGGCGCTCCAGGTGTACCTGGCCCGCCACGGCGGCCACGTGCGGGCGGCGATCATGGACGGCGCCAGCCTGGTGGACGTGCCTCTCTTCGAGCTCTGGGCCGCAAACGGCCAGCGGGCGATCGACCTGATCTTCGAGCGCTGCTCCGCGTCCCGCGCCTGCCGAAAGGCCTTCCCGTCACCCGGCAAGGACCTGGCGCGGCTGCTCGGCCGGTTGCAGCGCAAGCCGCAGGTCGTGCAGCTCGGGCCGCTCGGCACCGTGCGCATGACGCGACGGCTCGCAGGGACCGTGATCCAGCAGCTCTCGCGCACGCCGGAAGGCGCCTCCGAGCTGCCACTTGCGGTGCACCAGGGAGCACGCGGCGACCTGACCGTGCTTGCGCGGGCGTACGCGACGCAGGTGGCGCCGCAGCAGGAAGGCGCCCGCCTCGTGATGTACTGGTCGATCGTCTGCAGCGAGCCCTGGGCGCGCTTCCGCCAGGCGGCTACGGCCCGCCTGGGCAAGGGCAGCTACCTCGGACCGACGCGGCTCGCCGACGCGGAGAGCTTTGCGACCGCCTGCGCCAGCATCCCGCGCGGAGTCGTCCCGGCCGACGCGGGGACGCGCGTCCGCTCCGACGTGCCGGTGCTCGTGCTCGCCGGCGACGCCGATCCGCAGGACCCGCCCCGCAACGTCGCCGGCATCGAGCGGGCGATGCCGAACGCGCGCGTCGTCGTTGCCCGGGGCATGGGCCACGGCGTCGTGCAGAACGCGTGCATGTCCGCGCTCGCGAACCGGTTCCTCGCCCGGGGCACGGCGGCAGGGCTCGACACGGGGTGCGCCGCGCGCGTCGTCCTGCCGCCGTTCGCCCTCCGCTGACGGGCGAGGCACGCCTCGCACCTACGGGTGCCGTGCCTCCCAGGCCTTCAGGAACCCTTCCTTGCCGCGGCGCACGAGCTCGGCCGGGTCGAGCTTGAGCAGCGAGTCCGGGTACGTCTCGGTCGAGAAGATCTCCATCTCGTACCAGCCGTCGAAGCCGCCCGCCTCGAGCGCCCCGAAGATGGCGGGGAGATCCATGATCCCCTCCCCTGGCAGCGCCCGGTCGTCCCAGCCGCGGGTCGGGTCACGCCAGTCGTTCACGTGCACGGCAGGGAAGCGGTGCGCGTGCGCACGGATGTGGTCGAGCACGTCCGGCGTGTCCCACAGGTGCCACGTGTCGAAGATGACCCCCATCGGCAGGCCCACCTCCTCGACCAGGTCGACGGCGTCGGGGATGTTGTCGACCATCGTGAAGTCGTCGCGCGCGGAGGCATGGATCGGCTCGAGCGCGACGCGGACGCCGACCTCCTGCGCGGTGCGGGCGACGTCGCGCAGCCCTTCGATCACGATCTTCCGCGCCTCCTTCGGGTCGCGGTCGCCCACCGGGCCCGTGAGGCACAGCACGGTCTCCGGCTCGAACGCCGCGAGCCGCCGCACCGAGGCGCAGAGCGACGCCACTCGCTCCTCCGGGTCCTCGGGGCCGGGGAACGGCGGCAGCGGCAGCACCGAGAGCCCCGTCGGCAGGCAGATCGTGGCCTTCAGACCGGACGCCCGCAGCTTCGCGAGCGACTCGTCGTCGCGGCCCTCGGGCAGCTTCGCCTCGGCCAGGCCGATCCCCTCCGAGCCCCCCGCCGCATAGGCGGCGAGATCCTCCTCGAAGGAGAGCGGCATGGTGCTGAACTCGGAGACGGAGAAGCGGGGTTGGCTCATGTGGGTTGTTCCTCTCAGCGAAGCGGCTTGAAGTGGGTGAACGGCTCGTCGTCCGGAAGCTGGTCCCAGGCGAGGCCCTCGTCCTGTGCTGCGATGTAGCGGGGCTCGACCCCCAGCTCCTGCAGGACGATGTTGCGCGCCTGCGGGATCGCGGCCGCCTTGTAGAACGCGAGATGGCGGTTGAAGCCCTGGCGGCCGAACCCGCAGTCGGTGGAAAGGACCAGCTTGTCGGCCGGGATGTGCTCGAGCGCTCGGCGCACCCGGTCGGCGACGACGTCCGGGAAGTCGGCCTGCAGCGTTCGGTGGCTGACGACGCCGACCGCGACCTTCTTCTTCAGCGAGTCCTTGTAGGGGGCGAAGAGCGGCAGCTCCCTGAGGTCGTTCTCGGTCGCCTCCACGGTCCAGACGTCGCCCTTCAGGCGCTCGAGGTAGATCTCGACCGAGTTCGCGTACGACTCGTCGGTGAACACCTTCTGCATGTTCGGGTTGCCCCAGCAGGTGTGGATCCAGACCTCGACGTCGTCGAGGCCCTCGATCTCGCGGTTGAAGCAGTCGACGAGGAAGTCGAGCAGCTTCGTCTCGTTCGGGTAGTAGCAGGCCATGAAGTGGAGCGTCGGCTCCTCGATCTGGATCACCTTGCAGCCCGAGGCGGCGAGCTGGCGCAGCTCGAGGTTCATCGCCTCGGCCATGTCCCAGGTCACCTGCATCTTGTCGTCGAGGTCGTAGTGATCCGTGTGGCTGTCGAGGAAGAAGGCCAGCACCTGCGCCGAGCACGTCCCGAACTTGATCTGCTTGCCCGACGCGGCACTCTGCTGCGCGATCCGCCAGATCTTCGCGTACTCGAGCGGGTTCTTCGGGTCGTGCTCCACCTTGTCGACCACCCTGGGCCAGCGCCACGTCTTGTAGATCGAGTCGAGCATCGTCCCGACCGGATAGGCGAGCAGCGGCGAGCGGGTGTTCCGGGTCTGCAGCTCCTCGTGCTCGAAGCCCTTCCAGCGCTGCAGCGGGTAGTGATGCCACGAGCGGCCGGCAACGTCCTCGTCGAGGTGGTAGTCGCCCGTCGTCAGGATGTCGAGCCCGGCGCGCTCCTGGTCGGATACGACGATCGCGTGCGCGTCGCTGAACTGCTCGCGGAACCAGGGGTCCATCATGGCCGTGTCGAGCGGGCGGCCCCACATGTTCGTCGTGTACCAGCGGGGGCGGGGCCACGAGCCCGTCACCG
>CAVSUK010000008.1:0-28082 GCA_963731095.1 uncultured Gaiellaceae bacterium
ACCCAGACGGCGGCGCGGCCGTGACCGTCCACGGGGCACGGCCGTGACGCGCGCGGTCATCCTCTCCGCGGTGCGGACGCCCGTCGGTCGCTACGGCGGCGGCCTCGCCGCCGTCCGCCCCGACGATCTCGCGGCGCTCGCGGTCGCGGCCGCGGTCGAGCGGGCCGGCGTGCCGGCGGCGGAGATCGAGGACGTCTGGCTCGGCTGCGCGAACCAGGCGGGCGAGGACAACCGCAACGTCGCGCGGTTCGCCGCGCTGCTCGCGGGGCTGCCGGACTCGCGTCGGCGGGCGTCACGGTCAACCGGCTCTGCGCCTCGGGTCTCGAGCGCGGTCGTCGGCGCCTGCCACGCGGTGATCGCCGGCGACGGCGACCTGTTCGTCGCCGGCGGCGTCGAGTCGATGACGCGCGCGCCGCTCGTCACCGCGCAAGCCGGACGCGCCGTACGCGCGCGGCGACCGCACGCTCCACGACACGACGCTCGGCTGGCGGTTCGTCAACCCGCGCTACGAGGAGCGCTACTCGCGCGCGAGTCGATGGGGGAGACGGGCGAGAACGTGGCCGAGCGTTGGGGCGTCTCGCGCGAGGATCAGGACGCGTTCGCGCTCGCTCGCAGCGCGCGCTGGGCCGCGGCGCACGCAGCCGGGCGGCTTCGCCGACGAGCTCGTGCCGGCGGGCGAGCTCGAGCACGACGAGCATCCGCGTCCCGAGACGACGCTCGAGAAGCTCGCGTCGCTCAAGCCCGCCTTCCGGCGGGCGGCACCGTCACGGCGGGCAACGCGAGCGGGATCAACGACGGCGCGGCCGCGCTCGTGATCGCGAGCGAGGAGCGGGCGCGGGCGCTCGGGATCGAGCCGCTCGGCGCGTTCGCCGGCTCGGCCGTGGCCGGCGTCGACCCGGCCGTGATGGGCATCGGGCCCGATCCCCGCGGTGCGCAAGCTGCTCGACGCGCACGGGCGTCGAGCGTCGACGAGCATCGACCTCGTCGAGCTCAACGAGGCGTTCGCGTCGCAGAGCGCTCGCCGTCGTCCGCGAGCTCGGCCTCGACGAGGAGAAGGTGAACGTGAACGGCGGCGCGATCGCGATCGGGCACCCGCTCGGCATGAGCGGCGCCCGCCTCGTCGTCTCGCTGCTGCACGAGCTCCGTCGCCGCGGCGGGCGCTACGGCCTCGCGACGCATGTGCGTCGGCGTCGGGCAGGGCCAGGCCGCGCTCTTCGATCGGACGTGAGAGCGCGTGAGAGGACGACGCGCACACAGGTGGCGATCGTCGGCGCCGGGCCTGCCGGGCTGATGCTCGCCCAGCTGCTCCACCGCGCGGGGATCGAGTCGGTGTGCTCGAGAACCGCGACCCGCGACGTACGTCGAGGCCCGCGTCCGCGCCGGCGTGCTCGAGCAGGGGTCGGTCGACCTCCTCACGCGACGCGGGCGTCGGCGACCGGATGGACGCGCGAAGGGCTCGTCCACCACGGCATCGAGCTGCAGTTCGCCGGCGAGCGTCACCGCATCGACATGAGCGAGCTGACGGGCGGCAAGACGATCACGATCTACGGGCAGACCGAGGTCGTCGAAGGACCTGATCGCCGCGCGCCTCGAGACCGGGCGCGCGCTCCTCTTCGAGGTCGACGACGTGCGGCGTCGAGGAGCTCGAGTCCGACCGGCCGCGCGTCCTCTTCACGCCACGAGCGGCGAGGCGCACGAGCTCGAGTGCGACGTCATCGCGGGGTGCGACGGCTTCCACGGCGTCAGCCGCCCAGCGATCCCGCGCGGGCGTCCTGACGGACGTTCGTCGCGCGACTACCCGTTCGGCTGGCTCGGCATCCTGGCCGCGGTCGCGCCGTCGAACGACGAGCTCGATCTACGCGCACCACGAGCGCGGGTTCGCGCTCCTCAGCCTGCGCTCGCCGAAGCTGAGCCGCCTCTACATCCAGTGCGACCCGGACGAGGACATCGCGGACTGGCCCGACGAGCGGATCTGGGAGGAGCTCCACGATCCGGCTCGGCCTGCGACGGCTGGACGCTCGCGGAGGGGCCGGTGCTCGAGAAGGGCGATCACGCCGATGCGCAGCTTCGTCACCGAGCCGATGCAGCTACGGGCACCTCTTCCTCGCCGGCGATGCGGCCCACATCGTGCCGCCGACGGGCGCGAAGGGCCTCAACCTCGCGATCGCGGACGTCCAGGTGCTCGCCGAGCGCGCTCGTCGCTGGTACGCGACGGCAGCCGAGACGCTGCTCGACGCGTACTCGGCGACCTGCCTGCGCCGCGTCTGGCGCGCCGAGCACTTCTCGCTGGTGGATGACCACGATGCTCCACCGGCCGCCCGAGCGACGAGCCGTTCGATCAGAAGCTGCAGCTGTCGCAGCTGCGCTACGTGACCAGCTCGCGCGCGGCCGCGACGCTCGCTGGCCGAGAACTACGTCGGCCTCTAGCATCTGCCCGGCAATGCCCGGCGCGGGGGCGACGCGCGGATCTACCCTGACGGTATGGGAGACACGTTCTCCGTCGGTCGTATCGCAGGCATCAGGGTCGGCGTAAACTGGAGCTGGCTCGTCGTCTTCGCGCTGATCACGTGGACGCTCGCGGCGGCGGTCTTCCCGTCCACCAACCCGGGCCTCGGGACGGGTGCGTACATGGCGATGGCGGTCGTGGCCGCGCTCGTCTTCTTCCTCTCGTTGCTCCTGCACGAGTTCGGCCACGCGCTCCAGGCGCGGCGGGAGCAGGTCGAGATCGACGGCATCACGCTCTGGCTGTTCGGCGGGGTAGCACGCTTCAAGGGCGACATGCCGAGCGCCGGCGCGGAGTTCCGGATCGCGGTCGCGGGGCCGCTCGTGTCGCTCGCGCTCGCAATCCTCTTCGGGACGGCCGCCGTCGCGCTGCCGCTCCCGGAGGCCGCGGACGGAGTGGTGGCCTGGCTCGGCTACACGAACGCCGTCCTGCTCCTCTTCAACATGCTGCCCGCCATCCCCCTCGACGGCGGACGTGTGCTGCGCTCGCTTCTCTGGATGCGCTCCGGCGACCTCACCGGGGCGACGACCAGCGCGACGGTCGTGGCCCGCGCGCTCGCCTACGGGCTGATCGGCGGCGGCATCGCCCTGTTCGTGCTGCAGGGGGCCTTCACCGGCGCGTGGTTCGCGTTCATCGGCTGGTTCCTGCTGCAGGCCGCGACCGCGGAAGCCCGCTGGATCATCGCCAGGCAGGCGCTCGCCGGCGTCCACGTGCTCGACCTGATGACCCCCGATCCCGTGACGGTCGCGCCGCAGCTGCCGCTCGGCCGGCTCGTCGACGAGGTGATCGGCAACCGGACGTACACGACCTACCCGGTGGTCGAGGACGGCCGCCCGGTCGGGCTCGTGCCGTTCTCCCGCGTGGCCGAGGTCCCCCGGGAGGACTGGGACGAGCGCACCGTGCAGGACTGCATGGTGCCGCTCGAACGCGTGCCGCTGTTGCGGGAGGACGAAGAGGCCGCTCAGGCGCTCGCCGAGATCCAGCAGAGCGGCGTCAACCGCGGGCTGGTGCTCGACGCCGACGGGCGGCTGGCCGGGATCCTCTCCATCAGCGACATCGCCGACGCGCTCGAACTCTACCGGCTGCGCCGCCGGCTCTAGCCCATGGGCGCCGACGTCGCCAGCGCGGCTCGGTCGTACGCGGCGCGTGGCTGGTCGGTGGTTCCCGTGCACACGCTCCGCGACGGCCGGTGCTCGTGCGGGCGTCGTGACTGCCCGGCTGTCGCGAAGCATCCGCGCACGCGTTGGGAGGCAAGCATGAGCGAGGCGGCCTCCGCCGAGCAGGTGGCGACCTGGTGGGGGCGCTGGCCCGATGCGAATGTTGCCGTCGCCACAGGCCGGGTCTCGGGTGTCGCCGTGCTGGACGTAGACCCCCGCAGTGGCGGTGACGAGGTGTTGCGTGCGCTCGAGCGCCGTTGGGGAACGCTGCCGGTGACGGTCGAGGCGCGGAGCGGCGGGGGTGGCCGGCACGTGTGGTTCGCGGTGACGGACGAGGTGCCGTCGGCTGTCCTGGCGCCGGGCCTGGAGCTGAAGGGCGAGCGGGGGACGATCGTCGTCCCGCCGAGCGTGCACGCCTCGGGCGGGTGCTATGCGTGGGTGCCGGGGTGCAGCCCGGACGAGCGCGAGGCGGTGTCGTTGCCGTCGTGGGTGCGCGTTCTCGCCGTGGGGGACATGGATCACCGGCGTGCGGGGCGCCCCGCCGGTGCAGGCGCACGGACGACACAGGAGCAGACGGAGTTCGCCGATGCGTGGCGGCGTGCAGGCATCGAGCTCCGACCGGGCGACCACTACTACCTGTGCCCGTTCCATCCCGATCACCACCCTTCCCTCCACGTCGACAGCGAGCGGTGCTGGTGGTTCTGCTTCGGGTGCCGGCGCGGCGGCGGCATCGGCCGCCTGCGCGGTCTCCTGGGGGAGGAGGCCGTGGTGGTGCCGAGAGAGCAGCAGCGGGGTCGCGTCGGGGAGGTTCGAGCCGTCACCGTGGCGGGCACGCAGGAGATCGGCGTGGTCGGCGAGGCGTCGCACCAGGACGAGCTCCTGGCGCTCAGCGGCGGCCGGCGATCCTACGGCGGGGTCGCGCTGGAGGCCGTGGCCGAGCTCGTGCCCGAGCTCGACGACCCCTACGAGACGTATGTCGTGGCCGTTCTGATCGAGGGCAGGCGGGTCGGCCGGCTGCGGCTGGAAGACGCGACCGCCCTGCGTTCCGCGATCGAGGCGGCGTGTGCGGAGCAGGGCGTGGCAACCTGCAGAGCCGTGATCCGCGGCGGCTGGGATCGGGGCGGTGACGACGTGGGCCTGTTCGGAGTCGTGCTCTTCCTGGAGGCCTGATCGGCGCGGAGCATCCTGGGTCCTCTCACACTGCTCGCAACCCGTCGGTGTTTGACAACCCTTTCTACTTCACAACGGTATAGTTGTGATAGGATGTTGTCATGCTCACAGACGATCTCGACAGGGCGCAGCTGCCCGAGCTCTTCCAGACTGAGTGGTGCCCCGCCTCCCGGCGTGTCAGGCAGCGACTGACGGAGCTCGATGTCAGCTACGTCTGCCGGCAGGTCCCGGTCGGCCGCGACGACCGTGAGCTGCTCGTGCAGGTCACGGGGGACGACAGCGTGCCCGCGCTCGTGTCGGCGGACGGCCTCGTGCTCGTCGGCGAGGCCGAGATCTACGCGCATCTCGACGAGCGCTACGAGGAGCCCGCAGGCGCCGAGGCGCACCGGCTCAAGGCCAGGAAGGCACGACAACGAGAGCTGGAGGAGGCCACGAGATGATCGCAACGCAGTACGCCCTCACGGGGACGACGCCGCTCGCATTCGACGATGCGGTCGAGCGTGTCCGCGAGGAGCTGAAGGTAGAGGGGTTCGGCGTTCTCTGCGAGATCGACGTGCAGGCGACGCTGAAGGCGAAGCTCGACGTCGACTCGGAGCGCTACCTGATCCTGGGGACGTGTAATCCCCCGCTCGCCCATCGCGCGCTCCAGGCAGAGCCAGACATCGGCGTCCTCCTGCCCTGCAACGTCGTCGTGTACGAGCGCGACGGCGAGACCCGCGTCTCCGCCGTCGACGCAGAGCAGATGCTCTCGATCGTCGGCCGCGACGACCTCACGCCCGTCGCCGCCGAGGTGCGGTCGCGACTCGGCCGGGTCGTCGAGAAGGTCCTCGGGGCATAGCTTCACCCACCGCAATCGATGGAGAGGAACGAGAAGAGAATGGATGCAACCGTTGGCACGTTCGAGGCGGCCGTGATCGAGAGATCGCACGAGCTGCCGGTCATCGTGGATTTCTGGGCGCCCTGGTGCGGCCCGTGCCACCGTCTCGCGCCGGTGCTCGAGAACGAGGTGGCGCAGCGTGACGGCTCCGTGAGCCTCGTCAAGGTCAACGTCGACGAGAACCCGGAGCTTGCGCGCCGGTTCGCGGTCGGCGGGATCCCCAGCGTGAAGGCCTTCCGCGACGGCGCGGTTGTCGACCAGTTCGTCGGTGCGGTCCCACCCTCCGTCGTCCGCACCTTCCTCGACGGGCTGGCAGGGGGGCAGGCCGCAGCGTGACCTCCGACGGCACGGTAGCCGGGCTCCCGCATCCCTTCCCGGATGCTCTCGTCGAGCTGATCGCCCGGCGCTTCCGAGCGATCGGCGAGCCGATGCGGGTAAAGCTGCTCGACCGGCTGCGCGACGGCGAGGCGACGGTCCACGAGCTCACCGACGCGACCGGCGCCTCGCAGCAGAACGTGTCGAAGCACCTCGGAATCCTCTACGACGCGGGCGTCGTCTCGCGTCGCAAGGCCGGCAACCAGGTCTTCTACCGCGTCGTCGACCAGGGCGTCTTCCAGCTCTGCGAGAGCGTCTGCGGCGGCGTCGAGCGCCAGGTACGCGAGCTGAGCGCGCTCGTTCGTGGGTAGCGCACGTCCAACCTGACGCACGTGAGTATCCGGCGACCGCCGAGGGCCGTCCTCGCTCCCGCCTCGACCGCGGCTGATCCGGCGTCAGGCACCTACGATGGGCGGCATGACCGTCCGCGTGCGCTTCGCACCGAGTCCCACAGGCTCGCTCCATCTCGGCAACGCGCTCAGCGCCGTCGCCAACCGGGACTTCGCCGACGCGCAGCGCGGCGTGCTCGTCCTGCGCATTGACGACACCGACCCCGCCCGGGTGGCGGCCGGAGGCGAGGAGGCGATCGTCGACGATCTCGCGTGGCTCGGAGTCCGCTTCGATGAGGGGCCGGTGCGCCAGAGCGAGCGTGGCGCCCTGTACGCGACTGCGGCCGAGCGCGCCCTCGGTCACGGTGCGGCGTGCGACCCCGACGGCTCGCTCCGGCTCGGGGGTACGACGCTCGTCAGGGCCGACGGCACGGCCACCTACCAGCTCGCGACGGTGGTCGACGATCTCGAGCTCGGGATCACCCACATCATCCGTGGCGCCGATCACCGCTCGAACGAGGATGTGCAGCAGCGGATCGCCGTCGCACTCGGCGGCCGCCTGCCCGAGGTGATCCACCACGGCCTCCTGCTCGGAGACGACGGCAAGAAGCTGTCGAAACGCCACGGGCACGCCTCGGTCGCCGACCTGCGCGAGGAGGGGATCCCGGCCGCGGCAGTGCGCGCCTACCTGCAGGAGCTGGGGCTGCCGGCACACGACGTGCAACTCGACCTGGCGCGCCTGCACCGGCTCGCAATCGACGCGATCGCCGCGATGCCCGACGACGAGCTCGCGTCCGCCGCGGGGGCGCCGCCGGGGATCGCGCGTGCCCTGCGCGGGGCGCGCACGCTCCTGGAGGCACGGGAAATCGCCCTGCAGATTCTCGAGCCGGAGCCCGTCGCGCTCGGGGCGGACGCCCTCCCGACGCTCGAGCGGTTCGCCGAGTTGCGCTCGCTCGCCGCGGACGAGCTCGACGAGGAGCGCGCGCGCGAGATCCTGCGGGAGCTGCAGGCGGTCGGTGCGAGCCTGAAGCAGCTGCGCCTGGCTCTCACCGGCGCTGCCCGCGGCCCGGAGCTGTGGACGGTGCTCACGGCACTCGACCGCGACGAGGCACTGGGCCGCGTGGCGCGAGCGGCGCCGATATAACAGGTCGATGGCCGTTCGCCTCTACGACACCGCCAGCCGCGAGCTCGCCGAGCTGCCGCCGCCGCCCGCGCAGGTCGGCATGTACGTCTGCGGACCGACCGTCTACCAGCGCGCCCACATCGGGAACGCCCGGCCCTTCGTCGTCTTCGCCTGGCTGCGCAACTGGTTGCGCGAGCGCGGGTACGAGGTGACGTACGTCCACAACATCACCGACGTGAACGACAAGATCTACGAGGCGGCGCCCGGCCGGAGCGCCGAGCGCGCCCGCGAGGCAACGCAGTGGTACCTCGAGGACACCGCCGCGTTCGGCCTCGAGATGCCCGACGAGCAGCCGCTCGCGACGGAGACCATCCCCGAGATCATCGCGCTCGTCGAGGAACTCGTCGCATCGGGGCATGCCTATCGGGCCGGCGGGGACGTCTACTTCCGGGTCGCGAGCTTCCCGTCGTACGGCGCGCTCTCGGGGCACCGGCTCGACCAGGTCGAGGAGCAGGAGCCGAGCCCGCTGAAGGAAGATCCTCGCGACTTCTCCCTCTGGAAGGAGACGAAGGAAGGGGAGGACACCTCCTGGGAGTCCCCGTGGGGACCCGGCCGGCCCGGCTGGCACATCGAGTGCTCCGCGATGGCGGAGAAGACCCTGGGTGCGGAGTTCCTGATCCACGGCGGTGGCCTCGACCTCGTGTTCCCGCACCACGAGAACGAGCGGGCGCAGTCGCAGGCGGTGGGGCGCCCGTTCGCGCGCATCTGGATGCACAACGGCCTGCTCCGCTTTACGGGTGAGAAGATGTCCAAGTCGGTCGGCAACGTCGCCACGATCCAGGAGGTGATCGCGGAATGGGGCCGGGAGACCGCGCTTCTGTTCATGCTCACGGGCCACTGGCGCAAGCCGATCGACTTCTCCGAGGAGACGATGATCCAGGCGCGCGCGCAGGTCGAGGGCCTGCGGAACGCTCTGCGCGGCGACGTCCGCTCGCACGGCGACTGGGAAGCGTTCGCTGCGGCGCTCGACGACGACTTCAACACCCCCGCCGCGCTCGCGATCCTGCACGAGTGGGCCCGCGACGGGGCCCTCGACGAGCTCCGGCGAGGCCTCACCGTGTTCGGCCTGGGCTCGCTCGCAGACCGCGAAGAGGCGCCGGCCGAGCTCGTTGCGCTCGCCGAGCACCGACAGCGGGCTCGTGCGGACAGGGATTTCGCCGAGGCCGACCGGCTGCGCGACGCGATCGCCGCGGCCGGCTGGGAGGTGCGCGACGCGCCCGGCGGCTTCGAGCTCGTCCCGTCCCGGTGACGCGCGAGCTCGTCTACGGCCGCAACGCCGTGCGGGAGGCTCTCCGCGGCCGGCGCGAGGTGCTGGAGCTCTGGGCCTCGGAGCGCGCCGGCGGCCAGCTCGACTGGCTCGGGGAAGGGCCGCGGCCACAGCTCCGCAAGGAGCGGGAGCTGACGGAGGCGGCCGGCAGCCCGGATCACCAGGGCGTCGTCGCCTGGGCCGAGCCGTACCCCTATGCGGATGCCTGGGAGCTCGCGGCAGGCGAGCTGCCCCTGCTGGCCTGCCTCGACCAGGTCACCGATCCCCGCAACCTCGGCGCTGTGATCCGGAGCTCCGCCGGGGCGGGCGCCAGCGGCGTGATCGTGCCGGCCCACGGCTCGGCGCGCGTCACTGCCGCAGTCTGCCGCGCCTCCGCGGGCGCCGTCGAGCACCTCCCGCTTGCCGTCGTGCCGAACCTCGCCCGCTACCTCGCCGAGATCAAGAGCGCCGACCTGTGGTCGTACGCCGCGGCCGCCGACGCGCCGCAGGGCATGTGGCAGGCCGACCTTGCCGGCGGGCTCGCGCTCGTTTTCGGGGCGGAAGGGAAGGGGGTGCGGCCGCTCGTGCGCAAGACGTGCGACGGAGCCGTCTCGATCCCGCTCGGCCCCGGCGTCGAATCGCTCAACGTCAGTGTCGCCGCCGCCGTCCTTCTCTACGAGGCACGGCGCCAGAGGGCATGACCCGGTGACGGACCCCACCCTGTACCTGTTCGACGGGTACAACCTGCTCCACGCCGGCACGTTCGCCGACGTCCGCGAGCTGACCGACGCACTTGCGAGCTTCGTCGCGTTGCGGGGCGCGCGGGGTGTCGTCGTCTTCGACGGGGTCGGAGAGCAGGCCGAGCTCGGCCCGCTCTCGGTGCGCTACGCGCCGCACGCCGACACGCTGCTCGAGCGGCTCGCGGCGGAGCACCGGCGCACCGAGGAGGTCTGCCTCGTCACCTCCGACGCCGCCGTGCTCGGCACATCGGGGCAAGAGGTGCGCAAGCTGTCGTCACGCATCTTCCTGGGCGATCTCGAGCCCGCCCGTCACGGCGAGCCGGACGCCTCCCGCGTCCGCGACCTGGTGGACGACGAGACGCGCGCGCGGCTCGAGCGTCTCCGGCGCGGCCAGGACTGACCGTCGAGCCTGCCGCGACCCGGGCGCGTGATGCCGGCGGGGGCATAGAGGCTCGATGTGGGTTGGCAGCACGTCTGGATGCGGCCCTGCACGCTGCGGATCGCGTCCGCCGCGGACGGCATCAAGGCAACCAGCCTTGACGCCGTCCGCGTCGAACACGCTCCTTGGTGCAGAACCGCCCCAGCCACACTCCCAACCCACATCAAGCCTCTAGGCGAACACCTGTTCTAATCAACGTGCAAAACTTGCAATGGGGTTGTATCGCCCGCAAGAAGGTGCTACGTTCTCCCTCAACTTCAGGGTGAGAGTTTGCTCTCGAGCCCTGTCGTGACCGGCAGGAAAACCACGTAAATCCAGGGGAGAGGCGATGTCAGCCCGTACAGCCGTTGCACCGAAGACACCGCAGAAGCTTCAACGTGAGCTTGAGGATCTGCAGCTCGTGATCAAGGCGCGGAACGGCAGCCAGGCCGCGCTCGACCAGCTGATGCGGCGCTACCACGGCTTCGTGCGCCTGAAGGCAAGCTCGTACTTCCTCGCCGGCGGCGACGCTGACGACCTCATCCAGGAGGGGATGATCGGCCTCTACAAGGCGGTGCGCGACTTCCGCCACGACAAGGAGACGTCGTTCCGCTCCTTCGCCGAGCTGTGCGTGACGCGCCAGATCATCACCGCGATCAAGACCGCCACCCGCTTCAAGCACGCCCCCCTGAACACGTATGTCTCCTTCAGCCACACCCCTGCCGGCCAGGACAACGAGGGCGAGTGCACGCTCGGCGACGCGCTGCCCGGCTCGGCCGTGAACGATCCGTCCGTCCGCGTGATCTCGACCGAGGAGTTGCAGAGCCTCGTCGGCTGTCTCGGCAGCGCCCTCTCGTCGCTCGAGTCGGACGCGCTGCGCCGGTATCTCGACGGCAACTCCTACGAGGAGATGGCCGAGGAGCTCGGCTGCGACACGAAGACGATCGACAACGCGCTGCAGCGGGTGAAGAGGAAGATCCTCGCGCACCAGGCCGCGCGCGCCGTGCCCGCCTGACGTCTCCTGCCCGACGCCGTTCCCCGCGGGCCTCCCAACGGAGGCCCGCGCCGTTGTGTGTCGACGCGTCTCAGCCCTCGCCGAGCTCGAAGTGGCCTAGGCGACGACGTCCTCGAAGAGCTCGTCGAGCGTCCTCGCGGGGTCGTCGCAGAGCCCGGTGTGCACCGACGAGGGCTGCAGCATCGTGCTCGAGGGCGCGACGAGCCAGCCGAAGCGCTCCCCGGGCGGAAGCGCCGCGATCGGCCCTGCAGCCGGGTCACCCTCGGCGATCCGAACGACAGCGTCAAGGTAGGGGCGCACGGCATCCGGCGCGACGTCCGGCGCCAGCGCGGCAAGGCGGCACTCGTCGAGCTGCGTCCGCGCCCCCAGGAACCCGAGCTCCGGGCAGTAGAGGACGACCCCGACGTTGAAGCGCTCGCCGCGCTCCACCCGTGGCACGACGCGGACGATCGCGTAGGAGAACGCGCGCCTAGAGGGTGCGCCGGGCACGCTCCGCCTCCTGCACGAAGTCGCGGGGCGCCTCCAGCCGGCGCTCCAGGTAGTCGACGTAGGTCTCCACGGGCACGTCCACGAGCCACTCCTCCGGGACGAGCGCGACGACCGCCTCGAGCAGCGGGCGGTCGATCCGGTGAGCGAGGCGCTCGTCGGCCTCGGCGATCGGCCCGGCACACGGGAGCAACACGTGCTCCGCGATCTGCGGGAACGGTCTCGCTGCGTCGCTCGCCTCGAGCCCGGCGTGCTGGCGGTACAGCGCGGCTCCGTGGTCGATCAGCCAGAGACGCGCGTGCCAGCAGAGCAGGTTCGGGTTACGCGCCGTCCGGTCGACGTTCGTCACCAGTGCGTCGAGCCAGACGATTTCCGCGGCGAGGTCGGGCGTGGGCGCCCAGCCGGCGGCCGGCGAGTACGGCAGGGACCCGGGTAGGAAGTCGACGCCGAGGTTGAGGCCCGTGCTCGCGGCGATCAGGTCCTGGATCTCCTGGTCGGGCTCCGCGCGCGCGAGCGCCGCCTCTACCTCCACCGTGACGAGGTCGGGCACAGGGAGGCCGAGCGAGCGCGCGAGCTCGCCGGCGATCACCTCCGCAACGAGCACGAGGGGTCCCTGTCCCGCGCCGCGGAACTTCAGCACGTAGAGGCCGTCGTCGTCCGCCTCGACGAGGGCCGGCAGCGAGCCTCCCTCGCGGAGCGGCGTGACGTATCGCGTCGCGGTGACGTGACGGAGCGAGGTGGCGGTCGGCACGCGCAGAACGTACAGCGAGCGGTGGCCGCACGCCCGGCGCGGCGTCGGCGTTCGTCATCGGAGATGGCGGGTGAACCAGTCCCGGGCGAGGACGGCGACCTGTGCCAGCGCTCCCGGCTCCTCGAAGAGGTGGGTCGCTCCCGGGATCACGCGGAGCTCGGAGCCGCTGGGCAGGTGCTCGAGGGCGCGCCGGTTGAGGTCCAGCACGACGTCGTCGGCGCCGCCCACGATGCAGGAGCGTCGGGGCGCGCACGGTCTCGAGCCGCGGCATCGCGAGGTCGGGCCGCCCTCCGCGCGAGACGATCGCCTTCACGTCGCCTGTGCCCTCGCCGGCAGCCCACAGCGCCGCGGCAGCGCCCGTGCTGGCGCCGAAGGTGCCGAGCGGAAGTCGGGTGGTCTCCGGCTCACAGCTGAGCCAGGCGGTCGCGCCGGCAAGCCGTCCGGCGAGGAGCGGGATGTCGAACACGTTGCTCCGGTCAAGCGACTCGTCGACCGTGAGCAGGTCGAAGAGCAGCGTTCCCAGCCCCGCTTCGTGCAGGATCGACGCGACGAGCCGGTTACGGGGGCTCGACCGCCCGGAGCCGCTGCCGTGCGCGAACGCGACGATCCCCGCAACTCGATCCGGGAGCACGAGGCTGCCCGGCAGGACCGTGTCGTCGATCTGGATCGCCACCTCGCGTTCCGTGACGGCAACGGAGTGCTCTGCGAGGCTCGTTCCGGCCCAGGTGCCCATCATGCCTCCCTGCCTCTGCTTGCAGGATCGCGTATGGCGGTCATCGCCGCATCGGTGAGACATGGACGGCGCGCTGCGGATTTCCGCGGATCCGCGACAAGCCGCACCCACATCGGCGTCCGCCACGATGCGAACGCGTAGCTGTGGGTGGAAGCTGTATTCGTGGCCGTCCAGGTACGAGATCTTCGGCATGCCCGCATCGTGCGGCGAGGCGGGCTGCTGGGCCGGCTGCACCGGCGCCAGCAGCCGTCGCTGATGCTGTTCGCAGGGCGCTCGAACCCTCGGCTGGCGACGTCGATCGCCCGCCGGCTCGGTGTCGAGCTCGGCTCGATCGAGCTCGAGACGTTCGCGAACGGGGAGATCTACTGCCGCTACGGCGAGTCGGTTCGCGGCGCCGACGTCTTTCTGCTCCAGTCCGGATCGCCGCCGGTGAACGACAATCTGATGGAGCTGCTCGTGATGGTCGACGCCGCCCGCCTGGCATCCGCGCACCGGATCACCGCGGTGATGCCGCTCTTCCCGTACGCGCGGCAGGACAAGAAGTCCGCGCCGCGGGAGCCGATCAGCGCCCGGCTCGTGGCCACGCTGCTCGAGGCCGCGAAGATCGACCGCGTCCTGACGATGGACCTGCATGCGGGCCAGATCCAGGGTTTCTTCGCGATTCCCGTCGACCACATGACGGCGCTGCCGCTGTTTGCCGACCACTACCGGCGCCTGGGGCTCAGCGGGGACGGCGTCGTGTCGGTGTCACCCGACCTCGGTCGTGTGAAGGCGGCCCGCCGCTTCGCGCAGATGCTCGACTCGTCCTTCGCCGTCGTGACGAAGGTCAGGCCGGTGCACGACGAGGCCGTTGCTGCCGAGGTGATCGGCGACGTCGCGGGCAAGGTCGCGATCATCGGCGACGACGTGATCGTCACCGGCGGAACCCTCGTCGCCGCCGCAGGCGCGCTTCTCGATGCGGGAGCCACCGAGGTGCACGCGTTCGCGACGCATGCCCTCCTCACTCCAGGCGCGGTCGAGGTGCTCGGCCGCAGCGGCCTCGCCGAGATAGCGGTCACCGACACGGTGATGCGCGACCTCGACTCGCTCCCGGACAAGGTGGTGACCGTGTCGGCGGCCGCGCTTCTCGCCGACTCGATCCGCAACGTGTTCGAGGACCGCTCGGTGTCGGAGCTCTTCGCCGGCGAGAACGAGCTCTTCTGAATCGGATGCGAGGCCGGCGGCCGCGAGGTACCTGAAGGGAAGCGCCTGCTACGTCCGCGGGCACCGCATCCGCTCCGTCCGGAGAGCAGCGAGGTGGGGAAGCACTACGAACCCTGCATCAATACCCCGATGCGCTCGGAGTCGTGATGTGGTCCGCTAAGGGTGAATCCACACCTGGTACCGGGAGGCGCGTCACGACGACCACCGAGTCGCCCGTTGCCCGCCGCTCGCACCTCGATGTCACGCTTGAGGAGTTCGAACGCCGGCCGGCGGAGCACGGGCACAGCGCGGACGAGATCCATCATCTCTGGGACGAGCTTGCCCTGGGCGTTAGCGGGGAGAGAGGAGAGGGAGGTAGGGAGAGAAGGGGAGTCCCAACGAATGCCGGTCCTCCCTGCTCAACCGCAACTTCAGCGTGAGTCGGCCGCAACCGTCAAGATCTGAGCAACACGTCCCGGAGGACCACAATGACACCCAAGAACCTGCAGGAGATCCTCGACGCGAACGACTCCGTCGAGCTGCTGCGCAATTCGCAGATCGGCGCGTACGTCTACCCGGTCGTCGCGGCCGAGTTCACGAACTGGCGCCGCGAGCAGCGCGCGTGGCGCGAGACCGCCGTGCTCTTCGACCAGACGCACCACATGGTCAACCTGTTCCTGCGTGGCCCCGGTGCGATCGACCTGATCACCGCGACGGCGATCAACAGCACGGCCAACTTCCCGGTCGGAATGGCGAAGCAGTACGTGCCGACGACGCCGGCCGGTCACGTGATCGGCGACGGCATCCTGTTCCACGACGACGACGAGGAGTACACCTTCGTCGGCCGCGCGCCGGCCGCGAACTGGCTGCAGTTCCAGGCCGAGACCGGCGGCTACGACGTCGAGGTCGAGAAGGACGACCGCTCGCCGATGCGGCCGATGGGCAAGCCGGTGACGCGCAAGCTCTGGCGCTTCCAGGTGCAGGGGCCGAACGCGTGGCCGGTGCTCGAGAAGGTCAACGGCGGCCCGATCGAGGACGTCAAGTTCTTCCGCATGGGCTGGATGAACATCGGCGGCCGGCAGGTGCGCACGCTGCGTCACGGCATGGCGGGCGCGCCGGGGCTCGAGCTCTGGGGGCCGTACGAGAACTACGACGAGGTGCGCGAGACGATCCTCGAGGCGGGCAAGGAGTTCGGGATCGAGCCGTTGCGGCTCCCGCGCCTACTCGTCGAACACGCTCGAGTCGGGCTGGATCCCGTCGCCGCTGCCGGCGATCTACACCGGCGAGGAGCTGCGCGGCGTATCGCGAGTGGCTGCCGGCGAACGGCTACGAGGCCGACGAACGCGCTCGCGGGCAGCTTCGTCTCGGACGACATCGAGGACTACTACACGAACCCGTACGAGCTCGGCTACGGCCACATGGTGAAGTTCGACCACGACTTCATCGGCCGCGACGCGCTCGAGCAGCTCGACCCGGAGACGCAGCGGCAAGAAGGTGACGCTCGAGTGGTACGAACGACGACGTCGCCGAGGTGCTCGCCTCGTCGCTGTTCGCGCCGAGGGCGAGGGCTACCAGTTCTTCGACGTGCCGAACGCGAACTACGGCTCGTCGAACTTCGACTCGGTCGTCGACGCCGACGGGAACGTCGTCGGGCTGTCGATGTTCACCGGCTACAGCTCCAACGAGAAGCACTGCCTCTCGCTGGCGACGATCGACCACGAGATCGAGATCGGCACGGAGCTGCTCGTGATCTGGGGTGAGCCGGACGGCGGCACGCGCAAGACGACGGTGCAGCCGCACCAGCAGAAGGACGTGCGGGTCGTCGTCAGCCCCGTGCCGTACGCGAAGGTCGCGCGTCTCGAGTACGCCGAGGGCTGGCGCTCCTCCCGCGTGTAGCCGTCGGCGGGGCGCCGCGGCACGCGTCGCGGTGCCCCCGCGCGACCATCTCGCTCGGCGACGGTCTAGCCGACGTTTTCGATGATCTGGACGAGTTCGTCGAGGTGGTAGCCCTGGTTGCGGGCGAAGTCGACGAGCTCCTTGGCGCGGGCGACGACGGCGCCGCGCTCTGGGGTGCCGGCGACGGAGATGCCGCGGCCGCGGCGGAACTCGAGTAGTCCCTCGTCGCGCAGCAGCCGGAGGGCGCGCAGGACGGTGTTGGTGTTGACCTCGAGGACGGCGGCAAGGTCTTTGGCGGGTGGGAGGCGCTCGCCGGGCTTGGCCTCGCCGTCGGCGATGGCGCGGCGGATCTCGGCTGCAACTTGTTCGTAGAGGTCGGTGGGGTCGTGCTTGTCGACCTTGACATCCAGCATGATGCTGCTCACACTAGCATGATTGTGTTGGAGGGACGCGTGTGACCACTGTTGCTCCCCCGGTTCTGCCGGCCGAGCCACAGGTGCGCCTGGCGCCGCCGGCCGCCGACCCCGAAGCCCTGATCGAGGAGGCGCGGCAGCGCGCACGCCGGCGCCGCCATATCTACGGCGCGGTCGCGGGGATCGCCGCGCTCATCCTCCTGGGGGCGTTCGTGGTCATCGAGCGTACGTCAGCGGCCGCGCCCGCCTCGGACGGCCCACCCTCCCGGTCGCGAGTCGGATCCGGTCTTCCGGCCGGCACGATCGCCCTGACGGGGAGCGGGAACGAGACCCGAACGGTTCTGTGGACGAGAGCGGGCCTTCGTGACCCCGGCATCCGCGGCAGGGCCTTCGGGTGGTCTCCGGACGGTTCACGGCTCCTCGTCGCGCGATGGTTCTCCTCTCTCGCTGCTCTCTTCGTCGTGCGCCCGGACGGCTCCGGCCTCGTCCGGCTCCCACGCCGAGGAGATGGCTACAACGCCGTCTGGTCTCCGGACGGAACGAGGATCGCCTTCGTGGGAGCCCGTGCCAGGATCTACGTCGTCGGCGCGGACGGCCGCGGCCTCCACGAGCTTCCCGGGACGGCCACCCACTCGGGTTGCTGCTGGACGACGGGCAACCTCACCTGGTCTCCGGACGGGACGAAAGTTCTGTTCGCCGGACGCGCCGCGAAGGGCTCGCGCCGCTGGCTTTACGTGGTGCCGGCCGACGGCCGGGGATCTCCACGTCCGCTCCCGATACGCGCGCGCGTCGTCGGGCCCATCCAGCCTGCCTGGTCACCCGACGGCTCGCGGATCGCCTTCACCGTCGAGCAGCCCCGCGGCGGCGGCATCTACGTGATGCGCGCCGACGGCAGCAGGGTGCGGCGGGTCGCCGCCGGCGGCCACGGTGCCGTCTGGTCGCCCGACGGCACCAAGATCGCCTTTCTCGCGACCGGCATCCAGATCGTGCACGCCGACGGCACCCACCTCGTGGCGCTCCCTCCGAGCGCGCATCTTGGGCTCAGCTGGTCGCCCGACAGCAAGCTCCTCGCCTTCGTCGGGCCGACGCCGGGAGACGTCTTCGTTGCCCGCCCTGATGGCACCGACGTCGTCCGCATCCTCCACCGGCCGGGCAGCTCCTACATCCTCCCGCTCTGGCAGCGAGGCACGTCGCAGACCGAGACCAACTAGAGGCTCAGCGGCGTGGTGGTGTAGGCTCGCTGGAAGGTAGTGCACTCGCGACTCGGGCTCACGCGGCAACAGATCCTGGCGTTCCGACGCCGGGTGGGCGCACTGGACGAGCGCCTGCCGGAGGGCTCGGAGTCGCTGCGGCAAGCGGCGTGGGCCGGCTTGCAGGACAGCATGCCGAGGGCCGCGCTGCTCTCGCTGCATGCGCGCGTCGACGGCGTCGAGTCGTCGACGTGGGAGGATCCCTCGCTCGCCCAGCTCTGGGGGCCTCGGTACAACACCTACGTCGTCGCAAAGTGCGACTTCGCGCTGTTCTCACTCGGGCGGCTTCCGGAGACCACCAGGGGCCGGCTGCGCGCCGAGGGCATGGCGGAGCGGATATACGCCTACCTCGACGGAACGCGTGCCACGGACCGCGAGGTCGCGCGCGCGCTCGGCGTGGGCAACGCGGTCAGGTACGCAGCAACGACAGGGACGGTCGCCATCCGCTGGGAGGGCGCGCGCGCCCCGACGGTCTGGACGGTCGCCGCTGCGAGGGTCGGCCCGGCTCACGCTCGCCGTGAGCTGGCTCGACGCTACCTGCACGTCTTCGGGCCCACCACGGCCGACGGGTTCGCCCGCTGGGCCGGAATCTCTCGCGGCTCGGCGAGCGACGCATTCGCTTCGCTCGAAGGATCGCTGCTGCCGGTGCGATCGCCACTCGGCGACGAGTGGCTGCTCGCAGACGACGAGCCGGCGATGCGCGCCGCCGAGACCGCCGCCGCGCCCGCGCGCCTGCTACCGAGCGGCGATGCCTACTTCCTGCTCGACGGAGCAGAGCGGGAGCTTCTCGTCCCACGCGCAGATCAGCGGCGGCGACTCTGGACGCCCCGCGTCTGGCCAGGCGCGCTCCTCGTCGAAGGCGAGATCCGTGGAACCTGGAGGCGGGCGCACGACACCGTGCGAATCGACGCCTGGGCACGCCTCTCGCGTCGGACGTGCGAGGCGATCGAGGCCGAGGCCGGCGCCCTGCCTCTCCCGGGCGTCGACCGGAGCATCGAGGTGGTTTGGAGCTCCTGAGCTTCGCCTCCCTGGGGTGGCAACCAGGCTCTGGCTGCATCGAATCGGCCCGAGAGAGGGGAAGAGGGAGAAGGAGCCGGAGAAGGGATTCGAACCCTTGGCCCCCGCTTTACAAGAGCGGTGCTCTGACCAGCTGAGCTACTCCGGCGTCCTCACATCGTAGACGCGCGGGTCTGCGGCTTTCCGCTCACCCTCGATCCGCGCCGGACCCGATGACACCGCCCCCGGGGCGTGCCAGGCTCGAGGAGAGCGACCAGGGAGGCCACCATGGCTCGAGTGCTCGTCGCCTATGCGAGCAAGTACGGATCCGTCGAGGAAGTGGCTCGGTTCCTGGCCGGCGTCCTGTGCGACGAAGGCGCCGCCTGCGACGTCGTCGCTGCGCGCGAGGCGCCGCGCCTGGACGGCTATGACCTCGTCGTGCTCGGCACCGGGCTCTACATGAGCCGGCTGCACCGTGATGCGCGCCGATTCCTCCGCCGTCACAAGGACGAGCTCGTCCACGTACCCTTCGCCGTCTTCGCGATGGGGCCGTTGAGCAACGACCCGGAGGAGAAGGCGAAGGTGTGGCCCCAGCTCGAGCACGGGCTGGAGCGCTATCCCGAGATCGCACCTGTCGCCAGCGAGATCTTCGGCGGCGTCATCGTCCCCGAGAAGATGCCGTTCCCGTTCAACCGCATGCCTGCCGGCGACCACCGCGACTGGGAGGCGATCCGCGCTTTCGCCGCCTCGCTGCCCGTCCCCCAGGCCGTGCCCGCGTAGACCAGGGGAGCCAGGGGGAGAAACGCGAAGGGCCCCGGGTTCGCCGGGGCCCTTCGCTGCGTCGGGGGAGTGGGAGGTCAGGCGGCCGACCGCTCCGGCAGAGCCTCCACCGGCACGTCGGCGTCGGCCGAGCGCTCGTGCTCGAGCCGGGGAAGCCACTCGAGCCACGTCGGCAGGTACCAGTTCCACTTGCCGAGCAGCTTCATCGTTGCGGGCAGCAGCACCGCGCGGACGATGGTGGCGTCGATGAGGATCGCGGCGGCCAGACCGATCCCCATCTCCTTCATGTCGAGGAGCGGCATCAGCGCGAACACGCCGAACACCAGCACCATCACGACGGCCGCGCTGGTGACGACGCCCGCCGTCGACTTGATCCCCTTCGCCACCGCGTGCTCCGTGTCCAGGCCGCGATCGTAGTACTCGCGGACACGGCTGAGGATGAACACGTGGTAGTCCATCGAGAGCCCGAACAGGATCACGAACAGGAACATCGGCAGCCAGGCGGCCACCCCGCCGTTCGAGTTGAAGTCGAGCAGGTTCTCGCCCCAGCCCCACTGGAAGATCGCGACGACCACGCCGTACGCCGCAGCGACGGACAGCAGGTTCATCAGGATCGCCTTGAGCGGGATCACGATCGAGCGGAACGAGACCAGCAGCAGCAGGAACGCGAACGCGAGGACGAAGGTGAACACGACCGGGACGGCCGACTTCATCGCGTCGTTCCAGTCCTTCGACGCAGCCGTCTCACCCGTCACCGCGTACTCGATCCCGTCGACATTGCCGAGCGTCGCCGGAATGAGCTCCTCGCGGAGCGTGGCGAGCGCCTGGTTCGACGACGCGTCGGTGCCCTTCCCGACGAGCGGGATCGCAACGTAGACCGCCTTGCCGTTCGGGGAGACCTCGACCGAGATGGGGTCGAGCGCCTGGCCGGACGCGATGGCCTGCGCACGGAGATCGGTGATCGCCGACTGCAGCTCGGGGTCGGACGCATCGCCCGAGATCGCGACGATCGCGGGGGTGGCGCCGCCCGGGAAGGCTTCGTTGACCTTGTTGTACGACTGCATCTCGGGGATGTCGCTCGGGAGAGCGTCGAGACCCGAGATCGCCGTGTGCAGGTGGAGGGCCGGTGCGGCCATCGCCAGGAGCACGGCCGTCGCGGCGATTGCCGAGACGAGCGGGCGGCGGAGGACACGATCCAGGATCGCGCCCCACACGCGGCTCTCGCCGCCACGGTCGGAGCGGCCGAGGAACGGCACCCGCACCTTGTTCACGCGGTCGCCGAGCCACGACAGGACCGCGGGCAGGACGGTGAGCGAGCCGATCATCGCGACGGCGACGACCATCATCGTGCCGACCGCGAACGACATGAACGTCTTGTCGCCGGAGAAGAACATGCCGGCCATGGCGATCATGACGGTGATGCCCGAGATCAGGACGGCCCGGCCGGAGGTAGCAGCAGCAGCCTCGAGTGCGGCCTTCTCGCTGCGACCGGCACGCCGCTCGTCGCGCTCGCGACGGATGTAGAACAGCGAGTAGTCGACGCCGACCGCGAGCCCGATCAGCAGGATCACCTCCGAGATCGACTCGTCCATCGGGATGATCTGGCTGGGCAGCCCGATCAGGCCCATCGTCGCGAACACCGACGTCAGGGCGAGCAGGAGCGGCACCAGCGCGCCCACGAGGGAGCGGAAGACGACCAGCAGGATCAGCAGCGTGAGCGGGATCGAGAGGAGCCCCGCGATTGCCAGCTGGCCCTTGAACATCTCGTCCAGTGCTTTCCCCGTCGACGCCGAGCCGGCCTCGCCGACGTAGAAGCCGGGATTCGCCTTCTGCACGTCGGCAGTGATCGCCGTGATCGAGTCGATGTAGGTGACCGCCTCGTCGTACGAGCCCTTCGGGCTGAACTGGATCAGCGCCGAGTGACCGTCCTCCGAGATCTGGCCCTCGTTGCCCGGCGACAGCGGCGAGCGGAGTTGCTCGACCTGCGGCACCCGATCGAGCGCCGTGACGGCCTCGGTGACGACCGCGCGGAACGCGGGCGCCGTGGCCGTCAGCGTCTTGGACTGGACCAGCACGTACTCGGACTGCTCGTCGGGCTCGAAGCCGCCGTCACGGATGATGTGATCGGCCGTGCGGGCCTCGCCGACGTTGAAGTCGTTCTCGTCGATGAACTGCGTCGGGACCGCGATCCCGACGGCGAACGCGGCGATCACGAACGCAAGCCAGCCGAAGATGGCGGTCTTGCGGTGTCCCGCGCTCCAGCGACCCATCCGGGCCGCGACGTTGGTGCTGCGCTTCAGAGGTGACATTGCGTTGGCTCCTTGGAGGGGTCGTTGTTGCACCTCGCAGGCTGGCAGCGAACGGCCCGGTGCACAGTGCGGCGGCCAGGCATCTTCGAGGTGTGGGTATCCGCACCCGTCAAGTGCGCTTTTCCAGCCGCTTCTTGCGTGGCTCGTTCGTTCTTCTCCCCGGCCTGGCTCCATGGCTCGACAGTGCCTCGCGCAGCCCTGCGCGGCCATGAGGGATGACCCCGTCCTTTCCCCGATCCGACCTGCGTCACCCTTCCGGGACAGCCCGGGGTCTCGCGGCTGCGATCTAGCCCTGCAGGTAGGCGAGCACGGCGAGCACGCGGCGGTGGTCGTCCGTGCTCGCAGGCAGCCCGAGCTTCGTGAAGATGCTCGTTACGTGCTTCTCGACGGCGCGGAGCGTCACGAACATGCGCTCGGCGATCGCCTGGTTCGACCGGCCCTCGGCCATCAGCTCCAGCACCTCGCGCTCGCGCGGCGTCAGCTCGTCGAGCGGGTCGTGTTGCCGCCGCCGGCCGACCAACTGGCTGACGACGGCGGGGTCGAGCGCCGAGCCTCCCTCTCCGACCCGGCGGACGGCGCCCGCGAACTCCTCCAGGTCGGACACGCGATCCTTGAGCAGGTAGCCGACACCTTCCGCCCCTTCGGCGAGCAGGTCCATCGCATAGCCGGCCTCGACGTACTGGGACAGCACGAGTACCCCGGTGGCGGAGTGGCGCTCGCGGATCTCCCTCGCGGCGGCGAGCCCTTCGTCCGTGTGGGTGGGGGGCATGCGGATGTCCACGATCGCCACGTCCGGCTTGTGCATGGCCACGTGACGCAACAGGTCGTCTGCGTTGTCCGACTGGGCAACAACGTCGAAGCCGGACTCCGCGAGCAGCCGTACGACTCCCTCGCGTAGCAGCACCGAGTCGTCCGCGATGACGACGCGCATCGCGTTGCCGAGCATCGCGATCGTATTGCGCAGCGGCGGGAAATCGCGGGGGAGCCCGTCGGCGAGCAGCTGGAAGATGTGCTCGGGCTCGGGCAGCCCGGCGAGGCGGTGTGTGCCGAGATCACGCGTCTGGACGTCGGTCAGGGCCGCGTTGGCGGTGGCCGAGATGAGGATCTGTCCGCCGTGGCCGGCCGAGCCGATCCGGGCGGCCCGGTGGACGTCGATGCCGGTGTAGCCGTCCTCGGTGAAGAGAGCCTCGCCTGTATGGATCCCCATGCGGACGCGGACGTCGTGCGCGTCGGGCCACTCGTGCTCGACGAGGGAGCGCTGTCCCGACACCGCAGCCGCAGCGGCCGCGTTCGTGTCCGAGAAGACTGCGAAGAGCTCGTCGCCGTGCGCGTCGATCTCGTCCCCTCCGTGCGTGGTCACGGCTTCGCGGAGGATGCGCCGCTCGTCGGCGAGGATCTGCGGGTACGCCTGGCCCGCCTCGTGCACGAGGCGGGTCGACCCCTCGATGTCGCAGAGGAGGAAGCTGACGTTGCCTTCGCCCGGAGCGCTCATGCCACGAGTCTACGAGGACGCGGTGGGGAAGCGCGACGGCATCGGTCACAGGTACCGGTCGAAGAACCCGATCACGCCCCGCTCGTACTCGGCAGGACGATGCGCGAGCCCGCCGGTGTGATCCGCTTCCGGGATGAGCCAGTGCTGCTTCGGCTGCCCGGCGCGGCTGTGGTAGAGGCCGTTCAGCTCCTCGCCTCCCTGTCCGTGCCCGGCCTCGATCAGCATCAGCGCGCGCGGGGCGATGCGCGACACGAGCTGGTCGAGCGGTTCGGGCGGGGGTGCCGGGGACAGCACACGGATGGCTCCGAACAGCACCGCCGTCTGCGGGGCGAGCAGCCAGGTGTCGGTGCCGCCCTGCTCGAGCGCCTCGTGCAGTGTCCGGTAGCCGGCGCCTTCCGACACGACGGCGGCGAGTCTCGGGTCGGTCGCCGCAGCCTCGAGCAGCTGCTCGCCGCCGACCGAGAGGCCGAGACCGCCGATCTTCCCGGGACGGACGTCCGCCCTGCGGGAGAGGAAGTCGACCGCCGCGTCCACGTCGGCGTTCGAGCCCCAGCCGAACGGATTGGGGTCACCTTCGCTCTCGGCGGTGCCCCGCATGTCGAGCAGCAGGACGCCGTAGCCATGCCGTACGAGCATGCGGGCGTGGGGGACGGGCTGGCGCCGCCCCGGGAACGCGATCACGGCGGCGCCGTTCCGGGAGGGCACGTACCAGCCGGCGAGGTCGAGCCCGTCGCGGGTGCGCAGCGTGACGGTCTCGTACGGCCGTCCGAGGTCGGCTGCCTCCACGACCACGCGCGGCTTGTGGGTCAGCGCGACGGCCAGGAGCACGGGGACGACGACGAACACGCCGACGACGAGCGCGGCGACGGCGCGAAAAGCGCGCCGTCCGTAACGTCGGGCGCGGCTGCCGTCCCGGCGCCGGCTCTGCCAGAGCCCCACGGCGCCGATCGCGAGCGCACAGGCTCCGGCAGCGAGCGCGAGCAGGCCGGTCACGTCGCCGCCGCTCACGCGCCCTTGCAGCGCGATCTCCGCGACGTGGACGGCTCCGAGCGTGAGAGCGAAGAGGCAGAGCAGGAGGGCGAGGGTGGCCTGGGCGCCTGCACGGAGCCGGGGGAAGACGATTGCAGCGACGGCAAGTACGGCGAGGGTGGCGCCGGCGCCGGTCACGTGGTCTGCGATCGTCGTCCCCGGCTCGCGATTGAGGGTGGCATCGTCGAGGACGTGCAGGGCGGTTGCCGCCGTCGCGGCGGCCAGGAGAAGGTCTCTACGCGGCCACATCCAGTGGAGTCTGATCGATCGTGAGCCCGCGGAACGCTGCGTGGGCGTACGGATGCTCGAAGGCGTCGAGCGCCTCGGTCGGATCGACGACGAGCTCGAACGAGTCTGCGGTCGCATCGACCACGACGACGGCGAGCGAGTCGTCTGCCGGGCACCAGAGCAGGAAGACGTCGATCCCGTTGCTCGAGCGATGGGCGAGCTCGCGGCGGGCGGGAAGTGTGTGGGTTGCGGTCACTGCGAGCCTCCTTCGTGCGTCGGTCGGTTGATGCACGGACACTCGCACGGAGCTGGTGTGCCGGCAGTCCGGCGTGCTGGTGTCTCGAGGTGCGGTTGGCACCACCCCGGAGGGAGCGGTGGGCTCGAATCTACGACTCGGCCGGCGCGGATCTGAGGGCCGGGAGGACGGCCACGACCAGCGTCCCGTCGCCCTCCGGGCTCTCGACGAGGAGCGCCCCGTCCAGCGCAGCGACACGGTCCGCGAGCCCCCGCAGCCCGGTGCCTTGCTCGGGATCGGCGCCGCCGACGCCGTTGTCGGAGACCGCCACGGTCACCTGCTCGTCGTGCTCGGAGACACGCACCTCGACGACGGATGCGCCCGCGTACTTGACCACGTTGGTGAGCGCCTCCGAGATCACGTAATACGCGGCCGCCTCGACCGGGGCGGGCAGCCGCTCCTCCGGCAGCTCGAGCTCCACTGGGAGCGGGAATCGCGTGAGCATCGCCTCGATCGCCGCTCGCAACCCGCGGTCGGTGAGGACGGCAGGGTGGATGCCGCGGGCGAGCTCGCGGAGCTCGTCGAGGGCGGCGGCGAGCTCGTCGCGTGCGGCCGACAGGATTGCGCGGGCGCCGTCGGGGTCGTCGTGGAGCTTGCCCTCTGCGAGCCTGAGCGACACCGACAGAGCCACGAGGCGCTGTTGGGCGCCGTCGTGCAGGTTCCGCTCGAGCTTGCGGCGGGCTTCGTCCGCGGCGGCGACGATGCGCGAGCGGGAGGCGCGAATCTCCTCCTCGTGCTGCTTGCGCTCGGTCACGTCGACGCCGGAGAGCAGCACGAGCGACGTTCTGCGGCCGGTGACGTCGTCGACGGGCGTTGCGGTCCACGCGACGACGATGCGGCTCCCGTCGGCGCGGAGCCAGCGGGACTCGCGCTCGTGCGCCGGCACTCCGTTCGCCGCCGACGCGATCGCCATCAGCGCGAGGTAGTTGTCGGCGGGATCGATGAGGTCGAGCACGCTGCGGCGCACCAGGGCGCTGTCGGGCCAGCCGAGCGCCCGACGGAACGCGTTGTTGACGCCGGCCCGCGTCTCGTCGACGCCGCTGTCGACGATGACCGCGTCCGTGTCGACGACGACGACGAGGCTCGGGATCGCCTGCATCAGCGTTTCCGTGATGTCGCGTTCCCGCTGGAGCTGTACCTCGCGCTGCTTGCGCTCGGTGATGTCGATGCCGCCCGCGACGATGCTCGTCACGTTGCCGGCGGCGTCGGTGATCGGAGCGCTCCGCCACTCGATCACGAACCGTTTGCCCTGCGCGTTCGTGAACGCGCTCTCGTACGGTGCGGGCGCGAAGTCGGGGGCGGCGGCGTGGAACTCCCGGCTCGCCGCTTCCCGGTCGTCCGGATCGATGAGCACGTCCCAGAAGAAGCGGCCGCGAATCGCCTCCTCGTCGTCGATACCGCTCACCTCGAGCGTCGCCTGGTTCTGGTTCAGGATGCGTCCGTCGGTGTCGACGACGACGAGCAGGCTCGGTGTGGTGTTCGCCACCGTCTCCAGGATCAGGAACTGCGAGCGGAGATCGGCTTGAAGCCGCACGTTCTCGAGCGAAAGGCCGGCGCCGGCAGCGATGAAGTCGACGAGCTCGGGCTCGGCGTCGAGGGCGGGGTCGTGGACGAGGACGGCAATCGGACGGCCGTTCCGCTCGATCGTCGTGGTCGAGCGAAGCGGTGTCGCGACGGGCTCGTCGACGGGGTGGCCGTCGGCGTCCACCCATCGGTTCCGGCTGTCGACCCGGTAGACGATCTCGAGCGATGGATCGTGCAGGGCGTCGGCGAGTGCGTCGCGTAGCGGCACGCCCGCATCCAGGGAGAGCAGCATGCGGGTTGCGGCCGCCTGGTCGAAGCGGCTGCGGAGCACTCCGGCAAGGAACGTGAGCGGCACGGCGGCGAAGGAGATCAGGAAGAGCACCCACACGATGGAGTAGGCCCTGTTGTCGAGCCGGTCGATCGCGACCGTCGCGAGGAGCAATGAGAGCGCGATCCCGCATGACACGAAGACCGGCCGCAGGGTGCGGCGGCGGGCGACCGAGGCGCTGTGCCACCGCTGAACCAGGACGCCGACGATGGCGACCAGCACGACGACCACGACGATCGTCGCCACTGCGATGGTCGCGTCCTTCAACCCTGGATGCTGCGTCACGGCGATGGCGCTCGGCGGACACTCGGGGCAACCCTTCACCGGGGTCTCGTCGACGAGGGTCGCGATCGTGTTGGCCCCGAGGGCCGCGAGGCCTCCGACGGCGAGCAGCGCCCGGTCGCGCCGGCCCAATGTCCCGTCGGGGTAGGCCAGGATCAGGGCGGCGAACGTGATGAAGGCGAGATTCCCGAGGATGAACCCGGCCGTCCAGACCCAGGGCTCGTTCGACTCGGTCAGCGATGCGAGGAACCAGAGGTATCCGGTGGCGGCGAGCAGGAAGCCGATCGAGTTGTCGGGCCTCCGCCAGAGGGCCACGAGCCCGGCGACGACGAACGAGAGGCCGGCGGTGACGGCGACGGCGACCGTCAGCCAGGGGTTGTCGTTGCGCTCGTTCGCGAAGACGAGTGCGACCGCGACGGCCGCCTCGACGAGCGCCGCCGCCCCGGCGAGCGCGAAGCGTAGCGGCCTCACCGCAGCAGCGCTGTGACTGCCTCGCCGGAGAGCTCCGCCTTGGCGATGAAGCCGCGGGCCCCGCTCGCCTCGATCAGCGAGCCGAAGTCGCAGGCGTCCCGGCTCGAGACGAGCACGATCTGGGGCGCCGAGCCGTTCTGACGGGCGAGGACCTCCAGGCAGACCTCGAAGCCGCTCATGTCCGGCAGCTGGACGTCGAGCAGCAGGACATCGGGGCGCTTCTCCGAGACCGCGCCGATCGCGGCAACGCCGTCCTCCACCTCCCCGACGACGTCGAACCCGTCCGCCTCGAGGATCGCGCGCGCGGACGCGCGGAAGCTCGGGTGGTCGTCGACGATGAGGACGGTGGTGATCACGCCGCAATCGTGGCAGAGACGGGGTGAACGTGCAGTACGGGCAGCCGCACTCCTCCGGCGGCGCAGGGTGCGCCACGGCGCGGCCGTGTGTCCGCAATTCGTGCTCTGCGGACCACCCGGCTGCGCAATGCGAGGACGCGGCGAGGTGAATCGGGACGTGGGCTGAGGCATACTCCCGCGATGCACACAACGGAACAGACCGCTCACGATCGCATCCTCGCCGAGCGCTCCCGCTACGTCAGCGCCGGCGTCTCGACACCGCGGCTCG
>CAVSUK010000009.1:0-81071 GCA_963731095.1 uncultured Gaiellaceae bacterium
GACCCGAAGACGACGATGCTGTTCGGGAACGCCAAGGACTCGGTGCTCAAGCTGATCGCGGCGGTCAAGGCGACGTAGGGCGGGGCGCGGCCCGCGCTGCCGGCGCGGGTTACGGCGTGCGGCGTCGCAGCGTCGCCGCTCCGAGGGCGAGAGCGACGAAGGTGACGCTCACTGTGACGGCGACGTCGAACCAGAACCGCGCGCCTAGCGGTGCGGCTCTGGTCACGCGCGCGAGGGCGTCGTAGGCGTACGTGAGCGGCAGGAAGGCCGAGAGCACCTCGAGCCAGCGCGCCATCAGGGCGCGCGGGACGATCAGTCCGCACAGCAGGATCTGGGGAAGGACGAACGCGGGCATGAACTGCACGGCCTGGAACTGGGTGCGCGCGAAGGCGCTCACGAAGAGGCCGAGCGCCATGCCAAGCACGGCGTTGCCGATCGCGAGCAGCACGACGGCGACGGGACGGTGCGTCTCCAGCCCCAGCAGGCCGAGGGCGACGAGCGAGACGACGCTCGCCTGGACGGCGGCCACGAGGGCAAAGGCGATCGCGTAGCCGGCGAGCAGGTCGAGGCGCGCGAGCGGCATGGACATCAGGCGCTCGAGCGTTCCCGAGACCCGCTCGCGCAGCATCGTGATCGAGCTGACGAGGAACATGCTGACGAACGGGAAGAGCCCGAGCAGCGGGGCTCCGATCCGCTGGAAGACCTCGCCCGGCTCGCGAAGACCTCGTGCAGCAGGACGACGAGCAGGGTCGGCACGGCGATCAGGAGGGCGACGGTGCGCGGGTCGCGCCGAAGCTGCGACAGGACGCGCCGCGCCACCGCGCCGATGTTCCGCGGCGTCACCCACGTCATCGCGGGCCCGGGCTGTCGATCAGGGTGAGGAAGGCGCCGTCGAGATCAGTGGCGCCCGTCCGTCTGCGCAGCCCGGCGGGAGTCTCGCGCGCGAGCACGATGCCGTCTCGCAGCAGGACGAGCTCGTCGCAACGGTCGGCCTCGTCCATCACGTGGCTCGAGACGAGCACCGTGACGCCCGCCGCCGCAAGCCGGTGGAACATCTCCCACAGGTCGCGCCGCAGGACGGGGTCGAGCCCCACGGTGGGCTCGTCGAGCACGAGCACCTTCGGCTCGCCGAGCAGGGCGACGGCGAGCGAGACCCGCGCGCGCTCCCCACCCGAGAGGGTGTGCGCGACCTGGTCGACCTGCCCTGCGAGCGAGACCACTTCGACGACGGCATCCACGCTCCCGGTGGCGCGCAGGACCCGCGCGAAGAAGCGCAGGTTCTCGCGGACGGTCAGGTCCGAGTAGACGGACGGCGCCTGCGTCATGTACCCGACGACGTGCCGCAATGCCGGGTCGCCTGCCGGCAGTCCGAGGACGCGCACCTCGCCTTCGTCGACGACCTGCACGCCGACGATCGAGCGCATCAGGGTCGTCTTGCCGCTTCCGCTCGGGCCGAGCAGGCCGGTCACCCGCCCGGGGGCCACCTCGAGCGAGACGCCGCGCAAGGCCTCCGTCCCGTCACGGACGACCCGCAGGCCGGAGACGACGATCGACGGATTGCACGAGGTCATTCCATCACGCACGAGTACGCTGTCGCTCTTGAGCGTCTCCTTCTTCTCCGGTGCGGACGTCGAGCGCGCCGTCTCGCCGCGCGAGGCCTACGAGGCCGTGCAGGCCGCCTTCGTCGCACATGCCCGCGGCGAGTGGACGATGCAGCCGAAGCTCTACGTGACGAACTACCCGGCCGGCGACTTCCGCGCCATGCCCGCGCTCGGCGGCGGCCATGCGTTGCTGAAGTGGGTGACGTCGTTCCCGGGCAACCCGGCGAAGGGGCTGCCGACGGTGACGGGGCTCGTGCTCCTCTCGAACGCGGAGACGGGGCAGCTGGAGGCCGTGCTGGACGCGGCCGCGGTGACGGCGCTCCGGACGGCGGCGGCGGCCGTGATCGCCGCCGAGACGCTCTGCCGTGCCGGTGCGGCGTCGACGGCGGTGGTCGGCTGCGGCGTCAACGGGGCCGAGACGGTGCGCATGTTCCGCGCGCTCGGCACCGAGGTGCTCGTCTGGGACGTCGACCCGTCACGCGCGGCAACGGTCGCCGAGCGGCTCGGAGCGCGGGTGGCGCCGTCGCGCGAGGAGGCGCTCGCCTGCGACGTCGTCGTCACGGTGACGCCGGGCAGGGAGGTGCTGTTCCCCGCCGGGTCGCTGCGCGAGGGCCAGCACGTGTCGCTGATGGGCGCGGACGGGCCGGGCAAGGCCGAGGTCGCGGTGGGCGAGCTCGAGCGGGCCGATCTCTTCTGCGACGACTGGGAGCAGGCCTCACATGGCGGAGAGCTCGCCGCCGGCGTCGAGGCGGGCCTCGTGACGCGGAAGCGGGTGACGGAGATCGGCCGGGTGCTCGCCGGAGAGGCCGAGGGCCGCCGCAGCGCGGAGGACATCACGCTGTTCGACTCGACGGGCCTTGCGATCCAGGATCTCGCGATCGCCAGGGTGGCAGCGGCCAAGGCCGGAGCGCTCGACCTCGTGCAGCTCGCGCTCTAGGCCAACGGACGAGATAACGCTCGCACAGGCGATGTTCAGGCATGCTGACGCGGCCGAGTCCAGGTCGCGAGAGGCGGCGAAGTGGCAAACCCCAGAGTCCGACGTCTCGGCGATGAACTCGATCCCACGATCAGTAGACCCAGGCAGCCTGGCGCACCGGCGACTGGCACGGATGCCATGACAGCCACCACGGGAGAGCGTAGGGACAAGAGCGTGTCAGAAGGAGGGCCGGGACGATGACGGGGTCTTCGAATCGCGATCGTGGCCTGAGCGGTGTGGCCGAGACGCTGTGGATCACCCTCTACGTTCGAGCTCTCGAGTCGAGACGGCCCGATGCCTTGCTCAGAGACGACAGGGCCGTGGCGTTCGGTCGCACAGCGACCCGCCGAGTGGTGCGTCGGGTCGGAAGCTCAAGCTGGGTAGGAACGACCGCGTCGCCATCTTGCTTCGCAGTCGAGAGCTGGACCACCACGCGAGGGAGTTCCTGGCCCATCACCCGGCGGGGGTTGTCGTCCACATCGGTTGCGGCCTCGATACGCGCTTCGAACGGGTGGATGACGGCCGGGTCCAGTGGTACGACCTCGACCTGCCGGAAGTGATCGAACTGCGGCGAGAACTGATCGGCGATGAGGTACCGCGTCACCATCTCGTCGCCTGCTCGGTGTTCGAGAGCACGTGGATGGACGCGGTCGACGTGCATCACGAACATGCCTTCATGTTCATCGCCGAAGGCGTCTTCATGTACTTCGAGGAGCCCCGGATCCGGTCGCTCGTCCTGACGCTGCGAGAGCGCTTCCCGGGCGCGGAACTGGTCTTTGATGCGTGCTCGCCGTTCGTCATACGAGCGAACACCTCTGTCCAGGCTCTCTCGAACGACGATCGTTCCTCGCTACGCCTGGGGGCTGAAACACGCGAGGGATCTCGAGGCCTGGGGTGAGGGCATCTCCCTACTGGATGAGTAGTACCCCTTCGATCATCCCGAGCCACGCCTCGCTCGTGTCCGGTGGCTGCGCCACGTTCCGCCGCTGGCCAAGATCATGGGCATCTTCCACTACCGACTAGGCGAGGCTCCGTAACAGGCCGGTCTGGTACTGGCGGGCCCTTCATCAGGTCTGGCGTCATTCGCGAACACTCATATGGAGTGCGGACTGTCAACTGCGCAGGGGTTTTTCGCCCCGCTGTTTTGCGGGGTTCGGTTCGGCGGGGGGAGCGCATCGGCTGTCGTCGACGTCTGTGTCGCGACTCATATGCGCGGGTTGGTGCCGCATGACCGGGTGTGCGAGATGAGGAGCGGTGCCGTTTTCTGGCGTCGAGCGTGGCCGGTGAAGGCTGCTCTCAGTGTTCTCTCGGGTCGCTCCTCGCGTCGTTGCGCCGGTGCGCTCTCCTCGCCGAGCCGTTGCTGGTGCGGCTACTCCATCGTCGCGAGCGCCCAGCAGTGTCCGGCGAGCTCGCGGGCGACGGCGACCACGACGATCGAGCGGGGCTTGCCTCGGCTCTCGAGGGCGTGCCAGCGTCCGTGGAGCCGGCGGGCGCTGCGGTCGGCTTGGGCTTGCACGGCTGGGGGCTTGCCGTTGCGTCGGCGTTCGAGGGTGACGCTCATTCGCGGCGGGCGGCGTTGGTGCCAGGCGGCTTCGACCAGGAGCCGGCGCGCGTGCGAGTTGCCGGTCTTGGTGATCCCGCCTTGGCGGCGTCGCTCCCCGCTTGAGTTCTCGCTCGGGGTGAGGCCGAGGAACGGGCCGAGCGCCTCGGGGCGGAACCTGCTCCAGTCGCCGAGCTCGACGGTCAACGCGAACGCCGTGAGCGTCGAGACGCCTCGGAGACAGACAAGCCGCTCCACGACATCAACGTACGGCGGCGTGGCGGCGAGCTCGGCGATCGCCTCGTCGAGCGCGTCCCTCCTGGTCTTCGCGTCGAGCATCCGGCCGTAGCACTCGTCGAACACGATCGCGAGCGGCCCGGTCTGGAACCGCTGCCGGCGAAGCCACGCGTCGTGCGCCCGCGTCCAGGCGGTCGCGTCGTACACCGCCCCATGGCGGAGGAGCAGCTTCGAGAGCCGGTGGCGGGCCCGCATCAGATCGCCGCGGGCATCCTCACGGGCGCGTACCAGATCACGCGCGGCCTCCTCCTCCGGCCCCGGCACCCGCACCGGAGTGATCTCACCCAGCCGAAGCAGCCTCGCCAACCGCTCGGCGTCCCGCCGGTCAGTCTTGACCCGGTCGGCCGCCGCCCGGATCCGCGACGGCGCCGCCACAACGCAGCTGATCCCGGCCCCGGCACACGCACGCGCAAGCCCGTACCCAGTCGGCCCCGCCTCGTACACGACCCGAACCGGCGCCGGCAACGTCTTCAACCACGCGACCGTCTCGCCGGACACCGACGGCACCCGCAGCGACCGCACCTCACCGCTCCCCGCATCGATCACGCCCGCGACCACCGACCGAGCGTGCACATCAAGTCCGACCCAGCTACCTTCGTTCATCACCGGCGCCTCCCGTAATTGCGGCTCTACCGCCGGGCCCATCCCGACGGCAACCCGCGCCAACTTACGAGCGAGGCGCCGGGCACTCCATACGGTCTGGCGCACGTGAGAGTCCTGTTGCCACAGGGCTACACGTCATTGAGCCTCGGTCCTTTTGAGGCTACGAGGAAGTGGGTACAGCCTGCGCTGTCGCACGCTGGGCCGCTTGGCCGGCTATCACCCCCGCCACCAGCCATGCGGCGAGGGTGAGGACGCCGCCGCCAGACTCGAACAGGAGCAGCCCGATCAGCGTTGCCAGAGGAATGGCTGCGAGCAATCGGCGGCGACCTCGACCGGCGATCGCCAGGGTGAAGGCGATAAGGCCGAGTGTGGTAATCACGGTTCCGACGATGAAGAACCAGAAGGCAAACCCCAGTTGCAGGGCATCCTCGAGGACGTTGCTGAGGCCCGCCAGGGCAGCGCCTACGGCCGGGATGAGCGATACGCGGAAAACGGCCAGCCCGCCGCCGGTGTAATGCGCCAGCATCGGTAGGGCGAACGCGAGGGCGAACAGCGCCACACTGAACGAGAGCACCGCGAACCAGTCGGATGCCGTTTCGGGATCCATGAACTCGGGGTCGGCGAACGACTGCAGCGAGCGCACGCACCAGGCAACACCCACGAGCGTGAATAGAGCCACCCGCAACATGCGCAGAAGTATAGGAAGATATGGCGACGGTAGCCATGAGCCGCGTCCAGGGAACGATCGTCGTCGGGTGACACGGGCGCAGGCGGGTGGCACCGTGATCGAAGCGAACGCGCCGGTTGGTGGTCGCACCGCCAACCCCGATGGCGAAGGGGCTTCGTCCGCGCTTACCCAAGGGTGCGAGGCAGGTCGTCAGCAGCATCTCTGCGGTCAGCTGTTGTCCGTTGCCGCTCGGAGAGCAGCATTCGACCTGGTTCATCAGGCCGCTCCCGTAGGCGTCGTGCGTCCCGTTGGGGCCGTTGAACGCTGTGTGAGCACGTCCACGCAGCGCCCGCTGTGGCAGGCGACCACCTTCGGTCCCGACGTGTCGAGGCGCGTAGAACCTGGCCTCTAGGGTTTCACGACGTGCTTGGCTTCGAACGACTCCTGCGGCGGCGGCCCGGCGTCGGCCATTTCGTCGCCCATCACCTGCCGCACCGCCGGCATGAGCCGCTCTTCCCGGAATCGCTGGTAGTCGGCCTCCGACTCCCAAACGTCTACCGACAGCCACTTGCCGTTCTCTTCACCGGCGGCGTGGATGATCAGGCCGTCGGGCGGATTCTCATCCACCCCCACCGCACGCGCGACCTGCTCGTAGGCGGCCCAGCCCATCTCCTGCGCCTTCTGAATCTGTACCCACGCCATTCGTTGCCTCCCAACAGCTTCGACTACGCGACAGTGGGTCAGCTTTGCACCTGGTAGGGCCGCTGCCAAGACACGCACCGAAAGCGTGTCCCGACCCCGGAGTCGGGTGAAACACTGGCTCATGCCCGCGCCGTCGCCGTGGCTGCGTGGGGTCGCGAGGGGAAGAGAGTGGCCTTGATGGTTGATCGGCAAATTCAGGCACACCCGGCTGACGGCCACGACACGGCGCGCTGCTTGGTCGTGACCGGCCCCCGGTCGCACCCCGATTACCGATCAACCATCTAGCGCGGGCTGGGTTCGGTCCGTGCGGCAACTACGAGATCGTGGATGGCGGTGGCCGCGCCGACAGGATCGGTCAGCTGTGGGTCGTGCGGAGCAACGAGCTCACGGTAGAGCCAACCCTCGCGGCGAGCTCTCGCGGCCGCGGGAGCGATCGGATCGCCGCCGAGGTCGTGGCCCACTTCGTGGCCGGTACAGCGGACGAAGGCACGACGCAAGCTCTCGACCGCGCCGGTTATCTGCACTGGCTCGGCGAAGGTCGCCAGGGGCTGGTCCCGAAGACGTGCCACGTACCGTGCACGCGCCTCCTCCGAGACCCAGCCTTCGGGGGGCAGTAGGGAGGACGGGATCGGTACGCGCCACCCATCGCCGCTGGTGGTGGCGGAGGTCTTCGCGAGCTCCGCGAAAGCCGCGGGCAGAAGGTCGAACGCTGACTGCCCATGAAGAGGCACCAGGGCGTCGATGTAGATCACGAGTCCGATCCTCTCGATGATTCGATCGGCAGAGCCGGTGACCGGCATTCCCCCATAGCTGTGTCCGCACAGGACTACCTCGTGAAGGTCTTCGAGCTCGAGGACCGCGACGACGTCCTCGACGTGGGTGCTCAACCCCACCTGCGGATGACCCAGGTGAGCTCGCTCACCCATGCCGGTCAGCGTGGGCGTGAAGACGTCGTGACCGCGCTCCCGTAGCGACCGGGCAACTTCCGTCCATTCCCAGCCACCACCCCAGCCACCGTGCACGAGTACGAGAGAGGCGATCTCGGGAGTCTCCCACGTCTGTCGCCGCTCGTGTGACGTGCCCGAACTAGGCCCACGACGGCGTCCTCGGCCCGGGAGCCGAAGAGCGTCGGGATCTCCGGTCTAGCTCGTTGCGTTAGGTTGTCCGACGAGCAGGACGTAGCCGTCCGGGTCGACGACGCGGAACTCGCCGGACGGCATGTAGAACGGATGCTCGACCTCCCCGGCCTCGACTCCTGCCGCCACGAGCTCGTCGTGCAGCCGGCGCACTACCGGCGTCCAGCAGTAGAAGAGCACGCCCTGTGCCGCGGGTCGATCGCCCCGTCGGCGAGCGCCAGCATCAGCCGTGCCCCGGCTCCGGCCGGGTTGTCGGCGGCGGCGGCGACGACGAACGCCCACACCGGCTTCCCTCCCGATTCGTGCCGGTTCCGGGGCTCGAGGCCGAGCCGGCGGTAGAAGTCGATCGATCGCTGCACGTCGGCGACGTGCGCATACGCGGTCAGTCCGTCGATCGGCACGAAGGGACTATCGCAGGTCGTGATGCCGGTCTCGATCGCTTGCAGCGGTCTGCAAGGCCGGGCCGGAGATGGGATGATCCTCGAGGGTCATCTCGCACGGAAGGAGACCGGCTTGGCCGCACCAGCCGATGTCGAGCACTACCTGGCCGCCCTTCCGGGTGAGTCACGGGCTGCTCTGGAGACGCTTCGGAAGGCGATCCGGTCGGCCGCACCGCTGGCGACGGAGACCATCAGCTACGGGATGCCGGCGTTCCAGCAGGACGGCCGATCGCTCGTGGCCTACGGCGCGTTCAAGCACCACTGCAGCCTCTTTCCCATGAGCACCACCGTGATCGAGGCCTACAAGGAGGAGCTCCAGCCGTTCCAGACGGGAAAGGGGACGATCCAGTTCCACTCGGACAGGCCGCTTCCCACGGGGCTCGTGGAGAAGCTCGTCAGGGCCCGGATCGAGGAGAACGCAGCCCGTAGCCGACGGTGACGGCGACCGGCCTCCTTGCCGTCGCGCGCCGGCACCTGCGCCGGGTGATCCGGCCGAGCTAGCCGGGGAGCCAGCCTTCGCGGTATCGCGTCGGGACGGGCGTCGGGAACCGTGCGTAGGCCAACTCCTGGTCCGCCGTCTCCTGCTCGACACCGGCGCCGTGCCGCAGCGCAACCTCGTCGACCGTATACGCGCCCCATCCAGCTCCAGCCTGATGCTCGCGCGCGCCCACCGCGAGGATGGCGCAGGGCCCGTCTCCAGCCCCGACGATCATGTGGTTCGTCCCGGCGGGGCAGTGCACGAAATCCCACTGCCGCAACGGCCGCTCCTCGCCCTCGACGAGCAGCAGGCCCTCGCCGGAGAGCACGAGGAAGTCCTCCTGGTCGGCTTCCCAGTGGTACATCCCGATGGGCTCGCCCGGCCCGAGCACGAATAGCGTGATCCCGATCTGCGGGAAGTCCAGCGGGCCTTCGAAGGGCAGTGACTCACCCCTCCCCTCGCGGTGACGCCAGCGGGCGTCGCGGGCGTTCAGGACGAACCATCCCTCGCCGGCCGGCACGGTCCCGGCCCCGGTCTGCTCGAGCGACGCCTCGGGAACCATCGCCCGATGATACGACCGACCGCGAGCGCCGGTACGCAGCGCCCAGGACCGTCTAGCGTTCCGCCCATGACCGAGGCCGCGCCACACTGGCTGGAGCCGCAGCGCTCGGTTCGGGTGCTGCGCGGAGAACGCATCGTCCTGCGCGGATGGCGCGGGGACGATCTCCGGCCCTTCGCCGAGTTGAACGCCGACCCACGCGTGATGGAGCATTTTCCGGCGCCGCTCACCCGTGCAGAGTCCGACGCGTTCGTGCGAGACCGGATCGTGCCGCAGTTCGCCGAGCGCGGCTTCGGGCTCTGGGCGCTCGGGGTGCCCGGGGTGGCGCCGTTCGCCGGCTACGTCGGGCTGCTCGTCCACGACTTCGAGGCCGACTTCACACCCTGCGTGGAGGTCGGCTGGCGCCTCGCCTTCCCGCACTGGGGGAACGGCTATGCAACCGAGGGAGCACGCACGGCGCTCGAGTTCGGCTTCGACAAGGTGGGCCTCGAGGAGATCGTGTCGATCTGCGTTCCCGCGAACCGACGCTCGGTCGCAGTCATGGAACGGCTGGGAATGACGTACTCCGGGGAGTTCGACCACCCGAGGTTCCCACCCGGGCATCGCCTTCGCCGGCACGTGCTCTACCGCCTCGACCGGGCCTCCGCCCCGCCTCGTACCATCACCGCATGAGCTGGGACGAGCAGATGGCGGTCAGGTACGAGGAGTGGGCGGCACACATGACGGAGGACGTGCCGTTCTACGCCGGGCTCGCCCGCGAGGCCGACGGGCCGCTCGTCGAGCTTGCGGTCGGGAATGGCCGCGTCGCGATCCCGGTCGCACTCGAGACCGGTCGGCGCGTTCTGGGGATCGACCTCTCGCCGGAGATGCTACGGCAGGCCCACGCCAACGCCGCTGGCGCCGGTGTCGAGCTCGACCTGCGGCTCGGCGACATGCGCGACCTCGCTCTCGACGAGCCGGCGGCGCTGATCTACTGCCCGTTTCGGGCGCTCTTGCACCTGCCGACGTGGGCCGACCGGCGTCGCACGTTCGAGCGGGTCGTGGCGTCGCTCCGGCCCGGTGGGCGCTTCGCCTGGAACGTGTTCGCCCTCGACCACCACATCGCGGCGCGCCTCGACGGACAGCACCACGACGAGCCGGTACCGCACACGATTCGGTACGCCGTCGGCGACAACCGCATCGACATCGTGCTCGACGACGGCGGCACGACTTCGCTCTGGTGGGCGTCGAAGAACGAGTGGCTCGGTCTCCTCGACGTGGCGGGCCTCGAGCTCGAGGCGCTCTACGGCGACTTCGTCGGCAGCCCCGTCGACGACGAGAGCCGCGAGTACGTGTTCGTCGCGACCCGCCCGGCGGACGATCGTGCGCTGAGATGATCGGCGCCGTGTCCGTCGCGCACTGGGACGAGGTGGAATGGCAGCGCCGCGCCAAGGGCGAGATGGACGCCGCCTGGCAGCGGCTCGGTGACGCAGCCGGCGCGCGCGGTGTCGGCGTGAACCGCGTGCGCGTCGCCCCGGGCATGCTGCCGACTCCGCCGCACTCGCACGGCGCCTCCGAGGAGCTCTACTTCGTGCTCGCGGGCTCCGGGCTCGCCTGGCAGGACGGCGAGGCACACGAGGTACGTCCGGGCGACTGCGTCATCCACGTCGCCGACCACCACGAGCACACGTTCATCGCAGGCCCGGAGGGCCTCGAGTATCTCGTCTACGGGACGCGTCACCCGACCGAGATCGGGTGGCTGCCGCGCTCGCGGGCGATCCGCATCGGCTGGCCGTGGGTGGAAGGGCGCGACGACGACCCCTGGGACGTCGAAGCCCGGGCCGAGCCGCTCGCGTACGGGGATCCGGCGCCGCGGCCCGACAACATCGTCAACGTCGACGAGGTCGAGCACGAGCACTACGGAGCCGACACGACCGCGCCGCTCGCGACCAGGGAGCGCTCCGTTCAGGCAGGGCTGCACCGGGTCAGCCTCGAGCCGGGCGGGAGGGGCGCGCCGCCCCACTGCCACTCCGAGGAGGAAGAGGTGTTCGTGGTGCTCGAAGGCGCCGGGACCCTCGAGCTGTGGCCGTCGCCCGTCCGGGAGGCGCGCGGGGCACGGCGGGAAGACATTCCGGTCGGGCCCGGGCACGTGATCGCGCGCCCGCCCGGATCGGGGGTCGCCCACGCGTTCGTGGCTGGCCCGCAGGGCCTGACCATGCTCGTCTACGGCACACGCCGCCCGAACGACATGTGCTGGTTCCCGCGCTCGAGCAAGATCTTCTGGCGGGGCCTCGGCGTGATCGGACGCATCCAGTCGCTCGAGCTACGGCGACGGCGAGCCCGACTGACCCGCGGCGCCCGCGCGCAGCGAGGACTGCGCACGTGCCGTCAGGCGTTGAGCAGGCGGGCCGGGTCGAAGAGCGCGAGCAGCGGGTCGCCCTCTCCCGTCACGGCGCGGGCCACGAGCTCGCCGCAGGCGAAGCCGAGCACGTTGCCGTGCCCCGAGTAGCCGCCCGCTACCCACACGTTCTCGAGACCCGGCACGCGGCCGACGACGGGCAGGAAGTCCATCACCATGCCGAAGATGCCCGCCCAGGCGTAGTCGACCCGCAGCTCGCGCCCGAGCAGGCCGTTGACGAACGCGTGCAGCGCCTGCTGCACCGGCTCGGTGAGCTGCTCGTCGGCGGTGAACTCCGTGTCGAGCGACACGTCGCGGAAGCCGCCGGCGACGATGCGGCCGTCCTCCGCCTGGTGCCAGTAGTCGAAGCCGTGGCGACCGTAGTGCGGCACCTCGAACATGCGCTCCGGGACGGGCTCGGTGGCGATCACCTGGCCGCGCGTCGGGATGATCAGCCCCTCGATCGGGCCGAGCAGGCCGCTCGGATAGCCGTCCGTGCAGACGACGACGGTTGCGCCGTCGAGCTCGTCGAGCGAGCCGACCCTCGTGTGCTCGCGGATCTCGACGCCCGCGTCGGCCGCCTGCCGCGCAAGCCGGCGCACCCAGCGAGCGGGCTGCAGGACGCCGTCGGGAACGTGGCGAATCGCCGCCGCGAAGCGACCCGCAAGCGGCTGCTCGACGCTCTCCACCCACTCGGTCGCGAAGCCGGCGGCGACGAGAGCCTCGTACTCGGCGCGGAGCTCGTCGCGCTCCTCCTCGTCGACGGCGATCCGGAGCGAGCCGACCCGCCGGAACGCGTCGCCGGCGAGCGCCTCGATCCGGTCGACGGCGGCCTCCGTCCAGGCCATCGCCCGCCCGGCGTGCTCCTCGCCCACCGACGCGACCGTGACGTCGAACGGGGCCGGCATGCCGCGCAGCGCGAAGCCGCCGTTCCGCCCGCTCGCGCCGCCCGCCACCTCCCGCGCCTCGCAGAGGCGGACGCGCATGCCTGCCTCCGCCAGCCGCAGCGCGGCCGAGCAGCCCGTCACCCCGGCACCGACCACGACGACGTCGGGCGAGCCGTCGAGGGAGACGGCAGGGAGGGGCGTGTGGGCCTCGGCCAGCCAGTACGGCGTCACCGCGCGATCGTACTGCGGTAGACGCCGTCGGACTCGCGACACCCGTCCGGCGAGCTCGAGCTCGGTCACCGCGGCCGCGACCTCGCCGGGCGCGATCCCGGTTGCGCGGGCGAGCTCGTCGATCGTCGCCGCCGCGTCGCGCAGCTGCGCGAGCACGGTCGCCGCCGTGCCCTCCGGCTCGGGCTCGGTGCCGGCCCGTACGCTCAGCCCGAAGGCCTCGAGGACGTCCGCTGCTCCCGTGACCGGCGTGGCGCCCAGGCGGAGCAGGGCATTCGTTCCGGCCGACAGCGCGGAGGTGATCTCGCCGGGCACCGCCATCACCTCCCGCCCGTCCTCGAGCGCGAAATCGGCCGTGATCAGCGCGCCCGAGCGTTCGCGCGCCTCGACCACCACCGTCGCGGCGCAGAGACCGGCGATGATGCGGTTCCGGGCAGGGAACCGCCACGGGGCAGGCTCGACCCCTCGCTCGTACTCGGACACGACAAGGCCGCGCCCGCCGATGCGGCGCGCCAGCTCGGCGTGGGCGGAGGGGTAGTCGCGGTCGATGCCGCAGCCGAGCACGGCGATGGTCATGCCGTCCGCCTCGAGCGCGCCGCGGTGGGCCTCGGCGTCGACGCCTCGGGCGAGCCCGCTGACGACCACGAGACCGGCTGCGGCGAGCTCCCGTCCCAGCATCCGGGCGACGGCGCGGCCGTACGCCGAGCAGGCTCTCGCTCCGACGACCGCCACGGAGGGCGCAGCAAGGATCTCCAGAGATGCATCGCCGCGCAGCCACAGGCACGGCGGAGGGTCGTGGACGGCCGCGAGCAGGTCCGGGTAGGCGGCGTCCCGTCTCCGAACACGCCGGATCGTCATGCGACGGGAAGCTCGGAGGGAGACCGGTACGACAGCGCCTCCGCCACGTGCTCGGGGCGCACATCACCGGCTCCGGCGAGCGCGGCGACCGTTCGGGCAACCCGCGCGACCTTCGCCCTGCCGCGCCCGGAGAGCGGCACTCGGCTGACGGCCCGGTCGAGCAGCTCCGAGGCGGGCTCGGTGCGACGCAGGGGCGGGCCCTCGCGCAGAGCCTCCCGTGCCGTCACGACGCGGGCGCGCACGGCCGCCGAACCCTCGCCCGGTGGTGCAGCGAGCTCCTCGGCCCGTGGGCGGGGCATGGCGACGACGAGATCGAAGCGGTCGAGCAGCGCCCGCGAGACTTTCTCCCGGTACGCAGCAACCCGCTGAGCGCTGCAGCCGCACTGTGCGGCAGGGTCGCCGCGGCCGCCGCAGGGACAGAGGTTCATCGTCGCCACGAGACGGAAGCGGGCGGGGAACAGCGCACGGCCGCCGACCCGCGCGACCGACACCACCCCGTCCTCGAGCGGCTGCCGCAGCGCCTCGAGCACAGAGCGCGGGAACTCGGGCAGCTCGTCGAGAAGGAGGACGCCACGGTGGGCGAGGCTCGCCTCGCCGGGGCGCGGGCTGACGCCTCCGCCGACGATCGCCGCGGCAGAGGCGCCGTGGTGCGGCGCGCGGAACGGCGGCGCCAGCACGATCGGTCGTCCGGGCGGCAACGTGCCCGCCACCGAGTGGATCCGCGTCACCTCGAGCGCCTCGTCGCGGGTCAGAGGCGGCAGGATGCCGGGCAGCCGCCGGCCCAGCATCGTCTTCCCCGTCCCGGGCGGGCCTGCGAACAGCAGGTTGTGCTCGCCGGCGGCGGCGAGCTCGAGCGCCCTCCTCCCCCGCTCCTGCCCGCGCACGTCCGCGAGGTCCGGGATCGGCGGCTCCTCCAGCTCGTCGTCGCCGGGCGGCGTCGCGAACGCGATCTCCTCATCGCCGCGCAGGTAGGCGACAGCCTGGGCGAGGTGCCGCACCGGCACGACCTCGACGCCGGCGAGCGCTGCTTCCGAAGCCGACTCGGCCGCGCACAGCATCCGGCCGGCCCGGGCACGCCGCGCCCCCTCCGCGACCGCGATCGTCCCCGCCACCGGGCGGACGCGGCCGTCGAGCGAGAGCTCGCCGACGCACACGTGCTCGAGCAGCCGCTCGAGCGGCAGCTGGTTGTGGCCCGCGAGCAGCGCGAGGGCGATCGGCAGGTCGAAGCCCGATCCCTCCTTGCGCAGCGCGGCGGGCGCGAGGTTGACGGTGATGCGGTGGCGCCAGGGCCACGAGAGCAGCGAGTTGACGACGCCGCTCTGCACGCGGTGCTTCGCCTCCTGGCAGGCGCGGTCGGCCAGCCCCACGATCGAGAAGGTGGGCGACTCGGAGGTCGCGAGATCGGCCTCGACCTCGACGCGGCGCGGTTCGAGGCCGACGACGGCGTAGGTGACGGCGCGCGCGAGCACGCCTCCGACGCTACGCCGGAAACCGCAACGAGACTGTGCCGGCTCTGTGCCTAGTCTGCGACGGCGACGAGGATCGACTCGTAGTACTCGCCCGCCCTGCGGCCGGTGCGCCGGTTGACGTGGCGCTCGTGGCGGTCGACGAGGCGGAGCCCGGCACGCTGCAGGATCTCCGGGTAGAGATCGCGACGGTCGTTGACGACGACGCACACACGGCCGCCGGGGGCGAGCGCGGAGCGTGCGTTCGCGAGCACGGCGGCGACGCCGTCGACGTAGTCCTGGATGGCGGTGCGCCCGGTCCCGAGCGCAGGCCGGCCGAGCTCGCGGTCGCGCTGCTCGTCGAGGCCGAGCAGCTCGTAGGCGTAGCGATGCTGCCCGTGGTAGTCGATCAGGCCCGGGTACGGCGGTGAGGTGACGACGCCGACGTAAGGCCCTTCGAGGTCGATCTCGCGCGCGTCGCCGTGCAGCACCCGGGCGATCCGGGAGGGGCGCCGCGCGACGGCGAAGGTCTCGATCCGGTCGAGCGTGTCGAGCGTGTAGCGGAGCAGAAACTGGCGCGCCGTCTCGACGGGCCGGCAGACCCGCTTGTGCTTGTGGCACCAGTACTCCTCGGTCTGCGGCTCCCGTGGGAAGTCGAGATCGAAGTGTGTGGTGCGGCGGGCGGAGCGTGCCGCCCGCGCGAGCACGACGCGCAGGACGTCGGCGGCACCGACCTGCTCGACCAGCGAGCGGAAGTTCAGCAGCTCCTCGGCGGCGACGGGCCCGTACCAGGCGCGGACGTAGGCGGTCGCCTCGCGCGGGTACCGGCCACGAGGCTCGAAGCGGTCGGCCTCGGCATGTGCCCACAGCAGGTCGCGCCGCAGCGCGTCCAGGTTGTACGGGCGCGTCTTCACGCGCATGAGCAGCGCGTTGAAGCCCGCGATGTCCACCCCGGTCGCGTCGTGGCCGGATTCCAGCGCCTGCACGAGCGTGGTGCCGGAGCCGGCGAACGGGTCGAGCACCCTGCCGCCGTCCGGGACGTGACGCTCGAGCAACGTCTCGACGAGCTGCGGGATGAACTTGCCGAGATACGGGTGCAGGCGGTGGACGTGTTTCGTCCGCTCGCGCTCGGGCAGGTCGCGCTCCGACCACGAGAGCTCGAGATCGAGATCGCGGTAGAGCGCCTCCTGGGTGGATGCCATGGGGCGTCTTTCGACGCCCCACGGGTCGGTCCTACCAGTGCACCCCGCGCGCCCGGTCGTGCTCCCGCAGCCGCTCGATCCGGACGGGGATCGGCGGGTGCGTCGAGAACAGGCTCGCCATGCCCGCTCCGGCGAGCGGGTTCGCGATGTAGAGCGAGGCAGTCGCGGGGTTGACTGCCATCGGCACGGCCTGGACGCCGCGCTGCAGGCTGTCGAGCGCATTCGCAAGAGGCCTGCCCTCTCCGAGCAGGTCCGCGGCGGTCGCGTCGGCGAGGTACTCGCGCTGGCGCGACACGGCGAGCTGGATGATCATCGCCGCGATCGGCGCGAGCATGATCGCCGCGATCGTGCCGACGAAGCCGAGCGGGCTCTCTTCCTCGTCGCCGCCGCCGAACAGCCAGCTGAACTGGAGGAAGTTGGCGATCGCGGAGATGGCGGCGCCGATCATGGCCGCCACGGTCGTGACCAGCACGTCACGGTTCCTGACGTGCGCGAGCTCGTGGGCGAGCACGCCTCGCACCTCGTCGCGCGGCAGGTACCGGAGCAGCCCCTCGGTGACCGCGACCGCGGACGTGCTCGGGCTGCGCCCGGTGGCGAACGCGTTCGGCTGCTCGGACGAGATCACGAAGAGCCGCGGCATCGGGATGCCGGCCCGGCCGGCGAGCTCCTCGACGTCCTCGTACACGGCCGGCGCGTCCTCGCGGGCGAGCGGCTGCGCACGGCTGGTCCTGAGCGCGATCCGGTCGGAGAACCAGAACATCACGAAGTTGAAGGTGACGGCGAGCAACGCGGCGAGGATCAGCCCGGCGGTGCCGCCGACGACGAAGCCGAGCCCGACGAAGAGGGCGGTGAGCCCGGAGATGAGCACCCAGGTACGAAGGCGCGTGGTCATGTGGTGGAGAGCGTCCTTTCCGGCTGACGTTGGAGCGTGTCAGCCGGAGGTTTCTCCCGCCCGATTCTCAAGGGGAAGGTGGGCCGGCGCGACCCGGGCACCGATTGCGATGCCGTTCTGACGAGTCCGCCCGTTCGGGGATAGTGCCCCCCGGCTGCGCGCAGCCTAGCAAACCTGAAGTTGTCTTCTGTTGTCGGCGCGTTAATCGAGCGCCATCGAGCGCCGCTCGAGTCGCCTCCCCTCCAGGGCCGCGATCTCGAAGCCGATGCGCACACCGCGCCGCTGAGGGTGGTGGGTGAGCCAGGCCTGCGCCGCACGGCGCACGCGCCGCCGCTTCTCGGCGTCGACGGCGCCGAGAGCGCCGCCGAAGCCCGGGCCGCTGCGCTGCTTCACCTCGACGAACAGGAGGGTGTGCCCGCGCCTGACGATCAGGTCGAGCTCGTAACGGCCGGCGCGCACGTTCGAGCCGACGATCCGGTAGCCGCGCAGCCGGTAATGCCAGAGAGCCCGGCGCTCGCCGCGGTTCACGCGACGGCGGCCTCGCGGTCGTAGCAGCGGGCGTCGTAGGAGAGCCGGTGCTGCTCGCACGGCCCGTGCGCCCGCACGGCGTCGGAGTGCGCCGGGGTGATGTAGCCGACGTGCGAACGGAACCCGTAGCGCGGGTAGAGAGCATCGAGGCGGCGCATGACCCGGTCGCGCGTCACCTTGGCGACGATGGAGGCGGCGGCGACGGCGGCGCTCTTCGTGTCGCCGTCGACGACGGCACGGTGCGGCGGCGCCAGCGGCCCGAGCCGGAACCCGTCGACCAGGCACGCCTCCGCGCGTGGAGCGAGGTCGGCCAGGACGGCACGGAGGCCCCACAGGTTCGAGCGGTGCAGCCCGTTGCGGTCGATGTCACCGGAAGAGATGACGCGGATCGACACGTGCGCGGCGCAGTCGAGCACGGCGCGGAGCAGCACCTCACGCTCCGCCGGGGCGACCTGCTTGGAGTCGTTCAGCTGCGCCAGGGGCCGCACGCGGTGTCCTCGCAGCGTCTCGTAGTCGAGCAGGACGCCGGCGACGACGAGGGGGCCCGCCAGCGAGCCCCTGCCCGCCTCGTCCGCGCCTGCGACGAACCGGACGCCGAGCCGGCGGTCGTAGCGGAGCAGTCGCTGGCCGGGAGGGAGTGCCACGGCTCGAGGATATCGGCCGCGTCGGAACGGGTCCGTGCCGACTCCGTGCCGGCTCTGTGCCGACGCCGACCCGGGTCAGGCCGGCACAGTGCACCCGACGCCGCGCTCGTCGACGACGACCTCCCAGCCGGCGTTCTCGATGGTGGCGCGGAACACGTCGCAGCCGCCCGCGTCGCGGCGTGCCACGCAGAGGAAGACGTCGGTCTCGCGCTCCACGAACCAGGGCCGCGGGCTGTGCGTGCAGTGCACCTCTCCGGTGTAGCCGGCCAGGGCGGCGACATGGGACTCGACGGCGTGGCGCGCGTCCTCCTGCCCCACGTCCTCGGTGGAGCAGCCGGCGAGCACGCCTGCGAGGGCGATCAGACACACCGCCTGGAAGGCACGCACGCGCGGGAGCCTAGATCACCATCGAGCCTGCGGTCCCGCGGGCGAGGGATCGGACTACGACTGGCGGAGCTCGCGGATGCGCGCGCGCTTGCCGACGCGGCCGCGGAGGTAGTAGAGCTTCGCGCGGTTGACGTCGCCGATCATGGAGACCTCGAGCTTCTCGATCTTGGGCGAGTGCAGCGGGAACGTGCGCTCGACGCCGACGCCGAAGGACTGCTTGCGGACGGTGAACGTCTCGCGGACGCCCGAGCCCTGCCGCTTGATCACGACCCCCTCGAACACCTGGACGCGCTGCCGGCTGCCCTCGATCACCTTGAAGTGCACGCGAACGGTGTCCCCGGCCTTGAAGACCGGCACCTCGCGCAACTGCGCCCGCTCGATGCTCTCGATGATCGTGCTCATGGGTAAGGGTCGGCCTCCGGGCCGGTCGGGAGTGTAGCGAAACACGCCGGAGGCATGTTTCGCCAGACGACGACAGAGGCGGGACCTCGCCCCTGCCGTGGGCGCCCTGACGCCTGCGACGCGTTCCTGCAATCGCGTCGGGAGGGGGAACAGTGCGCTAGCACGGGTCTTCGACCAGAGCGGCCGCAGGGGCGCAAGCAGCCGGGAGGCCGGCTCCGCCGGCCGGCGGAGCTGCGCTCGGTGGCGTCAGGTCAGTGCAACGAGATGCGGTTCGGAGGCCAGTACGTCGCGAACACCTTGCCGATCAGGTTCTCCCGCGGCACGGACCCCCAGCGGCGCGAGTCGCACGACTGCGAGCGGTTGTCGCCCATCATGAAGTACTGGCCCTCGGGGATCTTGACGGGGCCGAACGACTGGGACTCGCCGCGGCGGGGCTTCTCCACGTAGGGCTCGTCGAGCGGCTTGCCGTTGATGAAGACGTACCCGTCTCCGCGCCGGAGCCGCACCTCGATCGTCTCGCCGGGAAGGCCGATCACCCGCTTGACGAAGGTGCCGCCGGCGCCGCACTGGACCCGGGCGGCGGGCGGGGTCTCGAAGACGATGATCTCGCCGCGGCGCGGGTCGCGGAGGTGGTAGATGAAGCGATTCGCGAGCACACGGTCGGAGAAGCGGGCCATGCAGCCGGCGGCCGGCTCGGCGCAGTGCAGCGTCGGCTCCATCGACGACGACGGGATCCGGTACGGGTTGATCACGTACGCCTTGACGAGCAGGACGATCGCGATCGCGCCGATGATGGTGACGACCCAGTCGATCGTGACGCGCAGCCCGTGGGGCAGGTTGCGCGTGAGGCGGTCGACGGGGTTGTGCGACTGGTGGCGCGGCGGCGCGTCGGGCGCAGGCGGCGGCGCATCGCGAGCCGGACGGGGCCGCCGGCGGGGCCCAGCCGGTCGCGGGCGCCGGTGTCGGCCGGCGGCAGCGGGATACGCGGCTCCTCGCGCGGGACGTCCCAGGCCGGAGGTGTGGCGGCGGGGTCGTCGGGGATGCGGGCGCGTCCGGGCCGCCCGTCGGGCAGCGGGCACCGTGGCGGGCTGGGCCGGCGGCGCCGCGGCGTCGGGCTCCTCGCGCGGCAGCTCCCAGACCGGCCTGTCCTGCGGCTCGTCGCGCTCGCTCACCGGGCGGTCCTGGCGCGGCTCTGGTCGCGCCGCCACTCGTCGATGCGCGCGTGGTCGCCGGAGAGCAGGATCTCCGGGACGTCCCAGCCGCGGAACTCGGCGGGGCGCGTGTAGTGCGGGTACTCGATGCCGCCGTCCAGCTCGGCGGAGAACGTCTCGCTCTCGCCCGACCCTTCGGCGAGCGCGCCGGGCAGGCGGCGCGCGATCGCGTCGACGAGCACCATGGCGGGCAGCTCGCCGCCGGAGAGGACGTAGGGGCCGATCGAGACGGCGTCCGTGCAGAGGTGCTCGACGATGCGCTCGTCGAAGCCCTCGAAGCGCGACGAGAGCAGGGTGACGGCGGGCTCGGCCGCGAGCTCCTCGACGAGCGCCTGGTCGAGCTGGCGGCCCTGCGGCGTGAGCGCGACCACGCGGGCGGGCTTCTCGTCGCCGTAGACGGCGTCGAGCGCGGCGGCGACGACGTCGACGCGCAGCACCATGCCGGCGCCGCCGCCGTACGGGGTTGTCGTCCACCTGGCCGGCGCGCAACGGGGTGGTGTCGCGGTAGTTGAAGAGGCGCAGCTCGAGCTCGGTGCCGAGCACGGTCGCGACGCGGCTTCTGCTCGGTCAGCCAGCCGAAGGCGTGCGGAATCTGCGTGAAGACGTCGAGGCGCATCGCGGCAGGGTAGCCGCCTAGGGGATGAAGCCAGGGTTGAGAAGGATGCGGCCCCGCTCGAGGTCGATGTCGGCGATCGCGTCCTCGATCATCGGCACGAGCGTGCCGTCGTCGAGCTCGAGGTTGTCGTTCGCGGCACCGGGGAGCACGTCCCGTACGGTTCCGAGGCGGCGTCCGCCTTCCTCCTCGACGGGCAAGCCCGATCAGCTGGAAGGCGTAGTACTCGCCCTCCCCGGGCTGGGGCAGGGCGTCGCGAGGGATGGTGAGCTCCTGCCCGCGCTCGACCGGCCGGTCGAGCTTGATCGCGCGCCGTCCGCCGCCGACGCGCCGGGAGAGGACGACGGTCGCGGGCTCGCCCGTCCACGTCGAGGGTGGCGCCGACGGCGTAGCGGCTCGCGTCGTCGCTCGCTCGCTTCGACGACGAACGCTCCGTCGAGCCCGTGCGGCCGGCCGACCCGGCCGACCGGCACCCGCTCGTCCACGCCGCTAAGCCTCTAGTCCGCGATCTCGAGCACGATGCGGCGGCCGTCGCCGGCGCCGCCCGCGCGCACGACCGTGCGCAGGGCGCGGGCGAGCCTGCCCTGGCGCCCGATCACCTTGCCCACGTCGTCGGGCGCGACGTGAAGCCGCAGCACCGTGGCGTCGTCGTGCTCGACGGTCTCGACGGAGACGGCGTCGGGGTGCGTCGACGAGCTGACGCGCGATCCAGGCGAGCAGGTCGGCCAACTCAGCTGATGCCGGCGGCCTTGATCAGCTTCGCGACGGGGTCGCTCGGCTGTGCGCCCTTGGCGAGCCAGTCCTTGACCTTGGTCTCGTCCAGCTCGATCGTCGAGGGATCGGTCTGCGGGTTGTAGCGACCCACGATCTCGATGAAGCGGCCGTCACGCGGCGAGCGCGAGTCGGCCACCACGACGCGGTAGATCGGGTTCTTCTTCGACCCGACGCGCGTCAGTCTCATGCGAACAGCCATCTGTCTCCTTCGTGCATTCGGTGTGAAACGGGATTGTGCCGATTACCGGCGGCGCTTGCCGCCGGTGAGCTCGGGAGGCAGGCCGGGCATCTTGCCCTTGCCGAACTGCTTCATCATCTTCTGCATCTGCTTGCGGGCGGCGAGCAGCTTGTTCACCTCGTCGATCGAGGTGCCGCTGCCGGCGGCGATGCGTCGGCGGCGCGGGCCGTTGATCAGGTGCGGCACACGGCGCTCCTGCGGCGTCATGGACAGCACGATCGCCTCGACGCGGGCCATCTGCTTCTCGTCGATGTCGAGCCCGTCGAGCTCCTTGCCGACGCCCGGGAAGCAGCTTCAGCACGCCCTTGACGGGGCCCATGCGGCGCAGCATCCGGTAGCTCTGCAGGAAGTCGTCGAAGGTGAACTCGCCGGCGCGCATGCGCTTCTCCAGCTCGGCCTGCTCGTCCTCGGCGACGGCGGCCTCGGCCTTCTCGATCAGGGTGAGCACGTCGCCCATGCCGAGGATGCGGGAGGCCATGCGGTCCGGGTGGAAGACCTCGAGCTGGTCGAGCTTCTCGCCGACGGAGGCGAACTTGATCGGGCGCCCGGTGAGCGCCTTGACGGAGAGGGCGGCGCCGCCGCGGGCGTCGCCGTCGAGCTTCGTCAGGACGACGCCGTCGAACGCGATGCGCTGCTGGAACGCCTCGGCGACGTTGACGGCCTCCTGGCCGGTCATGGCGTCGAGGACGAGCAGGATGTTGAGCGGCTTGACGGCGTCGCGCACCCGGGCGAGCTCGTCCATCAGCGCCTCGTCGACGTGGAGGCGGCCGGCCGTGTCGACGATGACGACGTCGAGGCCGTCCTTGCGGGCGCGCTCGAGGCCCTCGGTCGCTGCGCGCACCGGATCCTGCGTGTCGGTGCGGTAGACGGGGATCCCGATCTGCTTGCCGAGCTGCTCGAGCTGGTCGATCGCGGCGGGGCGCTGCAGGTCGGCGGCGACGAGCCCGGGATTCTTGCCCTGCCGGCGCAGGTGCAGCGCCAGCTTGGCGGAGGTGGTCGTCTTGCCCGAGCCCTGCAGGCCGGTCATCAGGATCACGGTCGGCGGCCGTCCGAAGGCGAGCTGCGAGTCGCCCGAGCCCATCAGCTCGGTCAGCTCGGTCGTGCACGATCTTGACGACCTGCTGCCCCGGGTTGAGGCCCTTCATCACGTCCTCGCCGAGCGCGAGCGCCTTCACGCCGGCGACGAAGTCCTTCACGACCTGGAAGTTGACGTCCGCCTCGAGCAGCGCGAGGCGGATCTCCCGCATCGCCTTGTTGACGGCGTCCTCGTCCAGCCGCTTGGAGCGGCCGAGTCGCCGAGAGTGGCCTGGAGGCGGTCGGAGAGCGTGTCGAACACGGCCGTGAAGTGTACGGGCGCAGTGGGGCTTGCTGCAACGTCGAAGGAAACGATCGTTGCAGCAAGCCCACTGATGCTGCTGCACGCCCTGACGGGCGTGATCCTGAAGGGGCCCGCTCCGCGGGCCCGGGGACGGGCCGCCGTGCTCAAGGACGCGTTGATCGGTGACCGGGGTGCAGCCGGGCGGTCACCGGGCGTACCCGTGCCGATCAGCCATCTCTACCCGCGACGAGCGCGCGCGCGAAGTCGCGGGCGTCGAAGGGCCGCAGGTCGTCGAGCCCCTCCCCCACGCCGACGAGCTTGACCGGCAGGCCGAGCTCGTAGGCGATCGCGACGGCGACCCCGCCCTTGGCGGAGCCGTCGAGCTTCGTCAGCGCGACGCCCGTGACGCCGGCGGCGTCGCCGAAGAGGCGCGCCTGCTGCAGCCCGTTCTGGCCCGTGGTCGCGTCGACGACGAGCAGCGTCTCGTGCGGCGCTCCCTCGAGACGGCTCTCGATCACGCGGCGCACCTTGGCGAGCTCCTCCATCAGGTTCGTCTGCGTGTGGAGCCGGCCGGCGGTGTCGATGATGACGACGTCCTTGCCGCGGGCCCGTCCCGCCTCGACGGCGTCGTAGGCGACGGCGGCCGGGTCGCCGCCCGCAGGGGCACCGACGATGTCGGCTCCGGCGCGCTCGGCCCAGATCTCGAGCTGCTCTTCGGCGGCCGCGCGGAAGGTGTCGCCGGCGCCGAGCAGCACGGTGCGCCCGTGCTGGCGGAGCTTCTGCGCGAGCTTGCCGATCGTCGTCGTCTTGCCCGTGCCGTTGACGCCGACGACGAGGATCACCGTGGGCGAGGCATCGAGCGCGAGTGTCGGCGGCTCGCCGAAGAGCTGCTCGATCTCCTCGGCGAGCGCCTCGCCGAGATCGTCGATCTCGCCGCGCGCCTCCAGCCGCCGCACGAGCTCGGCGGTGGCGCGTACGCCCACGTCGCCGTGGATGAGCGCCTCCTCGAGCCGCTCCCACGCCTCCTCGTCGCCGGTGTCGAACGGGCCGGCCGCGATCTCGGCGGTGAGCGCGCGACGGCTCTTGGCCAGCGAGTCGCGCAGGCGCCCGAAGAACCCGGTGCGCTCCGGCTCGTCGCGCGCGGTGTCCTCGTCGTCGCCGAGGAGCTCGGCCCATGTCCTGCTCATCCGACCCGTCAGGTTATGCGGTCGCGACCGCCGCTGCGTCGTGCCGCGGCAGCCGGCGCGAGACGATCTGCGAGACGCCGTCCTGGCCCATGGTGACGCCGTAGAGGACGTCCGCCGCCTCCATGGTGCGCTTCTGGTGGGTGATCACGATGAACTGGGCCCGGTCGGCGTAGCGGCGCAGGAGCTCGACGAAGCGGGCGATGTTGGCGTCGTCGAGGGCGGCCTCGACCTCGTCGAGCAGGTAGAAGGGGCACGGCTTGGCGAGGAAGAGGGCGAACAGGAACGAGATCGCGCCGAGCGCCTTCTCGCCGCCGGAGAGCAGCGACAGGCGCGTGATGCGCTTGCCGGCGGGCCGCAGCTCGACCTCGACTCCGGGCTCGGCGCCTTCCTCCTCGGGCTCGACGAGGCGCAGCCGCCCCTCGCCGCCCGGGAAGAGCGTCGAGGCGACCTCCTCGAAGTTGCGGGCGACGGCGTCGAAGGTCTCCGCGAAGCGCCGCTGCACGGTTTCGGCCAGCTCGTCGCGGAGCTTCGCGATCTCGGCGAGCGAGTCCTCCAGGTCCTGCCGCTGCGCGGCGAGCTCCTCGAGGCGCTCCTTCTCGGCCTCGTACTCCTCCTTGGCGAGCGGGTTGACCTTGCCGAGCGCCTCACGCCGGCTGTCGAGCCTGTCGGCGCGCGCCGCGAGCTCGCCCCGGTCGTCGCCTTCGGCCGGTGTCTCGGCGGCGGCCTCCTCGAGCCGGCGGGCGGCCTCCTCGGCCTCGGCCTCGAGCCGGGCCAGCTCGACCTGCACCTGGGTGGCGCGCTCGGCAGCCTCCTCCGCCTGGCGCCGCAGCTCCACCTCGTCTGCACCGAGCCGGCGCAGGTCGTCGCCGAGCCTGGTGGCGCGCTCGGCACCGGCGTCGACGCGGGCACGAACGGGTGCCTCGAACCGCGCGGCGAGCGCCGCCGCGGCGTCGAGGCCGGCTCCGAGCTGCGCGGCCGCCACGCACAGACGAGCCAGCATGTCCGGGTCGAGCGCCGAGCGCCGCGGGGCGCGCTCGACGAGCGCCGCTTCGGCGGTGCGGGCGCGGTCGGCTGCCGCGCGCGCCTCGGCGGCCGCGCGGTCGGCGGCGGCGAGCAACTCGTGCGCCGCACGGGCGAGCGTGTCGCGGTCGAGGCCCTCGCCGAGCGCGACACCCTCACCGGTGCCGCCGAGCCGTGCGACGACGACCTCGGCGGCCTGGGCCCGCGCGACGGCGTCCGCCGTCTCACGAGCGGCGTCCGCCTCGAGGGCGGAGAGCCTGCGCAGCTCGGCGCCCAGCTCCCCGGTGCGGGCGGTGCCCATCGTGAGCCGGGCCGCGAGCGGCTCCTCGATCCGGAGGGCCGCAGCCGCCGCACGGGCTGCGGCCTGCTCCAGATCGGTCGCAAGCGTCGTCAGTCGCTCGAGCAGCGCAGGGTCGGAGACGCGGTCCCGCAGGTGGGCCACCTCGCCGTAGGCCACCTCGGCCGCTGCCGCCCGCGTGACCGCCTCGTCCGCAGCGCCGGCTGCGGCCTCGGCACGGGCGGCCAGCTCGTCCGCCTCGTCGGCGAGTGCCCGGCGGCGGGCGTCCATCTCGAGCATGAGCGCCTCGGCAGTCTCGCCCGCGAACCAGAGCTCGCCGCGGTCGGCGTCGTACCCGTGCCCCTCCAGGGTGATAACGATGCCGTGGGAGGCGTCCAGCAGCCGGTCGCGCTCGACGAGCCACACGCCGTCGAGCAGGCGCAGCGCCGCCTCGTCTCCGCGCACGAGCTCGCGCAGCGGCCGGGCGTCGCGTACCGGCGCCTCGGCCCTGGGTGTGCCGTGTCCGCCGACGACGACGGCGAGCGAGCCGAGGTCGTCGCGGCGGGCCTGCTCGAGCAGCTCCATGGCAGCCCTCGTGCTCCGCGCGAGCACGGCCGACGCCCGCCAGGTGAGGGCGGCGGCAACCGCGCGCTCGGCGCCGGGATCGGCCTCGAGGGCGGAGAGCGCGAGGGTCTCCCCTGCCTCGGCGAGCGCACGCGCGGCGGGAGGGATGCCCTCCCTCTCGGCGAGCGCCCGTTCGAGCGCAGCCAGCCGCTCCCGGGCGGAACGGGCCCGCTCCGCCACGTCGTCCCGCTCGGTGGCGGCCGCACGTGCCAGCGCCGCGGCCTCGTTCGCCGCGGTCTCGAGCTCTGCGGGTGTGGGGCCGCCGCGGCGGGCGAGAGTGCGCGCCTCGGCGAGCTCCGCCTCCAGCCGCTCGGCGAGCGCCGCGGCGGACTCGCGCCGAAGTGCGAGCCGCTCGCGGGCGCTCCCGAGTGCGAGGAGGGTGCGGTTTGCGCCTTCGTGGCCGCCGGCCGCGTCGGCGAGAGCGGACTCCACGCCCTGGCGCTCACCGCGCAGCCCTGCGAGCCGCGCCTCGGCGGTGCTCGCAAGGCGACGTTCGTAGGCGGCGACGCGCGCATGGGCGAGGCGGGCCTGCTCCTGCGCCCGACCGCTCGTCTCGGCGGCATCGCGGGCGGCGGCGGCTGCGGCGTGCGCCGCATCCTCGAGCGCCCGCACGGTGGCGTCGCTGCGGTCGGCGGCGGAGCGCTCCGCCTCGGCGAGCTCCTCGCGCAGCCGTGCCTCCAGGCCTCCTGCCGACTCGCGCCGCAGCGAGAGCCGCTCGGCTGCGCCCTGCAGCCGGTAGAGGGCACCGAGCGCGGCCTCGCGCCTGCCCGCGGCGTCGGAGAGCTCGTCCTCGGCCTGCTGCCGCTCCTGCAGCAGCGCCGTCAGCTTCTCGTGGGTGCTGCGGCGGGCGATCGCGGCGGCGTCCCGGCGCTCCTCGGCCTCGGCGCGCCGGTCCGCGACGGCCGCGAGGTCGAGTTGCGCGATGCGGGCGCGCAGGCCGGCGATCTCGACAGCGAGCTTCTCGGCGCGCTCCGCCGCGGTCGCCTGCAGCGCGAGCGGCCGCAGCCGCTTGCGAACCTCTTCCTCGACGTCCCGCGCCCGCTCCACCTGGGTCGCGACCCGGGCGAGCTTGAGCTCCGCCCGGTGCTTGCGCCGCTTGAACTTGCCCAGCCCGGCGGCTTCCTCGACGAGCGCCCGGCGATCCTCCGCCCGGGAGGCGAGCACGGCGTCGACCTTGCCCTGGGAGACGATCGAGTGCATCGAGCCGCCGAGCCCCACGTCGGCGAGCAGCTCGACGAGGTCGAGCCGGCGCACCGGCGCCTTGTTGACCAGGTACTGGCCCTCGCCGCCGCGAACGAGCCGCCGTGCGATCGCCACCTCGCTGTAGTCGAGCTCGGGGAACGCCCCGTCCTCGTTGTCGAACACGAGCTCGACCTCGCAGTGGTCGGCAGCCCTGCGGTCGCCGCCGCCCGCAAAGAGGACGTCGTCCGGCTTCTCGGCGCGGAGCTCCGACGGCGTCAGCGAGCCGGCCGCCCACACGATCGCGTCGGACACGTTCGACTTGCCGGAGCCGTTCGGCCCCACGACGACGGCGACACCGGGCTCGAGCTTCAGCTCGATCGGCTCGACGAACGACTTGAAGCCGCGCAGGCGGATGGTTCGCAGGTGCATGCCGGGAGAACGCTAACGACGGCCGCGGACGTCCCCCGCGTCAGGGGCGGGTCGACTCGTGGGTGATGCCCAGCGCTGCGAGCGCCTGGTGGGCGGCCTCCTGCTCGGCCGCCTTCTTGGTGGAGCCGGTGCCGACGCCCGACCTGCTCCCCGGCGATCATGACGGCGCAGACGAAGCGGCGGTCGTGCGGCGGGCCGTCCACCTCGAGCACCGTGTACTGCACGTGGTTGCCGGTGCGCGCGAGCGCCTCCTGCAGCTCCGTCTTGTTGTCGACGTGGCCGGTGCGGGCGTACTCGATGCGCTCGTCGAAGGCCTCGACGACGGCCGGCTCGACGGCTTCGAAGCCGTACTCGAGGTAGACGGCCGCCATGGCCGCCTCGAGCAGGGCGGCGAGGACGTTGCGGCTGCGCGAGATCCGCTGCAGCTCGGCGTCCGGAATGTCCTGCGCCTGGTCGAGCAGGTAGCGGGCCAGGTCGAGCTCCTTGGCCACGGCAGCGCAGCTCTGGCGCGACACGACGTGCGCGCGGATCTTCGCGAGCCGCCCCTCGGACGCCTCCGGGAAGCGGTCGTACAGCGCGCGCGCGATCGCCAGCTCGAGCACGGAGTCGCCGAGGAACTCGAGCCGCTCGTACGAGGACGCGCGGTCGGGCGCCCACGAGGTGTGCGTGAAGACGTGCTCGCGACGCTCCGGGGGAAGGGCGTCGATCAGGCGCGCGAGCGCGCGCCCTTCCCCGGAGCGGGCGCTGCTACTGGTGCGCGACGACGTAGTCGACGGCCTGGCCGACGGTCGTGATCTTCTGCGCGTCCTCGTCCGAGATCTTGATCCCGAACTGATCCTCGAGCTCCATGATCAGCTCGACGAGATCGAGCGAGTCGGCGTCCAGGTCCTCCTGGAACGACGCCTCGTCGGCGATCTCCGCCTCGTCGACGCCGAGCTGCTCGCTGAGGACGGACTTCACGCGCTCGTAGACTTCTTCACGGGACAGAGCCACTGTTCGAAACCTCACTTGTTGCCGGACGGGGTCGTAGGAGCGCGCCGACAATACCACGCGGCGCGGGCGGTCCCGGCCACTTCTCAGGCCTGGTCGGTGGCCCCGGCGCGCTGCCGCGCCGGCAGCGACTCCTGCAGCCTGCGCACGATCTCGTGCTCCACCCCGCGCGCCGCCATGCGGATCGCGTTCGCGATCGCCCTGCGCGAGCTCGAGCCGTGCGAGATCACGACGAGGCCGCGCAGGCCGAGCAGGTAGCCGCCCCCGTACTTCTCGGGATCGAGCCGGGCGCGCAGCCCCCGCAGCGCCGGAGCGGAGCAGGGCTCCGCCCAGCCTTCCCCCTGACGCTCGCCTCGGCCTCGGCGCGGAGCGCCGCGAGAACCGCGTGGATCGTCCCTTCCAGCGTCTTCAGCGCGACGTTGCCCGTGAAGCCGTCGCAGACGATCACGTCGGCCTCGCCGTCGAGCAGCGTGCGGCCCTCGATGTTGCCGTCGAAGGGAAGGTCGTCGGCGGCCAGCAGCGCGTGCGCCTCGAGCGTGAGCTGGTTGCCCTTCTCGGGCTCCTCGCCGATGGAGAGGAGCCGCACGCGGGGCGTCTCGATGCCGAGGATCTCCTCGGCGAAGACGGAGCCCATGTGGGCGAACTGGAGCGAGGTGCTCGGGGCGTGCGTCGGCGTTCGCGCCGGCGTCGATCAGGACCGAGGGGCCGTGGTCGGTCGGGATCACGACGGCGATCGCCGGGGCGGTAGACGCCGGGAAGCCGCTTGACGTGGAGGAGGCTCGCGGCGAGCACGGCGCCGGTGTTCCCGGCCGAGACGACCGCGTCCGCATCGCCGTCGGCGACGGCGCGAACGGCCCGGACGAGCGACGAGTCGGGCTTTCCGCGCACCGCCTCCCCCGGCTTGTCGTCCATCGCGACGACGCCGTGGGTGACGACGTGCTCGAGACCCCGCGGATCGAGGTCGGCCGGGCCGAAGAGGACGGGCGAGATGCCGGCGCCCGGCGGCCTCGAGCGCACCGGCGACGATCTCCTCGGGAGCGCGGTCGCCGCCCAGGGCGTCAACGGCGACGCGGACGGTCAAGTCTCAGCCTCTTACGGAGCGGGCGTGCCGAGCGGCTGCACGTCGCGGCCCCGGTACGTCCTGCACGTCGGGCAGACGTGGTGCGGGCGCGTGGGCGCTCCGCAGTTCGGGCACGCGTTGACCTTCGGCGCGTCGATGCCGTGCTGCGCGCGGCGCTTGTCGCGGCGCGACTTGGAGGTCTTTCGCTTCGGGACAGCCATGAGCGGGTGCGCAGTGTACCGGAACGCGATGATCATGCGCCTCGTGCACCGTACGCGCGGGTGTCTCCCTGCCGGTTCGGGAGACGCCGCCGTCAGGCGACCTGCTCTCTCCCAGCGCGATCACCCGCGTGGGCGCGACCGCCTCGAGGAACCGCCGGTCGTGCTTCAGCTCGAGCTGCGTGGGCGTCCTCGTCAGTCCGTCATGGTGGGGCGCCTGGGCGCCGTGTCCCGGTTAGCGAGGCGTGAGCATCGCCGCCAGCGCCGCCGGCCGGATGTCGAGGCCGGGCAGGTCGCGGAGCGGGACCCAGACGGCCTCGTAGGTACCGGCCCGGGCACGCTCCCGGGCGGTGAGGTCGGCGTGGTCGGGCCAGTCGCCGGTGCCGAAGGAGCCGCCGACGATCCAGGCGTCGTAGTAGAGGAAGCGCGTGCCGCCGAACGACTCCTCGTGGACGAGCTCGCCGAGCTCGACCTCGACGCCGAGCTCCTCGACCGCCTCGCGCCGGGCGGCCTGCTCGGGCGTCTCGCCCTCCTCGACGCCGCCGCCCGGGAAGAGGAAGTACGTGTGCCCGTCGCGCACGCGGCGGATCAGCGCGACGCGGTCGGACTGGACGATCACGACCCGCGCCCGCGGGGCGGGCTCAGCCATCCTCGCGGAGCGCCTCGAGCGCTGACCAGCGTGGGTCGGGCACCTTCTCGTCGTGCTCGTGCGGCTCGTCGTTCAGGTTCCGGCCGCAGACCGGGCACAGGCCGGCGCAGTCCGGACGGCAGGTGATCTGATCGGGGAGCGCCAGGGCGATGGCGTCACGGGCCCACTGCGAGAGGTCGAGCTGGTCGTCGGCGACGTACTCCGTGCGGAGCTCGGGGTCGGCGGCCTCGTCGGCGGCCTGGTATTCGCGGGCGTCGACGTCGACGTCGAGGACGGCGTCCTCGAGGCAGCGCATGCACGGGCCGTGGAGCCGTACTGCGAAGCGCAGCCGGAAGACGTCCCCGCTCGTGGCCCGCTGGACCTCGAGCGCGGAGCTGACCTCGGGCGGCACGGGCAGGTAGCGCTCGCCGCCGAGATCGAACGGCTCGAGCCCGACCGGCGAGCTCGTCGCGCCATTCGTCGCCGCTGCGGAGCCGTCAGCCGCCTGAGGGAGAACGTCGTCACCGACGCAGGGTAGCGCCGCGCACCGGCCCGGCCGGGGTTGTGGGCATTTCGTAAGCAATCGCAAGGGTCGTGTGAGGATCGCGTCGGTCGCGGCCGTGGAGGAGTAGGAAGGGAGACGACCCCCCAAGGAAGGGAGCTCCAGATGTCTCGTCGAAAGCACTCGGAGAGCGCGCTGCGGCGGCGCCTTCGGACACTCGCGCCGATCGTCCTCGCGGCCGGCCTGCTCGTCCTCACGGGAGCCCTGGCGCTCAGCGACGGCGATGCCCAGGCGCGGGCGCAGGTCGCCCCCCAGAACACCTCCGAGCCGTCCGTGGCGGGCGACGCCGAGGTCGGCAAGACGCTCACGGGCAACCGCGGAACGTGGTCCGGCACCGCCACGATCACGTACGTGAACGCGTGGCTGCGCTGCGACTCTGCCGGCAACAACTGCGCTCCGGTCGCCAACGCCACCGCCACCACCTATGCGCTCACCGCCGCTGACGTCGGTTCACGCATGCGTTTCCGGGTGGTCGCGTCGAACGCCGACGGTTCCGCCACGGCGACGTCGAACCCCACCACGGTGGTCGGCTCCACCGGCCCCCCGGTGAGCACGAAGGACCCGTCGGTGACCGGCTCGGCTGCGGTCGACTCGACGCTGGAGGTCGACGCCGGCACGTGGACGGGCGAGCAGCCGATCACGTTCACCTTCCGCTGGCTTCGCTGCGACGCAAACGGCAACAACTGCGTCGAGCTGAGCGGCGCGACCGACGACCGGTACACCGTGCGGAGCGGCGACCTCGACCGGACGCTACGCGTGCGCGTCTCGGCGCAGAACTCGGAGGGCACGCGGACGAAGTTGACCGCCCCGACCGCGAAGGTCGTGGCAGGCGGCGTTCCCGGCCTGATCGTGCTGCCGAACGGCGAGAAGTCGATTCCCGTCACGAGCGTGCCCGCGACCGCGCGCCTGATCGTCGACTCGGTCGGCTTCGACCCGAACCCGGTGCGATCGCGGAACAGCACGCTCTCGGTGCGGATCAAGGTGAAGGACACCCGCGGCTACGTCGTCCGCGACGCGATCGTCTTCCTGCGCTCGACGCCAATCCTGACCTCGGCGGCGCCGCGCGGGAAGACCGAGCAGGACGGGACGGTGACGTACTCGATCCAGCCGCGGGCGGACTTCCCGATCCGGAACGGCTACAGCGTGCAGTTCTTCGTCAAGGCGTACCGGGCCGGCGACAACGCGCTCGCCGGCGTCTCGGGCACGCGGCTCGTGCAGGTCAAGACCGCGCGGTAGGCCCCGCAGGAACGCAGCGACTCGGCGGGTGTCTCCCCGAAGGGCAGGGGAGACACCCGCGCCCACGGAAGACGAGGGCGGCACAAACGCCTCCGACATGAGCCACGACGGACGAGGGCGAGGCATGGCCTCGCCCTCACGGATCGCCCCCGACGCGTGGCGGCGTCGGGCTAGAGGTAGGAGTCGTCGTCGGGCGCGATGGGATCGATCGGCCCGATGCCCGACATGACCGTTTCCTGCGAGCGCTCGTGGAGCCGCTCGCGGCCACGGCGCACGGCGGAGAGGAACTTGTCGAGGTTGACCTCGAGCGTCGAGAGGATGCCGTCGGCCCAGTCCTCCATCTCGAGTCGGGTCTCGCGGGCCTGCCGGCGGGCGTCGTCGACGATTTCCTGCGCCTGCTTCTCGGCGATCTTGACGATCTCGGTCTGGGACGCCTCGCGGACGGCCTGCTCGCGCGCCTCGCCGATCAGGCGGTCGCACTCGCGCTTGGCCTCGGCGAGCATCTCCTGCCGTTCCTTGACGATCCAGCGGGCCTGCTTGATCTCCTCGGGGATGGTGGCGCGCATCTGGTCGAGGATGTCGTAGATCTCCTCGCGGTCGATCCGGACCTGGTCGGTGAGCGGCACCGCCTTGGCGTTGTGCACGAGGTCGTCGAGCTTGTCGATGAGAACGAGAACGTCCATGGCTCGAATCCTACTCCTGGGGACTGAGGGGAGCGCCGGGACGTCCGTTCGGGAACATCTCCCGGAAGCGGCGCGCCACGGCCTCGGGCACCAACTCGTCAACCTTTCCGCCGAACGACGCGATCTCCTTCACGCCGCTCGAGGAGATGAAGCTGTACTGCGGGCTCGCCATCACGTACATGGTCTCGATCTCCGGGGCGAGCAGCCGGTTGAGGTGGTTCATCTGCGCTTCCCACTCGAAGTCGGCGATCACGCGCAGGCCCTTGACCATCGTCTTGGCGTTGTGCTTGCGCACGAAATCGACGACCAGCTCCGAGAAGACGTCGACCTCGACGTTGTCGAGCTCGGCGAGCGCCTCCTCGAGGAAGCCGACGCGCTCCTCGAGCGAGAACAGGGTCTGCTTGTGGTGGGGGTCGCGCACGACGCCGACGACGATGCGGTCGAAGATCGACGCGGCGCGGCGGATCACGTCGACGTGGCCGTTCGTGACCGGGTCGTACGTGCCTGGGTAGATGGCGGTGATCATCGTGAGAACAGGGTGATCCGGGCGGAACCGTACCGGCGGCTGGTGACGAGGTCGAGGGGAAGCTCTGGCTCGACCCTGGCGGAAGTCTCGACGACGAGCAGGCCGTCGGGGGCGAGCACGGGCTCGACGGCCTCGCCGAGCCGCGCTCTCGAGGCTCTCCCAGAGGCTGTAGGGCGGGTCGGCGAGCACGAGCTCGTACCTCCTGCCGGCCGCCTTCTCCTCGCGGAGCGCCTGGAACACGTCCTTGCAGAGGACGAGCGCGCCGGTCAGCCGGAGGCTGTCCAGGTTCTCCTGGATCACCCGGCAGGCGGCGCGGTCGGACTCGACGAACACACACCGCGCGGCGCCGCGGGAGAGCGCCTCGAGCCCCATCGCCCCCGAGCCGGCGAAGAGGTCGAGCACGGCGGCGCCGTCGACGGGGCCGATCAGGTTGTAGGCGGCCTCGCGGGCGCGGTCGCTCGTCGGACGCGTGTCGGCGCCCTTCGGGGCCGCGATGCGGCTGCCCCTGCGGCTGCCGGCGACGATGCGCACCCGCGAAGCCTAGAGGCTTGATGTAGTTGGGGTGTGGCTGGGGCGGTCTGACCAAGGAGCGTGTTCGACGCGGACGGCCGTCAAGGCTGGTCGCCTCGACGCCGTCCGCGGCGGACACGATCCGCAGCGATGCAGGACGCGCGATCCAGACGTGCTTCCGACCCACGATCGAGCCTCTAGATGCGCCCTTGCACGACTCGCCGAGGTGCTCGCCCAGGTCGAGCAGAGCGTCGACGCGTCCGCCAGCAGGCCCTCGTCGGGCATCGCCGCTGCGTACCTGCGCGCCCGCTCGAGCAGGTCGGTGTCCTGGCGCAGCCGCGTGAAGCGGAGGTCGGAGAGGCCCGGACTGGCGGGCGCCGAGCAGCTGGCCCTCACCGCGGATCTCGAGATCGCGCTCGGCGAGCTCGAAGCCGTCGCTCGTCTCCACCATCGCCTCGAGCCGGTCGTGGGCGACGTCCGTCAGCTCCTCCTTCGCGCGCGAGACGAGCAGGCAGTAGGACTGCTCCGCCCCACGCCCCACGCGGCCGCGCAGCTGGTGCAGCTGGGCGAGGCCGAAGCGGTCGGCCTCCTGCACGATCATGATCGTCGCGTTCGGCACGTCTACGCCGACCTCGATCACGGTCGTCGCGACGAGGACGTCCAGCTCGCCCGCCTTGAAGGCCGCCATCACCGACCGGCGGTCGGCGGGCTTGAGCCGCCCGTGCAGGCAGCCGACCCGGAATCCCTTCAGCTCGGCCCGGCGCAGCCGCTCGGCCTCGTCCTCGGCCGCGCGGGCCACGGTCGTCTCGGACGCCTCGATCAGCGGGCACACGACGTACGCCTGGCGCCCGTCGGCGAGGTGCCGCGTGAGGCGCTCGTACGCCTCGGAGCTGCGGTCGTCGGTGACCCAGGCGGTCACGATCGGCCTGCGGTTCTCCGGGGGCGCGGAGATCTCCGACACGGCCAGGTCGCCGTACACGGTGAGCGCGAGGGTGCGCGGGATCGGTGTCGCGGTCATATGGAGGACATGGGGTGTCTCCATGCTCTTCGGAGACCCCGCCTCTCCCGGTTTCCGCCGCGGGTCAGCAGTGCCCGTTGCTCGACGCCGAAGCGATGCTGCTCGTCCACCACGGCGACGGCCAGGTCGTGGAAGTCGACCTCGCGCTGGATCAGCGCGTGCGTCCCGACGGCCACCTGGACGTCGCCCGAGGCGATCAGCTGGCGCACGTTCGCGTGCTCCTTCGCCGTCAGGGCACTCGTGAGCAGCGCAACCCGCACGCCCAGCTCGGCGCAAAGGCCCTCGATCGTGAGGAAGTGCTGCTCGGCGAGCACCTCGGTCGGCGCCATCAGCGCTCCCTGTCGGCCCGATTCCGCCGCGCGCAGGAGCGCGTAGAGGGCGACCGCGGTCTTGCCGGAGCCGACGTCGCCCTGCAGCAGCCGCTGCATGGGCGTCGTGCGCGCGAGGTCCGCGTCGATCTCGGTGATCGCCGACTCCTGCGCCGCCGTGAGGGTGAACGGGAGCACGGCGCGATAGCGGTCGACGAGCTCACCGGGCGCAGGCAGCGCCGCCGCGACGAGGGACTCGCGCTCGGCCGTCCGGCGCGCCAGCGCGAGCTGGAGCGTCAGCAGCTCGTCGAAGGCGAGGCGCCGCCGGCCCTCCTCCGCCTCCTCGAGCGAGCGCGGGTGGTGCAGCGCGGCGAGCGCGTCGGCGCGGAGCGGAAGCCGTCTGCCCGGCCAGCAGGCCGGCCGGCAGCGGGTCGCCTTCGGCGCGGACGTAGGGAAGCGCCGAGGCGACGATGCCGCGCAGCTGCTTCTGGGCGATATCGGCGCTGCCCGGGTAGACGGGGGCGAAGTCGGCAGTCTCCGTCGCCTCCCCGAAGTCGTAGGAATCGACGTTGAAGCCGTAGCGCGTGGGCTTGCCGCGCAGGCGCACGTGCGTCCCCGGCTGGAGCCGCGCCTCGAGCCACGGCTGGTTGAACCAGGTGGCCTTGATCGAGCCGGTCGCGTCCGAGACCGTCGCCGTGAGGATATGCAGCCTGCCCCGCCGGCGTCCGGACGCACGCCCGACCGTTCCCTCGATCACCGCCTCTTCGTCCCCGAAGAGCTGCGCGATCGACTTCTCGTCCACCGGACGCTCGTAGCGGCGCGGCCGGTGGCCGAGCAGGTCGCCGACGGTGCGCAGGCCGAGCTTCGCGAGCCGCTTGCGCACGGTCGGCCCCACGCCGGGAAGCGTCTCGACGCCGAGCGCCAGCGCCTCCGACCGGGGCGCGCTGCGCGGGCGTGGCCACCGGGCGGGCGGGTCCACGCCGGCGAAACCGACCGGGAGTCGGGTCTGGGTGGTCGTACGCGGCACCGGACCGAGTATGACAACAGCGTCGGGGTGTATCCCCTGCTCTTTCGGGAGACACCCCGACTCCGTTTCAAGCAGCAGGCAGCCGCACCACGGCCTCGAGGCCGCCGCCGGCTGCATCTCGAAGCTCGATCGTGCCGCCGTCGACCTCGACGAGCCGGCGCGCGATGGCGAGGCCGAGGCCGGTGCCGCCGCCCTGCGCGTCGGCGCGCCAGAAGCGGTCGAAGGCGCGCGCCTTCTGCTCGTCGGTCATCCCTTGCCCCTCGTCCCGGACACGCAGCTCTGCCCACACCCCGGAGCGCAGCACGTGCACGGTGACCGATGCTCCCGTCGGGCGCGTGCCGCAGCGCGTTGGCGACGAGGTTGTCGACGACCTGGGCGATGCGGTCGCCGCCCGCACGGGCCCGCACGGGCGGCGGCGTCGAGCCGGAGCCGCACGTCCCGGTCGGCAGCCGGCTCCCACATGTCCACGCGCTCGCGGACGGCGGCTGCGAGATCGACAGCCTCGGCGGGCGCGGTACCCGCGTCCGCCCGGGCGAGCGCCAGCAGGGCGTCGACCAGGCCGGAGAGGCGCTCGACCTCGGCGGCAGCGGCGTCGAGACCGCCTCTGCCGGATGCGTCCACGTGCCGCTCGAGGTTCTCCAGCCGCAGCCGCAATGCGGTGAGCGGCGTGCGGAGCTCGTGCGAGGCGTCGGCGACGAAGTCCTTCTGGGCCGAGACGAGCCCGTCAACCCTCGCCACCATGTCGTTGAACTGGAGCGCGAGCTGGCGGAGCTCGGGCGGGGCGTCCGGCACCGGGGCGCGCGCCGACAGGTCTCCGGCGCCCGCTTCGGCGGCGGCGACCTCGAGTCCGGCGAGCGGCCTGCGGATCCAGCGGGCGAAGCTGAGGCCCATCAGCGTCGCCACCGCGAGCGCGATCGACGGCGATCCCGGCGAGCACGAGCCAGTAGTTGCGGACGCGCCGGTCGACCTCCGACATCGGGTAGGTGATGCGCACGGCGCCGTGGATGACGCCGCCGGAAGCGATCGGCACCGCGACGTAGAGAATGTCGTAGCCCAGCGTGCTCGAGCTGCGCACCCCGGTCGCCACGTCGCCGTTCAGCGCCGCCCGGAACTCGGGCCGCGTCGCGAAGCGTGCGACGGCCGGGGGCGAGCGGCGCCGAGTCGACGAGCGCCACGCCCTGGTCGTCGACGATCACGACACGGGCTCCGGTGTCGGCGGCGTAGCGACGTGCGAGCGCCTTCAGCGCCGGCAGGTCGGAGGTGCCGGTGTCGCCCTCGACGGTGCTCTCGGCGAGCGAAGCGACCGTGACGGCGTCGCGTTCCACTTTGGCCGACAGCTGGGCCCGTTCCCCGCGGGCGTTGACGAACCCGAGCGGCACCTCGAGCATCGCCAGCACGACGATCGTGAGCGACAGGTAGCTGAGGAGCAGGCGGCGCGTCATGCGCGCAGCCGCAAGCCTATCCCCCGCACTGTCTCGATCAGGGTCGGGTCGCCGAGCTTCTTGCGCAGAGCGGCGACGTGCACGTCGACCGTCTTCGACGACCCGTACCAGGTCGTGTCCCACACCTCGCGCAGGATCCGCTGTCGGTCGACGACGATCCCCGGCTCGGATGCGAGCAGCGCGAGCAGGTCGAACTCCTTGGCGGTGAGCTGCGAGCTCCCGCCCCTCGATCGTGGCGCGCCGGGCCGGCACGTCAACCTCGAGCGGTCCCGCGACAATGGTGTCGCGGGGCTCCTGGCGACCGGAGCTCCGGCGTGCGACGGCGCGGATGCGCGCAATCAGCTCACGAAGCCCATACGGCTTGACGACGTAGTCGTCGGCCCCGATCTCGAGCCCGACGACCCGGTCGATCTCCTCGCCCTTGGCGGTCACCATGATGATCGGCACGTCGGAGCGGGCGCGCAGCTCGCGGCACACGGCGAAGCCGTCGATGTCGGGCAGGCGCACGTCGAGCAGCACGAGGTCGGCCGGAGGCGCGTCGATGGCCTCCTGGCCGGTGGCAACGCGTGTCACCTCGAATCCCTCGTCGCGCAGACCCTCGACGAGCGGCTCGGCGATGGTGTCCTCGTCCTCGACCACCAGCAGGTGCATGCCGTGATCGTAGGCCGCGCACGCCTGCCGTGGTGGCGCGCGAGGGCATTCCAGGCGAAGTCCTAACCCAGGCATGTCTCGCTCCTTGCCGAGGCGGGCCTACCTTCGGAATGCAATCTCGACCGGAGGTCTCTCCCATGACCCGCTCTCGTGCTCTCATCGTCTCGCTCGCAGCCGCCGTCGCGGCGATCGCGGGCGTGTTCGCGCTCACGAGCACCGTCTCGCTCGGCAGCCAGGCGCATGCCACGACCGACAAGCAGGTAGCCGCCCGCACGGCACAGCTCGATCGATACGAGGCGTCGCTGCGGAAGGCGCTCGCGCAGAAACCGCCCAGGCTGCCCGCGGTGCCGAAGGCCGCCGTCTCTTCGTCGGCAAATGTGCAGTCCGCCCCACGCGTCCGCGTCGTCTACCACCGCCCACCGCCCATCGTCGTCCACAAGAGCTCTGGCTCCGATCACGAGGACGCGTACGAGGATGGGCACGGCGACGAGGCCGAAGGAGCTGAGCTCGATGACTGACACGAGCCACAGGATCTACGCCGTCGTGCTGGCGGCCGTGATCTTCTTCGTCAGCTGGGCAGCAGTCGCAGCGAAGCCGTGGGCGACCGCGAAGCCGGACCCCCGCCTCGCCGCGCTCGCCCAGCGTGAGCAGCGGCTGCGAGCCGACGCGAAGCTGGTCGAGCAGGTCGTCGCGCAGCGCATGGCCGTCTACCGGGTGGCGCTGAAGCAGCGACAGGCCCAGATCGCCCAGTCGAAGGCACGATCGCTCCAGGCAACGCAGGTCGCCGCCACGCAAGCCGCAGCCCCGTCCGTCCGGGTCGTCAACCTGCCGCCGCTGACGGTGACGAGGACATCGTGATGCTGCGTCGCTCCTTCCATGCGATGGGCACCGACGTCGAGTTGCTGCTCGACGCCCCGGACGGCGAGCGCGCCCGGCGCGCGCTCGACAGGGCCGAGGCGGAGTTCGAGCGGCTGGAGCAGGTGCTGTCCCGCTTCCGGCCCGACTCGGAGCTGTCGCTCCTCAACCGCGCAGGTCGCAGCCTCTCCGCGAGCCCCGATCTGGTGCGGGTCGTCGAGCTGGCGCTCGCGGCCCGCGAGGCCACCGGCGGCCGCTTCGACCCGACCGTTCACGATGCACTCGTCGCCGCCGGCTACGACAGGACGTTCGAGGAGGTGCCCGCCGACGCACCCGCCGGTGCCGACCGCGGCGTCCGCTGCGGCGGCGCGGTGCACGTCGACGGCCAGGCCATCGAGCTGTCGCCCGGCGTCCGCCTCGATCTCGGCGGGATCGGCAAGGGATACGCCGTCGACCGTGTCGCCGAGCTGCTCGCGATCGCAGGGCCGTGCCTCGTCAACGCAGGCGGAGATCTCGCCGTTCGCGGGGGCTCGTGGCCCGTCGGGGTCACGGACGGGCTGACGCTCGAGCTCTCGCGCGGCGGGATGGCGACATCCGGGCGCGACAGGCGCCGCTGGGTGCGAGATGGCGAGGAGCTGCACCATCTGATCGACCCGTCGACCGGCCGGCCCGCCGAGAGCGCGCTGGTGCGCGTCACCGTCGTCGCCGACTCCGCCGCCGACGCCGAGGTGCTCGCCAAGGCAGCCTTCCTCGGCGCCGACGTCGACGTCCCCCGCGTGCTCGTCACCGCAGACGGGCGCACGATCCTGGCGGGAGGGCTGGCATGAGGCACGACCCGACCTTCTGGCTGCTGGCGCGCGCCAGCGGCATCACCGCCTACGTGCATGCTGACGCTGTCGGTGCTCGCCGGCCTCCTGCTGAAGTCGCGGCCGTTCCGCTCTCTGAAGCCCGCCGCCGTCACCGACCTGCACCGGGTGCTCGCGATGCTCGGGCTCGGCGCCCTCGCCGGCCACGCGATCGCGCTGGTACTGGACACGACGGTGCACGTGAGCGTCGCCGGGCTGTTCGTCCCCGGGCTCGTCTCCTACCGGCCGGTGTGGACGTCCCTCGGGATCCTCGCGGCGGAGCTGATGATCCTGGTCTACGTCTCGTTCTCGCTGAGGAAGCGGATCGGGACGAAGAACTGGCGGCGGCTGCACTGGGCCACCTACGGCATCTTCGGCGCGGCGACCGTGCACGGCATCGCCGCGGGCACCGACACGAGCCGGCCATGGGTCTTCGGGCTCTACGTCGGCGCCGTAGCCGCGGTCGCCGCCGCGACGGCGTGGCGCGCCCTCGTGCCCCCCACGCCGGTGCGCGCGACGCCGTCCCATCCAGAGAAGAGGAGAGCAGACAGCATGAGCACGTACCGGATCGAGATCGACCGTTCGCTCTGCAGCGGCTTCGGCATCCTGCGTCGACGCGTCGCCGGCGCATTTCGCCCTCGACGACGTCGGGCGTCGCCACGGCGCTCGTCGTCGAGACCGACGACGACGGCATGCTCGACGCGGCCGGCTCCTGCCCGATGGGCGCGATCGCCGTGTTCGACGCCACAACCGGCGACCAGCTGGCATGAGCGGCGGCGTGCTCGTCGTGGGTGCAGGCCTCGCCGGCGCCCGCTGTGCGGAGGCGCTGCGCGCGGGCGGTTACGGCCTGCCCGTGACCGTTGTCGGCTCGGAGCCCGTGGCGCCGTACGAGCGTCCAGCGCTCAGCAAGGAGCTGCTCGCGGGCCGTCGCGAGCCGGACGAGCTGCTGTTGCGCTCCGTCGGCGCCTGGGAGGAGCGCGGTATCGACCTCCGCGCCGGCGAGCGCGTCGAGAGCCTCGACCTGCGTCGCCGCCGGCGCACGCGTCGGAGACGGCGAGATCGCGTGGGACGCGCTCGTCCTGGCGACGGGAGCACGTGCCCGGGTGTTGCCCGGCACCGCGATCCGCGGCGTGCACGTGCTGCGCACGCTCGCGGACGCCCTGGCGCTGCGCGACGCGATCGTGCCCGGGCACCCGGCTCGTCATCGTCGGGGCGGGGTTCATCGGGGCGGAGGTCGCCTCGACGGCGCTCGACCTCGGCGCTGATGTGACGATCGTCGAAGCGGAGCCGATCCCGCTCGCCCGCGTGGCGGGGGCCGAGGTCGGGCTGCATCTCGCCGAACGCTGGCGGCGACGAGGGGGTGCGGCTCCATCCTCGGCGCGCGCATCGACCACTTCGAGCCCGGCCTGGTCGTGCTCGGCTCGGGTGAGGCGCTTCCCTACGACGCGCTGCTCCTCGCGATCGGTGCAGAGCCGGCCGGGGAGCTCCTCGGCGGCGGCACGATCGCGACCGATGCGTGCGGCCGCACCGCACATCCGGGCGTCTACGCCTGCGGCGACGTGGCCGCGTTCGGGGGCCGGCGCGTCGAGCACTGGACGAGCGCGTCCGGTCAGGCGGTCGCCGTCGCCTCGGCGATCCTCGGCTCGCCCGAGCCGTACCACGAGACGCCGTACTTCTGGTCGGACCAGTTCGGGCTTCGCCTGCAGATGGTGGGAACGACGGCCGGCCGCGCCCACGTGGAGCTGGACGGCGATCCGACGTCGTTCCGCGCGCGCTACGTCGGGGACGCGGGCGAGACTCTCGGCGTCCTGCTCGCCAACCGCCCCGGGGAGGTCGCGGCGGCACGGCGCGAGCTGGCGGCCGCGGCGTAACCTGTGGTTGTGCGGTCGTGGCATCGGATCCTGCTCGGCGGGCTGCTCGTCGCCGCGGTGGCGGCGGCCGGCATCGCGCTCAACTTCGCCCTGCTCGGGCTGACGCAGGAGGACAACGACCGTGTCGGCAAGCTCAGCCCGCGGGCCGTGTTCGACCGCGGCACGACGACCGGGCCCGGAACGACGCTGCCCTCGACGACGATGGACGACGCGGCCCACACGACCACGGACGACGGCGGCCGCACGACGACGGACGACAGCGGCGGCGGCCGCGGATCACGACGAGGACGACTGAGCCCTCGGCAAGCCGCCCGCGCGCTCGGTGGCCGTCAGGCGTCCTGGAACCAGAAGAAGCCGACGGCGCCCGGTCCGGCGTGGGTGCCGACGACGGCGCCGAGGGTCTCGCACCAGCTCGATCTCCGCCTGCGGCCGCACCTTCTGCGACGAGGTCGGTGAGCACCTCGATCCATTCCGGGGCGTCGGCGTGCGCGATCGCGATGCGGAGGCCCGGCTGATCCTGGGTCGTCTCGGTGAACACGCGGGCGAACTCCTCGAGCGCCCGCTGCCGGCCCGCGCACCTTGCCGATCGGCACGATCACGCCGTCGGCGACGGAGAGGATCGGCTTCACGTTCAGCAGCGTGCCGGCGAGCGCCTGCGCGCGTCCGATGCGGCCGCCCTTCTGCAGGTACTCGAGGGTGCCGACCGTGAAGACGACGCGGTTGTCGCGCTTGAAGCGCTCGATCAGCTCCTCGATCTCCTCGTCCGTGGTGCCGCGCGCGAGGCGGCGCTGGATCGCGAGGGCGAGCATGGCGACGGCGAGCGAGGCGGTCTCCGCGTCGACGAGCCTGATCCGGTCGCCTCCCAGCTCGTTCGCGGCGAGCGAGGCCGACTGGAACGTGCCGGACAGCTTGGCCGACAGGTGGAGCGGCGTACACGCGCTCGTAGGCGGCGAGGTCCTCGAAGGCGGAGAGGAAGTCCTGCGGTGTCGGCTGCGACGTCGTCGGCAGCGCGGGCGCGGCCTTGAGGCGCTCGTAGAAGTCGTGAGAGCCGATGTCGACGTGGTCGCGGAAGCTCTCCTCGCCGAAGCGGACGTAGAGCGGCACGACCCGCATGTTCGGGTAGCGGTCGCGCGCCTCCGGGAAGTCGGAGGTCGAGTCGAGGACGATGGCGGTGTTCTCGGCGGTGAGGTTCATGCGGGCTCCCGTGCGTCGCGGAACGCTGACCGTACCGCCTCGACGAGGTTCGCCGTCGCCGTGCCCTTCTCGACGAGCGCACCGGCACCGGCGGCGAGCACCGCCAGCCGCTCGTCGTCCGTCGCCTCTGCCGTGAGGCAGATCGACCGCGGCGCGAGGATGGGCGGCCTTGACCGCAGCCGTGGCCTCGGCCCCGTCGAGGCCGGGAAGCCGGAAGTCCATCAGCACGACGTCGGGCGCCAGGTCTCGCGCGCGGCCGCGCACACCGGCGTGACCGTCGGCAACGGCGCCGACGACCTCGATGTCGGGTTGTTGCGCGAGGAGCAGCTCGAGGGTCGAGCGGTAGACGTCGTTGTCCTCGACGAGGAGGACGCGAATCGGGTGCACGGCTACTCCGCGGAGAGCAGCAGCGGGTAGTGGGGCTGGCCGCCCTCGTGGACCTCCACCTCCACGCGGGGGTGGCGCGCGCCGATGCGCTCGACCAGGTCGTCGATCTCAGGCCCGTCCTCGCCGGTGAGGATCGTGAGGAGCTCGCGGTTCCCGTCGAGCAGATGCTCGACGAGGGCCTCCACCACCTGGTCGAAGTCGTCGCCCGACGCGACGGCGGTGCCCTCGGCGAGCCCGAGCCAGGCTCCCTTGCGCACGGCGACGCCGTCGAGCTCGACGTCGCGGGAGGCGACGGTGACCTCTCCCGTCGCGACGGCGTCCTGCGCCTTCTGCATGGCGTGCGCGTTCTCCCGGCCGGAGCGCTCCGGGTCGTAGGCGACCATGGCGGCCAGCCCGGCCTGCACGGTGCGCGTGGGCACGACCAGCACGGGCTTGGCGACGAGCCCCACCGCCTGCTCGGCGCCGAGGATGACGTTGCCGTTGTTCGGGAGCACGATCACCTCCGTCGCGGGCGTCGCTTCGATGGCGGCGACGATGTCGGCGGTGGACGGGTTCATCGTCTGGCCGCCCTCGATCACGCGGGTCGCGCCCATGCTCTCGAAGAGGCGGGTTTCCGTCGCCGGGCGACGGTGACGACGCCGTCTCGAGCGTCGGCGCCCTCGAGCCCTCGGAGCGAACAGGCGCCGGTTCCCCTCGCCGGGCGCGACGACGACGACACCGGTCTCGAGCGTCATCAGGCCGTCGAGGCTCTCGACGAGCCGCTCCTCGCGCTCCGCCGTCTGACGGTGCATGTCGGCGATCTCGATCCCTTCGAGGGTGCCGCCGGCCCGGGTGCCGAGACTGAGCGCGGCGCCGGGGTCGTCGGTGTGCACGTGCACCTTGAGCGCGCTCGGGTCGCCGACGACGAGCAGTGAGTCGCCGAGCAGCTCGAGCTCGCGCTCGAGCGCGTCGGCGTCGAGATCCTCTCCTTCGACGACGAAGACGGTGCAGTAGCGGTACCGCGAGAGCTCCTGGTGCACCGCGTCGAACCCGGCCTCGAGCGTCTCGTCGGCAGGCGCCGGAGGAAGCTCCTGGCCGGTGACGGCGGCGGTCAGCCCGCGGATGATCTCGACGAGCCCGGCGCCTCCCGCGTCGACGACGCCTGCCTCCTTCAGCACCGAGAGCATCTCCGGCGTTCGGCGCAGCGCATCCTCGCCGCGGGCCACGACGCGCTGCAGCACCTCGTCCCTGGTCAGACGTGCGCACGTCCGGCCGTTCCGCCTCCTCCGCCATCTCGCGGATGACGGTCAGCATCGTCCCTTCCACCGGACGGCGTACGGCACGGTAGGCGGCGTCGCTCGCAGAGCGGAAGGCGCGGGCGACGGCGGGGCCGTCGATCTCGTCGCTGCTCGCCGAGCACCTCCGCGAAGCCGCGCACGATCTGGCTGAAGATGACGCCGGAGTTGCCGCGGGCGCCCATCAGCGCCGCGCGCGAGAGCTCCTTCGCGACCGCCTCGTGCCCGCTCGCGCCGGACGCCTCGAGCGCCTCCACGATCGCGCGCACGGTGAGGGTGAGGTTGGTGCCGGTGTCGCCGTCCGGCACCGGGTAGACGTTCAGGTCGTCGATGCGCCTGCGGTTCGCCTCGAGGTTCCCGAGCGCCGCGCGGGCGAGGTCGCGTGCACGGTCGATGTCCATCAGGAGCGCCTCACGTCCTCGATGCGCACCTCGACCGCGGCGACGTCGAGGCCGGTCTGGCGCTGCACCTCGTAGGCGACGCGGTTGCGGACAGCGGAGGCGACCTCGGCGAGGTTGAGCCCGTACTCGACGACGACGTGCAGGTCGATCTCGAGCCCGCCGCCGTCGCGGCTCTTCACCTCGATGCCGTCGGTGAGCCTGTCCCGGCCGGGCAGGCGCGGGAAGCGACGGCCCGCCATGCCGACGATGCCGTAGCTCTCGGCGGCGACGGTGCCGACGATCTGGGCGACCGCCTCCGACGAGACGGAGATCCGCCCGAGCGCCGACTCACGCGCGAGATGGGTGCCTCTGTCCACGCCGCGAGGTTAGACGACGCCGCGCCGGAACGGGTTACGCTGAGGCGCGACGCCGACCACCGCCGGCGCCGGCGACCCCTTGTGACACTGTGTCACAACTTGACCTCCGCAGCCGTTGCGGCCTCCGAGGAGGCGACGGAGCGAACGAGACGCTTGTGACACTGTGTCACTAATGCTCGGCTGCCACTGACAGTCGGCCGGGAAAGGTGCCTGTCGGGCGGAGCCGGCGCTCTGCCCGGCAGGAGCCCGCCGGTCAGGGCCGACGGCGCGATCAGATCGCCTTGGTGACCTTGCCGGCCTTGAGGCAGCGCGTGCAGACGTAGGCGCGCGTCGCCTTGCCGTCGAGCAGCATGCGGACACGCTGCAGGTTCGGGTTGAAGCGGCGCTTGGTGGCGACCATGGAGTGGCTCCGGTTGTTGCCGAAGCCGGGCTTCTTCCCGCAGATGGCGCAGATCTTGGACATGCGGCGGCCAATGGTAGCGAAACCGGCAGCCGACCGGCGCGGTGCGAGCGGTCGCCCCGAACGGCGGGTCGCGCCGGAACCGCAGGCTCCCGGCCTCAGGAGGTCATCGCGATCCGGGATCCCGCTCGGGGATTCAGGATCTGCGGGCGAGACGAGCTAGCGCGCTGCCGCGGCGCGCAGGTTGGCGAACACGTCGGCCATCTCGAGCGCGGTGCGCACGGCCTCGGCGCCCTTGTCGACGCGGCTGTCGGCCTGGTCGGCGCGGTCGAGGGTGAGGACGCCGAAGGCGACGGGAACGCCGGTCTCGATCGCGGCGAGCTGGAGGCCGCTCGCCGCCTCGCTGGAGACGTAGTCGAAGTGCGGGGTGTCGCCGCGGATCACGCAGCCGAGCGCGACGATGCAGGCGAAGCGGCGGGTCTTGGCGAGCGCCATGGCGGCGAGCGGCAGCTCGAACGCGCCGGGCACGGGCATCACCGTGACGGCGTCGTGCGCGACCCCGCACGCCTCGAGCTCGGCCAGTGCGCTCTCCAGCAGGCGTGTCGTGACGTCGCCGTTGAAGCGGGCGACGACGACGCCGACGGCGCGCCGCTCGCCGACGGGCTCGCCGTCGAGGACCGAGTATCCGGGAGGGACGGTGAGGTCGCCGGGGGCGTGCTCCATGGTGGCGGAGACGTGGTCGGCGAGGGCGGCGGCGGGGCCGGCCTCGTCCGGCTCCGGCTCGAGGCCGGAGGCCGGCTCGGACGCGAGGTCGGAGGCCGGCTCGGCCTCCTCGACGGCCGGTGCGGGCGGCGCGTCGTCTGCGGCGGCGGGCCAGCCATCGAGGACGTTCTCGCTCGCCGCCTCGAGCACGTCGTCGTCGTCGAGCGGCCGCTCCAGGTCGAGGTCGAGCCGGGAGGGATCGTCGTCCCGGCGCGGATCGTCGTAGCGGTCGCTCATGCTTCGGCCCCTTTCCAGTTCTCCGGCTCGAAGCGAAGGTGCTGATGGTGCAGCTTCTCCCCGATCGTGTGCCCGAGCTTCTCACGCTTCGTCTCGAGGTAGCGGCGGTTCTCGCTGTTCGGGGCGACCTCGATCGGCTCCTGGGAGACGACGGTGAGCCCGAACCCGGCGATGCCCGAGATCTTCTTCGGGTTGTTCGTGAGCACGCGGATCGTCGTCAGGCCGAGGTCGGCGAGCATCTGGGAGCCGATCCCGTACTCGCGCTGGTCGGCGGCGAAGCCGAGCTCGAGGTTCGCCTCCACCGTGTCGAGGCCGCTCTCCTGCAGCTCGTAGGCGCGCAGCTTGTTGAGCAGACCGATGCCGCGGCCCTCCTGGGCGAGGTAGAGGAGCACGCCCATGCCCTCCTCCTCGATGCGGCGCAGGGCGAGCTCGAGCTGCTCGCCGCAGTCGCAGCGCTGCGAGTGGAAGACGTCGCCGGTGAGGCACTCGGAGTGGACGCGGACGAGCACGTTCTCGGCGCCCGCGACGTCGCCCTTGACGAGCGCGACGTGCTGCTTCCCGGTCAGGACCTCCTCGTAGGCGACCGCCTGGAACTCGCCGTACTCGGTCGGGAGCCGCACCGAGACGACGCGCTGCACGAGCTTCTCGTGCTTGCGCCGGTACTCGATCAGGTCGGCGACGGTGACCATCTTGAGGCCGTGCCGCTCGCAGTACCCGATCAGGTCGGGGACGCGCGCCATCGTGCCGTCGTCGTTCATGATCTCGCACACGACGCCGGCCGCCGTGAGCCCGGCGAGGCGGGCGAGGTCGACCGCGGCCTCGGTCTGCCCGGAGCGCTGCAGCACGCCGCCCGCCCGCGCCTGCAGCGGGAAGACGTGCCCCGGCTGGACGAGGTCGTACGCGGTCGACAGAGGGATCGATCGCGACCTGGATCGTGTGCGCCCGGTCGTGCGCCGAGATGCCGGTCGAGACACCCTCCCGCGCCTCGATCGAGACCGTGAAGGCCGTGCCGAAGGGCGTCTCGTTCTGGTCCGTCATCTGCCGCAGGCCGAGCTCCGAGCAGCGCTCGGGCGTCAGGCAGAGGCAGATCAGGCCGCGCCCGTGGGTGGCCATGAAGTTGACCGCCTCGGGCGTCACGAACTGCGCCGCGATCGTGAGGTCGCCCTCGTTCTCGCGATCCTCGTCGTCGACGACGACCACGAAACGTCCCGCCCGGATCTCCTCCAGGGCCTCCTCGATCGACGCGAAGGGCGTGGTCTCGGGCATCGCGGTCATGCCGGGGATGGTAGCCCGGTGGCGGTCACTGCCGGGTCACGAGCCGTTCGACGTACTTGGCGAGCACGTCGACCTCGAGGTTGACGGCGCGGCCCGGGCACGAGGTCCGCCAGCGTCGTCTCGGAGAGGGTGTGCGGGATCAGCGCCAGGCCGAAGCTGTCCGGGTGCAGCTCGGCGACGGTGAGCGAGACGCCCTCGACGGCGACCGAGCCCTTCTCGACGCAGTAGCGGAGGATCTCGTCGGGCGCCTCGACGATGACCCGCAGCCCCTCGCCCTCGGCCTCGACGGACTGCACCCGGCCGACGCCGTCGACGTGGCCCTGGACGACGTGGCCGCCCATGGCGTCTCCGGCGCGCAGCGCGGGCTCCAGGTTCACGGGCGCGCCGGCCGCGAGGTCGCCGAGGGTCGTGCGGCGCAGCGTCTCCGGCACCGCGTGGAACACGAGGCGAGGCCCGTCGACCGACTCGGCCGTGAGGCACACGCCGTTGACCGACACGGAGCCGCCGATCTCGATCCCGGGCGCGGTGCGGGGCGCGTCGATCTCGAGGCGCACGCCCTCGTCTCCTCCCGACAGGGAGGCGACACGGCCGACCTCGCGGACGATGCCCGTGAACACGCGGCTGAGAGGCCTACCGATCGGTGTTCCGCTCAAGCCTGGATGTCGCTGACCGGATCGGCCGAGGCGCTGGCCGGCGTCCCGGAGTCGCGAGAGCTGGTGGGCGGACGTCCCCGGCGGCGTGGAGCTGCTGGCCGCGCTGCCGGGCATCGTGGCGGCGTGCTGCGAGCGGTGGGAGATCACGGTGGGAGAGCCGTTCGCGGACGGCGTCGTCTCGCTCGTGCTGCCCGCCACCCGCCGCGACGGGAGCGAGGCGGTGCTGAAGGTGCCCTTCCCCGACGTGGAGTCGCGCCACGAGCCGGACGCGCTCGCCTTCTGGGACGGCCGCGGCGCGGTCCGGCTGCTCGCCCGGGACGGCGACGGCGGCGCGTTCCTCGTCGAGCGGCTGCGGCCGGGAACGCCGCTGCTCGAGCGACCGGACGAGGAGGCGACGCACGTGATCGCCGACGTCGTGGCGGCGCTGCACCGCCCTCCGCCGGCGGCAGCATCCGTTCGCGCTGCTCACCGAGGTGGCGGCGGCGTGGGCGGTGGAGATCCCGAGGCGCTGGGAGGCGCTGCGGCGGCCGTTCGAGCGGGAGCTCGTCGACGAGGCGGTCGCGGCCTGCCTGGCCGGCGACGAGGGCGACCCGGTCGTGCTGCACCAGGACCTGCACGCCGGCAACGTCCTCCGCGACGGGGGCGGCTGGCGCGCGATCGACCCGAAGCCGCTCGTCGGCGACCCTGCGTTCGACCTGGCCTCCGCCCTGCGCGACCGGCGCCCGCTACCGGCGGACGAGGCCGACGCCGTCGTCCGCCGCCGGCTCGACATCTTCTCGCGGGCGCTCGGCTACGACCGGGACCGCATGCGCCGCTGGGGAATCGCCCACGCGCTCGCCTGGGGCGTCGGCGACGACGGCGTCGACGATGCCATGGTCGCCTGCGCTCGAGCGCTGCTCAGGGCGGGTTGACGAACGCCTCGAGCACGCGCGTCGCCGCCGAGCGCCTCGACCGCGAGCGGCGTCAGGTCGACCGGCAGGTCGAGGTCGCCGAGCGCGTGAGGGCCGCCGCCGGCGAGCACCGGGGCGACGAACACGATCACGCGGTCGACGAGCCCGTCCCGCAGGAAGCTCGTCGCAAGCGTCGGCCCTCCCTCGAGGAGGAGCGACTGCACACCCTCGCCGGCGAGCGCGCCCAGCTCGTCTCGACGAGAGGCCCGTAGCGCAGCTCGAGGCCGGACTCGTCCGGCAGGGGGCCGCTGCCGAACGCGAGCCGGCGCGGCTGCCGGGTGACGGCGACGTCGCGGGCGTCGAGCCGCGGGGCGTCGGCGCGCACGGTGCCCATGCCGACGGCGACCGCGTCGACCTCCGCGCGGAGCTCGTGGACGCGCCGGCGCGACGCCTCTCCCGTCACCCACCGGCGACCAGGCACGACGACGCGGCCGTCGAGCGACACCGCCAGCTTGAGCGTGACGTAGGGGCGCCCGAGGCCTGCCCAGGTGCGCCAGGCGAGGTTCTGCCGCCGCGCCTCGAGCCGGTCGTCGAGCTCCACCTCGACGCCGGCCGCCCGCAGCTGCTCGAGGCCTCCGGCGGCCTCGTGGTTCGGGTCGAGGCACCCGGCGACCACCCTGGCGACGCCCGCCGCGAGGATCGCCTCGACGCACGGCGGGGTGCGTCCGTGGTGGGCGCAGGGCTCCATCGTCACGTAGAGCGTCGCCCCGCGGGCCGCCTCGCCGGCGGCGTCGAGCGCGACCACCTCGCCGTGGCGGCCGCCGTACGGCTCGGTGACGCCCTCTGCGACGACCCTGCCGTCGCGGACGACGACGGCCCCGACGGTCGGGTTGGGATAGGCGACGCCGGGCGACGCGGCGACGAGCTCGAGCGCTCGCTCGAGGCTCACGCGACGCTCGCGGCGATGCGCCCGTAGGCCGCGGCGGGTCGGGATCGGCGAAGACCGCGCTGCCGGCGACGAGCAGGCGCGCCCCCACGTCGCGCACGGCCCGCGCGTTCGCGGCGCCGACGCCGCCGTCGACCTGGACGGGGACGTCGACGAGCTCGGCGAGACGGGCGATGCGGCCGAGGGCCTCTGGCATGAACGCCTGGCCCGAGTAGCCGGGGTGAATGCTCATGCAGAGGACGAGGTCGGCGCCTGCCGCAGTCGCCGCGGCGGCCGCCTGCTCCGGGAGTCGTCTCCGGGTTGAACGACACGCCGACGCCGAGCCCGAGCTCGCGGGCGCGGGCGGCCACGCCGGCCGGGTCGTTGGTCGCCTCGACGTGGAAGGTGACGGAGTCCGCGCCCGACTCCGCGAACTCGGGAAAGTGATGCGCCGGGTCGCTGACCATGAGATGACAGTCGAGCACGCCACCGGCGGCGTGGATCATGGGGGCGATCGAGCGGAGCACGACCGGCCCGATCGTGACCGGCGGGACGAAGTGGCCGTCACCGACGTCGAAGTGGAAGATGCGGCATCCCGCCCCGAGCAGCTGCCTCGATCTGCTCGCCGAGCCGCGTGAAGTCGGCCGCGTAGAGCGACGGCTCCACCTCGACGTCACCGCGGATCCAGTCGACCCACCCCAACTCGCTCAGCCCCCTGTCGCTCGCCGCAGTGTCACCGACCCCATGCGCGCGATCTTACGGCGCCAGGGAGATCGTGGCTCAGAGCCACAAGCCCTGCCCTGCACGCCCGCCACCCACCCAACGCCGGCAGTGAGCTAGCCCGAGCGTTGCCTGATGCACCGGAGGGAGCACGTGCGGCGCCCGGTCAGGTGACGCGGAGGCGGGCGATGAAGAACCCGGCGGTGCCGTGCACGTGCGGGAGCGTCTGCAGGAACTCCGGCCGCGCCGGGTGGCGGAACGCGGGCCAGCGCTCCCCGAGCGGCTCGGGCTCGAGCCCCGAGGCGTCGACGACGTGCTCAGCCTCGTCGGCGTTCACCGTGCAGACCGAGTACGTGACGGTGCCGCCGGGCTGCACGCGCGCCGCTGCGGCGAGGAGCAGCTCGAGCTGCAGCTCCGGCAGCGGCTGGGAGCGCCAGCGCAGGTCGGGACGGGCCGCCAGCACACCGAGCCCCGAGCAGGGCGCGTCCACGAGAGCACGATCGAACCCGGTCAGCAGCGCCGGCAGCTCGCGCCCGTCGGCGTGCACCACGGTCACGTTCGAAGCCCCCAGCCGGCGCACGTTCTCCTCCAGCTCGCGGGCGCGAGCCTCGTTCGCCTCGACGGCGACGACCTCCCCGGCGAGCATCGTGGTCTTGCCGCCCGGCGCGGCGCACAGGTCGAGCACGCGCTCGCCCGGGCCGGACTCGACGCACAGGCCGGCGAGCTGCGAGCCGCGGCTCTGCGGCCAGACACGCCCCTCGGCGAGCGCCGCCTCGTCGACCCGCTGAACGTGCCACGCCCCCGGCACGTCCGGGTCGGGCGTGCCGTCGATCGTGCCGCGGACGAGCCGCACGACCGTCTCCGGCGGCTCGTTCTGCACCCGCATCAGCGCGCGGGCGCCGTCGGCGCCGAGATCGCGCCACCATGTCTCCGCCACCCAGTCGGGATAGGAGTGACACAACGCCGCCTCCGCGGGTGTGGACTCGGGGAGCGCCTCGACGAGCGCCCGGGCGCCCTCGGCCAGCCGCCGCAGCACGGCGTTCGTGAACGCGACCGCCCGCTCCAGGCCGGCACGACGGACGAGCTCGACCGACTCGTTCACCGCGGCGTACCGCGGCACGCCGTCCAGGAAGGCGAGCTGGTAGGCGCCCAGGCGGAGCGCCGCCCGCACGGGGGCGTCCAGACGGCGGACGGGGCGCCGGCCGAGCACCTCGATCGCGTGGTCGATCGTGCGCGCGCGCTGGACGGCGCCGTAGGCGAGCTGCCGCGCGAGCGCCGCGTCGCGGGCGTCGAGCCTCTCCGCGGCAGCGCGCAGGGCACGGTCGGCGTAGGCCTCGTCCTCGAACACGCGACGAAGCACGTCGAAGGCGGCGACGCGGGCGGGCGAGATCAGCGGAGGCCGCGGAGCCATGCGTCCACGTCCATCCGGCGGCCGCCGTCCGGCTGCACCTCGAGCGGCTCGAAGACCCCGCCCTCCCCCACGCGCGCCCGCCATACGGTGACGGCCCTCCCGTGCAGCTCGGCCCGGGCACCGATGTGCGGAGAGAGAGCGCGAACGCGGCGCACGAGCTCCTCCGCCGGGCGCGTGAGATCGAGCCGCCGGTCGGCCGCCTCGATCTTCTCGGCGTAGGTGACGCCGTCCTCCCCCTGCGGCGCGAAGACCGGAGCCGCCCCGTCGAGCACGCCGTCGAGCAGCCGCGCCGCCACCTCCGCCGCCCGCCCGAAGACCGCGCCCGCGTCGTCTTCGGGGCCGATCGCGAATGCCTCCCGGGCGGCGACGGGGCCTGCATCGAGCTCCTTCACCGTCTCGTGAATCGTGACGCCCGTCTCGGGGTCACCCGCAAGGATCGCGCGCTCGACCGGGGCGGCGCCGCGCCAGCGCGGCAGCAGCGAGGGATGCACGTTCAGCCAGAGGCGCTCGCGCAGGAGCTCTTCCGGGATCAGCAGCCCGTAGGCGCAGACGACGACGGTGGGCGCGCCGAGGTCGAGGCCTGCCTCGGGCCGCCCCGGCTGAAGCACGGGGATGCCGAGCCGATCGGCCGCGACCTTCGCCGGCGGCGGCGCGAGGGTGCGTCCCCTGCCGCGGGGCGCGTCGGGCCGCGTCAGCAGGCAGCGGACGTCGTGACGGGTGGCGAGCCGCTCGAGCACGTCTGCGCCGAAGGGCGCCGTCGCCGCGACGGCGATCCGGGCCACGCGGGGCTAGCCCCGGGAGAGTACGAGCCGGGGCCGCAGGCGGGCGAGCGCCTCGCGCCGCGACTCGGCATCGGTGCGGTCGATGATCAGCGTGCCGTCGAGATGGTCGAGCTCGTGCTGGGCGACACGCGCGGCGATGCCCTCGAGCTCGAGCTTCACCGGCTCACCGGCGGCATCCTTCCCCTCGAGCGTGACCTCGAGCGGGCGCTCGACCGGTACGCGCACGGGGCCGAGCGACAGGCAGCCCTCCTCGCTCGTCTCGAGCTCGCCGCCGCTGCGCGTGATCGACGGGTTCACGATCACGCGGTCCTCGCCCTCGTCAGTGAAGACGAAGACCCGGCGCAGGATCCCGACCTGGTTGGCGGCGAGGCCGATGCCGTCGGCGTCGTGCATGAGCCCGAGCATGCGCTCGCCGAGCCGCGCCAGCTCCTCGTCGAACGCGTCCACCTCGTTTGCCCGCATGCGCAGGACGGCATCGCCGTACTGGCGCACCTGCGAGAGAGCGAGCTGCCGGCGGAGCGCGTGCTCGCGCTCCTCGGCGAGCTCCTGCTCGTCGAGCTCCTCGTCGTGCTCGTGCTCGTCGTCGTGGTCGTGCTCGTGGTGTGCCATCGGCAGCGAGTGTAGCCCGGACCGCGAGGGGTCAGAGCGATTGAGGATCGACGTCCACGACTGCGGTGAGGCCGTCGCGGCGCATGGCGACGCTTGCGGCGGCGAGCAGCGCCGCGGCGGCGCGGGCGAGCCGCCGCGGCTCATCGGTCTTCGCCACGAGCTGGGAGCGATGGCGGCCCCGCAGCCGCAGGAGCGGCGCCGGCCCGAGCAGGTCGTGCCCCGCGTCCTCGAGTCCCGCCCGCACCTCGCGGAGCAGCCGTTGCGGGGCGCCGGCCTCGCGGCCCGAGGCGATGATCGACACGAGGTGGCGTACCGGTGGATAGCCGAGCGCACGCCGCCGTTCCAGCTCCTCGGCGAGGAAGCCCGCCACGTCGTGGCGCTGGGCGAACTGCAGCGGCATCGCCTCCGGCTGGAATGTCTGGACGAGCACGAGCCCCGGGGCGTCGCGGCCAGAGCGCCCGGCGAGCTGGGTGACGAGCTGGAAGGTCCGCTCCTCCGCCCGGAAGTCGGGCAGCGACAGGCCGGTGTCGGCGTCGACGACCGCGGCCAGGTCGACGCCCGGAAAGTGGTGCCCCTTGGCGACCATCTGCGTGCCGATCAGCACCGCCCGGTCGGCGGCGCGAAAGCGCTCGATCACCTCGCGCAGGGCGCCGGACTGCGCCGCGGTATCGGCGTCGAGACGGATGCGCTCGAGCTCCGGCAGCTGGCGCCGCAGCTCCGCCTCGAGCCGCTGCGTGCCGGCGCCGATCTGGGCGAGCTCGGCCGAGCCGCAACCGGGGCAGGTGAGCGGCACCGGCTCCCGGTGGCCGCAGTGATGGCAATGGAGGGTGTCGTCGCCGTGCAGTGTCAACGCGACGTCGCAGAGCAGGCATCGTCGCGACACGCCGCACGCGCGGCAGTGGATGGCCGGCGCGACGCCGCGCCGGTTGAGCAGCAGGATCGCCTTGCCGCCCCGCTCCGCGATCCGGCCGAGCTCACGGAGCAACGGCGCGGAGAGCGGGTAGCCGGCCTCGCGGCGCAGATCGACGAGCCGGACGCGCGGCATCGGCGCGCCGATGCGGACGGAGAGCTCGATGCGCTCGAGCTTGGCCCAGCTCTCGGGCCGAGGTGTGGCGCTTCCGTACACCGCGACCGCCCCCTCGAGCGCGGCGCGCTTGGCGGCGACGCTGCGCGCGTCGTAGCGGGGGTCGGAGTCCTGCTTGTAGGACGCGTCGTGCTCCTCGTCTATGACGATCAACCCCAGGCGCCGCATGGGCGCGAACACGGCGGAGCGGGCACCGACGACGATTCGGGCCTGCCCGCGGGCGATCCGCTCGCGCTCGTCGCGCCGCTCGGCGTCGGAGAGCTGCGAGTGGAGGATGGCGACGGTGTCGCCGAAGCGCTCGCGGAAGCGGCCGACCGTCTGGGGCGCGAGCGCGATCTCGGGGACGAGCACGATCGTGCCGAGCCCGCGGTCGAGGGCCGCGGCGCACGCCTGTAGGTACACCTCGGTCTTGCCGCTGCCGGTGGGGCCCGCGAGCAGGAGGTGCGCGCCGATTCCCTCGTCGAGCGCCGCGACGACCCGGACGACGGCGTCGCGCTGCTCGGCGGTCAGAGCGGCGGGCTCCGGCTCGCCCGACACCGCCTCCCGGCCGGCCGGCGAGGGGCGCTCGGCGCGGGCTTTGCGGCGGAGGGGGGCGACGAGCTCGAGCGCCCGGGCGGGCGTGGAGCCGTAGTAGTCGGCGATCCAGAGCGCGAGGTCGACGAGGGTCGCCGGAATCTCGTCGAGCACCTTGCCCACGAGCGCCGGCGAGACACCCGCCGGCGCGTCGACACCGACGTCGGCGACGACTCCACGGGTCGAGCTGCGACCCAGCCGGACGGCGACGACGGCGCCCTTCCCCACGCCCTCGGGCACCTCGTAGGTGAACGGCCGCGCGAGCGACCGGGTCGAGACGAGCGGGTAGACCGATGCGAGCGGCACAGGTCGAGGGTAGCCGCGGGCTCAGATGATCAGGCCGGAGCGATGCTCCGGCGGCGAGGCCGGAAGAACGCCCACAGCGTGGGCGCCGCGAGGGCGACGAACGCGCCCCACAACACGAGCTCGCTCTCGGGCAGGATGCCCGCTTCGGCGAGCTCCTCGAGGCCCTTGGCGAGCAGCCAGCCGGCGAACACGAGCAGAAGGCCGCTCGTGATCGTGAAGAACCGCCGCAGGTCGAGCCGGTGCGAGCCGCGGTAGAACGCATACCCGAGGGCGACGGCGGCGGCGAGGCCGACGAGCGCGGAGAAGATCGAAACCATGGGGCTCGACTTCTCGGTGGTGGAGAAGAGGAAGACTGCTGTCTCGACCCCTTCCCGGAGCACCCCGACGAAGGCGACCGCGGCAAGCCCGAGCGCCGATCCCTCGGCCAGAGCCGTCTTCACCTGCCCCTCGAGGTCGGACCGGATCGAACGCGCCTGACGCCGCATCCAGAAGATCATCCACACGAGCAGGCCGGCGGCGGCGACGTGGTGATCCCCTCGAACAGGTACTCCGAGGTGCCCTCGAGCTCGGCGCCGACGACGAAGAGCGAGATGCCGACGACGGCGCTGACGGCCGCCGCCGCTCCTACGCCCATCCAGACGGCCAGGAAGCCGTCGCGCCGCCGGCTGCGGTCGAGGAACGCGAGCACGATGGCGACGACGAGCGACGCCTCGAACCCCTCGCGCAAGACCACCAGACCTGCTCCCAACTACTCGCCTCTCAGTTCGTGTAAGGAGCCCCTTACAACATCGCCCACTATAGTGGCCCCCTGTCGGAGACGTCAACCAGGAGGCGGCGTGGCGCACGGTCACGGGCATTCGATCGACGAGTACCTCGAGGTCATTTACTTCCTCGCCTTCCCGATCGGGGAGTACCGCCCTGCCGGCGAGAGCGCCATCGCCTCGCGCGTGGCCGAGATGCTCGGCGTCTCCCGGGCGTCCGCGGGCGAGATGCTGAAGCGGCTCGAGGCAGAGGGCCTTGTCGAGCGCGGCGAGCAGAAGGAGGCGATCCTCACGCCCACCGGCATCGAGCGGGCAGAGCGCGTCGTGCGCAAGCACCGGCTGATCGAGCGCTTCCTCACCGACTTCATGGGCTACACCGCGTACGAGTCGCACGAGAAGGCCGACGAGATGGGCGACACGTTCACCGACGACATGATCGAGCGGATCAACGAGCGCCTCGGCTTCCCCGACCGGTGCCCGCACGGCTGGCCGATCGAGACCGAGGTCGAGCAGGCGGAGAACGCCGGCCTCGTCTCGCTGGCGGAGCTGCCGCCGGGCCGGAGCGCCGAGATCGTCCGCCTCGCAGAGCACGACGGCGAGCTGCTGCACTGGTTCTACGACGAGGGCTTCGTGCCGGGCTCGCTCGTCGAGGTGCGCGAGGTGCAGCCCGCCGCGGGCCAGGTGAAGATCGTCCTCTCGGGCGCGGAGCGCGGAATCGCGGACAAGGCCGCGGCGGGCCTGTACGTCAGGCCCGCAGCCTGACGGTGCTGCGGGGGGCCGGGCACGCCCGGCCCCCACTCATCAGCCGCACCTCTCCTAGAGGCTGGCGCCGCCCTGCCCTGCAGGTGCGAAGGCGGGCCTGCCGGCGTCGTCGTCCTGGTCGTGGCCCCAGGGGTGTCCCGGGCCGGGGCCGAAGCCGCGGCCCATGCCCTCCGGGCGGGTGCCGTTGACGAGGTCGGTGATGTGGCTCTTCAGGTCGGCCTTCAGCGAGGCGGCCTGCTCCTCGGTGAGCCGGCCGGCGCTGACGGCGGCATCGATCTTCTTCGTCGACGCCGTGACGAGCGCGCTGACGAGCCCGTCGACCGACTTGCCCTTCGCCTTGGCCACCTCGGCGAGCGACTTGCCGCTCTCGAGCTCCGTGTGCAGCGCGTCCTCGCTGATGCCGAGGTAGGCCGCCGCCTCGTCGAGCCCGCCGAAGCCTCCGTGGTGGCCGAAGCCGTCGTGGCCGCGGAAGCCCATCCCGGGTCCGGCGAAGAGGGGCATCTCGCCCGAGTCGATCTTCTTCTTCAGCTCGGCGCCCTGCTCCTCGGTGAGGGTGCCGGCGGCGACGGCCGCGTCGACGCGGGCCTTGAGCGCCTTCTCGATCGCATCCGACAGGGCAGCCGGCGTGACGCCGAGCTCCTTGGCCGCGTCGGTGACGATCTTCTGGCTCTCCTCGTTCGCGTCGCCGAGCTTCGTCGCGGCCAGGGCAGCGCCGCCTCCCGCGACCGCGAGCGCGGCCACGGCCCCGATGGCGATCATGCGTGTCCTGCTGCGTGCCATACGTCGCTCTCCTCTCGGCAGGGTTGCCGACTCATTGCAGCACGGGCACCTAAGACGCGGTTAAGAACGCCCCGGAGAGCCGTCTCAGGCACTTCTTAGCGCGCTCTTACCCCGGTCTTAGAGGCACCGGCGAGCATGGGTGCAACCCTCCCGTACGGGCGTTCGACGGCGGGAGCACGCACAATGACGACAGCCATGCTTCGCATCCTCGTAGTGGACGACGACGCCGCCGTGCGCGAGTCGCTGCGCCGCGCCCTGCAGCTCGAGCAGTACGACGTGCAGCTGGCCGCCGACGGCGTGGAAGCGCTCGACCTGATCCGCGACGGGTCGCCCGAGCCGGACGCGGTGATCCTGGACGTGTCGATGCCGCGGCTCGACGGGCTCGAGGTCTGCCGGCGGTTGCGCCGCGACGGGAATCCGATCCCGATCCTGATGCTGACGGCGCGCGACGAGGTGTCCGACCGGGTGTCCGGCCTCGACGCCGGGGCCGACGACTACGTCGTGAAGCCCTTTGCTCTCGAGGAGCTGCTCGCCCGCCTGCGCGCACTGCTGCGCCGGGTGCTGAGCGAGGGCGCCGAGGTGCTGCGCTTCGCCGACCTCGAGCTGAACCCGTCGACGAGGGAGGTGCGCCGCGGCGACGACTCGATCGAGCTCACGCGCACGGAGTTCTCGCTGCTCGAGCTGTTCATGACGAACCCGCGCCAGGTGTTGACCCGGTCGATCATCTTCGAGCGCGTATGGGGCTACGACTTCGGCTTCGGGTCGAACTCGCTCGACGTCTACATCGGCTACCTGCGCCGCAAGACCGAGCAGGGCGTCCACCCACGCCTGATCCAGACGATCCGGGGCGTCGGGTACGCCCTCCGCGAGCCATGACGTTCCGCACCCGCGTGGCGCTCGTCAGCGCGGTCGCCGTCGCCCTCGCGATCGCCGCCGCGTCCGGCGTCACGTACGTGGTCGTGCGGGGCGAGTTGCGCGACCAGGTCGACGAGGCGCTGCGCCAGCGTGCCGCCACGATCAACCGCCTGCGCATCGGCGAGACGCCCTCCGGACAGGCGTACCTGGACGTCCCGCCGCCCCTGTTCGGCGGTGCCGCCGGGTACACGCAGCTCGTCACCTCGGCAGGCAAGACGATCCGCGCACCGGGCGAGACGGTCGAGCTCCCCGTGACCGACCGTGACAAGGAGGCAGCCGCCGGCACCGAGGCGGCGTTCTTCGCCGACCGCACCGTGGACGGCACGCACATCCGCGTCTTCACGCTACCGCTGCAGCAGGGATACGCCCTGCAGATCTCGCGCCCGCTCGACGAGGTCGACGGGGCGCTCGCGCGCATCCGTGGCTGGCTGCTCGCGGTCGCGGCGGTCGGCGTCGGCCTGGCGGCCCTCCTCGGCCTGCTCGCGGCGAGGACGATCATCGCCCCGGTGCGGCGGCTGACGGGCGTGGCGGAGGAGGTGAGCACGACGCGGGACCTGTCGCGCCGCATCGACGACAGCGGCAAGGACGAGCTGTCGCGGCTCGCCTCGACGTTCAACACGATGCTGGAGGCGCTGGACGACTCGGCGCGGGCGCAGCGGCGCCTGGTCGCCGACGCCTCGCACGAGCTGCGCACGCCGCTCACGAGCGCGCGCACGAACATCGAGGTGCTGGCGCGCAGCGACGGGATGCCGCAGGAGGAGCGGGAGCAGATCCTGCGCGACGTGAACGACCAGCTGACCGAGATGAGCGCGCTCGTGGCCGAGCTCGTCGAGCTCGCGCGCGGCGACCACCCCGTCGCGCGCCGAGGCGGAGGACGTGCGCCTCGACCTCGTCGCCGCGGACGCGATCGAGCGGACGAAGCGCAACTACCCCGGGCCTCGCCTTCGACGCGCACCTGGAGGAGTCGGTCGTACACGGCACGGCCGCGTCGATCGAGCGCGCGGTCTCGAACCTGATCGACAACGCCGCCAAGTGGAGCCCGCCGGGCGAGGTGATCGAGGTGTCGGTCACGGGCGGCGAGGTGGTCGTCCGCGACCACGGCCCCGGCATCGCCGACGAGGACCTCCCCTTCGTGTTCGACCGCTTCTACCGCGCCCCGTCGGCGCGCAGCATGCCCGGCTCGGGCCTCGGCCTCGCGATCGTGCGCCAGGTGGCCGACGCCCACGGCGGCACGATCCGCGCGGAGGCCCCCGACGGCGGCGGCGCGCAGATGCGGCTGAGCCTGCCGGTCGCCGCCCCGGTCGCCGAGGTCGCGGAGCCGCCGCTCGCTCCCGCCTGACCCACCCGGTCAGAGCCTCTCGAATAGTGGCCACACGCCAATGGCGCTCATGCCTGTCCGCGTTGTTCCGCTTGCCTCTTGCGGGTCGGGCGCGTGGTGATCTGCCGGTAGCTGTGCCGTCCAGCTCCGGGACGATGCGACGATCTCGCAGTGCCCCCGCCCGAGTGTAGACGTGTGCGAGCCGTCGGGGAGCGAGCCTAGCCCGCGGTCACGGTGACGCCGGTCGCGTTCACGGTTCCGTTGGCCCCGGTTGCACCCTGGACGACGACGGTCTCTCCCGGCCGGATGGAGGAGGCTTTCGCCTTCACGGTGCGGTCGACGGAGAGGCCCTTCGGGATGCGTACCTTGACGACGCTGCCTGTTCCGGTGGAGACGTAGAGGATGTTTCCGTCGATGTAGCTGACGGTGCCGCGGGTGCCGCCTTGTGCTGAGGCCGGCGGGGAAGCCGCTGGTCGAGCCGGATCGGCCGCCGGTGCGCGCCGCCCGTTGCTGCGCCGGGGAACCCGGAGGGCAGGTTGCCGCCGTTGGCAGTGTGAAGCCATTTGATGACGATCCGCCCCAGTGCTTCTGGGCGAGGATCCCGCCTGCGAAGGCCGCGACGACGATGAGGGCGACGATGAGGAAGGCGGTCGACCAATGAAGTCGGCGGCGTGGCGGTGGCGCGACTTCCCAGTCGGGGTCGTCGTCGAAGCCGTCGGTGAGGGTTCCGGCGGGAAGGTGGAGGTCTGGGCTGTCTTGGGTGCTCATGGTGTCTCCTGGGGCGTCGTCACTCGTATCGGAGGGCTTCGATCGGCCGCAGTGAGGCGGCGCGGTTGGCGGGGTAGATGCCGAAGAAGAGGCCGACGGCGACGGCGACGCCGAAGGCGAGCAGGACGGAGTAGGGCTGCACGACGGGTTGGACTCCAACGACTTTCAGGCGGCTGATGAGGATGCCGGCGATGACGCCGGCGAGGCCGCCGAGCATGGAGAGCAGGACGGCTTCGGCGATGAACTGGCCGACGATGTCGGAGCGTTGCGCTCCGATCGCCTTGCGGATGCCGATCTCGCGGGTTCTTTCGGTGACGGAGACGAGCATGATGTTCATGACGCCGATCCCTCCCACCAGGAGCGAGATCGCGGCGACCGCGCCGAGGAGAACCGTGAACGTGCGGTTGGTGTCGTTGGTCGTCTGGAGGAGTGATGCCTGGTTGAGGATGCGGAAGCTGCTGGAGGAGGAGTCGCCGCTCGAGCTCGTGTGGGTGCTGGCGAGCACGGTTTCGATCTCGCTTTGCGCGGAGTCGACGGCGCTTGAGCCTGTTGCCTGCACGACGATCTGGGAGATCGAACTGCCGCCTGCGGCGGTGTCGCGGACGGCGGTGATCGGGGCGATGGCGACGTCGTCCTGATCCTGAATACCGTTCGTTCCCTTCGACTCGAGCACGCCGATGATGCGGTAGCTCGAGCCGTTGAGCTTGACCGTCTGGTCGAGCGGATCCTGGCTGCCGAAAAGGTTCGTCGCGACGGTCTGCCCGATCACGATGACGCGCTCGTGAGCGTTGACCTCGTCCGCGGTGAAGAACCGGCCGCTCGCGACCTCGTAGTTGCGCGCCTCCGCGACCGACGGCGTGGATCCGAAGAACTGGCCGACGTCGTGCGTGGCGCCGTCGTAGGTGGCGGTGACCTGTGCGTTGACGATCGGCGACACGGACTTGATGCTCGGCGCCACTGTCTCGTCCTGGAGCGCCTTGACGTCCTTGTCGGTGAGCTCCTGGAAGCTGCTCGAGGTGCCGGTGCGTGTCGCGCCGCCCGGCCCGAAGCCGAACCCGCCGCCCGGCATGACTGTCAGGACGTTCGTGCCGAGGCTCGCGATGCGATTCTGTACGTCGACGGCGGATCCGCGGCCGACGGCGACGAGCACGATAACGGCGGCAACGCCGATCGTGATTCCCAGAACGGTGAGAGCGGACCGCATCCTGTTCGAGGCAATGCCCCGCAGCGCGATCATGACTCCCTCCCGCCTGATCACGCGGTCGCCGCCCTGCGCGTCAGGTCGGCGGGAATGAAGCCCGGCGGCAGTCCGACCACCGGGGCGGAACGCTGATCGTCGAGGATTTGACCGTCGCGCAGCGTGATCAACCTCTTCGCAGCTGATGCCACGTCGCGCTCGTGCGTGATCATGACCACGGTGCGGCCAGCCACGTTGAGGCGACAGAGCACTTGCAGGATCTCGGCCGACGAATGGGTGTCAAGGTTCCCCGTCGGCTCGTCGGCCAGAATGATCGCTGGGTCGTTGACGAGCGCGCGGGCAACTGCGACCCGCTGTTGTTGACCACCAGACAGCTCGGAGGGGTAGTGCGATGCGCGGTTGGAGAGGCCGACCAGCTCAAGGGCCTCTAGTGATCGTTGTCGTCGTTCCTTCGCGGGGACGCGGGCGTAGACGAGCGGCAGCTCGACGTTCTGTAGGGCGCTCGTGCGTGGGATCAGGTTGAAGCTCTGGAAGATGAACCCGATCTTGCGATTGCGCACGATCGCGAGCTGGTAGTCGTCGAGGCCGTGAACGTCGATCCCGTCGAGTAGATAGCGTCCGCGGGTCGGAACGTCGAGGCAACCAATGATGTTCATCAGGGTGGTCTTGCCGCTGCCGGAGGCGCCAACGATAGAGACGAAGTCGCCGCGTTCGATCGTGAAGGTGACGCCTCGCAGCGCGTGCACGGCGGTCGGGCCAAGCGAGTAGCTCTTCGTCATCCGCTGTGCTGCGATGATCGGCCGCGATCTGCTCATCCGCCGAAGCCCGCCGCCGAAGCCCGCCGCCGAAGCCGCCGCCGGGCGGCCCGCCTGCCGGGAAACCGGTTTGTGACGTCGATCCGGTTCCGACCGTCACCGGAAGCACGACCTCGTCGGTCGCGCTCAGGCCGCTCACGATCTCGGTGGTGCTGTCGCCTTTGAGACCCGTGACAACGGAGACGGTGACGTCCTCACCGTTTCGCCGTACCGTGACGGTCGAACGTCCGCCCGTCGTCCGTACGGCCGAGCTCGTCAGATTGAGGACGTCGTCGGCCTGGGCGATGATCACGTCGACGTCGGCGCTCATGCCCGGCTTCACCTTCGCGGACGGATTGTCCAACACGAAGGTCACGTTGTAGGTGACCACGTTGCTCGTGACGGTCGAGAGGGTGTCGACCAAGAGAACGTGGGCGGCGAACTTCTCGTTCGGAAGTGCGTCCACTGTCACGGTTGCGGCCTGGCCGGGCCTGATCTTGGCAGCGTCGATCTCGCTGAAGCCGGCCACCACCTCGAGCTGGGCGAGGTCGACGAGCGTGAACAGCGGCGTCGCAGCTGCTCCCGTCGAGGAGGAGCTCGAGGAGCTCGAGGAGCTCGCCGCCGTTGTTCCGCCGCCGCTGACGGTCTCGCCAACGGAGGCACCGATCGAGGCGATCGTCCCGTCGGCGGGTGCCAGCAGCGTCGTCTGCTCGAGCGCAAGCTCGGCAGTCGCGAGCGCTGCTTCGGCGGTCGCAACGTTCGCCTCGGCGGCTGCGATGTCGCTTTGGGAAGCGGGCTTACCTTTTACGGCATTTGCTGCGACGGTTGACTGTTTGTTGAGTCGTGCTGTCGTGAGGGACTGCTGGGCGTTCGCCTTGGATTGCGCATTGCGTGAGCTCGTCGAGGCGAGACTCTGCTGTGCGCTCGCGACCTGTTTCGAGTCCGACTCCACTTTGGTCTTGTCGTTCGTGACCGCCGTCTCGAGCGAGTCCCGGGTGTTCTGTGCCGTTTGCAGCGTCGACTTGGCGGTCTGCTCGGCACTCGAGCTGTCGGTGTAGGCGCTCTGCGCGTTGGAGACCGCGATGTTCGCAGCGGCGACCGCCTTCGCGTTGTCGTTCGCCGTCTGCTGGTCGGCGATCGCCTGAGCCTGGCCCGCCGTGACCTTCGCCTGCGCTGCGTCGACGTCGGCCTGCGCGGATATCGTCGTCGACTTCGCGTCGGCGCACGCGACGCTCGTCGGGTCGGGGGTGCAGGCGCTCGACTCGTCTCTGCTTCGCCGTCTGCAAGGCGCTGTTCGCGTTCGACAGCGCCGTCTGGTTCTGCGACTGCTGTTGCTGGTGAAGCTGGGCGGCGCCATTGTCGTCCGTCTGCTTCAGCTGTGCGGCCTGCTGGGCGGCCTGTGCGGTCGCGAGCGCGGTCTTGTTGCTCGCTGTTGCGGCGGCGGCAGCGTCATACGCTTTCTGCGCGCTTGCGACCGAGGCGTTCGCAGCGGAGAGCTTCTTCTGGTCGGCGGCAAGCTGAGCTGCATCGGCCTTCTGCTGCTGTTTGGCCTGTTGAAGCGTGAGGGTGGCTCCGGCAGTGTCCTGCTTGGCGATGGAGTTGGTCGAGGCGAGGCCCTTCTTCGCCGAGGCGACCTGCTGCGAGGCCTGCTGGACTGCAACCTGGTTCTGTTGCTGTTCCTGTGGTGTCAGCCCTGCCTCGAGCTGTGCGAGCCTGGCCTGCGCGGAGGCGAGGTTCGCCTGCGCAGTCTTCACCTGGCTCTCCGCGTTCGCCGAGTCCTGTGTCGCAAGAATCTGGCCCCGCTTCACCCTCTGTCCGTCCTGCACCGTGATCGACAGTGAGGACGCCGGCGTTCTGGAAGTTGACATTCAGCTGTTCGGCCGCCTTCACATTTCCCGAGGCAGAGACCGTGGAAAGCACCACACCCTTGCTCGCGCTGGTCGTGCGGGTCGACGCCGACGCAGTCGACGTGTTCGAGCCGATCAGAAAATACGCACCGACCGCTCCGGCCGCGACGACAACGACGAGCATCAGGTTGAACCAGAGCCGACCCCGGCTCTCCGTGCCGCTCACTGGTCACTCCCGTTGAGAAGCGACTGGCAGGCCTTCTGCGCCAGCTTGTACTTCGCGGATGTCGTGTCGGTCGGCGTTCCCGAGCCGGAGCCCGGCAGAATGACGCCACGGTTCCTCATGCAGCGCGCGAACGCGGCGAACGACCCGCTGCCGCCCGTTCCGCCGTTTCCGACCCCAGGCGCCGCTCCGCCTGGCCCTTGGGCCCCGCATGCCTGCATCGCCTCCTGGAGCTTCTGCCGATCGGCGTCGCTCTGCGCAGCACCCGGCGCGAAGCTCTCGACGCCGTGCTCCTTCAAGCACGACTGGAGCTCTGCGAACTGTGCGCTCGACCTGCCGTTCTGACCCTGGCCGCCGAAGCCTTGTCCCTGGGGCGCGAGGCTGCCGCACGCCTGCATCGCCTTCTGCATCGCAGCCGGGTCGACGTTCTGCGGCGGCCCGCCCTGGGGATTGCTTCCAGGATCGAAGCCCTCGACGCCATTCTCCTTCAGGCATTCGGCGAAGGACGTGTTCGTGCCGTTCGAAGACGCAGCGGCGGTCGTGTCGGTCGTGCCAGACGCGCTCGAGGACGAGCTGCCGCCGCAGCCGGCTGCCACGAGGGCAAGAGCAGCGAGGACGCCCGCGGCGATGACGAGCGTGAGACGGAACCTACGCGGGGTTGGAGACATTCTCCAATAGAAACGACGCACATTGAACGCGCCATGAGAAACACCTAAGAAGTTCCTAAGGCCAGCGCGAGGCGGAGCACGGCACCGCCGGCGGAAGCCGCGCGGGCGGAGCCGAACGGGAGCGCTTAGAAACCTCTTAGGCGTGGCTCATCCACCCCTTAGGCCGGTGCAGTTCAGTCGACAGCGATGGAGGCACCGCGACGACAGACATGGGGGTCGCAGTCGACCGACGGCACGCCGAGCCCGTGCTTCGCCGGCGCCGCACCCGGGCGCTGCTGGCGGCGGCGCTCTGGCTCGTCGTCCTCGCCAACGCGGCGCTGCTGACCTGGCTGTGGGTGCGTGGCGGAGGACTGAGCGGCGTCGACTCCGCCGGCGCCCTGCTGACGAGCCTGAGCCGCATCACCGGACTTCTCGGCGCCTACCTGGCGCTGCTCCAGGTGCTGCTGCTCGCGCGCATCCCCTGGCTGGAGCGGCTCGCCGGCCTCGACCGGCTCAGCCTCTGGCACCGCTGGAACGGGCACGCCTGCCTCTACCTCGTCCTCGCGCACGTCGTCCTCGTCGTCTGGGGGTACGCGCTGCTCGACCGGCTGAGCATTCCCGACGAGGTCTCGACGATGCTGGCCGGCGGCGTCTACCCGGGCATGATCACGGCCACGGTCGGCACCTTCTGCTCGTCGCGGTCGTCGTCAGCTCGATCGTGGTCGTGAAGCAGCGCCTTCCCTACGAGGCCTGGTACCTGGTGCACCTGACCGCGTACGCCGCCATCGCGCTCGCGTGGTTCCACCAGATCCCGACCGGAAACGAGCTCGTGCTCGACGAGGTCGCCGCCGACTACTGGCGCGGCCTCTACCTCGCCACGCTCGGGGCTGCTCGTCGCCTACCGCGTCCTCGCTCCCGTTGCTCAACGCCTTCCGCTACCGGCTGCGCGTCGCCGAGGTCGTGCCGGAGGGGCCGGGCGTCGTCTCGCTCCGGATCACGGGCCGCCGGCTCGACCGGCTGCAGGCGCGCGCCGGGCAGTTCTTCCTCTGGCGCTTCCTCGACCGGCGGCGCTGGTGGGGCTCGCACCCGTTCTCCCTCTCCGAGGCGCCGGACGGGCGCTCGCTGCGCATCACGGTGAAGGCGCTCGGCGACTACTCGCGCGACCTCGCCGCCGTGCAGCCCCGGGACGCGCGTCGTCGCCGAAGGGCCGTTCGGGGTCTTCACCGACGAGAGCCGGCGCCGCGACAAGGCCTGCTGATCGGCGGCGGCATCGGGATCGCCCCGGTGCGCGCGCTCCTCGAGGAGGCACGGCCCGGCGACCGTCGCCGTCGTACCGCGCGCTCGGCGACGAGGACGTCGTCTTCCGCGACGGAGCTCGAGCAGATCGCCCGTGAGCGCGACGTCGCCGTGCACGTGGTCACCGGCGACCACGCGACGGCGACGGGCGCGAGCTGCTCTCCCGCCGCCACCTGCGGGAGCTCGTGCCCGACATCGCCGAGCGCGAGGTGTACGTCTGCGGCCCCCGGGCATGACGGCCGCGATCGCCGCAGTCGTCCGCTCGCGCCGGGGTGCCGTCCCGCCACGTCCACGCGGAGCGCTTCGCCCTGTGACCACCGACGAAAGGAGACACCATGCGTCGAGCCGTGACCGCGGCCCTGACCGCAGTCGTGCTAGCCGTGCCGACCGCGGACGCCGCCGCGGCGATCCGCCAGGCGGCCGACGCCGCCGCCACGCCGAAGAAGAAGGTCGTCGTCAAGAAGGTCGTCGGGCCCGCCGCCCAGGCCCACCGCTGGGGCACGGTCACGGTGACGCTCACCGTGAAGAAGACGATCACCACGACCGGGACGAAGCGGACGGTGACCCGCAAGATCACCGCCGTCAACGCCGCCTACGAAGTCCACACGGACCGGTCGGTGTTCATCATGGAGCAGGCTCTGCCGATCCTGCGGGCACGAGGCGCTGCAGGCGCAGAGCGCCGACATCGACCTCGTCTCGGGCGCCACCGACACGAGCGAGGCGTTCGTCGAGTCGCTCCAGGCGGCGCTTGCTGAAAGCGAAGCAGGTGTGACCGTGGCGCTTCCGGGCAGCAGGCGTGTCGAGCACGTGATGGGCATGCCGATCGTCGTCGACGTCCGCGACGAGCGCGTCGACGACGACGCGGTCGAGCGCGTCTACGACGTGGTTCCGCCGGGTCGACGCGACCTTCAGCACGTTCAAGGCCGGACAGCGAGATCAGCCGGCTCTCGCGCGGGAGCTCGCGCCGGCGCACGCGCACCCCGACGTGCGAGTGGGTGCTGGCCCGCTGCGACGAGCTCCGTCGCGAGACCGGAGGCTACTTCGACGCGTCGGCTCGCCCACGGGGGCGATCGACCCGGCAGGCCTCGTCAAGGGCTGGTCGGTCGACCGCGCGGCCGCCATCCTCGACGAGGCGGGCGTCGAGGACTATGCCGATCAACGCTGGCGGCGACATGCGCCTGCGCGGGCGTGCCGTGCCGAAGCCGTGCTGGCGCGTCGGCATCCAGCACCCGCTCGACCGCGCGCACGTGGCGGCCGTCGTCGAGGCCGAACGACCTCGCGCTCGCCACCTCGGGCGCCTACGCCCGCGGCGAGCACGTGCTCGACCCCCACACCGGCACGCCTCCCGCCGGCGTCCTCTCGGTCACGATCTCCGGCCCCGACCTCGCCACCGCCGACGCCTACGCGACCGCGGCGTTCGCGATGGGGACGTCAGGCCCGGCGTGGACGGCCCGCCTCGAGGGCTACGAGGCGATGACGATCCTCGCCGACCACACGGTGCACTTCACGGCCGGCTTCCCGGTGGCCCGGCCGGCCGGGGAGGCGGGCGTCAGGAGGCCGAGACGGGGCTGTCGAGCCCGGCCGCGGCGCGCAGCGCATCGGCCTTGTCGGTGAGCTCCCACGTGAAGCCATGCTCGTCGCGGCCGAAGTGGCCGTACGCGGCCGTTTTCGCGTAGATCGGGCGCCGCAGGTCGAGGTCGCGGATGATCGCCCCGGGCCGCAGGTCGAAGTGCTCGCCGATCAGCTTCTCGATCGTCGCGAGCGCGACGTTCTCCGTGCCGAAGCAGTCAACGAGCACGCTCAGCGGATGCGCCACCCCGATTGCGTAGGCGACCTGGAGCTGGCAGCGGTCGGCGAGGCCTGCCGCGACGACGTTCTTGGCTACATGGCGGGCCGCATAGGCGGCCGAGCGGTCGACCTTGGTCGGGTCCTTGCCCGAGAACGCGCCGCCGCCGTGCGGCGCGGCGCCGCCGTAGGTGTCGACGATGATCTTGCGCCCCGTCAGGCCGGTGTCGCCCATCGGCCCGCCGATCACGAACTTGCCGGTCGGGTTGACGTAGAGGAAGTCCTTCGCGCCGAGGCGCTCGGGGTCGAAGAGGTCACGATGGTCGGCATGAAGTATCGGCTCGACGACGTGCTCGAGCAGGTCGGGCTTGATCAGCGACTCGGCGTCGAGGCCGTCACGGTGCTGCGTCGAGATGAGCACGCGCTCGATCTCGACGGGCCGCTGGCGGCCGTGCTCGTCGACCTCGTAGCGCACCGTCACCTGCGCCTTCCCGTCCGGCCGCAGATAAGGAAGGATGTCGGCCTTGCGCACGTCGGTCAGCCGGCGCGTGATGCGGTGCGCGAGCTGGATCGGCAGCGGCATCAGCTCCTCCGTCTCGTTGGAGGCGTAGCCGAACATCATCCCCTGGTCGCCGGCGCCGATCTGGTCGATCGGGTCGCGGTCGCCGTGCTGCACCTCGTACGACTCGTCGACGCCCTGCGCGATGTCGGGCGACTGCTCGTCGAGCGCCACCATCACGCCGCACGTCTCGGCGTCGAAGCCGTACTTGGCGCGCGTGTAGCCGATCTCGGCGATGCGCTTGCGCACGAGGCGCGGGATGTCGACGTACGTGCTCGTCGTGATCTCGCCCGCCACGACGACGAGCCCCGTCGTGATCAGGGTCTCGCAGGCGACGCGCCCGTCGGGGTCGTCCGCGAGCACGGCGTCGAGCACCGAATCCGAGATCTGGTCGGCGATCTTGTCCGGATGACCTTCCGTCACGGACTCGGAGCTGAAATGGAACGAGCGCGCGCTCATCCGCCAGAGCCTAGCGCAGCCCCGCAGAACGCCACCCGGTAGGGCCGGGAGGCTCCTCATTCCGACGTCGGGTGGCGCTCCATCAGGACGGCGACGAGTGACGTCAACGGCACCCCGTCGAGCACCGTGCAGACCCCCTCGGTGATCGGCATCTCGATTTCGAGGCGGTGGGCGAGATCGCGCAGGACGGGCGCCGTGGTCAGCCCTTCCACGACCATGCCGATCTCGGCGACCGCCTCGGCCGGCGTCGCTCCCTGGGCGATCAGCTCCCCGGCGCGGCGGTTCCGCCCCGACTTCGACCAGCACGTCACGATCAGGTCGCCCATGCCGGCCAGGCCCGCGAACGTCTCCGGCCGGCCGCCCGCCACCTCGGCCAGCCGGCCCATCTCCGCGAGGCCGCGCGTGACGACCGCCGCCTTCCCGTTGTCTCCGATGCCGAGGCCGTCGGCACCGCCGGCCGCGAGCGCGATCACGTTCTTCGCGGCGGCGCACAACTCCACGCCGACGACGTCGTCGTTCACGTAGACGCGGAAGACCGTCGACGTGATCGCGAGCTGCAGCTGCACGGCGAGCGCCATGTCTTCGCCGGCGATCACGGCTGCCGCCGGAAGCCCACGCGCGATCTCCTCGGCGATGTTCGGCCCGGAGAGCACTGCCACCGGCCGGTCGCGAACAAGGGTGGAGAGCCGGTCGCCTGTCGCCGGGTCGAGCCCCTTCGTCAGGCTCAGGATCGGCGCGTCTCCCGGCAGTGCCGCGACGACCTCGCCGAAGGAGGCGCTCGGCACCGCGACGACGACGAGGTTCGCGTCCACCACGGGCGCCGCGTCGATCGTCGAGGCACGGATGCCCGTGAGGTCGACGTCGCGCAGGTAGCGGGGATTGCGATGCGTCTCCGCTATCGCTGCGACCTGCCCGGCGTCGCGGCAGGCCAGCGTCACCTCGTGGCCGCGCGCGCGCAGCACCGTCGCGAACGACGTGCCCCACGACCCTCCACCGACGACGACGACCCTCACCGAGCACCTACCCGCGCGCGCATCACCCGCTGCTGGTGGTCGCCGGCCGGGCGGAGCACTACTCGCTCTTCACGAAGTCGATGGAGACGGGCACACCTTCGAGGCCGAAGCGCTTGCGCAGCTCGTTCTCGACCCAGTAGCCGTAGTCCCGCGTGACGAGGCTCGGCGCGTTGACGAAGATGCGGAAGCGCGGCGGCCGCGTGCTCACCTGCGTGCCGTACATCAGCTTGAGCCGGCGCCCGCGATCTCCCTGCGGACCGGGGCGAGCGTCGCGCAGCTCGCCGAGCGCACGGTTCAGCTCGCCCGTCGGGATGCGGCCCGCATGCTTGGCGTAGAGCTCCTCCACCTTGTCGAGCACCCGGTTGACGCCGCGACCCGTCTTCGCGGACACCGCGATCACCGGCGGGCGCTGACGGAGCCGCCGAGCGAGATGGCCCTGCGCCTCGACGATGTCGAGCTCGGTGACGTCCCACTTGGACAGGACGGCGAGCGTGGAGCAGCCCGCCTTGCGCGCCACGTCCGCGACGGTGAGGTCGTGCTCGACGATCCCCTCGGACGTGTCGAAGAGCACGAGCGCCACGTCCGCCCGCTCGGCGGCCTGGAGAGCGCGCAGCTCGGAGTAGTACTCGATCCCCTGCCGCTGCTTCTTCTTGCGGCGCAGGCCGGCCGTGTCCACCAGCACGAACGTCGTGTCGCCCCGCTGCAGCACCGTGTCGATCGTGTCCCTGGTCGTGCCCGGCACCTCCGACACGATCACGCGCTCCCGGCCGACGAGCCTGTTCAGGAGCGACGACTTCCCCACGTTGGGGCGGCCGAGGATGGCGACGCGGATCGCGTCCTCCCCGACCGACACCTCGCCCGTTCCCGGCAGCCGGCTCACGATCTCGTCGAGCAGGTCGCCGGTGCCGTGGCCGTGCAGGCCCGAGAGAGGCATCGGGTCGCCCAGACCGAGCCCGTGGAAGACGGCCGAATCGGTGTCCCGGCGCGGGTCGTCGATCTTGTTCGCGAGCACGATCACCGGCTTCTTCGCCGCCCGCAGGATGACGGCCAGCTCCTCGTCGCCCGGCGTGATGCCCGCCCGGGCATCGACGACGAAGAGGACGAGATCGGCCTCCTCGACCGCCGCCTTCGCCTGTTCGGCGATCTTGGCGCCGTAGGGGCCGCCTGCCTCAGCGTCGACGCCGCCCGTGTCGATCAGCCGGAACCACGTGCCCGTCCACTCGCAGAGGAGCTCCTTGCGGTCGCGGGTGACACCCGGCGTCTCGTGGACGACGGCGTCGCGGCTCTCCGTCAGCCGGTTCACGAGCGTCGACTTGCCCACGTTCGGGAAGCCGACGATGGCCACGGTGCCGGCGAGCTCGACCGCCTCGCGCTCGCCCTCGGTGGGTCGGCGGCGGCCGCTCACGCCGGCGGTGTCCCGTCGGGGCGCCCGAGCGCGTGCATCTCGACAAGGAAGTCCCAGAGCTTCCGGATCTCGGCCTGGAGCGTCGCCGACGCCTCCTTGTAGCCCTTGCCGCCCTTGGGAAGCCCTTCGAAGCCGATCGGCTCGCCCCAGGCAATCGAGACCGGGTGGAAGTTCCCCGGCTTCCAGGTCTGCGAGCCGTGCACGGCCACGGGGATGATCGGCACGCCCTCCTGCAGCGCCACCATCGCCGCGCCCGGCTGCACCGCCCCCGGCACGCCGGCGAGCTGGCGGGTTCCCTCCACGAAGAGCCCGAGGGCGAGCCCGTCGCGCACGACCTGCCGCATCGTCCGCACGGCGTCGCGGTCGGACTCGCCGCGGCGCACGGGGAAGCACCCGAACGCCCTGATGAACGGGCCCAGCCCCGGCACGCGGTGGGCCTCCACCTTCGCCATGTAGTAGATCGTCCGCGGGCAGGCGGCCCCGAGCGCGGCCGGGTCGAGCCACGCGTAGTGGTTGCAGGCGATCACGAGCCCGCCGTCCAGGGGCACGCGCTCCTGCCCGTACACCTTCAGCCTCGCCGCCACCCTGACGAGCCCGCCGATCGTCGGCCGGCCGACGGCCCACACCTTGTCCGCCGTGGTGCTCATGCGACGCGCTCCTGCACGAGCGACTCGATCCGGTCGATCACCTCGTCGAGCGTGAGGTGCGTCGTGTCGACCTCGACCGCGTCTGCCGCGCGCAGCGTATTGCGCGCGTCACGCTCGTCCCGGCGCTGCAACTCGCCGGCGAGGGCGGCCGCGTCGATGCCCTCGCGCTCGGCGTGCCGACGCTGCACCCGCACGTCCGGGTCGGCGACGAGCCAGACCTTCAGCTCGGCGTGCGGCGCGACGACGACGCCGATGTCGCGGCCCTCGATCACCGAGTCACCCTGCTCACCGAGCGCCCGCTGGCGCTCGCGCATGACTCCCCGCACCTCCAGGTGGCGCGCGACGACCGGCACCGAGGCGTCGATCACCGGCTCCCGGATCAGCGTCGTCACGTCGTGCCCGGCGATCGAGACGCTGCCGTCGTCGCCGAACTCGACCGGGTGCTCGACCGCCAGTTGCTCGAGCGCGGTGCCGTCGTCGAGCGGCGTGCCGTGCTCGAGCGCGAGCCACGTGAGCGCCCGGTACATGGCACCGGTGTCGAGGTAGCGGAAACCGAGGCGCAGGGCGAGAGCGCGGGCCACGGAGCTCTTGCCGGCACCGGCCGGCCCGTCGATGGCGACGATCATTCGGCGGCTTCCCTCCGCAGGGACTCGACGATCTCGAAGAAGCCGGGGAAGCTTACTGCCACGCACTCGGCGCCTCCGATCTCGACGCCCTGCTGCGAGCCGAGAGCGGCGACGGCGCCGAGCATCGCGATGCGATGGTCGCCACGGCTCTCGATGCGGCCGCCTCGCGGGCGGGCGGGAACGCCGCGGATACGGAAGCCGTCGTCCGTCGCCCGCACGTGCTGGCCGAGGGCGCGGAGCGCGTCCGCGGTCGCCTCGATGCGGTCGCTCTCCTTCGCCCGCAGCTCCTCGGCCCCCCGAAGGACGCTGTCGCCGTGGGCGCACGATGCGGCGAGGGCGAACAGCGGCAGCTCGTCGATCGCGAGCGGCACCTCCTTGGCCGTGACCGTCGTCGCGACGAGCTCGGCAGGAGCGCACCTCCAGGTCGCCGGCCGGCTCTCCGGCGATGCGCCGCCGGTTGTAGACCGTCACGTTCGCGCCCATCCGCGAGAGGATGTCGAGCAGGCCCGTGCGCCGCGGGTTGAGGTTCACGCCGTGCAGGTGCAGCTCCGAGCCCGGCACGAGCGTCGCGGCGACGATGAACGGCGCCGCCGAGGAGAAGTCGCCCGGCACCTCGATCTCGCCGAGCTCGAGCCGCTCGGCCGGCCACACGGTGACGCTCGTGGACCGGCGCGTGATCCGCGCCCCGGCCGCCTCGAGCATCAGCTCGGTGTGGTCGCGCGTCGGCACCGGCTCCACCACGGTCGTCTCCCCCTCGGCGTAGAGCCCCGCGAGCAGGATCGCCGACTTCACCTGCGCGCTCGCGACCGGCAGCTCGTAGGCGATCCCCTGCAGGGGGCGGCCCTCGACCACCATCGGCAGATGGCCGTCGTCGGTCTCGAGGACGGCGCCCATGCGGCCGAGCGGCTCGGTGACGCGCAGCATCGGCCGCGCGCTCAGCGACTCGTCGCCCGTGAGCTCGAACCGCTGCCCCGTCTGCCCGGCGAGGACGCCGGTGAGCAGGCGCACGCAGCGTGCCGGCGTTGCGGCAGTCGATCGGCGAGTCGGGAGCGGCGAGCCCTCGCAGGCCCACGCCGGAGACCAGGAGCGTGTCCACGTCGAGATCCTCGACGGCGGCGCCGAGCGCCCTCATCGCGTCGATCGTCGCCTCCGTGTCGGCGGAGCGGCCGAAGCCGCCGATCCGCGTCTCTCCGTCGCATAGCGCCCCGAGCAGGACGGAGCGGTGCGAGATCGACTTGTCCCCGGGCACGGCCAGGTGCCCGACGAGGCGGTGGACGGGCTCGATCCTCACTCGTCGATCACGGGTGCGACGACGACCCCGTAGCCCTGCGCCTCGAGCAGGTCGGCGGCCCGCTGGGCCTCCTCTTCGCCGCCGACCAGGATCGCGAGCGTGCCGCCGCGCTCGGTGGAGAGATGGTCCATCTCGAAGTCTTCGACGTTGATCCGCTCGGCACCGAGCGCCTGGAAGATGCCGGCGAGCACGCCGGGCCGGTCGGAGATGTGGACACGGAGCCGCTGCAGCGCGCCCGGGTCGTCGTAGGCGGTCGCGAGCATGCGCCGCCGGTTGCCGCCCGCCTCGGCGATCCAGCGGGCCAGGTACCCGGCGTCGCCCTCGGCGAGCGCTCCCTTCCAGCTGCTCGACACGGCGGCGGTGCTCGCCCAGCGCGGCCTGGAGCGCCTCGCGGTTGTCGAGGAAGATGTCCACCCAGATGCGGGGGTTCGCGCCGGCGATGCGGCTCATGTCGCGCAGGGAGCCACCTGCGGCCTGCAGCGGGTCGTGCCCGTCGATGCGGGACGCGCCCGCCTGGTTGACCAGCACGTTCGAGAGCGCGTGCGGCAGGTGGCTCGTGACGGCGACGAGCCGATCGTGCGCGCCGGCGTCGATCGCGACGGGGCGGGCGCCGAGCGCGGTGACGAAGCCGTGGACGGTGCGGAGGAGGTCGGGGCCGGTGGCGGCGGTCGGCGTGAGGAACCAGGTCGCGTCGCGGAACAGGTCCGCCGTGGCGCGCTCGGGACCGCGCGTCTCCGCGCCGCAGATCGGGTGACCACCGATGAAGCGCCCGTCTCCGCCGGCGGCGGCGCAGACGGCGCCCTTGGTCGAGCCGACGTCCGTGACGGCACAGCCCTCCGGCGCGGCGGCGAGCACGGCCCGCACGGCGGACGGCACCGACGCGACCGGCGCGGCGACGACGACGAGATCGGCGTCGGCGACGGCCTCCTCCAGCGAGTCGGCAGGCTCGACGGCCCCGCGCTCGGCGGCCACCCGCAGCACGTCCGGGTCGGGATCCCAGCCCCGCACGCGGGCGCCGGCCGCCTTCGCGGCCAGCCCTGCGGACGCGCCGATGAGACCCGTCCCGACGACGGCGACGACCCCGACCACGCCGCCCTAGCTCCGCATCAGCTCGGCGACCCGGAATGCCAGGTCGAGCGACTGGCGCACGTTCAGCCTCGGATCGCAGAGCGTCTCGTAGCGGTGGTCGAGCTGCGCCTCCAGGACCTCCTCGGAGCCGCCCAGGCACTCGGTGACGTTCTCGCCGGTGATCTCGAGATGAACGCCGCCCGGCCACGTGCCGACCTCGTGGTGGGCGGCGAAGAAGCCCTCGATCTCGCGCAACACGTCGTCGAGGCGGCGCGTCTTGTGGCCGGAGGCGGTGACGAAGCTGTTCGCGTGCATCGGGTCGCACACCCACAGGACAGGGATGTCCGTGTCCCGCACGGCGCGCAGGAGCGGCGGCAGCAGATCGCGCACCCGGTCGGCGCCGAAGCGGGTGATCAGCGTCAGCCGGCCCGGAACGCGCTCCGGGTTGAGGCGCTCGCACAGGGCGACGATCTCCTCGGGCGTCGCCGACGGGCCGACCTTGACTCCGATCGGGTTGTGGAGGCCCGAGAGGAACTCGACGTGAGCGCCCTCGAGCTGGCGTGTGCGCTCCCCGACCCAGAGGAAGTGGCCGGAGCAGGCGTACCAGTCGCCGGTCGTCGAGTCCTTGCGCACGAGCGGCTCCTCGTAGTCGAGCAGCAGCGACTCGTGGCTCGTCCACACGTCCACCTCGTGGATGGAGCGCTCGTCGGCGAGATCGATTCCGATCGCCCGCATGAAGCGGAGCGCGCGGCCGATCTCGTTCGCGATCGTCTCGTAGCGGCGGCCCTCCAGCGAGCTCGCCACGAACTCCTGGTTCCAGGTGTGCACCTGCGTCAGGTCGGCGAAGCCGCCCTTCGTGAACGCGCGCAGCAGGTTGAGGGTGGAGACGGCCTGGTAGTACGCCTGCACCATGCGCTCGGGGTCGGGGACTCGCGCCTCGGGCGTCGGCTCGTCGGAGTGCACGGCGTGCCCGCGGAACGAGGGCAGCTCCACCCCGTCGACCACCTCGAACGGCGAGGAGCGCGGCTTCGTGAACTGGCCGGCGAGGCGGCCGACCTTGATCACGGGCAGCGTGGCGCCGTAGGTCAGCACGGCGGACATCTGCAGCAGCACCTTCAGCCGCTCCCGGATCGTGATCACCGACACCTCGCGGAACGACTCGGCGCAGTCGCCGGCCTGGAGCAGGAACGCCCGCCCTTCCGCGGCCTCGCCGAGGGCGTGGCGAAGCGCTCGCGCCTCACCGGCGAAGATCAGCGAGGGCAGCTGGCGCAGCCGATCGCGCACGGCCTCGACGGCGTCCGCGTCCGGCCAGTCGGGCTGCTGGAGCGCAGGGTAGGCACGCCACGACGAGGGCGTCCAGGTGGAGTCGGTCACGGCCACCGACTCAGTGTAGTCGTGGCCGTTTTGACGCTGCGCGCCAAAACGGCTAGATATGAGGGTCGCATGTGCACGCTCCATCGTTTGAGCCTGTTCTGGCGTCGTCGATGACACGAGCACAGACGGGCAACCGCGACCGAGTCGGCTAGTCCCTTCGGTCGCGCCAGCGAGCGAAAGGACACTCCATGCGCATCTTCTCCGGCATCCAGCCGACGGGCGACAAGCACCTCGGCAACTACATCGGCGGCTTCCGCCAGTACGCCGCCACCCAGGAGCAGGGCGACGCGTTCTTCTGCATCGTCGACCTGCACTCGATCACGACCGAGTACGACCCGGCCGACTTGCACGAGCGCACGCTCGACCTGTACGCGATGCTCGTCGCGACGGGCCTCGACCCCGACCGGTCGACCGTGTTCGCGCAGAGCCACGTGACGGCGCACGCCGAGGCGAGTTGGCTGCTCTCGGCGGTGACGAGCTACGGACAGCTCGGCAGGATGACGCAGTTCAAGGACAAGGCGTCGGAGCGCGAGTTCGTCTCCTCCGGCCTGTTCACCTACCCGGTGCTGATGGCGGGCGACATCCTGCTCTACCAGGCCGACATCGTGCCGATCGGCGACGACCAGCGCCAGCACCTCGAGCTCGCGCGCGACACCGCGGAGCGGTTCAACTCGCGCTTCGGCGAGACCTTCACGGTGCCCCGCGGCGTCTACCCGGAGGTGGGCGCACGCATCATGGACCTGCAGGAGCCGACGAAGAAGATGTCCACGACGGGCGGTACCGACGCAGGGGACGGTGCGCCTGCTGGACGAGCCGGACGAGATCAGGAAGAAGTTCCGCTCCGCGGTGACGGACTCGGGCCGCGAGGTGCGGCGGCGGCGACGACAAGCCGGGCGTCTCGAACCTGATCGACATCCTCTCCGTCGCCACGGGAGAGTCGCCGGGCGCGATCGAGACCCGCTACGGCGACTCCGGCTACGGCCAGTTCAAGCAGGACGTCGGCGAGGCTGTGGTGGAGCTGCTCACGCCGGTGCGCGAGCGCTACCGGGAGCTGCGGGCCGACGAGGCCGAGCTGCTGCGGCTGCTGACGGTGGGCGCCGACAAGGCGCGCTCGGCGTCGGCGCCGACGCTCGCCGCCATGTACGAGAAGATGGGCTTCGTGCGGTTGCCGTGACCCGCACGTTCGCCATCGCGGGAGGGGTGCTCGCTCTCGTGATCCTCGGCGGCGTCCTGCACTACGCGGACGCCGAGCCCGTCGTCGTCTTCCTCGTCACCGGAACCGCGCTCGGGGGCGTGGCGTGGGTGATCGGGATCGCGACCGAGTCGGTGGGCGCCCGCTACGGGCCTGGGGTGACGGGCGTGCTGCAGTCGACGCTCGGAAACCTGCCGGAGCTGTTCATCGTCCTCTTCGCGCTGTCGGCGGGCGAGCTCGTGGTGGCGCAGTTCTCCATCCTCGGGTCGCTGTTCGCCAACGCACTGCTCGTGCTCGGGCTTGCGATCGTCACCGGCTCGACGGCTGCGCCCGACCGGGTGATGCGCTTCCGGCAGCGCCTCCCGAACGACACCGCCACCCTGCTTCTGCTGGCCGTGTTCCTGATCTCCGTGCTGGGGCTTTCCGACCAGGTGGGCGATCGGGCGAGCGAGCACCAGGTCGCGATCTCGGTCGTGGGCGCGATCTGCCTGCTGATCGTCTACGGCGCCTGGCTCTACGGGTACCTGCGCTCGGACTCGAAGGCGGAGGAGTCGCTGGCCGAGCCGGCCCACGGGGCTGCTCCCGTTCGTTCCCGCGCTCGTTCTCCTGGCGGGCGCGGGCGTGTCGGCGGCGCTCGTGTCGGAGTGGTTCGTCGACGCGCTCGACCCGGCGGTGGAGGCGCTCGGCATCTCGAAGGCGTTCACGGGCCTCGTCATCGTCGCGATCGCCGGGAACGCGGTCGAGAACGTCGTGGCCGTCCAGCTCGCGCGCAAGGGCCAGAACGACCTCGCCATCTCGGTCGTGAAGAACTCGGTCGCGCAGATCGCCTGCTTCCTCTTCCCCGTGCTCGTGCTCGTGTCGCTCCTCTTCGCGGAGCAGCTGACGTTCGTGATCGACCCGGTCTTCCTCGGTGCGCTCGCGCTGACCGCGATCGCCCTGTGGCAGATCACGGGCGACGGCGAGGCGGTGCTGTTCGAGGGAATGGCGCTCGTGGCGCTCTACGTCGTGCTCGCCACGCTCGTCTGGTTCGAGTGACGTCCCGCCACGGTCGCCCCGCTTTCGGTCGCCCGTCGTCGACCCGCGGCTGCACGAGGCACCAACTCCTTGTGACACGGTGTCACAATCTCATTCGGCACCACGGACGCGATCGGCTGGAACCGCAAGCCGGCGACAGTCTCTCCCCGAGCCGCGAACCGCTTGTGACACTGTGTCACAAGCGGTTGCATCGAGGCCCGGCGATGTCACGCATGCGGGCCGCGCACGCCGTCCACGACGGGACGAGCCCGCCACGTCAGACCCGGGAGAATCGCCAACGCTCGCAGGGGCTCAGGCGAGGCCGACGAGGCGCCGCAGCGCGGCCACCTCGTCGCCGCCGAGCTCGCGCCATTCGCCGGGCTCGACCCGCTCCACGTCGAGCCCCGCGTAGCCGGTGCGGCGTAGCCGCCGTACCGGGTGGCCCACGGCCTCGCACATGCGGCGCACCTGGCGGTTGCGCCCCTCGTGCAGGACGAGCTCGAGCCGTGAACGCCCGAGCCTCCGCACCCGCGCCGACGCGGTGACGCCGTCCTCGAGCTCGATGCCCTCTGCGAGCCGGCGGATCACGTCGTCGCGCGGGCTCCGCCCTCGACGTCGACGACGTACGTCTTCTCGACGCCGTAGCGCGGGTGCGCCAGCCGGTGCGCCAGGTCGCCGTCGTTCGTCAGGAGCAGCGCGCCGCTGGTGTCGACGTCGAGACGTCCGACCGGCACGACGCGGCTCTCGTGCCCGACCAGGTCCACCACCGTCGGGCGCCCCTGCGGGTCGCTCGCCGTCGTGACGACGCCGAGCGGCTTGTGCAGCAGCACGTGCGCCAGCGCCTGCTTCCCGACCTGCGCCCCGTCGACCTCGACGACGTCCCTCGCCCCCACGAATGTGTTGAGCTCACCGACCGCGCCGTTGACGTGGACGCGTCC
>CAVSUK010000010.1:0-60501 GCA_963731095.1 uncultured Gaiellaceae bacterium
ATCAGGATCACGCACGGCCCCTCGCCCGCACCAACGAAGATGTGCTCGGTCCCGGCGGGACAGTGGAAGAAGTCCCATGGCCGGAGGAGCCGCTGCTCACCCTCGACGAGCAGCCGGCACTTCCCGGACAGCACGAGGAACGCCTCCTGCTCGACTCGGAGTGGTAGAGGGCGTTCGGCTGGCCCGGCTCCAAGACGCAGAGCCTGATGCCGACCTGCGGAAACCAGAATTCCCGGCCCTCGAACGGGCACAACGAGCCGCTCGTGTCCGACGTCAACCACACGCTGTCCCGCACGTTCACGACGAACCAGCCGTCGCTCGCGGGGTAGTGGCCCGCGCCGGAGTCGTCGAGTTGCGCCTCGCGCACGGCGCAAGCCTTACGGCCTCCCAGCCTGCCGCCTATATCTCCTGCCCTCTGACTCTGGCTGGAGCGATAGTGACTGCTCCCGCCGACAGCACCGCAACACATCCGCGCCGCCGCGGTGCCTCTGCCGCGTCAGTCGCGTCCGTCAGGGCTGGTGGGTGAGGCGCCAGGCGGTGCGCGGGTCGAGGCGGCCGGTGTGGATCAGGCCGTGGGCGTAGATGCGGCCGGCGAAGCGGACGAGCGCGTAGATGGAGGCAAGCACGAGCACGACCGCGAGGAGGTGCTCCCAGAGCGGCACGCCGACGAGCGCGCTGCGCGCGGGTAGCACGAGCGGCGCGGTGAGCCGGAAGACGGTGAGCGCGTTCGCGAGGAGCCCGTTCACGTCGGCGGAGACCGCCACGTAGCCGGCGAAGTAGGCCGCCAGCAGCGTGTAGGTGACAGGCTGTCCGACGGTGTCGGCATTTTGCTGTCCCGAGGCGAGTGCGCCGGCGGCAGCATAGGCGACGGCGTAGAGCGCGAAGCCGAGCGCGAACCAGGGGATGACGAGCGCGACGCTGCCGCCGAGCTCGGCCGGGGCGTCGAAGGCGCCCGCGGTGAGGAGCACGACTGCGAGTCCGGCGACCAGTGCGAGCTGCGAGAGTCCGAGCATTGGTCCCGATCACCTTGCCGGCCAGTAGATGGCGCGGCTGCACCGTCGACAGGATGATCTCGACGACGCGGTTGTTCTTCTCCTCGATGACGCCGGCGACGACCCACTGCCCGTAGATCGCAAGCGACGTGAGCAGGAGCAGGAGCGAGGTACGCCACGAGAGTCTCGGCGTCGGTGATCTTCTCGTCAGGCGGATGAAGCGTTGCCGTCGTCAGCTCCGGCGTCGGCGGCAGGTGGTTGCGGAGCGCGCGCACCGCCGAGTCAGCGATCGCCGCGGCCTTGGCGTCGACGTTCGTGCGGAAGACGAGCCGATCCTGCGGCAGCAGCAGGAGCGCGTCGACCTTCTTGTCCTCGAAGCGCCTGCCGTCCGGCGGCCGGTGTCGCGACCACCCGCAGCCGCACCCTCCTCGGGTCGTCGAACGGTTCTGCCGCGCGTTCGAGCGCGGCCAGGAGACCGGCGGGCGCCGGCGCCGTCACCGCGACGTGGTACGTGGGCTTCTTCGAGAGCGCTCCCTCGAGCCCCGTCGAGCCACCGACGATCAGGAGCATCACGAGGGTCGAGATCAGGAACACCTTGCTGCGTCCGCGCTCGCGTATCTCCCGCCGGGCGACGAGCGTGATCGCGCGGCGGCTACTCACGGCGTCACCAGCTCCAGGAACAGCTCGGCGAGTGATGGCGGTCCGTAGTTGAACGCGACCACCCTTCCGGCCGCTCGGCCTCCAGGAGCACCTGTCCCGGATCGACGCCCCGGGCGGCCAGCAGGCTCAGGTCACCGTTGTGGCGCTCGACCAGCTGGACGCCGCGGACGTCCGGCAGCCAGCCCGGCGTGTACTCCTCGAGCTGGAGCTCGATCCGCCGCTGCTTCGAGGCAAGCCTGAGCGCGCCCACGTCGCCGGTGGCGACCACGCGGCCGTGGTTGACGATCGCGACCTCCTCGCAGATGTCCTCGACGAGCTCGAGCTGGTGGCTGGAGAAGAGGACTGCCGCACCGCGAGCCGCCTCGCCGCGAAGCACCTCGGCGAGCGTGCGTACGGTGACCGGGTCGAGTCGGCGAACGGCTCGTCGAGCACGAGCAGTTCTGGCTCGTGCAGGAGCGCAACGGCGAGCTGTGCGCGCTGTTGGTCGCCGTGCGAGAGCTCCTCGAGCTTTGCATCGACGCGGTCAGCGAGATCGAGCCGCTCGAGCCAGTGCGCCGCCGCAACGCGTGCCGCGTCATCTTCCAGCCCGTGCAGGCACCCGAAGTACGCGAGCTGCTCGCCGACCCGCATGCGCGGATAGAGGCCGCGCTCCTCCGGCATGTAGCCGAAGCGCAACCGTTCGGCCAGCCCGATCGGCCGCCCGTTCCAGAGCACCTGTCCCGCATCGAGCTCGACGAGCCCGAAAACGGCTCGCATCGCCGTCGTCTTCCCTGCGCCGTTCGGGCCGAGGAAGCCGAGCATCCGTCCGCGGCCCACAGAGAACGAGCAGTCGTCGAGCGCCTGCACTGCCCCGAATCGCTTGTTCACGTGCGAGAAGCCGAGCATCGTCGCAGCCAGCCCTGGGACTACCTCTGACCCGCCGCTCCAGCGAGTCGCCGCAATCCGTCCGCACTCGCCTCGCGCGCACATCGGGGCGATCGCCCATTCGCATCACGGCGTTTCCGCAGATCCGATCGGGCTGCGATGTCCCGGATGGCATCAGCCCCCGCCGAATCCGCCCGGCGTCTACGCGATCCCGACCGCGACCGGCCGGTCCTGGGCAGGCACTGAGCCCGACCTGCGTGCCGGCCGTTCCCCGCCGAGCTCGGCCGCCCGGGCCGTCTCGGCGCGGTATGCGAACCAGGTGACGCATAGCGTCGCGGCACCTGCCAGGGCCGCGACCGGCACCACTGCCGGAACCCTGCTCCGGGTTCCGTCCTTTCCTCCGGTTTCGGTGACGATGTCGCCGCCGAAGACCCCGACGAGGCCAACTGCCGTCCAGATTCCCACCAGCGGTACCGTCGTCCCTGGCAACCTCCGCCGAGCGGCCATCTCGGCCTCCTTCCACCGTCGCACGTGAATGGCGGGGCGCTCCGCCTCGCACCGGCACGCTAGAGCAGGCGCGCCCCTCCGCCATCCGCGTCGTCGCTGAACCCGCCTACTCGCAATTACCTACCGCCTGTATCCCCGGCCGCCGGAGAGCGATCCGGGGCTGCCAACGGGCTGCGAGGCACGGCCCACGGCCCACGGCCCAGTCACTCCCGCGACGACACCTCGGACGTCGAGCGGGCCGGCACGACGGCCGGACGGCGGTCGATCGTAGGTATGCTACGTTGTCTTCCATGAAAACGTCACGGACCGGGGATCCCGGGGATGTGCTCGCCTCCCGGTTCGGCTTCACTGCGTTTCGCCCGGGCCAGGAGCAGGTCGTCGAGGCACTGCTCGCCGGGCGTTCGGCGCTCGCGGTGTTCCCGACCGGGGCCGGCAAGAGCCTCTGCTACCAGCTCCCGGCGTTGCTGCTGGACGGTGTCACGGTCGTCGTCTCACCGTTGATCGCGCTCATGAAGGATCAGATCGACGCCCTCGTCGCCCTGGGTGTCGACGCTGCGCGGCTCGATTCCAGCCTCGACCCGAACGAGGCTCGCGACGTCTCGGACCGCCTCCGGGCCGGGAGCCTGAAGCTCCTCTACGTTGCGCCGGAGCGGTTCAACAACGAGCGCTTTCTCGCTCAGCTCGGGCAGACGAGGATCTCGTTGTTCGCGGTCGACGAGGCGCACTGCATCTCGGAGTGGGGCCACAACTTCCGGCCGGATTACCTCAAGCTGGCAACTCGCGCGCACGAGCTCGGCGCCGAGCGCGTCCTCGCGCTGACGGCGACTGCGACGCCCGCCGTCGTCGGCGACATCTGCGCCGGGTTCGGGATCGCGGAGGCGGATGCGGTGGTGACCGGCTTCTACCGTCCCAACCTCACCCTGCTGACCACCCCGGCCGACCCGGCGGCGCGGGACCAGCTTCTGATCGACAGGCTGCGCGACCGGCCGCCGGGCTCGACGATCGTCTACGTCACGCTCCAGCGCACGGCGCTCCGTGTCGCGTCGCTCCTCGGCGCCGCGGGGCTCCCCGCCCGTCGCCTACCACGCGGGGATGAGCCCGGAGGACCGTGTCGCGGTGCAGGACTGGTGGACGGCCTCCGACGCCAACGTCGTCGTTGCGACGATTGCCTTCGGCATGGGGATCGACAAGGCAGACGTCCGCTACGTCTACCACCTGAACCTGCCGAAGGGGCTCGAGTCGTACTCGCAGGAGATCGGCCGCGCGGGCCGCGACGGCGCCGCCGCCGTGTGCGAGCTCTTCGCCTGCCAGGACGACATCCCGACGCTCGAGAACTTCGCCTTCGGCGACACGCCGACGCGGGATGCTGTCGCGGGTCTGCTCGACGAGATCTTCGCGAACGAGGAAGCGACGCAGTTCGCCGTCTCGGAGCACGAGCACTCGACCCGGCTCGACGTGCGTCCGCTGGTGCTGAAGACGATCCTGACCTACCTGGAGCTCGAGGGGCTGCTACGGCAGGGGACGCCGTACTACGCGGGCTACAGCCTCCGTCCGACGGCGGGGTCGTTCGACCAGATGTTCGCCGGGTTCGACCCCGGCCGCGCCGACTTCCTGCGCCGGCTCGTCGCGAGCGGCAAGACCGGGCGCAGCTGGACGAGTCTCGACCCCGACGACGCAGCGACTGTGCTGGGGGAGGAAAGGGGCAGGATCGTGGCGGCGCTCGACTATCTCGAGCAGCGGCAGCTGATCGAATTGCGAGCCGCGGATGTGCGCCAGCGCTACACGCTACTGGCGCGACCCGGCTCCAGCGAGGAGCTCCTCGACCGTCTCGTCGAGCGGTTCGACCGGCGTGAGCGAGCCGAGGTCGACCGCATCGGACGGGTCGTGTCGCTCGTCACCCATGACGGCTGCCAGGTCAATGAGCTGATCGGCTACTTCGGGGAGGTGCGCCACGAGCCGTGCGGCCATTGCAGCTTCTGTCTCACCGGCGCAGCCCGGCAGCTGCCGGAGGCGGCGATCGCCGCCGCCGATCGAGCAGGTCGTCGACCGGAGTGCGCTGGAGGCGCTGGAGGCCGCGCACCCACAAGCTCTCGGCGTGCCGCGTCAACGTGCACGCTTCCTCTGCGGGATCACGAGCCCGGCAACGAGCCGCGCGAAGCTGACCCGGGACGAGCTGTTCGGCGTCCTCGCCGACCGCCGCTTCGCCGACGTGCTCGCCTGGTGCGACCGCTCGGGCCGCGTCCCCTGACGGCCCCGGTCGACCGGGGGAATCGACGTGGCCGCGGCCGGACGTCTGGCAGGAGGAGGCCTCCTATCCCGGCGAGAGCCGGCCCGATCAGGACGGGCTGTCGCGACGAGCGAGCTCGACCAGCTTCGTGACCGAGCGCCAGTTGCGGGCCGTCCCCCGCGTCCCGAGCTGCCGCTCGAGCCAGTCGAGCGTCAGCTTCGTCCGGCCGGCGCCGTTCGGCAGCCGCAGGTAGACCTCGCGCCCGAGCGCTGCCAGCTCGTCGGGCGGCGAGCGGTCGGGGTCGAGTGCCGCCACGGCCGACGGCGTGGGCTCGCTCTCGAGGAACACGACGTGGAGCTTCGCGAGGTCGGCACCAGGTTCGAGGAACGGATTGCCGGCGACGACGCCCGCGAGCTCCGCCGGCGTGCGCAGCAGCACCGGGGTGCGGACGCCGAACGCCTGCTCGATCCCCGCCTCCAGCTCGGCCGCGACCTCGGCCGCCGCGCGTGGGCTGTCGAAGACCGCGTTCCCGCTCTGGATGTACGTCACCACGTCGTCGTGCCCGAGCGAGGAGAGCAGAGCGCGCAGCTCCGCCATCGGGACGACAGCCTTCCCCCCGACGTTGATCCCGCGCAGCAGCGCGACGTAGGTGGTCACGCACACCATCATCGCGTTACGGACGCGATACGCTCGCGTTTGTGAGCCGCGCACGTTCACGCGCGCTGTGGGCGGCCGGCGCGGCGATCGTCCTGGCGGCTGCCACCGGCGCCTGGGTCCTCGCCGCGCGCGAGAGCGCCACTCCCGCCTCGATCGGCGACGCCCTCGCCCGCTATCGAGCGAACGCTGAGGCGGCCGACACGCCGATCCCGCCTGGCGTGTACGTCTACGCCACCACCGGCTCCGAGTCGATCAGCGCGCTCGGCGGCCGGAAGCACAGCTACCCCTCGCGGTCGACCGTCACCGTCGCCGGCGCCGGCTGCGGCATGACTCTGCGCTGGGATGTACTCCTGCACCGCTCCAACACCTACGAGATCTGCGATGACGGCAGTCGCCTCAGCGGCTGGTCGGAGACGCATCGCTTCGTCGGCCGCGACGACATCACCCGCTGGCGCTGCGACGCGACCGCCTGGCTCCCAGCCGACACCGACCCCAGTTCCTCCACAGCCTTCGACTGCGCCAGCACGGACAGCGAGCAGGTCGGCACCACCACGGTCGTCGGCGAGGAGATGCTCCGCGTCGGCACCGCCGACGTAGGCGTCGTGCACCTCCGCGTTGCCACCCGCGAGGGCGGCGGCGCACGTGGCCCAACCGTCGAGCAGCGCTGGCTCGAGCGCGAGACGGGCCTGCCCGTGCGCGTCGACTACCGCGTCACCACGCTCAACCCCTCGCCGATCGGCGATGTGCGCTTCGACGAGCGCTACACGCTTCGCCTTCTCTCGCTTCAGCCGCGCCGGTGAGCAGCGTGCGCGACCGCCTGCGGCTCGCCCCCGACGGCCACCCGCGCCCCGAGGCGCCGTTCGGCCGCGGGCCTGCCGCGGCTCGGGTGCTCTCCCGGGTGATCGACGGCGCGAGCGCGGTCGGCGGGCTGCTCCCTGCCGCGGTTGCGCACGGCGTTGCGCGGCTGGGCGGCACGCTCGAGTGGGCGGCGCGTCCGGCCAAGCGCCACGTCCTGGCGGAGAACCTCGGCCATGCGCTCGGACTGCCACCCGAGCACCCCGTTGTCAGGCGGCTCGTGCGGCAGGAGGTGGTGAACGAGGCGCACCGCTCGGCTGACGTGCTGTGGGCGCTCTCCCGCCCCGACGAGCTGCGTGCGACCACCGCGGTCGAGGGCATTCACCACATTCGCGACGCCCTCGAGCACGGGAACGGCGTCATCCTCTCGAGCCTCCATCTCGGCGGCTGGGAGGTGGCGACGGCGATCCCTGCGGTTGCCGTTCCCGTGCCTACGACCGCCCTCGTCGAGGACGACTGGCTCGCATGGGCGATCGACCGGCACCGAGCGGCCGCCGGGTTGGGAAGGCTGTACGCGACGGCACCTGCCCGGGAGGCGGTGGCCGTGCTGCGCCGTGGGCACGCGCTGCTCGTGCTCGGCGAGACCGGCATCAACATGACCCGCTCCTATCGCGTCCGCTTCCTGGACGCGGAGGCCGAGCTGCCCGGCGGCACGGTCGCCCTTGCGCGACTCTGCGGCACCCCCATCGTCCCGTTCGCGGTCCTGCCCGTGGGCCGGCGGCGCTGGCGGGTCACGATCGAGGCTGCCGTGCTGCCGCCGGGTCGCCACGAGCGCGTCACGGGTGAGCGGCGCCTGCTGCAGCAGCTCGCGGACCGCTGGAGTGCGATGGTTCGCGCCCACCCCGAGCACTGGGCCGCCGTCTACCCGATCCACTGGGTGCAGCCGTAGGATGCCTGACCATGCACTGCCGCATCCTGCTGCTCGTTGCGCTCGCCGCCGCTGTCGCGACAGCCCCGGCGGCGGCCGCCGTTCGCGTCACGCTCACGGCCAGCACCGACAAGCCCAGGGTCGGCCAGCCGTGGCGCTGGACCGTCACAGCCCGCGACGGCGCCAGGGGCATGCCGGCCCGCCTCAAGCTGCAGATCCTGCTCGGCGACGTCGTCATCGGCTGTTGGAAGGGCGGAGCGATGGCGCAATGCGCAGGGAAGAACGCCGGAGACCCGATCTCGTTCCGCGGCAAGCGCACCGCCGTCAATCGCTGGCCCGCCGAGTCGGTCGGCGTCCCCCTCACATTCCAGGCGGTCGTCACCGTCGGCAAGCGCACGCAGCGGCTCCGCACGCCGGTGCGCGTGCAGGCGGCGGCCGGCTAGCGAGCCTGCTTCCGCCAGCTCGTGAGGTCGTACATCTCGTTCAGCCGCTTCAGCACCATGCGCGCGATCATGTCGCCGCCCGCCCGCTCGAAGTGGACACCGTCGCCGGCGCGGACCTTCACGGTGCGGCCGCGGCGGTTCTCCAGGTACTCGGCGAAGCCGCCGTCGTCGCCCGCGAACGTCGTGTACGTGTCGATGTAGGTGGCCGTCGACGGCCGCTTCTTCGCCTCCTGCACCACGACCGCGTTGATGACGTCGAACCGCTGCGTCTGCGCGGGGCTGCGCGTGATCGGCAGCCCCAGCCAGATCGTGTGGCCCCCGGCACGGGCGACCGTGTCCATCACGCCGCCGACCCGGCGGCCGTACTCCTTCCTCCAGCTCGCCGTGCCGAAGGCGCCGATCGAGACGCCTTCCGGCAGCCCGGTCATGTAGCTGTGGTCGTCGTTGCCGCCGAAGTGCAGCACGACCACGTCGGGCTTCAGCTTCTTCACCTGGGTCGCGATCTCCTTGAACCAGTTGAACACGTCGGGGCGCTCGAGGCCGGTGGCGACGCGACCGTCGACGCCGCCGACCGACTGGATCACCGGGGTCGCGAGCGTCGCCCGCACGATCGAGTAGCCCGGGGTGATCATCAGCGAGTCGCCGGCGATCCACAGCCGCAGCTTCTTCTGCGGCGTGAACGCGACCTTCGCGGGGGCCTCCGGTTTCGAGCTCGGCGTGACGGCCGGCTTTGCACCCGGCGAGGGCGACGGCTTCGGCACGGCCGGCTGTCGTCGGCACGGGGATCACGACAGCGGTGTCGATCCGGTCGTCGTCGCTGCGGCCGAGCGCCGACTTCACCAGGGCGCGCGGCTCGTCGAGCTGCAGCACGCCGCTCACATCGGCCAGAGGGCCGGTGAGCGCGAGCGCGACGTCCCGCTCGAGGCCGGGCTGCAGGTTGGTCGCCGACTTGTGCAGGCCGGGGGCCGACAGCAGCGCGCCGAACGCGAGCGCCAGCGCCGACACGGCCAGGGCATGACCGGCCGTGCCCAGGGTGCGGCCGTCCTCGCCGGTCTGGCGGCGACGGGCTCGCGGCGCCGTCGGCGCGGTCGTGTGGGGCTCGCTCGCCATCAGAACCTGAAGTAGATGAAGGGTGCCACGCCCTCGGGGCCCATGGCGTTCGTCAGCATCAGCGCCAGCGCCAGGACGACGGCCTGCCCCGCCGCCGGCAGGCGCCCGAAGCGCTCCATCAGCAGGTGCGGCAGGCGCGCGGGCAGGTACTGCGAGCCGATCCCGACCGCGATCGCGAGCAGCACGCCTCCGGTCACGAGCGGCGACGCCTCGCCCCAGCCGGTGAAGAGGCCGGTGATCATCTCCCAGGCCGTCCCGAACGAGTCGGCCCTGAAGAAGATCCACGCGAAGCAGACGAGCTGGAACGTCACGAAGCGCTCCAGCACGCGGCGCCCGGTGGTGTCGGGTGGGGCGACGTACCCGGGGCGTCGCCTTCCACCAGCGCTCCGTCACGAGGGCGGTGCCGTGGATGGCGCCCCAGACGACGAACGTCCAGCCGGCGCCGTGCCAGAGCCCTCCGATCAGCATCGTCAGCATCAGGTTGCGGTAGGTGAGGAGCGTGCCCTTGCGGCTGCCGCCGAGCGGGATGTAGACGTAGTCCCGCAGCCAGCGCGAGAGGGTCATGTGCCAGCGGCGCCAGAAGTCCTGCACCGAGCGCGCCGCGTAGGGCGAGTCGAAGTTCTGCGGGAACGAGAAGCCGAGCAGCAGCGCGATGCCGATCGCGATGTCGGTGTAGCCCGAGAAGTCCGCGTAGATCTGCACGGCGTAGGCGTAGACTCGCGATCAGGATCTCCAGCGACGAGTGCTGGCCCGGCGGCGCCGAACACCTCGTCGACGATGTTCGCGGCCAGGTAGTTCGCGATCACCACCTTCTTGAACAGCCCGGTCGCGATCAGGTAGAAGGCGCGGCTCGTGTCGACGCGGCGCGGGTTGCGCGGCGTGTCGAGCTGCGGGATCAGCTCGCCCGGCCGCACGATCGGCCCGGCCACGAGGTGCGGGAAGAACGAGAGGTAGACGGCGAACTTCTCGAGCGTCGTCGGCACGAAGTCGCCGCGGTAGGTGTCGACGACGTAGCTGATCGCCATGAACGTGTAGAAGGAGATGCCGACCGGCAGCACGATCGACTTCACCTCGAGCGGCACGCCGATCCCGACGAGCGAGAGCAGGTTGTCGCTCGAGGTGACGAAGAAGTCGTAGTACTTGAAGTACCCGAGCACGGCGAGGTTGCCGGCCAGCGCCACCCAGAGGAGCGCCTTCCGCTGCGAGGGCGCGGTCGCGCGATGGATGCGCACGGCGAGCAGCTGGTTCCAGACCGTGCAGCCGGCGAGCAGGAAGACGAAGCGCCAGTCCCACCAGCTGTAGAAGACGTAGCTCGCGACGATGATGAGCGGCCGCCAGCGGTGCACCTTCGGCATCGCGAGCCACGACAGCGGCAGCACGATCAGGAAGAAGATCGCGAACGTCGCCGTCGGGAACAGCATCGCGAAAGACTAGTGGGGGCCGGGCGGGCCCGCCCGAGGCAGGGTTCCGCCTTCGCGCCCGGTATTCGGCACCGGTCACCATGCCCGCGATCACCTCCAGCGACCTGGCACGTATGCGCGCCGAGCTCTTGTTCTCGGGGCCTGACGCGTCGCGCAAGCTGAGCAGGTTCTGGGTGCTTCTCGTGCTCGCGGCGGTCATCGCCACCGCCGGGGTCGTGGCCGACTCGACCGCCACCGTGATCGGGGCGATGATCGTGGCGCCCCTGATGACGCCGATCCTCGGCACGGTGCTCTCCGTCGTGACGGGTGACAAGGCGAACCTCGCGCTCTCGCTCGCCCTCGTCCTCGCCGGCGCCCTCGCGGTCGTCGCGGTCGGCGTGGCTGCTCGGGTCGCTCGTCACCGTCGACGTCGTCGCCGACACGAACACGCAGGTCGCCGGCCGGGTGCATCCACGCCTCATCGATCTCGTCGCGGCGATCGCGACAGGTGCGGTCGGCTCGTTCGCCATGGTGCGCTCGGACGTGTCCGACACGCTCCCGGGCGTCGCGATCGCGATCTCGCTCGTGCCGCCTCTCGCCGTCGTCGGGCTCACGCTCGAGGCGGGCGCGACCGGCCAGGCGTCCGGCGCGCTGCTCCTGTTCCTCACGAACGTGGTCGCGATCCTGCTCACCGGCCTCGTGGTGATGGCGATCTACCGCGTCACTGCGACTCGGGGCGTCGAAGCGTCGTCACCGGGCGCGATGCACCGCAGGGCGGTCATCGTGGTGGTTGCGTCCGTGATCGTCCTCGCGATCCCGCTCACCGAGTCGGCCAGGAGGATCACCAGGGAGAGCCTGCAGCGCGCCGACGCCGAGACGGCCGCCACTGCATGGGTGGAGCCGGCGGGGTGGCGCCTCGTCGACCGTCGACGCGGACCGCGTCGGCATCCGCATCCGGGCCGCGGGGCCGCTTCCCTCGCCCGACCCGGCCGAGTTGCGCACCGCTCTCGACGAACACGGTCTCGACGGAGTCGACGTGGTCGTCGAGCTCGTTCCCGAGGAGCGCGTCGAGCTTCCCGGGGCTGAGCGCGCGCGTCACGGGCCGGGAGAGCGCTCGACCGTGGCGTCGAGATCCTGCGGTGCGGGCGGCAGCTTCGACACGGCCGTGACGGAGTCCGCCGGGGTCTCGAGCAGCGTCTGCTCGACCGGCGGCGTGAACCAGGCGGGATCCGCTGGCACCGGCGCGGGCGGCGGCGGAGCGGGCATCAGCACGAGCTCCTCGCGGCGCCGGTCGGCGCGGGAGGCAGCCCACTCGATCAGCGCCACGAGCACCCAGGCGCCGGCCATGACGCCGGCGATCACCGGCGCGTCGAGGTCGGCGAGTGCCGCCGCCACCGCGACGGCGGCGAGGAAGAGGGCTTCCAGCAGGAGCCGCGGCACCGCAGGCCGACGAGGGAGAGGCGGCTCGATCGCCCCGACCCAGGCGTACGAGGCGGCGGACGCCGCCTCGACGTCGTCGTCGTCCCAACCCGGCTCGCCCGGTCGGCAGCGCGGGACCGCCGAGACGGCGGACGTCGGCCTGCAGCGCCTCGATGCGATCGGCGAGCACACGGACCGAATCGGCCAGGTCCCCGGCCGGTTCGGCGCCCGCCTGGGTGCGCTCCGTCGCGCTCATGCGCCCGGCTCCCGCATCGCGTCGATCGCCTGCTGTGCCTTTGCGTGGATGCGGGCGCGGCGCTCCTCGAGCGTCTCGCCCTCGGGAACCGGCACCTCCTCGGGCGCGACCGGGTCGACCGTCGCGCTGGGCGGCGAGGCGCTCCCGCAGCTCCACCGCCGGATCCTCCGCTCCCTCCGGCACGGGCTCCGGCCTGGCCACCGGCGGGGTCGCCGAGCGCTTCGCGAGCAGCCGCCCGAGCGCCGCGATGCCCACGAGGCCGGCCATCCAGGCGAAAGCGCGCTTCACGGAAGCGATCGTAGCGTGTCCTCCGGGGACGTCGGCGTGGCGCACATCCGGCCGCGTGCGCCCGCTGCAGGTAGAATCCTTCGGCTTCCTGCCTCGCTTCGCGACACCCATTCCCAGGTGCGCTTGCCGGTGAGGCCGCCTAAGACCGAAGGAAGGAGAACAGGGAACCCGTGATCGACTACGAGATCCTGCTGATGCTGGACCCCGACCTCGCCGAGGAGAAGCAGGCGGAGGTCGTCGCTCGCGTGCGCGAGCTGATCGAGAAGGGTGGCGGCACGTTCGAGCGCCACGACGTGTGGGGCAAGCGCAAGCTTGCGTACGAGATCGACAAGAAGACGGACGGCAACTATCACCTGCTGCTCTTCAAGGCCGAGCCCGAGACGCTGGACGAGATCTCGCGCGTGCTCAAGATCGACGACTCGGTCATGCGGCACCTTGCGACACGTCGTCCCGAGGGAGGTCTCTCCGAGCCACTTCCGGTCGGCGCTCCCGTCGGCCACGATGTCGGCGACGACGATATCGCTGCGGAGGAGGACGAGTAATGGCCGGTGACATCAATCGCGTGACCCTGGTCGGTCGCCTGACCCGCGACCCGGAGCTCAAGCACCTGCCGTCGGGCAGTGCCGTGCTCGAGCTCGGGCTCGCCGTGAACGGCCGCAAGCAGGATGCGAGCGGTCAGTGGGTGGACAAGCCGAACTTCTTCGACGTGAAGGTGTTCGGCAACCAGGCAGAGATGCTGTCCCAGCATCTCGCGAAGGGCCGGCGCATCGGCGTCGACGGGCGCCTCGACTGGTCGTCCTGGGAGTCCCAGGACGGCGGCAAGCGCTCCAAGGTCGAGGTGATCGCTCAGAGCGTCCAGTTCCTCGACAGCCGCGAGGGTGGCGGCGAGAGCGGCTCGTACGTTCCCTCCGGCAGCGCGCAGCCGAGCAACGCCGACTTCCCGCCCTCCCCGTCCGACGACGACATCCCGTTCTAGGAGATCGAGACACATGGCTCAGAAGGCACCGGCGCGCAAGCGCCCCGGCTCCGGCTCCGCCCCCGGGCGGCGCAAGAGCTGCCACTTCTGCAAGGACAAGGTGACGGAAGTGGACTACAAGAACGTCGCCCAGTTGCGGCGCTACATCTCGGAGAAGGGCAAGATTCGCAACCGCCGCATCACCGGCGCGTGCCGCCGCCACCAGCGGCAGGTCGCCGTCGCGGTCAAGCGGGCCCGCGAGATGGCGCTCCTGCCCTACGTCGCGAGCTAGGACGATGGAGATCATCCTGCTCAAGGACGTGGAGAAGGTCGGCCTGCGCGGCGAGGTCGTGAACGTCGCGCGCGGCTACGCGCGCAACTACCTGCTGCCGCGGAAGCTCGCCGAGGTGGCGACTCCCGGCCGCGTGGCCGAGGTGAAGCGGATCGACGCGGAGCGTGCCCGACACGAGGCGCGGAGCTCGGAGCAGGCGGCCGAGGTGGCCGCCACGCTCGGCAAGACGGTGCTCCGCTTCGACGTCAAGGCCGGCCCCACCGGATCGCTGTTCGGCTCGGTCACCTCGACCGACATCGCCGACGAGATCTGGCGTACCCGCAAGATCCGCGTCGACCGCCGCAAGATCGGCGTCGACACGATCAAGCGGATCGGCCGCTACTCGATCACGATCGACGTGTTCGAAGGCGTCACGGCCGACCTGAAGCTGCTGGTCGTGCCCGAGGGCGGCGAGCTGCCGCCCGAGGAGGAGCTGGCCGCGATGGAGGCCGCCGAGGCTGCAGCAGCTGCCGCGGCTGCCGCTGCCGCCTCCCCCGCTCCTGCGGAGGCCGACGTCGAGGTCGAGGAGATCGTCGACGCCGGCGACCCGGCCGTCGACGAGGAGGTGTCGGCCGTGGTCGAGACCGAGCCGGCTCTCGGCGAGGCGGAGCCCGGCGAGCTCGAGGAGCCCGCCGAGGAGGCGTAGCGCCCGCAGGCCGCGTACGGAACGAGAGAGGGCGGCCGGCGGCCGCCCTCTCTCGTTCCACCGCTTCTCCACACCCGTCCCGCAGCCTGTGGAAAGCCCGACGAAATCGCCGCACCGTGCGGGCACTTCGTCCCCAGCACAGGGCGGCGCGGCTGTGGGCGGCGATGTGGAGGGACAGCCGGGCGCTGTGGAACAATGAGCGAACACATGTTCCTGATGCGCTGCAGAACGCCGCTTTCGGCCATGTCCCCCGCGAACCTCTCGCCGGAGGCGAACGCGCTTCTGCACAGGCGGCCGCGCCGCTCCGGAAACGGTTTGATGGCACGGTGACCGATCTCGCCGTCCCCCGCAGCGGAGCCCCAGGTGGTGCGATCGTGCCTCCCCAGAATCTCGAGGCCGAGGAGTCCGTGCTCGGGGCGATGCTCCTCTCGCCTACCGCGATCGGGGCGGTCACCGAGGTGCTCGACGGCTCGGACTTCTACCGGGAGTCCCACGGCGTCATCTACCGGGCGGCGCTCGCCCTGTACGGCAAGGGTGAGCCGGTCGACGCGATCACGCTCTCGAACGAGCTCGACGAGCGCGGCGAGCTCGAACGCGTCGGAGGCGCCGCCAAGATCGCCGAGCTCGCGGCGCTCGTGCCGTCGACCTCGAACGCGGAGCACTACGCCAGGATCGTCAAGGAGATGGCGACGCTGCGCGGCCTCGTGCGGGTCGGCCAGGAGATCCAGCGGCTCGGGCAGGACCGGCCGGGACAGACCACCGACCTCGTCGACAGGGCCGAGCAGATGGTGTTCGAGCTCGCGCAGGAGCGGGTCACCGGCGACTTCGCCCACATCAACGACCTGCTCAAGGAGAGCTTCGCGCGGATCATGCACCTGTACGAGGCGGGGGTCGACATCACCGGCATCCCGTCCGGGTTCCGCGAGCTGGACAAGCTCACCTCGGGGTTCCAGCCCGGCAACCTGATCATCCTCGCCGCCCGGCCCTCGATGGGAAAGTCGGCGCTCGCCCTCTGCACCGCCGCCAACCTCGGTGTCCGGCACGAGACGCCGGTGGCGCTCTTCACCCTCGAGATGTCGAAGGCGGAGGTGACCCAGCGGATGATGTGCAGCGAGGCCAAGGTCGAGTCTCAGCGCCTGCGCTCCGGCCGCCTCGCCCAGGACGACTGGCCGCGTCTCACCGCCGCCTGCGACAAGCTGATGAAGGCGCCGATCTACGTCGACGACACCGGCTCGATCACGATGATGGAGCTGCGCTCCAAGGCGCGTCGCCTCAAGTCGCGCGAGCCGAACCTCGGCATGATCATCGTCGACTACCTGCAGCTGATGACCTCCGGCTCCAACCCGGAGAACCGCGTGCAGGAGGTGTCCCAGATCTCGCGCGCGCTCAAGGTGCTCGCCCGCGACCTCGAGGTGCCGATCCTCGCCCTCTCCCAGCTCTCCCGCGCCGTCGAGCAGCGCCACGACAAGCGGCCGATCCTCTCCGACCTGAGAGAAAGCGGCTGCCTGGCGGGCGACAGTCGTGTCTTCCTTGCCGACGAAGGCGTCTACCGCCCCATCCGTACCCTCGTCGGCAAGAGCGGATTCCGTGTGGCGGCACTCAACACCGAAACGTGGCGGCTCGAGCCGCGGGAGGTGGCACACGCTTTCTCGACGGGCTCAAAGCCCGTGTTTCGCCTTCGAACCAGGCTCGGCCGAACGATCCGCGCGACGGGTAATCACAAGTTTCTTGCGTTCGGTGGTTGGAAGCGTCTCGACGAGCTCGTTCCCGGTGAGCGGGTGGCGATTCCGCGCAGACTTGCCTTGAGCGCAGCGAACACACACATTATGAGCCCAGCCGAGCTCGCTCTGCTCGGGCACCTGATCGGCGACGGTTGCACGCTGCCACGACATGCGATCCAGTACACGACGCGCGAGCCGGAGCTCGCTGCACTCGTCGCCGACCTCGCTGAGCAAGTCTTTGGTGATGCAGTCGCACCTCGCGTTAAGGCGGAGCGGAGCTGGTATCAGGTCTATTTGGCGGCGACGGCGCGGCTCACCCACGGTGTGCGTAACCCCGTCGCTGAGTGGCTCGACGGGCTTGGCGTGTTCGGGCTTCGCAGCCACGAGAAGCGCGTACCGGGAGACGTGTTCCGGCAGTCAGACGAAGCCATTGCGCACTTCCTACGTCACCTGTGGGCGACCGACGGATGCCTGCGTCCCGCAGGCGGTGGTGTTGTCGCGCACGTCATCAGATACGACACAACGAGTGAAGCACTTGCCCGAGATGTCCTGTCGCTGCTGTTGCGGTTGGACATCAACGCTCGCCTCAGGGCTGTGCCGATGCCCGGAAAGGGACGCCCTTCCCATCGGATCGACATCACCGGTCGTAAGGACACGCTCGCGTTCCTGCGTCGCGTCGGCGGCGTCGGACAGTTGCGGGCGGGTAGGTGCGAGGCGATGCTCTTCGATCTCGATGGGCGCAAGGGCCGCACGAATCGGGACGTTATCCCGAGAGAAGCTTGGGCCACGCATGTCGTTCCGGCGATGAGCGTTGTGGGCTTGACGACGCGCCAGCTCCAAACGGCGATAGGCACGAATTACTGCGGCTCGACGTTGTACAAGGCGAATCTGGGGCGAGAGCGCGCACAGCGTGTCGCCGAGGCGATCCGGTCGGATGGGCTAATGAGGCTCGCGACGAGCGAGGTCTACTGGGACGAGATCGCGTCCCTGCAACCGGACGGAGAGGACGAGGTCTTCGACCTCACTGTCGAAGGCCTGCACAACTTCGTGTCCGAGGACATTTGTGTACACAACTCAATAGAGCAGGACGCCGACCTCGTCGCGTTCGTCTACCGCGACGAGTACTACAACGGCGAGGAGTCCGACAGCCAGGGGCTCGCCGAGGTGATCCTCGCGAAGCACCGCAACGGGCCAACCGACTCGGTCAAGCTGTCCTTCCTGAAGCGCTACGCGAAGTTCGCCGACCTCGCCGCGTCCTGAGGGGCGGCGCGTGGAGGGAGCTGCTCGGAGATCCGGGCGTCGCCCCACCGGTTCAGCGGACCCTCGGATGCGCGGCAACCGGCGCCGGGCTAGCGTCGAAGGTGGAAGGAGGGAGGCCTCATGACTGCTCGAGTGTCACCGGTCGTCGGGCTGGTGGTACTGGTGCTGGTGCTCGTGATCGCGGCTTCCGCGGGCGCCGGGACAGCGGTGCGGAGGTACTCGGACGCCGCCGGTGACGTCGGGGGCGCAGGGCCGGACATCACCTCCGTCGCCGTCTCGCATGGCGCAAAGCGCGTCACATTCACCGTTCGCTTTGCCGCGGCGCCGCCGCTCGGTCTGAGCGCGAAGGAGAAGTGGGTGGACATGCTGATCGTGGGCATCGATGTACCGCCGCTCGGCCCCACTCCCGTCCCGTCCTCGTGGAGGGGCGTGGACTACTACTTCGGCCTGCACGGCAACGACACCGGAGTGGCGCTGTTCGCGAGAACGGGCGTCAGGAAGTTCACCCGGCTGCCGGTCGTCGTCAGAGGAGCGAGCCTGACGGTGTCTGTTTCCCGGGCGCGGCTCAGCAACCCGAAGTGGTTCGGCTTCACGGTCGCCGCGGGCCGCGAGGCAGAGGTCGAGGCGCAGGGAAGCGCGGACTATGCGCCCGCGAAGGGCGTCTTCCGCTACCTGCTCGTCGCCTGACGCCGACGAGAGCGACTAGCCCGCCGGTCTTCGGTGGCCTTGCCCGGGACGTTCACCATTGCCGCGCCGGCAGCGGTGAAGTAGCTCCAGACGAGCGCGTCGAGCTCCGGCGGGAGCGCCTGCTCATCGAGCGAGGCCCGCATCTGGGTCAGCCAGCGGCCGGCCGCGGCGTCGTCGATCGGGAAGGAAGCGTGCCGCATCCGCAGCCGCGGATGGCCGCGCCGCTCCGAGTACGTCGCCGGCCCGCCCCAGTACTGCTCCAGGAAGAGCCGCAGCCGCTCGGCGGCGGAGGCGAGGTCGGCCTCCGGGTAGAGCGGCCGGAGCAAGGGGTCGTGGGCGACGCGGCGGTAGAAGCTGTCGACGAGGCTCGCGAAGAACCCGTGCCCTCCGAGCGCGTCGAAGAGCGTGATGCCCGTGTCTGCCTCGTTCATCTCGACCGGTGTGCCCTCAGCCGTCATGACCCTTGCGCGCGCCGCTCGCTCGCTTCAGCCCGCGAGCCGCACCGCTGACGCCTCGATCTCGTCCTCGGACAGCAGGACGAGACTCGCGGCGCCGCCGAGCGGGACGAACGAGTCCTTGCTCGCCACTCGCGCCATGGGGCCGTCGAAGCCGATGTCGACGAGCGTCGCCAGGAGCCCCTCGGCAACGCCGCCCGTGCGACGGGTCTCGTCGACGACCAGCACCGTGCCCGTCGCGGCGACCGCCTCGGCGATGTCCTCGACCGGCAGCGGCGCGAGCCAGCGCAGGTCGACGACGCGGGAGCGCACGCCGCGGGCCTCGAGCCGCCGCGCGACACGCAACGACATGTACAACCCGTTGCCCCACGTGAGCATCGTCAGGTCGGAACCGTCCCCGTACACGCGCGCCGAGCCGAGCGGCACGTGCTCGTCCGCCGGCCTCCCGAGCCACAGGCCGTCGCCCTCCTCGTGGAGGTCGCGCGTGTGGTAGAGCGCGATCGGCTCCAGGAAGGCGCACACGCTCCCGTCGGCCTGCGCCGCGGCAACACAGGTGCGCAGCATCGCGGCCGCGTCGTCCGGGCGTGCCGGTGAGGCGATCACGAGCCCCGGGATGTCCCGCAGCACCGCTACCGAGTCGTCGTTGTGGAAATGGCCGCCGAACCCCTTCTGGTAGCCGTACCCCTGGATCCGCGCGACGAGCCCGTTCCGGTACTGCCCGCGGGAGAAGAACTGCAGCGTCGCCGCCTCGCCGCGCAGCTGGTCCTCGGCGTTGTGCAGGTATGCGAGGTACTGGATTTCCGGCACCGGCACGAAGCCGCTGACCGCGGCGCCGAGCGCGAGCCCGAGGATCGACGTCTCGTCGAGCAGGGTGTCGAACACACGGCCTGCGCCGAAGCGCGCGTGCAGCCCCCGCGTGACGCCGTAGACGCCGCCCTTGGCGGCCACGTCCTCGCCGAACACGAGCAGCTCCGGCACGCGCTCGAGCGCATCCGCCAGCGCCACGTTGATGCTCTGGGCAAGGGTCAGCGACTCCCCCAGCGGCCACGTCAGCCCCGCGCAGGCGGCGGCGACGGTCGCAGGCGCCCGGGGAGCCAACGGGCGCATCACCTCGGCGGCCGAGCCGAGCTGCGGACGCCGTGCGGCGTCGCCGGGCGACCACGCGGACCCGCTCGCGCGACTGCAGGTAGTCGTTCACGAGATCGGCCCCCGAGCGATCGCCGGCCTCGACGAGCCAGCGTCCCGTGGCGAGGAGCGGGTCGCGGTCCCAGTCGGCGCGGATCGCCTGCGGCGTTCGGTAGGCCGACTCCACGTCCGCTCCGGCGTGGCTCAGGTAGCGCACCGTGCTGCAGGTGCAGGACGGCGGGCCGTCCGCGTCTCGCGCACCCAGTCGGCAAGGTCGCGGGCGAGCGCGAGGGTTGCGGTCGGGTCGTCTCCCCTCGCCCGCTCGTAGCGGAGTTGCGCCCTGCCGCGAAGCGCCCCCTCCGCCCAGCCGGAAGGGGTCGGAACGCTGATCCCGAGGCCGTTGTCTTCGCAGACGAAGAGGAGAGGCACCGGCAGCTGCTGGTGGGCCGCGTGGGCTGCCGTGTTGAGTGCGGCCTGGGCGGTCGCATGGTTGAGCGACGCGTCCCCGAAGCTTGCGACGACGACGGCGTCGAGCGGCCAGGCGCATGCGACGCCGAGCTTGCGCGCCCTGTCGATTGCGATCGCGACGCCGACCGCGCGCGGCAGGTGCGAGGCGATCGTCGACGTCTGCGGGATGACCGCCAGGGCATGGTGCCCGAACACCTTGTGGCGGCCGCCGGCGATCGGCTCGTCCGTCGCGGCCGTGACGCCGAGCATGATGTCGGGCACACCGTCATGCCCCACCTGGCCCGCGCGCGCGAGATAGAACGCGCCCGAGCGGTAGTGCAGCAGCGCCGGATCGGTCGGCCGTAGCGCAAGGGCCACGGCTCCGTTGCTCTCGTGCCCTGCCGAGCCGATCGTGTAGAAGCTGCGGCCTTCCTTCTGCAGCCACCGCGCCGCGAAGTCGCACAGCCGGCTGTCGACCTGTGCCCGCCACAGCGCCTCGGCCTCCGGGTGTGCGGCGCCGGCCGCGCTCGTGGGCGTGAGGGCGGCGAGCGCCTCCAGGAGATGCCGCTCGAGCGGGTCGAGGTCGTCCGTCATCGTCGCCGAGACGGTACAGCCAGGGCGACGTAAGCGGACGCGACCGCCTCGTCGATTGCCCGGGGAACCGGCACCACGCACGACTCGGGCCCGGCGTCTCGGCGTGCGACGGACTCGAGACAGCGCGCCTGCAACACGAAGCCCAGGTCCATCGACTCGACGGAGTTCCCGAGTGGCCGCGGGCCTGCCAGATTCACCATGTGCCCGCCCGTGAGGACGTGGATGCGGCGCCCGTCGTCGAAGCGGAGCGTCTCGATGCCCTCGGTTGCGCCGGCGCGCCCGGCTCCCTCCGCGAGACCGGCGACGTCGATCTCCCGGGGGAGATGGCCGGTATTGAGCAGCGTGACGCCGTCGCGAGAGAGCGTGGCGTCGGCGGCGGTGACGACGTCGCGGGCGCCGATGACGGTGAGATGCCGGTGCCGATCCCCAGCCCGGCGAACGGCTTCGTCCGCCCGAACTCGTCACCGGTGGCCGCGAGCAGGCGGCTGCCGGAGATGACCCACTCGATGCGCGACACGACCCAGACCCTAGATGTTGCCGCCGGCTCCCCACCCGTCCGCCGGTTCGAGACCACGAGGCTGGAGATCGACCTCCTCGCGCGCGACACCGTCGTTGCGCGCGTGCCGAGGCGATCGTGGCGCGGGCTCCTCGACCACGTCCGCCGCCACCGCGCCCAGGTCGCGCAGCGAGACGAGGCCTGGCTTGCAGGCAAGGAAGGATCCCGCCCCCGCAAGCGGGGATCCGTGCAACACTGCCGCACGTGCCTGCGACTGTGATCGTCGGTGCGCAGTGGGGCGACGAGGGGAAGGGGAAGATCGTCGACCTGCTCGCACAGGACTCCGACCTCGTCTGCCGCTACCAGGGAGGCCCGAACGCCGGGCACACGATCGTCGTCGACGGCGAGACCTACAAGATCCGGCAGATCCCCTCCGGCATCGTCGCCGGCAAGGCGTCCGCGATCGGCGCCGGGTGCGTCGTCGACCCACGCGTCGTGATCGAGGAGCTCGACGACCTCGAGTCACGCGGGCACGGCACTGCCGGGCTCGTGTTCGTCTCCGGTAACGCCCACCTGATCATGCCCTGGCACGTCGCCCTGGACGGCGCCCGCGAGCGCAAGCTCGGCCACCTCCAGATCGGAACCACCCGGCGCGGCATCGGGCCCGCCTACGCCGACAAGGCGACGCGCATCGGCATCCGCGTGCAGGACCTGCTCGACCCCAAGATCCTGCATCAGAAGATCGAGCTCGCCATCACAGAGAAGAACGTCTGGCTCGAGCGCGTCTACGACATCGAGCCGTTCGACCTCGACGAGGTCGCGCACACCTACGAGGGGTACGCGCAGCGGCTGCGCCCGTACATCGCCGACACCTCGCTGCTCGTCGACCGCGCCCTGCGCGGCGGCGAGCGCGTCCTCTTCGAAGGCGCGCAGGGCACGCTGCTCGACCTCGACCACGGCACCTACCCCTTCGTCACCTCGTCCAGCCCGATCGCAGCCGGCGCCGCCGTGAGCTTCGGCATCGGGCCGAACCGCATCGACGAGATCCTCGGCGTCTCCAAGGCGTACGTGACCCGTGTCGGGGAAGGCCCCTTCCCTTCCGAGATCGAAGGCGACGCACAGGATCGCGTCCGCGAGCTCGGCGGCGAGTTCGGCACCGTCACGGGCCGCGAGCGCCGCTGCGGCTGGCTCGACCTGCCTGCTCTCCGATTCGCCGTCCGCGTCAACGGCATCACGTCACTGGCGCTCACCAAGCTCGACGTGCTCTCCAGCTTCGCCGAGCTCCCCCTCTGCGTGCGCTACCGGCTCCCCGACGGCACGGAGACGGACGACTTTCCCGCCCATCAGAGCGACTTCCACCACTGCCGCCCGGTCTGGGAGACGCTCCCCGGCTGGCAGACCGAGCTCGACGGCGACACGCTCCCGCCCGCCGCGCGCGACTACGTCCACTTCGTCGAGGAAGCGCTCGACGTACCCGTGACCCTCGTCGGCACCGGCGCTGCCCGCGAGAGCGTCCTCTCACTGCGCTGACCCCATCCGTACCGACATCCGCCCGGTGAAGGTCCTTCTCGTCGGAGCCGGCGGCCGCGAGCACGCGCTCGCGTGGAAGCTCGCGCAGTCGCCGTTGCTGACAGAGCTCCACGCCGCGCCGGGCAACCCCGGCATCGCCGCCCTGGGCCACTGCCACCCGGTCCGCGCCGAGGACGCCGAGGCGATTCTGGCCCTGGCCCACGCGCTCCACGTCGACCTCGTCGTCGTCGGCCCCGAGGTGCCCCTCGTCGCCGGGCTCGCCGACCTGCTCCGCCATAACGGCATCGCCGTCTTCGGACCGGGAAGGGCCGCCGCTGCGATCGAGGGGTCGAAGACCTTCGCGAAGGAGGTGATGCGCGCCGCCGGCGTGCCCACGAGCCGCGACCTCGCCGAGCCGGTGGCGCCCTGCGTGCTCAAGGCCGACGGGCTCGCCGCCGGCAAGGGCGTCGTCGTCTGCCACACGCAGGCAGACGTCGAGGCCGGGCTCGCGGAGCTCGAAGCCCACCCCGGGCCTCTGGTCGTCGAGGAGCTGCTCGAAGGCCCCGAGGTCTCGGTGTTCGCCCTCTGCGACGGCGTCAACGCGCTCGCGCTCCCGGCGGCCCAGGACTTCAAGCGCGCCTACGACGGTGACCTCGGCCCCAACACGGGTGGCATGGGCTCCTACAGCCCGGTGCCGGGCCTCGACGCGGCGGAGGTCGAGGAGCTCGTCGACACGGTGCACCGGCCGGTGCTCGCCGAGCTCGCGCGGCGCGGCACGCCGTTCTCCGGCGTGCTGTTCGCCGGGTTGATGCTCACCGCGTCAGGCCCGCGGGTGCTCGAGTTCAACTGCCGCTTCGGCGACCCCGAGACCCAGTCGCTGATGCCGCTGCTCGACGGCGACCTGCTCGAGGCGTGCGCGGCCGCGGCGGTCGGCGACCTCACGGGCGTTGCGCTCGGCGTCGCATCCGGCGCCGCCGTCACCGTCGTCGTCGCGGCCGGCGACTATCCGGCCTCGGGCGACCGCGGCTCGGAGATCACCGGCATCGCCGCGGCGGAGGCGGCCGGTGCCCACGTCTTCCACGCCGGAACCGCCCTCCGCGACGGCCAGGTGGTCACGAACGGCGGGCGCGTGCTCAACGTGACCGCTACCGGGGCAACGGTTGCCGAAGCGCGACGGGCCGCCTACGCGGCCGTGGGTCGGGTCACGTTCAGAGGCGCCCGCCATCGCGGCGACATCGCGCTCGGCGCCGCCGCGGACCCCGTCTGACCCGGATCGCCGGTCCGGGCCTGCCTCTACACTGAACGGCGTGATCCCGCGCTACTCCCGACCGGCCATGACGCGGATCTGGTCGGAGGAGGCGAAGCTCCAGCGCTGGCTCGACGTGGAGCTCGCTGCGCTCGACGGCTGGGCAGCCGCCGGTGCCATCCCCGCAGACGCCGTGGCGGCAATCCGGGACCGTGCCGTCGCTCCGGCCCCCGAGCACGTCGCCGAGATCGAGCGCCGCACCAACCACGACGTCGCCGCGTTCGTGGACGCGGTCTCCGAGGGCCTCGGCGTCGAGGGACGCTGGTTCCACTACGGCCTCACCTCCTCCGACGTGCTCGACACAGCTCTCTCGCTCACGGTCCAGGATGCGGGCGCCCTGCTGCTCGAAGGCGTTGATCGCGCCTTCCGCGCCGTCGCCGAACGCGCCGAGGAGCACCGGGAGACGCTGTGCATCGGCCGAACCCACGGCGTTCACGCCGAGCCGACCACCTTCGGCCTCAAGCTCGCGGGCTGGGCGTTCGCGCTCGACCGCGACCGCGACCGGCTGATCCAGGCAGTCGAGGGGCTGCGGGTCGGGAAGCTCTCCGGCGCGGTCGGCACGTACTCGGCCACGAGCCCGGACGTCGAGCGCCTCGCCTGCGAGCGCCTCGGCCTCGAGCCCGCACCGACCTCCACCCAGATCCTGCAGCGCGACCGGCACGCCGAGCTCCTCTCGGCGCTCGCCCTCACCGCCTCGTCGCTCGATCGCTTCGCCACGGAGATCCGGCACCTCGCCCGCACCGAGGTGCGCGAGGTCGAGGAGCCGTTCGGACGCGGCCAGAAAGGGTCGTCGGCGATGCCGCACAAGCGCAACCCGATCACCGCCGAGCGGATCTGCGGGCTGGCGCGCGTCGTGCGGGCGAACGCCTTCGTCGGCCTCGAGAACGTCGCCCTCTGGCACGAGCGGGACATCTCGCACTCCTCGGCCGAGCGCGTCGTGCTGCCCGACTCGTTCCTGGCCGTCGACTACATGCTCGACCGCTTCGCCTGGCTCGTGGAAGGACTCGTCGTCCGGCCGGAGCGGATGCGCGAGAACCTCGAGTCGAGCCACGGTCTCTACTTCAGCCAGCGGCTGCTGCTCGCGCTCGTCGAAGCCGGCCTCGAGCGCGACGACGCGTACCGGCTCGTCCAGCGGAGCGCCATGCGTGCCTGGGACGAGGGCCTCGACTTCCGCGCGCTCGTCGCCGCCGACCCCGAGATCTCCGCCCGCGTCGAGCTCGACCGCGTGTTCGACCTCGCCGCTTACACCGGTCACGTCGACACGGTGTTCGCGCGCCTCCGCGCGCTCCAGGCCGCCCGGGAAGGGAGCCTCCGTGTCTGACCGCGTACTGCTCGCGAGCGGCAAGGTGAGAGAGATCTACGCCCTCGACGACCGGCTCGTGCTCGTGGCCTCCGACCGCATCTCCACCTTCGACGTGGTGCTGCCGACGCCGATCCCGGACAAGGGGCGGGTGCTCACCGGCCTCTCCGCCTTCTGGTTCGCGCGCACCCGCGAGATCGTTCCGAACCACCTGCTCGACCTCGGCGACGACGGCCGCTCGACCGTGTGCCGCCGCCTCGAGATGCTGCCGGTGGAGGTGGTCGTGCGCGGCTACCTGTCCGGCTCGGGCTGGGTCGACTACCAGGCGAGCGGCGAGATCTGCGGCCACGCGCTTCCGGCCGGGCTCTGCGAGTCGGAGCGCCTGCCCGAGCCGATCGTCACTCCCGCCACCAAGGCAGCCGAGGGGCACGACCTCAACATCGACGAGGACGAGGCCGCCCTCCTCTGCGGCGGCGACCGTTACGCGGAGGCACGCGAGGCTGCTCTCGCCGTCTATCGCTTTGCCGCGCGGCACGCCGAGGAGCGGGGGATCGTCCTCGCCGACACGAAGTTCGAGCTGGGGGTCGACGCCGACGGGCACGTCACGCTGGCCGACGAGGCCGTCACGCCCGACTCGTCGCGCTTCTGGCCGCTCGACGGGTACACGCCCGGCGGGCCGCAGCCGTCGTTCGACAAGCAGTTCGTGCGCGACTGGTGCCTCGCGACCGGCTGGGACCGGACGTACCCGGGGCCCGAGCTCCCCGACCACGTCGTCGCCGGCACCCGCGCCCGCTACGTCGAGGCCTTCGAGCGTCTCACGGGGATCGAGTTCGACCGCTATCTCGCCGACCCGAAGGTGGTGCTGTGAAGGCAACCGTTCTGATCCGGCCGAAGTCCGGCATCCTCGACCCGCAGGGCGAGGCTGTGCAGGAGTCGCTCGCCAAGCTCGGCTTCCCGGTCGCTCACGCGCGGGTGGGGCGGCTCGTCGACGTCGAGCTCGCGACCGACGACCCGGCCGAGGCGCGAAAGCAGCTCGACCGCATGTCCGCCGAGCTGCTCTCCAACCCCCTGATCGAGTCGTTCACCATTGAGCTGGAGGGCGACGCATGAGCGCGGCACCGCGCATCGCGGTGGTCACGTTCCCGGGCTCGAACGACGACGGGGACGCCGGGCTCGCCCTCGAGCTCCTCGGCGCCGAGGCCGTCGCAGTCTGGCACGCCGACACCGCGCTGCCGGACGGAACGGCAGGCGTGGTGCTGCCCGGAGGGTTCTCCTACGGCGACTACCTGCGCTGCGGCGCGATCGCCCGCTTCGCGCCCGTGATGGACGCAGTCTCCGACTTCGCGGCGGCCGGCGGACCGGTGCTCGGCATCTGCAACGGCTTCCAGATCCTCTGTGAGGCGGGCCTCCTGCCCGGTGTGCTGCGGCTGAACCGCCAGCAGCAGTTCGTCTGCAGGGACGTGATCGTGCGTATCGAGAGCGTCGCTTCTCCGCTCCTGGCCGGCAGCCGGGTGGGCGACGAGCTCGTGATCCCCGTCAAGCACGGTGAGGGTAACTGGTACGCCGGCCTGGAGCTGCTCGCCTCGCTCGAGGCGGCGGGACAGGTCGCCTTCCGCTACACGGAGGACGTCAACGGCGCCATTTCCCTGGTGGCGGGCGTCTCGAACGAGGCAGGCAACGTCCTCGGTTTGATGCCGCACCCCGAGCACGCGGTCGACCCGCTGCTCGGCCCGCTCGGCGGCGTCCCCGTACTCGAGGGGTTGATCGCTGCCGCCCGCTGCCGCGCGCCCGTTCCCGTGTGACGCTCTAGCTAGGCGTCGCGCTTGCGGCGCTGCTCGAGCTGTCGGAGCATGCGTGCGCGGTACAGCTCCATCGCACGCTTGACCTCCGCCGACGGCTCGCGCCCGATCGACGTCGTGGTGAAGGCCGGCTCGCCCGCGTTCGCCGCGATCAGCTTCCCCCGATAGATCCAGCTCATGGCGCCCTCGTCTCCGGTGGGGACGAACCCCACATCCAATCGTGCCAGGTTCTCTCGAGCTCGTCCATCACGTCGCGGACGAACGTCGGTGATCAGGTGACCCGCGCCACGACCATCCCGCGTGGCTCCACGGGATCCAGGCGCACGAAGTCGATCGTGAACTCGTCGGACTTGCCGGTGACGCGTACTCCATTCGCCAAGACACCGGCGAAGGGTCGGGCGTCGATCGTGATCTCCGGCGGGTCGTCCTCGTGGGCGCTCACAGCTGCCCCTCGAGCAGCGTTCGTCGCAGCTCCGGAGCACGCTCGAGCGCCCAACGGAGCTTCTCCACGTCCTTCTCCCGCAGCGTGACCGGGCCGCGGCGAACGATGCCGTCGGTCGAGTAGGCGAAGCGGACGAGCCGGTCACCCTTCGCAGTCTCCAGCAGCTGCACGATCGACGAGAAGCGGGCCTCCCCGGAGCGTTGCGGCAGGGTGAGCTGTTCTACCACCGTCGCCTTGCCCCACGGGGTCGTCACCGTCGCCATGCACGACAACGTACGCGGAGACCTGCGCCGTGTCTGTGTCGTCTTCGTGCCGGGATCGTGACGCTGCGGGGCTACAACGTGCCGCAGACCGCGAGCCCGAGACGGTCAGCGATCGAGCGCGCCCGGAGACTTACGCCTGCGGCGTCCTGATAGGCGTCCGCGAATGCCGCCCTGTCCCGGCGGCGGGCCGCGTCCTTCCCACGAACGAGGAAGGCGACCTCCTGCTCGAGCAGGCTCACGTAGCGGCGAAGCGGCTGCCGGTCGACCGGCGGCGGATACAGCGCGTCCAGCTTCGTGATGACACGCTGCAGGTGCACGATCACCGCCGCGGTGGTAGCCGCGGACGCACGCAGTGTCGTGGCAGGGCGGATCGCGCCGATGCGGTTGCTTGCGGTGGCGCAGACCGCGAAGGCTCGCTCGACCAGCTCACGGTGTGAGACCGGTGACCGTCCGGTGGGCTTCGCTGCCTCGGCCTCGACGACAGGCGCGACGAGAAGCACGAGCCCGAGGGCAAGAGTCGTCCACGCGGGCGAGCGACCGGTCTCGATCACGTGCGCCGTCCGCCGGCGCGGGTGAGTTGGAGCAGCACGTCGCGGTCGTACGCGGATTCGAGGCGTTGCGCTTCGGCTGCTACTTCGGCGTCGAGGTCGTCTCCGCAGGGGCGTGCCTCCTGGCGCCATTCCTCCAGGTAAAGGTCCATGTCGACGAGCTCGGCCTTCATCGCGGCCGCGTCGATCGCTTGCTGGAAGCGGTCGGAGAGCTGCGCCCGCGCGCTTCCCGCGTCGCCTTTCGCGGTCACCTGCGCCGGGATGTCGCGCCAGTAGATGACGGTCAGGGTTGCGCTCAACGCGACTCCGGGAAGGCGAGCTGCTCGATGAAGCGCTCGTTGAAGTCGTCGCGGTCGGAGAGCTCGACGTACTCGACCTCGTCGAACATGGCGGTTGCGGCGTGGCGTTCCTGTATGGACAGCAGCGCCATCTTCGCTCCCTCGCCTGCGACGTTACCGGCAGAGATGATCCGTGGCAGCGCCAGCCTGGGGACGAGGCCGATGCGGACGGCGCTTGCGGGGGAGAGGTAGGAGCCGAACGAGCCGGCGAGCAGCACCTGCTGGATCTCGGAGACGTCGATGCCGAGCTCCTGGACGAGCAGGCTCCAGCCGGTGGCGATCGACGCCTTGGCGAACTGGAGCTCGCGCACGTCGCGCTGCGAGAGGTAGACGGCGTTCTCGATGTCGCCTTCCTCGCCCTGCCAGTGCAGCACGAAGATGCGCTCGCCGTCCTCTCGGGCGAGGAGGCGGTGCGAGAGCGCGGGCGCGATCTCCGCCGCCTGCTCGTTCGGGAGGAAGCGGCCGGACAGGTCGAGCAGCCCGGCGCCCACGAGCTCAGCCACCGCATCCACAAGGCCCGAGCCGCACACGCCGACCGGATCGACGTCGCCGATCACGTCGAGCTCGATCGCGTCGTCCCTGATCCGGACGACCTCGATCGCCCCGTCGGCAGCGCGCATGCCGCAGCGGATCTGGGCCGCCTCGAAGGCCGGGCCGGCCGGCGCCGCAGTGCAGACGAGGCGCTCCGCGGAGCCGAGCGCGATCTCGCAGTTCGTGCCGACGTCGATGAACAGGCGCAGCCGCTTGTCGCGTGTCATCCCGGTTGCGAGCAGGCCGGCCACGATATCGCCACCGACGTAGGCGCCGAGCGCGGGGAAGATCGTGGCCCGGGCGCGCGGGTGCAGCTTCAGCCCGAGCTCACTGGCGGGCATGTCCGGATAGGAGGGTGTGGCCATGATGAACGGAGCGACCCCGATGGGCTCCGGGTCGATTCCGAGCGCGAGCTGGGTCATCGTCGCGTTCCCCGCGAGCGCGACCTCGTACACCTCCGAGGGGTCGATGCCGCCCTGCACGCAGACCTCGTCGGCAAGCTCCTGCAGCGTCTCGCACGCGAGCCCGCGCAGGCGCTCCAGCGCCTCGGGGTCGAGCATCGTGGCCGAGATGCGCGAGATCACGTCTGCGCCGAACGGCTGCTGCCGGTTCAACATCGAGCGCACGGCCAGGGGGGTGCCGGTGCCGATGTCGAGGAGCGTGGCGACGACGGTGGTCGTGCCGAGGTCGAACGCGATCCCGTGCAGGCGCTCGCTCGTGTCTCCGGGTTCGACGTCGATGAGGAGGTCGTCGACGACGACGCACGTGACGCGAAAGCCCGAGTCGCGCAACACGCGCGGCAGCTGCCGGAGCACTCCTGGCTCGACCCGCAGCTCCAGGTCGTCGACCGCGTCCAGCAGCCGCTCGACGTCCGTGCGCTGGTCCCTGAGCGTCGGCTCGTCGAGCTCCACATAGCGCTTCTGCACGGCCGGATGCAGGATGACCTGGCGTCCGACGCCCACCGTGGCCGCCTTCGGCCGGGTCTGTAGCGGCGGCACCTCGACGACCAGGTCGTGCTGCGCCTCGGCGCGACACGCGAGGCGCCAGCCGTCGTCGAGGTCGGCCTGGTCGTACGCTCGTACGTCGAGCGGGGTGATCGGCACGGAGCCGTCGACGATGCGAACGCGGCACTTCTTGCACGTCCCGTGGCCGCCGCAGGTGGAGTCGATCGCGATCCCGTTCCAGGAGGCCGCGTCGAACAGCGTTACGCCGGGCGGAACGCGGACGGCGGCGCCCGCCGGCTCGAAGCGCAGTGCGACCCTGGCGGGCGGCTCCGCCGCCGTGGCTTCGTCGGGCTCCGGGCGTTCCATCGCGACCGTCACGCCGTCGCGACCTGGGCCTGGGCCTGGCGGTGGGCGGCGATCCAGTTCGTGCCCCACTCGTCGCGACCCAGCAGCAGGTCGGCGGCCCGGCAGGCGTCCACGGTCTGGGCGGTGCGCGCGTCCATGATCGCGCTCGTGAGGCCGGCGTACGAGGCGACCGCGAGGAACGCCGCGTTGAGGGTGTGACGGCCCGGGAGGCCGAACGACGTGTTCGACGCTCCGAGCGTCATGTTCAGGCCGTACGTGTCACGGATGCGGCTGATCGTGTCGAGCGTGATCGTGACCGCCTGCGGGTCGGCGCCCACCGTCATCGCGAGCGGGTCGATCACGATGTCCTCCATCGGGATCTCGTAGCGGCCGTGCACGATGTCGACGAGCCGCGCGCACACCTCGAGCCGCTCGTCCGCGGTCTGCGGGATGCCCGTCTCGTCGTTGACGAGGCAGATGATGGCCGCGCCGTGCTCCTTCACCATCGGCAGCACGCGCTCGAGGCGCTCCTCCTCGCACGTCACCGAGTTGACGAGCGCCTTGCCCTCGTAGACCGACAGCCCCGCCTCGAGCGCCTCGACGACGGATGAGTCGATGCAGAGCGGCAGGTCGGTGTGCTCCTGGACGAGCGTGACAGCCCGCGCGAGCAGGTCTGCCTCATCCGTCAGCGGTACACCCATGTTGACGTCGAGCACGTGGGCGCCCATCGCGACCTGATCCTCCACGTCCTTGATCACCTCGGACAGGTCGCCGGCGCGCAGCGCCTCGGCGAACGCCTTGCGGCCGGTTGGGTTGATGCGTTCGCCGATGATGCAGAAGGGCTGGTCCGGCCCGATCAGGACTTCTCTAGACCGTGAGCTGAGGGTGGTGTGCATGCGCGCGTCGTTCCTCCATGAGTGGGATGTCGAGGTCGCGGCACAGGCGCGAGAGGGCGCCGTCGTGCCTGAAGTCCGTCAGGTGCAGGCCGCGCACGCCGGGCACGGAGAGCGCGTGTCGCGCCTGCTCGAGCCCGAGCTGGTAGGCGGCCTCGGCCTGGTCGTTCGCCTGTTCGATGCGCGCGATCGTCTCCGCCGGCACGTCGATCCCGGGGACCTCCCGATCCATGAAGGCCAGCGCCCGCGCGCCGCGCACCAGCACGATCGCGGGGAGGATCGCGGCCTGCCGGGTGAGGCCCTGCTCGTGCAGCGCTCCAACGAACGCCTCCAGGCGGTCGGGGTGATAGCAGATCTGCAGCTGCAGGAAGCGGGCGCCGGCCGCGATCTTCTTCGCCGCGCGGCGAGCGCGGTAGTCGAGCGGTGGTGCGCCCGCGTTCTCGACCGCGCCGACATAGAGCGGCGGCGCGGGCTCGAGCTTTCGCCCGGACAGGTAGCGGCCCCGGGAGAGCGAGGTGGCGACCCGGATCAGCTGCGGGCCGTCGAGGTCGAACACGCGGCGAGCCTCGGGCTCGTCGCCTGCGGTGACGTCGTCGCCGGTGAGGCAGCAGACGTTGTGCACGCCGTGCAGCGCCGCGCCGACCATGTCGGCCTGGCACGCGATCCGGTTCTTGTCCCGGCAGACCACCTGCAGGATCGGCTCCACGCCCGACCGGGCGATCGCGATCGCGCACGCCACGTTGGAGGCGTGCGCGTGCGCCGCCGTGTTGTCGGTTGCGTTCATGGCGTCGACCCACTGCGCCATCTCGGCGATCCGCTCCTGGAACGTCTCGAGCGTGCCGCCGTCGATCGCAGAACGCACTGCCCGCACATGCGGCAGCCGAAGACCGGTTTCTTGATCGCGTGCTCGAATGCGGTGACGAGGCCCATGGCGGTCGGCGCCGTCAGGCGGCGGCGAGCGCCCGGCGCTGTTGCAGCAACTCCTTGGCGCGCTTGGTGGCGGACGCGGCGTCGGCGGCGTAGCCGTCGGCGCCGACGACGTCGGCGTACTCCTGAGTGACGGGGGCGCCGCCGACCATGATGATGACGTCGTCGCGCAACCCGGCCTTCTCGATCGCCTCGATGTTGACCTTGAACATCGGCATCGTGGTGGTCAGGAAGGCGGAGAAGCCGACCACGTCGGGCTTGTGCTCCTTGATCGCGTCGATGAACGTGTCCGGCGCCACCTGCACGCCGATGTCGATCACGTTGAAGCCTGCGCCCTCGAGCATGATGTCGACCAGGTTCTTGCCGATGTCGTGCACGTCGCCCTTGACCGTGCCCATCAGGAAGGTGCCGACCTTCTCGGCTCCGGAGTCGGCGAGCAGCGGCCGCAGCAGGTCGAGCGCACCCGTCATGGCTCGCCCGGCGATCAGCATCTCGGGCACGAAGAAGTCGCCGCGCTCGAACCGGGCGCCCACCTCCTCGAGCGCCGGGATCAGCGCCTCGAACAGCAGCGTCTCCGGCGGGATCTCAGCCTCGATCCCCTTGGCGGTGAGCTCCACCACCGCCGGCTTGTTGCCGACGAGCGTCTCGTCGTAGATGTGCTGCAGGATCTCTTCGTTCGTCATGCTCCTCGTTCTCCTGGGTAGAGGCGGATGGCAGCGGTCAGGGCGTCGGCCTCGACGACGACCTGCCCGGAGAGCTCGGCCAAGCGCTCTCGGGACGTGCGGACGGTGGGGGCCGAGACCGAGATCGCAGCGATCACGGTCCCGCGCGAACCTCGCACCGGCGCGGCGGTGGAACAGAGGCCGGCGTCGAGCTCCTCCCACGTGGTGGCGAAGCCGACGCGCCTGACCCGGTCGAGCTCGTCCAGCAGCTCTCCCATGTCGACGATCGTGTTCGGCCCGAGCCTGGCCAGCCGGCCGAAGGGCGGCTGAGCGGCGCCGAACGCCATGAATACCTTCCCCATCGAGGAGGCGTGGATGGGGATTCTGCTGCCGACCCAGTTGCCGGCACCGAGCGGGTGGTTGCTGTCCACCTGTGCGACCCGGGCGACGCCGCCCGGCGTCGGGATCGCCACGTTCGTCGTCTCCCCCGTCATCTGGCCCAGCCGCTCGAGAAACGGCCATGCCAGCGTGGCCAGGTCGCCAACGCTCGTGTCACGACGTGCGTACTCGACGAGCACCGGCCCGGGGCGGAATCCGCCGCCGCGCCGCCGCTGCGCGAGCCCGTTCCGCTCGAGCGCCCGCAGCAGTCGTGCCGCGGTCGACTTCGGCAACTGCGTGTCCTCCATCACGCTGGAGAGCGTCACCACCTCGTCGCTCTCGACGAGCCGCACGAGGATCCGCGCAGCGCGGTCGATTGCCTGGGCTCCGTCCTCCACGCGAGGCATAGTACCGCATCATGGCACCAAGTACGGAAGACGTCAAGTGACATCTGCTTCCTCATGCGATATGATGCCCGCCAGGTGCCGATGTATGGGACTAACTGAGTTGCCTCTCCAGGTAATGGCCGGCAGGACGCTTCCCGCGCGCATCGCTGCCCGCCTGCACGAGCTGATCGCCGACGGCACCTATCCCAGCGGCAGCCGCCTGCCCCGATCGGCCGAGCTGGCGACCGAGTTCGGCGTCACCACCATCGTCATCGGCGAGGCGGTGGCGCTGCTCGTGTCGGCCGGCCTGGTCGGCAACAGGGGCGGAGACGCCGTCGTCGTGCGGTCTCCTGCCACAGCCCACGGGTTCGTCGCCTGGGTGCACGAGCCGGCCGGGCGCGACGGCCTCGTCGAGGCGATCGAGGCGCGCGAGGTGATCGAGCGCGCGATCGTCCGCCTCGCCGCCCTGCGGCGGACCGAAGCCGATCTCGTACGGCTCAGGGCGTCGCTCGAGGGCATGCGCGAATGCCGGGAGGATCCCGAGACCTTCTCGGAGTTCGACTTCGCTCTGCACGTCGCCCTGTCCGACGCGGCGCGCAACCACCTCCTCGCCGGAACGCTCTCGACCCTGCACGAGCTCGTCCGCGAGATGATCGCGCTGTTCGCCAGCACGGCGGTGACGGAGCAGAGGATGGATGCACTCATCGACTCGCACGCCGGGCTCGTCGACGCAGTCGAGCGCCAGGACGCGGACGAGGCGTCCCGCATCATCGCGGACATGATGGCGCTGCTGCGGATCGAAGCCGGCCGCCGGCACGAGCTCGCCTTCGATGACTGACCCGGACCACCTCCAGCGGCGGCCGGAGGTCGGCATGCCCGAGCACACTCCACACGACAAAGGAGATCGACCGTGAAGACCGCCGAGCGCACACGCATCGCCTTCCAGCGGGGCACGCCCGACCGGGTGCCCGTCCACTGCTGGCTCGGCCTGCCGCTGATCAAGAAGCTCCGGCCGCCGGACAAGACCACGATGGACATGCTGCACTGGTGGATCGACGACCCGATGGGGTCGATCGTGAAGATGCAGCAGGACCTCGGGCTCGACCCGATGATCACCACGTACAGCCAGCACATCGGCGAGCACGAGATCTGGCCGCGGATGCTCTTCCCGCGCCCCTTCGAGACAGACACCTGGGTCGAGACCTTCGAGGTCTCGGGGCAGGGCGAGGGCTGGCGCGAGCATTCGCACCGGATCCGCACTCCCGACGGCGAGCTCGACTACTCGTACCGCACCGAGGACGGCTTCGGCACCTCGTGCCACGACTTCCTGCTCAAGAGCGACGAGCCCGAGGCGAAGCTCCCCGCGCTGCGGCACTTCCCGTCCGCCGACCTCTACGACATGTCCGTCCTCACCGGCATGGTCGAGAAAGTGGGCGACGAGGCCTGGTGGCTGCATCACGTGATCGGCCCGTGGGACATGGCGGCGGAGATCCGTGGTCTCGTCGATCTCTCGATGGACATCTACGACAGGCCCGCCTTCGTGCACGACCTGATGCGCTTCTGCACCGACTGGCTGAAGGGCTTCTACAGGCGCCTCGGCGAGACCGGCATCCATTCCATCTCCATGAACGAGACGTGGACGGGCGTCGGAGTCGCCCGCGACCACTTCGTCGAGTTCATGAAGCCGTACGAGAAGGAGTGCGTGCAGGCTGCGCACGACGCCGGCTACCTCGTCAGCTTCCACAACTGCGGCCGTGCCACCCTCCTGCTCGAGGACATCGCCGACACAGGCCCCGACGCGGTCGAGACGCTCACCTCGGACCGCTCCTCGGGCGACGTGGACCTCGCGGACGCGAAGAACCGCATCGGCGACCGGGTCTGCCTGTTCGGCGGCTTCAACGAGCACCTGCTGCACGAGGCCGACGCGGAGGCCGTCAGGGCCGAGGTGCGCCGCTGCCTCGACGCGGCGATGGGCGGCGGCGGCTACGTTCTCCGCTCGACCGGGCAGATCTTCGACGCCAAGCCCGGCCTGATCGAGCTCATGTGCGAGACCGTGCGCGAGTACGGCCGCTACAACTGACCGGCCGGTGGCCGAGCGATGAGCGAGCCCGACCTCTACCAGGTCGAGACTGCGGCGGCGGGGCCCGAGGGGGCCCTGCCGCTGACCGGCGACTTCCTGAAGGAGCGCCCGTCCGGCGACGTGTTCGGGCTGTCCCAGAACGCCGGCATGGGCTGGGAGCCCGCCAAGGTCGGCCGCGACCAGTTCCTGATCCTCTCGACGCTCGGGGGCGTTCGGGCAGACGACGGCACACCCGTCGCGCTCGGTTACCACACGGGGCACTGGGAGGTGGGACTGCTCGTTCGCGAGGCAGCGCTCGAGCTCGACCGGCTCGGCGACCTGCCCTTCGCCGCCCACGTCTCGGACCCGTGCGACGGCCGCTCGCAGGGGACGACCGGGATGTTCGACTCCCTGCCCTTCCGGAACGACGCCGCACTCGTGCTGCGCCGGCTCGTGCGCAGCCTGCCGAACCGACGCGGCGTGATCGGCGTAGGCACGTGCGACAAGGGCCTGCCGGCGATGCTGATGGCGGTGGCCTCCTTTCGCGACCTCGCCGGAGCGGTTGTTCCCGGCGGGGTGACCCTGCCGCCGCGCCGTGGCGAGGACGCCGGCGCCGTGCAGACTCTCGGTGCGCGCTTCGCCCACCAGCTCGTCACGCTCGAGGAGGCGGCCGACCTCGGCTGCCGTGCATGCGCCACCCCGGGCGGCGGCTGCCAGTTCCTCGGCACCGCCGCGACGTCGCAGGTGGTGGCGGAGGCGCTCGGGCTGACCGTTCCCCATGCCGCGCTCGCACCGTCGGGTCAGCCGATCTGGCTCGACGTCGCCCGGCGCACCGCCGACGCGGTGCACCGGCAGTGGCAGGAGGGCCGGACGCTCGACACGGTGCTGACGGACGATGCGATCGAGAACGCGATGCTCGCCCACGCGGCCTTCGGCGGCTCCACGAACCTCCTCCTCCACGTCCCCGCCATCGCCCACGCCGCCGGCCTGCGCCGGCCGACCGTCGAGGACTGGCGCCGCCTCAACCGGGCCGTGCCGCGCCTCGTGGACGCGCTCCCGAACGGGCCGTCGAACCACCCCACGGTGCGCGTCTTCCTCGCCGGCGGCGTGCCCGAGGTGATGCTCCACCTGCGCCGGCTCGGACTGCTCCACGGCGATGCCCTCACGATCGGCGGGCAGACGTGGGACGAAGTGCTCGACGAATGGGAGGACAGCGAGCGGCGCGCCCGGCTGCGGGACAGGCTTCGCGAGGCCGACGGCGTCGATCCCGACGACGTCATCTCGCCGCCGGACAGGGCCCGCGCCCGGGGCATGACGTCGACCGTCTGCTTCCCGGAGGGCAACCTCGCTCCCGGCGGCAGCGTGATCAAGAGCACCGCCATCGATCCGCGGGTCATCGACGAGGACGGCATCTACCGCCACACGGGGCCTGCCCGGGTCTTCGCGAGCGAGAAGGACGTGATCGCCGCGATCAAGGGCATCGCAGGGGCGCCGATCGAGCCGGGCGACGTGATCGTGCTGGCCGGCCGGGGCCCACTCGGCTCTGGGATGGAGGAGACCTACCAGCTGACCTCGGCGCTCAAGTTCCTTCCCTTCGGACGGGACGTGGCCCTGATCACGGACGCGCGGTTCTCCGGCGTCTCGACCGGACCGTGTATCGGGCACGTCAGCCCCGAGGCGCTCGACGGCGGGCCGATCGGACGCCTTCGTGACGGCGACCTGATCCGCGTGATCGTCGACCGGGAGCAGTTGGTCGCCTCGGTCGACCTGATCGGCCACGGTGACGAGCAGTGGACCGCGCAGGAGGCCGAGGCGGAGCTCGCGCGGCGTCCGCAACGCGAGGACATCGTGCCGGATCCGGCTCTGCCCGCCGACACCGCTCTGTGGGCCCGGCTGCAGTCTGCGAGCGGAGGCCTCTGGGGCGGCTGCGTGTACGACCACGAGGTCATCGTCGAGCTGCTCGACGCGGCCGCCGGCCGCACCGTCGCGCGCTGAGCACTTCCACCTGCGCTTGACAGCGCCGTCGCCTCTGACATACGGTTGCAAACGTTCTCAAAGAACGTTCCCAGCTGGTGAGCCCCCGCTTTGAAGACAGCAACCCTGCGCGACGTCGCGCGTGAAGCCGGAGTCTCCGTCTCGACGGTCTCCCGTGCGCTGAACGATCAGCCGTTCGTTCGGCCGGAGGTGCGCGACCGTGTGCTCTCGGCGAGCGCCGCGCTCGGCTACCGGCCCGACGTGGCGGCACGCAGCATGCGAACAGGAACGACGGGTGCGGTCGGCCTCGTCGTCAGCGACATCTCCAACCCGCTCTTCGCCTCGATTGCGAAGGCCGCCGACTTCGCGCTGAGCCCGCGCGGATACGCGCTCATGATCGCCAACTCCGCCAACGATCCCGACCACGAGGCGGAGCTGATCTCCGCCTTCCGCCAGCGCCGGCTCGACGGGCTGATCATCGCCGCCGCAAACGAGCAGGCACCCGGCCTCGGCGACCGCGTTGCCTCCTTTCAGGCGTCCGTGCTGCTCGACCGTGAGGTCCCCGGCTCGCGCGCCGACGCCGTGCTGTCCGATCACGGAGCCGGGCTGGGGGAGGCGATCCGGCACCTGGCCGACCTCGGGCACCGGCGCATCGCCCTCATCGCCGGCACGCCCGCGCAGCGGGGGAGCCGGGTGCGCATCCAGACCTACGACGACGAGCTCGTCCGTCTCGGCATCGACCGGGACCCCGCGCTCTGCCGCCCCGGCGAGATGACCGCTGAGGACGGGTACCGGGCGGTGGCCGACGTACTCACCCTCCCCGACGCCCCCACGGCGATCATCGCCGGCAACAACCAGCTCTTCGCGGGCCTGTTCGCCGCCATCCGTGATCGAGGGCTGCGCATTCCGGACGACCTCTCCGTCGTGGCCTGCGAGGAGACCGAGCTGACCGCGCTCCACAACCCTCCCCTCGACGTCGTGCGCCGTGACATGGACGACCTCGGGCGCACCGCTGCCGAGCTCCTGCTCGCTCGCCTCGACGCCCCCGGACGCCGGACGCGACGGGTGGTGCTCCCGACCGTCTTCACGGCGCGCGGCAGCTCCGCTCCCCCGAAGGGATGCTCGTGAGCGTCGAGACCACCGAGTCGCAGGTGCAGACCTTCGTGCAGTCGGAGCTCCGGGCGACGATCGGCGCGTCCGAGCTCTTGCTCTTCTGTCGAGACCTGCGCGGCACGGTCACCGATGTCCTCGTCGCCGCGACGGGCCGTGCGCTCGCGCTGCACCCCGGGCTCGGGCGCGCAAGCCTGGAGGCCGCGACCGGAATCGGCGTGACGGTCGACACCGGCGACGGCGTGCTCGTCCCCGTCGTCAGGAACGCGGCCGAGGCGCCGCTCCCACTCGTCCGCGCCGAGGTGGAGCGCGTCGTCGACGCCGCGCGTACCGGCCGGCTGTCGCCGGACGACCTGGGCGCCGCCGCCGTGACCGTTCACGAGCCGCTGCCCGGCGCCGGCGTCACGTCGCCCGGCGCTCTCCAGGGGTGTGTGCTCACGGTCTGCCGGCCGGACTGCGACTCCCCCGAGCTCACGCTCGCGCTGTCGGTGGGCGGGACCGGCTTCGGCGGCGAGGAGGCCCGGCCGTTCTTCGCCACGCTCGTGCGGCTGCTCGAGCACCCCTACCGCAGGCTCGTCTGACCGTGATCACGGGCATTCACCACTTCGCGCTGACGGTCTCCGACATGGATCGGTCGCTCGCCTTCTACACGGGCCTGTTCGGCCTCGAGGTCGCCTCCGACCGTGAGGTCGTGCGCGACTACGTCGAGCAGATCACCGCCGTCCCCGGTGCGCACCAGCGTCTCGTCCACCTCTCGGGATACGGCCAGCGCCTGGAGCTGCTCGAGTACAAGGCGCCCCGCGGGGAGTCCCGCGCCCGGGCGCTCCCGGACGCGGGCAGCGCCCACGTCTGCTTCGTCACCGACGACCTCGACGCCGAGGTGGCACGGCTCCAGGCGGCCGGCGTGACGTTTCGCTCGCTCCCGGTCGTGACGACGAGCGGCCCGAACAAGGGCGGGCGCGGCATCTACGTCGAGGATCCCGACGGGAACGCCGTCGAGGTCGTGCAGCTCGCGCCGCAGGCGGCCGCATGAGCGGTCGCCTCGCCGGCAAGGTCGTCCTCGTCACCGGCGCCGCCGGGGGTCTCGGGGTCGCCTGCTCGCGCCTGTTCGTCGCCGAGGGCGCGCAGGTGGTGCTCGCCGACCTCGATCTCGAAGCGCTCGAGCGCGCGCGCGCCGAGGTGGGCGGTGCCCTTGCGATCGCGGCGGACGTGACGAGCGAGATCGACGCCGCGTCCCTCGTCTCCCGCACGGTCGAGGAGCTCGGCGGCCTGGACGCCCTCGTCGTCGCCGCGGGCCTGTACCAGGGGACGCCGGTCGACGCGATCGAGACGGACGAATGGGATCGCGTCCAGGCCGTGAACGTCCGCGGCACGTTCGTCACCGTTCGCGCTGCCTTGCGGGCGATGATGCCGCGCGGGCGAGGTACCGTGGTAACGCTCGGCTCGATCGCCGGCCAGCTCGGCGGCGTGCAGTCGGGAGCGGGCTACGCGACCTCGAAGGCGGCCGTGATCGGCATGACCAAGGCGCTGGCTCGCTACGCCGGCCCCTACGGCGTGCGGGTCAACTGTGTGAACCCCGGCTACATCGAGTCGGGGATGGGGCTCGGCATGTCCGAGGACGACCGCGACCGTACGATCGCGGCCACCCCGCTCGGACGCCCCGGCACGGCGGAGGAGGTGGCGGAGGCGGTCGCATGGCTCGTCTCCGACGCCTCGAGCTTCGTCACGGGGGCGCAACTGGATGTCAACGGCGGTCTGCTGATGGCGTGACGCCGCCGGCGACACGCGAGGGCAGGAAGGAAAGGAGAGTGCACTGATGGAAGCCAAGATCTCACGCGGCAGCTGGTGCCTCGCGTTCGGGATGGACCCCATTCCGTCGCTGGAGCAGGTCGTGGACGTGCTGTCGGCCTTCGGGTACGACGGGATCGAGCTGGCCGGGTTCTTCGACCACGCGACGATCGAGAAGTACCCGGACGCGGCGAGCCGCAAGAAGCTCGTCGACTGGCTCTCCAGCAAGAACCTGGAGATCGCCGGCTACGCGCCGGGCCCGTACGGCGACTTCGGCCGGCTTCCCTGGGCGACGGGCGGCGACGACGTCGTCGCCGAGTACGGGAAGTTCTTCGAGGATCACCTGCAGTTCTGCGTCGACTGCGGGATCACGGCGATGCGCGTCGATCCGGGCGACTTCGGCCCGCTGCCGCGCGACGTCGACTACGACAAGACGTGGGATCGCGTCGTGACGACGTTCCGGAAGCATGCGGAGCGCGGCGCCGAGGTCGGCGTCACGATGCTGTGGGAGCTCGAGTCGGGCCAGCTCTTCGTGAAGCCCTCCGAGGCCGTGAAGCTGCTCGAGGACGTGAGCCACGACAACCTGCAGCTGATGTTCGACGTCGGCCACGTCGAGGCGTGCTGCGTGATCGCGCACAACCAGGTGCAGCCGCAGGAGCGGCTCGAGGGCGGCCAGGTCGAGTTCGTCAAGATGATGGCGGGCAAGATCGGCCACATGCACGTGTGCGACACCGACTCGAACACGTGGCACAACGCGTTCGGCACGCACCTCGGCATCGGCAAGGGCATCGTCGACTTCGACGCGCTCATCCCCGCGGTCGTCGACTCCGGTTACACGAGCAAGTGGTGGTCGGTGGACGCGATCCCGATGACGGCCGAGACCTGGGCCGACACGTGGACGGATCGCCTGACGCTCGACGCCCTCCTGGACAAGCACGTCCGCAACCGCTGAGAGGAGTGAGAGCGAGATGAAAGCAGCAGTCTTCTACGAGCCGAAGGACATCCGCGTCGAGGAGGTGCCCGAGCCGACGATCGCCGAGGACGAGGTGCTCGTCGAGGTCGCGGCGTGCGGCTTCTGCGGCTCCGACGTCGAGTACTACTACGGCAAGAGCCCGGTCGGCACCGCCGACGGCAAGGGGCCGCTCGTGCTCGGGCACGAGTTCTCGGGCAAGGTCGTCGGCATGGGCAAGATCGCCGGCACCTACGGGCTGCAGGAGGGCGACCGCGTCGCCGTCTGCCCGATCCAGAGCTGCGGTGCCTGCAACTCGTGCCGCGCGGGCAAGCCCCAGTTCTGCGTCAACCTCTCCGTGCTCGGGGTGACCACCGACGGCGGCTTCGCGCAGTTCGCGAAGACCAAGGCGGCCCACGCCTACAAGCTGCCGGACACGCTCACGGACGAGCAGGGCGCCTTCGTCGAGATGCTCGCCGCCGCCGTCAACGCGGTGCACAAGGCGGAGGTCGAGCCGGACGACTTCGCGGTCGTGTACGGCCCCGGCCCCGTCGGGCTCTCCATGGTGCAGCTGCTCCGGAACGAGGGCGCGCGCGTCGCGGTCGTCGGCCATAGCGGTTACCGGCTCGACGTGGCGAAGAAGCTCGGCGCCGACTTCGCCTTCGAGGGCGGGCCGGACCTCGCCGACAGGGTGCGCGAGGCCAACGGCGGCAACCTGGCCGACCGCGTGATCGTCGCCACCGGCTCGATGGAGGCGAACCAGCAGGCGCTCGAGATCTCCGGCCCCGGCTCGACCGTGATCTACATGGGCGTGACCGGGCCGCAGGACGCGGTGCAGGTGCCGATGCTGACGAGCCTGATCCAGGACAAGACGATCAGGTTCTCGCTCTGGTATCCGTTCCAGTGGCCGCGGACGATCAGCATGCTCGCCCACGCCGAGGTGGACACGGGCCCGATCATCACGCACTCGGCGCCGCTCGACGGCATCGGCGCGGCGATCGACCGGGTCGTCAACAGGGAGGAAGGCGTCCTCAAGACGGTGATCACACCCTGAGCAGGCTCGCCGGCAAGGTGGCGCTCGTGACCGGTGCCGCGCGCGAGCGCGGCATCGGTCGCGGCATCGCGCAGTGCCTCGCCGCCGAGGGGTGCGACGTCGCGATCAACGACGTCGGGGCCGAGGCCGAGGCGGCCGCGCTCGTGGCCGAGCTCGAGGGCATCGGTCGGCGGGCCGGGTTCTTCCCGGCCGATGTCTCCGACCGGGCCGCCGTGGACGCCATGGTCGCCGCCGTCGAGTCTCGGCTCGGGCCGATCGACATCGTCTGCTCGAACGCCGGGATTGCCGACTGGCACGGCTTCCTCGACGTGACGGAGGAGAGCTTCGACCGTCTCGTCGCCGTCAACCTGACCGGCGCGTTCAACGTCTGCCAGGCCGTCGCCGGCGCCATGATCGCGGGACGGCGTCCGGGGAAGATCGTCGTCACGTCGTCGGTGCACGTGCAGATGCCGTTCGGCGAGATGTCGGTCTACGGCGGCGACGAAGGCGGGCCTGAAGGGCCTCGTCGAGACGATGGCGGTGGAGCTCGCCCCGCACGGGATCACCGTCAACCACATCGGCCCCGGCTGGGTGCGGTCGTTCATCAACGACTCGTCCCCGTCGCTGCAGACGGAGGAGGAAGTGCGCGAGACCCTGAAGCTCATCCCGGCGGGCCGGCCGGCCGACCCGCAGGAGCTGGGGCGGGCGGCCGTCTACCTGTGCTCGTCCGACGGCGACTACGTGACGGGCGAGTACCTGCGTGTCGACGGCGGCTTCGTGGTGGGGAAGTACTGATGGGCGTCACCGTTCACGGGCTCCCGTCCGATCTCGCAGGCGCCGTCACCGAGGCCTTCCGGGCCGCGGGGCACGACTGCGACGACACCGTCGTCGTCGGAGCGATGCCGCCGTCACGGCGCCGACCTCCACGCGCTGTCGCGCGCGAGCTGGGACGACGCCGTTGCCGGCGCCCGGTCGGCGTTCTTCGCCCTCCAGCACGCCGCGCGCCTGCTCGTCGAGGGAGGCGAGGGCGGCTGCCTCCTCGTCGTCGTGCCCGTTCACGCCCTGCGCACCTCGCGGGGCTGCGGCCCGGCCGCGGTCGTCGGCTCGTTCCTCACGACCGCGGCGCAGGTGGCCGCCGTCGAGCTCGGGGCGAAGGGCATCCGCGTCAACGTGCTGGCGGTAGGCCCGCTCGAGGGTGAGGCCGACGCCAGGATCGCGGAAGGCGTTCCGCTCGGCCGTGTCACCCGCCCCGCCGATCTCGGAGCGGCGTGCGCGATGCTCGCCGGGCCCGGGCGGGAAGTACGTCAGCGGCGCCGTCGTCCCTGTCGACGGAGGCTACGCCGTGACCAAGGCTGTCGGCGGCAGTCCGTTCGCCGACGCGTAGTCCCCCTCCTCCGGTGGGCGAGCGGTCTGGATACGAGGCCGCTCGCCCACCGGGACTACGTCGACCCGGCGGCAGGAGGAACGAAGCGGTCACACAGCGGTTACACCGTGGCGCGCTCGACCCGGGCGGCAAAGCCGTCGATCTCGAGCTCGCCGTCGAGCGCACCGAGCTCGAGGTCGTAGCTCCGGCTCTCGCCGGCCTGGAGCTCGATCAGCTCACCGCGCTCACGCGCGTCCAGGCGACCCGCCGTGCGGTTCGTGCACGGCTCGATGCCGACCACGTACGTTCCCTCGCCGAGCGTTCGCCAGACGAAATGATGGGGGAGCTGAGCCCGGTCGAACACCTGGTACAGGCCCACCCCGAGCTGCCTGTTGACGACCGCGGCGGGAACCTTGCCGTCCGGCTCGCCGCCGAGCTCGTGCTCGAACACCTGCTCGACGTATCCCGCTGTGGGTGCGGCAAGCTGCCGGTAGCCCTCTACGGGGTGGTCGCCGCGGGCGGCGACACCGGTCGCGGCGACGAGGATCTCGGCTCCCTCGTCGACCACCGGGAAGCCGGCGTTGACGTGGTAGAGCAGCATGTGAGGCGTCAGGTCGTGGCCCACGTTCTCGACGACGTCGTGGACGTGGAGGCGCGACTCGCCCACCCTGGCCTCGATCCGCCGTCGGAGCACGAGCTGCTCGCCGAACACGGTCGCCACCTGCGTCTCGCCCTCGGCGAAGAGGACGCAGTCGTCGCCGTCCCAGCGCTCGCCGTACCCCAGGAGCCGCGCCGGCCGGTTCGAGATCCGGCCGTGCAGGCCGAAGCTCTCGGTCTGCTTGGGCGGGTAGTGGTACTGCGCCGCCGTGTCCTCCGCCATGAAGAGGCTGTGCTCGATCCCGCAGGTGACGAGCAGCCCGCCGCCGAAGGTGCGGAAGAAGCCGAGCCCGTCCGGCTCGTAGTACCAGGGGCCTTCCACGCCGACGCCCGACGTCCAGGCGAGCGGGACGCCGCGCAGCTCGCACCGGCCGACGTCGAAGGCGCGGTCGACGAGGACGTCGAACGCGAAGCCGGTGCCGGTGCGGAACTCGAGCACGCGGACGCCGCGGGCCCCGCCGTCGCCCAGCGTGACGAGCCGCACGCCTGCGACCTGCTCCAGGCGCCCCACCCTGCGGGCGAGCTCCCGGCGGCTCCAGTTGCGTCCGAAGAGGTCAGGCATCGACGTCTCCGAAGCGGCGCGAGGCGGGGTGGGCGGCGCCGAACGTGGAGTAGCCGCCGTCGACGACGACGGCCTGGCCGGTGACGAAGCCCGCGCCGCGTGTCGAGAGCAGCACGACGGCGTCCGCGATGTCGGAGGGGAGGCCGAGCCTGCCGGCAGGCGTGTGATCGACCACGAGGCTCTCGTCGACGATACCCTGCTCGATCGCCTCGGCCACCATCGGCGTCCGCACCGGGCCCGGGAGGAGCGCGTTCACGCGTACGCCACGGTCCGGCCCACTCGACGGCGAGCGTTCGCGTGAGCCCTACGACACCGGCCTTGCTGGCGCGTACGGCGCCCGCCACGGCATGCCGACCGAGGCGCCGATGATCGACGCGATGTTCACGATCGAGCCGCTGCCCCGCTTCGAGCATCTGCGACCCGACGGCACGGCAGCAGCGGAAGACGCCCGTCAGGTTCGACGTCGAGCACGAGCTCCCAGTCGTCGTCCGGATACGAGCTCGGACGGCGCCGAGCCGGTTCACGCCGGCGTTGTTGACGAGGATCGTCGGTGTCCCGAGCCGCGAGGCGATCTCCGCTGCTGCGGCGTCCACCGAGGCGGTCGAGCGGACGTCCAGCGCGAGGCCCAGGTGCCCTTCGCCGAGCGACGCGGCGACGGCGGCGGTTGCCACCGGGTCGCGCGAGGTGACGGCGACCCGCGCGCCCGCATCGGCGAGCGCGCGGGCCACCGCCTCGCCGATGCCCTTCGTGGCACCGGTGACGACTGCGATCTCCCCTTCGAGCGTCCTCATGGCGTGCCTCGCCCGCCTACGCCCGGGCGCCCACGTCGCGCATGATCGCGGCGGTGCCCGTGTACGCCTCCTCGACCCAGGCGACGATCTGGTCGGGATCGGGTGAGTATTCGAGCTCGATCGAGACGGTGCCCTCGTACCCGGTGTCGAGGATCGCCTGCAGGTACTCCTTGATGGGCGTCACGCCGCGGCCGGCCGGAAGGTCGCCGTGCACCTTGCCGTCGCAGTCGGACAGGTGGATGTGGCCGATCAGGCCGGTCAGCTCCCTCACGTCGTCGAACGACGCGCCCGAGAGGTGCAGGTGGGAGATGTCGGCGTTGGCGCGCACGGCGGGATGGCCGACGTCCTCGACGAAGCGCACGAGCTCGTGGACGTCCTTCGCCAGCGAGGTCGCGAACGGCTCGAGCTCGACGACGACCTCGAGGCCCTTCGTGGCCGCGTACTCGCCCGCCTGCCGCACGCCGGACACGGCCATGTCCCAGATCGCGGCGTTGGGGAAGACCTCGCCGTCCCAGTAGTACTCGCCGACCACGACGACGAGGTTCCGCGCGCCGAGGGCCGCGCCCTGGTCGATGTTGGCGCGCAGGCGCTCCTGGGTGAACCGTTGCACGGCGGGGTTGAAGTCGACGAGGCCGAACGCGACGCACAGCTGCGAGCGGATCGGCAGCCCTGCCTCGTCACACGCGGCCTTGATCTCCGCACGCTCCGCGTCGGTGAGGTCGAGCGCGTCCTCGAACACGTCGTACGTGTCGAAGCCGATCTCCTTCGCCTTCCGGATGCCGTCGATGCGGCCCACGCTCGTGCCGAGCCACGTGGAGCTGATCATTCCGAGCTCGAGCTTCCCAGCCACCGTGCCGTGCCTCCCGTCTTTGGCTATACAATAATTGTCATACCTGCTTCGTCATCCTACGCCCTCGGCCGCGCTTCCACACGGCCGTCTCTCACCGACGAGATCGAGCGGGCGCTCCGTCACCGTATCGCCCGGCTGCCTGTCGGTGCGCCTCTTGCCACCGAGGCGGCGCTCTGCGAGGAGTTCGGCGTCAGCCGCATGACGGCGAGGTCTGCGCTCGACCGTCTCTCCGCCGACGGCCTCGTGCGGCGGATCCCCGGCCGCGGCACGTTCGTCGGGGACGCGCGGGAGCCGAGCGACGGGGCGACGGGCACCGCCGACCGGCTCGGCGACGCGGTGGCGCTGCTCGACGCTCTCGCCGCCGAGGGCGACCTGGGCCCGACGAGGCTTGCCGGTATCACCGGGCTGCGCCGCCGCGATGTCGACGCGACGCTCGAGCGGCTCCTCGCGGTCGACCTCGTGGAGCGCGAGGAGGGCTCGTACCGGCTGGGCCTGCGGCTCTTCCGCCTCGGGGCCGCGGTCAGCCGCCGTCTCGAACCGCGACTGGCCGCCCGCCCCGAGCTCGAGCGGTTGCACCGCGCGACGGAGGAGACGGTGTACCTGTGCGTCCGACGGGGCGACGACGCCCTCTGCGTCGACCGCATCGACGGGCTCTGGGTGCAGTCGATGGCCCTGCGCCTCGGGGAGACGCTGCCGCTGCACGTCGGCGCCGCGAGCAGAGTGCTGCTCGCGCACGAGACCAGCCGCATTCCGGCGCGACTACCTCTCCCGTGGGCCGTTCGAGGCTCTGACCCCGAACACGCTCGTGACGCGCAAGGCGGTGGCGAAGGAGCTCGAGCGTGTGCGCGACCGCGGCTACGCCGTCAGCGACGAGGACGTCCGCCTCGGCATCGCATCGGTGGGAGCGCCGGTTCGCGACCACACGGGCACGGTCTGCGCGGCGATCTCCGTCGGTGGCCTGCGGCCGTCGATCCTCGGAAACCGGCGTGTGACCGTCGAGCTCGTCGTCGGCGCGGCCGCGCGGGTGTCGGCCGCGCTCGGGCACGAGGAGGACGGGCTGTGACGTCGCGAGAGCGGGTCCTGTGCACGCTCGAGCGCAGGCCGGCCGATCGTGTGCCGGTCGGGCCGATGATGCTCGACCTCGGCGCAGCGGTCATCGGTGCGCCGGTCGGCCGCTTCTGCACCGATGCCGACGTGATGGCGAAGGGCCAGATCGCGCTCCACGAGCGGCTGGGCCAGGACATCGTCTTCGTCGGCAGCGACAACTACTACATCGCCGAGGGCTTCGGCTGCGTCTCCGAGCTGCCCGACGACGAGACGCCTCACCTGTTGCGTCCGCCGCTCGAGCGCATCGGCGACGTCTACGACCTCGAGGTACCCGACCCGACTGTCGACGGGCGCATGCCGGTGATGCTCGAGGCGACGCGCCTCGTCCGGGAGGCAGTCGGCGACGAGGCGGCCATCCGCACGCCCGGCACCGGCCCCTTTGCCCTCGCCTCGTACTTCGTGGGCACGCAGGAGTTCCTGATCGAGATCGGCATGGCGAAGGCCGGCATGGCGGAGAGCGACGCCCAGGCGATCCACCACGCGCTCGATCTCGCCGCGGATGCGCTGATCGCCTTCGGCAAGGCGTCCGTCGACGCCGGGTCGGACATCCTGCACTGCGGAGACTCGCTCGCGTCCTGCGACGTGATCTCGCCTGCGGACTACGAGGAATGGGCGTTCCCCTACGAGCGCAAGGTGATCCAGGCGTGGAAGCAGTACGGGGCGAAGACGCTGCTGCACATCTGCGGCGACTCGACCAGGGTGCTCGACCTCTACGCGGAGACCGGCGCCGACATCATCGAGGTCGACCACAAGGTCGACCTCGCGGTGGCACGCGAGATCGTGGGCGACCGTGCCTGCCTGATCGGCAACGTCGACCCCGTGACGGTGCTCCTTCAGGGCACGCCAGAGCAGGTGCGCGCAGCGTCGGATGCGTGCCTGGAGACGTGCAAGGGCGGCGGGTACGTGCTCGGCTCCGGCTGCGTCGTCCCCCGCATCACGCCGCTCGAGAACGTCCGCGCCATGGTCGACGCCGCACGCGCCACCGCTCCCGTCGGCTGATCGGCACACGCCTGGCCGAAGGCAGTCGCTTGTGACACTGCGTCACAAGATCGTCGGCTCGCTCGCGGGCTGCGCCTTCGCCCGCCGTGCTCGAAGGAGCGCTCGGCGCACAGATTCGGTTCCCCGGGCTTCACGGGTTCGCACGAGCAGGGATCCGCTCCCGCGGATCCCTACTCGCGGGCCGATTCAGTGCATGTACCAGCCGCCGTCGATCTCGATCACCTGGCCGGTGACGAACGACGAAGCGTCGCTCGCGAGAAAGACGACGAGGTTGCCGATGTCGTCGGGAGCGCCGCGCCGCTTGAGGCTCTGCTGGTCGAGGATCCACTGGTTGTACTCCTCGGGGTCCGGATGGATCTTCTCGGCGTCGGTCGGGAAGGCGCCGGGGGAGATCGCGTTCACGGTCACGCCGTCGGGCCCGATCTCGCGGGCCAGCGCGCGCGTGAACGACATCACCGCGCCCTTCGAGGAGACGTAGTCGAGCAGGTGCGTCATCCCGATGAACGCGGTGATCGACGCGACGTTGACGATTCGGCCGTGCCCGCTCTCGCGCAGGTTGTCGAATGCGGCGCGGGCACAGAGGAAGTACCCCTTCAGGTTGACGGCGAGCACGTCGTCCCACTCCTGCTCCGTGATCTCCGTCCACGCGCGCCGCGGGTAGACGGCGGCATTGTTGACGAGGACGTCGAGGCGCCCGAGTTGGATCACGGCCTGCTCGACCATGCCGGCGACCGATGCTGCGTCGGACACGTCCGCGGTGAGCGCGATAGCCGCGCCGCCGCCGGCGCGCACGCCGGCCGCCCGTGCCTCGGCGGTCTCGGCGTTGCGGTCGACGCACGCGACCGCGGCACCGGCGGCGGCGAGCGAGGCGCAGATGCCCTCGCCCAGCCCGCCGCCGGCGCCGGTCACGAGTGCGACGCGGCCGTCCAGGGAGAACGGCCCGTCGCTCACAGACCTGCCTCGGAGCGGATCTCGCTCAGAGGCACCGCCCTGCCCTCGTCGGCCGAGCGGTAGGCGGCCTCGACCAGCACCATCGTGCCGATGGTCGTCCGGCCGGAGATCGCCGGCTCGGCGTCGTCCTGGACCGCCCGCATCAGCTGGCCCATCGTCCCCTTGAACGCCTGGGGGAACCACATGTCGTCCCAGGTGGGACGCTCCCAGCTTCCGTCCATGGCCCGGGTCGTCCAGGTGATCGTCGACGGGCTGCCGGTCGGATAGTCGGGCCAGCCGATCGTTCCCTTCGCGATGCCCTCCGTCCCCTCCACCCGCCACTGGATGCCGTGGTCGGCCCACGTGTAACAGTTGTCGAGCCCGATCGCGCGCAACCCGTCGGCGTACTCGAGGATGTAGAACGCGCTCCCGTCCTTCGTCGGGTAGTCGAGGCTCGGGTCGTTGCGCACCGACACGTAGATCCGCTCGGGATCGCCGAACTGGTAGCGGAACGCGTCGAGGTGGTGGATCGACATGTTGAGCAGTGCGATGCGGCCGTACTGCTTGAGGAACTCCTGCCAGTGCGGCCGGGCGTTCATCACGATCTCGGCGACGATCGGCGTGCCGAGCTCGCCCGCGTCGAGCAGCGTCCTGAGCGCCCGCATCGACTGGTCGTACCGCATGTTGTGGTTGACGCCGAGCTTGACGCCGGCCTGGTCGCACAGGCGCACCATCTCGACCGCCTCGTCGAGCGTGAACGCGACGGGCTTCTGGGCGAGGATGCCCTTGATGTGCGGTCGCGTGACCGCCTCGCGGATGATCCCGAGCTGCTGGTCGGGCGGGAACGCGATGTCGAGGATCTCGACGCGCTCGTCGTCGAGCAGCTGCTCCCACGTGTCGTGCACGGTGCCCACGCCGCGCTCGTCCGCGGCGGCCTGCGCGTGGGCCGGCGTCCGCGACGCGATGGCGACGACGTCGAACCCCGCCTCCGCGTAGGCGACGAGGTGGATGTCCTTCATGATGAAGCCCGCGCCGACGCAGCCGATGCCGTAGTCCGTCTTCGGCGGCAGGTCGGGGCCGGTGTGCAGATCGATGGCTGCCATCATCGCTCCCTTAGGCGCGCACGCCGAGGTCGCGCATGATCGCGGCGGTGCCGTCGTAGGCCTTCTGCGCCCAGGCGACGATCTCGTCCGGGTTCGGCGCGTACTCGAGCTCGATCGAGACCGTGCCGTCGTAGCCGGTGTCGCGGATGGCGGCGAGGTACTCCTTGATCGGCGTCACACCCATCCCGGCCGGCATGTCGCCGTGCACCTTGCCGTCGCAGTCGGACAGGTGGATGTGGCCGATCAGGCCCGTCATCTCCGCCACCTCGTCGAACGAGCAGTCCGACAGGTGCAGGTGCGAGATGTCGGCGTTCGCACGGACCGCGGGATGGTCGATCTCCTTGACGAAGCGCACGAGCTCGTGCACGTCCTTCAGCAGCGCCTCGTTGAACGGCTCGAGCTCGAGCACGATCTCGAGGCCCTTCGAGTGTGCGTACTCGCCGGCCTCCTTGACCATGTCCCTGGCCATGTCCCAGATCGCGGAGCGCGGGAACACCTCACCGTCCCAGTAGTACTCGCCGACGACGAGCAGGACGTTGCGGGCGCCGAAGTACGCGCCCTGGTCGACGTACGCCTTGATCCGGTCGAGCGTGAAGCGGCGCACCGACGGGTTGAAGTCGACGATGCCGAACGCCACGCAGACGACGGAGCGGATGGGCAGGCCCGCCTCCTCGCACGCGGCCTTGATCTCGGCTCGCTCGGCGTCGGTGATGTCGAGCGGGTCCTCGAAGATGTCGTACGTGTCGAACCCGATCTCCTTGGCCTTCTGAATGCCCTCGAGCCGCCCGACGGGGGTGTCGAACCAGATCGAGCTGATGATCCCGAGCTCCATCACATGCCTCCCTTGTCCGTGCTTATCCGTTGACCGATGTCCAGCGTAAGCCGGAAGGATCCTCCTCTGCATGCCCCTGCTGCACGAGCTCGCGCAGGTGCGCCCGGAGGGAGCCTGCCAGCTCGTTCGGCATGGACGTGAACGGGCCGAGCCGCGGGTCTCCGAGCTCGAGCACCTCGGGCAGCGTCAGCGCGCCCCGGTCGGCGAGTGCCTCCGCGACGAGCCGCCCCGCGTCCTCGACGAATGCGACCGTGTCCGCCAGGAAGCGGTCAACGTCCTCACCCTCGATCACGTCGTAGTGCGCGGTCAGGAGGCGTCGCGGCCGAAGCGCCTGCAGCGTTCGCGCCGCTCCGAGATATCCCGCCACGTCGAAGTACGGGGGCGGGTGGATCACGGTCCCGTCCATGTCGAGCAGGCCCCTGCCCATCACGGCGTCCATCACGATCGCCGTCCGGGACGCCGGGTCCCACAGGCCGATGTGCCCCGGCGTATGGCCGGGCAGGTGGAGCACCTCCACCGTGAGCTGCGGCCCGAGCCGGATCCGCTCGCCCGCACGCAGATGGACGTCCACGGGCGTGTCCGGCCCGATCGCGGCGCGCAGCCAGGCGAAGGTGTCGGGCTCGTATGCGAGGCCGTGCTCGGCATACCAGCCGTAGCGCTCGCGCATGATCGCGTCGGCGCTCTCGATCCAGGGCACGTCCAGCTCGTGCGCGAGGAAGATCGCCTTCGGCGCCGCCTCCTTGATCGCCGCGTTGCCGCCGTAGTGGTCGACGTCGGCGTGGGAGTTGAGTACGAGGTCGGGCTGGAGGCCGTCGAGGAAGGGGAGGATCACCTCCGCCGGCGTCTCCTTCACGCCCGTGTCGAACAGGAGCGTGAGCTCGTCGCGGAGCAGGTACTGGGAGAAGGGCCTGGGGCCGAGGATGCTCTCGATCCGGTGGATGCCGGGCGCTACTTCCATGGGCCTCTAGGAGCGCTCTCCCGCATTCAGCTCTGCTCCTCCGGCGACGGTGGAGCGAAGGCGTAGAGGCCGATCACGAACTCGTGGTGGCGGCTCATGATGTCGAACAGGACGCGGCGCGCGGCGTCCGGGTCGCCGGCCTCGATCGCGTCCACGAGCGCGCTGTGCGCGTCGACGCTGTACTGCAGGCTGCCGAAGCGGCGGATCCCGGCGCCCGCGGACAGCTCGATGTCGCGGCGCAGGAGCTCGCGGATGTCCTCCACCGCCTTGACCAGGAAGCGGTTGCCCGCAGCCTCGGCCAGGGCCAGGTGGAACCCGACGTCCGTCTCCGGGTAGCGGTCTGCGTCCGCCACGGCCTCCTGCATGCGCTCGACCGCCCGCCGGAGTGACGCGATCTGGTCGGCGGAGGCACGCTCGGCCGCCATCGCCACGATGCTGAGCCCGAGCAGCTCGCGCGCCTCTATCAGCTCCTCGACCTCGTCGCGGGTCATCTCCGCGGCGGGTGCCTCGTCGGCACCTGCGGGAATCCGGCTCGGCTCGGCGACGAATGTCCCCCGGCCGGCGCGCGTCTCGATCAGCCCGTCGCCGATCAGCATGCTGATCGCCTCGCGGGCAGAGCCGAGGCTGACCCCGAACTGCGCCGCCAGGTCGCGATGCCCGGGCAGCTGGTCGCCCGGCCGCAGCTCGCCGTCCGTGATTCGAGCACGGAGCTCCCCGGCGATCAGCACCGGCAGGTTCACGCGGGTTGAGGGCTCCGAGGTCAGCGCGCTTCCTCTCCCAGACTGTTCCGAACTGTGTGCCGGCCGACGCTAGCAGCGTGGCGATACTCCGTCAACGGTGCGGCCGCGGGGAATGGTCGATCGGGCTGGACAATTCAGCTTGCGGCAGGTAGGGTCGCGCGCACAACAGTTCGGAACTGTACTGGACAGTTCCGGTTCGTCTCCGACGAAGGAGGCTTCAATGCAGGACAACGGCAGGCTCGAACAGCCGGTCGAACCCGAGGGCGAGGACGCGAGCGGCCGTGGCCTGAGCCGCAAGCACTTCGTCGCAGGCGCCGGTGCCGCGGGTGCCGCTCTCATGCTCGGGCAGGGCAGCGCGGCCGCCAAGGGCTGGTCGGCCGGGGCGTACAACCGGCACCTCGGCAAGAAGGCGCTCTCGAGGGGCATGGCGGGCGGCCCGACCGGGTTCCCGGGCGCCTCGCGGTACCAGTATCCGGACAACTCCGCCGAGGGGCGGGCGATCGCCGGGCTGAAGAAGCTGACGAACAACGGCAAGAACCCGATCACGCTGAGGTGGCGGATCTGGAACGGCGCCGTCGGGCAGCTGAACAAGCCGTTCCCGACGAAGACTGCGCCGACCGTCCAGCAGCAGCTCGAGAAGGAATCGGGGGTCAAGCTCCAGTTCGTCCTCTCGACGCCGGACAACAACGACCAGAAGAACCTGCAAACCATCTCGACCCGGGATGGAAGCCTCCAGATCGTTCAGATGAACGGGTACAACACGAACGGCGACATGCGTGCCGCCGGGCTGCTGCGCCCGCTCGACGACTTCGTCAAGAAGTACAAGCCGGACTGGACCGACCCCAAGTGGGGTCTCGCCGGCGGCGCGGCGACGAACGCGCTCCTGAACCAGTTCAACGGCGAGACCGTGTCGGTCGCGACCGACGGCGACTACCAGGTCTGGGCCTATCGCGTCGACCTGTTCGACAATGCCAAGAACCAGAAGGACTTCAAGGCGAAGTACGGCCGCGACCTCGAGTTCCCGAAGACGTGGGAGCACCACGCGCAGGTGGCCGAGTTCTTCACCCGCCCAGATGAGAAGCTGTACGGCTCGGTCGACCTCAAGAACCCGTACTGGGGCTACGTCAACTGGATGATGCGGTACGTCTCGCTGGGCGGTCCGGGCGGGCAGCTGAACCGCCAGTACTTCGAGGCCAACACCGCCCAGCCGCAGATCGACAGCCCGCAGGGCATCAAGGCGACGACGGAGCACCTCGCCTCGATGGCGTGGACATATCCCGACACGCTCTCGAAGAGCTGGCCCGAGCAGTACGCCGCTCTGGGTGCAGGGCAGGCGGCCATGGCGAGCGTGTTCTCGAACGCGACGAAGTTCATCGTCAAGGGCAGCCCGCTCGACAAGGGCTTCGGCAAGTACCTGCGCACGGATCTCGCACCTGGCCGGAACGTCGGCGGGAAGCTCGTCCGCCGGTCGGTGATCTACTTCAACTCGCAGTTCGGTGTCAACGCCTTCGCGGACAAGAAGTACCACGAGGCCGCGTACCTGGTCCTGCAGTACATCTCCGGCGGCCGCGTGTCCTCTTGGTACACGGGCAACCCGGCCGGGTACTTCGACCCGAACCGCCCGGCGCAGCTCAACGACCCGCTCGTGCGGGCCTCGTACAAGCCGTACGCGGCTGACAAGCTGAAGACGATCATCCCCCGCACCGCTCCCACCATCGCCTCGATGGTCGGTGCCGCGGAGTACACCCAGGCGCTCGACAACGAGCTCCAGAAGGTGCTCTCCAAGCAGAAGTCGCCCGAGCAGGCCATGGCGGATGCGGCTGCGGCTTGGGAGAAGATCACGAACCGCCGCGGGCGCGCAAAGCAGATCAAGGCGCTCCGGGCACAGCAGCCGGCTTGGCCGAAGGTCGTCTGAGCCCACCTTCGGAGGCCCCGGGCCAGCAGGCTCCCAGGAGGAGCCTGCTGGCCCGTTCGGGCCGTTCAGAGGGTGCCGTCGCCCAGACGCTGATCACGCCGGGGCAGCTGCTGCTGCTCTTCGTGATCCTGTTCCCGGCCGTCATGGCCATCTACATCTCGTTCACGGGCTGGACGCCCCAGAGTGGCAACCCGTGGTACGACGCCTACAAGGACTGGCTCTGGTTCGACAACTACTGGGAGGCGCTGACGAGCCCTGCCTTCTGGTCGGCGCTCTGGCGCACCGTGCTCCTCACCGTGATCGCCGTCGGCGCCGAGTTCCTGATCGGCTTCGGCCTGGCGCTGCTGTTCCTCAAGCAGTTCCGCGGGCGCAGCCTGCTCGTCGTCGTCTTCCTGCTGCCGATGATGGTCGTCCCCGCCGTCTCCGGCTTCATCTTCTACATGCTCTTCCAGGGCGACGGCCCGGTGAACGCGGCGCTCACCTGGCTGCTCCCGGGCACGGTCGACATCGGATGGCTCACCGACCCCGACATCGCGCTCTACTCGGTCGCCATCGCCGACATCTGGCAGTGGACGCCGCTGATGTTCCTGATCCTGCTGAGCGGCCTGGTTGCGTTGCCCGATGACCAGATGAACGCTGCACGGATCCTCGGTGCCGGCTGGCACCGCCAGCTCTGGCACCTCGTGCTGCCGATGATGAAGCCGATCATCCTCATCGCGCTGATCATCCGCGCGATGGAAGCGCTCAAGATCTTCGACGCGGCCTGGCTGATGACGCAGGGCGGCCCCGGTGACGCGTCGACGACGATGTCCGTCTACCTCTACAAGGAGACGTTCATCGGGACACGCTGGGGCTATACGAGCGCCGTCGCGATCCTCATGCTGATCATGGTCAGCATCATCGCGATGCGGGCGATCAGGCCGATCGAGAAGGCATCACAGGAGTCGTTCGAGGAGCTCGTCACAGCCGAGGAGAAGGTGCCCGAGGTGTCGCTCGAGGAGGCACTCGACGCGGAGGCGACGGCCCGATGACGGAGCGGAGCTGGCTGCGCACGATCCTGAAGGCGATCGTCCTCGTGCTCCTCGGCATCGTCTTCCTCTTCCCTCTCTACTGGATCGTCACGATGGCGTTCAAGCCGCAGGACGAATGGCAGCCGATCGACGGCGTCCACTGGGTTCCCGAGACGTGGACGCTCGACAACTTCAAGAAGATCTTCGGGCTCTCGGAGGACACCGGCTTCTTCGAGGCGGCCCCCACGAACGCCACCGACTCGATCGTCTCGAGCATCGTGGCCGCAACGGGCGGCACGCTCCTCGCCATGATCGTCGGCACGCTGACCGCATACGGCATCGCGCGCTACCGGGCGGGCGGCCCCCTCCTGCCGTTCCAGATCCTGCAGCTGCGCATGTTCCCTCCGATCGCGATCGTGATCCCGCTGCTGATCATGTACTCCTATCTCCACCTCGTCGACACGTACTGGGGGCTGATCCTCATCTACGGTGCGGTCACGTTCCCGTTCGCGGTCTGGCTGATGCGCAGCTTCTTCCAGGAAGTGCCGCGGGAGATCGCCGAGGCGGCGGTCGTCGACGGCTGCAGCCAGTGGGGGGCATTCTTCAAGGCAGTGCTGCCGCAGGTGCGCGGCGGGCTTGCCGCGACGACGCTGTTCGTGTTCATCCTCAACTGGAGCGACTTCGTGCTCGCCCTCGTTCTTTCCGGGGAGAAAGTCGAGACGGCGCCGGTGTTCCTCAACGGACTGCAGTCCGCGGGCGCCGGCCAGGAGTACGGGCCGCAGGCGGCACTGGGGCTCGTGCTGATCATCCCACCCGCGATCCTCGGGCTGGCGATCCAGCGGTACCTCGTCCGCGGCCTCACGTTCGGCGCGATCAAGCGGTAGCCGTGGCACGGATCCTCATCGACTCACTGACGAAGGAGTTCCCGGGCGGCGTCGTCGCCGTGAAGGACCTCGACCTCGACGTGCCGCACGGGTCGTTCATCGCACTGCTCGGCCCGTCGGGCTGCGGCAAGACGACGACGATGAACATGATCGCCGGGCTCGAGAGCCCGACGAACGGCGAGATCTTCTTCGACGACCGCCCGATCACGAAGGTGGCGCCCGGCAAGCGGAACGTCGGCTTCGTATTCCAGAACTACGCGATCTTCACGCACATGACCGTGTACGGGAACCTCGCGTTCGGCCTCACCGTGCGAAAGGCGGGGATGTCGAAGGCCGAGCGCGACGCCGAGGTACGTCGTGTCGCCGAGGTCGTCGGCCTCTCGGGCAGCCTCGACCGTCGCGCCGGGGCGCTCTCCGTGAACGACCTGCAGAAAGTGGCGCTCGGGCGCAGCATGATCGTGAAGCCGGCGATCTTCCTGCTCGATGAGCCGTTCTCGAACCTCGACGCCGCGTTCCGTGCGTACATGCGGACCGAGCTGAAGCAGATCCAGCACGAGATCGGTCAGACGATGGTGTACGTCACCCACGACCAGGTCGAGGCGATGAGCATGGCGGACCAGATCGCCGTCATGAACCTCGGCGAGCTCCAGCAGTACGGCACGCCGCACGAGATCTACCACAGGCCGAGGAACCGCTTCGTCGCCGGTTTCGTCGGCTCCACCCAGATGAACTTCGTGCCGGCAGGGCTCGTGCCGGAGCTGCTTCCTCTCGGCCGGGAGCCGGCCGGTCTCACAATGGGCATCCGTCCCGAGACGGTGCAGATCGTCGCACCCGACGACGTCTCGGCGCACCTGCGCGGCAAGGTGGTGCTCGTCGAGCCGCTCGGCGCGAAGGACATCGTGCACCTCGAGGTCGGTGAGCACCCGCTGCGCGTCGTCGCCTCCCCGGGCAAGCGCCCGCATATCGGTGACAACGTCGGTCTCGTCGCCGACCCGTCCCGTGTCCTGCACTTCGACGGCGAGACGGACCTGGCGATCTGATGGCCGACCTCCGGCTCGAGAACGTCACGAAGCGCTTCGGGCAGGTGACTGCGCTCGACGGCGTGTCGGTGGCGGTCGAGGACGGGGAGTTCTTTGCCGTGCTCGGCCCCCCCGGGGCGGGCAAGACGACGCTGTTGCGTACGATCGTCGGGCTCGAGAAGCCCGAGGAGGGCGACGTCTACGCCGGCGGCGAGCGGATCACCGACGTCTACCCGGGTGATCGCGACATCGCGATCATGTTCCAGAACCTCGCGCTCTACCCGGACAAGTCGGTGTACGACAACCTCGCCTTTCCTCTCAAGCAGGCAAAGGTGCCGAAGCAGCAGATCCAGCAGCGCGTCGCCGAAGTGGCCCAGGTGCTGCGCATCGAGCCGCTCATGAAGAGGAAGCCGGCGAAACTCTCCGGCGGCGAGCGCCAGCGCGTCGCGCTGGGACGCGCCATGGTTCGCGACCCGCGGGCGCTGCTCCTCGACGAGCCGCTCTCGGCCCTCGATGCGCTGCTCCGGCTCGAGATGCGCACGGAGTTGAAGCGGCTGCAGCGTGACCTGGGGCGCACGGTGGTCTACGTGACGCACGACCAGGTCGAGGCGATGAGCATGGCCGACCGGATCATGGTGCTGCGCCAAGGGGTGACGCAGCAGGTCGCCGTTCCCGAGGACATCTACCACCGCCCGGCCAACCGCTTCGTGGCGACCGTCGTCGGCTCGCCGCCGATGAACTTCCTGCATGTGAAGGCTGCGTGGCAGGGCGGTGCGCTCGAGGTGCGCGGCCCGGGGTTCGTGGCGACGCTGGCCGAGGGAGCCGCGGGCGCCCTGCGCGGCACCGTGGAGGAAGGCTCGGAGTGCGTCCTCGGTGTGCGCCCGGAGGACGTCGGCATCGCCGCTGACGGCGGCATCGCGGCGCGGGTCGTGACGACGGAGCCGCTCGGCGGCGAGACGGTCGTCGACCTCGACCTCGGCGACCGCCTCGTGAAAGCGCTTGTCGACCCGGCGCTCGACGTCCGGACCGAGGCCGCCATCGGCGTCACCCTGGACGGGAGCCGCCTGCACCTGTTCGACTCGGCAGGTGATGCGCTCGTCTCAGCCGCCGGCGAACCGCTCTACTCTGTCCGACCTGCCTGACCGACTCCCTCCACCCCAGACAAGGAGGCCGATGTGTTCACGGCGACGAAGGACCTGATGCTCCCGGCGACGGTGACGGGCTCGTGGCCCCGCCCCCGCTGGTACACGACGAACATGTGGGGCCGCCCGCTCGACACGGCCATGATGGACCCCTGGTTCCGCGAGCAGTTCAGCGACGCGCACGCGATCGTCGTATCCGATCAGGAGCGCGCCGGGCTCGACATCCTGACGACGGGTGACTACCACCTCGACGAGGACGTTGCCGGCCGCTCGTGGCATCACTACCCGCTGCAGCGCTGGAAGGGCTTCGAGCACGAGGAGCTGCAGACCCGGAACACCCGCTCCCCGCTGCTCGCCTATCCGGTCGGGACGATGCTCGACTCGATCTACAAGACGTGGCGGTGGCCCAGGGTGGTCGACAAGGTGGAGCACGACCCGAAGAACCCGCTCGAGTACGCGAAGATCTGGCGGATCGCGCAGCAGAGTGCCGCGTCGGGCAAGCAGATCAAGTTCGGGACGTGCTCGGCGCAGGTGCTGGCCTTCTTCCTCGACAGCCACACGGATCACTACGACCTCGACGACAAGATGCAGGTGACCTGGGACATGGCCGAGGCGATGAACCTCGAGCTGCGCCAGCTCGCCGCCTCGGGCTGCAAGGTGATCCAGATCGAGGAGCCGACGCTCCACTTCATGGCCTGCTACTACCCGAACGAGACGAAGCTGCTCGACTTCCTCGTCGACTGCTTCAACCGCGAGATCGAGGGCCTCGACGACGTCGAGGTCTGGATCCACACCTGCTGGGGCAACCCGAACATGCAGAAGGTGTTCACCGACGAGTCGTACGCGAACTCGGTCGAGATCTACCTCGAGCGCCTGAAGGGCGACGTCTGGA